>CAWIOI010000016.1:0-37228 GCA_963837575.1 uncultured Actinomycetota bacterium
TGCACCACGCGGATGATGACCGGGGTCGGGCGGCCACAGTTCTCGGCCGTGCTCAAGTGCGCGGCGGCCGGCCGCGAAGAGGGCGTGCAGGTCTGGGCCGACGGCGGCGTGCGCCACCCCCGCGACGTCGCGCTGGCGCTGGCCGCGGGCGCGTCGGCCGTGATGATCGGCTCCTGGCTGGCGGGCACGTTCGAGTCGCCCGGCGACCTGCTGCGCGACGAGGCGGGGCGGCCCTACAAGGAGTCGTTCGGAATGGCGAGCAAGCGGGCGGTGAGCGCCCGCACGCGCGGCGACGGCGGGTTCGACCGTGCGCGCAAGACCCTGTTCGAGGAGGGCATCTCGTCCTCGCGTCAGCTGCTGGACCCGCAGCGCCCCGGGGTGGAGGACCTGCTCGACAGCATCTGCGCGGGGGTGCGGAGCGCCGCCACCTACGTAGGCGCGCGCACGGTGGCCGAGCTCGCCGAGCGGGCGACGGTCGGCATCCAGACGACGGCGGGCTTCACCGAGGGCACCCCCCACGGCCTGTGAGCGGTAACGAGTGCCAGAGCACTCGTTACCGCGCACAGCCGTCAAGCCGCGGGGCCCTCCAGCATCTCCGTGACGAGCGCGGCGATCGGGCTTCGCTCCGAACGCGTGAGCGTGACGTGCGCGAACAGCGGATGACCCTTCAGCTTCTCGATCACCGCCGCCACGCCGTCATGCCGCCCGACGCGCAGGTTGTCGCGCTGCGCCACGTCGTGCGTGAGCACCACCCGCGACGCGGTGCCCAGCCGCGACAGCACGGTGAGCAGCACACCGCGCTCCAGCGACTGCGCCTCGTCGACGATCACGAAGCTGTCGTGCAGCGACCGCCCGCGGATGTGGGTGAGCGGCAGCACCTCCAGCATGCCCCGGGCGATGACCTCCTCCACGATGTTCTGGCTGACCAGGGCGCCGAGCGTGTCGAAAACGGCCTGCGCCCAGGGCGCCATCTTCTCGCTCTCGCTGCCCGGCAGGTAGCCGAGCTCCTGGCCGCCGACGGCGTAGAGCGGCCGGAACACCACGACCTTGCGGTGCTGCTGGCGCTCCATCACCGCCTCCAGCCCGGCACAGAGCGCGAGCGCCGACTTGCCGGTGCCCGCCCGGCCGCCGAGGGAGACGATGCCGACGTCCGGGTCGAGCAGCAGGTCCAGCGCCACCCGCTGCTCGGCCGAGCGCCCGTGCAGCCCGAACGCCTCCCGGTCGCCGCGCACGATCCGCACGCGCTTGTCGGCCGTGATCCGCCCGAGCGCGGCCGAGCCACCCCCGGACAGGCGCAGCCCGGTGTGGCAGGGCAGGTCGCGCGCCGCGTCGTGGTCGATCACGCCCTCGCGGAAGAGCGCATCGACGTCGGCCGAGGTGACGGACAGGTCCGCCATCCCGGTCCAGCCGGTGGAGACGACGTCGAGGGCGTGGTACTCGTCGGCGATGAGGCCGACCGCGGCCGCCTTCACCCGCAGCGGCATGTCCTGCGTGACGAGCACGACCGGGCCCCGTCCGTCGGCACGCCGCTCGGCGGCCAGGTTGAGCGCACAGGCCAGGATGCGCGAGTCGTTCGAGTCGGTGCGAAAGCCTGCGGGGAGCACCTCCGGATCGGCGTGGTTGAGCTCGACGTGCAGCGTGCCGCCCGCGTCGCCGACGGGAACAGGGGCGTCCAGCCGCCCGTGCTCCATGCGCAGGTCATCGAGCGTGCGCAACGCCGTACGGGCGAACCACCCAACTCGGGGTGGTGCCGCTTGCCCTCCAGCTCGGAGATCACCACCAGCGGCAAGACGACCTCGTGCTCCTCGAACCGGGTCAGCGACCACGGGTCGGACAGGAGAACGGAGGTGTCGAGCACGTAGCAGCGCCGGGGTTCCGAGCCTTGTGCGCCAGCAGCAGGTTCGATCACGGGTGCTCCCTCGTGGGCGCGGCACCACGCCCACTCTCCGGTGGGCCGGCCTGCCCTGGCCCGGACTTCCGCGACACCGCCGCGGACGCCCGCGAGGGCCGGTTGCCGGCCCTCTCGGGTGTGTGACACCACGACCAGGGCCTCCCGGGCGGTCCGCATCGGGTACGGCCCGCCGAAGCAAACGCTACCGGCGGTCACCCGGGTGCGGTCAACTGCAACGCCGTGCCGTCGCCGTGTCGCTCGCCCAGATTTAACACAACGGACTACCGTTCGTCGTCGATCGAGTACCGCCCGTCGTCAAGCGGAGGGCGTATTTGACACGTTCGGCCGCTGCGTCGAGACATGAGACCGTTCGGCGCGTCGATCGGCGCGGAAACGGCCCAACCGACCCTCGTCCGTCCGGGGTTACGGCGGCGGCCGAACAACCGTGATCCACGGAGTGACGTGGCGGTGGTCGCTCGACGCCCGGTGGCCACGGCGTATCCGCAGGTCAGCCGTTGAGTGGATTCCACCACCCAATAGTCGATCATGGTTGGAACCGGCGCCCCGGCCCGACCTAGGGTCGCTCCCGGTCGGCGAAAGGCTCCCCCGTCGTAGCGCCGACTCGAATGAATCCGCCGCGGCGCTGCCGTAGGTCCCCCCAAGGAGAACAAGAACCGTGCTGAAGAAGACCGTCATCGCCGTGGCCATCGCCGCCGCGGGTCTGATGGCCGTGAGCCCGCTGGCGTTCGCCACCGGGCACCCCAGCCGCGTCACCAACACCGCGACCACGACGTCGTCGGGCCTGGTCAACGTGGCCCACAACAACGTCAACACCCCGATCCAGGCGTGCAACAACGACGTCCCGATCAACGGCGGCGCGGGGGACGCGCAGGTGCCGGTCAAGGACGTCACCGGGGCGGCAACCGGCGCACTGGGCCTGCTCGGCTCGGCGAAGGCCAAGACCAACCAGGCCGTCGACAACTCGCGCCACTGCGGCGACAACACCGCCTCCGGCGACGCCGTCACCCAGCAGGGCTGATTTCTCGCGCGTGAAGGGCGCCGGACCGTCGGTCCGGCGCCCTTTCCCGTTGGCGGGTTGTCACGCAGCGTAGGACGGCAAAGGGATACGGCATCCTTCAGGTGATAAGCGACTACGGAGGGTCGATCACCATCGCCGAATCCGGGCGATTGCCCCGCCAAGGTACCGCCCGAAAAGGCGAGTATCCCCACCCAAAGTACTTGACTCACCCGATAGTGGTACACAGTTTGGCGGCTTGACAGCCAAGCGATAAATTCTTTCCCGGTCGGCGCGGGCTCCCCAAAGTCACACGCCGACTCCGAAGGGAATCGGCTCCGGTCGGATCCGCATCACCAACAGGAGATGAACTGTGCTGAAGAAGGCTGGAATTGTCGTGGCTACGGCCGCCGCCGGCTTGCTGGCCATGAGCCCGCTCGCCTTCGCCGGTGAGATGGGTGACCACTCGGGTCACGATCACCACCACAAGGCGTCGCACGCCAAGTACGACGACCACTCCACCACGTACGACCGCTCCACCACGTACGACCACTCGCCGCAGTGCACCTCCGCACCGCAGGACGTCACGAACTACAACCCCCAGGACGCCACCGGCGTGTCCAGCCTGATCGGGATCCTCGGCGTCGGCGCCAACGTTCTCGGGCCGGTCACCGCCCAGCTGCAGACTCCGATCCTGAGCTGCAACAACCTGGACAACATCGCCAACGTCAACGTCCACGACAACTTCCAGGACAACGGCTGACGGTCGCGCACGTCCACTGAAGGCCCGGGCCGCATGGCCCGGGCCTTCGTCTTTTTCGTGCCGATTGCAGCTTCACCCGGATTGGGGAATAACCTTTTCCCGCTTGTTGAGTGCCATCACTCAATAGTGGGAGGCAATTTGTTTTCCGCCGATCCGTCCGATATGTTTTTTCATGGCTGGCACGGCTCCCCTCCAAGCTGGCCCGAATGAAGATGATGCGACTCAGGTGAGTTCGCACCACCCGTCAGGAGAGACTGTGCTCAAGAAGGCTGGAATCATCGTCGCCGCGTCGGCTGCCGCAATCCTCGCGGCCGCTCCCCTCGCGCTGGCGCACGGCTACGACCACTCGCCGGTGTGCAAGAGCGCGAAGCAGGACGTGCGCAACTACAACCCGCAGACCGCGACCGGCGTCACCGCGCCGCTGCTCGGTCTGATCGGTATCGCGGCCAACGGCGTTGGCCCGGTCACCGCTCAGGCGCAGGCCCCGATCGCGAGCTGCAACAACGTCGACAACGTGCTCAACACGCACATTCACGACAACTTCCAGGACAACCACTGAGTCCAGGTCGTTCGGTGACGCCGCGAGGCGTCGCGTGAACCGGGCCCGGATCCCCTAGGGGGTCCGGGCCCTCGCCGTTTCCCTCCGGAGGAGCTCTCATGTCCCTGCGCCGTTCCACCTACGTCCTCGGTCCCCTCGTCGGGCTCGTCGTGGCCGGTCTCGGCCTCGCGGGCGTGGCCGCCGCCGCACCCGCACCTTCGTCCCCGTACCCCGCATCGTCGGCGCCGGCGTCGGCGGATCCCGCGCCCACGCCGCCCCCGCTGTCCGACGCGCCGGTGCCGCTCGTCTACCAGCCGGTCGACGCCAGCAACGGCCTGCTCGGCATGCGTCGAGGCAGCGTGCCCCCAATGCCAGGGAGATGAGGTAGTTCGGGGAGCGGTGGACCCCTGTGATGATCTTCGAGTGATGTGCGGAGAGTGACGACGGGCTGGGCGCATGGCGGCGGCCCGGCTGTCTGGCCGGGTGCGCCGGGTTCCGTGCCCGGGTGATGTCCTGCTCGGGGGACGCGACGGTGCTGTGTCAGGCCGCGGTGCCGCAGACGTGCACGTGGGCGGGGGCGGTGCGGGTGGTGATGTCGCGCGGGGCATGGGGAAACGCCCGCCTGGTTTTGAGCTTGTGGTCGCGGTGACGATGTCGGTCGGTGGTGACGCGGGCGGTGGCGATCACGGCCAGGGCCGTGTGGTGGGCGGCGGCCCGAGCAGGTGCGGGCAGCGAGGCGGTGGCGGCACCGGTCCGCACGGTGGCGATCAGGGTGCGGCGGGCGGTGGTGAACGACAGGTGCCGGGCTGCGACCGACTGGCCGGTGCGGGGGCCCTTCCGGAAAGGCTGGGCGAGGGCGGCGGCCGAGCGGGTGGCGGCGTGGACGAGTTCGGTAGCTGTGGTCCAGGCGGCGTGCTCTTGCCGGATCAGCTCCGGGGTGGCCGAGCGCAGGATCGCCCCGACGGCCGGGCCGGCGTCGTGGATGGCCGATTTGGCCTCCCGCAGCGCGGTTTCGGAGCCGTCCCACCGCCACCGGTAGGCCTCGGCGAGTTGGTGGGCGGGGTGGGTGTGGTGGTCGAGCAGGTCGGTGACCAGGCAAAACAACTCGGGCGTGGTTTGTCCGTCGATGTCGATGTGGTACTCGATAACCCGCATGGTCAGGGTGGTCCCTCCGCCGGACACGGTGGCCAGGTAGGACCCGTCGGTGGCGAACGAGCCGATGCGAGGCAGGCGGATGTCGGACTTGACGCGGATCAACACGTGGGTGCCGGTGGCCAGCATGGCCTTGATCCGCGGCACGCCGGGAAAGTTCCGATCCATGATCCACAACCGGGTGGGGTCGAACACATCGGGGTGCTCGTCCAGCATCCGGTCCAGCAGTGCCTGTTCGGCCTCCCCCTTGGTCCCGGCCTTGTCCCCACCGGCCGGGCCCCACACCACGCCCAGGGTGGCGCGGGTGAGCGCGTCGGAGGCGTGCAGGTGACGGATCTGCGGGTAGCCGGTCTCGGCCTGCCCGGCGGTGCCGAACACGGCCCGGTTGGCCTTGGTGTCGGGCATCCGGGTCACCGTCCCGTCGATCGCGCCCAGCCGCAGCCCGCCGCCCACCTCCACCCGGGGCAGCGCCGGGTCCCGATGCTCGGCTGTGACCGCGGCCAGCAGCTGCCGCTGCAACTGCTGCAGCGGCGCCTCGCCGACCGCGGCCCGCCAACTCGACAGCACCGTGCCCGACGGTATGGCGTGCGGTCGCTGCCACGGCACCGCGGTCAGCTCGCCCAGCAACGTGGTCAGCACCTCGCGGGAGTCGGCGTCGGGCATCACGGTCATCAGCAGCACCGCGCGGATGGTGGCAGCGACGCTCATCTCCCGCCGCGCCACGGCCTTGATCTTCCCGGCCGGACAGACCCCGGCGGCGATCCGATCGATCGTCCCCGGCCCACAGCGGCGGTCCAACTCCTGCTCGCCGACCCCGAGCCGGGCGTGATCACACGGCCGGCCCGCAGCCTGGACCCGCCCGTCCCGGCGCAGCAGGGCTGGGGCTGTCACCACCACCTTGCACCAGGCCACCAGGTCGCCCGCCGCGATCGGTGAGGGCCCCGCGACCACCAACGCCGACCGCCCATCCCCGCCCGATCCCGCCCGCACCGGCCAGACCAGCGCCGACACCGGGACGGCCACGATCACCGCCTGGACGGCCGCCTGATCCCCACCGGGAAACTCCACACCGGGGATCGCGGGCCGGGACAAGACCGGGTAGAAACACACGCGGAGGCTCCAGAGAAGAAGATCGGCTTAAGACACCGGGTCTTCTACCGGGAGCCTCCACCCATCCCGGGCACGCCACGCCGAACAGGCCCGATCACATCGGGCCACCGCACCGGACCTCACTCAACGTGATCGTGACGAGCAGGCCCCGGACACAAGCCGAAACCACTCATCTCCCTGGCATTGAGCGTGCCCCCCGCGTCGACGCCGAACCTGGGTCAGGTGCCGATCGCGGGCAAGCTGCCGTCCGTCGGCGTGACGCCGCTACCCGCCCGCGGCACCTCCGAGGACGAGACCAGCGGGGATGACGCGACCGGTCAGGACGAGACCGCCGCCGCCGACCGATAGCTGCTCAGGCGCCGAAGCGGCGGTGTCGGGCGGCGTAGTCGCGCAGCGCACGCAGGAAGTCCACCTTGCGGAACGCGGGCCAGTAGGCCTCGCAGAACCAGAACTCCGAGTGCGCCGACTGCCACAGCAGGAAGCCCGACAGCCGCTGCTCCCCCGACGTGCGGATCACGAGGTCGGGATCGGGCTGGCCGGACGTGTAGAGGTTCTGGGCGATGTGGTCGACGTCGAGCACCTCGGCCAGCTCTTCGATGGACGTGCCCGCCTCGGCGTGGCGCAGCAGCAGTTTGCGCACGGCGTCGGCGATCTCCTGGCGACCGCCGTAGCCGACGGCCACGTTCAGCTCCAGGCCGCGCCGCCCGACCGTGCGCTCGGCCGCCGCGGCGAGCCGGTGGGCGATCGTGGGCGGCAGCAGGTCCAGCGCGCCGACGATGCGCACCCGCCACGGCGCCGCCGGGCCCGCGAGCTCGTCGACGACGTCCGCGATGATCTCCAGCAGCGGTTCGAGCTCGTCGGCGGGCCTGCTCAGGTTGTCGGTGGAGAGCAGGAAGAGCGTGACGACCTGCACGCCCTCCTCCTCGCACCACGCGAGCAGGTCGGCGATCTTGGCGGCGCCCACGCGGTGCCCGTCGTTGACGTCGACGAAGCCCGCCTCGCGCGCCCACCGGCGGTTGCCGTCGAGCATGACCGCGACGTGTCGGGGGCGCTCGCCCACGCCGCGCAGGTGACGCGAGAGCCTGCGCTCGTAGAGCGAGTAGAGCAGGTCGCGGGCGCCCACGGCGGGTGAGCCTACGCCGCCGGGCGTGGTCGGGCTCACCCACGAGCGCCGCGGGTGCCTGACGGGTTGCCGTAACCTCGACCCGTGACCGCCGGGACCGCGGCCCCGCCGCACAAGCCGCGCATGCGCGGCTGGCTGCACTTCTGGTCGTTCGTCGTGTCGATCGCGTCCGGCGTCGTGCTCGTCGCCGTGGCGGGCGCGCGGGTCGGTGCGGGCGCGGCGCTGGCCACCGCCGTCTACAGCCTCACGATCCTGGGGCTGTTCGGGGTGAGCGCGGTCTACCACCGCCATACGTGGCGCACCCCGCGCGCCCGGGCGATCATGAAGCGGCTGGACCACTCCATGATCTTCCTGTTCATCGCGGGCACGTACACGCCGGTCGCGGCGCTCGCGATGGACCCGCACACGGCGCGCTGGGTGCTCATCGTGGTGTGGGGCGGGGCGCTCGTCGGCGTGGTCCTCAAGACGGCGTGGCCGCACGCGCCGTCGTGGCTGGCGGTGCCGATCTACATGGCGCTCGGCTGGGTCGCGGTGTTCGTGTTCCCCGAGTTGCTGCAGAACGGCGGCGTCGCCGCGTTCGTGCTGCTGATCGCGGGCGGCGCGCTCTACACCGTGGGGGCCGTGTTCTACGCGACGAAGTGGCCGAACCCGTGGCCCCGCACGTTCGGCTACCACGAGTTCTTCCACGCGGCCACCGTGCTCGCCGCGCTGTGCCACCTCGTCGCGATCTGGCTGGTGCTCCTGCGCTAGGCGGCGTCGCCGCCGTCCGGGCCCTTGGCCCGCAGGTCATCGACCTTCGCCATCGCGTCCCGCAGCTCGGCCAACCACTCGTCGGCGTGCTGGCCGACCAGCTTGACCGCCCACGCCAGCGCGTCCGAACGGGAGCGGGCCACACCCGCGTCCACGAGCGTGTCGAGCACGACCCGCTCCGGCTGGCGCAAGCGCGTCATCACCGGCACCGAGGCGACGGTGAACAGCTGCTCGGTGTCGCCGACCCGTGCGCCCCAGGCCACCTTCCGGCCGTAGCGGTGCTCGGCCTGGCGCGCGATCTCGATGCGCTCCTCGCGGGTGGTCTCGCGGAACCGGGAGATCCGGCCCGCCTCGGCGGCGGCGCGCTCGGCACCGCCCGCATCGCCCTCGGCGAACTCACCCTCGACGGGTGGCAGCGTGCCGACGATGACGATCTCCTCGCGGTCCACCGTGACGTCCGGTGCCGCCGTGAACCACCCTTCGGGGAGGCGCCCCGAGAGCCAGGCGGCCGCGTCGTCCGCGGCGGGAAGGTCGGCCTGCTGCCATCCGCCACGACCCGGTCCGCGGCCGCGTCCGTGCCATCCCCGGTGCATCCGTCCGCTCATCTCGACCTCCACAGCATCAGCCCCTCGTCGCCTCCGGCGCTGCGGCAGGGGCACCCCGCTCCGACCGGGTCGGAGGAAGTGCTCTCCGCTGCGATCCCAGCGGCGTGCTTACGAGATTACACCGATACGCACGGCGTGCGCGTTCACCGCGAGCGAACCGCGGCGGCCAGGGCGTCGGGCGTGGTGACGGGGCGGTCGCAGACGAAGCCGCGGCAGACGTAGGCGGCGGGCGCGCCGTCGACGAGCGCGCGCGCCGCGAGCAGCGGCACCCCGGGCGCGTCCGGAGCCCCGGCGACGATCACTGTGCCGCCCGGGGCCGTGTGCCGAGCGCGGGCCAGCAGGTCGGGCCCGTCGCCCGCGATCGCGACCTGCAACGGGCCCGCGATCTGCGCCTCCGCCGCGGTGAGCCAGTGGCCCGCGAATCGGGGGTGTCGGCGCAGCAGGGTGCCCGCGCCCTGGAGCGCCGCCTCGGCCGCGGCCCGGTAGCGGCCGCCGTCATCGGTCAGCACCGACGCCGTGAGCAGCGCCGACGTCAGCGCGGAGCTCCCGCACGGCGTCGCGTTGTCGGTGATCTCGCGCGGCCGGTGCAGCAGGGCTTCGGCGTCGTCGGCCGTGTCGAAGAAGACCCCGTCCGCGTCGGCGAAATGCGCGAGCGTCACGTCGAGCAGGTCGGTCGCCGCGGCGAGCCAGCGCGGCGCACCGGTGGCCTGGTGCAGCGCGAGCAGCCCGTCGGCGAGCGCGGCGTGGTCCTCGAGCACGCCTCCCGCGGCGCCGACGACGCCGTCGCGGGAGGAGCGGCGCAAGCGTCCGTCGACGACGTGGAGATCCAGCAACAGGTCGGCGGCGCGCGCGGCGGCCGACACCCAGTCGGGCCGGTCGAGCGCGGCCCCGCCCTCGGCGAGCGCGACGATCGTCAGGCCGTTCCACGCGGTGATTACTTTGTCGTCGCGGGCGGGCTGCGGGCGCTCGGCGCGCGCGGCCAGCAAAGCCGCCCGCACCCGCGCCCAGCGCCCGGGGTCGGCGGGGTCGGCGGTGAACTGCAGCGTGGAGGCGCCGTGCTCGAAGGTGCCCGAGTCGGTGACCGTGAGCAGCTCCGCGGCCCACGCCCCGTCCTGCGCGCCGAGGACCTCGGTGAGCTGGGCGGGCGTCCAGGCGTAGGTCTTGCCCTCGACGCCGTCGGTGTCCGCGTCGAGCGCGGAGGCGAAACCGCCTTCGGCGGTGCCCAGGTCGCGCACCAGGAACGCGGCCGTCTCGTCCGCCACGCGCAGAGCGAGCGCGGACCCGGTGACCCGGTGCAGGTGGGCGTAGACGCGCAGCAGCAGCGCGTTGTCGTAGAGCATCTTCTCGAAGTGCGGCACCACCCACTGCGCGTCGACGCTGTAGCGCGCGAAACCGCCCGCGAGCTGGTCGTACATCCCGCCGCGCGCCATCCGCTCCGCGGTCGCCACGACCATGCGCAGCGCGGTCTCCGACCCGGTGCGCTCGTGGTGGCGCACGAGGAACTCCAACACCATCGACGGCGGGAACTTGGGTGCCCCGCCGAAGCCGCCCGTGTGCCCGTCGAACTCCTCGCGCAACCCGCTGACGGCGTCATCGAGGCTCGCGGCGTCGACGGGCGCGGCGGGCAGGGCCGCGGTCGCGGCGTCCGCGAGCCGCTCCGCGATCTGCCCGGCGGCACCGCGTACGCGCTCGCCGTCCTCGCGCCAGGCCTTCGACACGGCGTCGAGGAGCTGGCGGAACGCGGGCAAGCCCGGCCGCGGCGCGGGCGGGTAGTACGTGCCGCAGTGGAACGGCTCGCCCGCCGGGGTGAGGAAGCAGGTCATGGGCCAGCCACCCTGCCCGGTCATGGCCTGGGTGGCCGCCATGTAGACGGCGTCGATGTCCGGCCGCTCCTCGCGGTCCACCTTGATCGCCACGAACTGGGCGTTCATCTGCGCGGCGGTGGCGGGGTCCTCGAACGACTCGTGCGCCATGACGTGGCACCAGTGGCAGGCCGCGTAGCCCACCGAGAGCAGCACGGGCACGTCGCGCCGGGCCGCCTCGGCGAACGCCGCGTCCGACCATTCCCACCAGTCGACGGGGTTGGCGGCGTGCTGGAGCAGGTAGGGCGAGGTCGCGCCGGAGAGCCGGTTGGGCATGCACCTCAGCTTCGCAGAGGTCAGGCCTTCTCGTCGGGGCTCTCGGGGTTCTCCTCCGGCGGCTCGAACGTCGCGGGAACGCGCTTGAGGTGCTTGGTCATCGACCGGATGAGGAAGACCAGCGCGATGCCCAGCACGATGACCACGACCAGGGCCAGCGGCGACGCCTCGCCGAACTCCGGGCCCTGGCCGGGCGGGGGCTGCGGATCCTGAGCGACCAACGCCGTGGTCGGCCCCGGACCCGCCCCGACCAGCACCGCGTTCACGGCTACAGGCTACGCGGGCACCCGATCAGCGCAGCAGGCCGCCCACGCGGGCATCGATGCCCGCGAACAGGTCGTCCTCGGGCAGGTCGGTGTCGACGAGGCTGCGCACCAGCTCGTAGTCCTCGGTCGGCCAGACCTCCCGCTGCAGGTCGCGAGGGACGGTGAACCAGCGGCTCGTCGGGTCGATCTGGGTCGCGTGGGCCATCAACGCCCGGTCGCGCACGTCGAACCAGTTGGCGCACTGGACCCGGGTGGTGACCCGCGCGCCCGGGTCCGGCCGGTCCTCGCTCCAGTTCTTCACCCACTCCTCGTAGGGCGACTCCATCCCGAGCGCGAGCAGGGCCTCGTGGAAGGCCATGACCCGGGCCCGGGAGAAGCCGTGCGAGTAGTAGAGCTTGAGCGGGGTCCACGGCTCGCCCGCGTCTGGATAGCGGTCGGGGTCGCCCGCAGCGTCGAACGCCGCCACCGAGATCACGTGCGTCTTGATGTGGTCCGGGTGCGGGTAGCCGCCGTTCTCGTCGTAGGTGACGACCGCGTGCGGCCGGAAATCGCGGATCACGGCGACGAGCGGGGCGGTGGCCTTCTCGTCGTCGACCAGCGCGAAACAGCCCTCGGGCAGCGGCGGCTTCGGATCGCCCTCGGGAAGGCCCGAGTCGATGAAGCCCAGCCACCGGTGCCGCACGCCGAGGATCTCCGCCGCGCGCGCCATCTCCTCGCGGCGGACCGCGGTCATGTTCGCCCGCACCTCCGGCCGGTCCATCGCGGGGTTGAGCACGCTGCCCGCCTCGCCGCCGGTGCAGGTGACGACCATGACGTCGTGGCCTTCGGCGACGTAGCGGGCCGTGGTGGCGGCGCCCTTGCTCGACTCGTCGTCCGGGTGGGCGTGGACGGTGAGCAGCCGCAGCGGGGTGTCAGGCATGGGTAGTTCGCAGTCCTTCCGGGCCGATCGGGCTCCTGCGATCGTCGCAGAGCCCACCGACAATCAGCGCGTCGACTGATCGCAACGCCGGGGGCGCCCCAGACGTTCCCGCGCTCAGGACTCGCGAAGCCGCCCCGATGCAGATACGGTTGGCGGCCGTCACGTCGGCAGACCGGTCGGCGTGGCTGTTCGACCCTGCTATTTCATGGCCGTGACCAGCGCAGATGTACGGCCCGGGAACTCCACATCACCTCGGACCGTTCGTCGAAAGACGGCGACGAGCGGCTGACACCGTGTTACCGTGAGCAGCACACGGCCCGCAGGCGGGTCGTGTTTTTCCTTACTCGGGCCCCTCCTGGGGGCCCGGAAACGGGTGGCGCCACGCGCCGGGCGTCACCCGTACGAGCACGCGGGCGCGCCGGACCGTGGCCACACGGGCCGCTACAGGCTGGAGGAGTGATGACCGTGACGGAAACGTCGGTGACCTGGCTGACCCAGGAGGCCTACGACCGGCTCAAGGCCGAGTTGGAGGAGCTCATCGACAACCGGCCCGTCATCGCTGCGGAGATCAACGCCCGCCGGGAGGAGGGCGATCTCAAGGAGAACGGCGGCTACCACGCGGCGCGCGAGGAGCAGGGCCAGCAGGAGGCGCGCATCCGCCAGCTGCAGGAGCTGCTGCGCACGGCGCAGGTCGGCACCGCCCCCACCAACACCGACACCGTGTCCCCCGGCATGGTGCTCAAGATCCGCTACGAGGGTGACGACGACACCGAGACGGTGCTGCTCGGCTCCCGCGAGGAGGGCGTGCGGGGCGGCCTGGAGGTCGTGTCGCCCAGCTCGCCGCTCGGCGCGGCCCTCATCGGCGCCCACGTCGGTGACACCCGTGAGTACCAGCTGCCCGATGGCGGGAACATGAAGGTCGCGCTCGTGTCCGCGGAGCCGTTCCGGGCCTGACGGGGTCACCCCGTCGTTTCATCCACCACCGTGTGGCCCGCGGCCTGGATGGCCGCCACCAGCTCGGCGCAGTGCTGCGGGCCACGCGTCTCCATGGACAGGTGCACGTCGACCTCGCCCAACGGCAGGGCGACCGACGTGCGGGAGTGCGCCACGTCCAGCACGTTGCCGCCGAGCTCGCCCGCGAGCGCGAGCAGGCCCGCCAGCGCACCCGGCGCGTCGCCGAGGCGCACCCGCAGCGTGAGGTAGCGCGCGGCGGCGGCCATGCCGTGCTGGATCACGTGCAGCAGCACCAACGGATCGATGTTGCCGCCGGACAACACCGCCACCACCGGGGTGGCGAACCGGTCCGGGTGCTCCATCAGCGCCGCGACGCCCGCCGCCCCGGCGGGCTCCACCACCAGCTTCGCGCGCTCCAGGCAATGCAGCAGCGCCCGGGACAGCGCGTCCTCCCCCACCGTGAGGATGTCGTCGACCAGCGCCGCCACCTGGGTGAACGTGACGTCGCCCGGGCGGCCGACCGCGATGCCGTCGGCGATCGTGCGCATCGACGGCAGGCTGACCGGCACGCCCTCCGCGAGCGACACCGGCCACGCGGCGGCGCCGCGCGCCTGCACCCCCACCACCGCGACGTCCCGGCGCAGGCCCTTGACCGCCGCCGCGACGCCGCCGAGCAGCCCACCGCCCCCGGTGCACACCAGCACCGTGCGCACGTCCGGCACCTGCTCGAGGATCTCCAGCCCGACCGTGCCCTGCCCGGCCATGACGTCGACGTGGTCGAACGGGTGCACGAGCACGGCGCCGGTCTCGTCCGCGAACCGGTGCGCCGCGGCGATGCTCTCGTCCACCGTGTGGCCGACGAGGCGCACCTCGGCGCCGTAGCCCTTCGTCGCGGCGACCTTGGGCAGCGCCGCCCCGACCGGCATGAACACCGTCGCGTGGATGCCGAGCATCTGCGCGGCGAGCGCGACACCCTGCGCGTGGTTGCCCGCGCTCGCCGCGACCACCCCGCGGGCCCGCTGAGCGGCGTCGAGGCGGGCGATGCGCGTGTACGCGCCACGGATCTTGAACGACCCGGTGCGCTGCAGGTTCTCGCACTTCAGCCACACCGGCCCGGCGCACCGCTCGGTGAGGGCGCGGGCACCCGCGATCGGCGTGCGCGCGACGACCCCGGCGAGGAGTTCGCGGGCGGCCTGCACGTCGGCGAGGCCCACCGGGTGGGTGGCGGCGGTCATCGTCGCATCCTCGCAGGAGTGCGCAGGCGTCGCGGCGATACGGCGGGTAACCTCGCAGGTATGTCCGGGGCGTCGGCGCGGTTGCGCACCTTCGCGCCGCTGCTCGTCGCCACCGTGCTGGCGTTGGTCGCGCTGTTCACCGTGCAGCACGCCGCGTGCGCCGACCCCGGGCGCTACGTGCCGGTCGGCGGCGGAGGCTACGTGCTGGTCGGCGGCTGCGTCGCGCCCGGCGACGTCGTGGTGCCCGACCGCCCGGCCCCCGTCCCCGACAACGCCGAAGCCCCCACCCGCTCGTAGCCCGGGCCCACTTCGCACCCCGCAGGCGGGGTGCGAAGTGACCGTAGGGGTGCGAGGTGGCGCCTGCTACCCGGCCGCGGCCAGCACGGGCGCCGGGTGGGCGGCCACCGTGCGGGCGATGCCCTTGGCCAGGCCGACCTGCGGCCGCCAGCCGAGCGCCACCAGGGCGGGAGCCGGGTCGGCGGCCAGGTCGTGCTCCTGCGGGCGGTCGCCGACGGCGCCGAACGCGGGCGCGATCGCGGTGCCCATGGCGGCGGCGACCAGCCGGACCGTGTCGCGGATCGACACGAGCGTTCCCGACCCGACGTCGAACACACCGCCGTCGCCGTCAGGGGTGTTCGCGGCGGCGAGGAACGCGTCCACGACGTCGTCGACGTACACCCAGTCGATGCGGCGCGTGCCGCTGCTCACCGCGGGCCGACGGCCGGCCCGGAACGCGGCGACGACCGACGGGATGAGCCGGTGCGCGTTCGGGTCGTCGGGGCCGTAGACCATGGCCAGCCGCAGCACCGTGACGTCGAGCTGCCACAGGCCGTGGAAGAGCGTGGCGTAGGTGGCGGCGGCCGCCTTCGAGGCCGCGTAGGGCGAATGCACGTCCTCCCGGCCGCCGTCCTCGACCGAGCCCGCGACGACGACCTTGCACCGGGGCAGCCGGGCGGCCGCGGCGAGGACGGAGACCGTGGTGAGCAGGGTGTCGGTGAGGATCGGCACCACGGCGTCCAGGCGTCGGGTGCCGTCGGCGCGGCCCGCCAGGTGGAGGACGACGTCGGGCCGCAGGCGCGTGACGAGCTCCTCGGTGGCGGCCGCGTCGGCCAGGTCGAGGCGCCACCAGCGCACGCCCGGGTCAGGGGGCGGCGTGGCGGAGCGGGTGGTGGCGTGAACCTCGGCGCCCTGGGCGGCGAGCCGCGCGAGCAGGTGGCGGCCGATGAAGCCGCGTCCGCCGGTGACGAGGTATCGGCGAGGGGACAGGGGTGCGTGCGGAGACAAGGGTGGCCTCGATGCTGTGGGTGCCGACAGGGCTCGCGAATCCCCGGTCGGCAGGCGGCCCCCGCCGCGCGGTGCGGACGGCCCAGCAGCAGCTCTGCAGCGCGACCACCGGCGGCGGCGCGGGGGCGGTGGCGGCGCGGTCGGCGACCGGCGGCGCGGGAGCACCGGTGGGCCTGCGGATGACGCGGCCCAGCACGTCGGCGATCCGCGCGCAGGTGCCCGCGACGAGCACCGCCAGCGCGGAGGTCAGCACCTGCATCGCGGTGATGCTGCCGCTCGTGGCCATCATGTGGGCGAAGCCGTGGCCGGGGACGTGCTCGGGGTCGACGGACTCGGCCCACAGGTGCAGCACCGGCTGCGCGACGAGCGCGATCGCCACCGTCGGGAGCGCACCCCGCGCCGAGCGCGTGGAGCAGGCCTGGACGGCCACGACCACGAGGGCGACCAGCGCGAGCAACACCAGGTGCGTCGGATGGCGGCCGGAGGCGTCGGCAACGGCCGCGAGGGCGACGCTCGCGGCCGCCGCGGCGAACAGGACCGGGTGCGGCACTCGCATGGCGCCCCCTCCCGGTCGTGGATCTACCGCGAGTCTGCGCGAGCGCGACTGTGATGACGCTGAGTGGCGGTCAGGCCCGTCGGAGGGCGCCGCGGAGGTCTTCCAGCAGGTCCTCGACGTCCTCGATGCCGACCGAGAGCCGCACGAGGTCGTCGGGCACCTGCAGGGCCGATCCCGCGACCGACATGTGCGTCATCTGCCCGGGGTGCTCGATGAGCGACTCGACACCGCCGAGCGACTCGGCGAGCGTGAACACCTCGGTGGCCGCGCAGACGCGCAGCGCCGCCCCGCGCCCTCCGGCGAGCCGGAACGACACCATGCCGCCGAACCGGCGCATCTGCTTGGCCGCGACCTCGTGCCCCGGGTGCTCGGGCAGGCCCGGGTAGAACACCTGCGCGACGGCGGGGTGCCCGGCCAGGAACGCGGCCACCCGTTCGGCGTTGTCGCTGTGGCGCTCCATCCGCACGGCCAGGGTCTTGGCCCCGCGCAGCGTGAGCCACGCGTCGAACGGGCTGGGCACCGAGCCCACCGCGTTCTGGGTGAAGCGCACCTCCTCGGCGAGCGCGTCGTCGGAGGTGATCAACGCGCCGCCGACCACGTCGGAGTGCCCGCCGATGTACTTGGTGGTGGAGTGCAGCACGACGTCGGCGCCCAGCGTGAGCGGCGCCTGCAGGTAGGGCGATGCGAACGTGTTGTCGACGACGAGCCGGGCGCCCGTCTCGCGGGCGACGTCGGCCAGCGCGGCGATGTCGGCGATGCCCAGCAGCGGGTTGGTCGGCGTCTCGCACCAGATCACCCGGGTTTCGGGGCGCACCGCGGCGCGCAGCGCGGCCACGTCGGCGAGGTCGACCGGCGTGTGCGCGATCCCCCACGGCCCGAGCACCTTGTCGACCAGCCGGAACGTGCCGCCGTAGGCGTCGTGCGGGATGACGAGGTGGTCACCCGGGTGCAGCAGCACGCGCAGCAGGACGTCGGTGGCGCCCATCCCGGATCCGAACGCGATCCCGTGGCGCCCGCCTTCCAGCGCGGCGAGGCACTCCTGCAGCGCGGTGCGGGTGGGGTTGGCGCTGCGCGAGTACTCGTAGCCGGAACGGGTGCCGCCCACGCCGTCCTGGGCGTAGGTCGAGGACGGGTGGATCGGGATGATCACCGCACCGGTGGTGGGGTCGGGCTCCTGGCCCGCGTGGATCGCCTTGGTCGAGAAGCCGTGCATGCACCAACGCTACGCGGCCACCGCGACGCTTCCCCTAGGAACCCAGGAACGCCAGCACGTCCGACCGCGTGACGACGCCCGCGGGCTTGCCGTCGACCAGCACCAGCGCGGCGTCGGCCTCCGCGAACGCGCTCATCGCCGTGTCCAGCGGCTCGTTCGCCCCGATCGTGGGCAGCGGCGGCGACATGTGCTTGGTGAGCCGGTCGGAGAGCTGCGCCCGGCCGGTGAACAGGGCGTCCAGGAGGTCGCGCTCGACGACCGAGCCCACGACCTCGGCCGCCATCACCGGCGGCTCGGCCCGCACGACCGGCATCTGGGACACGTGGAACTCCCGCAGGTACTGCGCGGCGTCGGCGACCGTCTCGTTGGGGTGCGCGTGGACCAGCGCCGGGATCGCACCGTCCTTGCGGCGCAGCACGTCACCCACCGTGGCGCCGCTCGCGGGCGGCAGGAACCCGTAGCCCGCCATCCAGGCGTCGTTGAAGACCTTGCCGAGGTAGCCGCGGCCGCCGTCGGGCAGGAGCACGACCACCACGGCGTCGGCGGGCAGGTCGGCGGCCACCCGGAGCGCCGCGACCGTCGCCATCCCGCACGACCCGCCGACAAGCAGCGCCTCCTCGCGGGCGAGCCGCCGTGTCATGGCGAACGAGTCGGCGTCGGAAACGGCCACGATGCGGTCGCAGATGTCCTTGTCGTACGTCGCAGGCCAGAAGTCCTCGCCGACGCCCTCCACCAGGTACGGCCGTCCCGTGCCACCGGAGTACACCGAGCCCTCCGGGTCGGCGCCGATCACCTGCACCCGCCCGGCGGACACCTCCTTGAGGTAGCGCCCGGTGCCGCTGATCGTGCCCCCGGTGCCGATGCCCGCCACGAAGTGCGTGATCCGCCCGTCGGTCTGCGCCCACAGTTCCGGGCCGGTCTGCAGGTAGTGCGACTCGGGGTTGTGCACGTTGGCGTACTGGTCGGGCTTCCAGCCGCCCTCGATCTCGCCCGCCAGCCGGTCCGAGACGCTGTAGTAGGAGTCGGGGTGGTCGGGCTCGACCGCGGTCGGGCAGACCACCACCTCGGCGCCGTAGGCCCGCAGCACGTTGCGCTTGTCCTCGCTCACCTTGTCCGGGCAGATGAACACGCACTTGTAGCCCTTGCGCTGGGCGACCATGGCCAGCCCGACGCCGGTGTTGCCCGACGTCGGCTCGACGATCGTGCCGCCGGGCCGCAGCTCGCCCGACGCCTCCGCGGCTTCGATCATGCGCAGCGCGATCCGGTCCTTCACGCTGCCGCCCGGGTTGAAGTACTCGAGCTTGGCCAGCACGGTCGCCTCGGTTCCCACGGCGACCGGCCCGAGCCGCACGAGTGGGGTGTTTCCGACGAGGTCAACGACGTGCTCGACGAACTGCATGGCGTCATCCTCGCACTCCGATGTGTCCGGGCGGCGCAAACCGGGAACCCGTCGGCACCGCGGGCGCGTTACCGCGGGGACGGCAGGAGGAGTGGGCGAATGGCGGGAAATCCGGCGAAACGCGTAGCGGCGCTGATCGGCGGCGGGCTCTTGCTGGTGATCGGCGTGGTGCTGCTCGTGCTCCCGGGGCCCGGCCTGTTGCTGGTGCTCGCCGGGCTGCTCATCCTCGCGGACCAGTTCCCCGCCATCGACAAGTACGTCGATCCCGTCGAGAAGCGCGCCATGAAGGCGATGGAGCAGAGCGTCGCCTCACCGCTGCGCATCACGGGCTCGGTGCTCGCGGGTCTCGCACTGATCGCCGCGGGCGTCGTGTGGGGCTTGAACAAGCAGCTGTGGCTCGGCGGCTGGCCCACCGGGTCGAGCCTCATCCTGTCCGGCGTCGTGCTGCTCGTGCTGCTCGGGTACAGCTACCGCCGGGTGCGGGCGAAGCGCACGGCGCCCGACCACGGCGCCGACCTCACCCGATCGTAGGCAACAGCAGTTTTCCGCAGGTGAGGCTGCACTTGGCGCGTGTGCTCAGTGGACGGATGGTCGCGCACCGTGCTCGTCGGGATACGGATCGCGCCGATATGCGTCATCCGGTCGAGACCGTCTGATCCGTCAGTACTACTCTCAGCATCACTCAGGAGCTCCCCACGCTGAGAAGAGGGCACACTTCTCGGCCAGGGCGTTCCCGTGACCGAACCGCCGTCCCCCCGGACACCACACCCGGCGTCCGTGCGGCGGCACCAATCCGGGATCCACCCAGTCCCGGCTGCATCACGGGCACAACAGCAGGAGGGGCGCTCGGTGTTACTCGCCGAGTACGGGCAGGTGGACGACAGGACCTACGACAGCGACGACGAAGGGAAAGACCAACCGCTCGCCGGAGACGATCCGCCGGGCGCCGCGGGCCCCGAACCGCCGGGCCGTGAGACCGCGAAGCCCCGGTCGGGCCGCGATTCCTCAGGCCCGCACGCGGGTGGTGACGCTGCAGGCCCGCACGCAGACGGTAACGATGCAGGCCCGCACGCGGACGGCGACGTCGCAGGCCCGCAACCGAACGGCGATCCCATGGCCGCCGCGCGGGCAGCGCGCACGGAGAACGAGCTCGACGCGCTGGCGCTTCGGGCCTCCCACGGCGACCAGCGGGCGCTGGGCGAGCTGCTGGACCGCATCCGTGGACCGGTGGTGTGGCAGTGCCGCGCCCGCATGAACGGTCGGACGATCGGCCAGCAGACCCCCGAAGACATCGCCCAGGAAGTGCTCATCGCCGTATGCAGCGCGCTGAGCCGCTTCCGTCCCGCCGAGACGCGGTGGATGGCGTTCGTCTACGGCATCGTGCGGAACAAGGTGATCGACGCCTTCCGCGCCGCGGGCCGTGACCGCTCGGAACCGATGGAGGAGCTTCCCGACCACGTCGACGACGACGACCGCGCAGGTCCGGAGGCGGCCGCGCTGCGCTCGGCCGACCGCGACCTGCTGCACGAGCTGCTCGCCGAGCTGCCCGACGCTCAGCGGGAGGTGCTCGTGGCGCGAGTGGCCATGGGCTACTCCGCCGAGGAGACGGCGCGGATGGTCGGCTCGACCCCGGGGGCGGTGCGGGTGACCCAGCACCGCGCGATGGTGAAGCTGCGGGCCCTGCTCGCCAACCGCATGATCGACCGCGAGTAGCCCGGCCGCGGGGGCTGCTCATTCCCGCTCCACGCAGCGCAGCCCCCGCTCCGGGGTCCACCACTCGACCCGCAATGCGGAGGCGGTGGGGTTGAGGCAGGTGAGCACGACCTCGCGCACGTCGGCGCGGAACAGCTCGCCCGCCAAGCCCTCGATCGGCCCCGCCGCCACGGCGAGCCCGGCGACCTTGGCATCGCCCGCCCACTCGGCATCGTGCCCCTCCGGCGGAGCCACCGATGCGCTGTGCAGGGCGAACCGCGGATCGCGGAGCAGATCGGCGCCCTTGCGCGCCCCCGCCATCGATCCGAAGGTGAGCTCGCCGTCGGCGAACTGCACCTCAATCCCGGAGATGCGCGGCCCGCCGTCGGCCCGCAGGGTGGCGATCGTCTTGTGCTTTTCGGCATCGAGCAGCGCCCGGACCCGCGCCGCGAACGCGGGTTCGGCGGACTCGACCTCACTCCAGCTGGCCATGCCCGAACTGTGGCACGGGCCACCGACATTTCCTGAATCAGCAGGTCCGATTCGGTCGGGGGCCGCGCGTACAGTCGAGCCACCGCCCGGAGAAGGAGAGACGATGCCCGAAGCCGTGATCGTCGCAGCGACGCGTTCGCCGATCGGCCGCGCGTTCAAAGGTTCTCTGGCGGGCATCCGCCCCGACGACCTCGCCGTGCAGATGATCCGCGCCGCACTGGCCCAGGTCCCCCAGCTCGACCCGGCCGAGATCGACGACCTCATGCTGGGCTGCGGGCTCCCCGGCGGCGAGCAGGGCTTCAACATGGCGCGCGTCGTCGCCGTGCTGCTCGGCTACGACACGCTGCCCGGCACCACGATCACGCGCTACTGCTCGTCGTCGCTACAGACCACGCGCATGGCCCTGCACGCGATCAAGGCGGGCGAGGGCGACGTGTTCATCTCGGCGGGCGTCGAGACGGTCTCCCGGTTCGGCGCGGGCAACTCCGACTCCTGGCCGAACACCCACAACCCGATCTTCGCCGACGCCGAGGACCGCACGCGGCACGTCGCGGAGAACGGCGCGGAGGACTGGAACGACCCCCGCACCGACGAGCACCTCCCCGACATCTACATCGCGATGGGGCAGACCGCCGAGAACCTGGCGCGTCTCAGAGGCGTCAGCCGCGAGGACATGGACCGTTTCGGCGTCCGCTCGCAGAACCTCGCCGAGAAGGCCATCGCCAACGGGTTCTTCGCGCGCGAGATCGCCCCGGTCACGTTGCCCGACGGCGCGGTCGTCGGCACGGACGACGGGCCCCGGGCGGGCGTCACCTACGAGGCGGTCAGCCATCTCAAGCCGGTGTTCCGGCCCGACGGGCGGGTCACGGCGGCCAACTGCTGCCCGCTCAACGACGGGGCCGCCGCGCTGGTAGTCATGTCCGACACGAAGGCGGCCGAGCTGGGCATCACCCCGCTGGCCCGGGTGATCGCGACCGGCGTCACCGGTCTCTCGCCCGAGATCATGGGCCTCGGCCCGGTGGAGGCCTCGAAACAGGCACTGGCCCGCGCGGGCATGACGATCGACGACGTCGACCTCGTCGAGATCAACGAGGCGTTTGCGGCCCAGGTGCTGCCGTCGGCGCGCGACCTGGGGATCGACGAGGACAAGCTCAACGTCCACGGCGGGGCGATCGCCCTCGGCCACCCGTTCGGGATGACGGGTGCGCGCATCACCGCCACGCTGCTCAACGGGCTGCGCACGCACGACAAGACGATCGGCCTGGAGACGATGTGCGTCGGCGGCGGGCAGGGCATGGCGATGGTGCTGGAGCGGCTCAGCTGACCCGCCCCACACAACGCGACAGCCCGGCACCCCCCGCTCCAGAAGGGTGCCGGGCCGTCGGGCGGCTGCGCGTCAATTGCGCAGGTAGCTCAGCAGATTCAGGATCTCGATGTAGAGCCACACCAGGGTGGTCATCAGGCCGAACGCGATGTACCAGGCGAGCGACGCCGGGGCGCCGCCACGGATGGCCTTGTCGGCCTGGTCGAAGTCGAGCAGCAGGCTGAACGCGGCCACGCCGATGATGACGAGGCTGAAGATGATGGCGAGCGGGCCGCCGTCGCGGAGCCCGGTGTTGACGCCGAACAGGCTCAACACGAGGTTGAACAGCAGCAGCACGATCACGCCGACCATGGCGCCGAGCAGCCACTTCGTGAACCGCGGCGTGACCCGGACGGCGCCGGTCTTGTAGACGATCAGCATGCCGATGAACACGCCTGCGGTGCCGACGATGGCCTGCAGCGCGATGCCCGGGTAGACGTTGTTGAGCAGCCCGGAGATCCCGCCGAGGGCCACGCCCATCGCGGCGGAGTACAGCAGCACGAGCGGTGCTTTGGCCAGGTGCGGTTTGAAGATCAGCACGAGCGAGACGACGAAGCCCACGAGGAACGCGGGCAACGCGAGCCCGTAGAGGCCGGAGATCGCCGTGAGCGTGCCCGCGACGATCGCGGTGCCTGCGGTGATGCTGGTCTTGGTGACGATGTCGTCGATGGTGAGCGGGCGCTCGGCGACGTTCGCCCGGCCCATGTCGAGGGGCCCGGGCTGCGCGCCTGCGACCGCGGTGCCCATCCCACCCACCTGGTCGAACGTGGCGTACCCCTGGCCGGTCTTCGGCAGGTTACGGAACGCCGGGTTGCTACTGCTGCGCACCTAGTCCTCCTCGTCGAACTCTGACAACCCGTCCAACGCGCGAGCGGGCCGGGGCGTTCCCGGGCAGGGTAAAGGATTTTTTACAGTCACCGCCACCTGCGCGGCTCATCATGCCGCAGCAGCACCGGGTGGATCGAGGGCGATGCCCGCTTCTTCGAGCTGGGCCTCGGTGAGGAGCCGGGCGAACGGCCGCTCGGCCTCGGTGGCCTCGGTCAGCGGGGCGTCGACGCCGACGATCCGACACGCCTGCAGCAACGTGTCGTCGTAGGCGGAGAGCAGGGCCAGGTGGCGCACCTGCGTGGGGTGCTTGCCGCGCACCTCGCGGCGCAGCCTGCGGAGGTGGCCGACGACCGACTCCAGCGTGGGCCCCGGCGGGCGGCGGCGTTGCAGACGAAGATCGATGAGGTAGCCGATGACAGGCGGCAGCCACCGGACGGCCACCCAGACCAGCAGAGTGGGGGTGGCGGCGACCAGAGCGTAGATCAGCAGCCCAAAGAAGACCGAGCCGTCTCCCGGCACGCCGTCAGCCTACGCCCCTCTGCGCCCGGACGCGTCGGGGTTTAGCCGGTCGCTTCACCGGGAACGGCCCGAGCAGCGGCGAACCTGGGGGTACGGCATGTGGGCTTTCTTCTCACGGCGGCTGCGGATGTGGCTGATCCTGGCGATCGGCGTTCCGCTGCTGGCGTGGCTGCTCGGCCGGGTCGGTGACGTCATCGAGAACCGGAAGGGCCCCAACGGGGTGAGCCGGAGCCTGCAGAAGGCGCGGGGGTGGCTGCGGTCCCACGGCACCGGCCCGCTCGCCCGCCGCGACCCCGCGCTGGAGGAACGCCGCGCGTAGCGCCGCGCTCGTCAGCGCGCTCCCAGGCCGTTGAGGAGCAGGTCGGCGAGGTTGCGGTAGGCCTCGGCGTCGGCCAAGCCGGTGGCGGCGGCCAGCTCGCGCTGCTGGATGCGCACGGTGGTCGCGCTGACGACGTCGCCGACGAAGCCCGCGTGCACCGCGCGGAACTCCCCCGCCGCGACACCTGCGTCCACCAGCTCGCTCACCCGGCGGGCCGCGGCGCGGGTGTTGCGCGCGTAGACCTCGGCCGCGGGCGTGAACCCGGCCACGTCGGCCAGGAAGGCGGGCGACGCGGGGGCCAGCTCCGTGGCCACCGCGTGGAGGTACGCCGCCACCTTCTCGGCGGCGCCCGACACGTCCGCCACCGCCGCCTCGACCCGCTCGGTCGCGCCGCGGAAGAAGTGCACGACAGCCGCCCTGACCAGCTGTTCCTTGCTCCCGGCCAACGCGTAGAGGGTGCGCTTGGAACAGCGGAGCCGGGCGGCAAGGTCGTCGAGCGTGAACGCGCTGAAGCCCTCGGCCAGCAGGAGCGCGACCAGGTCGTCGAACAGCTCGGCCCGGCGGGCGAGGGTGCGCGGCACATGGCCAGCCTAGCGGGTGTCGTCTACCCTTTGTGGTACTCAAGTACCTTTTCCAGTACCGCTTTGGAGCCTCGATGGCCGTCGACCGCCTGTTGCCGACCCCGGAGGCTCGCGACCTCCTCGCGCTCGTCCGCGACATCGCGGACAAGGAGCTCGCGCCGCTGGTCGAGGAGCACGAGCGCACCGAGACCTACCCCGAGGGCCTGTTCGACACGCTCGGCGCCGCGGGTCTCCTGGGGCTGCCCTACTCGGAGGAGTGGGGCGGCGGCGGCCAGCCCTACGAGGTGTACCTGCAGGTGCTGGAGGAGCTGGCCAGCCGCTGGGCGGCGGTCGCGGTCGCCGTCAGCGTGCAGGCCCTCGCCTGTCATCCGATCGCCGCGTTCGGGACGACCGAGCAACAGGAACGTTGGCTGCCGCCGCTGCTCACGGGCGAGCTGCTGGCGGGCTACTCGCTGTCCGAGCCGCAGGCCGGATCCGACGCGGCAGCGCTCGCGTGCAAGGCCGAGCGGGTCGACGACGGGTACCGCATCACCGGCACGAAGGCGTGGATCACCCACGGCGGCAAGGTCGACCTGTACGCGCTCTTCGCCCGCACCGGCGCGGGCAGCGGCGGCGTCTCGTGCTTCCTCGCCCCCGGCCAGGCCGACGGACTGTCGTTCGGCAAGCCGGAGCACAAGATGGGGTTGCACGCGATCCCGACGACCGCCGCGCACTGGGACGGCGCGCTGATCGACGCGGACCGGCTCATCGGCCGCGAAGGCCAAGGCCTTTCGATCGCGTTCAGCGCGCTCGACTCCGGCAGGCTGGGCATCGCCGCCGTGGCCACCGGGATCGCCCAGGCGGCCCTGGACGCGGCGGTCGACTACGCGCACGAGCGCAAGGCGTTCGGCCGCGCGATCATCGACCACGCGGGGCTGGGCTTCCTGCTCGCCGACATGGCCGCGGCCGTCGACGCCGCCCGCGCCACCTACCTCGACGCCGCCCGCCGCCGCGACGCGGGCCTCGCCTACAGCCGCCAGGCGTCGGTGGCGAAGCTCGTCGCGTCGGACGCCGCGATGAAGGTGACCACCGACGCCGTCCAGGTGTTCGGCGGCTACGGCTACACCCGCGACTACCCGGTCGAGCGCTACATGCGCGAAGCGAAGATCACCCAGATCTTCGAGGGCACCAACCAGATCCAGCGGCTGGTGATCAGCCGCGGATTGGCAAGGGGCTGACCGATGATTTCGCCGTCCCCCGGCGGTCTACCACAGGTGGAGGACGACGACGCGCCCGTTCCGACGCGTCCCGGACCTGCCTTCCGGCGGCGCACCGTGACGATTCGCGCCCAGGAGACCGTGCCTTACGTGGCCGAAGACTGGACGGGGGCCATCGTCATGATCGAGCAGGGTGCGGTCGACCTGTGCTGCGTGCGCGGCGGCCGACGCCGGTTCGTCCAGGGCGCGATCCTGTTCCTGGAGGGTCTCGCGCTGAAGTGCATTCACAACCCGGGCATCGAGGACGCGGTGCTGGTAGCGCTCTCGCGGAGGTAACGCCCCGAGCGCGGAAGCGACCACTCAGTCAGCACCAGCACGCTCCCCGGGGATCACATGACCGAGAACTCGACAGTAGGCCTCACCATGCTCGACGCCGAACGATCGGTCGTCGTCACCGGTGAGGAGCACCACCAGGACCTGCTGTGGGGGTACGTCGCGGAGCACGGGCGCAGCGGCCGGGTCGCGATCGAGCTCGTGCCGATCGGGCCGCGTCTGGAGGCACGGCTCGACGGGTGGCGGGTGGGCGAGCTGACCGCCCTCATGTCCCAGCGCTACGGACCGACCGTGGACAGCGTGCTCCGCCGCGGCGGGCGGCCCGGCTGCATCGCGCGCGTGGTGCCGGGCAAGCGGGGCGTCGAGGTGGAGCTGCGGCTGCCCGCTGTCGACGCGGTGGGCCTGTCGACCGAGCAACTGCCCGTCATCCCGCCCGCGGGTGCCGCTCTCCCGGCCGCTCCACCGCGGCGGCTCCGGACGACCCGGTGGAGCCGCAAACCGGTGTGGGTGGGCGTCGGCATCGTGGGGCTCTTGATCGTGATCGCCGGGGTGCTCGGCGGCACCCGGGAGAGCACGACGATCGCCGAACCCGCCGCGGCCACCGCTGCGCCCACACCCACCACCGCCGCCGTGACGCCGACCTTGGACGTCGCCCCCGCCCCGGCGCGAAAGCCCGCCGTGACGGCGACCCGGAAGCCCGCCACGTCCGTCTACTACCGGAGCTGCGCGGCCGCGCAGGCCGTCGGCGCGGCACCCCTGCAGACCGGCGACCCCGGCTACCGCACGGGGCTCGACCCCGACGGCGACGGCGTGGCCTGCGAGGTCAATTAGAGGCCAGAGGCGCGCAGGCGGCCCTGTCCGGACGCGGCGGACACCCCTAGCGTCACGGACATGCGGATCCGAATCATCGACGCCTTCACCGACCGCCCGTTCGCGGGCAACCCCGCCGCCGTCTGTCTCCTGGACGGCCCGGGCTGGCCGGACGAGGCGTGGATGCAGCAGGTGGCGGCCGAGATGAACCTCTCGGAGACCGCCTTCGCCCGCCCGGAGCCCGGCCCCGAAGCGGACTGGGGACTGCGCTGGTTCACCCCGGCCGTCGAGGTGCGCCTCTGCGGGCACGCCACACTGGCCACGACGCACGCCCTGCGCACCGACGGCCTGCTCAAGGGCCGCGTCCGGTTCGCCACCCGGGCGGGAGTGTTGGCGGCCGAGGCCGACGACGACGGCATGATCACGCTGGACTTCCCGATCGCCCCGATCACCCCGGTCACGCCACCGGACGGCCTGGCCGACGTGCTGGGCGCCGCGCTCGTCGCCGTCTTCGACACGGGCGCGCTGGACGACATCGTGGTGGAGCTCGCCGACGCGGCCACCGTCCGCGACTTGCGCCCGGACCTCGCGCGCCTGGCCGGGCTGACCCGCCGCGGCGTCGCCGTCACGGCCCAGGGAACTGACGGGTTCGACTTCATCTCCCGGTTCTTCGCCCCGGCGGTCGGCGTGCCGGAAGACCCGGTGACAGGCAGCGTGCACACCGCACTCGCCGCGCTGTGGTCGCCGCGGCTGGGGCGCGACGAGCTGGTCGGCCTGCAGGCGTCCGCCCGGTCCGGCGTGGTGCGCACGCGCGTCGTCGGCGATCGGGTGCTGCTCACCGGCCACGCCGTCACCACGATGGAGGGCACGCTCACCTGCTGAGCTCACCAGTCCCACGCGCCGCAGGCCGGCACCGTGCCCTTCGCGTGCACGTCGGCGGCGAAAGCCCAGGCCGGTTCCTGGTCGGTCGCGTAGTACAGCTTGACGTAGCCCTCCGGGTCGCGGCGGCACACGATCCCGATCGCCTGCCCGACCCGGTCGGACACCTCGACGGGCGGACAGCCGCCCGCCTTGCACAGGAGGAACTCGGGGTCGTGCCGGTACAGCGTGGCGCCCGCGTCGACGAAGGACCCGGAGGTCCAGGAGTCGTCCCACAGGACGTCGGATGAGAAGGCCCGCAGGTCCACGGCGGCCCGCGGTACGTGCGCCAGCACGACCACGAGCATCACCAGCAGGACGGCGGTGACGGACCGGCGCAGCAGCGCACGGCAAGAGGGCAAGGACGACATGGGTGATCCGCTCCCCGTGGATCCGGGGCGGCCCCGCTCCCCAGGGGGCCGCCGGACGAGGGGCGCGGATCGAGCGCCAAGGGTCCCCACCCCAACGCCTCCGAGGTACGGAATCGAGCGCCGCGCCCCTCATCTCCGGTGACGGCACGTCGCGGGGTCGGGTTCGGGATGGCGCCGAGAAGTTCGCAGGTGCTAACGGTGAAGGGGAGGGCCGGTCAGAGCGCGGTGAGGAACATCGCCGCCATCAGCCCGCTCATCACGACGTGCGCGCCCGGCTCCACCCACAGCCGCGGAGCGGGCGGCGCGACCACGACCCCGTCGCCCGCGGCAACCGCCCGCGCCTGTTGGAGGCGGCCCGCGTTCGCCACGGCGTGCCAGCCGAAGTAGCCCGCCAGGCCCAGCCAGAGCGCGGCAAGCGCGACCGTTCCGGCGTGGTGCCCGCCGTGGCCGTGGCTGAGGTACATCGCGGCCATCGCGGCGGGGGCCACCACCAGGTGCGCCGCCCCGCCCGCGCCGGTTGGGACCCCGCGCACCAGCCGTCCACCGAACCACGCCGCGACCGCCGCGAACACGCCCGCGCCCAGCAGCGGCGGCACCGGGTCGCCCCACGGGGAGAACATCGCCGCCATGCCCAGCCCCATGAGCGCATGCGCCCCGGCTCCGCGATGGCGCCGCGCGGCCAAGGCGGCGAACACCGCGGCGACCGCGAGGCTCAACGTCGCCGGCAGCGCACCCATGCCACAGACGGTAGGCGAGTACCACCCTGCGTAGCCATACGGGCAACGGGTATCCGGTGTCGGGGCGCCTCGATTCCGCTGCTTCCGACCGTGCCACGTCGGGTCGCTACGCGTGCGCTTGGGGTAGAGTCCGCAGCGGTCCCGCAGAGTGGCCACTTCCTCAAATCCCTGGTTGAGGTGGCGCGGTGATCCCTGGCATGGCCGTCCGTACCGACTCGGTCCCGGGTTCGACGATCGTCGCGGTGAGCGGTGAGGTCGACCTGTTGACGGTCGGGGATCTGCGTGATCACCTCGGCGCGCTGCCCGGCGGCGACGTGATCGTCGACCTCTCCGGCGTCGGGTTCCTCGCCGCCGCGGGGATGCATGCGCTGATCGAGCTGCAGAGGCGGCGCCACCAGGCGGGCGCTCGGGTCGTGCTCACCTCGGCAGGCGGACCGATCACCCGCGCGTTGGACGCGGCGGGCTGTCGTTCGATCTTCGACATGGCCGACGGCGTCGAGGTCGCCCTGAAGCTGATCAATGATCCGGGAACCGGCCGTCCCCGATGACTCAGCTGCTGCTGGGTGGGACGCGCCAGTGGAGGGTGGTGCCGCCGGTGTCGCCGGGGTCGACGCCGGCCGTCCCGCCGAGCCTCTCGGCGCGCCGCCTCAGGTTGTTCAGACCGTCGCCGCGGGGTGCGCGTGCGGTCAGCCCGACGCCGTTGTCGCCGACGGTCAGGCTGATCGCATCGGACGTGCCCTCGACGAGGATGGACGCAGCCGTGGCGTGGGCGTGGCGGGCCATGTTGCTGAGCGCCTCGCCGAGCACGGCGAGCAGCTCGGCGTTGGTGACCTCGTCGGCGTAGGTCTCGATCGGTCCGCGGAACTCGACGGCGGGCTGGAAGCCCGGTGCCCGACTGCTGCGTGGACGAGGGCCAGGATGTCGGCCCGCACGCTCTGCGTGCGGGTGTGCGGGGCGATGCCGAAGATGATCGTGCGCAGCTCCCGGATGGTGTGATCGGTTTCGGCGATCAGCGGGGCGAGGGAGGGTTCGAGGTCGGGATGGCGGCGGGTCAACGAGCTGAGCGCGAGGCCGAGCCCGAAGACCCGTTGGATGGTGTGGTCGTGCAGGTCGGCGGCGAGGCGTTCCTGTTCGCGGTGCACGGTGAGCTCGTTCTCGGCTCGCAGCAGCGACCGAGCCAACCTGATCGACGCGCCGGTCCAAGGCCTCCAACGCCGCGAGATTGCCGCGCAGCGCGTCGAAGGACTCGAGCGTTCCCCCGGGAACGGCCCCTGTGCTCGTGCCGCGATTTCCGGTTCTGCGGCTTCGACTCGACCTGCCAATCGGCGGCGGCCCGGTCGATCTGGTCGAGCAGTGCGCGCGCGTCGGCGTCGTCCCGCAGGAGCAGGCGAGTCGCTGCCGCAGGGTGGCGGCCTCGGCTTGCCCGGAGTGGTAGGGCTGGGGGAACTGGGGGTCGCCCGTGAGCAGATCGCCGCGTTGCCGGTCTCCTGGTCGACGAAGGTCCTGGTCAGCTGGCTCGCGGCTTGCTGGGCGGGCAGCACCCGCACCCGCAGGTCCTGGTCGGCGACCGCGACCCGCAGGCGACCGATGGTCGTGACGATCGCGGTGGGCACGATCAACGCGACCGGCACACCGACCAGCGCGCCGACCCCCGGATCGCAAGCAGAGGGACCCGGGCGTCCGACCTGGATGGGCTTGTTCGGGCGCTCGCGAAGGCTGCGCGTCCGGGGCCTAACCACCTTCGGCGACCCGTCTCGACCACGAATGTCCGTCACGCTGGCCTCACGACAGACGCATGCCGAGCCTTTTCGGAGGGCTCCAACGGTAGGACCCCACCCCGGTCTGACCCGAATCCGTGAGTTGCGGTGCGACGCGCCCGGGCTGAGATGGTGATAGGTGCCCTGTGACCTGCGATGATGCGGTTGTCGAGACCAAACATCGTCGGGGTCTGGAGGACACCTATCGGGTGGGCAGTTTACGCAGGAGGCGTCGTTCGCGGCGCAGGATTCGGGTCGGCGCGCCGGACCCGACGTTGACGCCGGTGTCCGGGATGTTGACGGTGACCGAGTTGGTCGATCGGCTGGATGTGATCGGTCGGTTGGACGCCGGGGTCGGGCCGATCAAGCAGCGCCGCCGCGGTCACACGGCCGGGGGGCTGCTGGTCGGGATGGCGGCCGCCCAGCTGGCCGGGGAGGACTTCCTGGTCGGGCTGGATCGCCACCGCGCCGATGCGGCCGGGCAGCAGTTGACGCCGGTGCCGGATCTGGCGTCGACGACCGCGGCGGGGTTGGCCCGGCGTTTGTCAGCGACGCAGTGGGCGGCAGTGGAGACCGGGCTCGGTGACGTACACGCCGCCGCGTTGGCCGCGCTGGGGTCGGTGGCACCGGCCCGGGCGGCCGCGCTGACCGCGGAGGTGACGATCGATCTGGACACCACCGACGTGAAGGTTTACGGCCGTCACAAGCGCGGGGTGGCCTACAACCACCAAGGCCAGCGGGTCGGGCGCCCGCACGTGGCGACCTGGGCGGACACCGCGACGGTGCTGGCCGCGGACCTGATGTCCGGCAACGAGGACCCCCGACCGCGCGCCCCCGAACTGCTGCGCCGGGCGTTGGCCGCGCTGCCTGCCCCGGCGCGGGCCGGGCGGGTGCGGCTGCGTGCGGATGCCGGCTATTTCGCCGGGCAGCTGGCCCGCGCCGCGCTGTTCGCCGACGTGCAGTTCGCCATCGGCGCCAAGCGCATCGCGCCGCTGTGGCGGCTGCTGGACGGGGTACCCGCCGAGGGCTGGACCGACGCGATCGACATGCCCGCAGCGCAGGTCGCGGTGGCCGCCTACTGCCCGGACTGGTGGCCCGCGGCGACCCGGTTGCTGATCCGCCGGGTCCGCCTGGAGGTGACCGCCGGGCAGGTCTCGGCCGATCCGCGGGCCCGGCGGGCGCCGCACCCTGCACCCCGACCAGCGCGCCCTGCCCCTGGACGAGCTCGCCGACGCCGATGCCGTGTACGGCTACTCGTTCATCGTGACCGACCTGGATGTGTCCACTCCGGACAAGGCCGCAGCGGTGGAGCACTGGTACCGCCACCGCACCCAGGTCGAGAACATCTTCCGCGACGCCAAGCTCGGAGCGGCCCTTCGGCACCTACCGTCGGTTATCTGGAGCCGATCAGGACTGGTCCGTGACGTCCATGACGGAGCCAAGACTGCGAACGATCACGTCGTGGATGCGATTACCTTCCGCTGTCCAGCACGCGGGCGGGAGGGTCGATGCGAGTGCAGCGGGTGCTCATGCCGGGGTCGGAGGTCGAGTCGTGGACCGTGCTCGGCGAGGACCAGGTTCCGGTGGAGCCGGTCGAGCGGTTCGTGGCGTTCTTGGCGGCGATCGAGCGGTCACCGAACACGATCAAGGCGTATGCGCATGATCTGAAGGACTGGTTCGCCTTCCTCGCCCACCGGGGTTTGGACTGGCGATCGGTCACGGTGGAGGACGTGGCCGGGTTCGTGGCGTGGCTGCGGCTGCCGCCGGCGGCCCGGGACGGGCGGGTGGCGGTGCTGCCCACGGTGGAGCATCACTGCGCGGCGGCGAGTGTGAACCGCAAGCTGGCGGCGTTGGCCTCGTTCTGCGAGTTCCACGCCCGTCACGGGGTGCCGCTGGCCGGTGTGCTGACCGCGATGGCGCCAGCCAGCCGGCGGGGCGGCTCACGGGGCTCGTTCAAGCCGTTCCTGCATCACGTCACCAAGAGCAACCCCCAACGGCGGCGCACGGTCGCGCTGGTCGCGCCGCCGCCGCGGCCGCGGGTGCTGACCGCGGCGCAGACGCAGGCGATCCTGGACGGGTGCACGCGGTTGCGGGACCGGTTGCTGTTCGCGCTGTTGCTCGACACTGGGGTGCGCATCGGGGAGGCGCTGGGGCTGCGCCACGAGGACGTGGAGATCGCCGAGCGGCAGGTCAGGGTCGTGCCGCGGGTAAACGCCAACCGGGCCCGGGCGAAGGCGGGCCGGTCGCGGGTGATCCCGGCCAGTACCGAGCTAATGCGGCTGTATGCCGATTACCTCAATCGCGAGTACGGCGCGCTGGATTCGGACTACGTGTTCGTCAACCTGTGGGGCCACCCGCGCGGGCATCCGCTGACCTATCCGGCGGTCTATGACCTGGTCGGGCGGCTGCGCCGGCACACGGGTGTCGCGTTCGGGCCGCACCATTTCCGCCACACCTATGCCACCTGGCTGCTGCGTCGAGGGGCCGGGATGGAGAGCGTGCAACAGTTGCTCGGACACGCCTCGATCACCACCACGATCGACACCTACGGTCACCTCACCGTCGAGGACGCCCGCCAGATCTTGCAGGCCGCGGGCTGGTTCACCGGCCGGGAGGTGCGGCTGTGACCGCCCCCGGTCCGGTGAGCGAGGGCGGCGGTCTGCTGGGCAAGCTGCTGGCCGCGGTCCGACCAGAGTTCCGCGTCGAGGTCTACCTCCCGGCGCCGGGTGACCCCGTGCTCGGACGCCCGCCGTGCGGGGTGCCCGGCTGTGACCGGTCGGGCTGGGAGTACGGGCTGTGCGGCGGGCACTCGAACCGCTGGCGCAAGCGGGGCCGCCCGGAGCTGGCGGGCTTCCTCGCCGACCCCGGCCCACCGCTGTCCGGGCGGGTCGAGCTGACCCACTGCACGGTGCCCGGCTGCCGCTTCGGCAGCAGCGGGTTCGGGTTGTGCATGCGCCACCGCAGCGCCTGGACGCGCAGCGGCCACCCCGACCCGGCGGCCTGGGCGGCCGGCAACCCGGTCACCGTCGCGGTCGAGCGCGGCGAGTGCGGGCTGCCGTTCTGCACCTTGTGGCCGGAGAATCACACGCACCTGTTCTGCAAGTCCCACGAGACCCGCTGGCGCCAGCTGGGCCGCCCCGCCGTCGAGGACTACGTCGCGCACTGCCTGCTGCGCGGGCGGGCCCGCATCGACTTCCGCGGCCTGGCCCCGCAGCCCCGGCTGGAGCTGCAATACGCCGTGCAGTGCCGCCACGACCAGCAGACGATCACCGCTCCGCCGCCGGTGGTGAACTGGGCGATCGGCCAGGTCAGGGCTGCTGGCGTGGGCTCGCTGCTGGATCATCCCCGGGAGCAGTGGCGGGCGCTGACCGCGGGCAAGTCTGGTGGCTGGTATCAGGGGTTCGTGCTGCACGCCCACGACGTCGTGGCGACCCTGCGCGAAGGCACCGGGTGGGCGGTCGAGTACCCGCGCGACGTGTGGCGGCTGCACACCCTGCCCGGGCTGACCCGCAACGCCGGCAAGGCCCACGACGCGCGCAACCACCTGCGGTTCGACCGCATCACCCAGCCCTGGCTGCGCGCGCTGGCCAAACGCTGGGCCCGGCTGCGCTTATTGAGCGGGATCAGCGTGGCCACGGTCCTGAACGATGTCGGGGCGCTCATCCGGTTCAGCGCGTTCCTCGGCCAGGCCGCGCCCACCGTGACCGCGTTGGCCGGGATCGACCGGCCGCTGCTGGAACGCTACCTGGCCTGGCTGGCCACCCAGCCCGACGGGCACGGCGCCAAGGAGGACGCCGTCACCGGGGTGCACCTGCTGTTCACCGCGATCCGCCGGCACGGCTGGGACGACACTCTGCCCACCACCGCGGTGTTCTTCGCCGGGGATACCCCACGCCGCCCACCGCGGCGCTCGCGCCGGCTGACCGAGCACGTCATGGCCCAGATCGAGGCCCCGGCCAACCTGGACCGCTGGGCCCACCCCGACGCCCGGCTGATCACCCTGATCCTCATCCGGTGCGGACTGCGCGCCTCCGACGCCTGCACGCTGGGGTTTGACTGCCTGCTCCACGACGGGCAGGGCGCCCCCTACCTGCGGTATGTCAACCACAAGATGCGCCGCGAGGCCGCGGTGCCGATCGACGAGGACCTCGAAGCCGAAATCCGCGCCCAGCAACACCGGGTCGCCGCCCGCTGGCCCGACGCCCACCCGGTCCTGTTTCCCCGGCACCGGGGCAGCGCCGCCGGAACCCGCCCGGTGACCTACTACAGCTACCGCAGCCTGCTCAACCGGTGGCTGGTCGACTGCGACATCCGCGACGAGCACGGCCAACCCGCCCGGCCCACCCCGCACCAGTGGCGGCACACCTTCGCCAGCCGGTTGATCAACCGAGATGTCCCGCAGGAGATCGTGCGGGTGCTGCTCGACCACGAGTCCAGCGAGATGACCGCGCACTACGCGCGGATCACCGACCAGACCGTCCGCCGCCGCTGGGAACAAGCCACCAAGGTCAACGTCAAGGGCGAGCGGGTCAGCATCGACCCGGACGGGCCGCTGGCCCAGGCGCAGTGGGCCAAGACCCGCTACGGGCTGGCCACCCAGACCCTGCCGCACGGTTACTGCGGGCTGCCGGTGCAGCGAAGCTGCCCGCACGCCAACGCCTGCCTGAGCTGCCCGGTGTTCCTCACCGGCCCGGAGTTCCTGCCCGAACTGCGCGAGCACCGCGGGCGCACCCTGACCCTGATCCAGGACGCGCAGGCCACCGGTCGCACCCGCCTGGTCGAGATGAACACCCAGGTCCTGACCAACCTCGACCGCATGATCGGCGAGATCGAGCACGACCGGAACGACGCCCGCGATGCCGGCTGACACCACCCGTCACCTGCGCGCCGCCGCGCAACGGCGCACCGAGCAGACCCGCCGCCGCGCCGTCGCCGCGCTGCGGCGCCTGGACGCCGTCGGCGCCCCGGTCACCCTCGAGGGCCTCGCCCGCGAAGCCGGCGTCTCCCGGTCCTGGCTCTACACCCAGCACGACCTGCGCGCCGACATCGAACGCCTCCGCCGACGTCACCGACCCTCCTCCGCGCCCGCGGTCCCTCCCGAGCGGCAGCGCGCCAGCGACGCCTCGCTGCTGCAGCGTCTGCACGCCGCCACCGAGCGCATCCGCCGCCTCGAACACGACAACCAGCAACTCCGCGACGCCCTCGCCCGCGCGCTCGGCGAACGCCGCGCGGCCGACATCCTCGGTCGGCCCGACAGCCGCGACACGCCTAACGACCATCCCACGAAAATCGTCGGACCATGCTGAACGGAGGCAGCAATTACCGCCGTCACCGACACCGTCCACAACCAAAACGACCAGCTCACAGCCATGATCAACTCGCGAACTCAAGATAACGGAGGGATATCCGCAGGTCAACACCGCGTGGATGTGGGGTGCGCTGCTCGCGGCCGGCATCGCCGGCTGGCTGCACCAGCTCACCGCCACCCCGAACCCGGCGGGCGACTGTTCGGCCACGGCGTCCGCGGCGGCCAAGCCATGATCGCCACCCTGCGACACCGAATCATCCGCGTCCCGGCCCGCCTGATCCACCACGCCGGCGCGGTCACCCTGCGCCCACCACCCGGGCATCACCTCCTCGAAGAAGTCCTCACCCGCATCCGCGCTCTGCCCACAACGTCCTGACCAGGCCACACGGCCCCGAACACCCCCGGAACCTCGCCCACCCGAGGCGTCACTCGGGCCCTCGCCATACCCGAGCCCCGACAAATCCCCAGAAAAGATCAACAAGCAGCGCGGAGATCAACTCGACCGCTACTCGCGGATTCGGGTCTGAAACAGACCGCAGGCGCAGCCGCTCGACCCGCGCCACGTCATCGCCGACGCCCACGTGCGTGAGGACGTGGGATTCCGGGCACCCAAGCCGCATACGCTGCGGAGGGTTGCTCGTGATGCAGACACTCGCACTCGTGCTCGCCGGTGGACACGGAGGGTCGGGCACCGGGATCGGCGGACTCGTCGTGCTCCTGCTGATTCTCTGGCTGCTGACTCGATGAGCACCGGCAGGGCCATGAACGCCGTGGCCCTCGAAGCCAACTCGATGAGTTTCTGGACGTCGTCAGGTCCTCAGATGACGCCACAGGTAGGAGTGGCCCGCCCTTCGAGCACGGCGGGGCGATGCTCTCGGGTCGGTGCCCGAGTGCGATGTCGCCCGCGTACGACCCCTTCTTGGCGACGGCACTACCTGAGAACGGCTCCCAAGACTTGACCCGATCGGCTCGGCGGGTTCTGATGATCATCCCGCCGGACAGGCCGCGAGTGGCGCAGCCGCCTTTGACGCGGCCGCCGCGACGTAGACGATCAGCGGCAAAGGCAGCGACTTCGCACAGAGGTCTGCGCGCT
>CAWIOI010000017.1:0-670211 GCA_963837575.1 uncultured Actinomycetota bacterium
CCGTCGCCGGGGTGTAGTCGGTGCGGTAGTGGCCCGCGACCGGCGGCTGCCACTTCCCGCCGATGAAGTTCTCGTAGCGCGGCGCGACGGTGACGATGCTGCCCGGACGTCCGGGTGCGACGTACAGCATGGTGCTTCCTCTCGGTCCAGACCGCCGGTGGGACGGCACCGTGTCCACGGCCGTGGTCGCCGACACTCACGTCCCGCCGTTCACCCGCGACTCAACGCGGTATCGACGGCGCCGACTTGAGCCACGGGACCCGTCACCCCCGGGCCTTTCGGTCCCCACACCCTCGCGTCCCGGCGGCGAGGGGAGAAGCGCACAGACGGGCGTCGGCTCCACGAGACGCTGCGCGGCGGCCGATTCGTGATGCTCGGTTCCGCCGACGCACGCGACCTGCTGCCCCAGGTGGACGCCGCGGCACCCGCACGGCCCTCCCGGCACGCCGACCGGCTGGTCCTCGTCCGGCCGGACGGCTACGTGGGCTGGGCCGGTCGTCAGGCCGACCTCCGCTCCTGGGCGGACGCCTACTTCCGCCGCAGGCCCAATCCGTCGATCGGTGATCACAATGTGTATCCCATCGAGCCTGTTGCCTGGCAAACGGCGTAGCTTCGAGGGTGGGTCGGGTTTTCTCCCGGAAGGGGGCGAGAGCATGGACGTGTGGTTGGTCTGGTTGATCCTCGCGGTCGTGCTCGGGGTGGCCGAGATCCTCACCCTGACCGCCGTACTGGGGATTCTGGGCGCAGCCGCGCTGATCACCTCGATCGCCGCGGCCGTCGGGCGTCCCGGTGCCGATCCAGCTCGGGGTCTTCGCGGTGACCTCCGTGGTCGGGGTCGTGCTCATCCGCCCCGTCGTACGCAGGCACCTGGAACGTCCTTCGATCCACGTCTTCGGCCCCGCGGCCCATGCGGGCAAGACCGCGCGCGTGGTCCACGAGATCCACGGCGAGAACGGACGCGTCCGGATCGACGGAGAGGACTGGACCGCACGCACCTACGACGAAGCCCTGGTCATCCCGGTCGGCACGGTGGTCGACGTGCTGGAGATCAACGGCGTCATCGCCCTCGTCTACCCCAAGGAATGATCATGAACGCGATGCTCGTCATCGGACTCGTCCTCGTCCTGTTCCTCGTCATCACCATCCTGCGCTCGGTGCGGATCGTGCCGCAGGGACGTGCCCGCAACGTCGAGCGGCTCGGCCGCTATCACCGGACCCTGCAACCGGGCATGAGTTTCGTCGTCCCGTACATCGACAGGGTGTGTCCGATGATGGAGCTGCGCGAGCAGGTGGTCTCCTTCGAGCCGCGGCCGGTGATCACCGAGGACAACCTGGTCGTCGAGATCGACACCGTGTTGTACTTCCAGGTCACCGATCCCCGCTCCGCCGCGTACGAGATCGCGAACTACCTGCAGGCCGTCGAGCAACTCACCGTCACCACCCTGCGCAACGTCGTCGGCTCGATGGATCTGGAACAGACCTTGACCTCCCGCGACGACATCAACAGCAGGCTTCGCGGGGTGCTCGACGACGCCACCGGCCGGTGGGGGCTGCGGGTGAACCGGGTGGAGATCAAAGCCATCGACCCGCCGAAGAGCATCAAGGACGCGATGGAGAAGCAGATGCGCGCCGAGCGGGACAAGAGGGCAACGGTGCTGAGCGCCGAAGGACAGCGGCAATCCCAGATCCTGACCGCCGAGGGCGACAAACAGGGCGCGATCCTGCGCGCCGAAGGACAGCGGGCCGCGGCCATCCTCGCCGCAGAAGGCCAGTCCAGCGCCATCGACCAGGTCTTCCAGGCCGTCCACCGCAACGACCCCGATCCGAAGCTCCTGGCCTACCAGTACCTGCAGATGCTGCCCCAACTCGCCAACGGCGACAGCAACACGTTCTGGGTGATCCCCAGCGAGTTCACCGCCGCGCTCGACGGTGTGACCCGCGCGTTCAGCCAAGCGCTGCCCCGCTCGGCCGCGGCAGCGAACCCACCGGCGCCCGACCGCTCCTCGTCATCGGCCGCGCAGGACCTCGTCCAGGCGGCGGCAGACGCCGTGGACGAAGCGCGGACCGCCGCGGCCCAGGCCGAGCGCAGCCCGACCGTGCTCGCCCCGACGGTCGGCCGCAACGGCAGCCCACCCGCGCGTTCCGACACCGAGTAGACGGTGGGCGAGTGGCTACCGCACCTTTTCCGGGATGTGGTCGAGGGCGTACAGGACGTGCACGGCCAGCTCCATCGCCTTCTTGTCGCTGAGCTTCGAATTCCGCGTGAGCGCGTCGGCGACAAGCCGCACGCGCTGGTCGTAGAGGGAAACGTAGGTGCTGCTGGCAGTCATGGCCGGGTTCCGTTCACGGATTGAGGAATGTTCCGCGCCTCGGTGGGTGCGGCGATCAGCTCGTGCGGGCGGGCTCGCGCTCGGCCCCGGCGTGCAGCAGCGCCTCGACGTCGTCGGTGTTTCCGACCTGGGCCGCCGTGGTCAACACGGCGAGAGCCGCCTGCTGCTCGGTCTCCGGCGGAACGACCAGCAGGACGAGCCTCTGCTGCGCACCGATCATGTGCACGGTGTCGGCGTCCAGGGAACGAAAGCCTGCCATCCGAACCACCGCGCCGCCGATCCTGATCTTGCGCGGGGTGACCGGCCACGCATCGAGGTTGTAGGCCACCCGCTCGACCGGGCCGAGTCGCGTCGACAGCTCGGCCAACACGGCCGGGAGCTCCGCAGCGAAGTCACGCGAGCGGGGCCACCACGCCCCGTCGACGCAGCCGGTGGCGGATGCGTCCGGCTTCAAGCTCAACCGCCGCGGATCCATGGAGTTGCGAGATGTGCTGGGTTCCGACGTCACGTCGGGCTCCGGTCCTCGGACGGCGATCCGCCCGACCTGGGATTTCGTCGAGGACGACGTGGGCTCTACCACCCAGGTGCAACATGCTCCCGACACCCCGACCCTAGCATCCCCTGGTCTGCGGCGGGCCCGCTTGACGCATCGGCCGAGCCCGCGGCGACGGTGGAACGGTGAATCGAATCTATTGATCCGGCACGGCGTACATGGCGAACGTTTGCGAAACGATCTTGCCATTGTCTACGACAAAGGTATCCGTGCCCAGCGGGATCTCCTTGCCTGCGCTCCAGGTGATGTAGGCGATGTCGCCGTCGACCCGCAGGCTCTTGAGCGAGAATCGATCGATGGCCCCGGCGGGCAAGGAAGCGATGAAGTCGGCAAAGAAGTCACCGATCTGCGCCTTCCCGCGATAGATCGCGGCTTCACTGTAGAAGCGGGCCGTTTCGTCGTAGTCACTCACGATGGCGGCAACCCCCTTCTGCTCCAGGAAGGCTTGCAAGTGGTTGCGGACAACGGTTTCGGTACCAGATGACTCGGTGTTCATGACGTCTCCTAGAATTGATGGAATTTTCGCAGCGCCTATGGCCGGGCCTCAAGAATGATGTTGAACGGGGTTTCGGTCACCCGGCGTACGCGGCCGAACCCCGCCTCGCGCAGCACAGCCGCGATCCGTCGTTCACCGGCCTGCGCGCCGAGTCCCAACCCGACATCCTGGGCCAGCGAGCCCGGTGTGCAGACCACCGTGGACAGGCCGTAGTACGTCCGTCCGACCGGGTTGAGGTTCTGCTCAAGGGCGTCGCCTGCGTTCGGCTCGACCAACAACAGGGTGCCGTCCGGAGCCAACGCCTGCCGGACACGCCGCGCGGCGCCAACCGGGTCACCCATGTCGTGCAGTGCGTCGAACATGCACACGAGGTCGTACGCCTGGAAAGGCAGGTCCTTCGCCGTCACGACCTCGAACCGCACCCGCTCGTGCAACCCGGCCTCGGCGGCGGCGGCGCGGGCGGCCTCGATCGACGGCTCGTGGCTGTCGAAGCCCGCAAACGTCGAGCGTTCGAACGCCTGCGCCATGATGACCGCGGACGCGCCGAGTCCGCACCCGACGTCGGCGACGCTCGCGCCCGCCCGCAGCTTGTCGACCACCCCGTCCAACGCGGGCAGCCACTGGTCGACGAGATGGGCGGCGTACCCGGGCCGGAACAGCCGCACGACCCCCGAGAACAGCCGCTCATCATGGGCATGCCAGCCGACGCCTGCACCGGTCCGGAAGGCGTCGACGAACACGTCGTGGTCGGCGTAGCAGGACGCGATGGTCTCGAACGCGCCTGCCAGGAAGACCGGGCTGTCCTCGTCGGCCAGCACCATCGCCTGTTCGGCGGGCAACTCGTAGGTGCGCTCGGCCGGGTCGTAGACGACGTAGCCACCGGCGGCCTGGTTGCCGAGCCATTCCCGAACGTAGCGCTCGGTGGTGCCGGTGCGCTGCGCCAGGTCGGACGAGGTGATCGGGCCTGCCCCGGCCATCGCCTTGTACAGGCCCAACCGGTCGCCGAGGTGCAGCAACAGCCCGGAGATGGCTGCGCCCATGTCGGTGACCGCCTGCCCGACGAATGCCTCGAGTTTCGTCTCGTCGACCGTGGGGAGGTTGGTTGTGGTCATGAGGTATCTCCGTTCGCGGGTGCAGGTCCCCGATGGACCTGACGTCGCCACGGACGAGGATGCGGCGGACCCCAGGTGCCGCACGAGTGACGATCTCGTACTACCGGAAGACGCCGCGAGACGGCGGCGAACAGCGCCGGAACCGGCTGAAAGGCCTGGTACCCGGCGCGCGTAGGCGGTACAGGATTCGTACTACCCGGTGCCGAAGTCCCGGGGGACGATGGCCCCATGGTGAGCCGCAGGGAGTACTGCCCGATCGCGTGCGGGGTCGAGGTGTTGGGTGACCGGTGGACTCCCTTGATCATTCGCGAGCTGATGGTCGGTGCCCGCGGATTCAACGAGATCCACCGCGGGATACCCCGGGTCAGCCGGAACATGCTGGCCCAACGGCTGCGCGAGCTCGAACGGCGCGGGCTGATGACGCACGCCGCCGGCCAACCCGGACGGCCCGGGGAGTACGCGTTGACCGCCGCGGGTCAGGCCCTGACTCCCATCGTGTGGGCGATGGGTCACTGGGCCGCCGAATGGGTGTTCGGCGACCCGTCCGCCGATGACTGCGATGGCCTGTCACTGATCTGGCGCACCCATCAACTCGCCATCCCCGCGAAGCTGCCCGCGGCCCGCACCGTGGTGCATCTCGTGCTCACCGGAGCAGGCGGCGCGCAAGGCTGGCTCGACATCGAGCGCCCGGGCATCACCGTCTGCAAGGACGACCAGGGACTGGCCGTCGATCTGGCCCTCGAAGCCGACACCGCACAGATGCACCGTTGGCTCCTCGGGCTCGCGCCGTTCCGCGACCTCCTCGCCAACGGCCACGCGCGCTTCCTCGGACCCAGCCGACTGGCCCGTGCCTTCCCCACCTGGTTCAACACCGCGTTGTACGCCCAGGCCCTGCGGCGAGCCGAACAACGCAAGCTCCGCGACACCATCGTGGCCTGAGCGCCGACCACCGGCAGTCCCCTTTCCGGTCGCCAGGCGCTATGATCGATGCGGAACAAACGCCGGGTGCACATCGCTGATGTGACAAGGGCTCGGCCCTATGCCATGAGTGCGGAGATCGTCGACCGTCGGGTCGACGTATGGCCACGCCTTACGTCGCGGCGCCGTCCGGTCCGCGCAAGCGGCCCCGCAGATCGTGGCTCGGGCCGCTTCTCGGAGGAGCCATCCGGCCGTCTCCCCCGAGGCCCATCGCCCGGCGGCAGCACTGTGTGCGGCGCGGCTGCCTCGGCCCTGCCGGATGTCCAGAAGGAGAAGTACGTGGCTCGACGAGGCCAGCCCCAGACCAAGGCTCGCCGCACCGCCCCGCGCAACCAACGCGACCGCGACCGCGACGACCTCGTCTCAGTGCTCGCCCGTGCCGTTCGAGAGATCGAGACCGCCCTCCGGAGCGGTCGGGTCACGTCCGCGACGCGCGCGAAGTTCCAGGCAGCGGCGCTGGTTCTGCGTGCGGAGCGTGCCCGGGTCAAGGAGAACAGCAACGAAACCCGCCGGGTCCAGCAGCTCAAGCGGCTCGACGGCATCGCAACGACCCTTGCGAAGACCGCTATCCGCGATGCCGCACTCCTGGCCCTCCTGGACGAGGACGCCGACGTCTCCGCCGAGGCCGGTGCGCTTTCGCGGGACATGTTGCGGACGGCGGGCATCGAGCCCGTCGCCGACGAGGTGGCGCCGCCGGAGCCCCCACCCGCCGAGATCAAGAACCGGGTCGTGCCGCAGTCGGTCGTTTCGCGGCAATTGGCCAATCCCTTCCTCGCGCCCGATTTCTCGGCCGCTCGGCCGAGCGCACCCCGTCCGACGCGGCTGGCCAGTTGGGAGCTGATCGGCCCGCTCCTCAGTTCGTTCGAACGCGCAGGCACCGGAGCGTCGGCGTGCATGGCGCTGCCCACTCCATCGTCACGGCACACCCGAGGCGGTCGGGAGCTCATGGCGCACCAAGCCCAACTGGTCGCCGCGGCCGCGGCCGGGCACCGCACCTTCCTGCTCGCCGACGAGCCGGGGCTGGGCAAGACGGCTCAAGCGCTTCTCGCCGCCGAGGCCGCGGACGCCTACCCGCTGCTCGTCGTCGTGCCCAACGTCGTCAAGACGAACTGGGCGCGCGAGGCCGGGCTGTGGACACCGCACCGCTCGGCCACCGTGATCCACGGCAACGGTGACGCGATCGACGGCTTCGCCGACATCGTCATCGTCAACTACGAGGTGCTCGACCGCCACCTCGGCTGGCTCGGCGACTTCGGCCTACGCGGCATGGTCGTCGACGAAGCGCACTTCATCAAGAACAAGACCTCCCAACGCTCGCAGCACGTGCTGGAGCTCTCCGAACGCATCCGGTCCCGCACCGCGCGCCCGCTGCTGATGGCCCTCACCGGCACCCCGCTGATCAACGACATCGAGGATTTCCGCGCCATCTGGCAGTTCCTCGGCTGGATCGACGAGAAGAAGCCGCGCGCCGAGCTGATGCACGCCCTCGACGAGACCGGCCTCACGCCCGCCGACCCGGGCTTTTACGCCGCCGCGCGCCAATGCGTCGTCGACCTCGGCATCGTCCGTCGCCGCAAGATCGACGTGGCCGCCGACATCCCCGCACGCCGCATCGCCGACCTGCCCGTCGAGCTGGACGGCGCTGCAGGCCGGTCGATCCGGGCGGCCGAGCGCGACCTCGCCCGCCGGATGGTGGCGCGGTACGAGACGGCACTCGCCAACAGACGATCCGGCGGGGCTGTCGAGGGCATCGACCGCGACCTCGTGCACCAGGTGGCGAGATGGGAGCAGAAGGACGCGACCACCGCGACGGCGGGCGAGAACGTCTTCAGCATGATGCGCCGCATCGGTCAGGCCAAAGCCGCCCTGGCGGCGGACTACGCGACTCAGCTCGCCCGCAGCGCAGGCAAGGTGGTCTTCTTCGCCAAGCACGTCGACGTCATGGACGCCGCCGAAGCGACGTTCGCCAAGCAGGGGGTCCGGTTCTCGTCCATCCGCGGCGAACAGACGCGCACCACGCGGCAGCGCAACATCGACGCTTTCGTCAACGAGCCCGATGTCGCCATCGCGGTCTGCTCGCTGACCACGGCAGGCGTGGGTATCAACCTCCAGGTCGCCTCCAACATCGTGCTCGCCGAGCTCTCCTGGACGGCTGCGGAGCAGACACAGGCCATCGACCGCAGCCACCGCATCGGTCAGACGGAGCCGGTCACCGCCTGGCGCATCATCGCCGCCCAAACCATCGACGCTCGCATCGCCGAGCTGATCGACGACAAAGCAGGCCTCGCCGCCCAGGCGCTCGACGGCGCAGAGGGGCAGGTCGGGTCGTCGGCCGACGTGCAACACGCAGCACTCGTCACGCTGTTGACCGACGCGCTGTCGACAGACCCCGTCCATGGCGAAAGCTGACGTGATCGGTGTGCCGACCGAAGGCCGGGAGAATCTGCAACCGTACATTCTCGACAATGCCGCGCCCTCGGAGTACCAGCGGCTCGACTTGATGTCGAAGATCCTCGACCCCTGGACCACGGGGTATCTCCGCGCGCTCGGCGTCGGCCCCGGCTGGCGCTGCCTGGAGGTGGGCAGCGGCAACGGCAGCATCGCCGAGTGGCTGTGCGCCGCGGTCGAGGGTGCGGGGAGTGTGACGGCGGTCGACATCAACCCGGTCCTTCTCGAGTTGCTTCCCGCGCAGAACCTCACCGTGCGGCGGATGGACGTGCGCACCGAGCCGTTGGGGGACAACGCCTACGACCTGGTCAGCTGCCGCGCCTTCCTCCACCAGATCGGCGAGCACGCCCCGGCCGTTCTGCGGAAGATGGCCGCTGCCGTCAAACCCGGCGGCTGGCTGCTCGTCCAGGAGCCGGACTTCCACCTGGCGACGACGACGCAACCCGAGGCCTGGGCGACCAGTTGGCGGGGTCTGATCGACTGGGGCCACGACAACGGGGTCGACTGGCTCATCGGCCGCGAGCTGCCCGGCATGCTGAGCGGCCTCGGGTGGGGGCGGCCGGAGGCCAAGACCGACGTGCAGAACATCCGCGGTCGAGACCGCGGAGCGCTGTACTTCCAGCTCTTCTTCAACGACGTTCGGGACCGGGTCGTCGCCAGTGGACGGCTGGATGCCGCAACGTTGGATGCGGCCTTCGCATTGCTGAATGATCCGGACTACTGGACACAGTGCTGGATGATGACCGCCGTGTGGTTGCGCAAGCCGCTCGGCTGAGCGCCAGCGGCGTCGGTAACGCTCGCCGACGGTAGCGCGAGCAGTGTTTGCGCATCCCGGCGATCTCCGGGTCCGCCAAGGAACAAGAGGACCTCGATGGAGTCGACCCCGCCCTACGCCGACGAAGCGCCCACGCGGAAGTACGCACCGTCTGACTTCGGGCAACGGTCCCTGCCCGGGCGGCGCATGAGCGTGCCGTTCCCCCTGTGCCCGTCGGTCGAGTTCGCCGAGACCTGCCCACCGTCGATCCTCGACAGCGATCCGTCGGGCAGCGGGCTCGGTGTCTGGGTGCTGGTGGGGACCGAACCCGGGTATTGCATTTACGAGTACGCGGGCGGCATCTCCTGAGCGAAGCGGCCGTCTTGCACCTTCGAGGCGTGGCGCCTGAGCCGGATCGATCAACCTTCGGTGCGCAGGTGGTACCGGCGGACGTGGCGGGCGATCTCGTTTCCCGCCTCGACGAGCTCGTGCGGGAGCGGCGTCGGGCGGTCGATGGCTCGGCCGATCGTGTCGAGGAGCTTCGCGATCGCGTTGAGGGCGAATTCCCTCGGCACCGGGACCTGGTCTTCGGTCTGCGCTGCTGCGGCGCGGAGCGTGGCCGCGGCGTCGATCAGGAACGGTGGGCTGTCCACCGACGGTCGTCGGCGTCCGGAACCTGCTCGTCGCGCGACACCTTGACGCACCCGGAGAGCTTCAGCACCGCACGCCCCGTTCGCCCCAACGCAGCAACTCACGAAACCCCACGGCCATTCCCCGGTAGCGGCCGCCGCCTTCGGCGAGCGCGTTGAGCAAGCAACGGTTGTCCTCACCGTATCCCGAGTTCGGCCCGACCAGAACGGCGTGCTCAACGCCGTGCGCGTCGAGCACGGTGCGCAGCCGGGCTGGTGTGCCGAGCTCCTGACCGGCGGGTGCGTAGAACGTGTCCGACCGGTAGGGAAACCGCCGCGGATCGAAGACGTGAACATGGCAGTCGACCACCTGCTCCGCACCCATGAACCGATGATCGGGCAGTGCGGCAGCGACATCGTGCCCGGCGGGACGGTCTCCCGTGGAGCGGAAGCCCGAGCATGTGCTCTGGCATCTGACACTGACCACGGAACGCGGTCGAACATGTTCTCACCGCACAATTCGCTCGATTTGACATTCTTGGTTCTCGGTGAGAAGTTTTTGATTCCCCTCCAAGTAAGTGCGCATGAACGGAAGAGCCGCTTGCGGCCCTTGATCTTCTTTCCGCCGTCGAATCCGCTGGTGGCGGCCCCGACCGTGTCCGCGGCCTTGACCGACTGGGAATCGATCACTGCCGCGGTCGGCAGTTCGGTCCGGCCCGGCGCCCATCCGCAGCTGCCCGCGTAGCGCGTCGACCAACCGCTGCGGCAACCCCCGCTCGGCCCACCGTTGGAAGAACGCGTACACCGCCTGCCAGGGCGGGAAATCCGCCGGCAACGCGCGCCACTCCACCCCGTACCGGACCAGGTAGCCGATCGCGTCCACCACGACCCGTAACCGGTGCACCATCGGCCGTCCGCCCGGGCCTCGCCGCAACTCGGCCATTACCGCCCGCGCCTGCGGCTCCAACAACTCCCACTCCGCGTCGGTCATGTCCGAGGGATATCGGGGCACCCGCTGCGCGCACACACAGCTGGCAACGGGGCAGTTGGCCTTCTCTGCCGAGACAAGGTAGACAGTCATCCCGAGGGCTTCTGGGCGTGAGACATGGCACGGGTCACAGAAGTCCGGCTGGTCGATGACCTGGACGGCGGCACCGCAGACGAAGCGGTGGATTTCGCCATCGACAACAAGCACTACCAGATGGACCTGAGCGAGAAGAACGCCGCCCGGCTCCGCGAGGCCCTTGCACCCTACGTCGCCGCCGCTCGCCGCGCGGGCGGGTCCACCGCGACCCGCACCCGACGCAGCACCACCGCAGCCCGTCCCTCCGGGGCACGCGAGGAAACCGCAGCCATCCGCGAATGGGCGGGCGCCAACGGTTTCGAGGTGTCCGCGCGCGGCCGGATCTCCGGCTCGGTGCGTGAGGCGTACCAGAACCGGGCAGCCGCCTCGAGTGCCGCGGCGGTTGTCCAGGCGCCCACGGTGGAGGCCGAGGTCAAGCCGAAGCGCCGCTCACGCAAGAAGGTCGCCGACCCGTTCACAGCCGAGTGAACACAGCCTGATCCCACCCACGCAACGAAGGGCCAAGGCCGCGGCTTTGGCCCTTCGCTTTGCCCTGGGGTCATTGCGTGTTGCCCCCCAACCGCCCAGGTTGGCCAGCGCGGTGATCATCGCATCGCCGCCACCCGCGCGTCGCGTCACACGGAGCGGTCGACCTGCCCGAACGCAGCCCCTGCGCCGTGATCAGCCGCTAGGTTCGCGTCATGCGGACACGGCTGGCGGGCACCACCATGCCCATCCTGGAGATCACCATGGACCCGGGCGAGCGGATCATCGCCGAGGGCGAGGACGTCGCCTGGTTGACGCCAGGGTTCCAGCTGGAGACCTCGACCCGATTCGGTTCGGGCGGTCGGGGCGGGTTCATGAGTGGCCTCAAACGCGCCCTCGGTGGCGGGCAGCTGTTCCTTACCGAGTACACCGCGCCCGCGGCGGGCGGGTTCGTCGCGTTCGCCGCCCAACTGCCAGGGGTGATCCGCGAACTGCGCATCGACGCCGCCGACGAGTTCATGGTGCAGTCCGGGTCCTACATGGTCAGCACGCCGGACGTGGAGGTTTCGGTCGGGATACAGAAGAAGCTCGGCGCTGGGCTGTTCGGCGGCGCAGGCGTCGTCTTCCAGAAGCTCTCGGGCAACGGAGCCGCGTGGGTACAACTGGCAGGCGAGATCGTCGAATACGACCTGCAGCGCGGGCAGTCGATGCTGATCCACCCCGGTCACCTGGCGCTCTACCGAGCCGAGATGAACCTGGAATTCGCATCCATCCGCGGCGTGCGCAACAAGCTGTTCGGCGACTCGCTGCTGTTGGCGGAGATCCACGGCCCCGGCCACGTCTGGCTGCAGTCGATGACCCCGGCCAAGCTCGCTGCGGCGATCGAGCCCTATCTACCCGACCGGTCCTCGTCCTCGGACAACAGCTGACTCACGAGCCAGACCTGACCTCAAGGCAAGCCCGAGGCTGTTGATCAGAACACGAATTGCAGAGCGACACCCACGCCCTCCTGCGCCGCGTGCTGGGCGATGGCCACCCCGACACCTCACCCCGCAGACTGGCGGCCGATCTGCGCGCACCGGGTGAGCCTGAGGAGGCGTGACCTCACAGATGGTCGGTAGACGCGACCAGCACGCCCGGCCCGATTTCTGCACCGTCTCAACAGCCGCCGATTTTCGGCTGCGCGGTTCCCGACGCCTGCGCGGCGGTCTTCGACCAGATCCTGGCTGCTTCAGCAGGCCTCACACGTTTCCTGGAACCGCCGCAGCCTTGCAGTCGTGTAACGATCCGCCCACTCTGACCGATTTCACTACCCACAGACCGCATCAAGCACATCGGCAGAAGTGACGGGAAATTGCCATCTGAATCGTTGTTGATTGGCGTGCCACGCTCTTACCTCGACCTCCTCGTTCTGGTCGACGTGATGTGGGTCCGGTGGGGGCCCGTCCATTCAGAGTCCGCGACCGAACGGTCATGGCGCCGTCATGAGCGTTTCCTTCACGATATCCTCGGGGTCGACAACCACCAGAATTCACAGCCGATCAACGGCTGGCTACTGCACGATCCCGAAAGCATCCCCTTCAGTGACCGTTCGGACGGGCGCGGCGGCGAGGTTGCCACATCGGTGTGGCAGTTCTGCGAGGAGTTCTCCCGCCGGACCCGCAAACCACTGAACGTGCGCACCATCGACACGAGCGTCGGTCCCGGTCACCGCCCCTGGGTCACCGGCAGAACCGGCCGCACTGTTCTGGACCAGATGATCCACGATCTGCGCTTCGCAGATGAGCATGTCCTGCGACCTGCCCGCGACTCGGTGGGCTTCGATGAGAAATTGTTGAACCTGCAGGGTTGCCGCATCTACCTCGGCGGCGCGCAGGTAGCGCAACTACTGTCCCGAGCGGACCACGACAGGTCCGACCTGCCCGGCCACGCATGCCTGGACCTGCGCTTTCGTCGAAGACTCGGCTACATCTACCTTTGCGCCACGCTGTCGCTCTGGTCGCGGCGGCCCTCAAGCAACTCACACATTCCCGACGCTGCGCCTCGCGTGACGTCAGGAAATCCTTCGGCACATCTGCGCGAGATCAAGGAGAGCTTCTACACGAAGCTGAAGACCGCATTCGAACCGATTCGCTTTGAGGTATTCGGAAAACTGTACCGGCCCCCGCAGTTCCTCATCGTCGCCGGCGACGAACTGGATGACGACTCTGCCGCCGACCTCGCGGACGTCGCCGAGAAACCCGAGTATCAGGCCATCTACCGAAGGCTCTTGCTTGCCTCCGACCCACGCGCCGTCGATGTGGCGCACAGCTGGGTCTACATCGCTGTGCGACGGCGCACCGAGCATGATCCCTACCCGCCTCAGTCACACGTGCGCATAGCGCGACGCTTCGACAGCTCTCGCGGTGCACCGCGCTACCTGGTCCATCCCGACGATGCCCTGAGCTCCGAGCATCGAGAGGCCGCGGTCCGCGAGTTCATCTATGCGGTCACCAACATCGAGACGGCCATCGCGATCGATATGTATGACATCAGCACCGACTTGGATATCGATGCTCGGCTCATCGACAATTATGCCTTCACGGTACGCGAAGCCAGCGCTATCTGGGACGAGCTATCGATGCACCTCGTCGCCGCGCGCGGTGCAAAACTGAACTATGCCCACGAACGGGCAGAGCTGCTCCACCAGGTACTTCTGCAGGGCACAGCGGACCTTGAGGAAGTACAGACCAACGTAAGACGACACATCGCAAGAATCGATCAAGCCCTCGATCGGCACCTCGACGAATACGACCGCAAGCTGACCGAACGACCGATCGACGGCACGCAGTCGACACGAGAGGCGATGCGGGGGGGACGGCTCGTCGAGCTGACCCGACGCAGCGCCACAACCACCTCAGGCGAGGCCGATCGCGCGGTCGAGGCCACTCAGAGCCTGCTGGACGCCGTGGCCCGAGCATTCGACGAACGACGCGTTCGCATGACGGATAAGCTCGGAGTGCTCGCCCTCGTCGCAGCCGTCGCGCTGGCGGTCGTCCCGTTCGTCACCGAACTCTGGGCCCGATTCATCTCCGGCATGAGCTCGGAATCGTCGGAGATCCCACTGCTGACGAGTATTGTGATTCTTCTGGTCAGCGCCTTCCTCGCTCGCCGATACTTCAATCACAGCTTTGGCACCCTGCAAGTTTCCCACGAGTTCCGGAAGCGGTATCAAAGCCTGTTGGAATTCATGACGGCCACTCGCACCGAACTATTCGACGGCGAGCGCACCAACCTACGCCACTCCATCAAATCCGCGGTGCCAATACCGCGGCCCGAATCGGCGCCAACCACTATCGACTACGCCCATCGCGACCGTCAGCGGACGAACGAGTGGAACCGATACTATACATATTGGGATAACCTCGATCAAGAACTTGCCGAGAAATGTGCGGACCAGATCGATCAGCTTCAGCGACCCTTTGAGGAAAACCGCAGACGCGCGCGATGGCGCCCATCCTCTTGGTGGCGCCTGCTCCACCGACATAAGAAGAACAAGGATGACGAGCTGGCGATGCTCGGAGACAAGATCGAGCTCTGGGCCTTGCGGTCGCTGTTTATCACCGAGCGCCCACGCCAAATATATCGGTTTCCTCTGATCCGACTGATTCTGCTCTACAGCGCGTATGAGACTTGGTTCGAGACCCTGCATCCACGCCCGACTCCATCGCTGGTCGCCAACTCGGAACTCATGTTGGCCACCCGGCTCCACTGCCATGCCGAGGACCGCGAGGCCAAGATCGTCGTACGCTGGATGTAACTGGTCAGCTCGCCGGGTGTTGATCAGCTTGCTTCGGGTATCCAGGGTCGGCCCTCGGCGAGCATGACGAGGGTGTCGAGGAAGGTGCGCTGGTGTTTGGCGGCGGTGGACAGGTAGCTGCGAATTGCGCAGAACTGTTGGGCTCCGGTAAGGGTGCGTAGGCAACCGGACACCTTCTGCCGGAGTTTGATCATGCGGATGTCGCGTTCGGAGCCGTTATTGTCCGGTGGTATCCGCCAGTCGGTGGTGAAGCGCAGGTAGTCGTGTTGGCGGTCGCGTAGCCGTCGGGCGAGCGCGTTGTGCTTGCGCATCACCTTGTCGCTGCGGGCGGCGGTGGCGGTGATGCCGATCTGGGCCGCCGAGCGGTAGAGCCGCAGGTGTTTGTCGAGCATGTCGGGATCGAGGCGTTCGGCGCCTGCGCTGATCGCCTCGACCACCAACTTCTGCATCGCGACGAGCGCGTCGGCGGCCTGGGTGGCCCAGCACCAGTCGGTATCCGCCGGCTGGGTATCGGCGACGGCGGCCAACTCGCGCAGCGCGTGGGCACAGCAGAGTTGATGTTCGACCTCGGCGTAGGTGTCATACGGTGCCCAGGCGTCGTGCACCGCGACCCCACCGAAGCGGCCCAGCACCCCGGCGGCATCGATGCCCTTCGTGCCGCGCTTGGGGTGGCAGGTGATCAGGGTGTATTTGCCGGTGCGGGCGCAGTGCACCCAGTGCAGCTTGCCGGCCACGCGCAGCCCGGTCTCGTCGAACCCGGCCACCTCGGCTCCGGCGATCCGGTCGCCGACCGCGGCCAGGAACCCGTCCAGGCCGTCGGCTGCGCGCTTGGCCATCGTCGCCACGGTGCCTTCGGAGACCGGGGTGTCAAACAGTTCGGCCAGCGCCTGGGCGGTGCGTTTCTTGGACAGGAACTGCCCGACGTAGAGGTAGAGCACGATCGCGGTGATCCGCGGCCCGTACTGCACCGGCGCGGTCACGCCCTGCGGGGCGGTGCCGCAGCTGGTGGTTCCGCACCCGCAGCGGCGGGCGATCAGCTGGTGTTCGATGACCCGCACCTGCAGGGGTGGCAGGTCGAACACCTGGCGGCGTTCCATCCCCACCTCGGGCGCGTCGGACAGGTCCGCGCCGCAGCCCGTGCACGGGCCGGGCTCGTGCCGCTTGCGCTCGTTCGGGTCGGCGACCAGCGCCAACGTCGACCCCGGATGACCAGGCTGCCCACCCGGGCGACGGCCGCTGCGGCGCCGTAGCGACTTCGGCGTCGGCTTGATGAACGGCGAGTCCGACGAGGGCGGCTTCGACGAGTTGGTCGAGTTCATGCCCAGCCGCCGCTTCAGCTCGGCAACCTCGGCTTCCAGCTGCTTGATCCGCTCGGCCTGCCGCACCACCAGGGCCGCCAGCTCCTCATAGGACGGACCCCGGCCGACAGACACCCGGCAATGATCGACAAAACCAAGAGAAGATCAAGCAGCCACGCCGCAGACCTGATCAGTTACCGCTGGATCGCGACGCTTGCGGCCACGACCCAGGCAGCAGAGCAGTCGGCGCGGACAATCCTCGACAGAATCGACGCGGCAGGTTTCAAGGGCTCGATGAGTCGCGCGCGCTGGGAAAGGGCTCTCGCCACGATTCACCGCGACACGGCCCACAACGACGTCGATCTGCTCCGGACACTCGCGCCGCGCGACCCAACCCGATATATCCCCGACCTCGCCACCACCCTGGTTGCGCTCGGACAAGGACATGCCGCACTGCACGAGACAGACCAGGAAGGGTGCGGCTCTTCCACAGGTATGACATTCCGGTCGTTGGATGATGTTTCGGCTGGTCATGCGGCGAGATCGCAGGTCTGCTGATAGCGGCTGTCGTGGTTGCGGTGTTTTTCCTGCTGGAAGTGGTAGGCGAGGTAGTCATCGAGGTCGCCGTTTCCGCGCAGGGCGCGGAGGCGGAGGACGGCTTCGGCGCTGTCGAGGCCCCAGCGGGCGCCGGTGACTTCCATGCGGTCCTTGATCAGCCACCTGGCGGCTCCTTCGATGAGGCCGCTGGCGACGGGCCATCCGGCGGCGAGGAACGCGGGGTAGTCGAGGTAGTCCTGCTTGTTTTCGAGGTAGGCGGCGCATTCGTCGGCGCCGGCGCGCTCGGCGGGGCTGTAGCCGTAGGTGGTGGCGCGGCGGCGGATGCCGGCGCGGACGTCGCGGTGGCGGCCGGCCAGGATCTTGGCGGTCTGTTGTTTCACCCAGGCCCGGGCGGCGGGGTCGCCGGGGTAGAAGAAGCTGTTCGCGGCCTTCCACAAGTACTGGGTGACGTGGATCAGGTCGATCAGGATCGGCACCTGGACGCCGTGCTTCGCGGCGAGGGCCGTGATGGTTTCGATCTGGTGGTTGTTGCCATCCACGACCGCGAACCAGGGCCGCTGGTGGCCGGGGTCGCGGCGGTGCGCCTCGGCGAACGCGTCCGCGATCACCTCCCCGGCCGGGCGGCGGACGGAGGCGAACAGCGTCTTGCCGTGCGCGTGCGGCCCGGGTTCCGGGGCGGGACCGCCGCCGCTGCTGCTGCGGGCGGGGCCGAACAGGGCGGTGATGATGTCGCCGGCGGTGCGCGGAGCGGGCGGGATGTCGGCGACGGCGGCCAGCTCGGCCATCCGCTTGCGGGATTTACGCAGCTCTGAGGGGTTATCGGGCCACCCGGACTCCGCCGCCTGGCGGGCGCGGGCCGCCGCGGCCTTCGCGGTGGCCGCGCGCAGCGCGCCGGGCAGGACCGGGAACCCCGACCCGTCGGCGGTCAGCAGCAGCCCGGTGCCCGCCTGGCACGGCTGCGGCAGCCGCGAAGCATAGAACGCGTGGAAATCGCCGGCCGCGGCGATCGCGAGTTGTTCGCACTGCCGCTTGCCGAGCCGGATCGCGCCCTGCGCGCTGACCTGCTCGACCGCCTGCTCGAAGGGACCCGCGGCCACTGCCCCGGCGTTGCGGGCGACGATCCCCGCCGAGTACGCGTGCTCACCCCAGTTCAGCTCCGCGTCCTGCGGGTACAGGTTCTCCTTGCCCCGCCTGCGGTAGGCGATCCGGGTCGTGCGCACCGGCCCGTAGATCATCACCCGGGTCCGCTCGTGCCCGTCCTCGCAGCTCGTGCGCGCATTCCCACCCGCGTCCGTGACATCGTGTCGGGGCTGCTCCCGGGCCGCGCGCAGGTCCAGGTGCGCCTGCGTCAGCAGCCGCATGAACTCCAGCCCGTCCCGCATCGCCCGGCTCTCCAGCTGCCCGTTGTCCAGCGCCAGCGCCTCCGGGCTCCCCGCCCACGCGATCATCGCCTCCGCGTGCCCGCGTACCCCCGCGAACAGCGCTTCTTCGCTGTCCGCCGCCCAGGTGTCCCCGTCGTCCCTACCCTCGACACGATCGTGTGCAAAGCTGGCGTCCACGGCCACCGTCTCCGTTCGTCGAGTCCAAGACGCCACGAAGAATCGAGGCGGTGGCCTTCCCGCACACGCACCCGGGCAGCCCGGGTGAGCCCATCCGCCCGCCCCCGAAGCCCGGCAACCTGGCTGCCTGCACAAACGCAAAATCAGCCATGGCGGTATGCGCCGATATGTCAAGACACTCCAGCAGCGACCGAAATACCCGGTTTCAACCAGAATCTGGTACCTCTGATGGAGCCGCACCCGACCAGGAACTAGCCGTTCATGCCGAGGCGGTTGCCTGGTGGTCTCGACTGGCCACAACGAACCTCACCGAGCACGCCGCGCGTTACCGCGCAGAACGCGCCCGCCTGGCTCGTCTCTACGTTGCGCGGGGCAAGGATGCCGACACGGCCATGCGCGCAGAACGCGCGGCAGCAGCCCGAATTCCTGCTTTCCGGCCCTGAAGGTGCCCGAAACGCTGCATACATCGGTTGACCTGATGATTCGTCGCAGCGCGTACGGTTCATGCCAGCACGCTTCCTCGATCTTATGATCTTGGCGCTGGCACCGCCAGCTCATCACCCGCCGGACCCGAGCACACCCAACGGCAGCGTCGTCGCCGAAGCCACTGCGAACCAGAACCCGACGATGCCGCCGCGAGGGCGCTGAGGAAGGCAGCGGTCAACTGCTGAGAACGGGCCATCGGCGCCCGGGCAGCAGACACGACGCGTCCTCGGTCCGCCGAGCAGCGACCTGACCACGACGAATGGGCCTGGTGATGGACGAGCTTCCCGACGTATGGAAAGAGGACCAACACGACAAAGCCGATGCCGAATGCCAACGGTTCGCCTACCAACGGCGCAGTCGTCATCTGGTGATTCTCGGACTTGTCGTGATCGGGATCGCGTAGGCGATTCGGCGCTTCTCAAAACCCAGGCGCGCCGAGTTGCCGTCGCCTGCGCCCGAATGGTTCTTCCGGGTGATCATCGAGATTCATTCCGGCCACTCTCGGTAGCGGCCATCCGGCGGGGTTTCGATTTGTCTCATTAATCCTTCCGCCCGCCTAACGAGTGGTGGACCTCGAGGTGCGCGCCGGGGCGTCGATGGCAAGCGCGGCTCGCGGGTCATGCGGTGACGCAGGCTCCGCAGGCTTCTGCGTCGCGCGAATCCCGTGCGGACGAAGGGGCGGAGGCCGGGACGCGACGGGTACTGCAGGCGGTGCAAGTCGGCTCAGTCGTCGAATGCGGTCCCGACGCGGTGGTGGCCATGGCCTGCCATCTGCGGAGGTATTCGCGGCTGCTCGCGCGTTTGCGTCGGATTTGCCGCAGCAGATGGAGGAATTCGAGCACGAGGGCGAGGAGGATCAGCGGCAGACCGATGACGCCGAGCAGGTTGAGCGGTGGCAGGTTCACGTCGTTGACCCCCGACATGCGCACATCGCCACGAATCGCGTGTAGCGCGTGCGCCGAGGAGTTGTGCAGGGTGACCGCACTCCCCTGTTCGGCGGCGACGCCCACCGCCTCGGCGTTGATCGTGACATCGTCCAGGACGATCGGGCCCGCGGCGCCTGCGTGTACGCCGATGGACGCCGAGCTGATCTGCGTGCCGGTGATGGTCGTTGCGGCCCAGAGGTCCATGCCGGTGTGACCGCCGCGGATGAGGCCGCCGATGATCTGCATACCCGGGCTTTCGTTGCGGATCCCGTTGTTGCCCACGGCGTCGACCGACAGGTCGCGGACCAGGATGCCCCCCGGCGTGGCTTTCGACGTGACGAGCCCGTCCTCGCCGCCGCTGATGCGCAGCCTGTCGATCGTGAACAAGCCCGAACCGTGGTTCACGCGCACGGCCGTGGAGCAATCGCTGACGGTGAGGCTTTGCAGCAACCCGTCGCGGCCGTCGTAGGCCATCCCGACCACGTGCGCGTTCTGAATGGTGGAGTCGGTGAATCGCACGCCCACCGTGGTCTTGTCCATCCGGACCCCGGTGTCGCCGCCGCTGACCGCGACTGTGTCGAGCGCCAGATTCGTCGAATTGACGTGCGAGAACACGCCGATGGGTTCGTCGGTGGCGACGATGTGGTGCACGCGGCTGTCGCTGACATCGATCAGTTCAAGGCCGCCCCCCTGATCACCGGACATCGCCAGGTTGCTGATCTCGGTATGGCTCTGGCCCGACACCGACACCCCGTAGGAGCGGTTGCCGATCGTGGTGATCCCGGTGATCGGCCGGTCCGTGGACTCGCCCGTCACCAGGACCCCGTCGTCACCGTTGTTCTCGGCTCGCACTCCGGAGAGCACGGTGGCGCGATCGCCGCGCAGCACGATCCCGGTACTCGACGACCCCCTGACGGTCACGTCCGTCAGGCTGACACCCTGCGAGGCGGTGAGTGCCAGCCCGACGGAGCTGCGAGCGAGGGTCGTTCGGGTCAACACGCCGGTGCTGCGGCGGCCGAAGGCGACCGCGGGCTCGCCCGCCGTGACGCTGCTCGGCTGCGTGCCGAGGTCGGTGATCGTGCTGTCGACGGCGGTGAGGCTGCCCCCGTCGGAAACCCTGATGTAGGGCCTGCCCGCTGCGGTGGCGAGGACCGGCTGGCCCGAGGTCGGATCGATCGACGTCACGGTCACGCCGCGCAGACGGATCTGGCCGCGGCCGGTGGCCAGGAACGCGCTCGACCGAGGATCGTCGCCGCCCGCCAATTGGAGCGTGCGCACCCCGCCGACATCGAGCCGGGTACCGGCCATGAGCTGCACGGCGGCACCGAGCCGGACCGTGTCGTCCGCGATCGACATCCACGAGGGTGGAACGGCGGCAGCGAGCGCCGCCAGCGATACCGGACGACCGGAGCGCGCAACCCGTTGCACCACAACACCCGCCGAGACGGAATCGATCGACCCCGTCCGCACGATGATCAGTTTCGCCGGTACCACTTGCTCCGCCGCGGCGATGCCGGACCGCGAGGCCGCCGACGGCGGATCGGGCGCTCCCGTCGAGGCAGGCGGCTCGGCGATCGCCGAGAGAGGCGGCCCGCCGGGTATCGGCGGCGCTTCGCCGACCGCAACCGCGCCCAGCACCGTTACGACCACGGCACAGGCGGCCAGCCTGCCGATGACGGGCCGCCTCACGCGGCAACCATGGGGCCGACACGACCATTCGAGCCCCACGCCGAGCTCGGAAGACGCGTAGCTCGCACGTCAACCGGTGACGAGACCAGATCGGCCGACATGGCAGCGCGAGAATGACCGCAACAGACCGCTGGTGGCGCAACAACCATTCACGACCATCGCAATTGCCCCACGGTCAAGCTGTGCCGGGCAACTCGGCCACCACTCATCACCCGGCCATCGTCACCGATCGAAGCCCAGATCATTCGCAAGACACGCCCGAGTCCGGTCGGCTCGGCCGGAGAACATTGCGGTCGCGCGGCGCACGCCGCTGCGGCTGCGCGGTCGGGCGATCATCGGCACTGCTGATCTGATCCGCTGCCGCGGCTAAGCTCCCGCACGGCTGCAATTCGGTCGGGGCTTCGGGGGAGCCACACGCTCCCATCACGAGTGCAGCGGGATCGGTGGCCGAGGTCGGCTCGGTCTGTTCCGGCTGTGCCGGGGGAACGGGGGTTGCCTCCATGATCCGTCCTGTGGATCGCCCTCGGCGTGGGCGCCCTCGTCACCGTCGGATTCGCCATGATCTTCGGCCCGCGCAGCACGACCCTGCACCTGATCATGACCGGCAGCCTGAGCGCGGTCAGCGGCGTCTTGCTCTTCGTCTCCATCGCCATCGACCACCCCTTCGCAGGCGATGTCGCCGTCAGCCCCGCCCCCGCTGGAGCGCGTGATCAGCGATTTCCGGAACGCGCCGTGATCCACGATGACGAACCGCGGACGGCGTCGTGAGCGGCCCGGACTCGCATGTCCTGGACAACCCCACCGGCGCCGCGCTCCTCGGCCCGCACGCCCACTTCGCCGAACGCCGCGGCCGCGTGCTGCGCTACCCGCCGGACGTCTGCCCGTTCCTCGCCTTGCCCGACGACCCCGACGAGGGCGACTGGCATGACCTAGCCGATCTCGTCGGGCCGGGCGCGGTCGCCACCGTGCCCGGTGCGACGGTCACACCCCCGCCGGGCTGGGACATCGCGTTCAGCATCCCCGGCGTCCAGATGATCGACGACGGCGTCGCCGCGGCCCACGACGCCGATGCCGTCGTGCTGGGCCTGGCCGACGTCGCGGAGATGCTCGCCCTCGTCGAGCGGACTCGGCCTGGACCGTTCCGGCCGCGGACCATCGAGATGGGCACCTATCTGGGCATTCGGCGCCGGGGACGGCTGGTCGCGATGGCAGGCGAACGGCTGCATCCAGCGGGCTGGATCGAGATCAGCGCGGTGTGCACCGATCCTGACCACCGCGGGAAGGGGCTCGCGACCCGGCTCGTGCTGGCCCTCGCGGCGGGTGTCCGAGACCGCGGTGAGATCCCGTTCCTGCATGCGGCGGCGACGAACACCGGCGCGATCCGCCTCTACGAGTCCCTTGGGTTCCGACTGCGCCGGACCTTGACGTTCGCGGCCGTGCGCGTGCCCGCAGCCGACCGGGACCCGCTCCTCAGATCCTGTTGAGGGCGCGGTGCCCGGGTTCACGCTCCCCGCACCGCGCCCGCGGCGGTTAGTGTGGAGATCTCCGGGTCCCGAGGCAGAGTAGGGCGAGATGAACGGTTGTGCGCCGGCTCTGGTGGCACGCCTGTGGCTCGACGGCGTCGGCTCCCCTCCTGGGCACTGTCCCGCGTAAACGCGCCCAGCCCGTCCCTGGATCCGTCCGTACGGGTCGACGGCTCCCCGGCGAGGACGAGAAGCGCGTTTCGTCGGCGTCTGCTCGTCGCGGAGCACGACCACCGATCGAGGAGGAGGCACACCGTGCCCGAACCGTTGCACCTCGGCGTCGCACTCGACGGCGCAGGCTGGCACCCGGCCGCGTGGCGCGAGCCGGGAGCGCACCCCACCGAGCTGTTCACCGCAGGCTATTGGCTCGACCAGGTCAGCGAGGCCGAGCGCGGGCTGCTCGACTTCGTGACGTTCGAGGACTCCTTCGCGCTGCAGTCCTCCGACCGCTTCCGGCCCGACGGACGCACCGACCAGGTCCGCGGACGACTCGACGCCGTGCTCATCGCAGCCCGGGTAGCCCCCCTGACCAGCAACATCGGCCTGATCCCGACCGTGATCGCCACGCACACCGAGCCGTTCCACCTCTCCAAGGCGATCGCCACGCTCGACTACGTCAGCACCGGCCGCGCCGGGGTCCGCATCCGTGTGTCGGGCAGCCCGCAGGAGGCTGCGCTGTTCGGTCGACGCACGTTCGAGCCGTACCGACTCGAGGACGCGGACCGACCGGGCACCCCGATCGCCGAGCTGTTCGACGAGGCCGCGGACTACGTCGAGGTCGTGCGCAGGCTCTGGGACAGCTGGGAGGACGACGCGGAGATCCGCGACGCCGCCACCGGCCGGTTCGTCGACCGGGAGAAGCTGCACTACATCGACTTCGCGGGTCCGCACTTCAGCGTGCGCGGCCCGTCGATCACGCCGCGGCCCCCGCAGGGCCAGCCGATCGTGAGCGCCCTCGCGCACCGGCCGGTGCCGTACCAGCTGGTGGGCCGCAGCGCCGACCTCGGGTTCGTGACGCCCTTCGACACGGCGGGCGCCGACGCGATCCTCACCGAGATCCGGGCGGCCCAGGCGGCAGCGGGTCGGGCAGCGGAGACCGTGCACGTGGTCGGCGACATCGTGGTGTTCCTCGACGACGACGCCACGGCCGCGGCTGATCGCAAGGGCCGCCTCGACGAGCTCGCGGGCGCCCCGCTGCGCAGTGACGCGCTGGTGTTCACAGGCACGGCAACGCAGCTCGCCGACCTGGTGCAGGAGTGGCGAGCAGCAGGCCTCCGCGGCGCCCGGCTGCGCCCGGGGGTGCTCCCCCACGACCTGGCGGAGATCACGCCGGAAACTCGTGCCCGAACTCCAGCGCCGCGGCGTGTTTCGCACGGCCTATGAGGCCGACACCCTGCGTGGGCTGCTCGGCCTGGCGCGTCCCGCCAACCGCTACGCGGCCGTCTGAGGGAGACGATCATGAAGAAGCAGATCCACCTCGCCGCGCACTTCCCCGGCGTCAACAACACCACCGTGTGGAGCGACCCGGCGGCGGGCAGCCACATCGACTTCCGCTCGTTCGTCCACTTCGCACAGACCGCCGAGCGGGCCAAGTTCGACTTCCTGTTCCTCGCCGAGGGGTTGCGCCTGCGGGAGCAGAACGGCCAGATCTACGACCTCGACGTGGTCGGACGGCCCGACACGATGACCGTCCTCACCGCGCTCGCCGCCGTCACCGATCGGCTGGGGCTCACCGGCACGATCAACTCGACGTTCAACGAGCCGTATGACATCGCACGGCAGTTCGCCACGCTCGACCACCTCTCGGCCGGACGTGCCGGCTGGAACGTCGTGACGTCGTGGGACGCGTTCACCGGGGAGAACTTCCGCCGCGGCGGGTTCCTCCCCCAGGACAAGCGCTATCTGCGGGCGAAGGAGTTCCTCGCCGCCGCCTGGGAGCTGTTCGACTCCTGGCGCGGCGACGAGATCGTCGCAGACCCGCAGACGGGGATCTTCCTCGGCGACGTGGACGCGGGCCGGTTCGACATCCACTCCGACCAGTTCGACATCACCGGCCAGTTCAACGTGCCGCGCAGCCCGCAGACCCGCCCGGTGATCCTGCAGGCAGGCGACTCGGACGAAGGCCGTGAGTTCGCCGCGTCCAGCGCCGACGCGATCTTCACCCGCCACGGCACGCTGGCGGCGGGCCAGGCGTTCTACACCGATGTCAAGCGCAGGCTCGCCGCCTACGGCCGCGAGCCGGACGACCTGAAGATCCTGCCCGCGGCCACGTTCGTGCTCGGCGACACCGACGCCGACGCCCAGGAGAAGGCCCACGAGATCCGCATGCAGCAGGTCAGCGGGCAGACCGCGATCAAGTTCCTCGAACAGCTGTGGAACCGCGACCTCTCCGACCACGACCCCGACGGCCCGCTTCCCGAGGTCGACCCGCTCGTCGGCGAGAACACCATCTCCCGCGGCCGGGCCAGCGTCCGCATGTACCGCGACCCCATCACCACGGCGAAGGAATGGCGCGAGCTCGCCGACGCCAAGCACCTCACGACCCGCGAGCTGATCATCGAGGTGACCGGCAGGCAGAACTTCGTCGGCACGCCCGCGCAGGTCGCGGCAGCGCTCGACGAGTTCGTGCAGGCCGACGCGAGCGACGGCTTCGTCCTCGTCCCGCACATCACGCCGGGCGGCCTCGACGAGTTCGCCGACACCGTCGTCCCGCTGCTGCAGGAACGCGGCACCTTCCGCACCGAGTACCAGGGCACCACGCTGCGCGAACACCTCGGCCTCCGCGAGGTCTGACCACCGCGCACTCCGATGGTTAACTGAGCACCGCGGAGCGCATCTGTCGGGTTGTGAAGGGAGGTGTGTCGCGTGCTGAGGTTGCGTTGAGCCCGAGACATCCCTCCGCCCGGTCGGGCGGTGCCCTTTCCGGTCGTCGGTGTTTCGCCAGGCTGATCTCAACCGGTGACGCGACGGCCGATCCTGCTTCTCCCGAGGAGACCGTCGTGAGTTCTGCTGCCGTACACCCAACCGTCCCCGACCCGCTGGATCTGCGGGAACGCCTGAGCGCCGTCATCGACGACGTGATCGCACCGGACGCCGCCGAGGTGGACCGCACCGGCCGATTCCCCCGCGCCGGGATCGACGCCCTCGCCCAGGCGGGTGTGCTCGGCGCGGCCAGCGCCGGAGCCGTCGGTGGGGGTGGTGGTGGCCTCGGCGAGGTCGCCGAGATCGTGGAGCGGCTGGCCTCGGCCTGCTCGTCCACCGCGATGGTCGTGTTGATGCACTTCTCCGCGGTGGCGCTGCTGGAGGCGCACGGACCCGCGGAGGTGCGGCAGGCGGTCGCCCGCGGCAGGCACCTGAGCACGCTCGCGTTCTCCGAGGCGGGCTCGCGCAGTCACTTCTGGGCGCCTGCAGGCACCGCGACCCCCGAAGCCGACCGGGTGCGCTTGGACGCTCGCAAGAGCTGGATCACCTCGGCAGGCGAGGCCGACAGCTACGTCTGGTCGAGCAAACCGCTGGCCGCCGACGGACCGATGACGCTGTGGCTGGTCCCGTCCACGGCACCCGGGTTGAGCGAACCGGGGGCGTTCGACGGGCTGGGCCTGCGCGGCAACGCGTCGCGGCCGATCACGGCCGACGGTGTGGTCGTGCCCGTGTCGGCGATGCTCGGCACGGACGGCGCGGGACTGGACATCGCGCTCTCCGTGGTGCTGCCGACGTTCCTGGTCGGAAATGCGGCGTTCTCGGTGGGGCTCATGCAGGCGCTGGTCGACGAGGCGGGCGCGCACCTGACCCGCACCCGGCTGGAACACCTGGGCGTCACCCTGGCGGAGCGGCCCACGACGCGCGGCGAATACGCGGCGCTGCTGACCCGGGTCGGCGAGGCGCGCGCGTTCCTCGCCGACACCCTGTCGGCGCTGGGCAGCGGTCGGGCCGACGCGATGTTGCGGGTGCTGCAGGTCAAGGCGGTCGCCGGGGAGGCCGCCGCCGAGGTCGCCGACGGGGTGATGCGGCTGTGCGGCGGCGCGGCTTTCCGCCGGGAGCTCGGCGTCGAGCGGCGGTTCCGCGACGCGCTGGCCGCACGCGTGATGGCCCCGACCACGGAGGCGTTGCGCGACTTCGTCGGGCGCGCCGCGTTGGGTCAGCCGTTGCTCGACGGGGCGGGTGTCTGATGAGCGAGACGCTGTTGATGGGTGCGGTGGCCTACGACCCGAAGGTCGTCACGATCTGGGAGGGCTTCCGGCGCTGGCTCATCGGTCAGGGTCTGCCCTTCGACTTCCTGCTGTACTCGCACTACGAGCGGCAGGTCGAGGACCTCGTGGAGGGTCGGATCCACGCGGCGTGGAACTCACCCCTGGCCGCGCTGCGCGCCGAGCGGCTGGCGCGGGCGCGTGGCCGGTCGGTGCGGGCCGCGGTGATGCGCGACACCGATCGCGACCTGACGTCCGTGGTGGTCGTCCGCGAGGATTCGGGGCTGCACGAACCGGCGGACCTCAAGGGCCGCACGGTGGCCGTCGGCGCGATCGACTCCCCGCAGGCGACGCTGATCCCGTTGGCGCACCTGCGGTCGCTCGGCCTGCGTCCCGACGAGGACATCACGGTGCGCCGGTTCGACGTCGGCGTCGGGCTGCACGGCGACCACATCGGCGGCGAGCGTGACGCGGCCAGGGCGCTCGCCGCGGGCGTGGTCGATGCCGCCTGCCTGATCGACGGCAACCACCTGCTGTTCACCCAGGAGGGTTCGCTGCCCGCGATCGACCCGGATCATCACGCAGACCGCGCCCTACGACCACTGCACCATGACGGTGGTCGACAGCGCCCCGCCGGAGTTGGCGGAGCGGTTCGGGGCGCTGCTGTTGGCGATGTCCTACGCCGACCCGGAGGTGCGGCCGCTGCTGGATCTGGAGGGGCTGCAGGTGTGGCGCGAGGGCCGGACCAGCGGTTATGCCCAGCTGGAGGCGGCGATCGACGTGACCGGCTTCTACAGCGCCCAAGGCGAGGTGACGGCCGCGGACTACGCGCCGTGACCCTGGATCTGGAGCGACTCGGGTTCACCGACGGCGCGCACCTGCTCGTCGACAGGGCTTTGCGCGGGCTCGCCCCCGGCACGGCGCTGCAGGTCGTCGGCGGTGACCCGGCGCTGGGCGTGCACCTGCGCGCCTGGTGCCGGGCCCGCGGCCACGGCTTCGCCGAGCACCCTGACGGCGGCTACACCGTCGAGCGGGGACGCGCGGACCTACAGCGGTGGGCCGGGGCCGAACGGGCGGGCGCCCCCGGCCCGGACGGGCTGGTCCAACGCCCGCCCGCGCACTGGGGGCTGGCCGCCCGCGGCGCGCTGGTGGAAGCGGGCGGCCCGGCCACGCCGTCGTTCGACGTCGACGACCGCGACGTCGTGTGGGCCGACCTCGCCCCACGCCTCTACGCCCACGCCGCCGCCGCGCAGTGGGACCCGGCCACGGCCGTGGAATGGTCGGCCGCCGCTCCGCTGGCGCCCGACATCGAGGCGGCGGTCGTGCAGGTGATGACCTACCTGGTGGAGAACGAGCAGGCCGCGCTGGTCATCCCGGCGCGGCTGCTCGCCCGGGTGCACCCGCATTTCCGCGAGGTCCAACAGCTGCTGGCCGTGCAGGCCGCCGACGAAGCCCGGCACATGGAGGTCTTCACCCGCCGCGCGCTGCTGCGCGGCGGCCCGATGGGCACCTCCTCGGCGGGCGGGCGGGCCTCGTTGACGACGTTGCTGGCCGAGCCGGACTTCTCCCTCGCCTCGTTCCTGCTCTCCGTGCTCGGCGAGGGCAGCTTCCTGGCGCTGCTCGCGTTCCTCGACCACCACGCGCCGGATCCGGTCACCCGGCAGGTCACGCGGCTGGCCAGGGTCGACGAGGCCCGCCACGTCGCGTTCGGGGTCGCCCACCTCGAACGACAGGCCGAGCTCGACCCGACGCTGCGCGGGAAGCTGCGCGCGGCCGTCGAACGCAGGCACGACGCACTGGCCGACACCTCCGGGCTCAACGCCGATGTCTTCGACGCGCTCGTCGTCCTCGCGGCGGGCGAGTGGACGCCCGCCGCGATCGCGCGTGGCTACCGCGCGGTCCAGCAGCTGCAGCACACGATGGACGAGGGCCGCAGGCAGCGGCTGGCCCGCCTGGGCTTCCCAGCCGACGAAGCGGCCGAGCTGTCCGCGCTGCACACCCGCAACTTCATGTGAACGAGCTGCGCGGAGGGTGCTACGCGGCGTTGACCTTCGGCATGATCTCCTCGGCCAGGCGCTTGAGGTCGTCGAGGGTCTTGGAGGTCGGCACGTCGCGGAACGGCGGCCACAGGAGCGGCATCGTCATGCCTGCCTCCTTGTAGCGCTTGAGGATGTCCTCGATCTGTTGGGCGCTGCCCGCCAGCAGGTTCGTCGCCTTGCCCGCGGGCGTCTGGTCCATCGGCTCGTCGGTGATGACGAACCAGATCATGCTGCACATGTCGAAGTTGTCGGGGAAGGTCCTGCCGAGCTCGTTCAGCTCGCGCTCCATCTCGCCCTTCCAGCGCTTGATGTCCTCCGGGGAGTCCTGGATGCCGATCCAGCCCTGCAGGCCGTACTTCGCGATGCGCTTGGCCGAACGCTTCGGGTCCTTCAGCCCGGAGAAGTAGATCGGCGGACCGGGCTTCTGGATCGGCTTGTGGCCGAACCCGGAGAGCGGGAAGTCCGCGAACTCGCCGTGGTACTCGAACAGGTCGTTGGTCCAGATGCCCTGCAGGATCTCAAGCGTCTCGCGCACGTGGCCGTGCCTGCGCGGGAACAGGTGCGGGACGCTCGCGGCGGCGAACTCCTCGGGCATCCAGCCGGAGCCGACGCCGACGTTGAGCCTGCCGCCCGACAGGTGGTCCTGGGTGGCGAGCTCGGCGGCGAGCACGCCGGGCGCACGGTACGGGGTGTCGATGATGCTCATGCCGATCCGGACCTTCTGGGTCTTCGCGGCGAGCCAGGGGATCAGCGTCATGCCCTGGAACCACTTGCCCCGCGAGATGACCGGCATGCCGTTGGGGAAATCGGTCATCATGCCGAACGGGTGCTGCAGCTCAGCGCGGTCGGAGGCCTCCGGGACGACGATCCGGTCGAGCGTCCACACCGAATCGAAGTCGAGGTCCTCCGCGAGTGCGGTGAGGTCCTCGAGCTCCTTGACCGTCACCTCGTCGCGGAAGTTCGGAAGGTAGAGAGCGAGCTTCATGCGGTTGGCCTCCTCGAGACATCATCGTCAAGCGGTCCCGCCCTCCGGGACGCGTGGACGTACGGGATGACCCTCCGGGCGGTCTCGACGCGGATTGTGCTCCGGCCACCTCAACTCGATCACACATGAATCTCAACTGCCCATCAACCGCCCACGGGGCGCGGCGCACCCTCCGTCGACGCGGTGGTCGCCGCCGCCAACCATCTCTATGTTTCACGCATGGACCCCGTCCGACGACCGGCGTCGTCGATGCTTGAACGGTGAGGTGGCACAGATGACCGACACGCTCTGGAGCCCCACGGCGGCCCGCATCGAGAAGTCGGCGCTGCGCGCATATCTGGACTGGTTGGAGAAGCGCGAGGGGCGGGCGTTCCCCGACCACGATGCCTTCTGGGCCTGGTCGGTCGAGGACCTGGATCGGTTCTGGACGTCCATCGTCGACTACTACGAGGTCGAGTTCTCCACGCCGTGGACGGAGGTGCGCACGGCCGACCCGATGCCCCACACCCGCTGGTTCCCCGGGGCCCGGCTGAACTGGGCGCAGCAGGCGCTGCGCCGCGGCGCCGACGACGCGACGGCGCTGGTGTGCGTCCAGGAGGGCGGCGTTCCCGCGCGCGAGATCACCTGGGACGCCCTGCGCCGGTCGGTGGCGGTGGCGGCCGCCTGGTTGCGCCGCGCGGGTGTGCGCCCCGGCGACCGGGTCGGCGCGTACCTGCCGAACACCGAGCACGCGATGATCGCCTGCCTCGCCTCGGCGGCGGTCGGCGCGGTGTGGGCGTGCTGCTCCCCGGACTTCGGCGCCGAGGGCACCACCGGCAGGCTCGCCCAGCTCGAGCCGAGCGTGCTCATCGCGGCCGACGGCTACCACTGGAACGGCAAGGAGATCGACCGCGCCGACGTCGTCGCGCAGCTGCGCGCGAACCTGCCGACCGTGCGCCACTTCGTCCACGTCCCGTACGTGTTCGACCGGCCGCACCCCGAAGGGTCGACGCCGTGGGACGAGTTGGTGGCGGGCGATGAACCGCTCGTGTTCGAGCAGGTCGAGTTCTCCCACCCGCTGTGGGTGCTGTTCACCTCCGGCACCACCGGGCTGCCCAAGGGCCTGGTGCACGGGCACGGCGGGATGACGCTGCAGGGCCTGGAATGGGCCGGGCTGTACGGCGGGCTCCGCGAAGGCGAGCGGATGTTCACCTACACCTCCACCGGCTGGGCGTTGTGGAACATCCAGACGGACGCGCTCACCCAGGGCGCGGGCATCGTGCTGTACGAGGGCAGCCCCAACCACCCCTCGGGTGCGATCTGGGAGGTCGCGGCGCGGACGCGGGCCGACCTCATGCTGCTGGGTGCCGCGGTGGTCATGGCCACGGCGAACACGGGGGTCTCGCCGCGGCAGGAGCACGATCTGAGCAGGCTGCGGCACGTGTCGGTCAGCGGCTCGGCGCTGCCCCCGGCCGGCTACCACTGGCTGCTGGAGCACGTCGGCCCGGACCTGCGGATCGACTCGACCAGCGGCGGCACCGACATCTCCGGCTCGTTCGTCGGCGCCAACGAGTACGCCCCGGTCCGCGCGGGCCGGATCGGCGGCAAGATCGCGGGCGTCGACTGCGCGGCCTGGGACGAGGACGGCAAGCCCGTCGTCGACGCGGTCGGGGACCTCGTCATCACCCAGCCCATGCCGTCGATGCCGGTCTACCTGTGGAACGACCCCGACGCGGTCCGCTACACCGAGTCCTACTTCGACACCTGGCCCGGCGTGTGGCGGCACGGGGACTGGGTGACGATGCACTCCGACGGCTCGATCTCGATCCACGGGCGGTCGGACTCGACGCTGAACCGCCAGGGCGTGCGCCTGGGCAGCAGCGACTTCTACGACGTGCTCGAGACCCTCCCGGAGATCACCGAGACCTTGGTGGTCGGGATCGACCTGCCTGACGACAGGTACTGGCTGGGGCTGTTCGTGGTCCCGGCGCCCCGCCACGAGGTGGACGAGGCGCTCAAGCAGAAGATCGTCACCACGCTGCGGACGCGCCTGACACCCCGCCACGTCCCGGACGAGATCCTCGCCGCACCCGCGGTGCCGCACACCCTGAGCGGCAAGAAGCTCGAGGTGCCGATCAAGAAGCTGTTGACCGGCAGGCCGCTGGAGAAGGCCGCGAACATCGCGTCCGTCGACGATCCGGACGCGCTGCGCTGGTACGCGCGGTTCGCGGAGGACCGATTGGCCTCCTCAGGCTGACCGCCCGACGGCCGCCTCGCCGACGTCAGGAGAGCACGTGCGCTTGGGTGCGACGCTCGCCCACCTGTCCCCCGCGCCGCCGCTCGCGGTCGACCGGTGGGCGAGACGCCTGGCGGGTGCGGGCTTCGAGAGCCTGTGGATACCCCAGGTGATCGGGCGCAGCTTCCTGGTGCCGGACCCGTTCGTGACGTTGGCGGTGGCGGCCACGGCCACTGACGGCGTGGAGCTGGGAACGGCCACCGTGCAGGTACCGCTGCACCACCCCGCCGACCTCGCCCACCGGGTCCTGTCGCTGATGTCCGTGTGCGGCGACCGACTGAGTCTCGGCGTCAGCCCCGGGTCGACCGACGTCGACTACGCCACCTTCGACCGGGACTACGCCGCGCGCTTCCGGACCTTCGACGAGAACCTGGCGCGGCTGCGGGTGCTGCTCGCCCACGGACGGGATGAGCGCGCCGACCTCGCCCCTGCCAGCGGCGGGCCGCCGCTCCTCCTCGGCTCGTGGGGGGCCAAGGTCGAGCGGGCCGCCCGGGAGTTCGACGGCTGGCTGGCCTCCGCCTACCGCCGCAGCGCCGACCAGATCATCGCCGCCCACGAACGGTACCGGGCCGCCGGCGGCCGACGGGCGATCGTGTGCGCCATCCCGGTGTCGGGACGGGACGACCTCGGACCCACCGGCGAACTGCTCCGGCGCTACGCGGAGGCGGGCTTCGACGACGCCGTCGTGCTGTTCGAACCGAGCGGTCCGGATCCCGAGCTGGTCAGAGCACTCCTCCCGTGAGGTGCGGGTGCGCCGAGCACGCGGCCACCGACCGGCCGCTGGGGTGCAGCGAACTCTTGCCGGACCGATGTCGAGAGTCCGCGACCGGCTCCGTCCCCGGTGCGACCGCGGCCACCACGGTCGCGCGGAACGGAAGGAGAACGCCCATGGAGCAGCACGACATCGACGACGAACTGTCCACAGCAGGCGCCCAGGAGCTGCTCGCGTCCACGTCGGCCGCCCACCTCGCCTACGTCGGCAAGGACGGCACACCGCGGGTGGTTCCGGTCGGATTCTTCTGGACCGGCGACCAGTTCGTGATCTCCACGGCCGCGACCGCCCCCAAGGTCACGGCGCTAGGGGCACACCCGGACGTCGCGCTGGCCATCGACGCAGGCGGCACACCCGGCCAGGCGCGAGCCCTTTCGATACGCGGGCGGGCGAGCATCGAGATCGTCGACGGGGTCGTCGAGGAGTACCTCGCCGCCGCCAGGAAAACCATGGACGCCGAAGCGGCGGCCGAGTTCGAGCAGAACTGCCGCGCGATGTACGACCAGATGGCACGTATCGCGATCACGCCGCTCTGGGCGCGCTACTTCGACTTCGGCGCAGGCCGCATGCCGCGATTCCTGCTGGACCTGGCCGAGCGGAGCCGGTCGTGACGGTCCGAACGTCGGCGGCTGACCGCTCCGAAATTCTTCGCAGACCGATGTCGAGAACGTGCGACCGGCTCCGTCCCAGGAGCGACCGCGGCCACAATTGCCGTGGCTGACGCAAGGAGCACACCCATGGCCAAGTACCTGCTACTCAAGCACTACCGCGGCGGACCGACTCCCGTCGTCGACTACGGCTCGATGGATCAGTGGACGCCGACCGAGATCGACGCGCACTTGCAGTACATGCGCGACTTCGCGACCAAGTTGGAGGGCACGGGCGAGTACGTGGAGGAGCATGCGCTGTCCCCGCAGGGAACGTTCGTCCGCTACGACGGCGAGGGGCGGCAGCCGGTCACCGACGGCCCGTTCGCGGAGACGAAGGACCTGATCGCCGGGTGGATGGTGATCGACGTGGAGACCTACGAGCGAGCCATCGAGCTGGCGGGCGAACTCTCGGCCGCACCCGGCCCGGACGGCAAGCCGATCTACGAGTGGCTCGAGGTCCGTCCGTTCCTGACCGCCGCACCCTGTGTCGCGGAGTGAACGAAACACTGCTGCGGGAAGCGATTCCCGCGGTCACCGGTGTCCTCGTCCGCCGCGGAGCCGACTTCGCGACGGCCGAGGACGCCGTGCAGGAGGCACTGATCAGTGCGCTGACGACGTGGTCGACGGACCCGCCCGCCGATCCCAAGGGCTGGTTGGTCACGGTCGCCTGGCGGAAGTTCTTGGACACGGTCCGGGCGGAGAGCGCCCGGCATGGCCGCGAGGTCCGTGTCGAGGCCGAACCGGCGCCGGGCCCGACCGAGAACACGGACGACACCCTGCAGCTCTTCTTCTTGAGCGCGCACCCGTCGCTCACCCCGGCATCCGCGGTAGCGCTCACGCTGCGGGCGGTGGGTGGGCTGACAACGCGGCAGATCGCGGAGGCCTACCTGGTGCCCGAGGCAACCATGGCCCAGCGCATCAGTCGGGCCAAGCGCACCGTCGCGGACGTGCGCTTCGACGAGCCCGGTGACCTGGCCACCGTCCTACGGGTGCTCTACCTCATCTTCAACGAGGGCTACAGCGGCGAGGTCGACCTCGCCGACGAGGCGATCCGGCTGACCCGACAGGTGACGTCGATGACCGCTGACGAGGAGGCGTCCGGTCTGCTCGCGCTGATGCTGCTCCACCATGCGCGCCGCACCGCGCGTATGACCCCCGACGGCGCCCTCATCCCGTTGGCGGAGCAGGACCGGTCCCGCTGGAACACCGCATTGATCGCCGAGGGGGTGGCGATCCTGCAGGCGACGCTGGCCCGCGATCGGCTCGGCGAGTACCAGGCGCAGGCCGCGATCGCCGCCCTGCACGCCGACGCCCGGAAGGCGGAGGAGACCGACTGGGTGCAGATCGTGGAGTGGTACGACGAGCTCGATCGTCTCATCGACAACCCCGTCGTACGCCTGAACCGCGCCGTCGCGGTGGGTGAGGCGGACGGGGCGCAGGCCGGCCTGGCCGCCCTCGAACAGGTGGATCCGGCGGTTCCCCGGCGCACGGCCGTGGAGGCCTACCTTCGGGAACGGGCCGGGGACCTCCCGCTCGCGGCCCGGCTGTACGCCGACGCGGCCCGCGCCGCCACCAACCTCGCCGAACGCGATCACCTCACCCGGCAAGCCGGACGTCTGCACAACGTGCTGCGGGGCTGACGTCCCGGCTTGTCCGAGCGCGGTAGCGGATCGCCGGTCCTCGCCGTCTACCGGACGGGGCCGGGCACGGTGTCGATGCCCTCCATCTCCTTGGTGAACGGCATGAACTCGTGGTTCATCACCGCGCGCGGATCGAAGGACGGATCGGCCATGACGCCGTGGACCCGGCGGCGCTGCATGCCGAAGTTGCCCGCGTCGTAGAGCGGCAACAACGACGCCTCCCGCAGATGCCGATGGAACGGGCGCTTCTTGTCCAGGGCGTTCACGCCGACCACCTGCATGCACTTGTAGACGCAGTCGAACAGCATCTCGGTGCACAGGACCTTGCACATCGCGCCGATGGCCTCGCCGTGGTAGTCGTGCGTGTCCATGTAGTGCGCGGTCTTGTAGCAGTACGTGCGCGCCGCGTCGATCCGCGCCGCGACGTCGCCGAGCACGTAGCCCGGGTACTGGAAGTTGATGATCGGGGACGGTCCGCCCGCGGTGTAGGTCTTGGCGAAGTCGAGGGCCGCCTCGAAGGCCGCCCGAGCGACGGCGACGGCCCCGACTCCGGCGACGGGGCCGGACCACGCGAAGTTCCGGTTGATCAGGAGGTCACCGTTGCCCGCGGTGCCCTCGATCAGGTTGTCGGCGGGAACTCGGGCGTCCTCGAAGATGATCTCTGCGTTCTGCGCGCTCCGCTGCGCCGAGGTGCTGATCAGGTTGTAGGTCACGCCCGGCGTGCCGCGCTCGACGATGATCGCGGACAGCCCGTCGGTGCCGCCCTTCTCGGAGTCGGTGCGGACGACCACGAGGTTGAGGTCCGCCCCGTTGCCGTCCCAGCCCGCGACGCTGCACGGCCAGTACTTGCGCCCGTTGATCACGTAGTCGGCGCCGTCGCGGACGGCGGTGACGGCCATGCCCGCGCCACCCGTCGCCGGTGCGTCGAAGTTGGCGGTGCCACCCGGCGAGCCGGGCGGTTCGCTGGCGGCGTAGCCCACGATGAACTCGCCCGTGGTGTCGGCGGTCGCGCGGCCGATGAACCGCTTCTTCTGCTCGTCGGACCCGTAGTACCACACCGGCATGAGCCCGAGGCCGTTCACCAGCAGCATCGTTCCGAACCCCGGGTCGACCGCCTGGATCTCCTCGGCGGCGATGACGTAGTCCACATTGGAGAGGCCACCCCCGCCGAACTCCTTCGGGAGCATCGCCCAGGCGAATCCGCGCTTGCTGGCCTCGGCGTACGCGGGCTTCAGGAGCTGGAATCCCGTCAGCGGATCGGGCTCCTCATCCACCTGCTCGACGAGCGGCGCGAGCACGTCCTCCGCGAACTCCCTCGCCCCCTGCTGAATCTGCTTCTGCTCGGTCGTGAGCGTGAAGTCGATTGCCATATGAGCACTCCTCAGTCGCATGTCCGGCGCCCGGGTGGCCCGCCGCCCCTGCCGGGGCGACGCGCGCAGGCCCACCGTCGCCCGGCCGTGAGGCCTGCGGAAGGTCGGCTGAACGGGATGCGGCGACGTGCGCACGAACGGTGGCGCAGACGACACGGACGGCGGCGCAGAGCATTTCCGCGGCGATCGGCGATCAGAGTCCGAGCGCCTGCTGGACCTCGTGGGCGCGTCGGCGGGAAACGGGGATGCACTCCGTGCGCTTGACGTCCGTGTCGAGGTAGATCAGGCCGTTGCCCTTGTGCACGACTCGGCGCACGCGGACCGGGTTGACGAGGAAGCTCCGGTGCACGCGGATGAAGCCGTGGCCGCTCAGTTCCCGCTCCAGGTTGTCCATGCCCTTCGTCGCGGCCTTGACGCGGCCGCAGTCGGTGACCAGCCAGATGGCGTGCCGGTTCGCTTCGGCGTACCGGACCTCGTTCGCGTCGAGGAGGAGCACCGAGTTGTCGACGAGCGCGGCGATGCGGTCCGCGACCCCGTGCGGACCGGGCGCCGGTGCGTCCGGCGCGATCGTGCCGGGTTCGGCAGGCTCGCCGAGCCCGGCGAGTATCCAGCCGACGAGCCGATCCGCGCTGAACACCGACGTGAGGGCGTACAGCTCCGCGCGTGCCGAGAGGGGCGGACCGAGAACGGCGGTGCCCCGCCAGTCGGGGTCGGCCAACGCGCCCGGCAACGCGTTCGCGGCGATGTCGCGCAGCAGCGCACAAGTGCGGCCGCTTCTGCCGCAGGTATCGAGCGTGAACTCCGGTCCTGGCGTTCGCAGCAGCGTCTTGACGTCGAGGCTCGCGGCGATGATGTTGCCTGCCCAATCGATGCCGAGAAGCTTCGTCGGCCTGCGTCCGTGCCGGGCGGCGAAGTGCTCCGCGACGACGCGCGCGTCGTGGGCCGCACGCTGGTCGAGCCCTTGTTGGGTGGCCGCCACCTCGCTCGCCAGCCGTCGCGCCAGGCCCGTGACGGCGGTCTCGGACAGGCTCGCCACGGTCAGCGTGGCCACCGGCTCGTCGGTGACCGGGTCGAAGACCGGGGTGCCCAGGCTGGTCCAGCCGTGCAGGTCGCGTCGCCAGTGCTCCGGCCCGCGCACCAGGATCGCGTGGTGGGCCACGGGTGCGGTGCCGGTGCCGCTGGTTCCCCGTGTGGACTCCGACCAGCGCGTGCCTGCTTCCAGACCGCGTTCGGCGGCCTGGCGACGCATGCCGTCCTCGGCCCAAAGAGCCAGGACGTTCCCGTCGGTGTCGGTCACCGCGGCCAGGCAACCGCTCATGCCGTGGGTGAGGGCGGCCGCGGATCCGCCCAGCTGGGCGTAGGCGTCGTCCCACCGCCGTCCCCATCCCCTGGCGGACCGCTCCGCAATGGCCCGACCGGAGTCGACGGGGTCGAGCCGGTAGAGATCGCGGCATCGATACCAGGAGCGGAGGATCTCGGTCGGCAGCTCGCGGCGGGCGAGGACGTCATCCCCCGCGACGAACTCGGCCCACACCTGCCTCCGCAGTGCGGCGGCGGACGGGAATTGATGCCGCCACGCTTCGTGCACGACCTGGTCCGTCATCGTATCTCGACACCGACCCCGAAACCCTCCATGGACTTCTTGAACTCGAACGGTTCGCAGTCGACGAAGAGGTCGGGGGTGAACCCCGGATCCGCCATCACCCCCCAGGCTTTGCGCTGCTGCATCGCCAGGTTGCCTGCGTCGTAGAGCGGAAAGACGATCGACTCGCGGTAGGACTTCTCGATTCCGAAGCGCCGGTCCAACGCGTTGACGCCGACGATGCGCATGCAGTCGACGACCGCGCGCTGCATGAGGTCCGTGCAGAACGACTTGTTCATCCCGCTGAGCGCGTGGCCACCGCTTTCGTGGAGGTCCATGTAGTGCGCGGCCTTCCAGCACATGTACCGGCACGCTTCGATCTTCGCGGCGATCTCGGTGAGCAGGTAGCCGACGGCCTGGTGGTTGATGATCGGCGTGGCGCCGCCACCGGTGAACGTCTTCGCCCATTTCAGGGCGAACTCGTAGGCGCCGCGCGCAACGCCGACGGCGGCGATTCCGGCGATGGGCCCCGACCACGTGAAATTGCGGTTGATGACGAGATCGCCGTCGCCTTCCGCGAGGAGGTTCTCCGCAGGCACCCGCACGTCGTGGAAGGTCATCGTGACGTTCTGACAGGTCCGGTGGCCGATCTTGTCGATCACCTGGTAGTCGATGCCGGGCGTGCCGCGCTCCACCAGCACGGCGCTCAGCGACTCGCGGCCGCCCTTCGTCCGGTCCGTCCGCACGATGCAGACGTTGACGTCGGCGCCGTGCAGATCCCAGCCCCCCGCGTTGCACGGCCAATGCTTCTCGCCGTTCAGGACGAGCGTTCCGTCGGCCTTGTCGGCTTCCGCAATGAGCTGGATGCCTGCCATCGGGTTCGGGTGGTCGAAGTTCGCCGTGCCGCCCCGCTCGCTCACGACCCACCCGCCGAGAAAATCGGTGTTCTGGCCGTCGACGGCGCGCCCTATCCATTTCTCGCACTGCTGTTCCGTGCCGAACCAGGTCAGCGGCATGAGGGCGAGGCCGTTGACCAGGAGAATCGTCGGAAACCCACCGTCGACCGCCGCGAGTTCTTCGGTCACGATGGTGGTGTCGACGATGCTGGCGCCCCCACCGCCGTATTTCGCCGGGAGGAACGAGGTGGCGAAGCCCAGCGCGGTGGCCGCCTCGAACGCGGGCTTCATCGCGACGAAGGCCTCCTGCGGGTCGGCGATCGTGTCCGCCCGTTCGGTCATGGGCCGCAGGACCTCGCGGGCGAATTCCCGGGCGTCGTCCTTGAGCTTCCGCTGTCGCGGCGTCATCTCGAAATCGATCGCCATCGTTCCCTCTGCTACTGAACGAACTTTCCGGTGAGGTCGAGCGCGCCCCGCAGGCCTTGGTCGTTCATGGCGATGTCGTCGAGAGTCGCACCGTCGAGAACGGCGAAGTACGCGTTCAACGCGCCTGCGAAGACGCTCCTGGCGCCGCACACGCCCGCGATCTGGCAGTACCGCGCCGGGCCGAGGCACTCGACGACGGCGAAGTCGTCCTCCATCGCCCGCATGACGTCCCCGACCGTGATCGTCGATGGGTCGCGGGTCAGGTGGACACCACCCCCGCGACCGCGCAGGGTCGCCACCAGGCCCGCCTCGCTCATCCGTCGGACGACCTTGTCGAGGTGATTGCGGGAGATGCGATGCGCGGCGGCGATGTCGGCGATGGATCCGCGCCTGCCCGGCGCCACCCGCAGGTACATGAGGACACGAAGGGCGAAATCCGCGTGCCTGGTGTGCCTCATGGTCGGTCAGCCTCGGCAAGACGTCGTCGGGCGCAAGCGGATGGCGCTGTCACCGTCATGACGTTCGCCTCTCGGGCGGGCAAAGTGGTACCGAAAATACTACTTTGGCCACCGTGAGCAGGGCAAGAAGACGCTCCGGCTCAGGCGAAGCAGGGCGTCGGCCGACGTCTGTCAACTCGCACTCGCGGGTCACCGGGCAACTTCACCAGCAGCGCGGCGCAACAGCCGACAGGAAACGAGGAGAGCGTCGCTGATATGTCGGGTGCCGCCCCGACCGACGTCGGGGCGGCACCCGAAAACCCGAGATCGGGTTACCAAGCGTGCACAGGCGAACCGACTGAGGGGTCTCGGCGTCAGGAGGCACTCGTTGCCTGCTGAGGCAGACCGGCGGTCGCCCATCCTCATCGCGGAGTGCTCTGCGTGGGTGCCCGGTACTCGAGTCCGGGATCACCGACCGGGAGGACGAACCTTCTCTTCTGATTCGACCTTGGCCTGCCAGCGTTCCCGTACCCACGGTCTACTCCTTCCGCCCGCGCGAGACAAGACCACTCCTCACGTGCGCGGGCTCGATCGGCGAGCAGACCCCGTTTGCGCCGGCCTGCGCTCCGATGGCGGTCACCCGAGCGGCGGTGTGCTCTGCGCCGCGATCAAGCTCGCCTCAGCTGCCGCCCACCCCGAGCGCGGCGAGCAGTACCAGCACCACCGTGACGACGGCCAGCACGCCGTGCGCGCCGACCACGACCACGGGAAAGTGCTGCTCGGCCGCCTCGGGGGCGGCGCGCCCGGCACCCGCACCGCCCGCGGCCACCGCCGCGTGCGCGCGGTAGCCGGGAATCCACCGGGCGAGCATGGCGAAGCCGAGCACCGCGATCACGACCAGGAGCGCGAACGCCACCCACGCCAGCGCGGCCTGATCATTGACGAGGTAAATGATCCACAAGACCAGCCCGGCGGCGGCAAGCCCGAAATGACTGAAGATCAACCCAGGAGGGAAGCGGCTGGTGCCGGGGGACCGCACGCCGCCGTGGGAGATCCACTTGCCGAGCAGGACGAAACCGCCTCCGGCGGTGAGGATCCAGGCGACCAACGCCGCGATGCTCATGATCGGCCTCCTTGCGGGTTCGGTGTCGTGTTGTGCGGGTGGTCGTCGGGGCGAGCGGGGGTGACTCCCCGGTCGGCGTGCGCGCGATCATCAGGAGCCGGGCTGCCGTAGCCCTCGGCCTGGGTGGCCTCGTCGGCCACCCGCACGCCGTAGCGGAAGGCCAACATCCCGCCGAGATACCCGGCCACGCCCAGGACGAGCAGGCTGACCACCGACAGGGCCAGCGGACCGACCGGCACCGGACCCGGCTCGTTCTCGGCGGCGCGGCGCCACAGGAAATTGCCTGCGTACGCGACGGTGACCGCCAGGTTGAGACCCATGTGCACCAGGCCGGTGCGGAACGCGCGCGTGCCGGTCGGGATGGCCAGCAGGTCCAAGAAGCCGACCATCGCGGCCGCCACCGCACCGAGTACGCCGAGCGCGATCAGCCACGTCGACCCCTCGACCAGGAACGCGGGGTCGGCGACGAGGTGGGAGCCGACGTCGAACACGAGGCAGCCCACCCAGGCGCCGATGGGCACCGTCACCAGGATCGGGTGGAAGGGATGCCCGTACGGCCCCGCCAACACCGCGCTGACCGGTCGCTTGGCCGGTCGTACCTCGTCCGTCACGCGGCCTCCCGTCGCCACACTTAATGACAAGAAAGTTTGGTCTTATCGCCCGACGGCGTCAAGATGCCCTGCCCAGGCGCACAACGAACAGAGACGTTGGTGTTACCGTGATCGGGTGGAGGTCGATCCGGCGATCAGGGCAGTGGCCGTGCTGGACGACGAGCTTCGCCGCGGCATGTACCAGTTCATCCGCGCCGAGCGCCGACCGGTCACCCGTGAGGAGGCGGCCGAGGCCGTCGGGATCTCCCGCAAGCTCGCCGCGTTCCACCTGGACAAGCTCGTCGACGCGGGCGTGCTGACGGTCGCCGACCAGCCGGTCACGCGGCTGCGGCGGGTCGGTCGGGCGCCCAAGGTCTATGAACCCGTCGACGGCGACATCCGCATCAGCTTCCCCCCGCGCCACCACGACCTCCTCGCCGACATCCTGTTGGCCGCCGTGCTCGCCGACACCGCGCGCGGCAACAACGGCACGGGGGAACAGGAGACGGCCGACAAGGCGGCGCTGCGGGTGGCGGGCGAGCGCGGCCGGGGCATCGGCCGGGCCGAGCACGAGCGCACCCGCCCCGGACGGCTGGGCGCCGAACGTGCCCTCACCCTGGCCGTGGCGTTGCTGGCCCGCCACGGCTTCGAGCCGGTCCGGGAAACACCGGGCTGCGTGCGCTTGCGCAGCTGCCCGTTCCATCCGCTGGCCGCGACGGCGCGTGAGCTCGTCTGCGGAATCAACCATCGCTTCCTCGCCGGCGTGCTCGACGGCCTGGGCGCCGCCTCCTCCGTCGCCGCGGTGCTCGATCCGGGGACCGGGCCGTGCTGCGTCGAGCTGCGCGCACGCGCGTGACCGACTTCGGCCTTCTTCCAAACCAGGCTGTTGGGTACCTCGGCGTTGTCGGCCAGCACGCTTCGCCACCTGTAGTTGCCGGCCGTCCCGCTGATCAACAGCGGAAAACGGTTGATCGAACAGCACAACCGTGCTGTTGACCATGAATGAGAAGACTCCGCCGCACGGCGGACGACCTCCCCCACCGCATCGGATCCTGCGGCGGCTTCACCCTCGCCGACTCGCCGCGGCGCCCACCAGGTCCGCTAGTGCGGTGTCACAAACGTCCACCGGGCCGCTCACGCGCCCAGACGACGACTCGCGGCGTTGCCGCCCTCGCGAATACGCCCGGTATGAGCTTCGGGCGGCGCCTTGCGAGTCGCCGCCTGGATCACGCGATCGACCCGGCAACGTTCGTGGACACCGCACTAGCCCAGGATCTCGATGTATCCGTCGGTTCCGTTGACCCGGATGCGCTGCCGATCGCGGATCAGCCGGGTGGCGTCCACCACCCCGACGACGGCAGGCAGGCCGTACTCCCGTGCGATCACGGCGCCGTGGGTCATCAGGCCGCCGACCTCCGTGACCAGGCCCGTGATCGCCACGAACAGCGGCGTCCAGCTGGGGTCCGTGTAGGCCGTGACCAGGATGTCGCCGGCTTCGAGGTCGGCCTGCGCCATGTCCAGGATGACGCGGGCCCGCCCTTCGATGACCCCCGCGGAGACCGGTAGGCCGACCAGGGCACCGGTCGGCGCGTCGTCGCGTCGGTAGGCGCCGGTGATGACCTCGCCGTCCGATGTGAGCACCCGGGGCGGCGTGAGCGCTTGGTACGACCGGAACGCGTCCTTGCGCCTGCCGATGAGCTGGTCATCCACGTGGTTCGTGCGCGCGACGTCGTGGAGCTCCGAGAACCTCAGGTAGAAGATGTCCTCCCGCTCCCGAAGCACGTGGGCGGCCACAAGGCGCTCGGCCTCTTTCAACAGCGCCTGCTTGTACACGAAGTAGCGGCTGACCATGCCGTACTTCGGGTACTCCCGGTACCCGATGAAGGTCCGCACCCGGTCGATCTTCCGCTTGGTCTCTTCGGCCTTCCGCTCCCCGTCCGGCAGCGCCCGCAAGCGCTCCAGCACGTCCTGTTCCTTGGCCCACGCCTCCTGCCGCCCTTGCTCGAAGCGCCGCGCGCCTGCGCCCGGCTCGAAGTTCTTGATGTTGCCGAGGATCACGGGCACGAGCGTGGAGGGGCGCTCGCTCCACCGCGGCCGCGTGATGTCGATCTCGCCGACGCAGCGCATGCCGTACGCGTCGAGCCACGCCTCGATGGCGTCTCGCGCTTCCGTCCCGCCCGAGAGCGCGGCCAGCTCGTCCAGGAACCCGTCGTCCTCGACGTGGTGCAGGAACGCCACCACCTCGGGATGCGGGCGGATCACGTCTGCGACGTCCAGGAGCGCCAGCCCCATCTCCGAGGTGACGTTGTGGGGAACGGACTGCGTGAGCGTGTCCGCCGCGTTCTTCTCGCCCAGCCACGCCTGCAGCTGATCGCCCAGCCACCACGCCGCCTCCATCGCGGACATGAACACCTGATGGCTCAGCGGGTCGAACAGGATCCGCCGCAGCTCCTGCATGTCCGCCTGGATGAAATCGAGCAGCGCCTCCCCGGACAACGTCGCGATGTCGCGTTCCGCGGCGGCGATCGATGCCTGGCTGCGCTCGATCAGCCCGGTGACGATGGCCGGATCGGTCTCGATCGGGTCCGCCGCGGCGCCGAACAGCGGTCCGGGGGGACCCTCGTCGGGGAGCGGCCGGATGAAGCCGTCGCGCTCGAGGACGGTCTGCAGCGCGTCTCCCATCAGCGGATCGGATCTCCCCAGGGCCTCTTGGAGGGCTGCGCGGCTCGCAGGCGTGGCCAGCCTCTGGGTGACGTCGACGAACAGGCGGCCGCCTGCCTCGGCCATGGGCGCGGGCGTCGTCATCTGCCAGAAGGAGAGCCCGAGGGGCTTCATGGGGTCGGTCATCATCTGCTGATGGCCGACGGAGACGTAGACGTGGTTCTCCCGATCACCGGACTCGGGGATGGGGAACAGCGTGGTGATCGGCCGGCTCTGGACGATCTGGAAGCCGTCGTCGACCAGGCACCATTCGATGTCCTGGGGCCGGCCGAAGTGCGCCTCGATCCGCCTGCCGAGCTGCGCCAGCCGCACGGCCTGCGCATCCGTCAGCGCAGGTCGGTCCTGCAGCTCCGGGTCGATCGCCTGTTCCTGCGTCCCGCCCGCAGGCAAGGCACGGATGGCGAGCTTCTTGGTGCCGACCGCCTTGGCGACGACCTCGCCGTCGCGAACCTTGTAGACGTCCGCGTTCACCAGGCCGGAGACCAGGGCCTCACCGAGGCCGAAGCCTGCCTCGACCGAGGCGACCCTCCGGTTGGACGTGACGGGGTCGGCCGTGAACAGGATGCCCGCCGCCGCCGGGAAGACCATCTGCTGCACGACCACGGCCATGTGGACCGTGCGGTCGTCGATGCCCCTCCGCAGGCGATACGTCACCGCCCGCTCGGTGAAGAGCGAAGCCCAGCACCGGCTGACGTGCCGGAGGATCGCGGCCGGTCCCACGACGTTCAGGTAGGTGTCCTGCTGACCTGCGAAGGAGGCCGTCGGCAGGTCCTCGGCCGTCGCGCTGGATCGGACGGCGTAGGCCGCGTGCTCGCCGAGCCGGGCGAGAGCGCGGCTGATCGCCGCCGCGAGATCGCCGGGGATGGCGACCTCTTCGAGGGTCCGGCGGAGCTCCGCGCTGAGCGTGCGGATCGCCTCCCGGTCGTCCGGGCTGAGGCGCGACAGCCGGTCGAGCCGATCGTCGATCGACGGCGCTTCCGCCATGATCCGCCGGAAGGCGTCGGTCGTCACGCAGAAGCCGACAGGCACCCCGACGCCCTCGATCCGCGAGAGCTCCCCGAGGTGCGCCCCCTTGCCGCCGACGACCGCGATCTGCGTCCGGTCGATTTCGTCGAAACCCAGCACGTAGCTGCCCATGGTCGCGTCCCCCCGGACCCCCATCGGCTCTCCCCACTTTCGTACCCGACCGCGGCGTGGACGCTCCTCAGCGTGCCCCACCGGAGGGCAACGTTAGCGGTTGGCAAGAACTGCCTCCGCGTTCGACGAAAAGCGTGACGCGCACCCGCGGATCGCCGACTCTTCCGACGTGGCGCACTTGACCTGGCTGGAGGCGCTCGTCATCGGCGGGCTGCAGGGCGTGGCGGAGCTGTTTCCGGTTTCGAGCCTCGGGCACAGCATCCTGCTGCCCGCGCTCGTCGGCGGCAGCTGGGCCCGAGACCTCGACGTGAGCGCCCCTGAGTCGCCTTACCTCGCGTTCGTGGTGGGCCTGCACGTCGCGACCGCCCTCGCGCTGATCATCTACTTCCACCGCGACTGGGTGCGGATCGTGCGCGGGCTGGTCACCAGCATCGCGCGCCGGGAGGTCGCCGACCCCGACCAGCGGCTGGCGTGGCTGCTCGTGCTCGCGACCATCCCGGTCGGCATCGCTGGCCTGGCTCTCGAGCACGTCTTCCGGGTCTACCTGAGCAGGCCCGTCCCGACCGCGGCGTTCCTCGTCCTCAACGGCGTCGTCCTGCTGCTCGGCGAGCATCTCCGGCACCGGACCGACGGCCGGGCCTCCGTGCCCGCCGAGCCGACGGAGATCCCGCCCGACCAACGGAATCCGGGCCGCGGCGCAGGTCGACGCGGCGGTGGCGGCGGACCGCCGACTGGCCCGGCTGCCGGTGGGCCACGCCGTGCTCATCGGGGCGGTGCAGATCGCCGCGCTGGCCCCCGGTATCAGCCGCTCCGGCTCCTCGATGGTCGCCGGGCTGGCCAAGGGGCTCTCGCACGCGGACGCGGCGCGGTTCTCGTTCCTGCTCGCCACGCCCGTCATCCTCGCGGCGGGAGTGCTCAAGCTGCCCGACCTCATGGGCCCGCTCGGCGACGGCATCCGTCCGCAGATCCTCGCGGGCAGCCTGCTGTCGGGCATCGGCGCCTACCTGTCGGTCCGGTTCCTGACCCGCTGGTTCGAGACCCGGTCGATGCGCCCGTTCGCGATCTACTGCATCGTCGCCGGGCTCGGCTGCCTCGCCTGGTTCAGCCTGCGTTGACCCGCCGCCGGATGCCGCGCGGCCATCCCGCCCGACGCCGTGTCGCAGACGGCGGCTCGGGACGCCGAATGCGTCCCCTGGCGACGAGCTCCACCGTGATCACCACGGCCACGGCCTCCGCCGCCAGCAGGCCGATCAGCACCAGCACCTGCGCCGCGGCGGCCTGCACCGGATCACCGCTGCCCAGCAGCACACCGACGAACGCGCCGGGCAACGTCACGAGCCCCACGGTGCGGGTCTGGTCCAGCGCCGGGGTCATCGCCTGTGCCGCCGACGGCCGGGCCACCAGCAGCGCGGCGTCCCGGTCCAGCAGACCCAGGGCCAGCGCGGCCTCGTACTCACCCCGGCGCGCGGCCAGCTCGTCGAGCGCGCGGCGCCCCGCCAGCGACGTCGCCGTCATCGCACCGCCCAGCAGGATGCCGCTCACCGGCACCAGCGCGATCCCGACCGGCGGTACCGCGCCCGTCCCCACGACGACGGCCAGCACCACCGCCGCGCCGACGCCGATCGGCACCACGGCGAGCAGGCCGGAGCGGTCACCCGTCATGCGCCGGGCCGACGTCGCGCTCGCGATCACCAGCATCACCAGTACGAACGCCATCGACAACCACAACGACCGCACCACGGCGACGATGACGGCACTGACCACCGCGAGCTGGACGACCGCGCGCACGGCCGCGGTGACGACGCCGCGGCCGACACCCCAGCCGAGCCCGCCGACCACGGCCACGCAGGCACCGAGGGTCACCAGCACCACGAGGGCCAGGCCGAGACCCCACCCGACCGCGAGCGTCGATCCCATGGACCCCCTCAGCGCCGCGAGCCAGTACGCCGACCCGACTGGGCACGCGCCCCGGGATCACACCGCCACCGGACGGGTCGTGATGCGACCATGTCCGCCATCCCGCCGCGGCACGACGCGCGGCAACCGACCGGGAGGTGAGGGGTGCGCCGCAAGATCGTCACGGTCATGGTCGTCACCGCCGTCCTCGCCGTCGGGCTCTTCGCGCTGCCGCTGGCCGTGCTCGTGGCCAAGTACCTCCTCGACGACGAGCGCGCCGAGATCAGCCACGTCGCCGAGATCACCGCGCTCGGCGCCACGGCCGACCTCGCCCGCGGCCACCCGCCGAACGTCCTGCCCGCCACCGAGTCCGACACCTCCCTCGCCTTCTACGACGTCAACGGTGCACGGGTGCTCGGAACCGGGCCCACCGCGGCCGACGACAGCGTGCGCGCGGCGCTGGCGGGCACACGGATCAACGACGGCGACCCCGGTGGTGACTTCACCGTCGCCATTCCGGTCAGCGACGACGGCCGGACCGCGGGCGCCGTACGCGCCAGCACGCCGCGCACCGAGGCGTGGACCCGCATCGTCGCCGCCTGGCTGGTCATGGCCGCTCTCGCAGGCGCGACGCTCGTCGCGGTCTGGCTCGTCGCCCGTCGCCAGGCCGCCCGCCTGGCCGCGCCCCTCGAACGGCTCTCGGCGGCCGCGGCAGGCATCGGACACGGCAGGCTGGAGGCGCCCGCGTCGTCGGGGGTGCCGGAGATCGACGACGTCGCCGCCAGCCTCGCCCAGTCCGCCCGCCGCGTCGAGCGCACCCTCGCCCGCGAGCGCGCCTTCTCCGCCGATGCCTCCCACCAGCTGCGCACCCCACTGGCCGGGCTGCGCCTGCAGCTGGAGACCGCGCTCGAGAGCCCGGCCCAGATGCGGCAGGCGGTGACCGCGGCCGTCGACGCCGCCGACCGCCTCGAACGCACGATGACCGACCTGCTCGCGCTGTCCCGGGACCTCCCGCGCCCCGACCAGACGCTGTCACTCCCCGACCTCTTCGACGAGCTGCGCCGCGACCACCGCCCGACCCTCGCCGACACCGGGCGGCGCCTGGACATCGCCACGGCCGCCGACCTGCCGTCGGCTGCGGCGTCCGCGCCCGCCATCCGCCAGATCCTCGGTGTGCTGCTGGACAACGCGCTGCGCCACGGGCGAGGCACCGTCACCGTCGAGGCCCGCGAGGCGGCGCACGCGCTGGCACTCGACATCGCCGACGAAGGCCGGGTCGACGCGCCCGACGAGCTGTTCGTCCGTCGCTCTTCGGCCGCGGCGGGCCACGGCATCGGTCTCGCACTCGCCCGCAGCCTCACCGAAGCCGAGGGCGGCAGGCTCTTGCTGAGCCGCCGCTCGCCGACCACGTTCACGCTCCTCCTCCCGCTACGCCAGGAACGCGCCGACCACGGTAAGTAATAGGCAAGAACAATCGACCGGTCCGGCAATAACGAAGACCCGCTCGCAACATTCTCGCGACCCTATCCGATTCTGCACCGGACGGCTTTCCCGACGGAAATCGGAGCACCCTGTTGACGACTCCCCCGGTCACATCGACCTCCCGGCGCCTGCAGATGATGACGGTCGAGGTGCCCGCCGCCACCGCAGGCTTCTGGATCTTCACCCGTCCGCTCGGGGCCTCGTTCGCCGACTGGATCGCCGTGCCGCCCGGCCGCGGCGGCCGCGGCCTCGGCACCGGACCCATCACCCTGATCTTGCTGGTCGCGATCGCCTGCGTCACGGCGCTCGGCATCCGCGGGCGGGCGTTGCCCGCATCCGCCGCGGGCGCCTGAAGGCGGCGTCAGCGCGCTCGGAGGATCACGAAGCCCTCGCCGGACACCACCGGGGCGAACCGCGGAGCCAAAGCGTCGGTGACGCGCAGCAGATCGGCCGGGCAGGCGAAGACCTCGACGTAGGTCGCGGGTGTCGCGTCGATAGCCGTCCGAGCCTGGGAGGCGGCCGCGCTGAGCGCCGTCAACCCCGGGCCGCTCGTGGGGTCGAACCGCAGCACCACCCCCGAGGTCTCCTGCAGATCGGCTCGCACCTCGCCGTGCTCCAACATGCGGTACACGTCGAACCACTTCAGCGACGGGATCCCGATCGACGGACCGAGCTGTGGGCCGCAGCCGCCGTCGGCGGGCACGGCCAGCGCCGCGACGGCGACGTTGTCCGGGATCGTGGTGTCGATGGCGTCGAAGGCCCGCCGCAGCGGCGCTTCCGCAGAGGCCAGCGCGATGCCGTGCAGCGTGAGCGTCACGGCCACGACCCCCGCGACCGCGGCCGTGCTGCCGACCCGGGCGGGCTTCCACGGCAGGACGGCGAGTGCCAGCAGGATGGCCGGGAGAAGGAGCCGCTGGTCGGGCTTGGTCAGACTGTTCACATTGCCGATCGGGTCGAGCACCGCGACGCTCGCCAGGATGAACGCGGCGGCGGCGACCGGTGTCCGCAGCGCCATCAGCGTCGACCGAGAGCGGATGTTCCACCCGACGATGCCGATCAGGGCGAGCATGAGCAGCATCTGCGCGGGGAAGCTCGCGACGCTTCCGGGGTAGGGGTCCAGCCGCGGGAAGAACTGCACCGTCTCGGCGAGCGAGAGCAGCTTGTCCCGCATGGTCGAGTAGAGCGCGAGGTGCCCTGGCTCCCGGACGGCGGCGACGTACCAGATGAGCATCACGGCAGGCGGTGCGGCGGTGGCCAGCAGGCTCAGCGCCTGCGCGCGTCGGCGGTCGCGGAACAGCGTCAAGGCGTAGCACATGATCGTCAGCACCAGCACGCCCCACGCGACGAGGTGGGCCAGGAAGGCGAGCACCTGCAGCACCCACAGCACGACAAGGCGCACGCGGCCGCCGGGTCGGTTGACGATCTGGTGGGTCAGTCCGATCCCGACGAACGCGATCGGCAGGCCGAAGAGGTAGCTGACGTAGCCGCGCTCCAGGAAGTAGCCGAAAGCCCAGATGAAGCCGGTGAACTCCAAGACGGTCGGCCCGTGCTGCAGCCGACGGACCAGGAAGCCGTAGCCGTAACCGAAGCCGAGCACGCCGAGCACCAGGAAGACCGGGCCTGCTACCGCGATCGGCAGCACGCCTGCCAGCAGCGCGACGCCGACGGGTGCTGCGAGGTTCGGCACGGGGACGGGCAGCATCGCGTAGAGCTGCGGCACCGAACTCCCGTTGCTGGCGGCACCCGTCCACAGGTCACGCACGATCTGGCCCTGCAGCAGCCATTCCGGGTAGTCGTAAAAGGGCAGGAAGCGCGGAGTGAGCAAGACGGCGGCGCAACCGACGGACAGGAGCGCCCACACGACGCGGCGTGCCCACGAGCCGCCGATCGACGACCGTTCGCGAGTTGCGACGGTCGGCTCCTGAGTTGCCACGGACAGTGAAGCTAGGAGAAGGCCACCCCGCCACCGGCAAGTCCCGGGTTAACGCAAGGTCAATTGACGTGTAGCGACCGAGTGAATCCTCGGTGACAGATCGTGAGCACCGACCTCCTGCGGTGCCGACTACTCGACCGCGTGGTTCTGGACGTGCCGAGCGGACGGGTGCGCCGGGGCGTGGTCGGCGTCGGGGTGGTGGCGGGCGAGGACCAGCGCCGCCCCCAGGCCGAGCAGCGCGAACGTGATCAGCCCGCCCGCGGTGGCGAGCGTCGTGTCCGTGCCCTCGCCCAGCATCGTGATGCCAAGGCCGACCGCCACCAGCGGGTCGACCACGGTCAGGCAGCCCACCACGACGGCGGGGGCGCCCGCCGCGTGGGCCTGCTGCACCGCCCACCCCCCGACGGCGAGTGCGATCACGATCCCGATGGCGGGCAGCCACACCCCGACGTCGTCGAGGTCGTTCACGCCGGCTGTCAGATGCAGCGCGATCAGCCTCATCAACGCCGACACCAGGCCGAACGCGGTCGCGCCCGAGGCCGCGAACCCGGCGCAACGCAGCCAGCCCGAGCGCCCCGTCGCCCACAGCGCCAACCCGCCCGCCAGCGCGCCCGTCCCCAACGCCGCGGCCACAACGTCGGCGAACCGCGGCGCGGGCGAGGTGCCCAGCCCGATCTCGGCCAGCACAACGAACCCCGCCACCGCCCCGAGACACACCGCAACCGCCGCCCACACCACTGCAGGCGGTCGAATACGGGTTCGCGACGCGGCGAGCACCACCGCGAAGGGCACAGACAGCACCCCGATCGGCTGCACGACGGCCACCGGGGCCAGCACCAGCGCACCCGCGTGCACGACGGAGGCGAACGCCGTCAGCGAGACACCGCCCACCCAGGTGCGCGACCGCGCCAGGCTCCGGAATTGCGCTCCGCCGATCGTCTGCGTTCGATCGACCCGGACGACCGCGGCGACCGCGGCGTTCTGCACGACGGCGGCGACGGCGAACATCGTCGCCGCGAGCAGCGCCATGCCCACGGCGATGCCGACCGTCATCGCTCCTCCTCGGCTCCCGGAACTGTCCCGACGGCCGCACAGTAGTGACCGCACGTAAGAGGAGGGTGGGAGCGGCTACCGACGAGGCCGCGGTGCCCGTCGACCGCTCTCAGCCGCGGCCTGCGCCGGTGCGGGGCTGCTGCGCGTAGTGGATGTCACCCCAGGCGGCGCGGGCCCCGCTGTCCCCGATGCGGAACACCTGCACGGCACAGACGAGCGCGAACGCCACGGTCAGCGCGGCGAGGACGACGGCAACGAGGCGGGCCGGAACCGGCGTGGTGGACGGTGCGGTCATCGTGCCCGGACCCGACGCCTGAACCCGTTCGACGCTGCGGCGGCGCCTGCGGTCGAGGAACGCGAGCGCGAACACGCACAGGAGCAGCGGCACCGCGAAGACGAGCAGCTGGTCACCGAGCTCGGCGTGCGTGGTAATCGCCTGCGTACGCGGCAGGTTGTGTTCCAGGCCTTCGCCGGTGCTGGTCGCGACCGGGATCGCGGCGACCGCCGCCGCGGTCAGCACCACCACCGGCCACGCCCAACGGGGCCTGCCTGCAGGCCAGACCGCGATGAGGATCGCACCCAGCACCGCGATCGGGACCAGAACGACGACCGCGTGCACGACGAGCGGATGCAGCGGAAGTCCGGAGACGAACGTGGGCACGGTCAGCCTTTCCTCGGGTAGCCGGCGGTGTGCCGGCGTGCGGCCCATCGTCGCGTCTGTTTCTTGGTGCTTTCTTGGAACCGGCACCCGGAGACGGCACGGCCACCGGGAATGGTTTTCGCACCGAGATCAGCTGCGGTAATAGGGTCAAGCGTTTGTCAACGGCATCTCAAGAAGACCGGGTCGAAAAAGGCCGCGGGAATGGGCTGTGCCACCATCCTCAACCGTGCGCATTTCGCGGTGGGTCGCGATCGTCGTGCTCCTGTGGGTCGTCGCCGCCGGGTGCGGCGTCGCGGGCACCCCGCACCCGACCCCGGAGGGCCCGCCCGCCCCCGCCGCGCCGAGCGGGCCGGTGGCCCTGGCGGGGTGGAAGCTCACCCTGCCGATCGCCGGGCGCAAGGGCGATGCGGCCACCGTCGACCCGGCAGCCGTCTCACCGCCCTGGCTGGTCGCCGACGGCCACGGCGGCCTCACCCTGTGGGCGCCCGTCGCGGGCGTCACCACACCCAACTCCGGCCACACCCGCACCGAGCTGGACAGCCTCTCCCCGTTCCTCGCGGGCCTCGGCAAGCACGTGCTCACCGCCGCGGTCACCGTCGCCCAACTGCCGCGCGCCACACCCGACGTGATCCTCGGCCAGATCCACGGCTCCGCCGCCATCAGCTCGGTCCCGTTCGTCATGCTGCACGACCAGGGCGGCACGATCGACGTCGTGGTCAAGCAGCAGCAGTCCGGCCCGGACGCCACCCGGGTGCCGCTGCTGGCAGGCGTGCCGCTCGGCACCGCGTTCACGTTCTCGATCAGCGACGACGGCAACGGCACGCTCAGCTTCACCGCGACGGCCGACGGCCACACCGCCCGTGGAACCGCCCCGGTGCCCGCCGCGTTCGCCGGGGCCCCGGTCCGCTTCCAGGCGGGCGACTACCAGCAGGCCGACACCCGGGCCGACACCCGGGCCGACACCCGGGCCGACACCGGGGCCGACACCGGGGCCGACACCGGGGCCGACACCGGGGCCGACACCGGGGCCGACACCGGGGCCGACACCGCGGGCGGCGCGGCCGACGACGGCGCCCGGGTGACCTTCCACGCCCTCACCATCGGCCCCTGATCCGGTGTCGACCACCGCCGTCCGCATTGCTCCGGCCGCCGAAGGTCCGGCGGACGTGGTCGGCGGCGATCGGCTGGTGCTCGACGTCTCCTCCGCCACCGACCTCGGCCCGGCGACCGCCGCGCTCGACCAGCACATCGGCGGCGCGCGGTGACCGACCCGCGGCGCGACGACCTCGCCGATACCCTGGTCCTGCTCCGACCTGTGTTCGTCGTCGAGGGCAACCGGCGGCGACGGCTCCTGACCCGCGCGGGCTGGCTCGTCGCCGCCTCGTGCCTGGTCTACCTGGCGATGCTCGGATTTGTCGTGGTTGCCGTCCCGATCGGACGGCTTCCTGTCCACACTCCGCGGGCGGCGACCACCCGCCCGGTCCACCGCGCCCAGGCCGGTCGGGCGCGAATCACCGCCCCGGGTGCGCTGCGTACGCTGCGGCCACCGGCGCGGATCGCCGACATGCGTGCCCTCGGCGTGGCCGTCGCCCACCGCGTCACGGCCCTCCCCGCACCTGCGCGACCGGTCGCCGTCCCTGCGCCGCCCGTCGCCGCCCCCACCCAGCGGGCGATCGGCAACCACCGTGCCCGGACCGGTCACGACGCCACCCGGACGACGACCACCCCCCAACCGGCCGCGCTCCCGACGGCGCGTCCGTAGGGTGGCGGCCGTGGCACAGATCGTGGTGGTCGAGGACGACGAGACGATCGGCGACGCACTGCGCACCAGCCTGCGCACCCACGGCCACGAGGTGCGCTGGGAGCGCACCGGACGCGGCGCGCTGGCCTGCCCCGCGGCCGACCTCGTCCTGCTCGACCTCGGGCTGCCCGACCTCGACGGCGTGGAGGTCTGCCGCAGGCTCCGCGCCCGCCTCCCGGCCGCCGTCCTGGTGATCCTCACCGCACGCACGGAGGAGATGGACGTCGTCGTCGGACTGGAAGCAGGCGCCGACGACTACCTGACCAAGCCGGTGCGACTCGCCGAGCTGCACGCGCGCATCCGCGCCCACCTGCGTCGCGACGCGGCCATCACCGGTGACGAGCGGCCCGCCGCCATCGGCGACCTGCTGGTCGATCCCGCCGCGCGCCGGGTCACCCTGGCGGGACGGGAGCTCACGATGCGGGCCAAGGAGTTCGATCTCCTCACCCGCCTGGCCGCCGAGCCCGGGCGGGCCATCAGCCGCGAAACCCTCATGGCGGACGTGTGGGACGGCAACTGGTTCGGCTCCACGAAGACGCTCGACGTGCACGTCGCCGCCCTGCGTCGCAAGCTGGCCGAGGCCGCGAGCGGCCCCGCGGCCCGCGTGCCGACCATCATCACGCTCCGCGGCCACGGCTATCGGCTCGAGGCGCCCGAGGGTTAGCGTCCGGCCAACACCCCGTGATCGATTCGGTCAGGGCCCGACGGCGAGGCCGAAGGCCGCGGCGAGCGACGGCGCGGTGGCGGCGGCGCGGAGCTTGGGAGCGCCGATGACGTCGTCGTAGAAGCCCGTGAGGGAGTAGTGGGTCAGCGGGGTGGTGACCACCTTGCCCGTGACGCCGGGGGCGGCGACCACCATGAGGACGTTGTTGCCGCTGCGGCGGTCGTCCTCGTCGGCGGTGATCACGACCGTGAGGCCGCCGCTGCGGAAGTCGGGCCCCGACAAGATCGCCGGGAGCCAGCCCGCGAGCCAGTTGTCGGCCTCGGCGAGAGTGCCGTCGTGGGCATCGTGGCTCAGGTCCGGGATCGCCCAGCCAATGGTGGGCAGGCTGCCTGCGGCGACGTCAGCCGCCAGAGCTCCGGTCGACGTGCTGCCCATCGGGACTTGCCCCGTCTGGCACGCGGCGCGTTCGTCGATGTAGTACGCCCAGCCGGTGTGTCGGACCGCGTAGGTGTCGGTGTTGGTCAGGGTGCAGTTGGTGGGCATGGACTCGGCGTAAACCTTGGCGGTCTTGCCCACGGCGAGAGCCTGACCGAACACGGACGGGCCGGGGACCCGGTGCGCAGCGGGTGCCGCGTCGTTCCTGATGCCGAACGTCGATCCGCCGCTCATCGCGAGGTAGTTCGGCAGTGACGGGTGGCTCACCGCGCTGTAGCCGGTGGCATAGCCGTACCGGTTGGCCAGCGCCGAGAGGAACGGCATCGAGGCCCGCATCTGCTGCAGGCCGTGGTTCTCCTCGACGATCGTGAGGACCTTGGTCACATGGGCATGGGTCGCGGTGGGTGGCGCCGGGATGGCCACCGACGCGGGGGCCGACGGCGGCGGAGGTGGCGAGCTGCTGCACCCGGTGGCCACCGTGGCGAGGACCAGCCCGGCGATGACCGCTCTTGCGGGTCGTGAAAGCACCGTGCCTCCGGGACGGTCGGGCGACCGGTCGCTACCGGCGATCCGTGTCGTGGCGATCATCGTATGACCGGGCCACGGTAGGAGGAACGGGCGGTCTCGATCCGCCACGCCGCGTTCGGCGACGGGCCTGCAGGCCCGAATCGGGCGGTCTTCCGGCGGGCAGGCTTGTGGTCCAAGGCCTCTGTGCGGTCGCGGGCAGGGTGGCCCACCCTGCGCGCATGGGTACCAGCGGAAGTTACGTGTCGTGGGGCGTCCTGCAGATCTCGGTCACCAACCTGGCGATCATTCTGCTGATGCTCGCGGTCTTCGCCGTGGCGGTGCTGGTGCCCTTCGGGCACCGTGACCGGGCCGGCCGGCGATGAACGAGACCAGTTGGACGGCGCGGCTGCGCACCCGGATCGCGACGCTGGTTCCGCCGGGGCAGGCCCTGCCCGGACCGCCAGCCGGTCTACGTCGCCTCCTGGATCTACGTCTTCGGGGTGCTGACCCTCGCCGCCCTCGTGATCGTGCTGATCACCGGCGGGCTGTTGGCCCTCGGCGGACCCACCTGGTGGCACACCTCGGGCACCGGCCACTTCGTCAACTCGCTCCACCTGTGGAGCACCGAGATCTTCTTCGCCGTCATGGTCGTGCACCTGTGGGGGAAGTTCTTCATGGCCGCCTGGCGCGGCCGCCGCGCGCTGACCTGGATGACCGGCGTCGTCGCCTTCGTCGGCTCGATCGGCACCGCGTTCACCGGCTACCTCTCCCAAACCAACTTCGACGCCCAATGGATCAGCACCCAGGCCAAGGACGGGCTGAACGCGGTCGGCATCGGCGCGGTGTTCAACGTCCTCAACCCCGGCCAGATGCTGATGTGGCACATCGCGCTGCTGCCGTTCCTCATCGGCGTCCTCACGATCTGGCACGTCGTGCTCGTGCGTCGCCACGGCGTCGTCCCACCCATCGGCGTCCACCGGCGCCCGAGCCCGTCGTCGACGCCCGAAGCCGATCGGCAGGTGACCCCGTGACCAGCGCATCCACCCCGCCGACGACCGAGCAGCCGTCCACGACACCCGAGCGCCCGCCGCGCCGCCGGGGCGACCGAGACCCCCGACAGCCACCTCTTCCCGACCCGGCCCTACGACCTGGTCAAGGAGTTCACCCTCGCGCTGGTGGGCGTCCTCGTCCTGACCGTCGCCCTGGCGTGGATCTTCTCCTCGCCCGACGAGAAGCCGATCACGCTCGCCGACTGGGCCGCGGGAGCACCCAACGACGTCATCGCGACCGCGGCCGGTGAGTTGGCGGGCACCACCACCAGCGCAGGCTACGGGCCGCCCTACAACACCGCGGCCGACGGTCAAAGCATCGGCCCGCTGCAACTGCAGAAATGGGCGGGCGTGACCATCCCCCTCGACCCGGCCAACGACCTCGTGCTGACCCCGTTGACTCGGATCACCGGCGACCCCGCGCTGACCGCCGCACTGGCCCGATACACCGGCGCGAGCGCCGACCAGCAGGCCGCCTGGAGCGGCGACTACGTCAAAGCCCTGGCCGCCGCGCCCGACAACGACCCCGCGCAGGTCGCCGCCGGCGACTACGGCCCGGTGCCGCTGCTGGCGCAACGCTTCCTGGACCTCGCCCGCTCCGGAGGTCTCGAGGGGACCCTGACGTCGTCGGGGACCTTCTACGGCTCCGACGCCACCCGCAGCCTGCTGCTGCTGGCCGACGGCGCCTACCTGGAGGACCAGGCCCGCGCCCAGCAACTGGGCGGGGACCAGTGGGGCATGATGAACGAGACCGGCAACTACCCCGGCCAGCCCTGGATGTGGCTCTACACCTTCTGGTACCAGGTGCCCCCGTTCTCCGCACTCCGACAACGCCGACGCGCTGGTCTGGGGCCTGATGATGGTGCTCACCCTGGCCCTGCTCCTGCTGCCCTTCATCCCCGGCCTCCGCTCACTGCCCCGCGTGCTGGGCGTACACCGACTGATCTGGCGCGACTACCACCGCACCCACCGCACCTGACCAGCCGTCCGCGGGACGCCTCTCCGCTGCCGATAGAGTCAACGCGTTGCCCAAACCCCGGCGACGAGCTTGGTTGTCGACCGAATGAGGTGCTCGCCATCTCGATACAGCACGCACCCCGTGCCATCGCCGCAGATCCCGGGGCCCCCGACCACGGCGGTGATGCGGTCGCGGCGCAGAGCCCGACCCCGGTGTCGTCACCATCGGGAGACGCCGGGTTGGGTCCGCGCCTGGATCGGCTGCTGCGAGCGGCCGAGCAGGAAGCGCTGCAAGTCCGCGAATCCGCCGAACGGCGTGCAGGCGCGCTGCTGACCGAGGCCCACGCGGAGATCGCCCGGCACGAGCAGGACCGCCGCCAGGAGTGGCAGGAGCGACAGGCGGCCTTGGCCGCCGCCGAGCACCGCGGCGCCGTCGAGATGACCGCGGCCCGCGAGCAGGCCGCCCAGCTGGTGGCAGCCGCGGAGTCTGAGGCGCAACACATCAGAGGCCGAGCCCTCCTGCAGGCTCGAGAGATCAGCGACGTGGCCGAGCAGGACATCGAGCAGCGCCACCGGGAAGCGGCGGCGGAGCTCGAGCGACTGACACGGTTGCGTGACGTCACCCGGGCCGAGATCGTGCGTCTGCTGCGCACCTTGGACGGCATCCGTGAGGCGTTGGCTTACGACCTCGACCCGGACCTCACCCGCAGTCTCACGAGGGCCCCCGCGCCCAAGCATGGCGGCGCGGAGGAGAAGCCTGTCGCACCGGTGGCGTTGTCGGCTGCGCGGGCCGCCATCGGACGACGCCGCGGAGATCTGCACCGCACGCGCCACAGCGGCCTGCGCGCCACCGACGCCGACCCACGGGACCCTTCCGACCCCACGTAGCGGCGGGTGCTCGGCGTTGACCCGGCGGTCCTCAGCGCGTCTGGGATCGTTCGACGACGCCTGCCTCGCTCTCACCCGGCGGACGAACGCGCCTGCCTGCTCCAGCGCGTCTGCGGCCTCGGGCAGGAACGACCAGAACAGGTGGAAGTCGTGCGTGGTCACCGGGTACAGCTCGAACTGCACCTCGACGCCGCAGGCCGGTGGCGTGCTCGGCGAGGCGGTGCGCGTCCTTGCCCAGCACGTCACCGGTGCCCGCCTGGATCAGCATCGGCGGGCTGTCCGGTGAGGTCGGCGCGCAGCGCGTTGACCACCTCGTCGCGGGGTGAGGTGTCGCCGAGGTAGGCGGCGGCGAACGAGCGCAGCTGCGCGATGCTGACCGCAGGCTGCGGCTCGGTGGGTAGCTCGATCTCCTCGTCGTAGCTGAGGTCGACGGCCGGGCACAACGCCATGGTGCCGCCCGGCAGCGGGAAGGTCCTGCCGCTTCAGCGTGGTCTGCACCGAGAGCGCGAGCCCGCCGCCCGCGGAGTCACCGGCCAGCACGATCTGTTCCGCGGGAACCCCGGAGTCGAGCATCCAGAGGTAGGCGCGCACCGCGTCCTCGATGGCGGCCGGGAACGGGTGCTCGGGGGCGAGCCGGTAGTCGGGCACGAGCACGCACGCGTCGGCGGCTGCGGCCAGCGCGCTGGCCAGATGCCGGTAGCCGAAGGCGGAACCCATCACGTACCCGCCGCCATGCAGCAGCAGGACCGTCGGGGCAGGCTCCGGGCGGGGCGACAGCAGCAGCGAGGGAACCCCACCGGCGATCACCGGCCGCACCGACACCCCGGCGGCCATCTCGAACTGCCCGTGCAACTGCTCGCAGGCATCGCGCAACGCCTGCAGATCGGGGCTCGCGGCGGTGAGGTCGTCCAGCGGTTCCCACGCCGCGGCCAGCCTGCGCTCCAGGTCCCCGCCGACCGAGCGGGTGGCGAAGACCGCGTCGTCCAGATCGGTGAGCAGCCGCCGCGCCCGGTCAAGCAGCGCGTCGCCTGCCAGCGTCAGCTCGACCCGGTGTGTGGTGCGGCGCAGCAGGTTGCAGCCCACGAGCCGTTCCAAGCTGCGGATCTGTCGGCTCAGTGCGGGCTGGGACACGAACAACCTGGTCGCGGCCCGCCCGAAGTTGAGCTCCTCGGCAACTGCCACGAACGCACGCAGATGCCGTAGCTCGATCGCGTCCGGGGCCGGTGGGAGCACGAGCACCTTGCCACCGCGCTGCGAGCGGTCATCCATGGGAGCCATCATCGCCGGTTTCGCCCGCTCGGTGGTGATGCAACCGGTGCACTGCCGTCATGCGTGATCGGCCTTTCCCTTCGCCGGGGTGCCGGCGCGAGGGTATGGCCATGGCTTCTCCCGACCAACCCCGAGCAGGTGCGCGTCGGATCGCCGATGTCGCGCTCCGCTACCTCACGCCAGGCGCCCGGGCGCGCGTGCATTGGCCCGCGTCCTGCGCGGACCCGACCGTCGCCGCCCTCGTGGTGCTGTTCTCCGCCGACGACGACCTGGTTGACGAGCTCATCACGCGCCTCGGCGCGATGGTCCTGACCGTCTCCGCGGCGCACGCCCTCGAAGGGCACGCCGCGGTGTCCTGGGCCGCCGATCACGCCGCCGAGCTCGGAGTGGACGCGGCCCGCATCGCCGTGGTCGGCGACCGTTCCGGAGCGGCGCTGGCCGAGCGGGTCGCCGAGCTCGCCGCCGACGAAGGCTGGCCACCGCTGCGGCACGTGGCGTTGATCTGGCCGCACCACGACCCGACCGCCGCGCTCGACGGCCTCGCCCGCGCGCTGGCCGTCCCGGACCCGCAGCGTCGCCGAGCCGGAGCGCGCGATGACCGCCGCACTCGCCCGGCCGCCCGTCGCGTCGGCCCACCCGACCGCCGATCCGGTCGTGGACCGCGCCGTCGCCGGGGACGAGGCCGCCTTCACCGTGCTGGTCGAACGCCACCGCACGCGAGCTGCACGGCCACTGCCGGAGGATGCTGATCTCCGCCGAGCGGGCCGAGGACGCGCTGCAGGAGACGTTGCTGCGGGCCTGGCGGGCCCGCTCCACCTTCGCCGGGCGCGCCACCTTCCGCACCTGGCTGTACCGGATCGCCACCAACGCCTGCCTGGACGAGATGCGCCGCGACCGCGGGCGCCCCCTCCGCTTCGGCCCGGACAGCGTCCGATGACCTGACGGCGATCCGCCACCGAGCCCGTCTCGACCGATCCCGGGCCCGACGCGCTGCTGGAGAGCGGGCGAAGCATCGAAATGGCCTGCCGCACGATCATCGAGCTGCTGCCGCCGAAGCAACGCGCAGTGCTGGTCCTCTGCGACGTGCTGCGCTGCTCCTCCGGCGAGGCGGCACAGCTGCTGGGCACGACCGTCGCCGCGGTGAACAGCGCGCGGCAGCGGGCCCGGGTCGCCCTGCACGGCCCGCGACCGGCTTCGCCGCTCGAGCAGCGGCCGGATCCTCGGCTGCGCGCAACTGAACGAGCGCTGCTCGAAGTGCTACGTCGGCGCTCTGCGCCGCCACGACGTCGCCGCGGTGATCGCCCTCGCCACGGCCGACGCCGCCCAGCAACCGCACCGCGTATGGTGATCGATTCGACCCGCTCGGTATCAGCGGCTCCCGTTCGGACCTCACTAGAGCGCCGTCCCATTCCCAGCGCGTTGTCCGGGTCGGTGGAGGGAGACCCGGGATGGCCGAGGCAGCGCCCGCACCGTCGGCAAACACGCAGGCGAAGACCACGTGGGTGCGCAATTGCACCCCGGACCACCTGCGGCTGCACGTCGATGACGCGCTGCTGGTCTTCGCACCCTTGCAGAGACGTCAACTCAGCGTGGGCGTCACCCGCGACCTCGAGCCGCTCATCCAGGAAGGCGTGCTCGCCTGCTCGACTTCCACCAGCGACCGTTCCGACAGGCTCGCCCGGTTGATCGAGGCACTGCCCACGGGCCTGGCCGTCGGATTCGTGGCAGCGCTGTTGCTGAACGTCTGGCTGGGCGTCGGTCCATTGATCGTCTTTGCGGTCGTCGCGCTCGTCCTGATCATCGTCGCGGTTCTGGTGGCGAGCTTCAGCAGCAACACGGTGGCGCGGCTCGTCGGTCAACTGGTGATGCTGGCCCTCGTCCTGGTCATCAGCATCGGCGTCCCCGCCCTCGTCGTCTGGCGCTACGGACTCGGCGATCTGGGAACGGGCAACCCGCTCAGCGAGCTGGCCAGGATGCTGCAAGTGATCTTCATCGCCCTCGCCTGCATGGTGCCCGGGCTGTTGTTCTTCCTCTTCGACCGCCAACGGCTCAGCACGCTGCGCGCCCGCTTCGAGCAGCAGATCTTCCGCCTCGATCCCCGTGTGACCACGCTCGCCGACGTCGAAGCCCGCTACGGGAACCAGCTCGACGAGATGTACGGCCAGAACGGCGGCTCCCGCTCCGCCCGACTGGCCCGCCAGGGCCGCTGGCCGATCCCGCTCGCCACGATCGTGCTCGCCTTCGGCTGGGTCCTCACGCTCCTGCCCGTCAAGAGCGACCCCCCGCCCGCCTCGTTGACCGACGTCGCCCTGTCCTTCGCCCCGCAGGCCAACACCGTCGCCTTCGGCTTCCTCGGCGCCTACTTCTTCGCGATCAACCTCATCCTCCGCCGCTACGCCCGAGACGATCTGCGCCCCAAGGCTTACAGCAGCATCACCGTGCGCGTGATCGTCGCCGTTCTGCTGGGCTGGCTCGTCAAGGTCGTCGCACCGGACTGGCCGCAACTGGGCGCAGCCCTGCTCGTCGTGGCCTTCCTCATCGGCATCGTCCCGGAGACTTTCCTGACCTTCCTCCAGGAGATCTACCGCACCAAGTGGGTCGGCAAGCTCACCCGCGACCTGGAGGAGCCGGTCCCGCTCAAGAACCTGGAAGGGATCGATCTCTACGACCGCGCCCGACTCCTGGACGAAGGCATCGCCAACATCGAGGCCTTGGCCAACCACGACCTCATCGACCTGCTACTGGAGACCCGGGTACCGGCAGCGCGCCTCATCGACTGGATCGACCAGGCCATCCTGCACCTCCACACGAGGTTCTCCCCCGACATGCACGACGCACTACGCCGAGCGGGCATCCGCACGGCCAGCGACCTCGTGACGATCTCCGCGAAACACCCCGACGCCCTCACCGGCACCCTCGCCCGCAACGTGAAGTGGGAGGAGGGCCAACTCGAGAGCACGTTGAAAGTGCTCGTGGCCAGCCTGCGCGACGACGAATGGATGGACTACATCCGCAACTGGCGAAAGGGCAGCAAGGTCAAGCAACGAACGATCACGCTGCGGGACGGGCACATCGACGACCAGCGCAAGCCCCGCTCCGCGGACCGCGAGCAGTCCGACGGGCGCCCCCCGGTCAGCGCCGTGACCACCCCGATGTCGGCGTAGACCAGCCCGGACCGGGATTTCAGGCCCACAGATCGGGTCGGTAACGACCGGCGTCTTCCAGCTCGACCATCAACGCCTCGGCACTTTCGCGGGACATCCCGCCGTGATCGGCGAGAACGTCGATGAACGCGGCCCGCACGGCGTCCCGCATCGGTTGGGCACCGCACACGTAAACGTAGCCACCTGCGGACAGGAGCCGCCACACGAGCGGGCCCTGCTGACGGAGGCGATCCTGGACGTGCTCGCGACGCCCGGGATGCTCGCGCGACGCCGCGATGTGCACCTGATCGAGCACGCCGTCGGTGAGGAACCGGTCGACCTCCTCCCGGTACAGACCGTCGAGTCGGCGTGAGCGGAGGCCGTTGAACAGCACGGCCTGGCCGAGCGCGGCACCGTTGCGGCGCAACGCGAGGCGTTCCCAGAGGAAGGCCCGCATCGGGGCGAAGCCGGTGCCTGCCGAGACGAAGATCATCGGTTTGCCGACGTCGTCTTGCAGGTGGAACCCGTCGGCGCTGTCGAGGAAGACGGCCAGTCGGTCGCCTGGCCGCAGCCGGTGCAGGTAGTGCGAGCCCGTCCCGTGGAAGGCCCGGTCGAGCTCGCCCGGCACCGGGGCGGCGTCGAGGCCGACGGTCAGGTGCGCAACGTCAGGACCGTGGATCTGCGGGCACGAGCTCACCGAGTAGTAGCGCGGCCGCAGCGGCTGCGCCACGCACAGCAGCTCGAAGATGTTGAGTGAGCACGACGGGAACGTGTCGAGCAGCCGCAGCAGGTCGTAGCCCCCTGCGTCGATCGTGGCTCGTAGCGCCGACGGGGGCCTTCCGGCGTGCTCAGAACCTGCCGGATCTGCGCCAGCCTGCACCGCTCCTCGGGGTCGGTCGCTGACCGGAGCAGCATGTCGACCAACGGGACCGTCGGCTTCCCGCCGATGTCGACGAGGTTGGTGAGCACGTTGCGCACCCCGACGACGACGCCCTTCGGCACGGCGCGGACGGGCAGCGCCTTCGGCACCGTGAACACGCCGTCGAGGGAGACCCCGAGGTGCCGCGCCAGCCGTTCGACCTCCTCGGCGCCGTTCCTGGGGCAGACGCCCAGGTGATCCCCCGTCCGGTAGCGGGTGCCCGCGGGCAAGGCGATCTCCAGGTGCTGCGTCTGCCGCGGCGATGTGGCCGGTTGCAGCCTGCGAGCGCCGAGGACGCGCGCCTCGATGGTGGCGACGCCGACCGGGTTGTCCAAGATCGTCGGCACGAGCACGTCGATGTCGAGCGACGGCAACGCGCTCGCGGCGGCGCCGAGCGACCGCCGCATCGCGGTGACCGAGTCGGAGCCGGTCAGCTCCGTGGTCACCGAGTCGTCCAGCGCGACCCGCGCCGCCGCCGCCCGTGTCGGGCGTGCTCCGGAGAGGTCGAGCAGCGTCGGCCAGACGCGGCCGTTCCACTCCTCGTGATGGGCTTCCCATGCCGTCGAGCCCACGTCGCCGAAGTCGAGGTCCGCGAGCGGCGTGGCCCCCAGCTCGGCGAGCTTGCGGTGGACGTAGCGGGGGAAGGCGAGGAACGCGTTCCACTGCCGGTTGCCGAGCCCCCAGACGAGGTAGCGGCAGGCGCGCCACGTCGGCGAGCCCGGCCCGGTCGCCTCGAGCAACGCCCGGAACGCGGTCGCGTTCGACGGGGGGTTTCCGGTGTAGGTCGAGGTCATGACGACCAGCAGCCACGGTTCGGTGCGCGCAGGCGCCGCCGCGAGCTCGTTCAGCGTCAGCACCTCGCTCGTGTAGCCGTGGAAGTCGCTTCGCTCCGCGAAGCGCTCGGCGATCTCCTTGCTCGCGCCGAAGTTGCTGCCGTAGGCGATCACCAGATGGCGGTACGTGCTCGTCGCCGGGATCTCTGTCGGCTCGCCCCGGTTCCGGGCCCGGGCCGAAGGCGGCTCCTCCCGCGGCTGGTGAACGACCGTAGCCGGCAGGGCAACGGTGCGTGCCCGGGGAATGCACGTCACCGGGACCGTCTCCGGCTTCGTCGTGACCACGGTGTTCTTCGCGACGGACGCGCCCGGCGCGAGACGCAGGCGGTACCGCCGGTAGATCTCGAACAGGACGACGCGGAGCATCATGAAGCTGACCTCCTGCGCCATGCACTGCCGTCGTCCGATCGAGAACGGGATGAAGGCGTGGAGGGGCCGTTCGGCGATCCGCTCGGGCGTGAAGTGATCCGGGTCGAACCGGTCGGGGTCCGGGCCCCAGTACCGCGCGTCGCGCTGTGCGGCGAGCGCCCCGACGAGGATGACGTCGCCCTTGCGGACCCGGTAGCGGCCGAGCAGGCCGTCCTTGAGGCTGCGCCGGATCGTGATCGGCATCGGCGGGTAGACGCGCAGCGCTTCCTTGATCACCTGCGTCGTGTACGTCAGGCCCGCCAGGTCGTCGTAGCGCAGGTCGTACTCCGGGTCTCCGCCGGTGATCCCGTCGATCTCGGCGATGAGCTCGGCTTCGACGTCCGGGCGTGTGGCGAGGACGGCCACCAGCCACGCGGCCGTGATCGAGGGCCCGTTGAAGCCGTTCGAGAGGTGCATGAGGATCTGGTCGCGCACCGTCTCGGTGTCGAGGAGCTCACCGGTCTCGGGGTCCGGGGTGCTGACCAGGCGGCTGAGCAGGTCGATCGGCTGCCCGACGGGGCACGTGTGCCTGCGGGCGTGCACGAGGGCGCCCGCGGTCCTGAAGAGCTCCTCGTTGTGGCGACGGTAGGTCTTCCGGCGCCCGCGGCTGGCTCGACCGGCCCACAGGGCCGAGTCGGGCCGGGGGTCGGCGACGCGCCGGATGCTCTCCTTCGTGCTGGCGGGAACCGCTGCTGCGAACGCGTGCGGAGGGCCGTCGCCATCGAGCAGGCCGAAGTCGTAGGCACAAGCGCCGCGCCCGGAGACCTCCAGCGTGTAGCGCTCCATCCAGCCGCGCGCATCCAGCGGCCGGTCGTCGGGCATCTCGGCCCAGGCGCCGACCATCTTGCGCGCCTGCTCCTTCATCAGTTCGAGCTGCGTCCGCTGGTGAGCAGGCGAGTACCACGGCAACATCACCCGCCGGACCTGTTCGTAGTGCTCGCCGTCCCCGATGACCGACAGCCCACCGCCGCGGGAGTTGCGCAGCTGGGTGAAGAAGTTGATGTCCTCGACGCGCTTCCCGAACTGCTCCTCGTCGGTCGCGACGCGCTCGAGCAGTTCGGGGTCCGAGACCACGACCAGCCGCCATCTCCTGGCCGGCACGCCGACCGCGTAGATGTGCCCGAACCGCCGGAAGTACGCGAGCTGGGTGTCGTTGTCGTTCAGGACGTCGAAGTTCGCGAACCGCTCGCCGTTCGGCACCAGCCAGCGGACCGCGTACGGGATCGCCAGCGGCGCGCCGTCCTCGCCGCGGGGCCGCGGTTCGATCCGCTCCGTCGACTCGTCCACCTGATCCGGCGCCCGACCGGACCCGTCCGGAACCAACCTCACGATCGGCCCGGTTGCGGGATCCACGAGGCGCACCGCGCACTCCGCGGTGATCTCCACCCGCTCGACCCGCAGGCCTCCGGCGTAGATGCCGTTGGCGCTGCCGTCGTCGGCGACCTCCCAGCGGCCGTCCTTGATGCGGATGACGGCGTGCCGACGGGACACCCGAGCGTCCGCAACGACGACGGCGCACCGCGGGTCGCGACCGATCACGTAGCCCGCGCCCGGCTCCAGGCTGCGCCGTGATCCGGACAGCTCCACCACGAGCGGTGCGACCGTCTGGAGGGGCCGCCCGCGCGCCGCACCTGCCGACAAACCGCTCATGGACGCCCCCACCCCGGTCGGACAGCAACAGGACAACGCCTGCCCGCATCGGTGCGAGACACGACGTGCTCTGTCCGTTCGGAGCATGCGCCCGACGGCTTCCCCCGGCTATCACCGGCATGGCCAGGCCGGCCGGGCACCTCGGCTAGGACTGCCTTACGATCCGGTAAGGGGACACGGGGTCATCCGAGCAGCTGCTCGAGGAGTGTGCGTAGCCCGTCGGGGCCCTCGACCACCAGGTCGGCCTCCGCGAGCAGGTTCTGCGGTGCCTCCGCCGAGCGCACGGCCACGCGGAAGCCGCCCCCGGCGAGCCGGGACGCGGCGGCGAAGGCGGCCAGGTCACCGAGGTCGTCACCGGCGACGATCACCGAGCGAGCGCCGGACTCGGCGGCGACCCGCGAGACGGCGTCGCCCTTGTCGCTGTGTACGCCGGGACGCAGCTCCCAGACCATCTTGCCGGGGACGATCTCCAGCCCGTGCCGCTGCGCGATCCGTCCGGCCGCCGCCCCGATCGGCCCGGCCCAGCCTGCGGGGTCCGCGATTCGCCGCGTGTGGACGGCCGCCGCGTAGCCCTTGTCCTCCAGGTAGGCGCCGCTGTCGCGGACGGCCGGGTCGGCGCGCAGATCTTCGCGGGCCGCGGCCACCGCGGGGCCGCCCGCCTCCAGCCGCGGATCAACCCACACCTGCCCGTCGCGGATCTCCTCCAGCCCGTACATTCCCAGATAGCGCACTCCGGGTGCGGCGGCGTGCTCGGCGAGGAACGCCGCGGGGCGACCCGAGACCAAGGCGACGGCCGCGAACCTGTCGGCCAACGACGCGAGGAGCTCGACGACGCCGGGCAGCGGCCGAGCCGCGTCCGGGTCGTCGACGATCGGCGCGAGGGTGCCGTCGAAGTCCAGGCACAGCGCCACCTCGTCGGCCCGCGCGGCCAGATCCAGCCAGCGCTCTGCGGCGGCGCTCACCGCTGCACCAGCGCGAATGTGCGCCGCTGCCCGGAGGAGAGCTTCGCGCTCTCGTCGTAAACCAGAATTGTGATCGGCTCGGCGTTGCCCGGCCGGGAGTCGACCGTCAGGTGGTGGTCTTCGGTGAGCTCGACGTCGAGGCGGTGCCCCCGGTAGTGGATGCTGAAGCGGAGGTGCTTGATCTGCGGAGGCAGTACCGGTCCGAAGCGGAGCACGTCGCCGCGCACACGCAGACCGGTCAGGCAACGCAGCACGAGATCGACCGTACCGGCCATCGACCCCAAGTGGATGCCCTCAGCGGTCGTGCCACCTTGCACGTCGGCGACGTCGCTGTTCAACGCCCGCTGCAGGAACTGCCACGCCTCCTCCGGGTTGTAGCGCGCCAGAATCCACGCGCTCACCACCGAGCTCAACGTCGAACCGTGCGAGGTCCGCGCCAGGTAGTAGTCGACGGTGCGATGGATCTGGTCCCTGCTGACCTCGTAGCCCAGCCCGGACAGCAGCCCCCGCAGCTCCCCCTGTGGCAGCAGGAACAGCAGCATCAGCACGTCGGCCTGCTTGGAGACCTTGTACCGGTCGGCGCTGTCACCCTCGGCCTCGAGTATCCGGTCGAGCCGCTGGATGTTGCCGTAGCGCTGCCGGTAGCTCTCCCAGTCGAACTCGAGCAGCTGTTCGTAGCCCTCGAACTGGGTCAGCACGCCGTCGGCGTGGAACACGACGATCATCTTTCGGGTGATGTCGCGCCAGCGGGCCAGCTCCTCGTCGCGGATCGCCAGCTCGTTCACGACCTCCTCCCGCCAGTGCAGGGGTAGCTCGTCGAGGGTCTGGAGGGCGCGCTGCAGCACCCACACCGCCATGACGTTGGTGAACGTGTTGTTGCGCAGGCCCTCCTTCTCGGTGGCGTCCGGGTAGCCCTCGTGGTACTCGTCGGGGCCCATCACGCCATGGGTCTCGTAGCGGTCCCGCTCGGGGTTGTACTGGGCCAGGCTGGACCAGAAGCGGGCGATCTCGATCAGGAGCTCGGCGCCGGTGAACCGCAGGAAGTTCGTGTCCCCGGTGACGAGGTAGTGCTCCCAGACGTTGTAGGCGATGGCGATGTTGACGTGTCGCTGCCGATGCGAGTTGTCGGGCAGCCAGCGCCCGGACTTCGGGTTGAGGTGCAGCTGCTGGGTCTCCTCACGCCCGTCCGAGCCGCTCTGCCAGGGGAACATCGCTCCGTCGTAGCCCGGCGGCCCGGGCCGCCCACCGTGCCGCCCCGAGGCGTGCGTGGCGGTACTGCAGCAACGAGGCGGCGACGAACGGCCGCTGGAAGTTCAGGATCGGGAAGATGAAGAGCTCGTCCCAGAAGATGTGGCCGCGGTAGGCCTCCCCGTTCCAGCCGCGTGCAGGCACGCCGACGTCCAGATGGGTGGTGTGCAGCGGGACGGTCTGCACCAGGTGGAAGATGTGCAGGTGCAGGACCCTCTGGGTCCACTCGTTCGCGCTGTCCATCTCGATGCCGTACCGATTCCACGCGGTGTCCCAGGTGGCGGCGTGCCGGGTCAACAGCTCCGCGAAGTCGCCTGCGGCGGCCACCGCCAGGCGGGCCTCGTGCCGGCTCTCTGCGATCGCCCGATCGCGTGAGCTGAAGATCGCGACGATCTTCTCGACCGTCGTCGGGTGTCCGTGCTCGAGTGGGACCATCAGTTGGTGGGCGACGAAGCCGGGCTCCTCGACCAGCGTGCGGCCGACCGGTACGACCGCCTCGTCGCGCAGCACCCGGGTGCGGGCCGCGAGCGCAATCCGCACCTCCGACTGCGTCGTCTCGACCTTCAGATCGATCGTCTCGTCGTCGACCTCGGCCTGGTCGAGCACCCGCAAATGGCGGCCATTCGAGGTCTTGGTACCGCTTGACACCCGCGTTGACCACCCGGCCGTCCAGGCCCGAGCGGACCTCGAGGGTGCCTGACCAGTTCTCGGCCGTGAACTCGGTGGACAGCGTGGCCAGGTGCTCGTCCTTGCGGCTGACGAACCGGCGCTGCACCATTCGCGTCCGCCGCCCGTCGGGGTCCCACCAGGTCAGGTTGCGGATGAGCGTTCCGTTGCGCATGTCGAGCTCGAGGCGGTGCTGCTCGACCCTGGCGGTCGAGATGTCGAACCACTCTCCGTCTGCGATCCGGAACTGCAGCGGCAACCAGTTGGGGATGTTGACCAGTTCCTCGTTCTCCACGTCGCGGCCCCCGACGTGGCTGACCAGCCGGTTGTACAGGCCCGCGAGGTAGGTGCCCGGGTAGTGGACGTCGTCGGCCACCGCCTCGGGCAGCGCTCCACGGGTGACGAAGTAGCCGTTGCCCAGGGAGCACAGCGACTCGCGCAGCCCCTGGTGGGCGGGGTCGAAGCCGTCGTAGACCAACGTCCAGGCGCTCGCAGGCTGCTCGGTGTGCCTGCGTCGGATCTCCTCGGCGGCGTGCCCCTCCTCCAGCAGGCCCTGCGCCAACGCGAGCAGGGACACGTCGTCCAGGGTCGTCACCACGAGGTCGGCGCCCGCCTGGGCCAACAGGTCCTGGTCCTCGAGCCGGGCCACCCCGACCGCGGCCATCCCGCCGGCTTTGGCCGCCTGGACACCGCTCGACGCGTCCTCGATCACGAAGCAGTCAGCGGGCGCCAGGCCCAGCTCGTCCGCGGCGGCAAGGAAGATCATGGGGTCGGGCTTGCCGCGCGGGAAATCCCGGCCGGAGAGGTCGGCGTCGAACAGCTCCTCCAGCGTCATCCCCTCGTGGAGGAAGTCGTAGTCGAGCCGTTGCCCGGCTGCGAAGGTGTCCAGGCGGATCCGTTCGAGGAACAACCGGGCGTTCTTCGACGACGACGCCGCGGCGACCCGCAGCCCAGCGGCCTTCACAGCGAGGATGAAGCGCAGCGCGTCGGGGAATGCCGTGAACCGGCCCTGGTCGATGAGCGTGAGGATGTGCTGCTGCTTGGCCGCCGCGTACTGCTGCGCCCGCTGATCGACGTCGGGCACCCCGAAGTAGGTCAGCGCCGCCCGAGCGCCGTCCATCCGCGGCATCCCGGCCACCTCCTGCTGGTACACCGCCGCGGTGAAGCGATCGGGCGTCCACGTGGTGCGGTCACGGATGTCGCTCCACTCCCCCTCCATCAGCGCCTTCAGGGCCTCCCGCCAGGCCATCTCGTGGGGGGAATCAACCAGAACCCCGTCCACGTCGAAGATCGCACCCTGGAAGATCGCGCCACGCTGCGCCATGTTGCTCACCGATCCCTTGGACTAAGTCTCCGACGCGTCTGCGCCGACCCCTGACCCGTCGGAATGAGCCCGCCGACGGTGCCGCAACTCGGCCTAGCGTCCCCACCCCGAAGGCCACCTGCAAGCCCCACGGGCCAAAGTCGGGACGAACGTCCCGGGCGATAGATGCCCAGGTCCCGATCACCAATGGCTGTAGGTCCGTTGACCCTCCTGGAGGGCGGCGACGTAGCCTGCCCGTTCGTAGGCGGCTTGGTCGGCCTCGGCGGGCACGGCCAGCAGTCCGCGCACCTGCCCGATCGAGGTGTAGCCCTTGCGGGTCATCCAGTCGGTCAGGCCGTCGAGCAGTGTGGCGGCATAGGCCGGGCCGTGCCGCAGCAGCGCCGACGCGGTCATCACCACGTCGGCGCCCGCAAGCAGGTACTTCACCACGTCGTCGGACGTCTCGACACCGGTCGTCGCCGCGAGCGCCGCCCGGACCCGGCCGCGCAGCAGCGCGATCCAGGTGCGCGGCAATCGGGCCTCGACCGGGCTGGACAGGTCGATGGTCGGTGTGACCCCCAGGGTGTCGACATCGATGTCCGGCTGCAGGAACCGGTTGAAGAGCACCAGCGCGTCGGCGCCTGCCTGGTCGAGGCGCAGCGCCATCTCACCGGGTGAGCTGAACTGCGGGCTCAGCTTGACGGCAACCGGTACCGAGACGGCGCCCTTGACCCGGGCGACGATATCGAGGTGACGCTGCTCGACGTCACGACCGGCGACATGCCCATCGCCGGGCACGTAGTAGATGTTCAGCTCGATACCGGACGCACCGGCCTCCTGCATCGCATGGGCGTACTCGACCCACCCGCCTGGGGTGGAGCCGTTGATACTGGCGATCAGCGGGATGTCGACGGCCTCGGCAGAGCGTTCGATCAGGTACAGGTAGCGGCGTGGGCCGGGCTCGTCGTCAGCGGACGGTGGCAGGTACGACAGGGACTCGGCGAAGCTCTCCGTCCCCGCGTCGACGAGCCGCGCGTACGCCAGCGCCTCGCGGCGCAACTGCTCCTCGAACAGCGAGAAGAACACGATCGCGCCGACTCCGGAATCCGCGAGGCGCCGGACGCCGTCGACGGTCTGCGACAGCGGCGAGGCGGATGCGACGAGCGGATTGCGCAGCCCGAGGCCCATGTAGTCGGTGGCGAGGTCCATGTCAGTCCACCCGGTGCGCGACAGGCGCGAACTGGTCGGGGCCACGCGTGGCCATCTCCTCGTACACCTGCCAACGCTGGTCCACCGCCTGCTGGGCCAGTGCGAGCAGGCGGTCGGCTTCGGCCGGGTTGGAGTTGGCCAGCATCTTGTACCGCAGCTCGCGGTAGATGTAGTCCGAGAGCTTGAGTCGCGGCCGCGGTGAGTCGAGCAGGAACGGGTTGCCGCCGTTGCGGCGAGCGACCGGGTCGTAGCGGATCAGTGGCCAGTGCCCGCTGGCCACGGCGCGGTACTGCTGGTCGAGGCCGTTGCGCATGTCGATGCCGTGCGCGATGCAGTGGCTGTAGGCGATCACCAGCGACGGCCCGTCGTACGACTCGGCCTCACGCAACGCGAGCAGCGTCTGCTGCGGATCGGCGCCCATCGCCACCCGTGCGACGTACACGTTGCCGTAGGCGATCGCCTGCAGCGCCAGGTCTTTCTTCGCGACGGCCTTGCCCGCGGCGGCGAACTTCGCGACCGCGCCGAGCGGCGTCGACTTCGACATCTGGCCGCCGGTGTTGGAGTAGACCTCGGTGTCCAGTACGAGCACGTTGACGTTGCGTCCGCTCGCCAGGACGTGGTCGAGCCCGCCGGATCCGATGTCGTAGGCCCAGCCGTCGCCGCCGACGATCCACACGCTGCGCCGGACGAGGTGGTCGACGACGCTGCGCAGGTCGTCGGCGACCGGTCCGGACAGGTTCGCCAGCAGGCGCTGCACCTCATCGACCCGCTCGCGTTGCTCGGCGAGCTCGGACTCGGTGAGCTGCGACGAGTCCAGGATGGCCTGCACCAGCTCGGTGCCGATCACGTCGCGCAGCTCGCCGAGGCGCGTGCGTGCGAGATCGGCGTGCAGGTCGGCGGCGAGCCGGAAGCCGAGCCCGAACTCGGCGTTGTCCTCGAAGAGCGAGTTCGACCAGGCCGGACCGCGTCCGGCCGCGTTCGTGGTCCACGGCGTGGTCGGCAGGTTGCCGCCGTAGATCGAGGAACAGCCCGTGGCGTTGGCGATCTGCGCCCGGTCGCCGAACAGCTGCGAAACCAGCTTGAGGTACGGCGTCTCGCCGCAGCCTGCGCAGGCCCCGGAGAACTCGAACAGCGGCTCCAGGAACTGCGCGCCGCGCACGGTCCCGAAGTCGACGCGGGACCGCTCGTTGACCGGCAGCGTCTCGAAGAACGCGATGTTCTCCCGCTCCGGTTCCACCAACGGCACCCGCGGGGCGAGGTTGATCGCCCGACGCGACGGGTCGAGGGGCGCTTTGGCCGGGCAGGCCTCCACGCACAGGCCGCACCCGGTGCAGTCCTCGACGTAGACCTGCAGCGTGTAGCGGGTGTCGGGCAGGCCGACCGCGGAGAGCGGCGCGGACCGGAACGAGTCCGGGGCGTCACCGAGGCGAGACTGGTCGTAGTACTTGGACCGGATCACGCTGTGCGGGCAGACGAAGCTGCAGTTGCCGCATTGGATGCACATATCGGCGTCCCAGTCGGCGACCAGGTCGGAGATGTTGCGCTTCTCGAACGCCGTGGTGCCGCTGGGGTAGCTGCCGTCCGGCGGAAGCATGCTGACCGGCAACTGATCGCCGCGCCCGGCCATCATTTCCGCGGTGACCTGCTGGACGAATTGCGGCGCGTGACCGGGCACGACCAGCGGCAGCTCGCGCCGTCCGGTCGCGGCGGGCGGCACGTCGATGTGGTGCAACGCCGCGAGCGCGCTGTCGACCGCGGCATGGTTGCGCTTGACGACTTCGGCGCCACGCTTGCCGTAGGTCTTGGCGATCGTGGCTTTGACCCGGGCGATCGCCTCGTCGCGTGGCAGCACACCGGAGATCGCGAAGAAGCACGTTTGGAGCACGGTGTTCGTGCGCCCGGCCAGGCCGACCTCGCGTGCGACCGGTCCGGCGTCGATGGCGTACACGTCGAGCTTCTTGGCGATGATCTGCTCCTGAACCGGGCGCGGCAGCTCGTGCCAGACCTGGTCCGGCGCGAACGGGGCGTCGAGCAGCAAAGTCGCGCCGGGCGCGGCGAGGCTGAGCACGTCGACCTCGCTCAGCAGGCTGAAGTGGTGGCAACCGACGAAGCTCGCGTTCGAGACGAGGTACGGCGCGTGGATCGGCTCGGTGCCGAAACGCAGGTGCGACACCGTCCGCGAGCCGGACTTCTTGGAGTCGTAGACGAAGTAGCCCTGCGCGTGCAGGTTCGGGTCGGACCCCAGGATCTTGATCGTGTTCTTGTTCGCGCCGACCGTGCCGTCCGAGCCGAGGCCGAAGAAGACCGCGCGGACCGTGCCTGGCGACTCGATGTCAAGCGTCGGGTCGAACGGCAGGCTGGTGTGCGTGACGTCGTCGGTGATGCCGATGGTGAACCGGGACCGCGGCCGCTCGCGCCCGAGCTCCGCGAACACGCCTGCGACCATGCCGGGCGTGAACTCCTTCGACGACAGTCCGTACCGGCCGCCGATGACGTGCGGCAGGCGGTCCACGCCGCCGTCGAAGTGCGCCTCGGTGAGGGCCGCGAGCACGTCGAGGAACAGTGGTTCGCCGTGCGAGCCGGGCTCTTTCGTCCGATCCAGCACGGCGATGCGCCGCGCGGACGCCGGGACAGCCTCGACGAGCGCGCGGGCCGGAAACGGTCGGTACAGCCGAACCTGCACCACGCCGACCCGCTCGCCGCGACCGTTCAGGTAGGCCACGGTCTCGCGCACGGTCTCGGCACCGGAGCCCATCAGGACGATCACCCGCTCGGCGTCCGGGTCGCCGACGTAGTCGACCAGCCCGTAGCGCCTGCCGGTGCGATCTCCGAGCGCTGTCATGACCTCCTGGACGACCGCGGGCGTCGATGCGTAGAACGCGTTGACCGTCTCGCGTGCCTGGAAGTAGACGTCCGGGTTCTGCGCGGTACCCCGGATGACCGGCCGCTCCGGCGAGAGCGCCCGCTGCCGGTGCGCTCGTACCAACTCCTCGGGCACCAGCGCGCGCAGGTCGTCGTCGTCGAGCATCTCGATCGTGTTCAGCTCGTGCGACGTGCGGAACCCGTCGAAGAAGTGCACGAACGGGATCCGGGTCCGCATCGCGACGGCCTGCGCCACGAGGGCGAAGTCGTGCGCCTCCTGCACCGACCCGGACGCGAGCAGCCCGAAGCCCGTCTGCCGCACCGCCATGACGTCGGAGTGGTCTCCGAAGATCGACAATCCCTGGGCGGCGAGCGATCGCGCCGCGACGTGGATCACCGATGAGGTCAGCTCGCCGGCGATCTTGTTCATGTTGGGGATCATCAGCAGGAGGCCCTGCGACGCGGTGAACGTGGTGCTGAGCGCCCCGCCCTGCAGCGCGCCGTGCAGGGCGCCCGCTGCGCCGCCCTCGCTCTGCATCTCCACGACGGTGGGGACGGTGCCCCACACGTTGGGCCGCTTCTGGCTGGTCCACTCATCGGCCAGCTCGGCCATCGGCGAGGACGGGGTGATCGGGTAGATGGAGCAGACCTCGTTGAGCCGATAGGCAACCGATGCGGCCGCCTCGTTGCCGTCGACCATCTGGCGGGACATCACGGCTCCGGGATCATGTCGATGGCGTGCACCGGGCATTGCTCCATGCAGGCGCCACAGCCGGTGCACCGGTCGTAGTCGAAGCGGTAGCGATGCCCGACGCCGAGCTTGATCACGGCGTCCTCGGGGCAGGCGCCGAGGCAGCCGTCGCATTCGAAGCAGTTGCCGCAGGACAGGCACCGTCCGGCCTCGTAGGCCGCCTGCTCGATGGTCATGCCCCCGACGACCTCGTCGAAGTCGACGACCCGTTCCTCCGGTTCGCGTTCCGGCTGCTGTCGCCGGGCGGCGTCGCCGAAGTACCACAGGTGCAACTCGTCGAAGCCGGCCTCACGGTGCTTGGGCCCACGTTCGTGGTCGGTCTCGCGCAGGTAGGCGTCGATGTGCCGCGCGGCCTTCTTGCCGTGCCCGACGCCGACCGTGACGGTGCGCTCGCTGGGCACCATGTCGCCGCCCGCGAACACGCCGGGGCAGCCGGTCCGCAAGGAGGACGACACCTGCACCGTGCCGTCGCGGGCGAACTCCACACCGGGCACGTTGCGCAGGAACCCGGTGTCGGTGTCCTGGCCCAGCGCCAGGATCAGCGTGTCGGCAGCCAGGGTCTCCAGCCGCCCGGTGCCGCGCGGAAACCCGGTCTCGTCGAGCTCCATCACCTCGATGGTCATCAGTTCCGGGCTCTCGAACGCGGTGATCGTGCGCAGCCAGTTGATCCGGACGCCCTCGCGTTCGGCATCGGCCGCCTCTTCCTCGTGCGCGGGCATCTGCTCGCGCGTACGCCGGTAGACGATCACCGGATCTTCGGCGCCGAGCCTGCGCGCCACCCGCGCCGCGTCCATGGCGGTGTTGCCGCCGCCGTAGATCGCCACCCGTTGGCCGAGCACCGGCCGCTCTCCGGACGCGACCCCCCGCAGGAACGACACCGCGTCGACCACCCGCGCTGCGTCCATCGCCGGGATGTCGATGCGCTTGGACAGGTGCGCGCCCACGGCGACGAACACGGCGTCGAAGCTGCCGTCGGCCATTTCCGCCATCAGGTCCTCGACACGGTGGTTGACGACCATCCGCACGCCGAGTTGCCGGATCCGGTCGATCTCGTCGTCGAGCACGTCGCGGGGCAGCCGATAGGCCGGGATGCCGTAGCGCATCATCCCGCCCGGTTCCGGGCCTGCGTCGCGGATCTCGACCTGGTGACCCAGCTGCGCCAGGTGGTACGCCGCCGACAGCCCGCTCGGCCCGCTGCCGACGACCAGCACCCGTTTGCCGCTGGACTGCGCAGGCGGAGCGAACGTCCACCGCTGCTTCCTGGCCAGGTCACCGAGGGCGCGCTCCACCGAGTGGATCGACACCGAACTGTCCACGTGCGCCCGGTTGCAGACGCTCTCACACGGGTGGTAACAGACCCGGCCGTGGATCGCCGCGAACGGGTTGTCGGCGACGAGTTGCCGCCACGCCTTCTCGTGATCGCCTGCCTTCGCGTGCGCCAGCCACGCCTGGATGTTCTCCCCAGCCGGGCAGCCCGCGTTGCACGGCGGCAGCAGATCGACGTACAGCGGGTAGCGCTCGCGCTGCGGTCCGGCACGAGAATGCCCGTGCAGCAAGTCCGGCAGCCGCGTCACATCACGCAGCGGGTCGCTCACACCGACCCCTGGGTCGGCGCCGACGAGGAAGATCGCGCTTGGCTGACCACAGCGCGATCGTACGCACACACCCATCAGCTGAACAGGCGGTCATACCGCGCCGCCGTACCGCTCAACGGATCGGCGTCGTCACCGGCAGCGGTGAGCGCATGGCAACCATTGGGCTCGACGTTGGGGTCGGTGTCGTGCCGCGGCGCCTATCCGACCAGCCCGTTTCGACGGCGCGGCCACCCCCGATGTGGTGGGCGACGGCCTTTCGATGACGTGTTGCTGCTCGTACCAGGCGACCGCGCGACGGTGGATGCGCCGCCGCCCGGCCGCGCTCGAACGGGACCTGAGCGGGGTTCGGCCGCCGGGAAACCCCGCTCAAGTCCCGTTCGAGCGCGAGGTCGTGCGCCATGGTCGAGCGCTGCACCGGCAGCAGGCGTGCAACCCGTCGGCGAGCAGGCCGAGCATGCGGCCGGCCTGTTCGGGGGAGCTCGCGGCGAGCAGGATGCCCGCGAGACCTGCCACGACGTCCTCGGCGGGTACATCTGCGTCCAGAACCTCTACAACCTGCTCGACCGCACGGCCGAGCGGCTCCTCGCCGAATGCCACACCCACGGCATCGCCTGGGTGCCGTTCTTCCCGCTCGGATCGGCCTTCGCCACGGCGTCCCGCGTCACCGAGCACCCAACCGTCACCGCCGCTGCTGCCAACCTCGCCGTCACCCCCGGCCAGGTCGGCCTGGCGTGGCTGCTGGCCCACGACCCGAACATCCTGCTCATCCCCGGCACCCGCGGCATCGAGCACCTCGCCGAGAACATGGCCGCCGCCGACGTCCAACTCGACGCAGCGACGATGGCGACGCTGGACGCGCTCACACCCACCGCCACGGATCAGTAGTCGGTGGACAGCGCGAGCTCGCGCCACCGTTCGAGCTCGTTGGCCACGGACGTCAGCGTGCTCTCGACGAGGCCGACGCAGTCGCTGCCCAGACCTGTCGCGACGGGTGCCGCTCGCGGCCTCGTTCCAGTCTGACGTAGTAGTCGGTGCTGACTCCGGCCAGCATCGCGACCTCTTCCCGACGCAGTCCCGGCGTGCGGCGCGTGCCACCCGTGATGCCGTGCGCCTCGGGCCGAACGCGCGTACGCCGCGCCCGCAGGAACTCGCCCAACCGGGGCGTGCCGCTGTGCGTGGTCACGACCACGAGTACCCACAGCCGGACCGGCGTGCACCGCCTACGCCACCTCCCCTACAGCCCACGTGCCGAGAGGAAGGCGCGGTTGGCGCGCTGGTCCTCGGCGGCGCGGGCGAACCTCTCGGCTGTCGTCGGCAGCGTGTCCTGTTCGACGACCAGCCACCCCGACCACCCGGTGTCGCGCAGGACGGCGAGGAACGCGTCGATGTCGACGTCCCCCGCCCCGAGCCGCGGGAACGCCTCCCGTGACCACACGGCCTCGACCGGATCGCCGTCGGCCACGATGGCCGCGACGACGTCCCGGCTCGCGTCCTTGAGGTGCACCTGGTTGATCCTCGATCCGAAGTCGCGCAGCGCCGCGACGGGGTCGCCGCCACCGACGACGAAATGCCCGGTGTCGAGGCAGAACCGGGCGTCGGTGAGGTCCAGCACGCGCTCGACCTCCCACGGTGCCTCGACGAAGGTGCCCGTCTCGTTGTGGAACGTCGGCTCGTAGCCGCGATCGCGGCAGCGGGACAGGACCCGGGAGAGGCCCACGGCGAAGCGGCGCCAGCCGTCGTCGTCGAGACCCATCGACCGATCTGCGTGCGCGCGCCCCGGTTGCTTCCTGCGTTGCGGCGCGCCTGCGTCCGCGATGGTGGGATGCGGCGGCGGCCCGGGAAGGCGCCCCGCGACGGCGTCGAAGGTGTCGAGCATCGCCTCGAGGTCGGGGAGCACCCGCTCGAGCGCATCGGCGTCGGCGTAGGGCAGCTCCAGATAGGCACCGGCCAGACCGAGCCCGCGCGCGGCGAGCCGGTCGGCGAGCTCTGGGCCCGACCCCAGATAGCCGACGGGGCCGAGGTCGATGCCCGCGTAGCCCGCCGACGCCACCTCGTCGAGAACGTGCAGGCCGTCCGGCGTGGAGGGATCGATGCCCACGGTGAGTTCGAACGCGCCGTAGCTGACCGGGGCGTTCGCCACCGTGATCGAGCCGAGGTCGGCCATGAGTTGTCTCCCGTCGTCGTCGGGCGTCACTTGACGGCGCCCATGGTCAGCCCGCGCACGAGGTGCTTCTGCACCAGAACGGAGAACAGCAGGATCGGCAGGGCCCCGATCACCCCCGCTGCGCTCATCGCCCCCCAGTCGATGTTGATCCGCCCGATGAGCGTCGCTGCGCCGACCGGCATGGTCTCCGCGGAGGGCGTCGAGGTGAGCACGAGCGCGAAGAGGAACTCGTTGTAGGTCACGATGATCGCGAAGATGCCGGTCGCGACGAGGCCCGGCGCCGCCAGCGGCAAGACGATCCGGCGGAAGGCGGCGAACCGGGTGTCACCATCCACCATCGCCGCTTCCTCCAGGTCGACCGGGATCTCCCGGAAGAAGCTCTCCATCATCCAGACGACGACCGAGACGTTGAACGCCGAGTACACGACGATCAACCCGAGCTTCGAGTTGAGGACGCCGAAGCCCTGCGCGAGGAGGAAGACGGGGATGATGATGACGATGGGCGGCACGATCCGGGTCACGAGGAGCGCGAGCCCGACGTAGCGCTCCATCCCGCGCCAGAGCCGGAACCGGGCGACCGCGTAGGCCGCGTGCGTACCGAAGAGGAGGGCGATTCCGACGCTCGCGACGGTGACGACGACGGAGTTCGTCAGGTAGGCGCCGAATTCGCGTCCGTTGAACAGGCTGGCGTAGTTGGCGAAGGTGAACGAGTGCGGTATGAGCGTGCCGTCTTGGGTGATCTCCCGGTTCGACTTCAGGGACGTCGAGGCCATCCAAAGCAGTGGGACGGCGGCGAACGCGACGGCGGCGGCGACCATGACGACGTAGCCGACCCTGCGCCACGCCGAGCCGTGGGGTTCGTCGGCCGGGGCCTGCGTCCCCGTCCGCGCGGCCACGGCACGATCGGTCTCGGTGCTCATCGCCGCCTCCGCATGAGTCCGACGGCCAACCCCGCGGCCGCGATGACGACGAGCGCCACCATGATGAGCAGCGCCGCGGCGTAGCCGAATTGCTGGAACTGGAAGAACGTCTGGTAGCCGTAGATCGAGATGAGCTGCGTGGCGGTCCCCGGGCCGCCGTGGGTGAGCACGTAGACCTGGTCGAACGTCGTCAACGCGTCGATCGCGCGCAATGTCACGGCGACGAGGATCGTCGGCCGCAGCATGGGCAGCGTGTGGTCGACGAAGGTGCGCCACGCCCCCGCACCGTCCACCTTCGCGGCCTCGAACGGCTCGACCGGCAACGATTGGATGCCCGCGAGCAGGATGAGGAACATCAGCGGCGTCCACTCCCAGACGTCGAGGAGCACCAGACCGGCGAAGGCGGCGTTCGGCTGGCCGAGGATCTCGGGCGGCGCCAGGCCGACGGAGCGTGCGAGCGTCGCGACGAGCCCGACGTCCGAGGCGTAGATCAACCGGAAGATGATGCCGACGACGACGGGTGTGACGATCATCGGCAGGATGAGCGTGCCGCGGATCGCCCGGATGAAGCGAACCTCCTTCGCGCACAGGAGCGCGAGCGCCAGCCCGAGCGCCGTCTCCAGGACCACCGCGGCGAGGACGAACTCGAGCGTCGTGACGACCGAGCTGACGAACGTGGGGTCGTTCAACGCCTGGACGTAGTTGTCCAGCCCGACGTCGCGCAGACGCCGCCCGAAGCGGTAGAAGCCCGTGCTCGTGCGCACGCCCTCGATCAGCGGGTACACGAGCACCGCGAGCACGAGCAGGACCGTCGGGGCGAGCAGGAGGTAAGGCAGGACCGTGTCCAGCCCGCTTTCCCCGAAGATCCGCCTGCGGATGCCCCGCGGCGCCGCCGTCGTCTGCGTGACCATGCGGGTGGCCTCAGTCGTAGTAGCCCTGGGCCTTGAGGTAGTCCTTCACCTGGCTTGCCGCGGAGTCCATGGCCGCCCCGCCGCCGCTTCCCGCGACGAGCGCCTTGTTGAGCTCCGTGCCGAGGATGGACTCGACCTTCGACCAGTCGGGCGTGCGCGGCCGCGCCTGCGCCCCGGACTGAAGCTGGGCCAGTGCGGTGGGCAGCAGCCGGTGCGCCTTGACCGCCTCCGGGTCGGAGAACGCCGGGATCTTCACCGGCAGGTCGCCGGAGCGGGCCAGCGCCACCTGGGTCTCGTTGGTGCCGAACCACTTCATGAACGCGATCGCGTTGTCCTTGTTCGGCGCCGACGCCGAGACGCCGTGGATGAAGATGCCGATCTGGGCGAGCGCCTTGACCTGCTTCGGGACGACGCCGAAGTCGAGCTTGCCGACCTCCTTGGACGCCGACGGGTCGTCGGACTTGATGGCGTTGCCGGAGTACTGGATGATCGCCGCCGCGTCGCCGCCGAGGATCGCCGCGCCCTCCTGGTCGGAGTCGAACTCGGCGACGCCGGGTCGGGGCGAGCGACTTCAGCGTGCCGACGAAGAAGTCGGCTGCCGCTTTGCCCTCGCCGAGTTGAAGGTGGGGTTCCAGTTGTCGTCGAACATGTCGCCGCCGAAGGACAGGAACACCGGGTAGAACGAGGTGACGATCGGGTTGCCCTTCACCCCGCGGAAGACGAAGCCGTACTTGACCTTCTGGCCGCCACGGCCGCCTTGCCGGCGGTCGACGAGCGTCGTCCCAGGTGGCGGGGCGCCAGGGGAAGACGTCGTTGCGATAGGTCAGCGTCTGCAGGTCGCCGATCGTCGGCAGGGCGATGAGTTTGGGCGTGTCGTTCTCGAACCCCTTGACCCGCGGGCCCTTCTGCGGCGGCCAGTAGCCGAGCTCGGCGAAGGCGGGCGCGTAGTCGCGTCGGCGGTGATGCCGTGCTGGCCGAGGTCCTCGAGGATCCCCGCCGCCGCGTACTGCGGGATCCACGGGTCGTCCATGATGTAGATGTCGTACTGCCCGGCCTTCGACTGGCCGTCCTGGAACGCCTTGGCGAAGAAGGAGTCGTACGGCTCGGTGAGGAACTGGACCTTGTCCCGGTGGCCTTCTCGAACAGCGGGATGATGGTCTGCTTGAACGGCGTGAGCGCGCCGTCCTCGAACGCGCCGATGACGAGATTGCCGCCCGCCGCTCGCGGCCGCGCTCGGACCGGCCGCGGCCGATGCGGCGCCGCCTCGCTGATCTGCTGGATCCGCTGCCGCACGCGGCGAGCCAGTGGCGCACGCTGCCGCGGCCGTCCCGGCTGCGAGGCCCAGGCGCAGGACGTCCCGACGGCTGCATGTCGTCTGACGTGTCCCTTCGTCATGACAGAATCCCTTCTACGTGTTCCTGGGGCAGGTGCTGATCGGGCTCCCGTGGCCTGGCTCGGCGGATCGGTGGACGGCGGTCGTGCCGTCCGCGGTGAAGAAGCAGGCGCGAGCCGGGATCGATGCGCACGCCGATGGGAGACCCGAGGTCGGCCCGTGAAGCCGCGCTCGGCGCGCTGACGCGACACGCGGGCGTCGCCGATGCAGGACGTCGACGAAGACCTCGTCGCCGAGGGGCTCGACCACGTAGACGCTGCCGCGCACCGCGCCGGCGGTCCCCGCGGGCACGAGCGACGAGGTCCCGGGCCGCACACCGACGTGGGTCACCCCGGCGGCGGCGCAGTTGCGGTACCGGTCGCCGAGCGGGACGGGGCTGCCTGCGACGACGAGGCCATCGGCGCTGCTCGGGTCGAGCGCGCACGTCCAGGACGTTCATCGGCGGGTTCCCCACGAACTCGGCGACGAACCGGTTCGCCGGGCGGTCGAACACCTCCTGCGGCGGTGCGTACTGCTGGATGCGACCGTCTTTGAGCAGGCAGACCCGGTCGGCCATCGTGAGCGCCTCGACCTGGTCGTGCGTGACGTAGATCGTGGTCGTGCCGAGCCGCTTCTGCAGGCGCTTGATCTCCGCGCGCATCGTCATGCGCAGCTTCGCGTCCAGGTTCGACAGCGGCTCGTCCATGAGGAAGGCGGCGGGTTCGCGGATGATGGCTCGGGCCAGGGCGATGCGCTGGCGTTGGCCGCCGGAGAGCTGGCGGGGTCGCGGTCGAGGAGTGATCCACCTCGAGGGAGTCGCGCGACCCGCTGGACGGCCTCCTCCCGCTGCTTCGGGGCGACCTTGCGCACCTGCAGCGGGTAGGCGATGTTCTCCGCCACGGTCAGGTGGGGGTACAGCGCGTAGCTCTGGAAGACCATCGCGACGTCCCGGCCTCGGGGCGGCCGGTGGGTCACGTCGTGCCCGGCGATGATGACGCGGCCCGCGGTCGGGCGTTCCAGGCCGGCGACGATCCGCAGCGCGGTCGTCTTGCCGCAGCCCGACGGTCCGAGCAGCACGACGAACTCGCCGTCTTCGACACGCAGATCCAGGGCCTCGAGCACCGGCGACGGCGTCGAACTGCTTGCTCGATCTGCGATAGCACCACCTCACCCACCGGCGCTACCTCCGGGCCTGCCTCGGAGCCGTGCCCCGTGGTCGCCCGGACGACGAGCCGGGCCGGCTGCAGGTGCCGGTGCCGGACGTGCCGGTGCTCGCGCACCGCGAGGATCAGCTGGTCCGCGGCCGACCTCGCCTGCCAGCTCGGCGTCGGTGCCCACCGTCGTCAGCCCGATGAGGGCGTGCGAGGCCAGCGCGATGTCGTCGTAGCCGGTGACGGAGACGTCCTGCGGCACCCGCAACCCGCTGCGGTGCAACCGGTCCAGCTCGCCGATGGCGACGGTGTCGTTGTGCGCGACGACGGCGGTCGGGCCATCGTCGAGGCCGACGACCGTCATGTCGCGGCTCGCTGCCGCCTTCTCGAAGGCCATCCTGCGCAGTTCTGCGCCGGCCTCGTCGAAGCCCTGCCCGGCGAACGCGACCCGGCGGTGGCCCAGGCCGGCGAGGTGGTCGACGATCGCCGCCATCCCGGTGGCGTCGTCGGTGTCGATGACGCCGAAGCGCTCGTCATCGCCGCGGAGAAGGCGCACACGACCGGCACCCCCTCGTCGAGCAGCCGCAGGTGCAGCGTCGAGCTGTGGCTCAGGCCGCCGAGCAGCACGCCGTCCGCTCGCCGGGACATCAGCGCCGTCACCTGCGCCAGCTCGGTGCTCGGGTCGCAGCCCGTGTTCGCGACGAGCACGCCGAAGCCCTCCCGCGGGCCCGCCGCTCCATGCCGTGCGCGAGCTGGGCGTAGAACGGGTTGACCGCGTCGGGGACGACGAGCGCGAGCACCTTCGTCGCCCGCTCGCGCAGCGCCCGCGCGACGCCGTTCGGCCGGTAGCCGAGCGCCCGCATCGACGCCTCGACCCGGGCCCTCGTTGCGGGCGCGACCACGGCGTTGCCGCGGATCACGTTGGAAACCGTCGACTTGGAGACGCCGGCGTGCCGGGCGACGTCGATGACGGTGACGTGCGCCATGCCCGCCCCTCACGCCCGCGACCGCGTCGCGGAGCACGATCGCGGACCGCGCGATGCACTCCTGCGGGGAGAGCGACGGGTCCTCGTGCTCGATGGAGACGACGCCGTCGTGCCCGGCGGCCTGCAGCGCCGCGGACGAGGCTGCGCCAGGTCGGGACGTCGTGGCCGTCGCCGACGGCGGAGAAGTGCCACGACGACGTCGCCGGGTCCGGCGGGAAGGCGTGGTCGAGCACGCCGCGGAGGGCGACCCGGTCGGGGTAGAGCGTCGTGTCCTTGCCGTGCGCCCAGCCGATCACGCCGTGCAGCTCGCCGACGACGCGGACCGGATCGGCGCCCTGCCACCAGAAGTGGCTCGGGTCGAGGTTGACCCACACGTTCGCCGCGGCGTAGGTCCGCAGGGCGCGGTAGGTGTCGACGCTGTAGACGCTCACGCCGGGGTGCAGCTCGAGGCAGATCCGGACGTCGGGCGCCGTCGCCGCCGCCCAGTCCGACAGCGTGCGCCAGTACGGCCCGACCTCGGCCTCCATCTGCCAGGACCACAGACCCTCGTCGTCGTTGCTGGTCGACCAGAGCCCGAAGACGCCGATCGGGCCGCCGGTGCGGCCGCCGGGGCAGCCGGCCATCGTGACGACGCGGTCGACGCCGAGCAGCGCGGCGAGCTCGATCGCGCCGCGCAGCGCCGACTGCGCGTCCTCGCGGGCCTGCGGCTCCGGGTGGAGCGGGTTGCCCGCCGCGTTGACCGCGGAGAACGTCAGCCCGAACTCGTCGAGGTCGCGGGCGAGCACCTCGCGCTCGGCGGGATCGCGCCAGGAGCCGTCGAGGTCCAGGTGCGTGCGCGCGCCCCACGTGCCGACGCTCATCTCGACGTCGGTGATGCCGTGCTCGACGCACCAGGCGAAGGCGTCGCGGCGGGACAGGTGCTGCAGACCGTCCGTGAACAGGCCGAGCCGCATCAGTCCTCCTCCTTCGCGGGCGCTGCGCCTGCGGCCAGGCGCAATGCGGTCAGGAGCGCGCGGAGGTCCTCCCGCGCGGCCTCGGCCCACGCCCGAACCGGCGCGCCGCGCGTGACCGAGGCGTGGAAGGCACGTAGCTCGTTGCGGAAGGACTCCTCGTAGGAGATCCGGTGCTGCGTCGTCCGGAGGCCCGCGGGGGTCGCGCCGGAACGCTTCTCCACCAGCCGCGTCGGGTGGAAGCGCAGGTACGGGGACGGGAACGTCAGCTCGAGGATGCGGTCCCGGCAGTACACCGTCACGCGCTCGGTGTAGTCGCTCACCCCCGGCAGGTTGAGGTGGGTCAGATGGGCGCGGGCTCCGTCGGGCAGGGCCCAGGTGAGGCTCACGCCGCGCCCGCCGTCGAAGTAGGCGGCGTCCGCGATCGGCAACGGCGGCCGGTATCCGAGTGCGCCGAGCACGTGGTGGGCGAGGCTGACGTCGTGCACCAGGGCGCTGAGGTACGCCTCGAAGGCGCGGGCCTCGGCGGGAAGAGCCGGGCGGCCGAGCGTGTCGTCGACGGCCTGAGCGCCCGCCGCGCGGGTGCGGGCGACGAGATCCGCCGGGACGTCGCGCCCGGCGAGCAAACCCAAGTGATCCACGAACGGCAGCTGGTCGGGGTCGTTCACCTCGACGGACAGGTAGACCAGCTCGGCAGGCCCGCCAGGACCGTCACCAGCGCCGAGCAGTTCGACGAGGTGCTCGACGGCCGGGTCGTAGAGCTTCATGTACCCGCACTGCAGGACGCGGTCGCCGCGGGCGGCGATGAGGGCATCGGCATCCGCCAGGCGCGTGGCCAGTGGCTTCTCGCAGAATACGTGCAGGCCCGCGGCCAAGGCCTCGAGGCAGGTGGCCACATGCGCGGGGTCCGGCACGGCCACGACGACGGCGTCCAGGCCCAGGGCCAGCGCCTCGGCGAGCGTGCCTACCGCGTGCGGGACGCCGTGGCGGGCGGCCACACCGGCCCGGACCGTCGGCGAGGGATCGACGACCGCGACGAAATCGAAGCGGGCGCGGTCCTCCGCCAGCGTGATCGCGTGTGCGGCCTGACCGACGAGTCCCGCACCGACGAGCGCGACCCGCAGCGGCGACCGCATCGGGCCCGCCGCCGCTCGTGCGTCGTGTTCCGCGTCCAAGCGACCACCCACGTCCCGGGGCGGGGCCACGGCCCCGCACCGCACTTTGGAACGTTTCTATTGCTGGGCGACGCTAGAACTGCCGGTACTTGGTGGTCAATGGTTTGGACGAGCGGAGTCGTCCAATCAGGTCACGTCTCGGTTACGGCGAAGCCGCCGCTGCGCACGCCTCCGCGGCCCGAGCGGCATCCGCAGCGCGGCAACGGCATCCGCCGTCCCCGCACCGCGACGGCGCCCGCCACGGACGAGCTCGGCGAACGAGTCTGCTTGCCGCGCGAGCGCGTCCAGCATGGGCTCGTCGCCTTCGCCGGGATCGAGCACAGTGGACCGCTCGTGCCCGGTGGAACCGAAGACCTCGATCGTGACGAGGTCCCCTCCCGGGTAGTGCCTGCCGAGCGACACTGCGGCGGTGGTGCCGCCGGACAGGCCGAGCAGGGCCTGGGCGTTGTCGACGTCCGGGCGGGCCAGGGGGTCGAGAGCGGGGGTCTGCGCGGCGGCGACGGACGCCACCGACTGACCCGTCAACCACCGGACGACGTCGAATTCGTGCACACCCATGTCGACGAAGGCGCCGCCGCTGGAGTGCCGGAACTGCGCGGGTGGCGGAGCGCCGTCCCACTGCGCACACACGAGGTGCAGGACCTGCCCCAGTTCCCCTGCGACGATTCGCTCCCGAAGCGCGACCATCGCAGGCACGAAGCGCCGCCAGTAGCCGACCTGGAAGGCCACCCCGCGGTCGGCGGCGACGCAACCGGTCTCCTCGACCTCCCGCCACGTCAACCCGGCAGGCTTCTCGCACAAGACGGGGATCCCGGCGGCGAGTGCGGCGCGGGCGATGTGCGTGTGCCGGTCGGTCGGAGCCGCCACGAGGACGCCGTCCGGGCGCCGGGCGGCGAGCAGGTCCGTGAGCGTGGCGTGCAACCGATACCCGCTGTCGCGCAACGCATCGCGGGCCGGCGTGGTCGGCTCGACCACGTCGGTCACGCGCACCGCCGCCGTCCGCCCTCCTGCGGGGTCGAGCGCCCGCAGGTGCATGCGTCCCATACGACCTGCGCCGATCAGGGCAAGCTCCACGACGCCGTCGGTCACGGCGGACAGGATCTCAGGTCCGGCGGCGTCGGTTGCGGGAAAGCGGCAAGGTCAGCCCACTCCTCGCTCGCCTGACCGAGCTGCACCGCGTGGGTCATGCGCAGCGTCGAGGTCAACCACAGCAGGATGTCGTGCAGGCGCAACCGCGTAGGGCGGGCGTCGTCGAGCAGGGCGCCGAGCGCGTCCTGCAGCGCGGTGAAGCCGCGGTCGTTGGCGCGCAACTCGCGCCACACGACGGCCTCGACACCGCTGTCGCCCTCCTCGACGTGCGGCAAGAGGGCACGCCGGGTCGAGCGCGTCACATGCGGCACCAGCCCGGGGTACCGGTGGTGCAGGGCAGCGGCAACGTGGTCCGGGTGCTCCCCGCTGTCGCAGCCGATCTGCCGCAGCGCAGCCCCGACGGTGCCCGGCTCGCCCAGCACCGACAGCTCATCGTCGGAGAGCTCCCACAGGTTCTGGTCGCCAACCCGGTCGGCGGCGGCCGCCGCGAGCGGTCGGACGCGGACGAGCGTGCTGTGCACGTCGTGCCAGCCTGCGCGGTCGAGCCTGCCGTGCAGCCCCTCACCGATCAGGACATCCAAGTCGCCGGGTGCCGTGATCGGCCGCGTGTCGAACCTGCTCCAGCCGAACGCGGGCACCAGCACCCACTGCCCCCCGCCAGCACCGAGCGAGCGGAACCGCATCGCCCGTCGCCCCCGGGCGTAGCCGAGGACCCCGGCCAAGGCGGTGTCCAGCGCGATCGGATCCGGCCCCGTGCTGGGCAGGCGCAACACCACATCGGCGGTCGCCCTACCGGTCCGGGTCACCCCCGCATCCTCACCGAACTCCGGCGCCGACGCGAGCTGCCCCGGCCGCTCGGCGGCCTCGACCCCAGCTCAGCGACCGTCAACGGACATGTCGGGCAGCGCCGGCCGGTGCAGCCAGGCGGCGAAGAACGCCGAGAGGTCCCGGCCTGCGTGCTGCCCGGCCAGCTCGACGAACTGCGCGGTCGTCACCGTCGCGTGCCGGTGCCGCGCCGTCCAGTCCCGCAGCAGCGCGAAGAAGCGCTCGTCGCCGACCCGACGGCGCAGCGCGTGCAGCGCCAGCGCGCCCCGCTTGTAGACGCGCTCGTCGAACAGCCGCGATGGGCCCGGGTCGGCCAGGATGAGGTCGGCGGGCTGCGCCGCGACGTGCGCGTGCCAGTCCCGGGCGTGCGCAGCGGCGGTGCGGCCCCCGGACGCCTCCGACCACAGCCATTCGGCATAGGTCGCGAAACCTTCGTTGAGCCAGATGTGGCGCCAGTCGGCGATCGTGAGGCTGTTCCCGAACCACTGGTGCGCCAGTTCGTGCACGACGAGCCGCTCGTGCGTGCGCCGCCCGTCGAGATGGTTCGCCCCGAAGATCGACATCCCCTGCGCCTCGATCGGGTCCTCCAGCTCGTCGTCGGTGACCACGAGCTGGTAGTTGGCGAACGGGTAGGGTCCGAAGAAGCGCTCCAGCGCCGTCATGATCGCCGAATGTCGGCCGAGGTCCCACGTGGCGTTCTTGCGCAGCCGGGCCGGGAACAGCGCCACCTGGGGCACCGGGCCTGCGGCGAGCAGAACCTCGACATAGCGCCCGATCTGCACGCTGACCAGGTACGACGCCGTGGGCTCGGCCCGCTCGTACACCCAGGTCCGCGTGCCTGCCGAGCGGCGCCGCGCGGTGAGCACACCGGTGGCGGCGACCGTGTAGGGGGCTGCGGTCGTGACGGTGATGCGGTAGGTCGCCTTGTCCGAGGGATGGTCGTTGCAGGGGAACCAGGACGGCGCGCCGACGGGCTGGCTCGCGACGAGCGCGCCGTCGGTCAGCTCTTCCCAGCCGAGGCCGCCCCATCGGCTGGGAACCGGAACGGGGCTGCCGACGTAGCGCACCTCGACGGCGAAGCGGCCCGCGACGGGCCGGACCGGTGTGACGTGCAGCTTCCCGCCGGAGCGCGTGAACCTCGCCGGACTTCCGTCGACGCGCACCCGCGGTACGCGGAACGCCGAGAGGTCGAGGCTGAACCGGCTCAGCGGCGCGTCCGCCCGGGCGGTGAGCACGGCGCGTCCGGTGAGCCGGTTGGTCGCGAGCTTGTAGTCGATGTCCAGCTCGTAGTGCTCGACCCGGTAGCCGCCGTTGCCGTGCGTGGGCAGGTAGGGATCGCCCGACCGGGCCGCGCCTGCCACTGGTTTCCTGGTCAGCGCCACGTCGAGATCGGGTTGCCCAGCCAGCGGGTCGCGGCGGGCACGGTGTCGCCGCGTGTGACCAGCGAACCCGGCCCGATCGTCGTCCCCGCGCCGATGCCCGCGCCGGGCAGGATGATCCCGTTGGGCCCGAGCGTCGCGCCCTCGTCGATGCGCACCTCGTCCATGCTCATGATCCGATCATGGAACAGGTGGGTCTGCACGACGCAGCCGCGGTTGACGGTGGCGCCGTCGCCGATCCGGATGAGGTCGGACTCGGGTAGCCAGTACGTCTCCAGCCACACGCCGCGCCCGATGTGCGCACCCATGGTCCTCAGCCATCCTGTGAGCACGGGGGTGCCGCTCGCGTGCGCCACCAGCCATGGGACCGCCAACACCTCGACGAACGTGTCGGCCAGCTCGTCGCGCCAGACGAACGAGCTCCACAGGGGATGCTCCACCGGCCGGAACCGACCAACGAGCAGCCACTTCATCGCCGTCGTCGCGCCGCTCGCCGTGAGTCCTGCGGCGAGCAGCAACGGCCCCGCGAGCACCGCGGCCGCCACGAACCCGGCGGCGGCCTGGATCGTCATCAGCTGCCCGACGACGAGCACGGCGAGCGCGGCGGAGCACATCACCGGCACGATCCGGCACAGCTCGATCAGCCCGCGGGCGATCTTGAGCAGGCGCGGCGGGTCGAACGTACGGCTGGTGTCGCCACGCTCGACCGCTCTGCGCAGCGGCATCGGAGGCAGCCCGAGCCACGAGGAGCCCTTCTTGGCCTTGCGTGGTGTCGCGGAGAGCACGCCGATGAGCCCGCGGTTGGGCACCGACCGGCCCGGCGCGGTCATCCCGGAGTTGCCGAGGAACGCTTGCTTGCCCACGCGCGACGGTGCGACGTGCATCCACCCGCCGGAGAGCTGGTAGGTGCCGATCATGGTGTCGTCGGCGAGGAACGCGCCGTCCGCGACCGTGGTCATCTTCGGCAGCGCGATCACCGTTGACGCCTCGACGCCGCGGCCGATCCTCGCGCCGAGCAGTCGCAGCCACGCGGCCGTGAACTGGCTGGAGTACAGCGGGAAGAGGCCGGTGCGGGCCAGGCCCATCAGCCGCTCGGTGGTCCAGACCTGCCATCCCGCGCGGCTGTGCACGGGGTGGAAGCCCTCGGCCATGCCGATGCCGAGCAGGCGTACCCCGGCCACGACCAGCGCCGCGTAGGCAGCCAGGTACGCCACGGTTGCGGGGGCGACCATGAGCAGCGCCGCACCCGTCGCTTCCCCGGGGGACGCCGTGCCTGCGACCCCGGCCGCGACGATCACCAGCGCGGGCAGCGCCGCCACCGCGGGGAGCAGCCCGAGCAGCATCGACGCGACGCCGTAGGCGAACGTCCAGAAGCGCGAACGCGCAGGCCGGGTCGTCGGCCACGGCACGGCGCTCTTGCCTGCCCGCCGCGCGGGCGAGCCTGCCCAGCGCTGGCAGGCGGGGACGGCGCCGTGCACCGTCGACCCCGCGGCGATCTCGGAGCCCTTGCCGATCCGCGCGCCCGGCAGCAGCGTGCTGCGCGCGCCGACGGTGGCCCCGGCGCCGATCCGGATCTTGCCGATGCGTACGCGGTCACCGTCGACCCAGTAGCCGCCGAGGTCCACCTCCGGCGCCACGGCCGCGCCGCGCCCGATCTTGAGCAAGCCCGTCACGGGAGGGGCGGAGTGCAGGTCGACGTCCTTGCCGATCTTCGCACCGAGCGCGCGGGCGTAGCGGGTGGTCCACGACGCGCCCGAGACACCGGTCGCGCCGGACAGCTCGGCGAGCCGCGTGGCCGCCCACAGCCGCACGTGCACCGAGCCGCCGCGCGGGTAGCTGCCGGGACGCACGCCGCGCAGCAGCAGCCGCGCGCCGCCCGCGGCGATCCCGATCCGCCCGGCCGGGCTGAACAACACCAGCCAGGCCACCGCGAGCGACCACCACGAAACGGTGGGCGCCCAGGGAACCGCGACGGCGGCGACCGTCGATATCGCCGCGGCGACACTCGCCCAGCGCAGGCCGACCAACGCCAGCATCGGCGCCATGAGCAGCGCCTGCGCGAGCGCCGCGCGTCGGGGTGTCGGGGCGACGTTGCGCTCTTGGGTGCTGGTTGCGCCCAGCGCGTCCAGCCGGGCCGCGAGCGCTCCCAGTCTCGGGTGCAGGTAGAGGTCGTTGACCGACACTTGCGGGTGCCGGGTGCGGATCCGGGCCACCAGCTGTGCCGCGGTGAGGCTGCCGCCGCCGTGGGTGAAGAAGTCGGCCTTCGGGTCGGTGACCGACACGCCGAGGATCTCCGCCCAGCCCTCGGCCAGCCAGCCCTCCGTGGGGGTCAACAGGCCCACCGCGACGGGGTCGAGACCGCCTGCCTCGGGTAGCGGCCACGGCAACGCGTCCCGGTCGACCTTGCCCGAGGTCCGGGTCGGCAGGTCGTCGACGACCGCGAGCAGCGGCACGAGCGCCGCGGGCAGTCGCTCGCGCAGGGCGAGCGCCGCGGCGTCGGTGTCCAGCTCCCCCTCCGGCACCACGTATCCCACCAGCACCTGGTTTCCGGCCCGGGTGCGGCGCACGGCCGCTGCCGCACCGCAGACGCCGGGCAGCGCGAGCAGCGCGGCGTCGACCTCGCCCAACTCGATGCGCCGCCCACCCAGCTTGATCTGCTCGTCGGCACGTCCGAGGAACAGCAGCCCGGCCTCCTCGGCGCGCACGACATCGCCGCTGCGGTAGGCGCGTTCCCAGCCCAGAGACGCCAGCGGGGCGAACTTGGCGGCGTCCCTCTCCGCGTCGAGGTAGCGGGCGAGCCCGACCCCGCCGATCACCAGCTCGCCGCTCTCGCCCATCGCAACCGGCCTGCCCGCACCGTCGACGACGGCGAGGGCCCACCCGTCCAGCGGCAGCCCGATCCGCACCGGTCCCTCGCCGGTGAGCTGCGCGGCGCAGGCGACGACGGTGGCTTCGGTCGGCCCGTAGGTGTTCCACACCTCGCGGCCCTCGACGGCGACCCGCTCGGCCAGCTCGGGCGGGCACGCCTCGCCGCCGAAGATCAGCAGGCGCACGTCCTCCAGCGCGTCGGGCGGCCACAGCGCGGCGAGCGTCGGGACGGTGGAGACGATCGTGATCCGCTGCGCCGAAAGCCACGGCCCGAGGTCGACCCCGGTGCGCACCAGCGCCCGGGGCGCCGGGACCAGACACGCGCCGTGCCGCCACGCGAGCCACATCTCCTCGCAGGAGGCGTCGAACGCGACCGACAGCCCCGCCAGCACACGGTCACCGGGCCCGATCGGCTCATCGGCGAGGAAGAGGCGAGCCTCGGCGTCGACGAACGCGGCGGCAGAGCCGTGGGTCACCGCGACGCCCTTCGGGGCGCCCGTCGAGCCGGACGTGAAGATGATCCACGCGTCGTCGGCCGGGCCGGGCACGCCCGGTGTGCCGATCGGCGGGCTGTGCCGCGTCATGGACCCGTTGTCGCCGAGGACCGCGCACACCCCGGCCTCGCCGAACACGAGCGCCGCCCGCTCCTCGGGGTCCTCGGCGTCGACGGGAACGTACGCGGCGCCCGCAGAGAGGACGGCGAGGATCGCGACGTACAGCTCGGCGGTGCCCGAGGAGATGCGGACGCCGACGCGGTCGCCGACCCCGACGCCTGCCTCGGCGAGGAGCCGCCGAACGGCGTCGACTTCCTCGGCCAGCCGCCGATAGGTGAGCACCCGGGCGCCTGCGTCGATCGCGGCGTCGTTGGGGTGTTCCGCCGCGGTCTCGGCGAGCACGTCGAGCAGCGTGCGGCGGACCGATGCGGACGCGGCGGGGTAGAGCGCGGGCGTGCGGGTGAGCGCGAGGGTCATCGAGCACCGGCCGGGGTTGACGCAAATCGGGCACGACAACAGCAGCGTGCGGCGCGCGGGCGCATGTCTCACCTTCCGGGTGACGTGCTGTGTTGTCAGCCGGGTCGAGGCTGGGTGCGAACAGGCGCACCACCCGGGGGCACAGCGATCTCACCTCCCAGGTTAACGGCACGTGTCCGCGCGGTCTCGGAGACGTGTGTGAGTTCACCCCTCCCAGCGGGCGACCCTGATGCCGACGTGGCGGCAACCCGGACGGCGCTACTTCTCGGGTCTGAGTGTGGTGAGGATTTGCCTGATCTCGGTCTCGGGTATGGCGCGGTCGAATCCGACACCGGCGACGATGACGAGGATGGCGGTTGGTCCGAGTTCGCCGGTGAAGCCGGTCGCGGAGATGGCGTAGACCGCGCCCTTCGTGCCGCAGGTCCCGCTGGCGTGGGCCGCGGTGGCATCGACCTTGACGACGACCGCGGGCTTGCCGGTCAGCGTGTTGACTTGTTCGGGTTTCCCGGGTTTCAGCGCCGGGCGCTTGTCGTTCGAGTCCCGGAACGCGGCATCAGCCCACTCCAGGGCCTGCGACGTCGAGGCGCCCGTGAGGTCGCCGTCGGTGCTGTGTTTGACGGCCGAGATCGCCAGCGACGTGTTCTTGCCGCAAGCGTTGTCGCCGACCGACGCGCTCCCGGTCGCGCCGACCAGCACCTTTCCGTCCTTCGTTTGGTAACCGACGAACGTGTCCTCGGAATTGACGTTCCAGTCGGGCGGCACGTCGTAAAGAGCAGCCCGTTTGACGGATCGCACGGTGTTCCAACCCGGAACGACCGAATTGACGATCAGAGAACTGTTGTTCGGCGACGAAGCGGCCGAACTCCGCGCGACGTCGTTCGACGCAGGTGCGGGCCTGGTAACGGCGGCAGGCACTCCGGAGACCGACACGTGCAACCCGCCGACAGCAGGACGGACGCTGCACAGACAATACTCAGCGTGTTGGATCGCATACCCCGACGGACAGGCCGGGCCGGTGTCACGGCCGGGAGCTGCCCTCCTCCGTTCCTGCATCTCGTCCGGCGTTTCGGCCCCCGACGTTTCATACGGCTTCTCTGTCGAATCGCACGACGTCGCTGAGCGTGGCGACGAAGCCGAAGTTGCCGTTCGGGCTGAGCGTGATGTCTTGAGCGGAGTCACCGACCGGGAGGTTGCTGACCTTCCGTGTCGCGAGGTCGATGACGGTCACCCCACCACCGTTGCCGGCCACCAGCGCCTGCTGTCCGTCCGGGGTGACCACCAGGCTGTCCGGCCGTTTGCCCACCGCGACGGTCCACTTCACCTGGCCTGCGGCGAGATCGATCCCGACCACGCTGTCATTGCCGGAGGTGATGACGACGGCGGCCTTGCCGTCGGGCGACAACGCAACGCTCGACGCGTTGTTGCGGATGCCGACCGTACCGACGACGGTGTTGGAGACGGTGTCGATCGTCTTCAGGCCGGTGCTGCCCGCGAGGAAGACCTGCCGTCCGTCCTTCCCGACGGTGATGCCTTCGGCCTCGGCACCGAGCGGGACGCTCGCCACCCGCGCACCGGTGGTCCCATCGAGCACCTGGAACGACGACGAGCGGTCCGTGAGATAGATCCGGCGACCATCTGGCGAGAGCGCCAGCGCGATCACCGCCGAGGGCAACGGCACCGACAGCCGCACACGCCCGCTCGTGGCGTCGATCAGGGAAAGCGTGTTGGCCGCCTTGCGCTGCTGAAATCCGTAGGTCGAGCTGGCGGCGACGATGGTCGAGCCGTCGGACGTCTCGGCGAGGGCGTCCACGCGCTCATCCGACAGGCTCGCGGTCGTGACCTTCGTGGGATCCGCCAGGTCGTGGATCTCCACGTTCGCCCGGAAATCAGAAGCGCTCGTCGTACTGGGCCTGTGCGCGGGGGCCGACAGCAGCAGCTTCGTGCCGGTGGGATCGACCACGAGCGTCCGGGCTCCGCTGACGCTCAGGTTCGCCGACACCCGCACCGTTTTCGGGGCGCTCGACGCGGGCTCGGTGGGCAGCGTCTTGGCGGATTGCAGCATCTGGACGCCCATGGTGCCTGCCCCGACGAGCACGACCGGGGCCACGACAGCCCCGATGACGACCCGGCTACGTCGAGAGCGGCGGACACGTGGCGGAGGAGGCGCCGACGGGAAGGACGACGGCGGTCGACGGTGGCGGCAGCGTGGGCGAGCCGGTGGAGCTGAGCGCTGCGTGCGCTGCGGCGGCAAGTTCGCCTGCGGTGGCAAACCGCTCGTGCGGGTCCTTCGCCAACCCGCGGGCGATCACCCAGTCCAGGCGGGCAGGAATTCCGGACCGCATCAGCGACGCTCGCGGCGGGGTCGCCGTCAGGTGCGCGTACATGAGGGCAGCGAGGCTGTCGGCGCGGAAAGGTGCGCCGCCGGTGAGGAGCTTGTGCAAGACGCAGGCCAACGCGTACACGTCCACCGCGTGGCTGATGGGGCGACCTTCGAAGCGTTCCGGCGCCATGTAGTCGGGGGTGCCCATCACGCCACCGGTGCCGGTCAGCTCCCCGACCCGGTCGGCCGCGCGGGCGATGCCGAAGTCCACGAGGTAGACGAAGTCGTGCCCATCGCGGCCATCTTCGGGCGAGAGCAGGATGTTCGAGGGCTTCACGTCGCGGTGGATGAGGTTCATCGCGTGCGCGGCGTCCAGGGCGCTGGCGGTCTGGCGGATCACGTCGACCGCGGCCTGCGGGGACATCGGGCCACGGCGGTTGAGCCGGTCGGCCACGTCCTCGCCGTTGACCAGCCGCATATCGATGTACAGCTGCCCATCGATCTCCCCGTAGTCATGGATGGGGATGACGTGGGCCGACCGGAGCTGCGCCGCGATCTCCGATTCACTGCGGAACCGGCGTTGGTAGCTCGGGTCCGCAGCCAGGCTCGCAGGTAAACGCTTGAGCGCAACCACGCGCTTACGCGCTGTGTCCGTCGCCCGGAAAACCTCACCCATGCCGCCACGGCCGATGAGCTCCTCGAGCCGGTAGGGCCCGAACCACTCCGCCTGCACTACTCAACTCCCGCAGGGCAGACACGACTCGTCGCGCTGCCACGCGGACACGTCAAAGGACACGTCGCCACCAGGTGTTCCTCAAGGCAACGCCCCGGACCATCAACGGGGAGCAGCGGGGGGAGCGTCGCTCTCGACCAGGCACGCTAGCACCAGGGACCGGGCGTGGTCCGGTATGGGCTGCCGACGGGGCACCTCACGGTCAGTGACCGCGGGAAGCAGATTGCCGGGGTCCGTCGCGACGATTTGTCCGGCTCACCGATGAGACTCGGCACTCCCGGCTGTCTACACCTGCGACAACTCCCCCACCGATCCCGACGAGGTGACGACGATGACCTACCACCGCAACGCAACCCGGTTCGGTCCGCTCCAGGTCGCGATCTGCGTACTGGCCGTGGCGACCGGCCTGGTGCACATCTACCTGGGTGTGATCACCCACGTCATGGTGGCGACCCAGCCCGAGGCGACGGCCGCCGCAGGCGGCGCGGCCGCGCTCGGGATGTTCGCCGCCCTGTTCTATCTCGACGGCCTCGGGTACATCGTGTTGACCGCAGCCCTCTACCACCGGGCGTTCGCCCGGTACCGGCGCATGATCCGCTGGGCCCTGATCGCGCTGACGGCCGCCACGATCGTCGCGTACTTCGCCCTGATCGGGGGCCAGTACGACGCGATGGGCATCGGAGACAAGATCGCCGAGGTGGTGCTGATCGTCCTGCTGGTCGTGGAGGGCCGCCGCGATCGCCGTCCCACGGAGGCCCCGAGCACCTGAGCCATCCGGGCAGCTCTGGTCAGGATCGGCTGCGGCCGCCGACCAACTGCCCGAGACCGGACAGGACCCAGGCGGCGATCATGCCAACGGCCACCCAGAACACCGCGGCCAGACCGTAGTTCGCCACCACCCCGATGCGCGGATCGGCAGGCAAGAACAGATCGCGGAAACCCCAGACGAGGACGTCGGCCAGCCTCACGATCCACTCGACGATCACGTTGTGCGGGTTGACCGTCACGAACGCGAGCCCGATCCGGAGGAGGAGGACCACCGCGAACACACCGGCGACCAGCCGCACCAAGACCGCCAACAGGTTCATGATCGTTCGCACGCCGCGACGGACACGAACCCCGGCCGCGACCCCACCCCGATGATCCGCGAAGCGCACCGACGATTCCGCCGAAGGGGCAGCACCCGCCCCGTCACCGGTCGGGCTCGCCGTCCCGCTACCTGTCGCGACCGGGTCATCGGAGGCACCCGCACCATTGCGGCCGCTGCCCTGCTCCCCCTGCTCCCCCATAAGACCATGATGCACTCGTCCGATAGCGCAGGCCGAGCCCTCAGGTGGGTGCCCGCAAAGGATCTTCGGGCCACGCGTGCCTGGGGTAGCGGCCGCGCAGCTCGGCGCGCACCTGGGGATAGCCGCTAGCCCAGAACGACGTCAGGTCCGCGGTGACCGCGGCGGGCCTGCCTGCCGGGGACAGCAGGTGGAGGACGACGGGCAGCCTGCCGTCGGCGACGGTGGGGGTGGCGGTCCAGCCGAAGGCCTCCTGCACCCGGACCGCGAGCACCGGTTGATCCGCGGAGTAGTCCACGGCGACCCGGGCCCCGGAGGGCACCTCGATCCGTTCCGGGGCGAGCTCGTCGAGCCGGGCGGCGTGCCGGTGGTCGAGCAGCGCACGCAAGACGGTGCCCGCATCGATGCGGGCGAGGTCCGCGCGGTTGCGGGCGCGGACCAGCGCGGGGACCCACCACCGCTCGGGGTCGGCCAGCAGGGCGGCGTCGGACACGTCGGGCCAGTCGTCGCCGAACGCGCGGTGCAGGGTGGCGAGCCGATCGCGCAGGCGCCCGGCGTGCTCGCTCCACCGCAACAACCCGAGCCCCTCGGTACGCAGCCCGTGTCGCAGAGCGCTTGCGACGGCGGCCGGGTCCGGATTGTCGAGACGGCGTTCCACCAACACGATCGCCCCGAGCCTGCGCACCCGGCGGGCCACGACGTCGCCGTCGGCCCAGCGCACCTCGTCCGCGTCGACGAGCAGTGCAGGCGCGGCGAGCTCGGCCAGCTCGCGATCCGCGGCGGCGGCCAGCCGGATCCGCCCGTGCTCCGCGCCGGGTGTCCGGTCGGCGACGGCGACCGCCAGCCATTCCTGGCCCTCCAGCGGGCTCCCGGCAGGCAGCTCCACGGCGGTGCCGCCGGACATCAGGTACACGTCGCGGTGCATCCGTTGCGGACCGATGCCCGCGGGGCGGCGCCGCGCCAGCCGCTCCGGATATGCCAACGCGACGACCAGCGCGGTGGCGCCATCCCGCACTCCCGCGGGTGTCGGGGAACGCCCAGGGGCGCCCGCCGGACGGGGCAACAGCCTGCGCAGCCGGGTGACCTCCGCCCGCCAGCGTCCCGTCCCGCGCGCGCTGCCGGACCGCAGCCGTCGCAGCTCATCATCGGCGGCTACCCCCTCGGCCAGCGTGTCGTCGTCGATCAGCGCCACCACCTCGGCGGCCGTTCGCGCACCGACCAGCGCCGCCCCGTCGAGCAGCGCGCGGGCCAGCCGCGGGTGCAACCCCGGCTCCGACAACCGCCGCCCGCGGTCGGTGACACCACCGTCGTCCAGCGCCCCGAGCGCACGCAGCACCTGCTGCCCGGCCTGCAACGGTCCGGTCGGCGGTGGATCCCACCAGCTCAACCCGCTGCCGTCCGGCGTTCCCCAGCAGGCAAGATCCAGCGCGAGCCGGGTGAGATCGGCGGTGCGGATCTCCGGCTCGGGATGGCGGGCCAGCAGCTCGCCCTCGGGCCAACAGCGGTACACGCGACCCGCCGCCTCCCGCCCGGCGCGCCCCGCGCGTTGCTCTGCGACGGCCGCCGACACCCGCACGGTGATGAGCCCGGCCAGCCCCCGTCGATGGTCGGTCCGGGGTGTCCTGGCCAAGCCGGCGTCCACCACCGCGCGGACCCCGGGCACGGTCAGGCTCGACTCCGCCACCGCCGTGGAGAGCACCACCCGACGGCGCGGCCCGGGCGTCAGCGCCAGGTCCTGTTCGGCCGGTCGGAGCCTGCCGTGCAGCTGGAGCACGTCGACGTCGGCCAGGTCCGGGCCACCGAGCAGCGCGGCCGTGCGGCGGATCTCCGGCACGCCGGGCAGGAACACGAGCACGTCGCCGTCGCCGTCGCGCAGCGCGGTCCGCACCGCGCGGGCCGCGCACGTCTCGATGTGCTCGCCGCGCGAAGGCGGCATGTGCCGGGTCGCCACCGGGAACATCCGCGCCTCGACCCGCAGCACCGGGGCCCCACCGAGCAGGTCGGTGAGACGGTCCGTGGCCACGGTGGCCGATGTGGCCAGCAGCCGCAGGTCCGGACGCAGCCCCGCGCGCGCGTCGAGCAGCAGCGCGAGCAGCAGATCCGCGTCGAGATGCCGCTCGTGGCACTCGTCGAGCAGCACGGTGTGCACACCTGCCAGCTCCGGGTCGGCCATCAACCGGCGGAGCAACAGCCCCGACGTCACCACTTCGATACGGGTGCGCTCCGACCGGCGGGAGTCGCCGCGCACCGCGTAGCCGACGGTCCCACCCACCGGTTCACCCAGCAGCACGGCCATCCGGGCGGCGGCCGCCCGGGTCGCCAACCGGCGCGGTTCGGCGACCAGCACCCGGCCCTGGTCCGGTTCGGCCGCCGCCAAGGCCGGTGGGACCAGCGTCGTCTTGCCGGTGCCCGGCGGAGCGACCAGCACCGCGCTGCCGCGCGTGGCCAGCGCCCCGGTGACCGCGCCGAGCACCGCACGCACCGGAAGATCGGGCAGCTGGGACAGATCGGGGAGCCGCATCGACGCTCAGTGTGCCCCACCCGACCCGACGAGCTCGCCCCGCAAATCAGGCGCGGTCCGGCAGCGCACCCCTCTTGACGTGGTGCAAGACCGGCGTCACGCTAACCGCAATCACCGGAACACAAGTTCCACAATATGAAACACAGTGCATTCCCTGCTGCCCTCCAGGGGGAGCCAGGCCGTCGAGCGTGCGGTGTCCTGTTCGGCCTCGTCGCGGAGAGCGCGACGGCTCGGCCGGGCGCCCGGCTTGCGAACCACGACGTCGTGAAGGGTGTCCGCCCATGCTCCTGCTGTTCGCCGACGCGGTGGCCGACCAGACCGTTGCCGAACTCGAGTCGCGGGGGCACCGCTGTTCGGTGGAGCCTGCTCTGACGGCCGCGGACCTGCCCGGTCGGATCGTGGGCGTCGACGCGCTGGTGGTCCGCAGCACCAAGGTGGACCGCGCGGTGTTCGAGGCCGCCGACAAGCTCGCCCTGGTGATCCGGGCCGGTGCGGGCACCAACACCATCGACACCGCAGCGGCGGCCCGCAACGGGGTGCTGGTCAGCAACGTGCCCGGCCGCAACGCCGTCGCGGTCGCCGAGCTCACCTTGGGTTTGATCTTGGCTCTGGACCGCCGGATCGCCGACAACGCCGCCGACGCGCGCCACGGCCGCTGGGCGAAAGCGACTTACAGCAAGGCCAACGGGCTGCTCGGCAGCACCCTCGCCGTCGTCGGCCTGGGCTCGATCGGCCTGGCCGTGGCCGAGCGGGCCGCCGCGTTCGGGATGCGGATCGGCTGTCTGGAGCGCCCCGGCCGCAGCCGAGCCACCCGCGATCGGCTGGCGGCCCTCGACGCCGTCTGCTACGGCTCGCTCCCGCAACTGCTCGCCGTCTCCGACGTGGTGAGCCTGCACGTGCCGTCGTCGCCGGAGACCAAGAACCTCGTGGACGCCGACTTCCTGGCCGCGATGAAGCCCGACGCGATCCTGGTGAACACCTCGCGCGGTGACGTGGTCGACGAGGGGGCGCTGCTCGCGGTGCTCGATGCGGGCCATGTCCGCGCGGGCTTGGACGTGTTCGCCGATGAGCCGGGCTCGGGCACCGCCGAGTGGGACTCGCCGCTCGCCCGCCACCCCCGGGTGGTGGCCACCCACCACATCGGCGCCTCCACAGCACAGGCCCAGGCCGCCATCGCCGCCGGGGTCGTGGAGATCGTCGACGCGTTCGCGGCAGGCGAAGCGCGCAACTGCGTCAACCTCGCACCGCGCGGTCTGGGCAGCGCCACGCTCACCGTGCGGCATCTCGACGAGGTCGGCGTGCTGGCCAGGGTGCTGGAGCTGCTGCGTGAGGCCGGGCTCAACGTCGAGCACATGCAGAACCGGATCTTCGCGGGCGGCGAGGCGGCCGTCGCCACCATCGATGTCGCGGGCACCGTGCCGACGGATCTGCCTGCGGCCATCGAGGCGATCCCCGAGGTGCTGGGCAGCTCGCTCATCGCGCGCGAAGCCACCGGCGCGGAGCCGGCGTGACCCGCGGGTACGCGCCGCAGTTCACCGCAGGCACGCACGCCGGGACGGCCCGCGGCGCGCAAGTCGTACGCACCTTCGCCGGCTGGCTGGTGCGCGCCGAGGCGGCCGACGACGAGGTCGGCGCCATGTCGGAGGTCGCGGATGCCGCGTGGTCGGCACACCGCCCCGTGCGCCCCGACGCCTACGAGCCGATGCCCCCGGCGCTCTACGTCTACCGGCAGAGCACGCCAGACGGCGAGCACATCGGCATCGTCTGCGACATCACGCCCGAGGCGTTCGTCGACGGCCGGGTGCTGGGTCACGAGTCAGTGCAGCCGCACCGTGTCGACGGGCTGGCGCGCTACCTCGCGACGGTCCCGCAGCGGGTGGATCTGGTGAGCACGCTGCACCGGGCCGGGCCGGTGGTGCGAGCGACGTTGGCGCTGGCGCCCGAGCTCCCGCCGACCCGGGACGTGGCCGGACCCCACGGCTCACGCCACACGGTGTGGCACATCCCGGAAGGCCCGCAGACCGAGGAGCTCTGCCGGGAGCTGGGCGCCGCCACCCACTACATCGCCGACGGACACCACCGGGTGGCGGCCAGCGTCGAGGTGTGGGCCCGTTCCACGCGAGACTCCCGTCGCGGCGTGTTGTGCGTGACCTACCCGCTCGACGGGCTGCGGCTGGCCTCGATTCGACCGGCGGCTGGTGGGCCCGGTCGATCCCACGCTGGTGCGGCACCTGCTCGAGACGAGCTTCGACGTGCGGCCCGCGGCCGACGCGCAGGAGGCGTTGACGTCGGGCATCGCGGTCAGCCTCAACCGCCGTTGGTACGTCGCGAGCTACTCCGGCGAACGACCACCCGGCTCGCCGGGACTGGACATCTCGCTGCTTCACCACCGCGTCCTCGACCGGCTGCCCGCAGGCACCCGGGTCGAGCAAACCCGGGACTCGATCGAGGTTCTCCTCACGGCATGCGACGCGGACGGCGGGATTCTCTTCGCGCTGCCCGCTCCGGAGCTCGAAACCCTCACCGCGATCGCCGACGCTTGCGAAGTGGTACCGGCCAAGAGCACCTTCTTCTCCCCCAAACCGGGATCGGGCATCTTCCTGCGCGATCCCGGCACGTGACCGGCCACGCCGGTGCCGAGCCCGACGTTCTCGGGTGGGAGCGCGGTCACGACCCTGCCGGGTCCTCCTCTGCCGCGGCGGCAACCCGACGGCCGGTGAGGATGCCGAGCGGGATGCAGAGGGTATGCGCGTCATGATCTCGTACCCACGGATCGGTCTGAAGATCAGCGAGCTCGGCCAGGCGCGCTGGGTCGACGACCTCGTAGGCCTCCCCCACACCCAGGACCGACCAACCGCTGTGCGTTTTCACGTCGAAGTCATCGAGTTGGAACGCGACTACGGCGTTGCGGGCCGCCGCAGCCAGCTTGCTCCCGTTGGCCGTCCGAAAAATGATCTCTTCATGATCCAGGATGTAGTTGACCGGCTGCACGGTCGGCAGCGCGCGGTCGGTGAACACGACGCGGCCGATGACGCCACCCGCGAGCAGCCCCAGGCACTCGCCCCTGGTCAGCTCGACCAGATCCCCACCGTCGCCCGCCGTCATGACTCACCACCCTCGTGTCGGGACGCAATAGTGGTCCACTTCACCCGGCCCCGGCAGGGCCGACCGACCCCATCCGTACCAGCCAGCCGCCCCGCCCGGGCGGAAGCCGAGCCGTCAACGGTCCGCGACCGATGGTCGCCGAGGCCTGCCGGGGCGCCATTCCAGAAGCCCACATCCGATCCCGGCTCCGAGCATCGCGAGACCACCCACCGGCCAATAGATGTGCGAGCGCAGGAAGACGACCGCTGCCGCCATCAGCAAGGTCGCGCCCGGAACCGCCGCCAACCGGTTACGCCGCACGAGAACGGCAACCGTCGCGAGCGAGCCGATCAGAAAACCGATCACTCCCACTAGCGCAAGCCGATTGCCGATGCCGATCAGGCCGAGCGCCACCGGGCTGCCCGCAGGCTCGGCGGCCACGGCAATGCCCGCGCCGATGCCCGCCAACGTGTCCAGCCCCGTGTAGTACACCGCGAACACGTAGGCAGCGACACGAGCCACCCACGACAACAGCCCCCGCTCACCACGCAGCAGGAACACCAGTGCCGCGCCCAACAGCGGGAAGACCGGCAACAGCACAACGTGCAACTGCCACCACAGCGCAGCCGTGCCGGGCGTGAGCTGCGCCGGATGGAACAAGCCCAGCGCGGACAGCAACAGCCCGGGCACCGCGGCCGCGACCACCCTCAGCGCTCGACTCACCGGTGGATCCCCCGCCCGTCCATGACCTGCATCATCGACGCGTCCGGCCGACACGGTGGAGCCGGGTCATCGACCGATGCGGCCCGCGCAAGGTCCGGGTGTCGTGGATGCCGGGCCGCGGTCGTCGGGCGGCCGAGTGAGACCCGGTGGCAGCTCAGGCCAAGAGACCCCTCCCGGCAGGGCTTCACAGCTCCTGGTCTCCGCCGATCAAGCCGGGTTGGATGGGGAGGCGTCCGGACAGCCCGGGCGCGATCCCGCCTGATCGCAGGAGCGACGCTCATGAAGATCTATCTGGCTCCCGCAGCCGTGTTCGGCGCCCTCGGCGCGGTGGTGCGGCCTCTGTCGACGCGCGGCGGCCTGCGATGACCGGTCTGGCAGGCGCCGACCGGCCGCTCGTCGTCGGGGTTGATCGGTCCGACTCGGCACGCGACGCGGCCCTCTGGGCGGTCGACCTCGCCGCCGCCCGCGGCTGCGGCGTTGACCTCGTGCATGTCGTGCCGAGCCGCCCGGGCGCCGTCCCCGACTGGCTCAGGGAAATCGCCGACACCGCCGATCGTGAGGGTGCGGTGCCATGCCGGGTGGAGGTCGTCACGGGCGCCGTGTTCGACGTGCTGCTCACACGCTCCCGCGAAGCCGGCATGATCATCGTCGGGAGCTTCGGTCATGATGCGCCCTCCGGCATGCTGGTCGGCTCCACGGCCCTGACCCTCGTCGCACGGGCGGGCTGCCCGGTCGCGGTCATACGCGGCGCTCGGCGGGGACTCGCGCCACCCCGGGGCGGGCCGATCCTGGCGGCCGCCGACGGCACGCCTGCCTCCGACGACGCCCTGGATGTGGCGGCTGATCTTGCGGGTTCGCTGGGCGCCCCGCCGGTGATCGTGCACGCGTGGTCCGAGGCCATGTCCGATACCGCAGGCGGCATGCACCGCGCAGCGACAGACAGGCCAGGGCCTGCCGATGAGGCGAAGCGTGACTTGGACGATCAGCTCAGCCGTCTCGTCGCCCGGCGGCCCGACCTGACCGTGGAACAGCGGCTGGTCGCGGGCACACCGTTGCGGGCCCTGCTGGAGATGGCCCCCACAGCGCGCGCCATCGTCGTCGGGCAGCGCACCCGCCGCGCGGCCCCGGGCCTCGCGCATCTGGGATCGACCAGCCGGGGCCTGGTGATGTCCGCAGCCTGCCCGGTGGTGGTTGCGCGCATGGTCGCGACCAGCGGGGTCCGCCACTCCGCCGGTGCTGCGTCGGCCACGGGCGATGAGCGGCAGGCGGGCCATTGAGGTTCCCGGCAGCTCGCAAGGCCGACGATCTCGTTGCTATGCGGTCTGCTCCAGGCCATCGGGGGCGAGATAGACGCGAGCGAGGTCGTCCAAGGGCACGTCCAGCACCTGGGCGAGCGCGGCGACTGTGCTGAACGCCGGAGTGACCAGCCTCCCGGTCTCGATCTTGCGGAGGGTCTCCGGGGAGATCGCCGCCGCCCGCGCTACCTCGACCGGTGCGCGCTCCCCCCGGGCCAGGCGCAGGGCGGCGCCCAGGCGCTTGCCCGCGGCGATCTGTTCCGGAGTCAGCGGCGGTCGGACCATGCACCCAACCTAGCGCAGCCGGTATGAAAATACCGGCGACTCGCCTAAGGTGGTATTTCTATACCGTCAATCGGGTCAAGACCGGAGGACATCGGTGCTGGAGCTCAAGACGCCCCGGGAGATCGCCGCGATGCGGGTCACGGGCACCTTCGTCGCCGAACTGCTCGCCGACCTGGCCGCGCGGGCTCAGGTGGGGGTGAATCTGCTCGATCTCGAACGACGCGCCCGCCGGCTGATCGAACGGCGCGGCGCGGTGTCCTGCTACTGGGACTACGCCCCCTCGTTCGGGCGGGGACCGTTCCGCAACGTCGTCTGCCTGTCGGTCAACGACGCGGTGCTGCACGGGCTGCCCCACGACTACGCCCTCCGCGACGGCGACCTCCTGAGCATGGACATCGCCGTGTCGATCCAGGGCTGGGTCGCCGACGCGGCGCGCAGCGTCATCGTCGGAACCCCGCAGGCGGAGGACCAACACCTGATCTCCGCGACCGAACGAGCCCTGAGCGCGGGCATCGCCGCGGCGCTGCCCGGCAACCGCCTCGGTGACATCTGCGCAGCGATCGGGGCCGTGGCCATCGAGTGCGGCTACCCGGTCAACACCGAATTCGGCGGCCACGGGCTGGGGCGCAGCATGCACGAAGACCCCCACGTCCCCAACCAGGGGCGACCCGGACGGGGGTTGCGGCTGCGCCCCGGACTCACCCTCGCGCTGGAACCGTGGTTCGCCCGGGGCACCGACAAGATCACCTACGATCCCGATGGCTGGACCATCCGCTCCGCCGACGGCTCGCGCACCGCCCACTCCGAACACACCGTCGCCATCACCGACGGCGAACCATTCATCCTGACCAGCGCGGACAAACGACACTGCCGACTTTCCCTCGTGCCCGCTACGGCACCAGAGCATCTGGATCGGCGACCGCTGTGTGATCACCGGCGACGTGCTGCACCACCCGATCCAGTGCCGCCACCCGCAGTGGACAGCCCGCGGTGATCTCGATCCGCAGACGGCCCAGACAACCCGGCGGGAGCTGTTGGCGGCGGCGGCCGCAACCGGTGCCCTCGTGCTGGGTACGCACTTCGCGGGCAGCAGTTCCGGGCGGGTGCTCGCAACCGCCGACGGCTACCGCTTCGCACCGGACGCGGCAGCCTGACGTCATCCCCGAGACGCCGACCCACCCCACCGCCGCTCGGCGCGTCAGGCAGGCGTCACCATCTTCGGTGCACGGTGGCCTTACCACCGGTGACCAAGCTTGCAGGCGGAACGTCATCGGCCACGACCGCGCCTGCGGCGACAACAGCATCACGGCCGATGCTGACGCCAGGCAGGATCGTGGCACCGGCGCCGATCCACACATTCTCCGCGACGTCGATGGGCGCGCCGCTCAGCCAGCCCCGCCGCTCCTGCGGATCGACCGGGTGACCGACGGTGATGAACGTGGCCTTTGGGCCGACCATCACGCGGTCGCCGAGCCGGATGCCTGCGTAGTCCAGGAACGTGCAGTTCTGATTGATGAACACCCGCCCCACGAGGTCCAAGCGTAGGCCGTGGTCGGTGTAGAAGGGCGGATAGATCGTGACCATCGCAGGCAACGGTCGGCCGAGGATCAGCGCGAACAGCTCCGCCTTGCCCGCTTCGTCCTCGAAAGGCAGGACGTTCAGGCGGGAGGTGAGCTCGGTGACCCGCACGACCCTCTCGGCCATCGCGTGGAACTCGGCGCTGCGGATCCGCATGAGGCGATCACCGGACATGCCCCGATCTTGTCGTACCGCCGGATGCCCGCGGTGCCCACGTCCGCCCGTCGTGGATGATCCGACCCGACCGCGTCAACTCAGCCCATAAACCACCAGCTGCCCGTCGTAAGTCGGCACATACACCCGACCGTTGGCGACCGTCGGCGGCGAGAACTTGGCAAAACTGCCCAGCTCATCCCTCGGCGTGTGACTGTTCCAAATCTCATGCAGGGTGTTCGCATCGAACGCCCGCAGTACGCCGGTCACCAGGCGCGACCGGTTGGCGTCACCGTTGAGCGGAATCGCCGCCCACAGGATCACGTCGTTCGTACCGTTCGCCGAGATCGACATCATGCCGCCTGGCATGCCGTTCGGCGCCGCCACGTTGCCGGTCGCTACGGCATCCCGCGGACTGAAGTGTCCGGCGTTGTCCAAATGGAATGCACGCAGCACGTCCTCTTCCGCCCAGATGTAGAGTCTGCGCAGATGTTCGAAGAACGGTGGCGAACCATGCACGTGGTGCCGATGTTGGTGGTGCGGCTGCGTCGGCGCCGCCGCCTGCAACTCATCGATACTGCCATCCTTTTGGGTCGCAGCATCCCCGACCTTGCCCATCTGGTCGGCATTCAGCACGTAGAGCCGGCCCTCTTTGCCGCCGCCCACGACATACTTGCCATTGCTTATGTAGACGGGGCCCGCAGAACCAAGATCCAGGTCGTTGTCGTCGTTGGCATCCGGATTCTGATTGAGGAATGGCCAATTCCATGGGGTGAAATAGTCTACGAGTGTCAGATCTTTACCGGAAAGCTTCACGAAGCTCTGGCTGAAGTTGTTCACTCCATCGAAGCTCCCGTTGCCCGTCATCAAGTAGACATTGCCATCGCCGTCGGCAACCAACCCCTGTCCCGCCTGCCAGACTCCGCCTCCTGCGCCGCGGCTCGTCGAACACCACGGATCGCCGACACGATTCAACGTTCGCGCATCGTAGGCGAACACCCAGCCGTGAAAGTTATTGAGGAACTCGGTCGATGCGCCGAACCCGATGTAGATCGTTCCATCCGATCCCACGTCTCCCACATGGGCCGCGGGCAAATCTTCTGGCCTCACCAGCAGCAGACCGGGTCGCTGCTTCTGGAACACCGGGTTGAAGACCGGCTGGGCGTTATCCGTCGGCGCGTGTCCTTCGATAACTGCCGCAGGAGTTGTATCCTGGCCGTTCAACAAGCTCAGCGAATGAAGTCGGAACGTGCCGCCGTTGTCGGCGTTCCACATGACGACGTACAACCGCTTCCTGCCGGCGTCGATCACAGGGGTACTGAGAACGCCCCATTCCGGGTTCGTTCGCCAAATGTCCTTCTGGTCGAATCCCGGCAGGTCTTGCACGGGCTGACCGAGCCAGGTAGCCCACAACCTGGGATAATCGTGTGCTGGATTGTCATTGTGCGTTGCATCATACGCATATACCGTCCCGTGCATTGTCGCGACGATCAGAACGTCTCGCACAACGCCCTGACCGAAATCCACGCCGGACACCAACAGCGGTTGCGCCACAATTTGGCTCGCCCATTTGGTCGGACCGCCTTCGTCCGGTGGATCGACACGTAGCCCAATAAGCCGACGCAACCTCGTCCGCACGGCGTCGATCGTGAGCTTTCTTTCATTCGAGTTGACGCCCGTTCGCCGGTTGTCGTTGTGTTGAGTAAGAACACTCACCGTGGCACCTCCTACAAGAATGCGCTCCATCGGCTAAGATCCGGCGACACCACCGTCGGGCCGTCTGCCAGAAGAGATGGATCGCACGGTTCTGATACACCGCTCCCCATATCGTTGTGAACTATTTCCAGTAGCGACCATGAGCCGGTGGACAAGCGCCGCAGCGGCGCGTTGAGCACCTCAGCTGACATCGAGCCGGACCCGGCGAGTCGGTTCCGTGCGGTGGCGGCCTGGACCGAGCTGCCCGATCTTGTCACGACCAACCAGGGTGAGACAGGCATCGTCGGCCTCTGCGGCCTGCTCGCCGATCGCGGCATCGGCATCGAAGCCGGACTGCTCTGCTGGGATGACGCGCGGTCGTTCGTTGCGGCGGGCGTCGCGTCGCGGTGCGTACGAGTCATGGTCGAGCCGCGCACGACAACGCTGAGCTGGTGGCCGCGGCCGCCGCGATGGCGATCCGGGTCGCCCACGGCGGCATGTTGTCGATCACCTTCCGCAACGGATCGGCGCTCGCGTTCCGACCCGGCATGCGGTCTCAGTGGCAGGCCACCGTTGACGCCCTGACCGCGCGCACGTACGTCAACGAGTTGGGTGTAGAGGCGAAGGCCCACACCGTCGAACAGATATCCGGGTTGCTCACGGGGCTCGGCCTGACGGTGCAGACGTGGTACGGCGTCCGTCTGTTCACCGATTCGGCACCCGGCGAGCAGGCGCCGCCGCCCGAGCCGGAGCTGCGGCTCCTCCTCGACGCCGAGTACGAGGCCTGCCGCCGGGACCCATACCGGCACCTCGGCTCACAGATTCACCTGATCGCCACCACGCTGTGAGGTGTGCCGCCGCTGGGTGATCACCCGTCGTCGGCTGCCGATGACCCGGGTCGAGAAGGACTACCGGTTCGAAGGCCCGACCGGCGTGCTCGGGCTGGTAGACCTCTTCGCCGGGCACGGACAGCTTTACGTGCACCACCTCATGTGGCTTGACGAGCCCGACACCGGCTGTCCGAGCTGCCCCCGGGCCGCCGATCGGCAGTTCAACGAGGCGCACTTCAGCGCGTTGCGCGAGGGGGATGTCGCGATGGCCAGGGCGCCCTGGTCCTCGATCCGCACCTACCGGGACCCGGCGAGGCTGGACGTTCTTCTCCTCGCACGGCTCGGACTTCAACTACGACTTCCACGTCACGCTGGACGAGTCCCGGACGCCGATCGAGTACAGCTACCGGACCGGGGACGAACTGATCGCCTCCGGATTCCCGCCGAGCACCTGCACGGCGACTGGCCGGGAGCCGGCGTGTTCCTGCGCGACGGCGACACGGTCTACCACACCTACTCGACCTATGCGCGCGGCCTGGACGCGTTGGCCACGCCCTACCGGTTCCTCGACCTGACCGTGTACGGCCGGCAGGAAGCCTGGGAGGACTCCCCGGACGGCTGGCCGCAGAACATCACGTCAGGCCCATGACCGCGGCTGTCAGACCGATCAGGTCGACGTGAGCGGTCGGTCAGCGCGGGCCTCTCCGCACCAACAACTCGACACGTCCAGCACGCCACCCAGCCGCCGGCTACAGTTGAAGCAGTCCAGCTCCCCAGCTGATCGGACTGCTCATGACTGCCCAGCGCGGGCATCACGCCCGCACCTCCCTGAACGACGACGGCCCGCCGACCGACGAGCTGCTCCGGCCCGACCCGCCATCCCCACGGCGCGTCGGCACGCACGTCACCGCCGTGGTTCGCCGGTGGCTCCACCCGGCCGGTGTCCGTTCCCGCGGCGTGCTGATCGTTGCCGTCCTCGGCGTCGTGCTGATCGCCGTCATCGCCGTCAGCTACCGCATAGCCGACTCCGACGCAGCAGGTGACAACACGGCCGACGCTCACCAGCTCACCTATCGGGCCACCTCATCGGAGAGAACGGTCATGGTCACCTACTCGCAGGGCAACAACGGCCTGGACGGCCAAGCCACAGCCGCCTCGCCCTGGTCGACGACCGCCACCGTCACCGGCAGCATCGCCGTGCTCACCGTCACCAGCGGCAACTCGGACCGGGTCAACAGCGTCACCTGCACGATCCAGGACACGAACACCGGTCAGACCCTGGTCAGCAACGCGGTGCCGCCCTCGACCGGCGCCACGGTCACCTGCGTGACGGGCAACCTCCGCGCCTGACGCTCGTCCTGGGACCGGGCGCATCCGGAAGTGAGCGGCATCAGGAGCGCGCCCTCAGCGATCTGCCGTTTCCGCGGCGGCCCACACCGCGGGCAGCCGCTCCCGAAGCCACGCGACCAGCGCAGCGTTCACCTCGTCAGGCCGCTCCTGTGGCATCCAGTGGCCACAGTCGAGCACACGTTCGGTGAGGTCGTCGATGTAATCGCGCTGCGGCTCCGCGAGCCGCGACCCGACGACCTCGCAGGTCGCGTCGTAACGGGCACCGAGGAACAGCGCAGGCATCCCCAGCCTGCCGCCCTCGACCGCACGAGCGGCGTACTCGGCGTTGGCCCCGTGGTTGAGGTACCACGCGTCTGGTCCGAGGAAGCCGTTCCGGGCGAGCGCTGCTGCGTAGCTGCGCAGGTCGGCCTCGGTGACGACGTCGGCGTCACGCGGCAGGTCCGGCGCCACGTCGGCCCCGCGGAACCACCCACCCCACCGACTGATCATTGCCGTGGGCGCGGGCCCGTCCAGGTCCTCGGGCTTGCCCTTGCGGAACAGCGCCTTGACCGTGCGGTACGGGTCGGCGTCGAACACGGCGGTCACACGGTCGGGTCGGTCGCGGTGGAAGACCTGGTAGTCCCACTGCCCGTAGGGGTACTCCTCGACCGGATACACCCGCCGGTCCACGAGCGCGACCAGAGCCTGCAGCCCGAGCTCCACCGTGCGATAAGGCACGCACAGCGCGGCCACACCGTGGCAACGCCCGGGGTGATGACTCGCGATGTTCCACACGACCGGCGCGCCCCAGTCGTGCCCGACCCACACCGCCCGCTCGACGCCCAGGTGATCGACCAGCTCGATCATGTCGGCGACGACGTGCTCCTGCGTGAACGCGTCCGTCGACGCGTACGTCGACGAACGGCCATAGCCGCGCATGTCCGGCGCGACCACCCGGAACCCCAGTCCCGCGAACACCGGCAGCTGGTGGCGCCAGCTGATGGACAGCTCCGGCCATCCGTGCAGGAACACGATCACGGGCCCGTTCCAGGGACCGGCCCCGAGGTAACCCGTGGTGTGCCGGGCGGTGCGCAACGTGTGCTCGGAGATCTCCGTCATGGAACCAGAATCCTGCAGACGGAGCGGAGCCGGGGACGATTTCCGATCCGTGTCGACGGCGGCTCGTGGCCCCCGGGAGCGCGAACCGATCTCGCCGGTCAATCGGTGGGCCTGGACCAGCAGTCGCTCAGCCGACCACGCCACCAGCCCTTCACTGCGGCGCAGCCGCTGTTCCATTGCCGGGCTACGCGCTGATCCGGCCGAGGTTCACCCAGCGCCCGCTGGTCGGCAGCGAGGTCGTCGGCGGAGGTGCGCGTATCGGGGTGGTCATCGCCCAGCATCTGGCGGCGTTTGGCGAGCGTGACCTGATCCAATGCGCGAGCCTGCCGATACTTGCCGAGCTCGCGCAGGTTGGCCGCTAGCCAGCTGGCCGAGGCGAGGGTGTCGGGGTGGTCATCGCCGAGCACGCGACGAAAGCGCGTGAAGGTGTCGTTCTGGAGTTGAGAGGCTTGCCGGTGCTCGCCCCACGATCCCAGGGCAAGGGCAAGGTAGCCTGCTGTGCGCAGTGTTTCGGGGTGGTCTTCGCCCTGTAATCGGCGGCCGCGGACGAAAGCGACTTCGAGGAGCCGTCGGGCCTCCTGTTGCTCACCCAACGAGCCCAGGACAAGGCCGAGTAGGGTGGCCGAGCGCATGGTGATGGGGTTGTTGCCACCCAGCATTTGTCGACTGCGGTTGAAGGTGTCGCTGAGCAACTGTCGAGCCTGCACGTAGTCGTCCAGTGACCACAAGACGCCCCCGAGAACCATGGCAGCGGTGAGGTTGACGGGGTGATCCCGTCCGAGGATCCGGCGACCGCGCGTCAAAGTGTCGCTGAGCAGGTGTCGGGCCTGCTGGTAGTCGCCCAGCGAACAGAGGGTCAGCCCCAAGGCGTTTGCCGAGCGCAGTGTCTCGGGGTGGTCCTCACCGAGGATCCGGCGGCCACGGGTGACGGCTTCGTTGAGCAGCTGCCGAGCGTCTTGGTAGTTGCCGAGCCCCCACAGATTCATGCCGCGAAGCGTGGCGAAGCCGAGGGTATCGAGATGACGCTCACCGAGGATTCGGCCGCTTCGCGCGAAGGTATCATCAAGCAGCTGGCTGACCTGCTGGTAGTCACCCAAGTGCAATAGCACCAGGCCGAGTTGGTTGGCCGAGGTGAGGGTATCGGGGTGGTCCTCGCCGAGAATTCTGCGGCGCCGGTGGAGCGTCTCTTCTTGCAGTTCCCGGGCCTGGCGATAATCATCCAACGAGAGCAGATCGCTGGCGAGTTGGCTGCCGGAGGTGAGGGTGTCGGGGTGATCCTCGCCGAGCACTCGGCGGCGCCGGGTCAGCGTCTCTTCGTCAAGCGCACGGGCGCGACGGTACTTGCCCAGCCACCACAGGTTCAGCGCCAGGTTGCTCGCTGAGGTGAGGGTGTCGGGGTGATCGTCACCGAAGATCTCGCGTCGGGCATCGAAGGCGTGTTCGTGCACCGGCAACGCGGCCTGTAGCTCGCCCCGGGTCAGCAGGTAGGTCGCGGCGCTCTCGAGTAGTCGGGTTGCCGCGGCCGGAACCGTCTCGAGAGCGGCGTCCTGGCCCGCGGCGGCCAGGACGTGCGGGAGCAGCTGTCCCCAGACCGGCCACCCCACCGGATTGGTGCGCACATCAGTCGGTGCGGTCTCGTCGAGCAGCCTGACCACGATCGCGGCCCAGTCCGCCGTTGTCTCGACTGTCGATCCTCGGCTTCGGGTGCGGAGCAGTGCTGCCGGGATCCGATGAAGCTGGATGCTGTGCGCCGCCACCGTCGCCATGCCCCGCCGGTGGAGCATCTTGGTGCAGCGCGCCAACACCATCGGATCTGTCGCGATCGGCTGCAACTGGTCGGGAAGAGCATCCGGGTGATCGGTGAGAAGGCTCAGCGGGACCGGCTCGGGACCGCACCACGCCACCACCGTCAGCAGATCCAGCGCGATCGGGGCATCGGCAGCGAGCCGGTCGAACGCCACCGCCCACGACGCCGCCACCGATTGCGGGTAGATGCCGCTCGGGTCGTGGTCCAAGACGTCGTGGGCTCGCTGGGAGAGCAGCCCCAGATACCTGTCCACGGCCATTCGGGAGTCGGCCAGCAGCGACCCGGCCTGCTCGATGGCGAGCGGCAGATCACCGACGGCTTCCGCCACCTGATTCGCCTCGGCCTCGCCGAGGTTGCGTACCAGTCGACGCAGCAGCGCGACCGACTCGGCGCGCGTGAACTCGCTCACCTCGAGCGTGACGGCGATCCCCCGCCACGCCGGGTTCCGTGAGGTGATCAACACCTGACCGTGCCCCTCGGGCAGGAACCGTGATAGCGCTCGGGGGGCGTCGGCGTTGTCGAACACCACCAACCAGCGATCCCGCCGTGCCAGTTCGGCCAGTAGCCGGGCCACGCCTGCTGCCACCGAAGTCGTTGCGGTCGTGAGGTCCAGGGCAGCGGCCAGCTCGGCCAGCCGCTCCGGGATCAAGCCCGGATTCTCCGCAGGCACCCACCAGGCGATGTCGAACTCGTCGTGATGGCGGTGGGCGTACTCGATCGCTGCGGCGGTCTTGCCGATCCCGCTCATCCCGGTTACCGCATGCACCACCGCAGGCTCGCCCGACCTCAGCGCTTCCTCCAGGTCGGTCAGCAGCTCGGCGCGCCCCGTGAACCCGCCCACGCGCGCCGGGATCGTCCACACCCGCCGCTCTTCGGCGGCGGGTGGTGGTGCAGCGGCCGGGCCGGACTGCTGTTCTGGCGGGGGGAGCGCGCTCAGCGCGTGCAGCAACGCGGTTTCCAGCTCTCCTGGACTCGTCACCGTCGCGGTGGTGACACCGCTTTCGGCCAGACGGCTCCGGAATGCGTTCTGGCGCGCTCCGTGCTCCAGGTCACCGAACATGGCAGCGGGGCCTTCCGTGTCCTCCCCGAGCAGGAACACCAAACGGGGAATGCCGCGCTGCTCGGCGGTCTCGTGTTCCAGCTCCGTGTAGGAGACCTCCGGCCGATCACGCACCGGCGACCCGTACCGGAACCCGGCGATCAACACAAAAACATCTGCCGCGTCAACGGCGTCCTGGCACACCCGAGCCGGCTTGTCGGCCCGCGCGGGGAAGTACGCCATGTCCGTCACCGCGTCCCCGGCCCGAGCCACAGCATGCTGCGCCGCCGTGACGAACGACCTCGGGGCAGGAAAGCGCCGCAACTCCGACGTGTGCGACAAGAACACTCGTCGCGGCGGCTTTCCGGCCATAAACAGTAAGGAGCGCGCTGTCGATGACTTGATACCCGGATTGGCTGCTGACCCGGGTTCTGCGAACAGATCGCGCGGTTCCGGTTCCTGGCGGAGCGGGTCAGCGTGAGGTGGGTCGGTGCAGATAGCGCCCCAACGGTTCGCCGACGACCGCACCGTCGTCGAACACCAACCGTCCGCGCAGGAACGTCGCGGTGACGGTGGCGCCGATCTCCATGCCGCGGAAGGGGCTGTACTCCTGCGCGGACTCGGATGCGGCCGGGTCGACGACGAAGGACCGGTCGGGTTCGACGAGCGCGATGTCGGCGTCGAAGCCGGGGGCGAGGTCGCCTTTCGTCCCCAGCCCGAAGCGTCGGGCGGGCTCGGCCGAGGTCAGCTCCGCGACCCGCGACAGCGCCAGCCCGCGCTTGCGCCCCTCCCCCACCAGCCCGGGCAGCAGGTACTCGGTACCCCCGAAGCCGGAGCGGGCGGCGAAGACGTCGTCGCGGTCGGCGCCGAACTTCGCCTCGTCCTTGCAGCACGCGTGGTCGGACACCACCCAGCTGACGTCGCCCGCGAGCACGTGCTCCCACAGCGCCTCCACGTCCGTGCGGGGGCGGATCGGCGGGTTGACCTTGCCGCCGATGCCGTCGGCGGTGTCGACATCGGCGAGCAGGTGGCCGATCGTGACTTCCCGGCGGAAGTCGACGTGCGGGAACGCCGCGGCCATGAGCAGCGCCGCCTCCATCGCCTTGGCCGACGACAGGTGCAGCAGGTTGATCGTCGCCAGCCGGGTCTCGTGCGCGAGGTAGGACGCGATCGTGACGGCGAGCCCCTCGGAGTGCGGCGGCCGGGACGCGCTGTAGGCGGCCAACCCCGACAGCGACCCCTCCGCCTCGACCATGCGCGTGTACGCCGTCATGATCTCCGCGGTCTCGCAGTGCAGCGACAGGGAGATCGCGTCGGCGAGATCGGGACGGGCCTCGCGCGCGGCCTGCACGCCGCGCATGACGAACTCGAAGTGCGCGAGGTCGTAGCGCTCGTCGGGCGGGATCATCAGGAACGTGCTCTGGTCGTCGCTGCGCCCGTGCAGGCCATGGCTTCCGTAGAACATGAAGATCTTGAACGACGTCACGCCGTGCTCGGTGACGAGTGCGGGGATCTCGTCGATGTGCGCGGCCTGCATCGGCGCGAGATGGAACGCGTAGTCGACGTAGGCACGGCCGTCGGTGGCCGCGAGGACGGCCGGGAAGAACTCGGCGTAGGGGCCACCGCGGTTCAGGTAGTACTGGCCGGTGCGCATGTAGGTGAGCGCGGTCGTCACGCCGCCCTGTGCGCAGGCGCGGCTCTCGGTCACCGCGTCGTCGGACAGCGGGTTGTAGATCCCCCAGTGCTGGTGGGCGTCGACCACGCCCGGGAACGCCAGGCGCCCGCGACCCTCGTACACGGTCGCGCCGTCCGGCACCGGCAGCGCCGGGCCGACCTCGCGGATCCGCCCGTCGGCGATCGCGATGTCGACGGCGGGGGTGTCGGCGACGCCGGGGCGCACGAGGCGGACGTCGCGCAGGATCGTGTCGGTCATCGAGGGCCCTCCTCGGGCTGGGCGGCGAGGTGGTCCGCCGCCAGGTAGGCGAGGCCGAGCGCGGGCAGCAGCCCGTTCCCGGCGAGATAGCCGGACGCGCCGTGGCCGGAGATGCCGACCGCAGCGCCACCGGAGGCGTAGACGCCGCCGAGCGGGCGTCCGTCGTGGCCGAGTACACGCGCGTTGCCGTCGACGCGCAGGCCGCCCTGCGTGTGGAACAGCGCGGGCACGATCGCGACCGCCCGGTACGGTGGCGCGAGCGGCTCTTCGACGTCGGTGCGGCCGTGCGGATCGCGGCCTTCGCCCCGCGCGACCGCGGCGACCACCCCCAGCTCGGCGTCCAGCACGTCGACGGCGACGTCCAACTCGTCCGCGAGGTCGGCAATCGTGTCCGCCTCGCGGAATGCGCCGCTGCAGGCGACCTCGGCCCAGTCCGCGAACGGTCGGCAGAGAGCGTCGATGCGCGCATCGAGCACCATCCAGCCCCGGGCGCCCGGTCGCGCGGCGAGCAGGGCGGCGAACTCGGAGTAGCCGGTGGTCTCGTCCGCGAACCGGCGGCCGTCGACGTCCACCACCACGGCCCCGTGCATGACCGCGGTCCACGTGACGAGCGTCTGCGCCGCCGACGACAGGGCACCGTGGCCCTGATAGGCGTCGAGGCAGGCGGTGGCGGCGCCGAGGCCCGCGCCGAGGCGCAGAGCGTCGCCACGGGAGTGCGCGCCGCCGTGGTAGACGGCGCCCGCGATCTCCGGAAGGTGCTCGGAGACCAGGTCCGCGTCGGCCCCGAAGCCGTTGGTCGCCAACAGCACGGCGTGGCAGGTCACCGTCTCCCGGCCACCGTCGGGGTGTTCCAGCGTCGCCGCCCCCGGCTCGATCCCGACCAGGCGAGCGGGTACGAGCAGATCGATGCGATCGTCGGCGACCGCGGCGTCGACGAGGTGGCGCAGCAGGACAGCGCCGCGCCGCTCCGGCACCGAGTGCACCCGCGGCACGCTGTGGCCGGGGTAGGCGAAGTCGGTGGGCAGCTCGATCGGGATGCCGACGTGGTCGGCCAGCCATTCGACGAGCGGGGCGCCGATGTGCGCCAACGCCTGCGCGACGCGGGGATCGGCGGTGCCCGCCGTCTTGGCCGCCACATCGCGCAGGAAGAGTTCCGGCGAGTCCTCGATGCCCGCGGCCCGTTGGAAACGCGAGCCGGGTCCGGGGATCATGGCCGTCGACATCGCGGTGTTGTTGCCGCGCCGGAAGTGCTCGTCGACGTCGACGACGAGCACGCGCAGGCCGTGCTCGGCTCCGCGTAGGGCGCCCGCAAGCCCGCCACCCGCCCCGGCCACGATCAAGTCGACGTCCGGCACCTCCACCTCCGTTCCGCTAGGAGAAACGCCGAATGCGTTGCAGTTGACACGTATTCGCGCCGATGCGCAAGCTGTGTTCCTGTAGGCGGGACGACGAACGGGGTGGCCATGGCCGAGGTGACCGGTGGCACCGAGGCGACGGCCCGGGTCGCGGACGTCCTCCTGCTGTTCACCGACGGGCCATCCGCGCTCGGTGTCACGCGGATCGCCCGCGAGCTGGGGCTGTCCAAGGCCGTGGTGCATCGGATCCTGCAATCCCTCGCAGGCCGCGATCTTGTGACGCTCGACCCGGCCACCCGCGAATACCGGCTCGGGGGCGCCACCGCGGCGCTCGGGGCCCGCGCGTTGCGCGACTCGGATCTCCGCTCGGCCGCGCTCCCCCTCCTGGGGCGGCTGCGCGACGAGATCGGCGAGACGGTGACGCTCAGCACCCTTGTGCCGCACGGCCGTGTCTACCTCGACCAGGTGCGCGGCACGCACGAGATCACCATGACCGTCGAGCCGGGCCGTCGATTCCCCTTGCACGCGGGCTCGTCGGGCAAGTGCATGCTGGCGTTCGCCGAGCCCGCCGTGATCGAGGCGGTGCTCACCGGGTCGCTGGCGCGGCTGACCCCCGCCACGATCGTGGATCCGGCCGCGCTGCACGCCGAGTTGGCGCGGATCCGCGAGCGCGGGTTCGCCGCGAGCGCCGGAGAGCGCCAAGCCGACGCCGGGTCGGTCGCCGCGCCGGTGTTCGGGCTCTCCGGCGAGGTCGTCGGCGCGATCTCCGCCTGTGGGCCCCGCTACCGCGTCACCGACGAGTTCGTCGCGGCGATCGCGCCGCGCGTGGTCGCCGTCGCCGCGCAGGTCTCGCGTCGTCTCGGCGGCATGCCCGCGCCCGCTCTCGCCGTCGGGAGGCGCTGATGGATGCACTGGATGGACTGCGCGTGCTCGACGTCGCCACGCTGTTCGCGGGCCCGCTCGCGGCCACGCTGCTCGGCGACCACGGCGCGGAAGTGATCAAGATCGAGCATCCGCGGGGCGACCCGTCGCGTACCCACGGCGCTCAGCGCGATGGCGTCGGCCTGTGGTGGAAGATGCTGGGCCGCAACAAGAAATCGGTCACGCTGGTGCTCTCGACCCCGGAGGGTCAGGAGCTGTTCCGCGCCCTCGCCGCCGACGCCGATGTCGTGATCGAGAACTTTCGGCCGGGCACCCTGGAGCGCTGGGGCCTGGGCCCGGACGTCCTGCACGCGATCAACCCCGGGCTGGTGCTCGCCCGGGTCACCGGGTTCGGGCAGGTCGGGCCTTACCGCAACCGGCCCGGTTTCGGCACGCTGGCCGAGGCCATGAGCGGGTTCGCCGCCGTCACGGGCGAGCCGGACGGCCCCCCGACACTGCCGCCGTTCGGGCTCGCCGACGGCGTCGCCGCGATCGCCACCGCGTTCGGGATCATGACGGCGCTGCGGGCACGCGAGCGCACCGGCCGGGGCCAGATCCTCGACATGGCCATCATCGAGCCGCTGCTCACGCTGCTCGGACCCCAGGTGATCGCCTACGACCAGCTCGGCGTGCTGCAGCCGCGCACCGGCAACCGCTCGGTGAACAACGCGCCCCGCAACACCTACCGTTGCGCCGATGGGCGGTGGGTCGCCGTTTCGACGAGCGCGCAGTCGATCGCCGAGCGCGTCATGCATCTCGTCGGTCGGCCCGACCTGGTGGCCGAACCCTGGTTCGCCTCGGGCGCCACGCGTGCCGAGCACGCCGACGAGCTCGACGCCGCCGTCGGCGCCTGGATCGCCGAGCGCGGTCGCGACGAGGTGTTGACGGCTTTCGAGAAGGCGGAGGCGGCGGTCGCGCCGATCTACACCGCCGCGGACGTGCTCGCCGACCCGCAGTTCGCGGCGCTGGGCAGCATCGTCACGATCGATGACGAGGAGCTGGGGCCCGTGCGCTTCCAGAATGTGCCGTTCCGGCTGTCCGAGACGCCCGGCCGGATCCGTTCGACGGGCCCGCGGCTGGGGCAACACACCGCCGAGGTGCTCGCCCGCCACGGGGTGGACGCCGACCGGCTGGTCGTGCTGCGGGAAGCGGGTGCGGTGTGACCGGAGCGTTGCTCGACGCCGTCGCCCACGGGATCCGGGTCGTCGAGCTCTCCCATCCGCTCGTCACGAACATGCCGGGCTCGCCCAACCATCCGGCGTTCCGCATGACCCTCATCCGCCGCCACGGCGACGCCGTGCGCCCGGACGGCGGGTCGGCGTCCAACGAGCTGATCGTCACCGGCGGGCACGTCGGCACGCACGTCGACGCGCTCGCCCACGTCAGCCAGAACGGGAAGCTGCACGGCGGGATCGACGCCGACGAGGCCCAGCGCGGCGGCCTGCACACCGAGCACGGGGCCGAGCGGATACCCCCGATGATCACCCGCGGCGTGCTGCTGGACGTGGCCGCCTGCCGCGGGATGGAGGTGCTGCCGGGCGGTTTCGCCATCGGCCCCGCCGAGCTGTCGGCGGCCGCGGAGCGCGCGGGTACGGAACCCCGGCCGGGCGAGGTGGCACTCATCCGCACCGGCTGGGCCCGTCACTTCGGCGACGCCGCCACCTACATCGGCCACGACTCCGGCGTGCCTGGCGTCGACGAGGACGGCGCGCGCTGGCTCGCCGAACGGCAGGTGATCGCCGTGGGTGGCGACACCACGGCGTTCGAGCACATCGCCCCCGGCGAGGGCCACCGCACGTTGCCCGTGCACCGGATCCTGCTGGTGGAGCACGGGATCCACATCATCGAGCACCTCGACCTCGAGCAGGCGGCGACGCAGGGGCTGACCGAGTTCCTGTTCGTCATGGCGCCGCTGCGGATCGTCGGCGGCACCGGGTCGCCGGTGCGGCCGCTCGCGGTGGTGGGCGTATGACGACGCCCGCCCAGCAGGTCGGCGCGTTCGCCGCCCGCGTCGCCCGCGAGGGCCTGCCGGATACGCTGCGGGACGACCTCGCCGCGCGCACGGTCGACCTGCTCGGCAATTGCCTGGCCGCCCGAGCCGAGGAGCCGGGCCGGATCGTCGACGCCGTCGTCGCCGAGTGGGGCGGCACGCCGGTGGCGACCGCCGTGGGCGCGGCCCGGCGGCTGCCCGCGCCGTCGGCCGCGCTGGTCAACGGCACGCTCGCGCACAGCCTCGACTTCGACGACACGCACCTGCCCTCGGTGCTGCACCCGTCGTCGGCCGTGCTGCCCGCCGCGCTGGCTGCGGCCGAGCAGGTGGGGGCGTCCGGGCGGGCGATGCTCGACGCCGCGGCGGTCGGCGTCGAGGTGACGTGCAGGCTGGGCATGGCGGGCTACGACGAGGAACTCGGCAACTCGGTCTTCTTCGACCGAGGGCTGCACGCCACCGCGATCTGCGGAGCGGTCGGGGCCGGGGTCGCCGCGGGGATGCTGCACGGACTCGACCCCGACGCGCTGACGTCCGTGATCGGCATCGCCGCGAGCATGGGCGCCGGGGTGATCGAGGCCAACCGAACCGGTGGCACCGTGAAGCGCGTGCACTGCGGTTGGGCGGCGCACGCGGGCGTGGCCGCGGCCGACCTGGCCCGGCACGGGCTCACCGGGCCCCCGACCGTCCTGGAGGGCCGGTTCGGCTTCCTGCAGGCCTTCTGCGGGGACCGGGTGCACGTCGAGCGCGTGACCGACGGGCTCGGCGAGCAGTGGGAGACGCCCGGCGTGTTCTTCAAGCCCTACCCCTGCAACCACTTCACGCACGCGGGCATCGACGCGGCCTTGGCACTCCGCGCGGCCGGGATCGCGGCGGACGAGGTCCGTGCGCTGGAGCTGGGGGTGCCCGAGCCGGTGTTGCGCACGATCGCCGAGCCGCCCGAGGAGAAGACCCGGCCGCGGTCGGGCTATCACGCGGCGTTCAGCGGCCCGTACACGGTGGCGGCCGCGCTGCTCGGGGGTGGCGGCCTCGGGGTGTCTCACGAAGACTTCACCGACGCCGCGGCCGCCGATCCGGCCCGCCTCGCCCTCGCCGCGAAGGTCACGTGCGTCGCCGACCGCGAGTCGACCTCGATCTTCCCCCGGCAATTCCCCGCGGTGCTGACCGCCGAGTTGGTCGACGGGCGGCGCGCGACGGAACGGGTGCGCGCGAACCGGGGCGGCCCGGAGCGGCCGCTGTCGGCCGAGGAGCTGTCGCGCAAGTTCACCGTCAACGCCGAGCGGACCGTCGACGCGGACGCCGCGCAGGGTCTCGTCGAGGTGGCGTGGGACCTGCGCGACGGCCGCCCCGTCGCCGATCTGACCGCCGTTCTCCGTTCATTGTTCCCGTCAGCGGAACGAATGGCGACAAGGCCTACCAGCGTTTGAAATCGGCTCGTTTACGGGCCATTCTCGGGCATCGATTCACAACGCCGTTCCGCTGAGCGGGACGGATGGAGAGGCAGGTGTCGGGCGTGCCGACTCGCTTCCGCTTCGCGACCATCACACTGGTCGTCGCGCTGATCGTCATCAACTACATCGACCGCAGCGCGGTCTCGTACGCCGTCGAGCCGCTGCAGCGCGAGCTCGGCATCAGCACCGCCCAGTACGGGATCATCAGCAGCGCGTTCTCGGTCGGCTACATGGTCTTCGCGTTCCTGTCCGGGCCGCTGATCGACCGGTTCGGCCCGCGGCGGGTGCTGCTCGTCGCGATCGTCGTCTTCTCCATCGCGATCGCCCTCACCCCCCTGGCGGGCGGGTTCGTCGGCCTGCTGCTCATCCGGATCGTGCTCGGCGTCGGCGAGTCGCCCGCGTTCCCCGCGGCGACCCGGGTCGTCAGTCGGTGGCTGCCGCCCGTCGAGCGCGGGAAGGCGCTCGCGGTCATCGGCGGCGTCGCGGTGTCGGGCAGCCTGTTGATCGCCGGGCCGCTGCTCACGCAGCTGATCGGGGCGGTCGGCTGGCGCGGCATGTTCTGGACGATGGCGGTCCTCGGCGTCCTGTGGCTGCTCGTCGCGGCCGGGCTGCTGCGCGACACCCCCGCCGACTCGCCGCGGGTGAACGCGGCCGAGCGCGCGCACATCGAGGCCTGCCAGGCGCCGGAGGCCACGACCGCGCGCAACCCCGTGCGGTGGGGCCCGCTGCTGCGCACCCGCAACCTGTGGATCGTGGGCGCCGGGTACTTCGCGTGGGGCTTCATGTTCTGGGGCTTCATGTACTGGCTACCGCAATACCTGCAGCAGTCCTACGGGCTGTCGCTCAAGGCGGTGGGCGCGTTCGCGATCGCGCCATGGGCCGCGGGCGTGGTCGGCGCGCTGGTGGGCGGGTTCGTCGTCGACCGCGTCTACTCCCGCACGCGGACCGTGCGAAGCCGGTTCACGATCATGGGTGTCGCGCTGCTGCTCTCGGCGCTGTCGTTGATCCCCGTCTTCGTCGAGCCGACGCTGGTCGTGGCACTGGTGTCGATCTCGCTCGGCGTCGGGTTCGGGTTCATCACGGGCGGGATCTGGTGGGTGGCCTCGATCGACGCCGCCCCGGCCCAGCCCGCGAGCGCCGCCGGGTTCGCGGACGCCTGCTTCGCACTTTCCGGCATCGTCGCACCGGGGGTGATGGGCTTCATCGTGGCCGGTACGGGCACGTTCACGAGTGGCTTCGTCACGATGAGCGTGCTGGCCGCCATCGGCGCGCTGCTGATGCTGTTCGCGGCTCGCGAGCCGCAGCCGTCGGCCGAGCGCAGCCTGGCCGGGGGCACCACCGCACCGCCGTCGTAGCCTCACCGACCGGTGCCGTGGCGCCGCCGGTCAGCGCGCCCGATCCAGCAGCCGTCGGGCCTGGCGTACGACGGCCTCGTCCACCATCCGACCATCGGCGTCGACCGCGACACCGGACCCCTCGGCCGTGAAGCGGGCGAGGAGCTCGCGGGCGCGCTCGACCGCCTCCGGTGCGGGTGTGAACACCTCGTTCGCCACGGCCACCTGGGCCGGGTGGATGCAGGCCCGCCCCAGGAACCCCAGCCGCGCCATGGCCTCGGTCGACGCGCGGAAGGCGGCGAGGTCGCGGTACTCGGTCGAAACCGCCGCCACGGGCGGTTCGATCCCCGCCGCTGCCGCGGCCATGACGATCTGGGTCCGCGGCCACAGCAGCTCGCGCTCGTCGGGTCCGGGGTCGATGCCGGTGTCGGCGCGCAGGTCCGCCTCCCCGAGATGCAGCCGCAGCACCCTCGGGGCACGCGCAAGATAGGGCGCCTCCAACACAGCGGCGGCCGTCTCGATCAACGGCACGAGCCGAGCCGCGGAGCCGATGTCGGTCAGTTGACCGTCCACCTCGACGAGGTCCGCGCGTTCGGCTTTCGCCACGATGATTCCGGTGAGCACCGGATTCTTGGCGACGGCACGGATGTCGTCCTCGCGCAGGGGGCCGGAATTGACGCGCACCCAGATCTCCACATCACGGGGACGCGCCGTTGCCAACCATGCGGCCACCGCCTGCCGGGCGGCCTCCTTGGCCGCCACCGGGACGGCGTCCTCGAGGTCGGCGATGAGCGCGTCGGCCCCGCGGTCAAGGGCGCCTGCCAGCATGTCGGGGCGGTCGCCCGGCACGTAGAGGTGCGATCGCGGCGTCACGCCCGCTCGTCCTTGCGCGTCGCGACGGTCCTCATCGGGGCCACCCGGCGCACTCTAATCGGGTGAGGGCCGTTCACCGGTCAGGCCGACCCGGATCCCCACCGAGGTGCCACCGCGGGCGGGGCTCAGACGGTCGATGGCTGTTTGGCGCGGAGGACGCGCATCAAGGAGGTCCGCCTCGCCGAAGCGCTGGGCGTCAGCCGCGCCACCCTTCGTGAGTCGCTGCAGCAACTCGTCCACGAGGGCGCCCTCATCCAGGTGCCGTACAGGGGCATTCACGTCCCACAGCCCACAGCCGCGGAGTTGCAGGCGCTGGCCGCAGCCGACCCGACCACGCGGCTCATCGATCGCGGCGCGGGATCGACTCGGCCAACGAAGCCCGCGATGCAGGCGCCGGGAAGGGATCGGCGAAGTGTCGATCCTGTGGCCTGGCGCGATGCCACTTCCTGTCGTGCAAGCCCATGCCATCCTCGCGGTCGAGTTCGCCCCGGTCGACCGCGCTCAACTTCCCTGCCCGGCCTATCGGATCCCGTCGATCTCGATCGGCAGGTGCCGGGGGCCGCGCAGCGTGGGATTCTGCCGATACGGCGGCGGGTCTTGCAGCAGCCGCGGGTTGTCCAGCCTGCGCGCGAGCTCGGTCAGCGCAACCTGCGCCTCCTGCCGGGCGAGCCCGGCGCCGAAGCAGTAGTGGATGCCGGTGAAGAAGCCGAGGTGCTCGTTGTCTTCCCGGTCCGGATCGAACCGATCGGGATCGAGGAATCGGTTCGGGTCCCGATTGGCGGCCGCCAGCGCGAGGACGATGCGCGATCCCTTCGGGATCGTGACCTCCGCTACCTGGACGTCGTCCAGGGCAACGTACTTCGGGTTGATCTGCACCGGGGGCTCGTAGCGCAACAACTCCTCGACGAGCGTGATCGCCAGCTCGGGCTCGTGGCGCAGCCGCTCGAAGACCTCGGGATGACGCAGCAGCGTGAGCATGCCGTTGGCGATGAGGTTGACGGTGGTCTCGTGGCCTGCGATCAGCAGCAGCCTTCCGGTGGCGACGACGTCCTGTGTGGACATCCCTTCCTCGGCGGCCAGCCCGGAGAGCAGACCGGTGCCCGGCTCGGCGCGGAACCGCTCCACCAGCTCGGACATGTACTGGTTCATCTCCGCCGCGGCCTGGGCGGCGGCGTCCTGCTGCCCGGGTCGCGGATCGAGCGTGGTGATGATCGCCTCGGCCCAGGGGTGGAAGCGGGGCTCGTCCTCGTGCGGCACCCCCAGCTGCCGGCAGATCACCGTGACCGGCAGGGGGTAGGCGAAGTCGTCCACCAGGTCGATCTGGTGCTTGCCGTGCATGCCGTCGATGAGGCTGGTGGCGGTGCGCAGCATGTCGGGTCGCACCGCTTCGGTCTGCTCGAAGTGGCTCGTGGCCAGGTGCCGCAGCCGGTCGTGCGCGGGCGGGTCCATCCCGATGAAGCTCCCGCTGCCTTCAGGCGCACCGGCGCCGCTGCCGAAGCCGCCCACACCGATCCGCGGGTCGTGCATCAAGGCCCAGATCTCGCGGTAAGTGCTGACGACATAGCTGCCGTTCGGCGCGCGGAAGACCGGCGTCTTGCGCAGCTCCGCATAGAGCGGGTAAGGGTCGGCGCGGTTGGTGTAGTCGAGAATCTGCGCGAGCAGGCCCGGTTGAGCCGCCGTCGGGTGCTCGGTCATCCCCGCCCCCCACGCGCAGGCAGCAGCGTCCACGCCCGCTCGGTCGGCGAGTGACCGGTACGGACGATCATGGGGCTCTCGGTGGGCACCACCGGGTCCGGGAAGTCGGCCTGCAGCACCTGCCGCGAATCCGGTTGCGCCACGTTGCGGTACCCGGGTGGGAAGGGCGCCGATCTCTCGATTTGATCCAGGTAGAACTCCAGCCACTTGCCCTGGTCGAAGGTGACCGCAGCGACCGTGTGACCGTGGTGGCCGTAAAGGGCGACGAAACGCCGCTCGTCCATTGATCCCTGCACGATGACCACCTCCTCGCCGAGGGGCGGCACCCCGACCGACTTGATGCCGACGCCGAACTGGAACGACCAGAACGTGGGGACGTGGATATAGGGCCGCCGCTCGGATTCGGTCCGCAACATGTTGTGGGCGGCGACCTCGGCCTGCTCGACCGCATTGCTCCAATGCTCGAGCGCCAAGAACTCGAATCCGAACAGTGGGTGCGGCGAGCGGGCGACGTCGCCCGCGGCGAAGATGTGGTCGGTGACGATGCCGTACATGTCGAAAACGCGACACCCGGCATCGCAGGCGACCCCCCGCGGGCCCGCCCCGAGGCCCGAGTCTTGCAGCCACTCGGTGTTGCGCTGCGCGCCGAGCGCGACCACGGCCACGTCGATCTCCAGCGTGGTGCCGTCGTCCAGGTGGGCGCGGCGCACATGTCCGGAGTCGTCGCCTTCCAGCGAGGCGACGCTCACCCCGCAGCGCAGGTCGACACCGTGCTCCCGCTGCATGCGTGCGGCGACCGCGCCGATCGTCCCGCCCAGCGCACCGGCCAACGGTGTCGCCGCGCGTTCGGTGACCGTCACCGCCAGGCCCAGGTCGCGACACGCCGAGGCGATCTCGGAGCCGGTGAACCCCGCGCCGATGACCAGGACGCGGCGGGGCCCGGCACCGAGCTCACGGCGAAGCCGCAACGTGTCGTCCCGGCCGCGCAGCGTGATCACGCCGTCCAGGGCGGCCTCCGCCGGGTTGGGCCAGGGCCGGGCCCGGGTCCCGGTCGCGATCAGCAGTCGGTCGAAGTCGATTTCGTCGTCGTCGGCCAGGCGCACCCGCTTGCCTGCCAGGTCCAACCCGACAGCAGGCTTGCCGAGCCGCCACTCGGCGTCAAGCCCCGGGTCCTGCGGCAGCGCCGTCGACTCCGGCGCGGCGCGGCCCATGAGAACCTGCTTGGACAGCGGCGGCCGATCATAGGGGTCGTACGGCTCGTCACCGACCAGCGTGAGCTTTCCCCGGAATCCCCCTCTTCTCAACGCCTCCGCGGCCCGCAAACCGGCCAGCGAGGCGCCGACGATGACTACACGCCCATTCGTGCTGAACGCACCGTTTGCCGAGCTCATGCTCGCCTATCCGGCCTTTTCCACACGGATCGCCTGCACCGGGCACGCCGCCGCGGCGCGCACGACCGGCAGGCGCTGCGTCTCGTCGGGGCCGGGGTCGTACATCAGGGCCTCCTCACCGTGCAGCTCGAACACGCTTGGTGCCAGAAAAACGCACTGCCCGTATCCCTGGCAGCGGTTCAGATCGACCACGATCCGCATGACCGTCAGCCTCACCGCGCGCCTCTACCGTGTCAACGGTCCGCACTCCGGGCTACCCGGAGGAGTCACGGCGCCCCCGATGCCGCGCAAATGCGACCGTCTTTCGGCGCTCCGCCGTGAGGAAGCCGGTCCCCAGGCCCTTGCCGTAGTGGACGGTTCGGTGGGCCGGTGCGGATCGCGGTCGCCTGCAGTGGGTCGCGTGGCCACCGCCGTCCGAGAGCACCGACAGCCACGGGCATTTCAACGATCCGGCAAGAGGGGCCACGGCCGTCTACACGGCGGTCACGGCGCCACATCCGCCCAGCCGCTTCCCGGTCGGGCAGGACGCGCTCGCCATGGTCGAGCGCAGGCTCATCGACGACGGGAGGCGCAGGTCAGGCAGGTCTCAGCCGCGGGTAACGCTTCGAGCCGCTCGCCCGGGATCGGCTCACCGCAGCGTAGGCACCGACCGTAGGTGCCATCGGCGATCCGGTCGGCCGCTCGGTCGAGAGCGTCGAGATCGCGGCGGGCACCGGCCAACAATCCCTGCAGCTGGGCCCGCTCGAACCCGATCGTCACCCCCTCGGGGTCGTGTTCGTCATCGTGGGTGGTGAGGGCCTGTTGCTCGGCCAACCCGGCAACCTGGGCGCCCAACGCGGCCACCCGGCTTGCTGTCGCCCTCCGCTCGGCGGCAACCCGCGCGGCGGGGTCAGAAAGCTGCTCCATTCTCGATCCTCCCCTGCCCTCCGGTGCCGACGACGGGCAGCCCTTTGCCGACCCGGCGGCGGCACGCCCGAGCAGTTGCCGCCACTGGGCAGGCTGATCGGCGGGAACGTCGCGCTGGCCGGGTTCAGCATGAGCCGCCTTACCGCGGCGGCACCAGATCGGGCGGCGGCCGGACTCCGCCAGGTTCTGAAGCTCATGGCCGACGGCAGCCTCACCCTGGACGTCACCGTCGTCGCGCGAACGATCGACGGTTCGCGGCGGCAGGGCTGCACGCGATCACGCCGAACCGATCGCGACAATCGACAACCACTGGTCATCAGCAGCAGGAGGATCGACATGCGCGCCAACCGCATCGTGCCCAACCTCCGAGTGGAGGACGTCGCCGCAGCGAAGAGCTTCTACACGGACTATCTCGGGCTGAGCACCGAGGGATTCAACATGGGCTGGGTAGCTCGCTACATCTCCCCCGAAACCGGCGCGTACATCCAGCTCGTCACCCGCGACGCCACCTCACCCGAAGACTCAGTCGTCTCTGTACTCACAGACGATGTCGACTCCGCGTACGCGGAAGCGAAGGAATTGGGCTTCGAGATCGTGCGGCCGTTGACGAAAGAAGACTGGGGCGTGCGGCGGTTCCTCGTCCGAGCACCGGACGGCAACGTCATCAACATCGTTGACCACAGAGACTGACCCTGACCAGGGACGAACGCTTCCTCGCCGCATGCGATCCATGGTCAACAACACGGTTCGGCTGATCGAACAGCGAAACCTTGCTGTTGATCAGAGAGCCGACGACGGGCTGGCGCGCTCCGGTCGTCGGGGTGCGCGTCCCGCCCGGCACAACGCGAACGGGCTGGTCACGTCGACCTCGCGCCACTTGTCGACAGGGGCGAGATGGTCGGCTTCTGCGACCTGGAACAGACCCGCGGTCGGTCACCCAACTGCGGTCGCCTCGGCGAGCACCATGGTCATGCCCGCCGCGATCGCGTCGACTGCGCCGGCGCTCCCCTGCCCGAGCGCATAGCGGCTCGCCAGCCATTGCGGGTCATCGAAAGTCGCCCACACCTCACCGTCCTCGTCCTCCCATACGAGCGCGCGCAGGGGCAGATCCAGGCCGACGGTCTGACGGTCCTGCATCAGCGGCGTCCCGGCCCGCGGATTCCCGAAGATCAACAACTGGGTGGGGCGCAGGTCCATCCCCACCTCGACCGCGTTGGCCGCGTGGTCGATGCGGGCGAACACCGTGATGTCGCGGGAGGTCACCGCGGCGATCAGTCGGTCGACGGTCACGTCGACCGAGAAGCCGCTGCGTACGCTGATCAGGCCTGCGTCGCTCACAGTGGTCCACGATCGCACGAGCAGCCCGCCCCCGGCGACCCGTCCGCCGGCGAGCACCTGGCACGACGTCACCGGTGGGGCCGCTCTTGCGCAGCCGCCTTCCGGAATCCCCAGGCGATGATGCGGACAGGTCGGTATCAGACAACCAAGATGGCGCCTCCCTCACAGCATGCAGGACCGCCACCAGGCGGCGTCCTGACCAGCGCGGGGGGCTGATATGACGATCTACGACACCATCGGCGGAGGGGCCGCGGTCGGCTCAGTTGTCGACGAGCTGTACCGCCGTACGCTCGACGACCCCGACCTGAAGGGCTACTTCGAAGGCATCGACATGGACCGGCTCAACCGGCATCAGCGCGCGTTCATCGCCGCGGCGCTCGGCGGACCGGGTGAATACCGGGGCCGGGCCATGGGCGAAGCCCACGCCCGGCTGAACATCACCCCCGACGCCTTCGACCGGGTGGCGACGCACCTGGTCGCGATCCTGCGGGAGAACGGGGTGGACGAGGAGACGGTCGGCCAGATCGCGGACAGCCTCGGCCCGCTGCGCCCGCAGATCGCTACGGCCTGCAGCGTGTCCCAAGGATCATGAGGCGGGATGCGGTAGATCCTGCTCGTGGCACATCGTCGGGTTGACGATACGGACCGGATCGGAACATATCGCTCTATGCTATTCGGGTCCCTGCGTCCAAGGCACGGTTGAATACGTCCGCGGTCGTCCGCGTGACCCTCAGATCGACGCCGCCGTGCTTGATGCGGCGTTGACGGTGTTGGGTGAGGTCGGATACGGGCGGCCTCACGTTCACGAGAACCTGATTACGGCTGATCGGCGCCCTTGCCGACATCGCGGTGCAACTGCGACTACGTCAGACATCAGGCGGAACCCTGGCGACGAGCCGGACGACCCCGGGTCGATACGGCTCCATGATCGGTGCGGCGGCCGCGATCGCGTCGGCGCGGACGCGAGCCCGTTGCCGAGGTGTCAGGCTCTCCAGCCAACGGCGGCAGTGGGCTTGGCCGAATCGGTAGTCGACGAGTTCCTCCGGGCGGTCGACGCCGACGTCGGCGGCGTACTCGCGGGCGTCGACGTCGACGAGGCCTGCGGACCGCGCGGCCGCGGCCATCCGCGGCGAGCTCTCCAGTTGGGGCGCCGCACGGCACCTGAGTTCCAGGTACCAGTCGGGCCAACGGAAACCGTGCCCGACCGCGACTTCGTCGATCCGGTCGCGCGCCGCGCTGCTGCTGGTCGCGGCGTAGACCGTGGCCAGTACCGAGCCCCCGGAGCGGGTGATCCTAGCCAACTCCCGCAGCGCGGCGACCGGCTCGTTCAGATGGTTGAGCACGAACGCCGCCACCACATCGTCCACCGCGGCGGTTCGCAGCGGCAGCGCAGACAGGTCCCCGACGGCGCACGGCGGCCGTTCAGTGCGTCGCCACGACAGCATGTCCAGCGAGACGTCGATGGCCACCACACGCGCGCCGCAACGCATCAGCTCCCGGCTGATCAGGCCCGTGCCCGCCCCCGCGTCGACGACCGTGCGGCCCGCCAGCGGATGGGGAGCCGCGGCGACGAGGTCGGCGGCGATCGGCCCATAGACGCGTGCAGCGTGGCGGTCCCACGTGGCCGCCACGCCTTCGTAGGGATCAGCCACGGCGACATACTGTGCTACGCCACCGACCTCCTCGTTGATGCGCTCCACGGATGCTCTGTGATCAGCGGGCGTTCGCGACCCACGGAACGCTGCGGCCACGGCCACCCTCGTCCCGAACGCAAGCCCCGGAGCCGGAGTCGTTCATCCGTAGGTGCGCAAGAGCGCGAGCACACCCGCCGCGTCGGGACCTTCCGCACGCAGATCGGAGGCTCCGTGTTCCCGTCGTCGCGCGGCGACCAGGCAGAAGTCGAGCGCGCTCCCGGTCACCGTCGTTGTCGCGACCGCGATGTCCCCGAAGGCCCAGGTGCTCTCGTCCGGCGCCGATACCGAGGCGTCCGGCCGCAGCCGTGAAACCCTCCCCGACGGCCGCCGACACCAGCTCGTCGGTCTGCGCGAGGTGCAGCACGACGTCGGCGACCGTCCATCCCGGACAGTCCGGGACGGCACGTTCCCAGTCGGGTTCGGCGAGCGCGGCAAGCATCGTTTCCAGCTCCCGATGCTGATCACCGAGGGCCTTCATGACGACCTTCATGACCGGGTCCCTCCAGTCAGGCCGAGCCGGTGCCTGCCCCGCCTCAGGACGGCGTCGAGCGCACGGTCAGCATGCCTTCTGCGTGGCGGGCGCGCAGCCGCTTCTCGTCGAGCTTGCCGAGGCTGATCTCGGGGATCTGACGGCCTCCGGTCTCACGAAGCGCTCGACGTACAGCTCACGAAGACGCAGGACTCGGTGTGCTGGGAATCTCGCCTCGATCTCCGTCGCCTGGTCGGGGTTCGGTCGCGTCCCATTCCGGCTCGGGACGCGGCCGGGACACGATGATCTGCGCAACCCCGATGACGAGGACGGCGATGGTCAGCAGCCGTTCGGCGGCGGGCAGTGGCCGGAAGTAGCCGTAGACCTGGGTGGCCACGGCGAACAGCTGGGCGCCGAGTGGCAGCGCGATCGCGGGCCAACCGGTGATCTCCCGCGACGGACGAGACGGTGACGGCAGCCGGGTGGCGCCGACCGCGAACGCGAGCGCCCCCGCGCTCCAGAGGAAGTCGTAGGGTCCGTCGTGGGCCACGACGTCGGCCGCGGTGAGGCTGTAGGCAGCATCGGCGACGGTCAGGCAGACCAGCCCCACGCCCACCCACGGCCAGCTGCCCCCCAGGCGCCAGGACAGCAGCGGGAGACTGCCGAGGAGCGCGCCGAGCAACAGCACATCACCCAGCGGGTAGGCGACGGCGACGATTTGGCCCAGCAGATCGATCGGCGCGTTCGCCAGCACCGGCTCGATGAGCAGCAGCACGCCTGGGGTCGCCACGATGAGGACCAGGACGAAGCCGTCGAGCCACCGGTGCCACGGGACGTCGAGCACCCGGGCCCGGACCATGAGCACGAGGCCCGCCATGAACAGCGGATACGTGCTCAAGTAGAGCGCATCGGTGGGGTTCGGGGAGGGGACGTCGCCACCGCGAGCGTACAGCGCACCCCAGGTGATCTCGGCGAGGCCGAACAGCAGCAGCGCCGTGGCGAAGCACCACCACGCCGCCCGGGACGGACCAGGCCGCCTGCGACGCGCACCCCACGCGCAGATCGCGCTCGAGGCGAGGATGAGCCCGGCGTGTAGCCAGTCGTCGACGATCGGCAGATCCTCCGGGTGATCGCCGCCGGAGAGCTGGTGGACGGCCTCCACGACCAGCCCGATCAGCAGGACCACGGTGACGACCCACCGCAGACCCGTCCCGCCGCTTCGCTCCCGGACCCGCACGAGCCAGCGTGTGTGCGACACAGGTCCGCCTCCGATACCTGAGGGTCGGGCTCTCCCCGACCCAAGACCTTCCACGCGAGGTGCAGTGCGGGTCTACGGTGGCAATCGTCTCGATCGCTGTGGATGAGCTGGCCAAGCAACTCTACGTCGACCCGGGCGACGTCCGCGTCGTTCTCGCCGCACTCGCAGACGGACCGGATGAACGCTGCGGACACGAAAGATCCCGCACCGAGGAAGATTCGCCATCCTGCTCCCACCATCGGCCGACCGGATCGCCGCGCTCAAGGGCGGCTTCCCGGGCGGTCTGTTCGCCGGAATCGTCGTTTCGCTGGTCCTGGGTATCCGGCAGTGGCGTGCCGCGGTGGCAGGGCGCGAACGCAGGCTGGCCGCGACCCGAACGCCTCGGCCACCGTCAACCCGTGTGCGGGTCGAACAGACCGTGCGCGTGCCGCTCCCCCGCACCGAGATCCTCCGCCGCGGCGAAAGGCTGGCCGAGATCCTGGGTGACGATCACCAGCAAACCCGCCGTCTGGGGCCCTCCATCGACTTCGGCCGCAACGTCGAGCGCATCGCAGCGGGGCTGAGCAACGCGGCTATCGACGGGCCTGCAGGCGGGCAGTGAGATGCCCGCACCACCACGCGATCGCACAGGCCAGATCGCGGCGGCTTCGAGGAGCGACACCTCCACAGAGGGTGAGCCCCCGCCCCACTCGCGCTGGTCGTTCACCTGCTGACGCGCGGGTCGAGGTATCAGAAGTCGCCTCCCCGGGCTCTGAGTGGGAGGCGTGGAGGACGGACGGCGCGGAGCAGGAGGGCGACGATGGACGACGAGCAGCTGGCGAAGCAGCAACCGGGCGACATCGACGAGGCGCTCCGGTGCATGCGACGCACGCTGGAGGTGTTCCACGCCCGCCGCGACAAGCGGGCGATCTTCCTACGGCTGTACTACCTCATGACCCGCGAGGTGTACGCCGCCGTCAACGGGATCGGCGACTACGCGGGACGGCCGGTGTTCCTCGACCCGTCATGGCTCAAACGGCTCTCCGGCCTCTTCGCAAGCGCCTACTTCCGGTCCCTCGACCCCGCCCGGACGTCGGAGGAACGAGGGCAGGCTTGGTGCGCCGCGCACGACGTCGCCGCCGACCCGCGCTCGCCGGTGGTGGAGAACGCCCTGCTGGGCATCAACGCGCACATCAACTACGACCTGCCGCAGGCCATCGCCGCGAACCTGCGGGACCACGGCGACCTGAAGGATTCTCTGACCTTGCAGCGGCGCAAGTTCGACCACGACCAGGTCAACCTGATGCTCGCCCGCACCGTCGATCCGGTCCAGCGGACTCTGGGGGAAGACTACGGGCACGGCATCGACGCCATCGACAGGCTCTTCGGCCCCGTCGACGACCAGGTGAGCGGCTGGGAGCTGGCCCACTACCGGGAGCAGGTCTGGTGGCACGCGCTCGCCTTCGCCGGGGCCGAGGAGCGCGGCGACAGCGCGGTTGTGCGGGATGCGCTCGACCGCATGTCGGGGGACCTCGCCACCCTCGTCGATACACGGCGCGGTCTCTGGCGTACAGAGAGCACCCTGGAGCGGCTTGCCGACGTCCATGACCGGGCCTGGGACACGATCGTGATCGAGCCGCTGCCCGCGGGCCTGGCTCCGGACGACACCGACCACGGCGCTTCGCCCGACCGGTCGACCTGATCCTGCGGAAGGCGCTCAGTTTCATGAACGAGATGATCAGCCTGCCGACGAACGTCAGCTGCGTCACAACGATCATGAAGATCAGCGGGTAGTTCATCAGGCGACGCGTGAATTGTCGGGTCAGCGATCGAGCCACACCGGGCAACCAGGGCACACCTGACCCGGTGAAAGGGCCACGATGACGACCGCACGGGAAGGCGTCGGCGGACGGCTCGACGAACGATCGATCCGCTAGATCGCGGGCTTGAGCCTGGTCGGCGCGAGCGTCGAGTGGTTCGACTTCTTCCTCTTCGGCACCGCCGCCGCCCTGGTGTTCCCCCGGCTGTTCTTCCCGCAGGGCGACGAGTTCGCGGGCCTGCTCGCGTCGTTCGCCGTGCTTGGGCGTCGGGTTCCTCGCCCGGCCGATCGGCGGCGTCCTGTGGGGCACCCAAGGCCTTGCCGTCGGCGGCCAGTGGGGCGGCGCCGTGCTCCTCGCCACCGAGTTCGCGCCGCCGCGCAAGCGCGGCTACTACGGCTCCTTCGCCCAGACCGGCGTCCTGCTCGGCGTCGTGGCGTACTTCCTGCTCGGCTTGACGATGGACGCCGCCACCTTCGACGCCTACGGCTGGCGCATCCCGTTCATCGCGAGCGCCGTCCTCGTCGCCGTCGCGGTCTACGCCAAGGGGCGGCTCGAGGACACCCCGGCGTTCAAGCGACTCCAGCAACTCGCCGCCGAGGACCCGGAGACGGCCCAGCGCTCGCCGGTGCTCGATGCGCTCCGCCACCACTTGGGCCGGATCTTGCTCGCGGGCGGTGCCTTCACCGTGGTCAACACAACGTTCTACGTCTACATCACCTTCATGCTGTCCTACGGCACGAAGACCGTCGGACTGAGCCAGGCCGAAGTGCTGATCGCGATCGCGATCGCCGCCCTCGTGCAGATCCCCGCGCTCGCCGCGTTCGCGGCGATATCGGACCGGGTCGGGCGGCGGACGATGTACATCGCCGGATCCGTGCTCACCGCGTTGTGGGCATACCCGCTCTTCTGGCTCGCCGACACGGGCAGCGCCGTCACCCTCACGATCTCGCTGACGGTGGCACAGCTCGCCCTGTCCATGATGTACGGCCCGCTCGCGGCGTTCTCCGCCGAACTGTTCACCGCGAAGCTGCGCTACAGCGGCGCGTCTCTTGGCTACCAGCTCGGCGCCGTGCTGGGTGGCGCGATCGCCCCACTGCTGGCCGTCTACCTGTAGAAGATCACCGGCGGCACGGGCGCGATCTCGATCTACATCATCGTCGTGTCGATGATCGCGATCGCCTGCACGTTCGCCCTCACCGAGACCTACCGCACGGACATGGACGACGTTCACTCCTGAGGTGCCTGCCGCGGGGTCGGGGACCGTCGGGTGTGCGGTGCGCCGGCTACTACCGCCGACGGGAAGGGCGGGGCGCGGCTGACCCTCACCGGCCGGACACATGCCACCGAGCCCAGGCCGGGCCCGGAAATTCGGTGGCGGGCGTGGGTGCCCGCGCTGATACCGTGCGGGCGATCGCGACCCGACCGTTGGAGGTGAGACCCATGCTCGTTGTAGGCACGTGGGTGCTCCCCTCTCCGTCACGATCGGGCGATTGACGTAGGTCTCGCCAGGAGCGCCTCCCACCAGGCACTTCTGAGAGGGCATACCTATGTACTCCGTGCATTTCAGCGCGAGCGCACCCCCGAGCTTCGGCACCCACGCGGTGATCACCCGGGTCGACGACCTGCGGTGGCGGGCCGTGGCGGACAACCGGGTGATCGGCCACGGCGAGGCATCCCGCCGACCCGACGGCCGGGTCTTCCTCAGCATCGACACGTGGCACGGCGCGGTCTTCGACCGGCTCGCGACCGCGATGCTGGTGGACCTGCCGGGCCCGCTGCACACGATGGTCGACGAGGCCGACCATGATCTGACGGCCCGCTGGGAGCGGGCGGGCCTCACCGTCCGGCGCCGGGAACGGGAGTACCTCCTCGCCACCGACCCGATGGTCACCGGGCTCGACACGGGGCCTGCGCCGTCGGACGTGACGATCCTGGGCCTCGGTGCGGCGCGGGAGCCCGCGCTGCGCGAGGTGTACGAGGCGGTCCGCGCCGAGGTCGACGCCAGCGTGGGCTGGGACACGATGCCGGTTGAGATGCCGCCCCGGCCGCACGGGGCTTCGATGGACCCGTCGAAGTACGCGGTGGCCGAGGCCGCCGATCGGTACGTCGGGCTGGTCCGGGTGGTGGCGCGCCGCCGGCACGCGCGGATCGGCTTGGTCGCGGTCCGCGAGGGTCTGCGCCGCCGCGGCATCGCCCGGGCGATGCTGGCCGAGGTGCTGGGTGCGCTGCACCGCGGCGGGGTCGAGACGGCGTCGGCCGAGATCGACGAGCGCAACAGCGCGGCGGCGGCGCTGTTCGAGGGCATCGGCGCGCAGCGTGTGAGCAGCGCCGTGGAAATGGTGCGTGGCGAATGACGAAGACAGCAGGGGCCATCGAGGTCGAGGGCACCGTCGTCGAGTGCCTGCGGGGCGTCACCTTCAGGGTGGAGCTCGAGAACGGGCACAAGGTGCTGGCGCACACCAGCGGGAAGATCCGGAAGCACTACATCAAGATCGTGCTGCTCGACCGGGTGCTCGTCGAGCTCAGCCCGTACGACCTGAACCGGGGCCGGATCCTGTTCAGGTACCGGACGTAGCGCACGGCCTGATCCGATCGCGGTACCGGCGGCCGGGCGGCCGCCGGTGCCCCGCGTTCAGCTCGACGCCGACCCGATGATCGGCTAGGACCTCGGTCACCGGCCGATGGGCCAGGCGTCTTCACGCTCGCCTCGGGGCACCTCATCCGCCCGCCCTCCTCGCCTCCTCGGCCTCCTCGGCCTCCCAGCGCAGCAGGTCGCCCGGCTGGCACCTGAGCACCTCGCAGAGCGCGGCGAGCGTGGCGAAGCGCACCGCCTTGGCCCGGCCGTTCTTCAGCACCGCCAGGTTGGCGGGTGTGATCCCGACGCGGTCCGCGAGCTCGCCCACCGACATCTTCCGCCGGGCCAGCATCACGTCGATGTCGACGGCGATCGGCATCAGATCACCTCGTCCAACTCCGCCTGTATCTGCGCCGCTTCGACATCGCGCGCGACGGCCTGAGCGAGCAGCATCCGCAGCACGAACACGATGAGCGCGACCCCCAGGATGGCCACGCCGACCCCGCCCATGATGACGGTGACACCCGGGTCGTCCCGCTGACCCGGCGCATTGATGACGGTCACCGCGAACCACACGAGGGCAGCCGCCACGATCGCGCCGATCATGACGTCCACGTACCGGAAGGCGGCATGGGAGAACACCGTTCCCCGCCGCACCATCGTCACCAGCCGCCACACGCAGACCAGGGCGACCTGGACCGACACCATGCCCAGGATCGTGACCACGCGCAGGGGGGTCAGCGGGAGCGACCCGTCCTCCGGGTCGCTCCCGCTGACCAACGCCCACACCATCCCTGCCTCTACGAACACGGTGCCGGCGAGCACCACCACGAGCACGGCACGCAGCGCACCCACTGCCAGCTTCCCCATGGCCACCCCTTCCATCGACATGCGATCGAAATCTATCGGAAATCGATAGATTGAGGCAAGCGTCGGGCGGAAGATGAGACAGGTCGCGTGAGATGACCGGGTTCTCGAACGGCGCCTGCGCACGCGATCGCTTCTCTCGGTAATCAGCATGTACTCTCAGTTAACAATGACTGGACGTACCGTGAAACGCAGACAGCGCGCCGCAGTCCTGCTCGCACCGCCATGGCTGGGCCACAACGCGCGCATCGTCATCCTCGCTCGCGCCCTGCGGACCTTCGGCTACGGATGCACCAGTGTCCTGCTGGCGGGGATGTTGGCCGCGGACGGCGTGCCGACGGCGGGGATCGGCCTGTTGCTGGCAGTGGCCGCGCTGGGATCGGTGGCCGCGTCGCTGGCCATGGGAGTTTTCGCCGACCGGTTCGGCCGCCGCTTGTCGCTGCTGGTGACCGCGGGCTTGATGGGAGCCGCGGGTGTGCTCTTCGCCTGCAGCGAGTCCTATTCGGTGCTGCTGTTCGCGGCGTTCATCGGGACGATCTCCCCGTCGACCAACGACAACTCACCGTTCAGCGGGGTGGAGCAGGCAATCCTGGCGCAGGCCTGTCCGGCACGTCACCACACCGCCGTCTTCGCCCGCTACAGCATGACGGCGTTACTGGCCGGCGCCGCAGGCGGCCTGGGCGCGGCCGCGCTCGGGCTGCTCTCGGCCGTCGAGCCCGGAGACGCCGCCTTCGCGATCTACGCGGCGCTGAGTGTCGTGATCATGATCCTGTTCTGGCGGTTGACGCCCGCCGCCGAGCGGGACGCCGACCCGACCGACGCACCGGATCCGAGCCGCCCGGAAGGCGCGGCTCGCCGTCCGTCCCAGGTGGTGTGCAAGCTGGCGGGCCTGTTCGCCGTCGACGCCTTCGCCGGTGGGCTCGCGGTTCAGGCTGTCCTCGCGCTGTGGTTCCAGCAACGCTTCGGCGTCTCCGATACACAGCTGGGCATCCTGTTCTTCGGCGCCAACCTGCTGCCGGCACTCAGCCAGGCGCTGGCGCCCGCGCTGGTCACGCGCTACGGCCTGCTGGGCACGATGCTCATCCCTCACGCGCTATCGAATCTGCTGCTTCTGTGCGTTCCGTGGGCGCCGACCTTCGGCTGGGCAGCATGCGCCCTGTGGAGCCGCCAAGCCCTCTCGAAGATCGACGTACCCGCACGACAGGCGTTCACGGCGGCGATCGTCACACCCGCCGAACGGACCGCGGCCGCCAGTCTCACCACCGTGGCCCGCAGCGTCGCGGTATCGGCGAGCCCGCTGACATCAAGCCTGATGCTGGTCGGCCCATTGATGGCCTGCGGAGCGCCGTTCCTGCTCGGCGGCGGCCTGGCGCTGGCCTACGACGTCACGATGTGGCGAAGCTTCCGGCAGGCCGCTGCCGCGAACGTCCCGACCGGACGTCATCGCCGTCGCCGAGCGGGCACCGGGCCGGAGCGTGCAGCCACACCCCGCACCGCGCGCGGGGACACCCTCCCCGCAGACAGGCAGCTCGATCCGGTGCAGCGCGTGCAAACCGCCCGGTGGCTGGCCACCGAGGCCACCATTCCGATCGGGCCCACCCGTTGGTCGTCGACGCACCGCGCCAGCGCGGACGCATCGCATTCGGCTCAACCCGGGGTTCACGCAATCCGCCCGGCGACGAGCCCGATCGGATCCCGGGTGGCCGGGGTGCTGTCGACATCAGGTGCCGGCGCCGTGGACCTGCCCGATCACCAGCGTGACTGACGGCGACAGCGCGACACACGTCGAGCGCTCTCGCATCAAGATCGTGAGCCGCCTATCGGGAGCCTAGTCTTGCGTGGTGTCCAAGGGTCGCCTCGAAGCGTTCAGCGACGGCGTCATCGCCATCCTCATCACGATCATGGTGCTCGAGCTGCACACGCCGGAGGGCCCGTCATGGGACGCATTGCGCGAGGACGTACCGGTGCTCTTGGCCTACGCCCTGAGCTTCATCTACCTCGGCATCTACTGGAACAACCACCACCACATGCTCGCTGCGGTAGGGCGGGTCAGCGGCGCCGCGCTGTGGGCCAACCTGCACTTGCTGTTCTGGCTGTCCCTCGTGCCCCTCACCACGGCGTGGATGAGCGAGAACGGCTTCCCGCCGATCCCCACCGCGGTCTACGGCATCACCCTGCTGGCCGCAGCGATCGCCTACTTCCTCCTGCAAACCATCCTGCTCCGCGTCGACGGCGAGCACTCCCTGCTGCGCACCGCGATCGGCGCCGACCTCAAAGGGAAGGCCTCACCGCTGCTGTACTGCCTGGGCATCGGCCTGTCGTTCGTCAACCCCTGGGCCGGGATCGCCGTGTATGTCGTGGTGGCACTGATCTGGCTGGTACCCGACCGCAGAGTCGAACGCACCCTGACCACACCGCAGATTACCGACGAGCGTTCACCCTGATCGGCAATGAGGGACCACCGCCATCCATGCGCGCCATACACCTCGCCGAGATCCACGAAGTCGTGGAACACGGCAGTGCGGGAAGCCGAGCCGCCGCTGTGCCGGCGCCACAGCGTCACGCGGCGGCTCGGGGATCCCGGGCGTCGAGCACGGTTGTGACCCGCCCCGTGGCGATGTCATAGACGTGACCCGAGACGCTCACCCCCGCGGCGAGCGCAGGTGCCGCGAGCAGGCGTTCGACGTCGGCCTTCACGGTGATGTGCGGGTCGGCCACCGCGGACGCCGCCAGGGCCGCCTCGCGCAGGCCGGTCGCCGCGGCAGCCTGGTGCCGGAAGCCGGGGTCGGCGAGCGGGCCCGTGCCGCATCGGGTGTGGTGGATGATCGCGACCTCGAAGGACGCCAGGGGTCCGCCCTGGCCGCCGCCCACCATGCGTTCGGTGAGGAAGCCCAGATAGACGATGTCGTCGATGACAGCCTGGGTGACCCGCCCGCCCGCGTTGCGGAGAACGGGAGCATCGCCGAGACGCAGCCCCAAGACGATCGCCGGATCGACGCGGTGGTCGAGGCAGGTGAGCACGACGAGCCCGGCGGCGGGCAGGCCGAGCGCCGACGGGGTGTGGGTGCGCGCGAACTGCTCGTTCCGCTGGAGCAGCGGAGACATCCTGGTCATGCCGGTTTCCTTTCGTCGTGTGCTATGTCGGTGTGCGGCGCTACTGGCGTGCCCACGCCGTGGCGGCCCGCGAAGTCGCGGACGGCAAGAGCGAGCAGGTCCGGGTGCTCGCCGGTGGTCAGGTGGCCGCCTGGGACGGTCACGACCTCGGCCTCGGACACGCGCCTGCGGATGGCCTCGATCTGCCGGTGTTCGTACGGGTCCTCGATGCTCCCTGCGACGGTGATCGCGACCGCGCCGCCGAGCTCGCGGGCGATCACCGCGAGGTTCCAGCGACGGGCGAACCCCGGTCTGCAGGAGACCCGGCGCCCTCCCGCGAGCCACTCCGCAGCTGTCACCAGCGCCCGGTCCCCCGCAGGCCGATCGGCCGTCACGTTTGCCGTCATCGATTGATCTACCCGCTCGTCGACAGTAAGTGGACATCGTCCACATTACCGCCGTTATGTGGACGGCGTCCACCTAGTTATGCTGCGGCGCGTGACAGCAGACCGGGCACCACAAGACGCACCGCACCAGCAGGGGCGGCCGCGCCGTCCCCGCGGCGCCGTCCGCGACGGTCTCGTCACCGCCGGGCTCGAACTGGCCAAGACGGGCGGTCCGGACGCCGTCGTGCTCCGCGAGGCGACCCGGATGGTGGGCGTCGTACCCAACGCCGCGTACCGGCACTTCGCCGACCGGGATGAACTCCTCGCCGCGGTGTGCGCCGCGGCCATGCGCGATCTCGGCGACCGGATGGCCACGCGCGTCGCCATGATCAAGGGCGCGCATGGCGAACCCGCCGCAGCGCGCCGTCGGTTGCACGCGATCGGCGCCGCCTACCTGGAGTTCGCTCGGGAAGAGCCCGGGCTGTTCGCCTCGGCGTTCGCGCTGCCCCAGCAGCACGCCTACAACGCCGCCGAAGGCGAAACCGATCGCCTCCCCCTTGGGCAGTTGCGGCGTGCGCTCGACGAACTGGTCGACGCGGGCGTCCTCACCCGGCGTCGCCGCGAAGGCATCGAGTACCCGATCTGGTCGACGGTGCACGGCATGGCCACCCTCGCCGGGGAGGGACCGCTGCGCGACGCCCCTGAGGCGATCCGGCGCGCGCTCGAAGAGCGCACGCTCACCTTCCTCGACGAGAGCCTTGCCGGAGTCGGGTAGGGACCTCCCGCGTTCAGCCCGCCTCGCATTCACCCGAACACACCAAACCTGCTCGTCTGCGGGCAAGCGCGCTCAGGACGTTCGGTCCGGACACCCCGCCCGTCGACCACGCGGATGCAGGACATAGGACCCTGTCCGTTGTTGAGGTCGATGCCTAGTGTCGGGCGATGCGGCGATCTTTACATGTCGTCTCGGCTCCGAATGCTCATGACCTGCGGAGGACAGGCTCGACCAGCATCGTAAGACTCCTTTCGACTTCGATAGTTCTCGTCCGACCATTCAAGGGAGAATGACATGGCCTCGACTCTCACCGCTCCGGAGTCTGTTGACTCGAGCAGCGGTCCAACGACGCCCATCGCCACGATTGCCGATCCGGGCCCCCTGGGCCTGGCCGCTTTTGCGATGACCACCTTCCTGCTCAGCTGCTTCAACGCCGGCCTGGTCTCCAAGGGCCTGGAGGCGGTCGTGCTTCCGGTGGCCCTGTTCTACGGCGGCATCGTGCAGGTGCTGGCAGGAATGTGGGAGTTCCGCAAGGGCAACACGTTCGGCGCACTTGCGTTCAGCTCGTATGGTGCCTTCTGGCTGTCCCTCGCCGCCTACATCAAGTTCATCGTTCCGGGGCTGCCCGCCGCTGCCTCGGCCACCGGCCTGTTCCTCTTGGCCTGGACCATCTTCACCGCCTACATGACAGTCGTCGCGGTGCGGATCAACAAACAACTCGCCGCGGTGTTCATCGCGCTGTTGGCGACATTCGTGTTGCTGACCATCGGCACCTACAGCGGTATCGCGGCTATCGGGATCATCGGGGGCTACCTCGGCCTCGCGACCGCGCTGCTGGCCTGGTACGCGTCCTTCGCCGGCGTCGCCGCGGCGACTCTGAAGAAGAACGCCGCCTGACCGTAGTTCATCCACCCCGCACGACCACGTTGGCTGTTGACCGGTGCTCGTCCGTCAACGTGGCGACGGTTCGGTGGCATGAAGAAGGCCCCGCCGACGTGGTCGGCGGGGCCGCAGTGCCGGAAAGTGCAGCGGGTCCGAACGCGCCGCGCAAGCCCACCGCCCCACGCGACGACGCCCGCCACACTTACGCGGTCGCGCCGGAATGCTCGCCCTTGCCACACGGCAGTCTGGCGCGTCAGTCCTCGGCGGACGCGCCCTTTTCGAGGCCCTCGGAGATGAGGTTCATGACCGACGAGTCGGCCAGCGTGGTGACATCGCCGACCTCGCGGTGCTCGGCCACATCACGCAGCAGCCGCCGCATGATCTTGCCCGAACGGGTCTTGGGCAACTCCTCGACCACCATGATCTGACGCGGCTTGGCGATCGGACCGATCTCCTTCGACACATGATCACGCAACGCCTTGATCGCGTCCGCGCCCTTGGCCTCATCAGTCGCCGCGCTACCCCGCAAGATCACAAACGCCACGATGCCCTGCCCGGTCTGCGCATCGGTCGCCCCCACCACCGCCGCCTCGGCCACCGTGGGGTGACTGACCAGCGCAGACTCCACCTCGGTCGTCGAAATCCGGTGCCCGGACACATTCATCACATCATCCACACGCCCCAACAACCAGATCGCACCGTCATCGTCGTACTTCGCCCCATCACCAGCGAAGTAGTAGCCCTGAGCCGCAAACCGCGACCAATACGTGTCGCGGTAACGCTCCTCATCACCCCAGATACCACGCAACATCGAAGGCCACGGCTTGTCCAACACCAAATAGCCCCCACCACCCGGCCCGACCGGCTCGGCATCGTCGTTGACCACCTCGGCACTGATCCCGGGCAACGTGCGCATCGCCGAACCCGGCTTCGTCGCCGTAACCCCCGGCAACGGCGACACCATGATCGCCCCGGTCTCGGTCTGCCACCACGTGTCCACGATCGGGCAATTGTTATGCCCGATGTTCTCCCGATACCACATCCACGCCTCGGGATTGATCGGCTCACCCACACTGCCCAACACCCGCAACGAGGACAAGTCGAACTTGTCCGGGATCTCCTTGCCCCACTTCATGAACGTACGGATCAACGTGGGCGCGGTGTAGTAGATCGACACCCCGTACTTCTGGATGATCTCCCAATGCCTGCCCTCGTGCGGGGTGTTCGGCGTGCCCTCATACATCACCGACGTGGCCCGGTTGGCCAACGGCCCGTACACGATGTAGCTGTGCCCGGTCACCCAACCGATATCAGCGGTACACCAGTAGACGCTCTCACCCGGCTTGTGATCGAACACAACATGATGCGTATACGCCGTCTGGGTCAGGAAACCACCCGAGGTGTGCAAGATGCCCTTCGGCTTCCCGGTGGTACCCGAGGTGTAGAGGATGAACAGCGGATGCTCGCTGTCGAACGCCTCCGCCTCATGGGTGTCGGACTGGCGCTCCACGACCTCGTGCCACCACACATCACGACCCTCGGTCCACGGCACCTCGGTCTCCGTGCGCCGCACCACCAACACGTGCCGGATGGTCGAGGTCTCGGCCACCGCCTGATCGGTGTTCTCCTTCATCGGCGCAGGCTTGCCCCGCCGGAACTGACCATCCGAGGTGATCAGCAACGTGGCCTGGGCATCCTCGATACGAGCCTTCAACGCGCTCGGGGAAAACCCGCCGAACACCACACTGTGCGTGGCACCCACCCGCGCACACGCCAACATCGCCACCGCCGCCTCGGGAATCATCGGCAACTGGATGGCCACCCGATCACCCTTGCCCACACCCAACTCGGTCAACGCATTGGCCGCCCTGCACACCTCACGCTGCAGATCCGCATAGGTGATCGTGCGGCTGTCACCGGGCTCGCCCTCCCAATGGAACGCGACCTGCTCGCCGTGACCCGCCTCCACATGCCGATCGACACAGTTGGTGGCCACATTGAGCGTGCCACCCACGAACCACTTCGCGAACGGCGCATCCCACTCCAACACCGTGTCCCACCTCTTGGCCCACGTCAGCCGATCAGCCTGCTCCGCCCAGAACCCCTCACGGTCCTCATCAGCGCGGGCATACCAATCCTCGGTGGCGTTGGCCTGTGCGGCGAACTCCGCACTCGGCGGGAAGTTGCGGGTCTCGGTAGAAAGATTGGAAAGGGTCGGTCCCGAATCGGCCATGAATTTTGCGACGCCTCCTCGTACTGCGCTGGGTGATGCGAACCCGAATTTCGTCTTGCAGTCGCGCGGGGACCTTGGCCCAATGGTCAAGGCCGGCGAGCTTGATCGATCAGTGACGTGCCCAGACGGGCAGGACAGGTCGCTGCCAGGTGGCGTTGATCACACCGGCAGCCGAGGCGTACCAGGCGATGAGGGCGGTGAGGATACCCAGCCATCCGCCCACCTTTCCCAGGACGGCCACGCCCGCCAACTCCGCGATCGTCAACAGCAGGAAGGTCAACACCAGCGCCACGAAGACGGCCGCCACGGCGCCGTTGACGCGGAGCGCGCCGACCGTCATGTACGCAGTGAAGATCGTCCACGCCAACAAGAACAGCCCGGTCGCTGCGCCGGCCGAGGACGGAGGCAGGCCCGGCGCGATGAACTTGACGTAGGCGGCGAACGAAAGCCAGAACGCCCCGTAGGAGCTGAACGCCACTGCGCCGAAGGTATTGGCCTTGCGGAACTCCCACATCCCCGCGAGCAGTTGTGCGAGGCCGCCGTAGAACAGTGCCAGCGGCAGGACGACGGCCTCCAAAGCGGTCGGCAGGAGTCCCGCGTTGAAAACGGAGAGAACAAACGTCGTCATGGCAAACGCTCCGAGGCCGAGTGGCCCGGGATCGGCGATGCCATCCGCCGGAGACGCCGCAGCCGGTGCCGGTGCGTCGAACTCACGTCGATTCTTGTCGGTAACCGATCTGGACATAGGGCTCCCTACCCTCGTGCGAACCGTGCGCCGAGGGCAGGGTTGGACAAGATCCCAAATCCCTGTGCGGCAACGGTGCCGGTACCTGACAATTGATCACTCTAGGTCCGCGTCGACCAGATCGCAAGGCGGGTCAGGTCCACACGGGAACCGGGAAGGTATCGGACAAGTTCTCAGATTGTCAAACAATCCCGACATACGGGACATTCGCGTGACTTGGGAACTATCGATCTCGTCGTCATCCACCGGGGCTATCCGTGCAGGTCCCAGCCTGGCGCGGAGCCCGACGCTCCCTCGACGGTCAAGAGGTGACCCGGGCCGGCGCCTCGAACCACGACCAACATCACACCGTGTGCGTCCTCGTGGCGGAAAGGTCGTCCGAGTGCCCGGCATCGAGGCGGGACCACTGCGCGAGCGGGCGTCCGCCCGGCCACTGCGCCACCGGGGGCCAATCGGGCGCACCCGCCGCGGTCCGCACGTTGGTACGCTGTCGCGGCCAGCCGTCCGGCGAGTCCTCCCACGGCTCCTGGCGGCCGTGCACGGTCAGGTCCATGAGCGCGTAGCTGTGGTCCATCGCCTCCACGCCCCGGCGTCTGGTCCAGTAGGTTTCGAAGACACGGTCGCGGTTGCGCAGGTAGCACACGAGGTGGAACAGGCCGATCTCGCGACCGACCAGCAGCGCGTCGAGGGACGGCTGCGCGGAATACCACGGCATGGCCCATCCCATGAAGTCGCGGTAGCGGAGGCTCGCGTCGTACGACTCCTGGGCGTCGGCGCACTCGACGGCCACGTTGCGGCCCTGGCAGAAGACCGCGTAGGTGATATCGCGGGAGTGCAGCGCGGACAGCTCCGTGACCTGGCTGGTGTAGAACGTGCAGCCCTCGCACTGCTCGGGCGCCGGACGGCCGGGGTTCCACATGAAGTAGTAGGCGATGAGATGTCGGCGCCCTTCGAACGCGTCGAGCAAGGTGAGTGGGCCGTCGGGACCGAGCAGTTCACTGTCGGCGTCGACCTGGACCATAGGCAGGCGTCGGCGGGCCGCGGCGATCGCGTCGCCTTCACGGGTGTGCGCCTTCTCCCGGATCCGGAGCTCATCCAGCTCCGCCTGGAAGGTGGACCGATCAACGGCCGTTGGCGTGCCGGTCGAGTCGTCATTCATTGATCCACTCCGATCGATGTCGAAATTCACTGAGCCCGGCGGGACCCGCCGCCCGCGGCCATGATCGACGTCCCCAGCGCCGTAACGCCGATAGAGCGCCTGGCGCCCATCTCGGCTGGCGGTGACCAGCCCGGTGCCGGGGCCCACACCGGCATCAGCTCGGCCGTGCAGTCGGCCAGCGGCATCGCTGCGATACCGGCCAACTGGTCGCACACAGTGGTGTTGGGATCGAGGTCGGCCGGGTACAAGAGGTCGGGAACCAGCGGCGAGTACCCAATCCGGGTCGCGCCCAACGCCTCCAACACCCAGCTCGAACTCAATCACGAGCCCAGCCCGGCCGTCCGTCCCCCGTCATGGGATCAGTTCCTACCGGGTCGAGCCCGTGCCGGCCCAACGATTCGCTGTGCGCCGAATCGACGAGCGCCGCCACCGAGAACGGGTCGATGAGGAAGGGCGCTGACGTTGATCGCGCAACAGCGATCGGCGGTCGCCATCGGCCGGGAGACACCGAGCGCAGGCTGCTGCCCGGCCCGCTGCGCCGGTTGCGGCCGGTATCGCTTGGCCCTTCGTCATGCGCTGTTGCGTTCGGGCAGCGATGTCACCCGAGGCACCAGGCCGCTCCGTCTTCACGTCTTCGCGTCGGCGCGCTCCTCCTTGACGCGGTGCGGCACCCTCAGCAGCCGCACCGCGGTGACCAGCACGACGCCACCCACCAGGTTGCCGAACCCCGACCAGCCCAGTGCGCCGAGCCAGTCGAGGTAGCCGTAGTCGGCCTCCCCGGTCAGGATGCCCGCGAACAGGAAGATCGAATCAAGCACGCAGTGAAACAGCTGGGCCGCTACCAGCACGAACGACATCAACACCGCGGGTACGACCTGCAGGCCCAGACTGTCGGAAGCGTGCTGCATCCTGGTCAACAAGGTGATCACCAATCCGGCGAGCACCGCGAGGAAGAACGACTCGGCGCTCACCCCGAGCCGGGCGTAGTGGGCACCGGTTTCCACCGCCGTGGCGTGCAGGCCCGGCAGCGCGACGACGATCATGGCCGCCATCACGAAGCCACCAAGGAGATTGGCGGCCAGGCTCACCACCCACAGCCGCAGCAGCTGGACCGGCGTGCCTTCACGGGCCACAACGGCCGTCACCGGCACCAGGAAGTTCTCCGTGAACAGCTCACTGCGGGCCAGGAGCAGCGCCACGAAACCGACGGTGAACGCGGCCGCGGCCAGCAGCCCGCTGTGCGTCTGGGCGTTCACCACCAGAAAGATCAACACGCCGACACCGACGTCGATGCCGCCGACGAAGGCCGTCGTCACCAGGGCGAGCAGCGGCCGCGACAACCGATCGCGGCCCTCCTGGACCAACCGGTCGAACGCGTCTTCCACCTCCGGCTCGCCACGCTCCCCCGCGTCGGCCACCACTCGGCTCGCGCGCCGCGACTCCACATCCTCTGTCACAACCGGAGAAATACCCCGAATCAGCCGCGCCGACCCCGAGACGACGCGTCGGCCGATCTGGCCACGCCGAATCGGCCTACCTGCTGGTCGGCCCGTCGTGGCGCTGATCCGCCCATCCAGGCCGCCTGCAACCGCTGCGGCACCGCGACCTGCGTCCCGCCGGCCCGCGACCGCACAGAGGTGGTGGTTTTGCCGACCGGCTTTGCGGGAACCACACCGTGTGGAAAGGGGTCGGTCTCGGTGATCATCTTCGTTCTCGTGGGCATCATTGCCCTGTTTGTGCTGGCCGGCGTCGTCACTCTCAACGACGGAATTCACGGCAGGCTCTGAATTCGATCGGTCGTGGCAGCCGCACATGCAGCTGGTGACGACCTTTCAAGGTGTCCTGGAATCCCGTTGGCGCCCCCTCATCTTGATCCGGACTGGGTTCGACGTCATGCATTGGGGCGAACGCGGCGCTGTGAATGCGCATGAGGCGAACCGGATATCCTCTGGCGGATCCGGATGTCGCTGCCGCACGGGGGCGCCGGTGTTCGGGTCAATCTTGCACAGGGCAGGGACGTGAAGGCGGCGCAGGACTCGTCCGAACGTTGATCCGACCAGGCCGAGTCGGCCGGCCAGGAACACCGGGTCCGACGACTGGGAGCCCGTCCCCACCGGAGGCCCTCCCTGATCAAGCAGAAACGCCACCGGCTACAACGTCCTGGGTCAGGACATCTGGTCCGGCCGGTCGAGCAGGAGAAGGGGCCGATGTGACCGTCGACGTGAGGACCGAGATCGTCATCAACCGACCGGTCGAGCTGGTGGCGCGCTACGCAGGCGACCCGACGAACGCACCCCAGTGGTACGCCAACATCGATTCGGTCGAGTGGATCACCCCACCACCTGCGGTGGTCGGCTCGCGGATGGCGTTCGTGGCCCGCTTCCTGGGACGTCGGCTCGCCTACACCTACGAGATCGTCGAGCTCGTCGCCGACACACGCCTCGTCATGCGCACGGCACACGGGCCCTTCCCGATGGAGACCACCTACATCTGGAGTTCCGTCGACAATGGCTCGACGCTGATGACCCTACGCAACCGCGGCGAGCCCGCCGGATTCGCCGCCATCACCGCGCCGATGATGGCGGCCGCGATGCGGCGAGCCAACCGCAGCGACCTCGCCTTGCTCAAACGACTCCTCGAAGCGTTACCACCCGCTGCCGCCGAGGACTAGACGCCGGTGTGCTCGGGGTGTGTTGCGCGATCAGGTCGGAGGCCAACTGTGGCGCCCGGCCGAACACGTGATCACCGACGTCGAGCTCGAAGCCGCCGAGCGCGGCGCAGGCCTCACCGTCGAAGCGGGTGACGCGTTGTTCGTCCACACCGGCCTCACCACCCGCCTGGCCACCGCCCCGGACGACGCCGACCACCGGGCCGGGCTCGGGATCGACGCCGTGCTGTGGCTACGGGAACGTGACGTGGCGCTGTTCGGAGGCGACTGCGTCGAACTGCTGCCCGGGCCCGACCCCGACGTCCCCTTACCGCGGCACCAACTCGGCACGGCGCCATGGGACTCACCCTGCTGGACTGGCCACACCTCGACCGAGTCCTCGCGCTGTGCGCTCAGCTGCAACGCCACAAATTCCCCTCCTGATCGGTCAAGCGCGATCCCGCCGATCGGGAGTGAACATCTTCACAAGCCCCCTCACCTGCGGCGCAACGTAGTGATCACGGCCCGTGCTAACGCCGCCGCGAGCTTCACTCGATAGAGGTGTGTTATGAGCTCATCTGTGCGCGACCACCCGCCGCCTGCCGCCGAATCGAAGTCAAGCCTGACCATCAGCAAAGTCTGCGCCGGAGCCGGGGCCGCAGCGACGACCGCCGTCGTGGGGTCGTCGTTCGGCGCCGACGGCACCGTCGTCGGAGCTGCGGTCGGATCGGTCGTCTCCGCCGTCGCGACAGTGACGTACGAACTGTCGCTTGATCGAACCCGCAAGATGGTGGTGACCCGGGTGCGGCCGCGAGGCAGCGGGGATGCGGAGATCACCCAGGTGATGTCGGCGGAGGCGCTGGCCACCGAGGCAATGTCGTCCGCCGTGACCCAGGTAATCCCGGTCCAACGGCCTCCTGGGGCGACCGGACGTGCTCGGGCGGCCGGCACGACCGGCCCGACGCGAGCGACTGGAGAAGGCCGCGTCGGGGAGCCGGTCGCCCCCGTCCCCCCGCAGCGTCGCACCCGGCTCCCGCTGCTCGCAGGCGTCACAGTTGTGATCTTCCTCGTGGGCCTCATTGCCGTGACGGGCATCGAGTTGCTCGCGGGCGGACCGGTCTTGAGCAGTCACAGCCAGCGGAGCACCAGCGTCGGAACGGTCCTCGGCGTTGACCACGACACCAGCTCCTCGACGACGGCCGAGGCCACGCCCAGCGCCACGGCGGAGAGCTCGGCGACAGCCACCGAGTCGGCATCGCCGAGGTCGACCAAGCGGTCAGGCGCGGAGGCGACCCGCGCCGGCGGCCGCTCCGATGAAGGCTCCGGTGCCTCAGCGACGCCTGTCGCCGGCCGCCGCGCCTCCGCAACGCCCACGCCTGCTGCGGGCCTACCCGCACTGCAGGAAAGCAGCGGGTGAGGCTCTCCACCGCCGAGTTACCCGCGAGATCGGTGTGCATGAGGGCACGCTTAGCAACGGTGGTGGCTACCGGGGCACCGTTGATGTCGACCTCAACGAGGACCGGCAAGGTGAGGATGACGGCCACGATCGGCTCAATTGCACATCGCTTCAGGAAGATGCTCGTGATGTGGCCAACTGATGGCTGTCAGCGAGGATGCTGCCAAGACCTGCCGCGGAGGACGTCCAGCTCGTCGATGACTCGGTCATCGGCGCGAGCGGGGCCTCACGCACGCCCGCCTCACCAACCCCAGGAGCCGGGTTCGCCCTTGAAGGGCCCGACGACCTCGCCGGTGATCCACCCGCCGTAGAAGCCGCCGGGCTGCGGCAGCACCTGCTCGCCGTCCAACGTGACCGCCTCGAACGGACCTGCGTAGACAGCCACCCGATCGATCAGCGATGGGTAACGCGGATCGGGCGTCGGATACCACCAGCCGACCTCTCGCAAGGGCGATGCCCCCGCCACGACGACATCGACATAGCGGGCCACGCCCTTCCATTCGCAGACCGTGGCGCGCTCGACGGGCACCAGGTGATTCCCGAACGCCTGTCGGGGCAGGTAGTACGTGGGCGGGTGGCTGGTCTCCAGCACGCGAACGAGGTCGTCGGTGTCGGCGACCACAACACCGCCATAGCGCAACACAGCCCGGCGCCGCACCCGTTGTGCGCGCGGCGGCCGCGGGTAGTCCCACACCGACTCCTGCCCGGGGCCAGGCGCTTGAGGGTGGGGACGGGCCACACAAACCATTCTCGCCGCGGTGGCGGCTTCGCGCTCGCCATCAGCTACGCGCAGCCCGGCGACGTCCTCGTCGTCTCCTCCGGCGACCAGCCTGCGGGCCGGTTCGGCGACGTGTCGGCCAACGCCTGCGCGGCACGCGGCATCGCCGCCCTCGTCACCGACGGGGGCGTGCGCGACACCCGTGAGATCCGCGAGTTGGGCTTCCCGGTGTTCGCGCAGTACATCTGCATCCATGGAACGGTCAAGGGCCTCGCCGTCGCCGCCCAGCAGCACAACGCCACGCGCCTCCTCGGCGGCGAGGAGCCGCTCAACCGGATCGACCTGAAGGAGTTCTGCTGATGTCCGCGCCGACGTTCGACCTGACCGGCCGCGTTGCCCTCGTCACCGGATCCAGCCGCGGAATCGGCCGGAGCCTGGCCGAAGGGCTCGCCGGTGCGGGCGCCACCGTGGTGCTCAACGGGGTCGACGAGGTCCGCCTCGACGCGGCCCGCGCCGAGCTCGCCGCCCGCCACGGCCGGGACCGCGTCCACGCCATCCCCTTCGACATCACCGACGAGGAGCAGGTCGGCGCCGCGGTCGCCGCCGTCGAGAGCGACGTCGGCCCGGTCGGGATCCTCGTCAACAACGCGGGCATCCAGCACCGCGTGCCGATGCTCGACCTCGACGTAGCCGACTGGCGGCGCGTCGTCGAGCACAACCTCACGGGCGCCTTCATCGTCGGCCGCGCCGTGGCCCGCCGGATGGTCGAGCGCCGCCAAGGCAAGATCATCAATATCGGCTCCGTCCAGTCCGAACTCGCCCGCCCGACCATCGCGCCCTACACGGCCGCCAAGGGCGGCCTCCGCAACCTCACGCGCGCGATGGCGGCCGAGTGGGGTGCGGCGAACGTGCAGGCCAACGCGGTCGCCCCGGGCTACATCCACACCGAGATGACCCAGAACCTCGTCGACGACCCCGACTTCGACGCCTGGGTCATCGGCCGCACGCCCGCGGCCCGCTGGGGCACCAGCGCCGACCTGGTCGGACCCACCGTCTGGCTCGCCTCGGCGGCCTCGGACTACGTGAACGGTCAGACGATCTTCGTCGACGGCGGCATGACGGCGGTCGTGTGATGAGCGCACCCACCGCGACGACCACCGGGGCATCCCGCGTACGGCCGTCGGCGTGGTCGCGGCGGGCGACGTCCGCGTCGAACCCGTTCCCGTTCGCGTCCCGGACCCCGACGAGGCCGTCGTCGAGGTCGCCTACGGCGGCGTCTGCGGCTCCGACCTGCACTATTGGCGACACGGCGCCGCCGGGCCGTCGGTGCTGAAGGAGCCGATGCTGCTCGGCCACGAGATCGTCGGGACCGTCCGGCACGGTGCCGACGACGGGTCGGGGCCCGCACCCGGCACGGCTGTAGCGGTGCACCCCGCCCGGCCCGCCGCAGGCGACGGCACCCAGCGCTACCCTGCCGACCGGCCCAACCTCTCCCCTGGCTGCAGCTACCTCGGCAGCGCCGCGCACCGCCCGCGCACCCAAGGCGGGTTCGTGCGCTACCTCACGATCCCGGCGCGCATGCTGCGGTCCCTGCCCGCGGGGCTGGCGCTCCGCACGGCCGCGGTGGCCGAGCCCGCGAGCGTCGCCTGGCACGCCGGACTGATCGGCGCCGAGGCCACGCAACCCGTTGCCGCACCGAGCAGTTTGGTGATCGGGCTGTCCAGCCGAGAGCTCGACGTGCTCCGGCTCGTCGCCGACGGCTGCAGCAACCGCGAGATCGGCGAGCGGCTGTTCATCAGCGAAAAGACCGCAGGCCGTCACCTGTCCAACATCTTCACCAAACTCGACGTGCACAACCGTGCCGAGGCCGCACGCATCGCCGCCGAGCAGGGCCTCACCCAGCCGTAGCCGCCACCACCCGGCGCACTACAGCGATCGGGTCACCAGCATGCGGTGATCACCCGATGCCGGGCGGGATACCCGCGACCTAGCGTCGACGCGTCCAGCCACCGCATCAGGGAGGCCTCGTGCACGCCATCATCATCACCTTTGTCCTGGCCGACATGACCCGCGAGACCCAGGCGACGTCGAGCAGCGCCTGCACGTAGGCGGCCGGATCGCCGACATCGGCTGCCGGGTGGGGACGTCGTCGATCATCATGGCTCAGGCCTGCCCCGCGGCACGGGTGAGCGGCTCGGACAACAACCAGGGATCCGTCGAGCTCGCGCGCCGACGCGCGGTGAAAGCCTGCCTCACCGATCGGGTCGCGTTCGAGGTCGCATCCCGACCACGTTCACCGGCACCGGCTGCGACCTCGTGACCAGCTTCGACGGCTACACCGCACGGGCGACCCGGCGGCTGCCGCTCGCCACGTCCGTGCCGCGATCACCCCAGAGGGCTGCTGGATGCTTGCCGAACCGACCGCCGACGACCACAACCCGGTCGGGCGGATGTGATCGCTCGGTGCGCGAGCCGGCCTCCGCGCAATCACGCAGATCACCCACGAGGCGGGCTTCACACGCTGCGAGCGGGTGACCGGGACGCCGTTCAACGACGTCTACGCAGTCCGCCCGTGACCAGACCGCAGCGAACGGTCCGATTGGTCCCCTATAGAGCGTAGATGAGGAATCGACAAGAATGATTTTGCCGACCGCCGCGTTGACCCATGCCTTACTTTTGAAAAGAACAATCATAACGACATGTGATCGGAATCACCGCTTTGGTAGATGCGACGTGCGAACGGTTGCGCAAGACTCGACGTTCACGCGCCGGGGACGGCGCTCCACCGCCCCGTGGCATCGCGCCGGGAGGTGGTCATGACCCAGATCGCACCGCGGCCGATCACTGCGCAGCCCTATCCCGTGCGCCCGATCATCAAGGGCAATCGGCTCCTGCACACCTTGGGCACCACCGATCCCAAGGACATCGCGATCTTGTATCTGGTCACGTCGTTCGGGTTCTTCATGATCGGCGGCCTGATGGCCATGCTGATGCGGGCCGAGCTCGCGCAACCCGGCCTGCAGTTCCTGTCGAACGAGCAGTACAACCAGCTGTTCACCATGCACGGCACGATCATGCTGCTGCTCTACGCGACGCCGATCCTGTTCGGCTTCGCCAACTACATCGTGCCGCTGCAGATCGGCGCCCCGGATGTCGCTTTCCCACGGCTCAACGCCTTCTCCTACTGGGCCTTCCTATTCGGCGGACTCATCGCGGTCTCCGGCTTCCTCACCCCCGGCGGCGCCGCCGATTTCGGCTGGTTCGCCTACACCCCGCTCTCCGACGCCGTCCACTCACCGGGCTACGGCGCCGACCTGTGGATCACCGGACTGATCCTCGCAGGGCTGGGCACCATCCTCGGCGGGGTCAACTTCATCACCACGATCATCTGCCTCCGCGCGCCCGGCATGACCATGTTCCGGATGCCTGCTTTCACCTGGTCGATCTTCGTCACCGCCATCCTCATCCTCATCGCGTTCCCGGTACTCACCGCCGCGCTGTTCGGACTGCTGGCCGACCGTCAACTCGGGGCACACGTGTTCGACCCGGCCAACGGCGGCGCCATCCTCTGGCAGCACCTGTTCTGGTTCTTCGGCCATCCCGAGGTCTACATCGTCGCGCTGCCGTTCTTCGGCATCATGTCCGAGGTCATCCCCGTCTTCAGCCGCAAGCCACTATTCGGCTACAAGGGCATGATCTACGCACTCATCGCGATCGCCGCGCTGTCGGCGGCGGTGTGGGCGCACCACATGTACGCCACCGGCGCCGTGCTGCTGGCGTTCTTCTCCCTCACCACCTTCCTCATCGCGATCCCCACGGGCGTCAAGTTCGTCAACTGGATCGGCACCATGTGGAAAGGCCAACTCACGTTCGAGACGCCGATGATGTTCGCGCTCGGCTTCCTCGTCACGTTCCTGTTCGGCGGCCTCACTGGCGTACTCCTGGCCAGCCCACCCATCGACTTCAACGTCTCCGACACCTACTTCGTGGTGGCGCACTTCCACTACGTGCTGTTCGGCACGATCGTGTTCGCCACCTACGCCGGCATCTACTTCTGGTTCCCGAAGATGACCGGCCGGATGATGAACGAGACCCTCGGCAAGGTGCACTTCTGGCTCACGTTCATCGGGTTCCACACCACGTTCCTGGTGCAGCACTGGCTGGGCAACGAGGGCATGCCCCGCCGCTACGCCGACTACCTGCCCACCGACGGGTTCACCACACTCAACGTCATCTCCTCGATCGGCGCCTTCGTCCTGGGCGCCTCCACACTGCCCTTCATCTGGAACGTGTTCCGCTCCTACCGCTACGGCCGCGTCGTCACCGTGGACGACCCGTGGGGCTTCGGCAACTCCCTGGAGTGGGCCACCAGCTGCCCGCCGCCGCGGCACAACTTCACCGAGCTGCCCCGCATCCGCTCCGAGCGGCCCGCGTTCGACCTGCACTACCCGCACCTGGTCGACCAGGCGCGCCACGAAGCCCATACCGGGAGACGGGCCGCGAAGCGATCTGAACGCGGTGCAACGACCACGGGACGACCGTGAGTTCTGGAGGGGCTCCGGCGCGCGGACCGTTTAGTTGATCGTTTGGGGGTCGCCGAAAGGATCGACGGTGAACGGGGTCTTGAGGTCGAGGTTGCCGGCGTCGAGCAGAGCCTTGAGGGCGTCGACGCGCCCGACCGACTCGCGCCACACGTCGCGGGTGTCAGCCGAACTGGGATTTTCCAGGGTGGCGCGGCGGATCTTGAGGAAGTCCCGCAGCCACCCCGTCTCGTCGGCGCCGTCGGCAGGCATGCCGCCCAGGTCGGCGTTGGTCTTCTGGACCATCGAGGGAAGGCCGTCCGGGTCGTCGTCGGTCCCCTGCTCGACGGCGGTGTCGACGAGGATCGCCAGACCGAGCGCCGAGCTCACCCCGTTTTCCTCGGCGAGCTTGCGCGCGGGGGCGACGTAGAGGGCATCTGACACCTGGTCCTGCACCTGGCGGAACACGGGATCCTCGGCGGCCGTCCGCCACCCGTCCTCGAAGCCGCGGAGCCCGTCGGTGGAGTCGTCCGACGACGCGGCGAGGTCGGTCAGGGTCGGGAGGTACCTGGCGAGCGGGTTGGCCGGAACCTGCGCGGTGTAGCTCTTCACGACGGTGAGCAGATCGCCGCAGGCCGTGCAGAAGCCCGCCCGGCCCGCGGTGAAGCCGCGGCCGTCGTCGAGGTCCTCGACGTAGGCGTACTGGATCTCGGGGGTGCCGTTCTCGAACACGCTGACCAACTGCCCGATCACCCGGTCGACGTCACGGTCGTGCGGGAGGGAACCGGAACCGCTACCGGCCAGTGACGTGCGATCAGCTGAGCCGGGAGAACCCGTGATGTCGGGGCGGCCGGGGACCACGAGGAGCGCGGCCGCGGCGACGACGGCCGCGGCGACCGCGGCGAGCACCGTGCGGAGCCGGACCCGCCGAGGTCGGCGCGTATCGCCGGCGTCATCTGACGGAAGTGGCCGGATCACGTTGTGCGGCCCCGCCTGCCGCAGTGCGGTCTCGTGCCGACCGGTGACGAGGTGTTCACCTCGACGAGGAACATCAACTTCCTTCCGACCGACGACCGTGCCACCCGCCACCACGCTGCCCGCGTCAGGTGATGTCCGGCTGTGCAGAACCTCTGAACTTCCTGTGACCGCCTGCCGATGGCTCTGCACCTGGCCGCGTCTGACTCCTGAAGCGTCTCACGCTACCGGCGCCCCGGCCGGTCATCGTGGTTGGCCGACCAGGAAACTCAGATGGAACACGCTCTCGGCGAACAGCAGCCGGAAGTCGCGCGAATCCCGCAACGGCGTCAGATCCAGCCATAGCGCGGCGAGCCGAGCGCGCAGGCCCGGTCGGGAGTCGTCCGCCACGGGCAGCGATGATCCGGGATCCCCCGCCGACGGGTCGACGGACTTCGCGGTACGCGTCTACGTGCGCGCGTCCTGGTCGTTGGCCGGTGCCGCGCGATCGGTGTCGGCGTTCCAGCCGCCTGCCAACACCGCGAGCTTGCCTGCGTAGTCGTGGGCGGCGGCTGACGGATCGGCGGCTCGGCCTGCCGCGACCCCGACGAGGAACAACGTGCGCGCCGCCAGGTCGGGATCGACCGCGGTGGCGATCTGTCGTGAGAGCTCGTCGAGCGCGTCCAACGTCTGCGCTTCGGTGTCCAGCTCGAGCCCGAGTTCTTGCTCGACAGCGGTGCGCCACGCGATGTCGCGGTCGTCAGTCATGACGTGCGACTACCCCGGGCAGCGGCAGGCAATCCGACCATGAGGGTGCGGGATGCCGGACGTCACAAATCAGGAGGTTTCCCCGGCGTCGACGCCTACGATGGAGTCGCCCACGGTCGAGTCTCCCGCGGCTGAGGGGGTTTGCCTATGGCGCAGCCGCAGGCCTCGCGGGTCGAGGCCGCGTCGGCGCAGAGCGTGCTGCTGGCGACCAAGTTGCGGCCGCCGCGGCCGAGGACGGGCTTCGTGCCGAGACCGCGATTGGTGCGGCGCCTACGAGCAGGAACGGAACGCGAGCTCGTGCTGGTGTGCGGTCCGGCGGGGTTCGGGAAGTCGAGCCTGCTGGCCGACTGGGCACGCGACGACCGGCGGCCCGTCGCCTGGCTGTCGCTGGACGCGGGCGACAACGATCCCGTGCGGTTCTGGCGGCACGCCGCCGCAGCGCTGGACGGGATGCGTCCCGGTCTCGCCGATCGGGTCGCCCCGCTGCTGAGTGGCGCTTCGTCGGCGTCGTTCGACGCGGCCGTGACGGCGTTGGTGAACGACTTCGCGGCCGTTCCCGACGAGGTGGTACTCGTCGTGGACGACTTCCACGTGGTCGAGGCCCCGGAAGTGCATCGCTCCGTGGAGTTCCTCCTGGAACATCTGCCGTCTTCGCTGCGCCTGGTGGTGTCAGGACGCAGCGACCCGCCGCTGCCACTGGCCAGGCTGCGGGCGCGCGGACAGCTGACGGAGGTACGGGCACGCGAACTGCGGTTCACCCCCGGCGAGACGGCAGAGCTGCTACGCACCGAGATGGGGCAGGACCTGCCGGACGCCGTCGTCGCGGCGCTCGGCGAGCGCACCGAAGGCTGGGCCGCCGGGCTGCAGCTCGCGGCGCTCTCCCTGCGAGGCCGGGGTGACGCCGCCCGGTTCGTCGAGGAGTTCTCCGGCAGCCACCGGTACGTCCTGGACTACCTGACCGAGGAGGTACTGGAACGCCAGCCCGACGAGCTGCGGATGTTCCTGCTGCAGACGTCGATCCTCGAGCGGCTGTCCGGCTCGCTCTGCGATGCGGTCGTCGACCGCACCGACAGCCAGCAGCTCCTGGAGTCGATGGAGCGGGCGAACCTCTTCTTGATCCCCCTCGACGACGAGCGCCGCTGGTGGCGTTTCCACCACCTGTTCGCCGACCTGCTGCGGGTCAACCTGCAGCAGCTGTCCCCGGACCGGGTGCCCCGACTGCACCGCGCCGCGGCGAGCTGGTTCGAGCAGCACGACCTGCCGGACGAGGCCATCCGTCATGCGTCGGTGGCCGGTGACTCGACGTGGGTCGCCCAGCTCATCGCGGCCCACCTCGAGGAACAGATCCGGCGCCGCGCCGAGGTCGCGACCGTGGTCTCCTGGCTCGCCGCGCTCCCGACCGACGTGATCCACGACCGGCCCATGCTGGCGCTCGGGCAGGCCAAGGTCACGCTGATGGCAGGCAGGCTGGACGAGGTCGAGCCGCTGCTGGTGGAAGCCGAGCGGGCGTTCCACAGGGCGCGCGACGAGCCGTACCGGGCGTCCATCGACCGCAAAGACAGCTTGTTGGCCAACGTGCCCGCGGCCGTCGCGATCGCCCGCGCCGACCTCGCCCGCGTGCGCGGCCAGGCCGACCGCGAGCGCATGTTCGCCCAGATCGCCATCGCACAGCTGACCGAGCAAGACGAGCTGCTCGCCGCGGTCGCCCGCTACCACGTGGCCTTCGCGGACTGGATCGCCGGGCGGCTGGCACCTGCCGAGCGCGCGCTGGACAAGCTGTTCGCCGAGCGGGCCGCATCGCCGCGGCGCGATCTGGCGCTCCGGGCGGCCTTCGACCTGGGTGGCGTCCAGCAGGCCCAGGGTCGGCTGGGCGCGGCACAGCGCACCTACGAGCAGGGACTGGAGGTGGCCGCGAGCATCGGGTCGCCGCCGACCGTCGGCATGGTGCACGTCGGGCTGGCCGAGGTCTGCTACGAACGCGATGAGTTGGGCGCCGCCGCCGAGCACGCGACGATCGGCATCGAACGGTGCCGAAGGCTTGCCTACACCCTGGCCTTGGTGGCGGGCTTCGTCACCCTTGCCCGGGTTCGGCAGGCCCGGGGCGACGTGGACGGTGCGCTGGCCGCACTCGACGAGGCCGAGCGCGCCATGCCCCAGGCGTTGGTCGACCTGCGTTATCCGTTACCCGCGCTACGGGCCCGGCTCGCGCTGGCCGCAGGCGACCTCGCTGCGGCTGCCCACTGGGTAGGAGGGCGCGGGCTGGCCGTCGGCGACGAGCCGGTCTACCGCCGCGAGCCCGAATACCGGGTGCTCGCGCGGGTGCTGCTGGCCGAGCAGAAACCCGCAGCCGCACTCGAGCTACTGCAGCGGTGGCAGACGTCCGCCGTCGCCCAGGGCCGGGTCGCGGGCGTCCTGCGGTTGCGGGTGTTGGCCGCCCGGGCCCACGAGTCCGCAGGTGACCGGGCCGCCGCGCTCGCGGCGCTGGCCGACGGGCTCGTCCTCGCGGCGCCGCAGAGCTACTTGCGGGTCTTCCTCGACGAGGGCGCCCCGATCGCGACGCTGCTGCGCGAGCTTGCGACAGGCCGACGCCTCGACCAGCTCGGCGCCGGTGCGGTTCCGCGGGAGTTCCTCCACCGGCTGAGCGACGCCTTCCACCGCCAAGGCACGCCGATCCTGCCGTCAACGAGTCGCGGCGTCGTCGTCCCGGGAATGCTGCAGCCGCTCAGCAACCGCGAGCACGAAGTGCTGCGGCTACTGGCTGCGGGCCGCCCCAACAAGGCAATTGCCGATGAGCTGTTCATCACCGTTGACACGGTCAAGCGCCACGTCAGCCACGTGTTCGAGAAGATCGGGGTGACCAACCGCACCCAGGCCGTGGCCAAAGCACGTGACCTCGGGCTGCTGGGCTGAACCGGCACAGGCCCCCCGCTCGCCCGACGCCTGAAACTCAGGCCACGGCGAGGGCGTCCGATCGCCGAACATCCCGGCACTGATTCTGCCGACAGCGACCGGCCCCCAGGCTCATCGATGCTCCTCATGGGTCTCGGTCGGTCCGGTCGATGTGGTTGAGCCGGCGATCTGGTCCAGCGTGTGACGTGCCTTTTCACGCATGGCCGCGGTGGTGGCCTCTTCTCGGCCCGGCCGCGGGGTGATGGCTGCGATGATGCGGGCGATGCCGCTCAACGCCTGGTCGACGTGGACCGCCTGGTCGGCGCGCGGAGCCAGTTGTCGGTACTCGCGAGCGTCGGCGACGGTTCGGGGGTGGAACACACATATGCCGAGGCAGGGCTGGGGGGCGTCGATGCGGCCACAGCGCGGGCAGCCCCACGCTTGGATGATCTCGACGTCGGGGAGATCTGGAGCGGGCAGTCGCAGAGCGGCCCGTGCCCGCTCTCGCAGCGCCTGCCAGTCGAGCACCGCGCCTGCCGCCACCGTCTCGGTCAACTCCTTCAGCGGCGCGATGCGATCTTCCCGCGACTCGGTGGCGGCCGCGAACGCCTGGAGGGCGGCGCCGTCGACGAGGTCGAGCGGGACGTCGGTGCAACCTTCAGGGCATTCGGCAGCGCGGTTGCGGCGTCCGCATCCGATGCAGGTGGACACCGTGAGGTGACCGGTCAACGCCTCGCTCATCGATCTCCTATCTGCCCGCGCTGTCAGTCGAGGGTCGGCCTACCCCCGTCGGCTCGGACATCTCGTCTGGATGTCGCGCGGCCGCACGCCCCGCTCGACCAGTGCGCTGCGTACGGGCCGCACATGCCGTGGGTGGCGTCCTCGGGCAGGTCGACCCCTGTTGAGGTCCACGAGCCTCTGCTGCACGCTGCAGGCCTGCTCGTTGCCGGTCCTCGCCGCCGAGCCGAGCCGTGGTCAGCGCCGATCAGGCTCCCGCGACGGCCGCCGCCCCGGCCGGCCCAGCTCGATCCCGCCGTCGGCGAGGATCTGGCGCGCCTTGACCAGCTTGTAGACGAACAGCGCGACCGCGGCCAGGACGCCTGCGTCGTCGACAAGGCCGAGCGGGCCGAGGATCGCTTCGGGCAGCAGGTCGATCGGGGAGATGAGGTAAAGCGCTGCGGCGCCCATCGCGAACAGCCCGCGCGGCGGGATGCGGTAGCGCCACATCAGGTAGCCGACGACCAGGGTGAGCAGTAGTGACAGCACGCCGACGATCCACACGATGCTGCGCAACCAGTCGGGCATGGCTGCAAGTCTGCCGCGGCCGGTCCCGGTGCGCTGGGTCTGGCTACCCGGGCCGGTCGACCGGTTCAGCAGCGGCCGGCCCGCGACCAGCGCCGCCGACTCGCCGTCGGCACACCGTTTGGAGACCAATAGCGCATCGGCAGAGTCCGCCGACGTGAAGGCCGCAACGCGCGCTGGTCGTCGGAGGTGCACGATCTGGCGCTCGCCGGTGCGCGAAGTGGCTGCCGGGCGTGGCGTCATCCGCCTACAGTCCTGCCACGGACCCGGAGCAGGAGGTGGCGGATGAGCTCGCGTCGCCCGCCGCCGTCCGAGAGAACAGCGTGTCATCTCGTCGCCGCCGGAGAGGCCGACGACGGCGCCCGGTTCGCCGCCCTCGTCGCCCCGACGTTCGCGCCGGTGCGGGTTCGGCCGTTGGTCGACGGGAGGTTCCGCAGCTCGCTACGCAGTGCCGCGGCAGGCGAGGTGCGGGTCTCGGTGGTGGGCGGCAGCCCCTGCGTCGTCAGCCGGGACGAGGATCTGATCCAGCCCACCGATCCGGCGTTCCTCAGCGTCATGCTGCTGCGGGCCGGACGGGCCACGGTCGCTCAGGACGGGCGACACTGCCTGCTCGGCCCCGGCGACCTGGTCAACTACGTCACCTCGCGGCCCTGTGAAGCGACGTTCTGGGAGCCGTACGAAGCCGTCGTCGTCACGGTTCCGCTGACGGCGCTGGGCGCGCACGTCGACACCCTCGCCGGACGCACGGCCATCGCCGTCAGCACGGACTGCGGGCCCCGCGACGTGGTCGGCACATTGTTCGAGGGCCTCGCCGCGAAGGTCGACGGCTGCACCTTGGGTGACACGAGCCGCAGCAAGGAGTACCTCGCGGACGCGATCGTGTCCCTGGTCATCGCCGAGCTCGTCGACGTCGCACCGCAGGGCGCAGGCGACGATCTCGCGGACCGGGTTCTCGCCCACTGCCTGTCGCACCTGTCTGATCCGGGTCTCACCGTCGAGTCGGTGGCACGAGCCTTCGGCATATCAGTGCGGTACCTGCACAAGGTGCTGGCCCCGACGGGTAGCTCGCTGTCGGCCTGGATCCGCAGGCAGCGGCTCGAGCGGATCTGCCGTGACCTCGCCGACGAGTCGCTGCACGGGCGCACCGCCTCCGCCATCGCATCCCGGTGGGGGATGGCCGACGGCGGGCACCTGAGCCGGGCGTTGAAGGCGGAGTTCGGCATGACCGCGAGCGAGATCCGCCGGTCGCACCGCTGGGAGCGCGGCGGCCCGCGACGGCTGCCCGAGCGGCTCGGCACCGTCGAGCCTGCACACCCCGCGACCGGCTGATCGACGATCACCCGAACCCGTCACGGCACCACCGCGGCCAACTGTCCATTGTGTACTAGAGGAGAGCCCATGACCACGATCGAGCAGAAGGTCGCCATCGTCACCGGCGCGTCACGCGGCATCGGGGCAGGCATCGTCGAGGGGTACCGCAAGCATGGTTACGCCGTAGTCGCCACATCGCGCTCCATCCCCCCGTCCGACGACCCGCAGGTGCACACCATCCGCGGCGACCTCGCCGACCCGCACACCGCAACGCGGGTGGTCGACGCGGCCCTGGAGCGCTTCGGTCGGATCGACACGCTGGTCAACAACGCGGGGATGTTCCTCGCAAAGCCCTTCACCGCCTACACCGACGACGACTTCATCGCGATGATCGGACTCAACCTCGCGGGCTTCTTCACCATCACCCGCCGGGCCATCCCGCCGATGCTCGAGCAGGGCGCAGGTCACGTCATCACCATCACCACATCGCTCGTCGACCACGCGCTCAGTGCGGTCCCGTCGGTCCTCGCTTCGCTGACCAGGGGTGGCCTGGACGCGGCGACGCGATCGCTCGCCGTCGAGTACGCGGGCACGGGCGTACGGGTGAACGCGGTGTCCCCGGGGATCATCAAGACCCCGATGCACCCGGTCGAGGCGCACAGCGCCTACGCCACGCTGCATCCGATGGGCCGCATGGGCGAGGTCGAGGAGATCGTGCACGCCGCTCTGTACCTCGAGACCGCAGCCTTCGTGACGGGCGAGACCCTGCACGTCGACGGCGGACAGAGCGCGGGTCACTGAGCGCCATGTCCGTGGATGGCGCACTTCGAGCGGAGCGGACGTCCCTGCGCGCACAGGCTCGCGAATTCGCAGGCGACGTGCTCGCCCAGGCCCGCGCGGTGACCGACCCACTGCCCACGGCGACCGAGCGGTACCGGGCGACCCGACCCTTCTACCGGCAGATGGTGGAGGCCGGTTTCCTGCGACGGCTGATCCCGCAGGCCCTGGGCGGCGACGGAACCGGGGCGTCGGCGACAGCGGCGCTGGCCGAGGAGCTCGTCGCAGGCGATCCCAGCGTGGCGCTGAACCTGTTCTCGACCGGGCTCGGGCTGGCCCCGCTGCTGCGGGCGGGCAGCCACGCCCAACGGGCCCAATTCCTCCCACCGTTCCTGGCGACGACCGGGACTCCGCTCGCCTCACTGGCGCTGACCGAGCCCGGCGGCACCGCGAACCTCGACGAGCCCGACCCCGGTACCGGTATGAGCGTGGGGCTGCAGACGACGGCCCGGTACCGCGACGACCATTGGATCATCAACGGGGACAAGCAGTGGGTCTCGCACGCGACCGGGTGGGACGGCAACGGTCCCGACCTGATGAGCGTGGTCTGCCGCGCCGGGGACGACCCGGACCCGCGGCGCTCGCTGGCGCTGCTGCTCGTACCCGGCCCCATCCAGGGCCTGGTGGTCACCGAGATCCTCGAACCCCTCGGCCACCGCGCGCACCTCCTCCCCCGCTTCTCCCTGGTGGACGTGCGGGTGCCTGCCACGAACCTCGTGGGCGAAGTCGGCGACGGGCTCGGCATCGTCGGATCTGCCTTCGGCGGCGCGTTGATCGGCGCCTGCGCAGCAGGGGTCATGCGAGCAGCCTTCGACGTCGCACTGCAATTCGCGCGCACCGACCGCCGCGGCGGTCGGGTGCCGGTGATCGACCACCAAGGCGTCGGGTTCCTGCTGGCCGACGTGAAGACCCGGATCGAGGCCGTCCGCAGCCTGACGTCGCGGGCGTGCGCCGCACTGGACAGCGGCTCGCCGGGAGCTGAAGAGCTTTCCGTGCACGCCAAGGTCTTCGGGTCCGAAACCGCGGTGCAAGTTCTGGTCGACCTCATGCGCGTCATCGGCGTCGACTCCTACGGCCACCACCTCCCGCTCGCCGGGCTGATGCAGGACGCCCTCGCCTATCCGCTCTTCAGCGGCGGCAACATCGGCTTCCGCCGCCGACGGCTGCAGGCACTGCTCGCCGACCCCGCCTACGACCCGTGGAGCACGATGGACGCGGACTGATCAGGGATGGATCATCGTGCGCAGCCACGGCCGGTCCTGCGGGCGCCGGGTCAGGCGGCCGGCCTCGACTCGGGACTCTTCCAGGATCATCGCGGCTTCCCCGACGGCGGCCGGGCCGCGGGTGAGGAGGTCCCAGCGGGAGTACTGGCGTGGGCGCATTCGTGCACCAGCAGGCCGCAGCCGGTGCCATAGCGGACCGGTCCTGGTCAGGGGTGGCGGTGTCGGGGTCCAGCTCGCGCAGGTGGGTTACGTCGAGCTCGACCGTGGCGGTCGCGCAGGAAACGCGCGGGGGCGCCGTGTCCGGCCCCGGCGGTGATCAGGAGATCGTCCCGGTCGGCAATGATCGGGGCTGCGTCGGACAACGCCCCGGGCGACCCTCTCCTGCGCTGGCACCGGCATCGGGCTACGAGAGCAGAAGCGCTCGCCAGAACCGGGAAATGCGGGCGAGCTGACCCAATCCGGGTATCAGACCGTCCGCCCTCGAGACATCGAAGCGAGACGCCGAAAGAGTACAAAGCAGAGTCATTCCCGCGCTGCAACACCCACCCCGGCAAACGCACCGTCCGACCCACCGTGGACGGTGTTGGGTCCGCACCCCGACCGAAAAGGCGAGCATGACCGACACCGACACCGCCCCCGGTGAATCGCCGCCTTCGCCACCAACCGACTCGTGCCCGACACCGCGAACCACAATCTGGATAGCACACGCCACGGCCTGGACACCGCCCGGCAGGCGGTCGGCCACGCCGTGCACCACGCGGGCGCGGACATCAGAGCGCACTGCCCGGCATGGCTGCGCCCGACCGCGGGCGAGAACGGGTGGCCTCCGCAGATGGCCCACCCAGACTGGGAACCCGGGTTCGTCGACTACCTCCATCTGTCATTCACCAACGCCACCGCTTTCAGCCCGACCGACGTGCTGCCGCTATCGCGATGGACGAAGCTGACCATGCTCGCCAGTCCCTGGTCTCGCTGGTCACGGTCGCGTTGGTGATCGCCCGAGCGGTGAACATCCTCAAATGGCGGCACGCTCACACCGCCGTAGCACGGTGAGTGGAGGGCTGAAGCCCGCTGAGGAGCATCGCCCCCGAGCGCGAGCGTCTCGATCATGTCGCGCCTGCGGGCGACGGTGCCACGTGAGCCGGGCTGGTGGCCAGCCGTCGCATTGGTCACGGCGACGCTTGCCCAGGAGGCGGTGCCACAACATCAGCCGACCGCGTGGACGTCGACCAGGACACGCCCGACGTGCCACCAGATCAACAACCGACGACCCGCCGCGGAAGGCCAACGGTGGGGCCGCGCCGCCCCGGTCACGGCGCGCCGTTGACCTGCTGGAACAGCGCTGCGGCCGCGGGCCCGAGGTAGGTGGCGTAGGAGATGTCCGGGTTGAGGCCACCTTGCTGGTGACCTCCGGTGACGGCGATGACGTCCGTGTCGCTGTTGGTGTCGCTGTTGGTGTCGCTGTTGGTGTCGCTGTTGTCGCTGTCGGGGACCCGGGCCGCCCGCAGCCACGGGCCGCCGCTGGTGCCGTCGTAGAGGCCGTGGGCGTCGAGCTCGAGCTGGGTCGACGAGAGCCGGGTGGTGACGCCGGAGCGCTCGTTCGGGGCGTCGGCGAAGTCCGGGTAGCCGATGGCGTCCACGGCGGTGCCCGAACCCGGGTCCACGACCAGCCGGTACCCGCCGACGACCTGCTGCACGGGCCTGCCGTTCGTGCTCTGCACGGTGAGGAAGGCGACGTCGTGGTCGGGATCGGCGTGGTCACGCCAGGTGTCGTCGACCGCCGAGCCCGTCACCGTCCAGATCCCGTACGGCGTGGTGTGGTCGTGGTAGCCGGGCGCGAAGGACATGCCGGTGCGAGCGGGGCTGCCGTCGCCGTCGGCGACGCAGTGGGCGGCGGTGATGAGCACGTCGCCCGCGGGGCTGTCGACGACCGCGGCGGTGCAGTAGTGGTCACCGAGCTGCTGGGGTGGTCCACCGAACAAGGCGCCGGTAGCAGGCCAACGCACCCCGATTGATGATGACGCCGGTGCGGCCGACGACGAGCTGGGAAGGGGGCCCGGAGCGGGCGCCGCGCACGCCGCAACCAGCACCGCAACGGCCAAGGCCGGAAGAGATCGAACCGCACCCGTCGACACCGGATCAGGGGCCGATGGTGAGGGCGTGGAAGGTCACCCGGGCGCCGTCGTCGGCCGCGCCGCCCGCGGTGTCGGCCCCGGTGTCGGCCCGGGTGTCGGCCTGCTGGTAGTCGCCCGCCTGGAAGCGGACCGGGGCCCCGGCGAACGCGGCGGGCACCGGGGCGGTTCCACGGGCGGTGTGGCCGTCGGCCGTCGCGGTGAAGCTGAGCGTGCCGTTGCCGTCGTCGCTGATCGAGAACGTGAACGCGGTGCCGAGCGGCACGCCTGCCAGCAGCGGCACCCGGGTGGCGTCCGGGCCGGACTGCTGCTGCTTGACCACGACGTCGATCGTGCCGCCCTGGTCGTGCAGCATGACGAACGGGACCGAGCTGATGGCGGCGGAGCCGTGGATCTGGCCGAGGATCACGTCGGGTGTGGCGCGCGGCAGTTGGGCGACGGTGACCGCGGCGGTGAGCACGTGCTTGCCGAGGCCCGCGAGGAACGGGGAGAGGCTGTCCAGCTCGGTGCGGGTGTGGCCGGAGTTGGGTGTGGTGACGCCCGCGACGGGCGCCCACAGGGTGAGGCCGCCGTGGCCGTCGGCGACCAGCCAGGGCGGTGAGACGGCTGCCGGGTCGACGGTGGCCGCATCGCCCTTGCGCCCGGCGATCGGCAGGGTGAGCTTCCACCCCGCCAGGGCCACCGGCCCGCTCGGCGCGGCGGGGGCGGGCGGGCCCTCCGGGGTCGGGTGCGGGGTGCCCGCGACGCCGCACCCGGCGGCGACGACCCACAGGAGCACGACGATCGCGACCCACCGCGAAATGCGCACGGTCGAGATGGTGGCACAGCATATCTCGACCACATCTCCGGCCCTCTGACTTTGCGCGCGGTTGGCTAGATCTTGACTCTATTCCGCGCCGCTATTCTTCGGGCCCGAGAAAGGACGCGCCACGATGCTGTTATCGCCGTTTCTGGACGCCTCGGTGATCGCGGGTCCGCTGCCGACGGCGATCGAGGCGGTGGGCGTGGTCGGGGGTGTGGGCCTGCTCGTGGGCCGGTCAAAGGTGTGGTGGCTGCGCACGGTGCCGCTGGCTGTGGTGAGTGGAGTGGTCATCGCGGCCGCGATGGGGCTGGTGGTAGCCGTGCTGCATCCGTTCCCCGACCTTCTGCCCGTTCGCATCCTGACCTGGGTGGCGGTGCTGGCGGTCGCGGTCGGGCTCGGGTGGGCGCGGCGGCGCGACGGGTGGGCGCGCCTCGCGCTGGCCGTGCTGGCCGTGGTGGCGGTGTTCGGAACGTGCGCGATGAAGGTCAACGCCTTCTATGGCTATCGGCCGACGTTGGGCACCGCGCTCGGCGTGCCCGCGGCCAACCAGGTGGACTTGGCCCAGCTGCCGTCGCGGCCGCCGCTGTGGACCGCCGCGCCCAGGCAGGCGTTGGCGCGGTCCTGGCACGCTCCGCCGGGCATGCCGCGTGCCGGGCGGATCTCCATGGTGACGATCCCCGGCGGGCGCTCGCGGTTCCCTGCCCGTCCCGCATGGCTCTACCTGCCGCCTGCCTACCTCGGCTCGGTGCGTGCGAAGCTGCCGGTGCTGGTGTTGATCCCCGGTCAGCCGGGCGGCCCGCAGGACTGGCTGCTGGCCGGGCGGCTCGCGGCCGTGATGGACGGGTTCGCCGCCGCGCACGACGGCCTCGCGCCGGTGGTGGTCGTTCCGGACGCCACCGGGTCGAGCCTGGGCAACTCGCTGTGTCTGGACTCCCGGCTCGGGGCGGCCGAGACCTATGTGGCCGACGATGTGCCCGGCTGGGCTGTGGCGCACCTGGAGGTCGACGCCGCTCACTTCGCCATCGGCGGGTTCTCCTTCGGCGGCACGTGCGCGCTGCAGCTCGCGCTGCGCAGGCCGGATGTCTTCCGCACGTTCCTGGACATCTCCGGCCAGGCGCACCCCACCTTGGGCGACCCCGCAGGCACGGTCGCGGCCGCGTTCGGCGGCGATGCGGCCGCCTACCAGCGGGTCGACCCGCTCGACGAGCTGCGGGCCCACGCCTACCCGGGCACGGCGGGTGTGTTCGTCGTGGGCCGCGACGACGGCATCTACCGGCCGCAGGCCGAGCAGGTAGCGGCGGCCGCGCGGGCCGCGGGCGTGGGCGTCACCCTGCTGGAGGTGCCGGGCGAGCACTCGTGGAGCATCGCCAGCCACGCCCTCGCCAGTGCGCTGCCATGGCTGGCCGGGCGCATGCAGATCCTCGGCCCGCAGCCACCCCCGACGATTACCCCAGCACCGCCCGCGCCAGCCGGGTGAACATGCGCGGGGTGAGCTCGGGCAGGTAGGCGCGCGCCAGCGCATTGCCGATCACAGGCAGCGCCACCGGGTCCGGGTAGGCGAGGAACAACGGCCGATATAGCGGCTGGAACTTGGCCTTGAAGGCCAGAAGCGATCCGAAGCCATAGACCGGTTCCAGCCTGCGGGCGAGCAGGTCGAGGAGGCGTTGGAGCGTGCTGTCGCCGTTTTGGCCACCGACCCGGGCCAGCGGCGCCCCGGACAGCGACAGCAGCGCGGCTCCGTCGGCCCGTACGTCGAGCGCCGCGGTCGCGATGAGGAACTCCATGATCCCGGACGGCGCGTCGGCGCGGCGGCGCATGAAATCCAGCGTCCAGCCGACGGTCACGCCTTCGGCGCGCACTGGCAACCAGCTCGTCACCGCCAGCACCCGCTCTTCGGCGTCGACCGCGAGCAGCATCCGCACCTGCGGATCGTCGACTTCCTCCAGGCCGCCGAGGGTGAACCCCATCTCCGGCAAGCCCTTGCCCGCCGACCACTCCGCGGACAGAGCGCGCACCTGCTCGCGCACGGCCGCGGGCGCGGCCGACCAGGTGGTCCAGCAGGGCGTAACGCCTTCGCGGTGGGCACGGTTCACGGCCGTGCGAACGTCCTGCCACCGCCGCCCGGTGAACGACAGGTCCGCAAGGGGCAGCAGTGTCTCCTCGGCCACCTGGACACTCGACCAACCCGTCTCCCGGACGATCGCGGCGACCTCATCGACAACGCCGTACAGCGCAGGCGTCCAGCCCTGCTCACGGCAATGCGCGACGAAGCCGCGGACGGCCTCACCCGCGGCGGTCTCCTCGCCCACCGGGCCGCCGACGGTGAGTGCCACCCCGCCGAGGACCCGGTAGGCAAGCCCGGCCGCGCCGTCCGGGGTGAACCAGGCAGCGTTGCCCTTCCAAGTGGCCATCCACGACAGGGTCGAACCGCCGCGACGGGTCAGCTCACGCAACCGGTCACGGTCGCCCGCCGCGAGCCGGTCGGTGAGGAACACCCGCAGCGCGGCCACGCAGCCCACCGCCCAGAACACCGGCCCGATCCCCTCGAACAGCCACCGCGCGGGCGCGCTGACGGGTAAGAACGCGGGCGTGAGCGTGCCGAGGTAGTCCGGGGGGAACAGGCGCGTGGGCAGGTCGGCCAGCAGCGCGGCGAGGTCAGGGTGCGGGGCGAACCCGCGGCGCAGCGTGAGTCCGCCCACCACGAACACGACGGATACCGCGACGAACGTCAACGCCACGGTCCGCCCGGCCGCAGCGAGCATCCCGGGGGGCGCAGACAGCCGGAACCGCCGGCGAGTCGCGAGGAGCACGACCGCCACCCCGAACGGCTGCAGCGCGGGCAACGCCAGCACCAGCCAGGCATGCACATGCACACCGGAGCCGAGCAGCATGAGCTGGTCCGCCGCGCGCGACGCCGTGTGCCCGGCCAGCGCCAGGCCCGCCACCCCGAGCGCGACGTTCAACACCAGCGCCGCCCCCCACGCCGGCCGCCGCCCCCGCCACAAGCCCACCGCGCTGACCAGCAACAACACCACAGGCATCACCGACATCGCCGCCGTGCCCCACCCACCGAGCCGCACCCGCGTTTGCGCCGCAGCGCAAACGCCGCTGGGCTCCTGACACACCTGCCGGACGGTCGCCGGGCCGGGAATCGGCGAGGTGAACACGTAGCGCAGCACGGCCAGCGGCCCGACCCGCGTCTCGGCGAGCGCCGCCACCAGCGGGCCGATCGCCGACACCGCGACCAGCAGCGCGACCAGCACCCGCGTCTCCGATCGGGACGAGCGCCGCACCTCTCTGCGGCGGCCGAGCGTCGCCACGCCCGCCACCAGCCCCACGAGGCCCGTGCCCAGCCGGAGCACGTCGCCGAGCATGCCGGAGTAGAGCACCATCATCGCCAGCCCCGACAACAACAACAGCCGCGCCCGTCGCCGCCACAGCGGGCCGAACCCCGCCGACGCCAGCAGCACGACCCCGACCACGGCAGCGCTCGGGCCCAGCATCACCGTGTGCCCGAGTTGGGTGAACCACCGGTCTCCATCGTGTGGCAGCCCCACGAGCACGCAGCCACCGAGCACCCCGACCACCTGCAGCGCGAGCGCTGCCGCCACGGTGCGCGCCGCGCCCAGACGGCGCTCGGCGAAGGGAAGCAACGCCACCACGGCGAGACTGGTGGCCACGTAGCCGAGCAACTGCGCGCACCACGGCAACGACGTCAGCACCGTCCACCAACGCCCGTCACGTACCGGGCCCACACCGGAACCGACCACCGCGCGCAAAGCCGGGGGCGGACCGTTCAGCACGCTGCCGGTCGCAGCTCCGACCGCCCACAAGACCGCCACCAGCGTGACCGTGACCGGCGCACGTCGCAGCGCGGCGTTCAACTTTTCGGGCATCGTCCTCATCGTCTTTTCGGCGTTTCAGAATACCCAACGCGACGAGCCCACTACGGAGATCGTCCGGAACGGATTTCTTGCCCGCTCTTGGCAAACCATGTTGGCGACAAAAAGCCGATCCGTCGCGATTCCCCCGTTGTACGCCGCGGCAGCCGGGTCATCGCTCACCCCACGGCGCTGTCGTAGCGGCGGTTTGGTCAGGTCTGGGCCTTATGTGTGTTTTGTGTAGAATCGCCTAGTCCGCTGGATTGAGCGGGGGCGGGTGCGACCCCGCAGATGATCGAGGTTCTCGAAGCCTTCTGATCATCAAGGAGCCGCACCCGTGGACGTATTCTGCCCCGTCGACGAGCAGGTGACAGCCAGCAGCAGCCGTGATCTGTTCGCGCTGCTCGACGGGCTGCCGGACCCGCGTCGGACACGGTGGCGGCGCCATCCGCTGGGGTATGTACTCGCGGTGGTGTTCACCGCGTTCACCCTGCCCGGGTTCGAGTCGCTGGCCGGGACGGCGCAGTGGGCCACCGACCCGGCCCGCTCACGCCGAGAGTTGTTGGCGCTGGGGGCGTGGCCGGACCCGTTGGACGGGCGCGTCTACCCGCCGTCCGAGCCGACGATCCGCACGATCTTGACTCGGCTCGACCCGGACGCGCTGACCCGGGCCTGCGTGGCGTGGACTCTGGCGCATCTGCGCCCGGACGCCGACGAGCAGGCCCGAACCCGGGCGCGGGGACGGGGCCAGCGGATGGCCGCACAGCTCAAGGCGCTGGCGATGGATGGCAAGTGCGCGCGCGGCGCGCGGCGCGCCGACGGGTCCAGACCGATGTTCATGGCCGCGGCCACCCACCATCAGCCGATGGTCGTGGCGCACCGCCAGATCCCGAACAAGACCAGCGAAATCCGTTGTGTCGCAACACTTCTCGCCGATCTGCAGGCTGTCGGGTGGGACCTGGGATCGACGGTGATCACCCTGGACGCGCTGCACACCGTCCGCGACACCGCCCGGCAGATCCTCGCCGCTGGCGGGCACTACCTTATGATCGTCAAACGGAACCGGGCCGAGCTGTACACGCGCTGCGCCGGGCTGCTCTCCACCGCCGACCCAAAGGACCTGGACCGGCACAGCAGCACCAACCGCGGGCACGGGCGCACCGAGGAACGCATCCTCACCGCCCGCACCATCACCGAAACCGACGAGGCCGTCACCGACCAGATCGACTTCCCGGGCGCCGCCCAGATCATCCGGATCGTGCGCTACACCGGCGGACTCGACGGCCAGCGCACCACCAAGGACGTCGTCTACGCCATCACCGACCTGACCCACGACCAAGCCGGGGCACCGGCCCTGTCCGCCCTGGCCCGCGGGCACTGGCAGGTCGAGGCCCTTCACCATGTTCGTGACGTGACCTTCCGCGAAGACTCCTCCCACGCCCGAACCGGCACCCTGCCCGTCACCCTCGCCGTCATCCGCAACACCATCATCGCCGCCCTCCGCCTGGCCGGCGCCACCAACATCGCCAAAGCCAGGCGCTGGGCCGCCAACGCCACAGCCGAACGCGTCACAGGCCTGTTCACTACCAATGCAAACCCGGACATAACGCCGCTATGACAGAGCCGTGTCGCTCACCCCGGCCACTATCCGGGCCGCGCGTGTCCTCGGGATACGCCGCCTACCGGTTACCGGTAGCCGAGCCGCGCCCTGGTCTCACATCGGCCAGGATCGGGGTCAGCGCTGTTGCCGTCCCGAGAAGTGCGCCACCCAGCACGTCAGTCACGTAGTGCATCCCCAGCAGCACCCGGGACGCGCCGACCGCGATGGTCGTGGCCGCCGCGGCAGCGACCCAGCCCCAACGGGCCGCCCGCCACAGCCCTGGCCACGCCAGCACGAGCAGGCAGACGCACAAGACTGTGGTCCCTGCCGTGTGACCGGACGGAAACTCGCGTCCTGAGCGGTCGTGAGCGGATGCGGCAACACCGGTCGACGGCGGTTGACCAGATTCTTGACCCCCGTCTCGATGCCCAATTCGAGGAGGCGGGCCGCGAAGAGATACACCATTGCCTGAACCCGCCGGGCACGAGCGCCCCACACCCACACCACGATCACGGCGACCACGGTCAGCGCGTCGACGGCGACCGGGCTGCCCGCGGCGCTGACCGCGAGCGCAACAGCAGGCACCGCGGAGTCGGGCGCAACGCCGGCATTGACCGCGACATCGATCCGGGCGTCCCAGGCTGTCACCGGGGGCAGCGTCGTGTCGGCCAGAATCGCGAACAACGCGACCAATACGCCCGCGATGGCCAGTGCTCGCGGACGAAAGGACTCGGTCCTGCGGGCATCGGGGGTCGGAATGGCCACACCCATCTCATAACCGGTCCACGCGCGTGGAGGTCCCGGCGACTTCGATCCTTTGCCGTCGGGCATCCCGGACTTTTCATTGCCGCTAATCCTTGGCGTCGGAGCACGGCGCTGTCGTAGCGGCGGTTTGGTCAGGTCTGGGCCTTATGTGTGTTTTGTGTAGAATCGCCTAGTCCGCTGGATTGAGCGGGGGCGGGTGCGACCCCGCAGATGATCGAGGTTCTCGAAGCCTTCTGATCATCAAGGAGCCGCACCCGTGGACGTATTCTGCCCCGTCGACGAGCAGGTGACAGCCAGCAGCAGCCGTGATCTGTTCGCGCTGCTCGACGGGCTGCCGGACCCGCGTCGGACACGGTGGCGGCGCCATCCGCTGGGGTATGTACTCGCGGTGGTGTTCACCGCGTTCACCCTGCCCGGGTTCGAGTCGCTGGCCGGGACGGCGCAGTGGGCCACCGACCCGGCCCGCTCACGCCGAGAGTTGTTGGCGCTGGGGGCGTGGCCGGACCCGTTGGACGGGCGCGTCTACCCGCCGTCCGAGCCGACGATCCGCACGATCTTGACTCGGCTCGACCCGGACGCGCTGACCCGGGCCTGCGTGGCGTGGACTCTGGCGCATCTGCGCCCGGACGCCGACGAGCAGGCCCGAACCCGGGCGCGGGGACGGGGCCAGCGGATGGCCGCACAGCTCAAGGCGCTGGCGATGGATGGCAAGTGCGCGCGCGGCGCGCGGCGCGCCGACGGGTCCAGACCGATGTTCATGGCCGCGGCCACCCACCATCAGCCGATGGTCGTGGCGCACCGCCAGATCCCGAACAAGACCAGCGAAATCCGTTGTGTCGCAACACTTCTCGCCGATCTGCAGGCTGTCGGGTGGGACCTGGGATCGACGGTGATCACCCTGGACGCGCTGCACACCGTCCGCGACACCGCCCGGCAGATCCTCGCCGCTGGCGGGCACTACCTTATGATCGTCAAACGGAACCGGGCCGAGCTGTACACGCGCTGCGCCGGGCTGCTCTCCACCGCCGACCCAAAGGACCTGGACCGGCACAGCAGCACCAACCGCGGGCACGGGCGCACCGAGGAACGCATCCTCACCGCCCGCACCATCACCGAAACCGACGAGGCCGTCACCGACCAGATCGACTTCCCGGGCGCCGCCCAGATCATCCGGATCGTGCGCTACACCGGCGGACTCGACGGCCAGCGCACCACCAAGGACGTCGTCTACGCCATCACCGACCTGACCCACGACCAAGCCGGGGCACCGGCCCTGTCCGCCCTGGCCCGCGGGCACTGGCAGGTCGAGGCCCTTCACCATGTTCGTGACGTGACCTTCCGCGAAGACTCCTCCCACGCCCGAACCGGCACCCTGCCCGTCACCCTCGCCGTCATCCGCAACACCATCATCGCCGCCCTCCGCCTGGCCGGCGCCACCAACATCGCCAAAGCCAGGCGCTGGGCCGCCAACGCCACAGCCGAACGCGTCACAGGCCTGTTCACTACCAATGCAAACCCGGACATAACGCCGCTATGACAGAGCCGTGGCGTCGGAGCGGGCAGCGGCACCCGTTGTGCGACATGCGGTTCCGCCGCAGCACAACCGGCGCGTCGAGTTGGCTCGCCGCGCAGGCGGAATCGCGTGGTGCACCTCGAGCAGGGTCAGGAGTGCAGCAGCGCCGCGAGGCGCGCCGCGAAGCCCCGTGGACGCGGCTGCAGATAGCCGCGCCGCATCGGTTCCTGGTCGGGTAGCTCGAGCGGGGGCAGGTCGAGGCCGGTCGCAAGGGTGAGGAGGTGGTCGGCAAGGGCGGGGTTGCGGGCCAGGACCGGGCCGTGGAGGTAGGTGCCGATGACGGACCCGGCTTGCACACCTTCGACCGCCCGTCCCGCATGCGGCACCCCGTTGCCCACACCCCGCTCCAGGACGGCCAGCGGCCGCGCGTCGGGGCCCAGCGTCGTACGTCCCTGGTGGTTCTCGAAACCGGTGAGAGTGCCGATCGCCTGATCGGTGGCGGTGGCGATGACTTCGCCGACCGCGCGACGCACGCCCGCTGCGGTCGTGAGGTCGAGAACGCCCGCACCGTCGTAGGTGTGCCCGGACCGATCGGTCATCGCGGTGCCCAGCAGTTGCAGTCCCGCGCACACGGCGAGCACGACGTGGCGTTCGGCGAGCTCGTCGCGCATCCGATGGCGCACCAGCCAGCGCGCGGCGACCAGCTGCGCGGTGTCCTCGCCGCCGCCGAGCAGGTAGATATCCGCGGTGCGCGGCGGGGATTCGGTGATGCTGACGGCGTGCACCTGAGCGGCGACATCCCGCCGCCGCGCACGTTCGGCCAGGACGACGGCATTGCCCGCGTCCGAGTAGGTGCCCAGGACATCGGGCAGCAAGACGGCGATGGCGAGGGCTGTTCGACCGGCTCCGCTCATGGCGCGCCCGCGCCGATCTGGCGAGCCAGGGCCCGGAACGCGGTGTAGTTGGCCACCACGTCGACCTTGCCCGGGGGCAGGCGTGCGAGCGCATCCAGTGGATTCAGGACCGTCGAGTGGTCAACGCCGGCGTAGCTGAGCCGCAGCCCCAGGTCGGCCGCCTTCTCCCCGGCCGCCACCACCCCGGTTCCCGCGGGAGCGAGTTGCTCGAAAGGAACGTCCCAGAGCCAGGAGGTGTCGCGGCCGTCGGCCTCGCGCGCGTTGACCACCAGCAGCCGCGCGGCCGCGGGTTCGAGCAGCCGAAGCGTCTCGATCCAGCCCTGCGGGGTTCTTGGCCAGCAGCAACCGCAGCAGGTACCCGTGGTGATGGACGGTCCCATATCGGCCGCCGACGTTGTCGAGCGCTGCAACGCGGCCTGCGGCCGCGGCCGCGTCGTTACCCAGCGCCGCCGCGGCGGCCAATGCAAGTGCAGCGTTGCCGAGGTTGAACCGACCTGGCAGCTGCAGCGGCACCGGGATCGGTGGGCCGTTCCCCGAGACGACGGTGCCCGCGATGTGGTCGATCTGCCAGTGCGGATGCGGGCGGACCAGACCGCAACGGCACCGCCACCGCTCGTCGGCGACCTCGAGCGCTTCACCACAGCGCGGGCAGCCCAGCGTGTCCCCCGACCAGCTCGAACCGGCCCCGACCCAGACCGTGCGCGCAGCGGCGGAAGCGGCCCACACGACCATCGGATCATCGACGTTGGCGACGACGACCGTCCGCGGGTGACGGATGAGCGCACCGGACAGGGCCGCGGCCACGCCGCGGACCTCGCTGCCCCGGTCGAGCTGGTCGCGGCTGAGGTTGAGCAGCACGATCACTTGCGGGTCCACGGCCTCGGCGACCGCCGCAACGTGCAACTCGTCGACCTCGAGAACGGCGTGCCGCGCCCCGGCCGATGCGGTCAGCGCCGCCACCACCCCGTCGGGCATGTTGGCCCCGGTCGCGTTGTGGGCGACCAGCCCCACGCCACCCAGCAGGCCCGCGAGCAGGTGGCTGGTGGTCGTCTTGCCATTGGTGCCCGAGACCAGTGCGACGCTGCGCCCGGCGGCGAGCCGGCTCAGAGCGTGGGGATCGAGCGCGAGCGTGACGCGACCGCCGATGATGCCGCCCGCACCCAACCCCAACCGCCGCGACACCGTCGCGGCGGCGGCGCCTGCGCGGACCGCGATCCGGTGTCGCACCCCGCCGAGAATGTCGGACATCAGATTCGAGTATGACGAGCCAGAGAACAAAACCTGGTTCGTCCAGGGTTAATTAATGACAAACGCGCTGGCTGCTACGCGCACGCCATGTCCGGGTTCGCACCTTCTTGTGCAAATGAGACGAAATCCCGACTTTGCCACAGGCATCAACGGGCGTTGCAGCCTGGGTGATCGGGGCCTGGCCCAGGATGCCCGGCTGGCTCGGTGCCGCCCATGCGTAATCGACCGGTATCGGAATCGGGATCACGAGCACCACTCCCGCGACCACCACACCCACCCGCAGCCCCCGCCGCGCCACCCCCCTCACACGGGCCCCCGACGGACCGGCGCGGGCTGCTGCGACCGGGTCGGCCGAGTCGGTGACTCGTCACACCCGGGCCCGTCCAGCCTCTGCGGCACCCTCCCGTGCCCGGGCGATAGCGGACCGACCACCGGGAACGGGCAGGTCGGCGGCTCCGCCGAAGGCCGAGTCGTCCCCCCGGACATCTCGCCGGCCATCTGCCCGGACATCTCGGGCCACGTCCAGACCGGGCACCTCGGCTCAGCTGCCGTCGGGGGCACCGGACGCCTCGTCGACCCGGACGTCCAAGGGGACAACGACGGGGACGACGACCGGGATAGCGGATGGAGCCCGGCCACGACCGGGGTCTGCACGGTGGACCGGCTCCACTCCCCCGCCCGCGGCGCCACAGCCGACCCTGTGGTGGGCGTGTGCGTCCGGGTCGGGACCTGCGCCCCAGGCAGGAGTCGGGTGTGCCCGAACTGGCCTTCCTGCACGACGATCCGGCCGGTCAGCGGCCGTCGAGCGCGGAAGGTCAGCAATGCAGGCCCCACGATGATCGCCATGAACTGTGCGACGAGGCCGCGTCCTGGGTGGAAGACGAACGCAGACGGACCGCGACGCAGATGGGGCAGCAGATGCGCCGACCGGCGCAGCTGCCACCACGCGGCCAGCGCGATCACGAAGAACCCGTCGACGACGATCAATGACAGCACCATGAACACCCCACCCGACCGGGAACAGGAACGACAGAGCCCGGCGAGCGTCGGCGCACCGGTTGCGCCGACCGCCGCCCCACCGCGCGCCCACCGGTCGCGACACAGCGCCGAAGAGCGTCCTGATTTGCACTGGATTTGACCTACTCTGGTTTGTTATGACCAATCCGGGCAATGTCTCAGGGAACCCGGAGCGCACCGCACACCTCCACCGATGCCGGTTTGTCGCAGGGCGCCCGATATCGTCGCCGTATCGACAAAAGGTTGTTATCGCCACGACGCCGGGACCGTCCCGGCCGGGATTTCCGCGCACAACACCGAACATTCGCACACAACGGCCAAGTCGGAAATAATCGAATTTGGAACAACGAGGCCCCGGATACGCCTAAGCTCGTGAATAGTCTGGGCTAACGCAGTTGCACTTCGGATGGTGCTGGGCCGGCCGGAGCGCGGCGCGGACGTCGTCGCCGACGAGTACGCCCACCTGGTCGAAGGCCAGCGACACGCTGCCAGCTACCAGTAGCGGGTGAGCGACATCGGCGGCCGCGAGCGGACCGCGCCTCACGAGCCCATGCAGCACCGTGGTCAGCCACGGCCCAGGAGTATCGCGGCCTGTCAAGACGCCGGGTCGGGCGCGTCTTCGATCCGGCAGATGACGGCGCCCGCGCCGACGGAGGCACCCGTCGCGGTAGCGATGCCGCGGACGATGCCGTCGCGGTGGGCGAGGACGCGGTTCTCCATCTTCATCGCCTCCAGCACGGCGACAAGTTCGCCCTTCGCGATGGCCTGTTCGTCGGCAACCGCAACGTGGACGATCGTGCCCTGCATGGGCGCGGCGACGGCCGCGCCTGCGATCTCGCCCGCCTCGGCGAGGCGCAGCGCCGCGGATCCCCGACGGATCGGGGCGGCCCGTTCGCCGAGGGTGGCCAGGCCCGGCGCGGGCACGACCATCAACCTGCGGCCCACGCGCACCGTGAGCAGGTCGTCCTCGGCGGGTTCCACCCCGAGGAGCTCACCCGCGTCCTGCTCGATCCACCGGTTGTGCACCGCGAACCGCCCGCCGACGGCGGTGAAGTCTGGGTGCTCGACGACCTCGCGGTAGAAGGGCAGCGGCGTCGGCACACCGTCGATGCGGGCTTCGGCGAGCGCCCGGCGCGCTCGTCGCAGCGCCTCGGGACGGTCCCGCCCGGTGACGACGAGCTTGGCGATCATGGAGTCGAAGCGGCCGTCGACGGCGTCGCCCTCCTGCACACCCGAATCGAGGCGCACCCCCGGCCCGGAGGGCATGCGGAAGCGCGTGAGCGGACCGGGGGCCGGTCGGAAGTCCTGCGCCGGGTCCTCGGCGGTGATGCGGAACTCGATGCTGTGCGCCCGTGCAGGCGGGAGGTCACCGGTGAGCGCGGCACCACCCGCGAGGCGGAACTGCTCCGCGACGAGGTCGACGCCGAGCGATTCCTCGGTGACGGGGTGCTCCACCTGGAGTCGGGTGTTCACCTCCAAGAACGACAGCGTGCCGTCGGCGCCCAGCAGGTACTCCACGGTGCCCGCGCCCACGTAGCCCGCCGCGCGACAGATCCGCTCCGCCGAGCCCCGCAGCTCGGCCTCCTGCTCGACGGTGAGGAAGGGGGCAGGCGCCTCCTCGACGAGCTTCTGGTTGCGCCGTTGCAGGGAGCAGTCGCGCAGGCCGAGCACGAGTACCGTGCCGTGCTGGTCGGCCAACACCTGGGCCTCGACGTGGCGAGCGCGGTCGAGGAAGCGCTCGACGAAGCACTCCCCGCGCCCGAACGCCGCGGTCGCCTCCCGGGTGGCGCGGGCGAAGGCGTCAGGGATCTCGGCCTCGTCGCGGACCACGACGAGGCCGCGCCCGCCGCCGCCGTGCGCCGCCTTGACGACCAGCGGCAGCCCGTGCTCGCGGGCGAACGCGGTGACGTCGTCCGCGTCGCGGACCGGATCCGGCGTGCCCATCGCCAGCGGCGCCCCGACTTCCCGCGCGATCCGCCGGGCGACCACCTTGTCGCCGAGGTCGCGGATCGTCGCAGGCGGCGGACCGATCCACACGAGACCGGCGGCGAGCACGGCCCGGGCGAAGCCTGCGTCCTCCGACAGGAACCCGTAGCCGGGGTGGACGGCGTCGGCGCCCGCCTCGACCGCGGCGGCGACGACGGCCTTCGGGTCGAGGTAGGTGGACGCCAGGTCGTCACCGTCGAGGGCGACCGCGGCGTCGGCCTCGCGGACGTGCAGCGCGTGACGATCAGGGCCGCCGTGCACGGCGACGCTGCGCAGCCCGGCGTCGCGGGCGGCCCGGATCACCCGCACCGCGATCTCGCCGCGGTTGGCCACCAGCACGGTCCGCAACGGACGCGGCGGCTCGCCGGTCAGCACCGCACCTCCCGCAGGGCCGGGGCGACCTCGCGGGCGAACGTCTCGACGGCAGCGTCGAGCCGGTCGTCGGGGCAGGCGGGCGCGAACAGCACGGTCTCGACGCCCGCCTCGGCAAACTCCCGCAGCCGCGCCGCGACGGTCTCCGGGGTGCCTGCGGGCACGTAGCGGTCGGCGAGCGGGGTGAAGTCCTGGCGGTAAGTGGCGGCCAGCGCGTCGAGGGCCTCGCGACGGGCGGCAGCCCCGTCGGCGCCGACGTTGCTCCAGCAGAACAGCGCCCCCGCGGGCGCGGGCCTGCCGAGCCCCGTCGCCTGCGCGCGCACCTCGGCGAGCCCGGCGGCGAACCGCTCGGGATCGACCATGTACGGCAGCCACACGTCGGCGAACCGGGCCGCGCGCCGCAACGACGCAGGCTTTCTCCCGCCGACCCAGACCGGCGGCCCGGGGCGCTGCACCGGCAGCGGGTCCAGCCGCAACCCGTCGAGCCGGGCGAACCGGCCCGCGAAGTGCATCTCCTCCCCCGCGAACAGCCTGGTCATGATCTCCAGCGCCTCGTCGGTGCGCGGGCCGCGCTCGGCCGGGTCGACGCCGCACGCGGCCAGCTCCGCGGGGAACTCACCGCCGACGCCGACCCCCAGCTCGAAGCGGCCGCCGCTGATCCCGTCGAGGGTGGCGACCATCTTCGCCGCGAGCGCGCCGGGGTAAACCGGCAGCACGGTCACGGCGCTGAGCAGCCGCACCCGGCTGGTGACGCCCGCGATGCCTGCGAGCGCGACGAGCGCGTTGGTCGTCGGGGCGTGGAAGAAGACGTGCTCGCCGCAGCCGACGACGTCGTAGCCGAGCTCCTCGGCGCGGCGGGCCCGCGGCAGCACGCGGTGCAGCGGCATGTGCGGCGGGATCATCAACCCGGTCCTCACGGCGCCTCCCCCGCCCGCGCCAACACGCCGCGCGCCATGGCGGTGTGCGCGGCGTCCACCATCTGCCCGTCCACCACGCCGACCCCGCCCGCGGCGGCGGCGAGCACCGCCCGGGCGTGCGCCAGCTCCTCCGCCGACGGGGTGAACGCCTCGTGCGCGATCGGCACCTGCAGCGGGTGGAGGCAGATCTTCCCGTGGTAGCCGAGGTCGCGGGCCTGCTCGGCGTCGACGCGGAACGCTTCGGTGTCGCGGACGGCGGCGACGACCTGGTCGATCCCCTGCACGCCAGCGAGGCGCGCGGCGAGCACGACGTAGCTGCGGGCGTAGAGCACCTCGGCGCCCGCGGCGGTGCGCCGTCCGCCGAGGTCCGCCATCAGGTCCTCGGTGCCGACGTAGGCGGCGTCCGGGCGCTCGGCGAGCAGCGGTCGGGCGTCGGCGATCCCCAGCGCGCTCTCCAGGCCGACGACGACCAGCGCACCCGCGGGCAGCGCCGCACGGACGGATCTCAGCTGATCGGCGTGCTCGTACTTGGGCAGCACCACCCCGTCGACCGGCGCGGCCGCCACGGCGGTGAGATCGGCCTCGTGCCACGGCGTGCCTGCGGCGTTGATCCGTACCAGCACCGCACCGGCCGCGGGCCGCTCCGCCGCCAGGGCGGCCACCACGGCATCCCGGGCGGCAGCCTTGTCGGCGGCCGCGACCGCGTCCTCCAAGTCGGCGACGGCGACGTCGGGCCTGCACCGCGCCAGCTTCGGCAACAGCTCCGCGACGCGCCCACCGGGCACGAACATCACACTGCGCACCGCGAGGCTCATGCCGCGCCCTCGCTCGCGACCAGGCACTTCACGGTGGCCACCAGCACCTCCGTGCCCTCGTGGGTGACCACGACGAACCGCGAGGTCACCACGCCGTCGCTGCCGCGGGGCTGCACATCGAGCACCTCCGTCTCGACGTGCAGCGTGTCGCCGATGCGCACCGGCGCCCTGAACCGCAGCGCGTCGATCCCGTAGAACGCCTTCATCGCCGCCGGGTCGAACTCCACCAGCCCGAGTGCCACCGACAACACCAGCGCGCCGTGCGCGATCCGTCCCTGGAACCGCGGGTCGGCCGCCGCGTAGGGGACGTCGGTGTGGATCGGGTGCCAGTCGCCGGTGAACATGGCGAACGACACGAGGTCGGTTTCGGTGATCGTGCGGGCCCGGCTGTTGTGCCGGTCGCCGACCTGGATCCGGTCGAGGGGCTCGGTGATCACGAAACCGGCCTCCGGTGCATGAGGCCGGTGCGGCGACACCGGCACACCAGCTCGTCGCGCTGGTTGTGGGCGCGGTGCTCGAACACGACGATCCCGGCGTCGGGCCGCGACTTCGACGACCGCGCCTCCACCACCTCGGTCTCGACGCGGACGGTGTCCCCCGCGAAGACAGGCGCGGGGAACACGATGTCGGTCATCCCCAGCTGCGCGACGATGGTGCCGAACGTCAGCTCGTGCACCGACAGGCCCACCACCAGCGCGACGGTGAACATGCTGTTGACCAGCGGGCGGCCGAATTCGGTGCCCGCGGCGTAGTCGGCGTCGAGGTGCAGGGGCGCCGGGTTCATCGTCATCGTCGTGAACAGCACGTTGTCGGTCTCGGTGACGGTCCGCCGCGTGGCGTGGCGGACCACCGTGCCGACTTCGAGCTGTTCGAACCAGCGTCCGGTCACGGGCCGGTCGGTCATCGATCCTCCGGGGGTAGGAAGCGGTCGCCGGAGAAGTCCGGCGGCCGGTGGCCTGCGAAGGCGGCGAGGCCCTCGGCCACGGTGGGGCTGTCGAGGTGCGCGAGCAGCGCGGCCCGCTCGGCGGCCAGTGCGGCGGCAGGCGGGGTGTCGAGCCCGGCCCGGAACATCGCCTTCATGCCTGCCAGCGCGTCCGGGCTGTGCCGAGAGAGCGTGCCGACGAGCTCATCGACCGCGGCGTCGAGCGATGCGGCGGGGGCGTGGTGGCTGGCCAGGCCCCAGGCCGCCGCGGTGGCGCCGTCGATCATCTCGCCGGTGTAGAGCAATCGGCGGGCGAGCGGGGCCTGCACGGCACGCGGCAGCCGCACCGAGCCGCCCGCGCCCGGTAGGAGCCCGTACTCCAGGTGCCGGTCGCCGATCCGCGCCTCGTCGGCGACGACGGCGAGGTCGCAGGCGAGGAGGATCTCGCACCCACCGGCGAGCGCGTAGTCGGTCACGACGGCCACCGAGACGAGCGGGGCGGCCTCGATCCGGTCAAGCACCGCGCCGATCCGGCTGACGTACGCGTCGACGGCGGCGGCGTCGCCGAGCAGCGTGCGCAGGTAGGGCAGGTCAGCACCCGCGGAGAGACTCCCGCCCCCGCCGCGCAGCACGAGCACGCTGCAGCGGGCCGCGAGCGCGGTGTCGAGCGCCGCCTCCAGGCCGTCGAGGACGCCGGGGCTCAGTGCGTTGTGCGCGGCGGGCCGGTCGATCAGCACCCGCGCGACCCGCCCGTCGACGGTCGTCCGCACGGTCACCGCCGCACCTCCACGCCTGCTTTCTCCCGGTCCCACAGTTCGCCGAGCCGTTCCCGCGCGGAGACGGCGAGCTTGTACTTCTCGATCTTCTCGCTGGGTGTCTTGGGCAGCGCCTCGATGACCTCGAGGTAGCGCGGCACCATGTAGTACGCCATGTGCTCGGCGCAGTGGCGGATCAGCTCGGCGTGGTCGACCTCGGCGTCCGGTGCGGCCACGACGTAGGCCATGACGTCGTCCTCACCCAGCTCCGACGGCACCGGCACGGCCGCGGCCTCGACGACGGCGGGATGGCGGCACAGCACCGTCTCCACCTCGTAGGCCGAGATGTTCTCGCCCCGGCGGCGGATCGCCTCCTTCTTGCGGTCGGCGAAGTAGAGGTAGCCGTCGGCGTCGAGGCGGCCGCGGTCACCGGTGTGAAACCACAGGTCGGTGGTCGCGGCGACGGTCGCGGCGGGCATCTCGTAGTAGCCGAGCATGATGCTGCCGCGCTCGCGGGGCCGGATGCAGATCTCGCCGAGCTCGCCGACCGGGAGCGGGCGCCGGTCGTCGTCGACGATCTGCACCTCCATGTCCTCGCGCACGCGCCCCGCCGAGTCCGCCTTCGCGACCGGGTCGTCCGGCCCGAACACGGTGACCGCGCAGTTCTCCGTCATCGCGAACACCGAGGTGCTGCGGATCCCGTAGCGGCGGTCGAACCGCTCCGCGAGATCGCGCGAGGTGGGCACCATCATCGCGATGCGGACGCGGTGGTCGCGGTCGCGCGGGGACTCCGGCAGCTGCCAGATGATGTTGGCCATGGCGCCGAGCGCGTTGAACACGGTCGCACCGCTCGCACGGATCTCGTCCCAGAACCGGCGAGCGGAGAAGGCGCGGGAGAGCGCGACGCACGCGTCGGCCCAGAGCGCGGCGTAGATCGTGTACCAGAGCGCGTTGCCGTGGAAGACGGGCAGGCAGGTGTAGAGGACGTCGTCGGGCCGGTAACCCGAACGCGACGCCATCTGCCGCCCGACGGCGTGGCCCTGGGAGTGCGGTGACACCACGCCCTTCGACGGCCCCGTCGTGCCGGACGTGTACATGATCAAGTGCGGGTCGGAGTGCTTCACCGCGAGCATCTCCGGCGGATCGTCCACGGTCATGTCGGCGAACCCGGCGAGCTCGGCAGGCCCGAGCACGCCGCGCACGGCAGGCCCGGCAACGCCCCCGACCCGCTCCGCATAGGCGTCCTCGGCGCAGACGAGCACGGAGTCGGACTGGTCGACGAGGTAGGCCAGCAGATCACCCTTGGCCGCGGTGTTCAGCGGCACCGCGACCGCGCCGAGCTTGCCCAACCCCCACATCGCCCACAGCAACTCGGGCCGGTTGTCGAGCATCAGCGCGACGTGGTCGCCACGCCCGATGCCCGCCCGCCGGAACCCCTCCGCGTAGCCGTTGCTGATCGCGTGCGCGTCGGCGTAGGTGAACCGCTGCCCCTCGAACAGCAGGAACGGTCGCTCGCCGACGGTCGCGGCCTTCGCGGCCAGAATCCGGCCGATCGTGCGGTCCTCCAGGGGGTGGTCGCGCACGATCGCTAGTCCCGCACCGCGGTGGCGATGACGTCCAGCGCCGCCGGATCCTCCATGGCGCTGGTGTCGCCGGTCGGCGTCCCGTGCACCACGAGGTCGCGCAGCAGCCGCCGCATCGTCTTGCCCGTGCGGGTCTTCGGCATCACCGACGTGACGTAGACCCGGTCCGGCCGCGCGTAGCCACCCAGCGCGCCGACCACGTGCCTGCCGATCTCGGCCTCCACCTCCGCGGGCGGCACATCGCGGCCGAGCGTGACGAACGCGATCGGCACCGTGCCTTTGGTGTCGTGCGGGACGCCCACGACGGCCGCCTCGACGACGGCGGGGTGCGCGGTGACGACGGCCTCGATCTCCATCGTCGAGATGCGGTGCGCCGCAACGTTGATCACGTCGTCGGTGCGGCCGAGGACCCACAGGTGCCCGTCGTCGTCGACGACCGCTTCGTCGTGGGTGGCGTAGCGGCCGGGGAAGCGGGAGAAGTAGGTGGCGAGGTAGCGCTCGTGGTCGTCCCACACGGTGCGGGCGAGCGTCGGGAACGGGGCGGTGAGCACCAGGTTGCCCTTCACCCCTGGCGGCACGGGTTTGCCGTCGTCGTCGACGACCGCGTACTCGTGGCCGGGCACCGCGGTGCCGACCGAGCCCGCCTTGAGCGCCTCCACCCCGGCCACCGGGTAGGTCCAGGTGGAGCCGGTCTCGGTCTGGCCGTAGGCGTTGACGACGGGGACGTCGAACGTGTCGGTGGTCCAGGTGAACGTGTCGGCGTCGAGCGGCTCGCCCTGCATGGTGATCAGCTTGAGGGCCAGCGGGTGGGCGGCGGCGAGGTTGTCGCCGAACTTGCGCAGCATCCGGGCCAGCGTCGGGGCCGCGAGCACCTTCGTCACCCGGTGCCGCTCGCAGATCTCGTAGAACCGGGCGGGTGTCGGCGTGTCCAGCGCGCCTTCGAAGCACGCGATCGTCATGCCGCAGGCCAGCCCGCCCACGACGGCCTGGATGGGGAACGTCAGCCAGCCGACGTCGGCGGCCACCCAGTACACGTCGCCGTCGGCGTAGCCGACCTGCCAGTGGGCGTTGGCCCACGTGCCCAGCAGGAAGCCGCCGACCGAGTGCACCACACCCTTCGGCCGCGACTCGGTACCGCTGGTGAAGATCAGGAACGATGGCTCGTTCGGGTCGAGCGGCACGGCGGGCGTTCCGGGGGCACCGCGCCGCAGCACGTCGGCGTAGGCGTGCTCGCCGTCCCGCAGCGCGACGGCGTCGCCCGTGCGGTCGACGACGACGACCGCACGCACCGACGGCGCTTCGGCCCGGGCGGCGCGGAGGTTCTCCAGCAGCGGGATGCGCTTGCCGCGGCGGTAGCTCGCGTCGGCCACGACGACGGCGGACGCCCGCGCGGACTGCAGCCGTGAAGCGACCGCCTCCGCCCCGAACCCGGAGAACAGCACCGTGTAGATCGCGCCGATGCGGTTGCAGGCGTGGATCGCGGTGAACGCCTCCACCAGGTTGGGCATGTAGATCCCGACGACATCGCCCTTCCGCACGCCCAGGTCGAGCAGGCCCGCGGCGAGCCGGGCGGTCTCGTCGGCCAACTCGGCGTAGCTGAGCGTGCGGACGTCGCCGGGTTCGCCCTCCCAGATCAGCGCCCGCCGCTCGGCCGTGGCCGGGTTCTCGGCCCAGCGGTCGAGGCAGTTGTCCGCGACGTTGATCGTACCGCCCTCGAAGTAGCGGAAGTCCTGCACCTCGCCGCTGCGCACGCTCGTCCACGGCTCTGACCAGCGCTGTTGCTGCGCCACCCACTCCCAATACCCGTCCGCCGAGTCGAACGCGCGCGCCTGCGCCAGCTGCGTGACGCGCTCGGGGAACGTCCACCGCTCGCGCAGGGGGCGCAGCGGCGCCGCGATGAGCTGCGTGAGGGGGTCGTCAGCGGACATCGTCGTCCTTCTCTAGACGGGGCTGATCAAGTGGTGGCGGCGGCCTGGGGTGCGGGTCCAGCGATCGGCGTCGACCATCCGCGCGACGAGCTCCGCGCGCAGGTCACCGGGCTCGACGAGGGCGTCGACGACGAGGTCGCTGCCCATGCGCAGCAGGTTGATGTCGGCTTGCTGCTCGGTGGTGCGGGCAGCGATGTACGCGGCGCGCTCCTCGTCATCCGCGATTGCGGCGATCTTGTTGGCGTACACGGCGTTGACGGAGGCCTCGGCCGACATCGGCCCGATCGTGGCCGTGGGCAGGGCGATCGTGGCGCGGGGCTCGAACCCGGGGGCGCACATCGCGTAGTAGCCCGCCGCGTAGGCCTTGCGCAGCACGACCGTGTACTTCGGCACCTCCGCCGACGACATCGCGGCGATCATCTTGGCGCCGTGGCGGATGATGCCGTGGCGCTCCACCTCGACGCCGACCATGAACCCGGGGACGTCCTGCAGGAACACCAGCGGGACGCCGAACGCGTCGCACAGCGACACGAAGCGCGCGGCCTTGTCGGCGGAGTCGACGAAGATCGCGCCGCTGCGCACGCTCGGCTGGTTGGCGACGATCCCGACGACGCGGCCGTCGAGGCGGGCGAGCCCGACCACGATCTCCTGCGCCCACCGGGCTTTGATCTCGAAGAACGTGCCCGCGTCGACGATCCCGTCGATCACGTCGCGGACGTCGTAGGCGGCGTTGGGATCGACCGGCACGACGTCGCCGAGCACCTGCTCCGGCAGAACGGGATCGCGGCGCACGGGCGAGGAGCGGAAGTCGTCGGGCAGGTAGGACAACAGGAGTCGGGCCGCGGCAACCGCCTCCCAGTCGGAGTCGAACACCTCGTCTCCACAGCCGGAGACGGTGGCGTGCATCATCGCGCCGCCCATCTCCTCCAGCGTGGTGCGCTCGCCGGTGACCTTCTCCGCGACCCGCGGGCTGGCCAGGTACATCGAAGCGTTCCCGGCGACCATCCCGACCCAGTCGCAGAAGGCGGGCATGTACGCCCCACCCGCCGCCGACGGCCCGTGCAGGCAACAGATCTGCGGCACCCGCCCCGACAACCGCACCTGCAGGTGGAAGATCGCCGAAGCGCCGCGGCGGCCGGGGAAGAACCCCATCTGGTCGGTGAGCCGCCCGCCCGCGGAGTCGACGAGGTAGACCACCGGCAGCAGGTCGCGGTCGGCGCGTTCCAGGATGCGGATCTGCTTCTCGCAGGTCAGCTCGCCCCACGAGCCCGCCTTCACGGTGAAGTCGTGGGCGATCACCGCGACCGGGCGGCCGTCGACCCGGCCGACGCCGGTGATCACGCCATCGGCGGGCAGCGCCGGACCGGCCGCGGTCGCCAGCAGGCCGTCCTCGACGAAGGAGCCCGGGTCGAACAGCACGGCGAGGCGGTCGCGCACGGGCAGCTTGTCGGGCCAGCGCGCGGGATCGCCGCCCGCGGCGGCCCGGTCGCGCGCCGCGCGCACGTCGTCGACCGTGGGGGTCGCGCTCGACGTCACGGTCATCCGGTCATGCCCTTGGTGAGGATCTCCAGCTGGATCTCGTCGGTGCCGCCGCCGATGCGCAGGACGCGGGCATCGCGGTAGTGCCGGGCCACCGGCGTCTCCTCGACGAACCCGGCCCCGCCGAAGAGCTGCACGGCGTCGTCGACGATCCGGTTGGCGGCCACGGCGGCGAGGTACTTCGCCCGCGCCACCGACGGCAGCGCCTCGGGATGGCCGGTGTCCAGCCGGACCGCGGCCTGGTGGGTGACGAGGCGAGCGGCGTCCAGCTCGATCTCCATCACCGCGATCCGGTGCCGGATCGTCTGCAGGCGCGCGAGCGGCGCGCCGAACGCCTCGCGGTCATTGACGTACTCCCGCGCGAGGTCCAGGCACTCCGCGGCATGCCCGAGGCCCATGGCGGCCAGCGCGATCCGCTCGAGCTGGAAGCCCTCCATGATCTGGTGGAAGCCGCGGTTCTCGCTGCCGACGACGGCGTCGGCGGGCACGGTCACGTCGTCGAGCACGACCTCGCGGGTGTCGGAGGAGTGCCAGCCCATCTTGCGCAGCGGACGGCCCATCGACAGGCCCCGCGTGCCGCGCTCGACGGCGAACAGCGTGATCCCCGAGTGCCCGGTCCCGCCGGAGCGCGCAGCCACGACCAGCACGTCGGCCAGGCCCGCGTTCGTGATGAACATCTTGCGGCCGTTGAGGACCCAGCCCTCGTCGGTGCGGCCCGCGGTGGTGGTGATGCCCGCGACGTCCGAGCCCGTGCCCGGCTCGGTGACGGCGATGGCGGCCACTGCCTCCCCGGCGGCCAGCGGCGCTAGCCAGCGACCGCGCTGCGCGTCGTTGCCGTGCCGAATGAGGTGCGGACCCGCCATGTAGGCGCTGACCAGCGCGGTCACCGCGATACCGCCGCTGGCCCTGGACAGCTCCTCGGCGAGGATGGCGACGGCCAGGGAGTCGCCCGCTGCTCCGCCGTACTCGTCGGGGGTGACGAGCCCCAGCAGGCCCGCGGCACCCAATGGCTTCCACAACTCGTCCGGGAACCGACCGTCGGCCTCGGCCTGCTCGACGAACGGACGCACTTCACGATCCGTGAAGGCGCGGCACGTCCCGCGGAACTGCACGTGCTCCTCATCGAGCTCCCACGACACCCGCAGCACCCCACAGAAACCGACCGACCGGACGGTCGGACTTTCGCGTAGTCTTCGTCACCTGTCAACCGGAGGTGCCGTTACCGTGGAACGCCGACGAAGGAGGAGCGCATGACGCGCACCGCGCCAGTCGGGCCGACCAAGGCCGACGCCCAGCGCCGCCGCGTGCTCGCCGAATCGGCCGCGATCTTTTCCCGGCGCGGGTTCCGCGCCACGTCGATGAACGAGATCGCCGCGGCCGTCGGGCTGTCGAAGCCCACGCTCTACCACTACTTCCGCAGCAAGGAGGAGTTGCTCGTCCGGCTCTACTCCGACGTGCTGGACGAGAGCCTGATGCTGGGCCGCGAGACCGTCACCATGGCCGCGTCCCCACTGGCCGCGATCCGCGACCTCATCGCGTCCCGCGTCGCGTACACCTGCCGCAACCAGGCACTGCTCAAGGTGTGCTTCGAGGAGGAGCACGAGCTGCCCGCCGAATTGGCCGACGAGGTGCTGCAGCGGCGCCGCGCGTTCGAGGACCTGTTCCTCACGGCGCTGACCGACCACCTGGCGGCACACCCCGCCGCGCTGACCGGAATGACGCCGAAGGTGTACGTGAACATGTGCCTGGGCGCAGTGAACTGGTGCTACAAGTGGTACCGATCCGACGGGCCGTCCGGGCCCGAAGAGCTCGGAGAGCAGATCGCGCGCGCGCTCACCACGGCGATCGACCCCACCGGCGCTGACGCGACTTGACCAACGGTCGGCCGGAGCTGACCGCGTCTCGTCGCAGCAGCGCACGACGTGACCTCGCGCAGGCTCGTCCTGCGCCGGCCGCAGTCCGGGGATCACCTCGGTCACTACCCGGTGCATTTTCGACCGGTGCGCTCCGCTTGCCGCGCCTCCTGTCCCTTCGCTGATCTATCGGATCTTCGTAACGGTCGTGAGCTGGATGGTGCTGCAGGCCCCACCGCGTCCGACGTCAGTAAGCTATGTCGACTTGCCCAGGCCGCCTGTGGAGAGTCGATGAGCCGATCGTGGAGGCTTGCCGCCGTTGTCGCAGCGCTCTTGCTCGCTCTCGCCGCCTGCAGCACCTCAGGGGGCGAGCCCCGGGTACCCGCCGCATCGACGACCGCGGCACCGACAACCGCACCATCGGCGGCAGCGGGAGGGGCGACGCCCCTCGACGCCGGCGTGGAGGAACACGTCATGGCACTCGCGACCCAGCGGCTGGCCGACGCCGCAGATCACCTCAACCCGCAAGACGGCTACCCCCGCAGCACCGGTCCGGACGGGCGTTGGCAACTCAGCGACGCCGACGTCTGGACCAGCGGATTTTTCGCCGGAAGCCTATGGCTGATGTTCCAGCAGACCGGCGATCCGCTCTGGCGCCAGCGGGCTCAGCGCTGGACAGCAGGACTGGAAGCACAAAAAGCCCGCACGGACACCCACGACCTCGGCTTCATGATCTTCGACAGCTTCGGCTGGCAATACCAACTCACCAACGACCCGCACGCTCGCGACGTCACCGTCCAGGCGGCGCGCTCACTGGCCACCCGCTTCAACCCGACCGTCGGCGCCATCAAGAGCTGGGACGTCGACCCCAACGAGCCCGCGATGCGGGGCTGGCGCTTCCCGGTGATCATCGACAACCTCATGAACCTGCAACTGCTCTACTGGGCAGCGGGCCAACCCGGTGGCGACCCCGACTGGGCAAAGCTGGCGACGCGCCATGCCCTGACCTCGATGCGGGTACACCAGCGCCCCGACGGCAGCACCGCGCAAGTGGCACTGTTCGACCCCGACACCGGTGCCTTCCTACGCCAAGAGGTCTGGCAGGGCCAGTCGGTCACCTCAACGTGGTCACGCGGGCTGGCCTGGGCCATCCACGGATTCACCGACGCCTACCGACAATCCCGACGCCCCGAACTGCTCGACGCCGCCCAACACGCCGCCGACTGGTACCTGGCCCACCTCCCCACCGATCAGGTTCCCTATTGGGACTTCGACGCCCCGAACATCCCCCATGCGCCACGCGACGCCTCCGCCGCGGCCATCGCAGCCTCCGGACTCGTCGAGCTCGGACGGCTCACCGGCGGCGTCCGCGGCGCAGGCTATCGGCAGGCCGCACAGCACATCCTCGCCTCACTCTCCTCGAGCTACCTCACCGTGCGCACACCCAACCAAGCCGTACTCGCGCACTCGGTCGGGTTCCTTCGCCAGAACAGTGAAGTCGACGTCGGACTCGTTTACGCCGACTACTACCTCCTCGAAGCCATCAGCCGATTCCACCAGCAGTAACAGAAGCGGCAGCAGCGGTAGCAATCGAATCGGCCACCGAACCGATTCAAGCAATGAGCCCTTGCCAACCGCACGGCGCTGTCGTAGCGGCGGTTTGGTCAGGTCTGGGCCTTATGTGTGTTTTGTGTAGAATCGCCTAGTCCGCTGGATTGAGCGGGGGCGGGTGCGACCCCGCAGATGATCGAGGTTCTCGAAGCCTTCTGATCATCAAGGAGCCGCACCCGTGGACGTATTCTGCCCCGTCGACGAGCAGGTGACAGCCAGCAGCAGCCGTGATCTGTTCGCGCTGCTCGACGGGCTGCCGGACCCGCGTCGGACACGGTGGCGGCGCCATCCGCTGGGGTATGTACTCGCGGTGGTGTTCACCGCGTTCACCCTGCCCGGGTTCGAGTCGCTGGCCGGGACGGCGCAGTGGGCCACCGACCCGGCCCGCTCACGCCGAGAGTTGTTGGCGCTGGGGGCGTGGCCGGACCCGTTGGACGGGCGCGTCTACCCGCCGTCCGAGCCGACGATCCGCACGATCTTGACTCGGCTCGACCCGGACGCGCTGACCCGGGCCTGCGTGGCGTGGACTCTGGCGCATCTGCGCCCGGACGCCGACGAGCAGGCCCGAACCCGGGCGCGGGGACGGGGCCAGCGGATGGCCGCACAGCTCAAGGCGCTGGCGATGGATGGCAAGTGCGCGCGCGGCGCGCGGCGCGCCGACGGGTCCAGACCGATGTTCATGGCCGCGGCCACCCACCATCAGCCGATGGTCGTGGCGCACCGCCAGATCCCGAACAAGACCAGCGAAATCCGTTGTGTCGCAACACTTCTCGCCGATCTGCAGGCTGTCGGGTGGGACCTGGGATCGACGGTGATCACCCTGGACGCGCTGCACACCGTCCGCGACACCGCCCGGCAGATCCTCGCCGCTGGCGGGCACTACCTTATGATCGTCAAACGGAACCGGGCCGAGCTGTACACGCGCTGCGCCGGGCTGCTCTCCACCGCCGACCCAAAGGACCTGGACCGGCACAGCAGCACCAACCGCGGGCACGGGCGCACCGAGGAACGCATCCTCACCGCCCGCACCATCACCGAAACCGACGAGGCCGTCACCGACCAGATCGACTTCCCGGGCGCCGCCCAGATCATCCGGATCGTGCGCTACACCGGCGGACTCGACGGCCAGCGCACCACCAAGGACGTCGTCTACGCCATCACCGACCTGACCCACGACCAAGCCGGGGCACCGGCCCTGTCCGCCCTGGCCCGCGGGCACTGGCAGGTCGAGGCCCTTCACCATGTTCGTGACGTGACCTTCCGCGAAGACTCCTCCCACGCCCGAACCGGCACCCTGCCCGTCACCCTCGCCGTCATCCGCAACACCATCATCGCCGCCCTCCGCCTGGCCGGCGCCACCAACATCGCCAAAGCCAGGCGCTGGGCCGCCAACGCCACAGCCGAACGCGTCACAGGCCTGTTCACTACCAATGCAAACCCGGACATAACGCCGCTATGACAGAGCCGTGTGCCAACCGGGGGACGGCAAGGTCAGCGCGTGTTCGGCGCGACACGCCTGGCGTGCTCGGCACGCAAGCGTACGCACCGGGGTGGTGTCCGGGCTTCGGGGGGAAGCTCACACAGGCCGGACGGCGATGTTGTGGTCCGAGTTCTCGGCACCTACCCGCACGCCGGGCGGGCCGCACCCCTTCGACCGGCATACGATGCGAGAAGCTATGGGCAACGGACCAGCCAGGGCAACGGCTGCCCGGGACACGGCCACGCGAGTACGGTGAGGTCGTGACCGACGCGGTTCCCGCAGCCCGGATCGCGAACCTGATTGATGCGCGTCGCCTATTCCCGGCGACCGCCGGTCGCGTATACCTGAACACCGCCGCCGTCGGGTTGGCCAGCCGTGACCTCGCGACCACCTACCACGAGACCATTGACGTGTGGACGACGAACGGATTCGACTACAGCCGCGGCGAGCAGGCTGCCAATACGGCACGCTCCACGGTTGCGCGGCTGATCGGAGCCAGCGCCTCGGACATCGCCCTGATTCCCTCGGTATCTTCCGCGGCCGGTCTCGTTGCTGCGCAGTTCGGCCCAGCGGGGCGGGGCCAGAACATTGTGATCGGTGAGCGGGAGTACAGTTCGAATCACTTCCCTTGGCGCCAATTGAGCGTCAAGGGTTACGATGTCCGCCAGGTCCCATTCCGCAAGGGCGGTTTGGAACCCGATGGCGTCGCCGATCTGATCGACGGTGGGACGCAGTTGGTCGCCTTCAGCGGGGTCCAGACCGCTACCGGGCATCGATCCGATATTGCCGTGATCAGTGAACTTGCTCGGGCCGTGGGCGCGATCGTGTTCGTCGATGGCTCACAGATGGTCGGGGCGCTTCCGGTCGCCGATGAGGTAAGGCATATCGACGTTTTGGTAGCACCGGATCACAAGTTCCTGCTCAATGCCGGTCGGGGCATGGGCTACTGCTATCTCTCACCGACCGTGCAGGAGCGATTCACTCCGATCAACGCCGGATGGCGTGCGGGACGAATACCGTTCGCGAGTTTCTTCGGTCCCGAGATGGAACTATCTGCCACAGCCTCGCGCTTCGATAGCTCGATCAGTTGGCTCGCCGCAATCGGCAATCAAGCAGCGCTTGCGGTATTCGATGAATTCGGACCCGACAATATCTACCGTCGAAATCATCAGCTCGCCGCCGAGCTCTGCTCGGCACTCGGCGATATCGGGTGGAACACAGTGGATCTTCCTGAGACCAACCGAAGCACAATAGTGAGCGTCCCGGTTGGCGTCGCGGAGTCATCGCGGCTCCACGGGGTCCTGTACGAGCGCGGTATCGTGTGCTCGGCGCGCGATGGCAACCTGCGATTCGCCATTCACCTTTACAACCATGAGGATGACATCAACCGGCTCGTGGAAGCATTGCTCTCGGCCGACGGTTTGCACATTCACCACAAACCAGACCGCAAGTAGGCCGCCACCATCGTCCAGGGCGACCGTTGAACGAGGAGGAGGGCGCCGAGCGCCCCGTCATCCCTGTCGGCGGGCTGTTCTGCGGGCGGTGAACACCTGTGAGGTGCCAGAACTCGGGACTGGGTCGCTGACCAGCGGTGATCGCTGGTCGGACATGATCCCGGCGTGTCGCTGCGCTTCCTGTACTTGATCTTCCGGCAGGTGCTCGGATTCGTCCTCCTGGCGGGCCGCACGTCCGCCACCAAGGACATCGAGCTCCTCGTGCTGCGGCACGAGGTCGCCGTGCTCCGCCGCACCAACCCACGAGCACGCCTGGACTGGGCGGACCGGGCCGTGTTCGCCGCCCTCATCCAGCGGCTGCCCCGAGCACTGCGTCGCCATCGCCTCGTCGCCCCCGACACGATCCTGCGCTGGCACCGCCGCCTCGTCCGGCGACGCTGGACCTACCCCCACCGGACCGGACGACCACCGATCGACGACGCCCTCGCCGCCCTGGTCGTGCGCATGGCGCGGGACAACCCGCGATGGGGATACATGCGACTCCAGGGCGGCTCCTCAAGCTCGGCCACCGCATCGGTGCCTCGACGATCCGCCGGATCCTGAAGCGCCGCCGCATCCCACCCGCGCCAATGCGGCACAGCGACACCAGCTGGCGACAGTTCCTACACACCCAGGCCACCAGCATGCTCGCCGTCGACTTCTTCCACGTCGACTGCGCGCTCACGCTGCGACGCCTCTACGTCCTGTTCGCACTCGAGGTCAGCGACCGCTGCCTACACGTCCTGGGCGTGACCGGACATCCCGACGGATCCTGGACCACCCAGCAGGCCCGCAACCTCGTCATGGAACTCGGGCCTTGACCCCTGATCTTGGACACGCTGAATCCGGCCACGGCCGGGGAAGCGAGATGATCCACGATCATGGCCCGCAAGACGTACTCTCCGGAGTTCCGGCGGCAGGCCGTCGACCTGTACCGGTCCACGCCGGGCGCCACGCTGCGAGGGATCGCCGGAGATCTGGGGATCTCCCGGCACACCCTGCAGGTGTGGGTGCACGCGCTGGATCGGGACCCGACGCCCACCACCGGCCCGGAGAACGGGGCCGGTTCACCGACCGCGACGACAAGCGCGCGACGCCTCACCCGCGCGGGATCAGCCGATATCGAGTTGGCGGCGCTGCAGGCGCGGGTCGCGGCGTTGGAGACCGAGAACGCCCAATTACTCACCGAGCAGGCCAAACTTGCCACCGAGCGGGACATCCTGCGCCAGGCGGCCAAGTATTCGCCGGGGAGACGCGCTGGTGAACCGCTTCCAGTTCGTCGCTGATCACCGGGACGCCTTCGAGGTGAAGCGGCTGTGCGAGATCGTGCAAGTGAGGCGCTCGTCGTTCTACGCGTGGCTGGCCGCCGCGCCCGCGCGGACCGCCCGGGCACGCGCGGACGCGGCCTTGGCCGAGCGAATCCGCGCGATCCACAGCCAAAGACCGTGCGGGGTGCCAGAAGTCGGGCCTGGGTCGCTGACCAGCGATGATCGCTGGTCGGACATGATCCTGGCGTGTCGCTGCGGCTGCTGTACTTGATCTTCCGGCAGATGCTCGGACTGGTCCAACTGATGGGCCGCACGTCCTCCACCAAGGACGTCGAGCTCCTCGTGCTACGCCACGAGGTCGCTGTCCTGCGCCGCATCCACCCGCGGCCGCGCCTGGACTGGGCGGACCGGGCCGTGCTCGCCGCGCTCGTGCGGCGGCTGCCCCGCGCACTGCGAGCCCATCGTCTGGTCACCCCGGACACGATCCTGCGCTGGCATCGCCGCCTCGTTCGCCGACGATGGACCTACCCGCACCGGACCGGACGGCCACCGATCGACAACGCCCTCACCGACTTGGTGGTGCGCATGGCGCGGGAGAACCCGCGCTGGGGATACCAGCGAATCCGCGGCGAGCTGCTCAAGCTCGGCCACCAGATCGGCACCTCGACAATCCGGCGGATCCTGCAGCGCCACCGGATCCCACCGGCGCCGGCGCGGCACACCGACACCAGCTGGCGGCAGTTCCTGCGCACCCAGGCCGCCAGCATGCTGGCGGTGGACTTCTTCCACGTCGACTGCGCGCTCACCCTGCACCGGCTCTACGTACTGTTCGCACTCGAGGTCGGCGACCGCTCCCTGCACGTGCTGGGCGTGACCGCCCATCCCGACGGACCCTGGACCACCCAGCAAGCCCGCAACCTGCTGATGGACCTCGGCGAGCATGCCGACGGGTTCCGGTTCCTCATCCGCGACCGCGCCGGGCAATTCACGGCATCGTTCGACGCAGTCCTGGCGAGCGCGGGCATCGAGGTAGTCAAGATCCCGCCGCGGTGCCCCCGGGCGAACTGTTTCGCCGAACGCCTCGTCCTGGCAGTGCGGACCGAGGTCACCGACCGAATGCTGATCTTCGGCGAGCAGCACCTACATCGGGTACTTGCCGTGTACGCGTCCCATTACAACGCCCGGCGCCCGCATCGGGCGCTGCAACTGCGGCCACCGCGCCCGACATCACCGGTTCCCGAGCCAGTCCATGGCAGGATCCGGCGTCGACCGATCCTGGGCGGCCTCCTCAACGAGTACGAGACAGCAGCTTAAAACCGCTGGTCAACGCCACGGCCGCGTTCTGGCACCCGACACGTCGTTGCGGCCATGTGCGGCAGGCCGACGACGCAGCGCGACCACATGGCGATCACACAGACCGTAACCGGCAGCAACGGGATCTGATCGGCGCGGCGCCCGATGATCAACGAGCGCGCGACTGCCAGACGGTTTGCGCTGCTCAGAGATAGGAAAGAGCGGTGTCCTCCCACGAGGACACCGCCTGTTCCGACCGTCGGGACGACAGGATTTGAACCTGCGACCCCTTGACCCCCAGTCAAGTGCGCTACCAAACTGCGCCACGTCCCGGCACCCCAACGGGGCGCGACGAGCCTACCGCACCGGCGTGGCGGGACATCGGCGCGGGGTCAGGCCTTGCGGCCCCGCTTCTCGCGCACGCGGACGGAGATCCGGACCGGAGAGCCGGAGAAGCCGAACTCCTCCCGCAGCTTGCGCTCCAGGAAGCGGCGGTAGCCCGCCTCGAGGAATCCGCTGGTGAACAGCACGAACGTCGGGGGGCGGGTGGCGGCCTGGGTGGCGAACAGGACCTTCGGCTGCTTGCCGCTGCGGACGGGCGGCGGGGTAGCCGCGATGACATCGGAGAGCCACGCGTTGAGCTGGCCGGTCGGGATGCGCTGGTCCCAGGACGCCAGGGCGCGGCGCATCGCGGGCGCCATCTTCCCGACGGCGCGCCCCGTCAGCGCCGAGACGTTCACGCGCTCCGCCCACGGCACGCGCATGAGGTCCCGCTCCAGCTCCCGCCGCATCGCGTAGCGGCGATCCTCGTCGACGAGGTCCCACTTGTTGAACACGAGCACGAGCGCACGTCCGGCCTCCTCGACCATCGAGATCACCCGCTGGTCCTGCTCGGCGATCGGCTCGCCTGCGTCGATGAGCACCAGCGCCACCTCGGCGGCCTCGATCGCGGCCTGGGTGCGCAGGCTGGCGTAGTACTCCATGCCGCTGGCGGTCTTGACCCGCCGCCGCAGGCCCGCGGTGTCGACGAAGCGCCACACCTCGCCGTCCAGCTCGACCAGGGAGTCGACCGGGTCGACGGTGGTGCCCGCCACCTCGTGGACGACCGAGCGCGTCTCCCCCGAGACCCGGTTCAGCAAGCTGGACTTCCCGACGTTGGGCTTGCCGATCAACGCGACCCGCCGCGGGCCGGACGGCGTGGCGCCGAAGTCGTCCCGCGGCGTCTCGGGCAACGCCTCCAGGATGGCGTCGAGCAGGTCACCGGTGCGCCGACCGTGCAGCCCCGACACCGGATGCGGCTCCCCGAGGCCGAGGCGCCACAGCGCGGCCGTGTCGGGGACGAGCCGCTCGTCGTCGACCTTCGTGGCCGCGAGCAGCACGGGCACATCGGAGCGGCGCAGCACCCGCGCGACGGCCTCGTCGGTGGCCGTGGCGCCGACCGTCGCGTCGACGACGAGGAGCACCGCGTCGGCGCTGCGCATCGCGTACTCGGCCTGTGCGGAGACGGCCGCGCGCAAGCCGGTGGCGTCCGGCTCCCAGCCGCCCGTGTCGACGAGGGTGAATCGGCGACCGTTCCACAGGGCGTCATAGCTGACGCGGTCGCGGGTGACGCCCGGCACGTCCTGCACCACCGCCTCCCGGCGCCCGATGAGCCGGTTGACCAACGTGGACTTGCCCACGTTCGGACGGCCGACGACGGCGAGCACCGGCGTGGGCGGCGGCGCCTCCCCGATGGTCTCGGTGAAGTCGTCGGGGTCCAGGCCGAGCTCCGCCATGGCGGCCCGGTCGTCCTGTCCTGCACTCACGTCGTTCTCCGTAGCTCGTCGAGATCCGCGACCAGCCCGGCCAGTGCGGTTCGGATGGTCTCGGTGGCCGCGGCCAGCCCGGCGCGGCCGCCGCCCGTCGTCAGGGTCAACGGCTCCCCCACCAGCACGTCGACCCGCGGGCGGAACCGGCGCCGTGCCCCCACGGGACGGCGGGTGCCGCGGCACACCACCGGCACCACGACCGCTCCGCCCGTGCGGGCCAGCCACGCCGCCCCGTGCTGCGCCGCCGCGACCTCGCCGCCGGTGCGGGTGCCCTCCGGGAACACCGCGACGAGGCCGCCACCGCGCAGCACGGACAGCGCCAGCGTGAGCGGGCGCCGCTCGGCTGTGCCCCGCCGCACGGCCAGCTGACCGATGCGGGGCAACGCCCACCCGACCGGCCCGCGGAACATCTCCTGCTTCACCAGGAACACCGCGCGCCGCTCGAGCAGCCCGAAGAGCAGTGGACCGTCGACGAACGCGCTGTGGTTGGCGACGATGACGACCGGACCCTTCCCCGGGACGCGATCGCGATGATGGACCTGCACCCGATAGACCGGGCGGAAGATCCAGGTGCCGATCCAACGGGCAAGATCGTGCATCCACGGCCACGACCCGGCGGGCAGATCCTCAGTGTACCGCTCGGTCACCGCAGCAGGCCCCGCTCCTCCACCAGCCGCAGGAGCTCGGTCAGAACAGCCTCGACGGGCAGGTCGTCGGTGTCGAGCACAAGGGCGTCGGCCGCGGCGTGCAGTGGCGAGGTCTTGCGGGTGGAGTCGAGCCGGTCGCGGCGGCGGACGTCGGCCAGTACGGCAGCCGGGTCGGCGACGCGCCCCGCCTTGCGGTCCTGCGCCCCGCGCCGCGCCGCGCGCACCTCCTCCGAGGCGGTGAGGTAGACCTTGAGCGGGGCGTCCGGGACGACGACGCTGCCGATGTCGCGGCCCTCGACCACGATGCCCGGGTTCTCCGCGACCAACGCGCGCTGTTGCTCGACCAGCGCGGTCCGGACGGGGGGCTTCGCCGACACCGCGCTCACCGCGCGCGTCACCTCAGGCCCGCGGATCTCGGCCTCGACGTCCTCGCCGTCGAGCAGGACGACAGGCGCCGACGGGTCGGTGACCGACCGGACGGTCTTCGCCGCGGCCATGGCGACCTGCTCGGCGTCCGGGCTGTCGGGCTCGAGCCCGGCACGGAGCACGGCCAGCGTGACGGCGCGGTACATCGCGCCGGTGTCCAGGTAGGCAGCACCGACGGCCTTGGCGAGCCGCCGGGACACCGTGGACTTCCCCGTGCCCGACGGCCCGTCCATCGCGACGACCCCGTGCAACTTGCCCGCCACCGGTGCCCCTCTCCGGCCCGCGGGACGCGGACCGCGCCCATCATGCCGGGCAGGCCCGAGGGCACCGACTCCGCACCCGCCGCCTGCGCCCCCGATCAGCGGGGCAGGTCGCTGCGCAGGGCGGCGGCGCCGCGGAGGTAGACATGCCGGACATCGGCCCGGCCGAGCTTCGTCTCCACGTGCGCAAGCAGCCTCAGCACGCGCGGCATGGCGCCGGGCACAGCGATCTCCGACGCGCACATCAGCGGCACGTCGGTGAGCCCGAGCAGGCGCGCGGCGTACGCCGGGAACTCCGCGGTGAGGTCCGGGGTGGCGGTGAACAAGATCGAGATGATGTCGTCGGCGGACAGGTGATTGCGTTCCAGCACCGCCGTGACCAGCTCGGCCGAGCCTTCCAGCACGTCCTCCCGGGTGTCGGCGGCGACCTGGATCGCCCCCCGGATGGCCCGCACGCTCATAGTCCAACCGACCGGTACAGCGACCCGATCTCGGTCTGGCTGAGCCGTCGGAACCGGCCCGGGCGCTGGTTGCCGAGCTGCACCTCCCCCACCGCGGTGCGCAGGAGCCGCAACACCGGGTGCCCGACGTCCTCGAGCAACCGCCGGACGACGTGCTTGCGGCCTTCGTGGATCACCAGCTCGACCATCGAACGACCTGCGTGCGCGTCGACCATGCGGAACCGGTCGACGCGCACCAGCCCGTCTTCCAGCTCGACGCCGTCGCGCAGCCTGCGGCCCAGGTCACGCGGGATCGAGCCCTGCACCTCGGCGAGGTAGGTCTTCGCGACCTCGTAGGAGGGGTGCATGAGGCGGTGGCCCAGCTCGCCGTCGTTCATGAGCAGGAGCAGGCCCTCGGTGTCGGCGTCGAGCCGTCCGACGTGGAACAGGCGCGACCGCGCACCGCCGTCGAAGTGCTCGTCCATGGCCCCGCGCTCGACGAGCAGATCGCCGACCGACGTGCGGCCTTGGTCGTCGGACATGGTCGACAGCACTCCGCGCGGCTTGTTCAGCGCCAGGTAGGTGAGCGCGTCGTCGAGGACGATGCGCAGCCCGTCGACGTGCACGACGGCCGTCTCGGGATGCACCCGCCTCCCCATCTCGCGGACGACCGTGCCGTCGACGGTGACCCGTCCGGCGGCGATCAGCTCCTCGGCCGCCCGTCGTGACGCCACACCCGCTTGGGCCAGCACCTTCTGCAGCCGGACCCCATCCGGGTGCCCCTGGGTCATCAGATCACTCACAGCTCGTCGATCGCGTCGATGTCGGGAAGCAGCGGGGCCAGCGGCGGAAGGTCCGCCAGGGAGGTGAGGCCCAGCCGCTCCAGGAAAAGTTCGGTGGTGGCGAACAGTGTGCCCTGTGTCGCCGGGTCGATGCCCGCCTCCTCGACGAGACCGCGGGTGAGCAGGGTGCGCAGGACGCCGTCGCAGTTGACGCCGCGCACCGCGGACACCCGCGCGCGGGTGACCGGCTGGCGGTAGGCGACCACCGCCAATGTCTCCAACGCGGCGCGGGTGAGCCGGGCGCGCTGGCCGTCGAGGAGGAAGCGCTCGACGTAGGGCGCGTAGGCGTCGCGGGTGTAGAAGCGCCACCCGCCCCCGGCGCGCCGCAAGTCGATCCCGCGTCCACCCGCCGCGTAGGTGTCGGACAGCCGCAGCAAGGCGGCGCGCACCCGGTCGACCGGCTGCTCGAGCGCTACCGCGAGCAGCTCCTCCTCGGTCGGCGCGTCGACGACGAGCAGCACCGCTTCCAACGCGGCGTCGAGCGCGGGATCGTCGAGCGCGGGGAGGGTCTCGTCAGGAGCGGTCATCAGGAGTCCAGCGTACGGTCAGCTCCCCGAACGCCTCGGGCTGCTCCAGCTCGACGGTGGCGTTGCGGTACAGGTCGAGCACCGCGAGGAAGCGGGCGACGACCTCCAGCGGGCCTGCGCAGTCGGCGGTCAACGCGGCGAACGTGGCACTGCCCAGCGCGGCCAGGCGCTCGGCCAGCAGCGCGGCCTGCTCGGCGACCGAGATCTGCGGGGCGTGCAGGTGGTCGGTGCCGACGGTGGGGGGCGGCTTCGGCCGGAACACCGTGGCCGCGAGCTCGGCGAACGCCCCGGGGTCGACGCCGAGCAGCACCTCCGGCAGCAGTACCGCGAACCGCTCTTCCAACGCCACGGAGCGGGGGAACCGTCGCGCCGCGCCTGCCTCCAGCTCCACGAACAGGCCCGCGACCTGCTTGTACGCGCGGTATTGCAGCAGCCGGGCGAACAGCAGGTCGCGTGCCTCGAGCAACGCGAGGTCCTCGGCGTCCTCCACCTCGGCGTCGGGCAGCAGCCGCGCGGCCTTGAGATCGAGCAAGGTGGCGGCGACGACGAGGAACTCGGTGGTCTCGTCGAGGTCCGCGTCGTCGCCGAGCGCGGCGAGATGGGCGATGAAGTCGTCGGTGACGCGGTGCAGCGCCATCTCCGTGATGTCCAGCTCGTGCTTGCCGATCAGCTGCAGGAGCAGGTCGAACGGGCCTTCGAAGTTGTGCAGCCGAACGGTGAAGCGCGGGGATGCCGCCGTCTCCACGGTCACCGCGCGAGGACCTCGCGGGCCAGCATCCGATAAGCCGCCGCCCCGTTCGACGTCGGCGCCCAGGTGGTGATCGGCTCGCCCGCCACCGTGGTCTCCGGGAACCGGACGGTGCGGTTGATCACAGCGTCGAAGACGAGGTCGCCGAACGCCTCGACGACGCGCTGGCGCACCTCGCGGGCGTGCATCGTGCGCGGGTCGAACATCGTGGCCAGGATGCCGATGATCTTGAGATCGGGATTGAGCCGGTCCTGCACCTTGTCGACGGTGTCCATGAGCAGCGCGACCCCACGCAGCGAGAAGAACTCGCAGGCCAGCGGGATGAGAATGCGTTCGGCGCAGGCCAACGCGTTGATCGTGAGCAGGCCCAGCGACGGCTGGCAGTCGATGAGGATCACGTCGTAGCGGTCGAGCACGGGCTTGATCGCCCGGCCCAGCGCCTGCTCGCGGCCGACCTCGGTGACCAGCTGCACCTCGGCCGCGGAGAGGTCGATGTTGGACGGCAGGAGATCCATCCCCTCGACCGAGGTGGAGCGGATGACGTCGTCGATCTCGACGCCGCGCTCCATGAGCAGGTTGTAGATCGTGGTGTCCAGCTCGTGCGCCTGCACGCCGAGGCCGACGGAGAGCGCGCCCTGCGGGTCGAAGTCGACGAGGAGCACCCGGCGCCCGTATTCGGCGAGCGCCGCGCCGAGGTTGATGGTGGACGTCGTCTTGCCGACGCCGCCCTTCTGGTTCGCCACCGCGATCACCCGGGCCGGGCCGTGCTCGGTCAACGGAGCCGGTTCGGGAACCTTCAAGCGGTGTCTCCCCACGGAGCCGGCCTGGTGGGCCGCCTCCTCCTCGTCGAGCGGCTCAGGGCGGGGGGCTATGGGCCGCGGGTTCTGCATGCCGGCGCTCCGGTCTGTCGCGGACGTCCTGTCCAGGGACGTTCCGCGCAGAGTAGGAGCACGCGATGACGACCGGCAACGCGCCCCGCCGTGGAGCGGCCATCGAATTCCGGCGATGTTAGCGAAGGGTCGCCCGGATGCCGCGCCTGGGTGACACCGCGCGGGGGTGGGAGGTCGCGTACACCTCGCGGAGCGTGTCGACGGTCACGTGGGTGTAGATCTGCGTCGTCGTCACCGAGGCGTGGCCCAGGAGCTCCTGGACCACGCGCACGTCGGCGCCGCCCGCGAGCAGGTGGGTGGCGAAGCAGTGCCGCAACGTGTGCGGGGAGACCTCGGCGGTGAGCCCGGCGGCGTCCGCGGCGGCGCGCAGGGCGTGCCAGGCGCTCTGGCGCGACAGCCGCGCGCCTCGGGCGTTGACGAACAGCGCCGGGCCACCGCGTCCGCGGCGGGCCAGGTCGGGCCGGGCGCGCACCCGGTAGGCGTCGACGGCGGCCAGCGCGGGCCGCCCCACCGGCACGATCCGGTCTTTGCCCCCCTTGCCGTGCAGGCGGACGACGCGCTGCTCGGCGTCGAGGTCGTCGACGTCGAGCCCGACGGCTTCGGAGATCCGTGCGCCCGTCGAGTACAGCAGCTCCAGCAGCGCCCGGTCCCGCAGCGCGACCGGGCCGTCCCCGACACAGCCCGCGAGGAGCTGCTCCACCTCGTCCGTGGTGAGGGTGCGCGGCAGCCGCAGCGCCTGCGCGGGCGGTGTGACGTCTCGGGCGACGTCGTCGGCGACGAGCCCGTCGCGCGCGGCGAAGCGGTGCAACCCGCGCACGGCGGCCAGGGCGCGCGCGGCCGAGGACGCGGCCAGCGGCGGGTCGGCCGCGCGTAAGGCGACGACGAACGCGGCGACGTCGGCCGCCCGTACGTCGCCCAGGTCCCGGTCGCCGAGATGGTCGAGGTAGCGGTGCAGGTCGGCGGTGTAGGAGCGCAGCGTGTTGGCCGCGCTCCCGCGTTCGACGGCGAGGTGGTGCAGGAACGCCTCCACCGCTTGCGGCGGCTTTCACGCCGCCGCGATCCCGTTCACCAGCTCGACGAGCTCGGCGCGATCGGGCCCCTCGGGCACCGGCAGCCGCCAACCGCTCGCGTAGATCTCGCGGGCCCGCGGCTCGATCGCGCGCAGGCTCGACGGCTGCGCCTGCATGCCGAAGTAGGGCCCGATCACCCGCATCAGCGACGGGTCGACCTCGGCGACGGCGGTGATGAGGTCGGACGGCAGCGGCCGGTCGAGGTCGACGTCGCCGCCTGCCCAGCGGCGGCTGAGGTCGGTGTCGCAGGCGACGTGGTCGTCGAACCAGGGCCGGATCGCGTCCGTGCACCAGGCGTCGAACGCGCGGGTGGTCGCCTCGTGGTCGGCTCCGTGCTCGTCGAGGAGCCCGACCAGCCGCCGAGCCTGCAGGAGCGAGGTGGTGACCCCGCGCCCGGCCGCCGGGTTGGTGGTGCACACCCGCGTCGCCGAGGAAGACCAGCCCCGGCACCGGCACGTCGCCCGACGGCGTCGAGCTGGCCGCAGTAGCTGTTGTACAGCCGCCCGCCCGGCAGCACGTCGGTGAGCGGCCGGGAGCGTGCGGGGTCGGTCCACTCGGCGAGCAGCGGGAATCGTCGCGGCGGCCGCGTCGTAGGCGGCGGTCTCCCGCAGCCCGACCAGGGTCCGGTCCTGCGTGGACCGGCCGATCATCGCGGAGAACACGCCGTTGTCGTGCGGGAAGACGATCGTGAGGTAGCCGGGGTAGACCGCCGCGCTCGCGATCGGCGACTGCATCGTGCCGGGCGTTGGCGCCCTCGCGCAGCACGTACTGGCGCGAGACGTAGGCGATCCCGCAGTCGCCGCCCGCCGCGGGGCCGCGCAGGCCGCGCGCCAGCCGCCCCGACGCGGCCCGAGGCGTCGAGGACGAGGTCGGCGTCGACAGGCGCTGCCCGTCGACACGCAGCCCGACGGCGCGGCCGCGCTCGGTGAGCACCTCGTCGGCGTGGCCGTGGTGCAGCGTGACCCCCGGCTCGGCGACGACGGCCGCGCGCAGCACCCGCTCGAACGTCATACGGCGACACCGCAGCCCGAGCAGCTGCTCCGGCCGGTCCGGGAGCACCGCGGGCTCGGCGCCCGCGGCGAGAGCGCGTCGAGCACGTCGGGCGCCTCGGCCCGCAACGCCTCCACGACCTGACCGCGGAAGGCGTGCGGGTGGTGGAACTGCATCACCCCGGCGCGGCGCCACCGCCCGTCCGGGTCGGGCCCGGTGTCCCGGTCGACGACGAGTGACGGCGTGCCCGCGGCGGGCGAGGGCGAGCGAGGTGTAGAGGCCGGTGGGCCCGGCTCCGACGATGGCGACGCGCATGTCCTGATACTCCCGCAGGCCGCGGGCTGGCGCCATCGGGGAAATCCACCGATCTCGACCCGCAGATCAGGCGAGGGCGGGGATCACCTCGCGCTCGAACAGCTCGATGCCGGTGCGGTCGTAGGCGGCCTCGGCGAAGTTGAAGATGCCGTAGGTCATGCCCGCCTTCTCCAGCGCGCGCAGGTTCTCGACGATCTGCTCGGGGGTGCCGCACGCGGGCAGCCCGCGGACCGCGCCGAGCGACGCCTCCGCCTTCTCCTCGCCCACGTAGGGCGCCAGGCGCGCCTTCGCGGCCTGCATCCGCTCCTGCACCTCGGCCTCGTCGCGGCCGATCGCCACGTTGTAGTTGGCGGAGCGGACGATCGCGTCGAAATCGGTGCCGACGTCTCGGCAATGCTCGCGCAGCAACTCGGACTTGCGGGTGAAGCCGTCGAGCGTGCCGTCGAAGTTGGTGTACTGCGCGTACTTCGCGGCGATCTTGAGCGTGACCTTCTCGCCGCCGCCCGCGATCCACAGCGGGATCCCGCCCTCCTGCAGCGGCAGCGGCCACACGCGCGCGCCGTCGACCTGGTAGTGCTTCCCGTGGAAGCGTGGCGGAGCCCTCCGTCCAGGCCTGGCGCATGATCTGTACGCCCTCGTCGAGCATCCCGAGACGCTCGGGCGCGGGCGGGAAGCCGTAGCCGTAGGCCCGCCACTCGTGCTCGTACCAGCCCGCGCCGATGCCCATCTCGACGCGTCCGCCGGAGACGATGTCGCAGGTGGCGGCGACCTTCGCGAGGTAGGCGGGGTTGCGGTAGCTCATGCACGTGCACATCTGGCCCAACCGCACCCGCTCGGTGACCGCGCCGAACGCGGCCATCAGCGACCACGCCTCGTGCGTGGCCTGGTCGGTGGGGGCGGGCACGGTGTGGAAGTGGTCGTAGACCCAGATCGACTCCCACGGGCCCGCGTCGGCGTGCTGGGCGAGCCCCTTCATCACCCCCCACTGGTCGGCGGGCTCGATCCCGACGAGGTCGTGCCGCCAGCCTTGGGGAACGAACAGTCCGAAGCGCATGTCTCGACCCTAAGCAACCTGCGTGGTGCGCGCCGTGCGGTGGGCGGAATGCGCGCGCTTACCGGTCGCCCGCGGCGAAGCGGGTGGGACGGTCGGGCCAGGGGGCGTCGGGCGCGCGCAGCGCCGCGGGACGAGCCCGACACGGCGTGGGCGGCCAGCACCGCGGCCACCGTGACGCCGTTGACGATCGTGCCCGCCAGCACCATCCGCACCGCCACCGAGAGCGTGACCCAGCGGGTGGTGAGGTCGGCCTCCTCGTCGTCGTCGAGCTCGGGACGCCCGACCTCGGTGAGCCCGCGGGCGAGGTACACCCGCACGGACTCGTCGGAGAACCCCGGCGACGGCGCGACGTCCAGCAGCACCGCCCAATCCGTCGCCTCCAGGCCCGCCTCCTCGCGCAGCTCGCGGCGGGCGGTCTCGAGGGGGTCCTCGCCCGCGACGTCGAGCAGGCCGGCGGGCATCTCCCAGAGCCGCCTGCCCAGAGCGTGGCGGTACTGGTAGATCATCATGACGCGGTCGTCGGGATCCAGCGCGGCGATCGCCACCGCGCCGGGATGCTCGATGATCTCCCGCCGCGCAGCGCGCCCGCCGGGCATCACCACCTCGTCGGCGCGCAGGGCCATCACCTTGCCGCGGTAGATGTCCTTGCTGTCGGCGACCGGGAAGTCGTGGCGGGCAGGCCCCGTCGAGGCGGTCATGCGCCTGTTCCGTTCACGCCCGCCCGCGCAGGTTCGCGGGTGGCCTGGTCGAAGGGAAGCCGCTCGGCCGCCCGGTAGGCGAGCGCGGCCCGCACGAACCCCGCGAAGAGCGGATGCGGCCGTGTCGGTCGGCTCTTCAGCTCGGGATGGGCCTGTGTGCCGACGAAGAACGGGTGCGTGCGCGGCGGCAGCTCGACGAACTCGACGAGCGTGCCGTCCGGCGACGTGCCCCCGAACACCAGACCGGCCTCCTCCAGCCGGTCGCGGTAGGCGTTGTTGACCTCGTAGCGGTGCCGGTGCCGCTCGGACACCTCGCGCATCCCGTAGGCCGCCGCGACGATGGTCTCCGCGCCGAGGATCGCGGGGTAGGCGCCGAGGCGCATCGTGCCGCCCATGTCCCGCTCCCCCGCGACGACGTCGCGCTGGTCGGCCATCGTCGAGATCACCGGGTGCGGGGTGCGCTCGTCGAACTCGGTGGAGTTGGCGTCGTCCAGCCCGGCCAGCGACCGGGCCGCCTCGATCACCATGCACTGCAGGCCGAGGCACAGGCCGAGGGTCGGGATGCCGCGGGTGCGGGCGTAGCGCACGGCGCCGAGCTTGCCCTCGATGCCGCGCACCCCGAAGCCGCCCGGGATCAGGACGCCGTCGACGCCGTCGAGCGCGGCCGCGGCGCCTCCGGGTGTGCGGCACGCGTCCGAGGGCACCCAGTCGATCTCGACGCGGGCGTGGTGGGCGAACCCGCCCGCCCGCAGCGCCTCCGTGACCGACAGGTAGGCGTCGGGCAGGTCGACGTACTTGCCGACGAGCGCGATCCGCACGGTCTCGCGGGGATGGTGCACGCGGTCGAGCAGGTCGCCCCAGACGGTCCAGTCGACGTCGCGGAACGGCAGCGCGAGACGGCGCACGACGTACGCGTCGAGGCCCTCGCGGTGCAGCACCCGGGGGATGTCGTAGATGGACGGGGCGTCCGGCGCGGCGACGACGCCGTCGACGTCGACGTCGCACATCAGGCTGATCTTGCGCTTCATCTCGTCCGGGATCTCCCGGTCGGCGCGCAGCACCAGCGCGTCGGGCTGGATGCCGATGTTGCGCAGCGCCGCGACGGAGTGCTGCGTCGGCTTCGTCTTCAGCTCCCCCGAGGGCGCCAGGTAGGGCACGAGCGAGACGTGCAGGAAGAAGCAGTTGTCCCGGCCGACGTCGTGGCGGACCTGGCGGGCGGCCTCCAGGAACGGCAGCGACTCGATGTCGCCGACCGTGCCGCCGATCTCGGTGATCACGACGTCCGGCACGACGCCGTCGTCTTCGGGAGCCGACATCGCCAGGATGCGGTCCTTGATCTCGTTGGTGATGTGCGGGATGACCTGCACGGTGTCGCCGAGGTACTCGCCGCGGCGCTCCTTGGCGATCACGGTCGAGTACACCTGGCCGGTGGTGACGTTCGCGCGGCCGTGCAGATCCCGGTCGAGGAAGCGCTCGTAGTGGCCGATGTCCAGATCGGTCTCGGCGCCGTCCTCGGTGACGAACACCTCGCCGTGCTGGAAGGGGTTCATCGTGCCCGGGTCGACGTTGAGGTAGGGGTCGAGCTTCTGCATCGTGACCCGCAGGCCACGAGCGGTGAGAAGCTGGCCGAGGCTCGACGCGGTGAGGCCTTTGCCCAGCGAGGACGCTACCCCGCCGGTTACGAACAGATGACGCGTGGCGCGAGGCTGCACGGAGCTTCAGGGTACATAACCGCCGGGTCGGTGAGCGTCGCAGGTACGCCGTTCCGGGTACGCGAGTCTCGTGTCGGGCGGTCAGGTGCGGGGCGAGGCTCCGTCCGCGGCCGAGGGGGCCGTGCCGTAGCGGCCCGCGTGCCCGTCGACCTGCTCGCGCAGCGCCAGCACGGTGCTGATCTGACCGGCGCCGGTCTGGACGTCGTCGACGGTGGACAGCGTCGCGGTGACGGTGGGGTCGGCCCGCGCGACGCCGACCGCGCCCGTGGCGTCGCCCGAGCCCGTGGATCCCGCCAGCACCGCGCCTGCACCCGCGTGGTCGAGCTGGGCGGCCATGCGCATGACGACGGCCGCTCCGTCGCCCGCGTCGACCCCGGTGAGCGCCCCACCGGTGAGCACGAGCACCAGGCTCGCCGCGGCGGGCGGCTCGCCCGCCGTGGTGAAGCCCGCCGTGGTGAGCCCGCTCAGCACGCCCGCCGCCTGCGGGCCGGTGATCGGGGCCTTGCCGCTCGGGCCGGTGAGAACCCCGCCCAGCAGCCCCCCGAGCAGGCTTCCGGTGTCGGACGCGGCGGGCAGCTGCGCGCCTGCGGGCAGCAGGGTGCCGGTGAGCTGGCGCAGCTGATCGGCCCGCGCCGGGTCGGTGACGGCCGGGGTGAGCGCGACCGTGCCGGTGATCGTGGCTCCCGCCTGCTGGAGGAGCGCGACCAGCGCGCCGCGGGTCGGCTCGTCGGCGGCCGCCGTGACGATCGCGACGCTCTGCCCCTGCAGGACCCCGCGCACCGCCGCGGGCCCGACGCGCCGGGCGAACTCGTCGTCGGCGCGCTGGGCGGCCGCGAGCGCGTCGCGCTGGGCCGTGAGCTGTTGGACCTGGCCGCTGAGGCCGTCGGCCTTCGTCGTGAGTGCGCCGAGCAGGCGGTCGGATATCCCGCCCGTGCCCAGCACGACGCCGACCGCGAGCGCCAGGAACACCGCGGCCAGCGAGACCACGTGGTAGCGCAGAGAGATCACCCGAACCAACCTTTGATCATCGCGAACGCGCCGTGCCACGCCTGGAAGAGCCAGGCGAGCACCGCATCGCCCGCCGTGGATACGAACAGCGCCGCACCGGCCGCGATCAGCGCGGCCATGATCAGCAGCACGATCGCCCCGGTCGAGACCCGACTCCGGTACAGGGCGGCGATCACCCGGCTGTCCACGACGGCGCCGCCGACCTGCAGCCTGGTGAGGAACGTCGAGGCGTTGCTGCCGGAACGGCCGCGGTCGAGGAACTCGGTCATCGTCGCCGACAGACCCACCGTGACGATCATCGACGCGCCGTGGTGGGCCACGAGCAGCAGCGCGAGGTCCTCGGGGTTGGCCATGCTGGGGAACGTGACGGCGCTCGCGCCGAGATCCTGCACGCGGTGCAGGCCGGGGGCGTGGCCGTCGTTGAACGCGGGCACGACGATGTCAGCCCCGCAGGTGAGGGCTTCGTTCGAGATCTCGGACGGATCGCCGACGATCAGGGCGGGCGGATGCCCGGCCGCGCGGAGCGCGTCGGCCCCGGCGCCGACGCCGACCAGCACCGGCCGGTACTCGCGGATGAAGGCCTTCAGCCGGGCGAGCTCGGCCGCGTGATCGAACCCGGCCGCGACGACGACCACCTGCCGTCCGGCCAGCTCGACGTCGACGGCTGGGATGCCCACCCCGTCGAGCAGCAGCGCCCGCTCCTGGCGCATGAACTCGGTGGTGTTGGCGGCGAAGGCCTCGATTTGGTGGGTGAGGCCCGCCTTGGCCTCGACCAGGGCGTCGGCCACCGACTCGACGTCCTGCTCGACGCCGCGCACGAGCTCGAGCTCCCCGGCGTAGACGACACCCTCGTGCAACCGGATGCGGCTGCCGTCCTTGATCGTGTGCAGCGCCCCGGTGCCCACGTCGTCCAGCAGCGCGACGCCCGCGTCGATGAGGATCTCGGGGCCGAGGTTGGGGAAGCGTCCCGAGATCGACGGCGAGGCGTTGACGACAGCCACGACGCCTGCGGCGACGAGCGCATCGGCGGTGGCGCGGTCGAGATCGACCTGGTCGAGCACGGCGATCTCGCCCGGCTTCACCCGGCGGAGGAGCGCGTCGGTGCGGCGGTCGACACGCGCGGTGCCCGCGAGGCCGGGCAGCTCGGGCCGCGTGCGCTGCAACAGGCCGGACAGCTTCATGTGCCGACTGTGGCATCAGAGGCCGACAATTCCCGGAAGCCACGCCGACCCCGTCGGGGACTCCTGTCACACCGTTGCGGCGCGTCAGCGGGCGGGGGCGCGGTCGGCGGCGCGGTGGGACCGGGCCGCCTCCAGGAGCTCCTCGGCGTGCGCGCGGCCGGTGTCGGTGTCGTCGAGCCCGGCCAGCATCCGGGCGAGCTCGCCGATCCGCTCGTCCTCGCCGAGGGTGCGGACACGGCTGCGCGCCATGCCCCCGCCACGGGGGGACTTGTCGACCACCAGGTGCCGGTCGGCGTAAGCGGCGACCTGCGGCAGGTGGGTGACGACGATCACCTGGTGGCGGGTGGCCAGCCGCGCGAGCCTGCGTCCGATCTCGACCGCGGCCCGGCCGCCCACGCCCGCGTCGACCTCGTCGAACACCATCGTCGGCACCGGATCGGCCCCCGCGAGCGCCACCTCCAACGCGAGCATCACCCGCGACAGCTCTCCCCCGGAAGCGCCTTTGTGCAGGGGCAGCGGCGACGCCCCGGCGTGCGCCACGAGGCGCAGCTCGACCTCGTCGACACCGTCGGCGCCCGCCACCAGCTCCCGGCGCCCGACCCGCACGGCGTCGACGGCCCCGGGCACCGCCGCGCGCAGGGTGACCGTGACGAGCAGCCGGGCCTCGGGCATCGCGAGGCCCGCCAGCTCGGCCGTCGTGTCGGCGGCGAGGCGCGAGGCCGCTTTCGTGCGTGCGGCGGTGACGGCGGCGGCATGCTCGGCCAGCTCGACGGTGAGCCCGTCGCGCCGCGCGGTGAGGGCGGCGAGCGCCTCGTCGGAGACGTCCAGCGAACCCAGCCGCTCGCGGGCGGCGTCGGCCCACGCCAGCACGCCGTCGACGTCGGCGGCGTACTTGCGGGTGAGCGCCTTCAGCTCGGCCTGGCGCGACAGCACGGCGGCCAACCGCTCGGGGTCGGCGTCCAACCGGTCGAGGTAGCCGGTGAGCTCCGCGCCGACGTCCCCGAGCAGCGCCAACGCCTCGGCGAGCCGTGCGTCCAACGCGGACAGCTCCGCGTCGCCCGCAGCGGCGAGCCGGTGGCGCGCCTCGCCGATCAGGGCCAGTGCCGCGGGCGCGTCGGGGACGTCTTCGGCGCCGACAAGCGCGGCCTGCGCCGCTGCGGCCACCGCGCGCAGGTCGTCGGCTTCGGCAAGCCGTCGGGCCTGCGGCGACGAGCGCGACGTCCTCGCCCGGCTGCGGGTCGACAGCGGTGATCTCGGTGAGCCCGTGGCGCAGCAGGTCGGCCTCCTGCGCGAGGCGCCGGGCCCCGTCGCGGCGCTCGACGAGCTCGGCCGCAATCCGCAGCCACTCGGCCCGCACCGCCCGGTAGCGGTTCAACGGCTCGGCGACCGTGTCGCCCGCGAACCGGTCCAGAAGCGCCCGCTGCTCGGCCGGACGCAGCAGCCGCAGCTGGTCGTTCTGGCCGTGTACGGCGAGCGTGGCTTCCGCCAGCCTGCCCAAGACGCCGACCGGCACCGATCGCCCGCCCAAGTGCGCCCGCGATCGTCCGTCGGCCCCGACGGTGCGCACGGCGATCAAGGTGCCGTCGTCGTCGGGATCCGCTCCCACCTCGTCGGCCACGGCGAGCGCGGCGGGCTCGGCGCTGAACCGGCCCTCGACGACCGCGCGTCGTGCCCCGTCGGCCACCCGCGAGGCCTCCGCCCGGCCACCGCCCAAGAGGGTGAGCCCGGTGACCACCATCGTCTTGCCCGCGCCGGTCTCTCCGGTGAGGACGGTGAGCCCCGGATCCAGGTCCAGCGTGGCGTCGTCGATCACGCCGAGGCCTTGGATCCGCATCTCGGCCAGCATGGCGGCAGCCTACGGCGCGTCGTCGGGCATCGTGGGCGCACCGCGCCAACCGCGCACCGGGAGGTCGAACTTGCGCACCAGGCGGTCGGCGAACGGTCGTCCGTCCAGCCGCACCATGTGCACCGACCGCACGCCCCGCGTGACCTCGACCCGGCTGCCCCCCGACAGCGGGAAGATGCGCCGTCCATCGCAGTTGAGCACGGCCGATGACCCGGACGGCGCGACCTCCACCGCTACGCGGCTGTCCGGTGAGATCACCATCGGGCGCGCAAAGAGGGCATGGGCGTTGCTCGGCACCACCAACAGCGCCTCCACCTGCGGCCAGACCAGTGGTCCGCCCGCGGAGAACGCGTAGGCCGTGGATCCGGTCGGGGTGGCGCACAGCACGCCATCGCACCCGAACGCCGACACCGGCCGCCCGTCGACCTCCAGCACCACATCGAGGATGCGCCCACGCGTCGACTTCTCGATCGCGGCCTCGTTCAACGCCCAGGTGCGGGCGAGGACGTCGCCGTTGCGGCGGGCGACCGCGTCGATCGTCATCCGTTCCTCGACCGCGTAATGCCCGCAGGCGATGGCGTCGACGGCCCCCGCGAGGAACTCCTCCTCCGCCTCGGCGAGGAATCCGTAGTGCCCGAGGTTGACGCCCAGCAGCGGCACACCGGTGGGCCGGGCGAGCTCGGCGGCGCGCAGGACGGTGCCGTCGCCGCCGAGGACGAGCACGACCTCCGCGCCCTCGGCGCATCCCGGCCTGCCCTCGACGATCCGCGGCAGCATCGACGGCCGGAAGGTCGGTGGCGACGACCTCGGCCCACTCCTGCTCGATCGCCCGCAGGCGGATGCCGTGCTGGGCGAACTGCACGGCCACTTCCGCGGCGGTGCGCAAGTTGGTCTTGCGGCCCGTGTGCAGGACGACCAGCACCTCACGCGTCACGACGGACCTGCCTCCACGGCCGCGGCCAGGGCCTCGTCGCCGACGTCGCCGACGTCGACGATGGGGTCGCTGCCGTCGCTGCCGTCGCGGCGCAGGCACAGGAAGAACTCGACGTTGCCCGACGGCCCGGGCAACGGGCTCGCGACGGCGCCGACGAGCCGCAGACCCAGCTCCCGCGCCGCCGCCGTGACTTCCCGCAGCGCGGCCAGCCGCAACGCCGGATCGCGCACGACGCCGCCCGCTCCCAGCCGCTGCCTGCCGACCTCGAACTGCGGCTTGACCATCGGCAGCAGGGTGCCCGTCGGTACAGGCCGCGAGCGCGGGCAGCACCGTGCGCAAGGAGATGAACGAGAGGTCGGCGACGGTGAGCTCGACCGGGCCGCCGATCTCCTCCGGGGTGAGGGCGCGCACGTTGGTGCGGTCGTGCACCCGCACCCGCGCGTCGCTCTGCAGCCGCCATGCGAGCTGCCCGTACCCGACGTCGACGGCCACGACCTCCGCGGCGCCGCGCTCGAGCAGAACATCGGTGAAGCCACCGGTGGACGCGCCCGCGTCGAGACAGCGCAGACCCGCCGGATCGACCGCCAGCGCGTCGAGCGCGCCGATCAGCTTGTGGGCACCGCGGGAGGCCCACTGCCGCTCGGCTGTCGCCACGACCGTGACCGGGGTGTCGCGATCCACGACGGTGGCGGCTTTCCCGGCGGTGACACCGCGCACGGCGACGCGGCCCTGCTCGATCAGCTCGGCGGCCTGTCCCCGCGAGCGGGCCAGGCCCCGGCGCACCAGCTCGGCGTCCAGCCGGGCCCTGGTGACCACGCCCTCACTCCTCACCCGCGGCCAGGGCCTCACCGAGGGCCGCGTGCACCCGCTCGAACGCCGCGACGTGCTCGGCAAGCGGGCGCTCGGCAAGCCGTTCGAGACCTGCCATCGCCGCGCCGACGACCTCAGCGGGATCGGCGGCCCGCGGCGGCGGCCCCGGGACGGGAGCGGTCATGACTGCACGGTAGCCGAGGCGGCCGACAATCCGAGCTTCTCCAGCGCGTCCGCCGCGTTGCGATCGCCTGCTGTCACCGCAACGGGGCCGCCCCCGTCGGCCCAGTGCGCCCCGCAGAGGGTCCGCAGCGCGTCGACGGGGTCGGCGCCGTCCGCGCCGGTCAACGTCCAGTGTCCGGCGCCCCCGTGCACGGTCCATCCGGGCCGCGGCCCCGGGGCCAGGTCGGCGGGGTCGCCGGTGAGGCCGCCGAGGTCGGCGGCGACGTAGTCAGGGCGACGCTCCGGCGCCGCGGCGAGCAGCTCGGCGGCGTCGGAGACACCGGTCAGCACGAGCAGGGTCGGCATCCCGGCGACCCGGCCGCCTTCGATGTCGGTGTCCAGCCGGTCGCCGATCATCAACGGGCGGCGGGCGCCCACCCGCTGCACCGACGCGTTCACCAGCGCGGGCGCGGGCTTGCCCGCCACCTGCGGCTCCCGTCCGGACGCGACGCGCACCGCGGTGACCATCGACCCGTTACCGGGCAGCGGACCCCGCTCGGTTGGCAGTGTCGGGTCGATGTTGCAGGCGACCCATACCGCGCCCGCGCGCAGCGCGACGGTGGCCTCGGCGAGGTCGCGCCAGCCGGTGTCGGGGCTGTGGCCTTGCACGACGGCCACGGCGTCGTCGCCCCGCCGGGTCACCGTCAGCCCGACGCCCGTGACCTCCGCCGCCAGCGCGTCCGTGCCGACGACGAACACCGCGGACCCCGGTGCCAACTGCTCGGCGAGCATGGTGGCGGCCGCCTGTGAGCTGGTGACCACGTCGTCGGTGGCGGCCTGGAAGCCGAGCTCGGTGAGGTGGGCGGCGACGTCGGCGGGACGGCGTGAGGCGTTGTTGGTGACGTAGACGGTGCGCACGCCGCGCGCGGCCGCGCCGCGGATGGCCTCCACCGCGCCCGGTACCGCGCCCGCCCCCCGGTAGAGGGTGCCGTCGAGGTCGGCGAGCAAGACGTCGTGCCGGTCGAGGAGGTCGCTCACCGAGGTTCTGCTCCGCCGGGTACCGAGACGGCCGTGGAGGCCGAGTCGGACGGCGTGGTGTCGGCCTGCTCCGGGGAACCGGCTCCCGCGACCGGCTCAGGGTCCGTCGGCGTGTCCACACCGGCGCACTCGGAACCGGTCACGGATGTCGCCGGGCCGGCCAAGTCGTCGTCTGCCGCCCGCGCGGAGTCGTCGTCGGCAACCGCCGCGGTGTCGTCTGCCGCCCGCGCGGAGTCGTCCTCGGCGACCGGCGCAGTGTCGTCGTCGGCAATCGCCGGGGCGTCGTCCTGGCCGACTGCCGTGGCTTCGCCGACCCCGGCACGGTCCACCTCACCGGACGCCTCAGCGTCAGTCACATCGGCGGTCGGGTCAGCCGGGCCATCGACCCCATCGGTTCCGTCTGACCCAAGTCCGGCCGTGGGGGCGGCGGTGTCGCTTGCTGCGTCGTCGACCGCCTCGGCGGCCGGGGCGTCAGTCAGGTGGCCGGTCTCGTGGCCGGCCGCGTCCGCGATCGCAGAATTGTCACCCTCCGGGGAATCGACAGCGCCGGATTCGTCGTCCGGGTCTTCCTCGTCGAGTGCGAACTCGATTCCCTCGTCGGCCAGCGGCTCGCCGGTCAGCTCGGCGATGCGGACGTCTGCGTCGGTCAGCCCGTCGGGATCGGCGTTCGCAGCGTGCACGAACCACTGGAGGGCATCGGACTCGCGCCCGGCGGCCAGGAGGTTGTCCGCGTAGGCATAGAACAGGCGGGCGCTCCACGGATCACGACGGCTCGCCTCGAGCTCCGGTACCTGCAACGCGACGACCGCTGCGTCGAACTCGCCCAGGTCCCTCCGCGCCCCGGCCACAACGACGGCCAGTTCGATCTGTGCACTACGCGGCAGCTCCCTGGCCTCAGAGCTGCGTGCCAGCTCGATCGCGCGCTCGGGGCGCCCCAGAGCGCGCTCGATGTCGGCCATGACCGCCAGGTGACCGGGACCGCCACCCATCCGCCGCGCGGCGCGCAGCTCGGCCAACGCCTCGGCCCACTCACCCGCGTGGTACGCCGTGATGCCCGCGGCCTCCCGCACGACCGCGATGCGAGACGCCCGACGCCGCGCGTAGCGGGCATGGGCGAGCGCGGCGGCCGGGTCGTCGTCGACGAGGGTCCCGGCCGCGACGAGGTGCCGGGCCACCGCCTCGGCGAGATCCTTCTGCAAGCCACCGAGGTCTCGACGAGCCGCGGCGTCCAGCGCGGACGCCGCGATCGTGTCGGGAAGCGGCGGCGCGGGCACTCCTACCGGCCGCTCAGCCTGGTTGTCCCGGCCGCCGGACTCCGACTGCCTGTCGTGCCTGCGCCGATCCGACCAGGTGTCCGACCAGCGACCTTCGCGGACGTCGCCGGTACGTGCACCCTCTGCCCCGCGTGCGGTGTCGTACGGTCGGCCCTCGCCGCGGTCGCGGCGCGGTGCCGCACCACTCCGCCCGCCGGTCTGGCGGGCATCCCGGTCGTAGGGTCGGCGCCGATCACCGTCACGGCCCCGATCCGGGTACCGCGCCGCGCGGTCGGAGCCGTCGCGACGACCGTCATTGACGTCACGGGGGGCGCGGCCGTCCCGACCCGAGCGGTCGTCGTCGCGGCGCTCGAAGCGGCCGCCGTCACGGGACCGCTCCCCGCGCGGTCGATCAGCGTCGGCGGCCCATCGTCGACCGTCGGAGCCACCGGGACGCCTGCCTTCCTCGCTCCGGCGCGTCGCGCGGTCACCGTCGCGGCGTACGCCACGGTCACGCCCATCACTGCCTCGTTCATCGCGGTGCGAAGGCCCCTCGGGCCTGCTGCCGCCGCGGTTGTCGTAGCGCGAGCTTCCGCTCCGGCTGTCGCGGCCGGGAGCGCCCTCACCCCAGCTGCCGCTGCCGCCCCCGTCGCGGCGGGCGCGTTCGCGCCCGCCGTCAGCTCGATCGTCGCGTCGGGGGGCACCCTCGCGCCAACCCGTGCCGCTTCGGTCGTCGCGTCGGGGGGCACCTTGCGCCAGCCCGTGCCGCTTCGGTCGTCGCGTCGGGGAGCATCCTTGCGCCAATCCGTGCCGCTTCGGTCGTCGCGTCGGGGAGCATCCTTGCGCCAGCCCGTGCCGCTTCGGTCGTCGCGCCGGGAACCGCCCTCGCCCCAGCCGCTCCCGCCACGCTCGTCACGGCGAGCACCTGCACGCCAACCGCCGCCCTGGTCGTCGCGCCTGCGGGCACTGTCGCCACGGCCTGCGCCGCTTCGATCGTCGCGACGTGCGCCTTCGCGCCACCCGCTGCCGCGCTCGTCGCCGCGGCCCTGGCTGTCCCGCCACCGGCCGCCCTGCCCGTCGCGACGAGTGCCCTCGCCGCGGGCGCCTTCGCTTCGGCTGCTCCCGCCTCCGCCCTCGCGTCGCGGGCCGTTCTCACGCCAGCCACCGGTGCGCGACGACCGGTCGTCGTCGCGGAACCCTCGGCGGTCACTGTCGCGATTCCCGGTGTCGCGCCGCTGATAGCTCGAGTCGTACCCGCGGCCCCCACCCGAACTGCGCCCACCGTCACGAGGAGGCCGACGGTCGTAGCGCTCGCCGCCGGCACGGGCGCCCGACCCGTCGCTGTGTCCGCCACGCTCTTGACGCGGCTCGTCAGCCCGGTCACGCCACGACGGCCGATCCGTCCGCCCGCGATCATCCCGCGACCACGAACCACGGTCGGCTCGGCGGTCATCCTGGCGGCCGCCGCCGGATCCCCCGCCTGCGCGCGACCAGGGGCGATCGGCCCCTCGATCTCCGCCGCTGCGACGTTCGCCGCCGGCCCGATAGCCCTCACGCCCGCCCCGCTCGCCACCACCCCGAGGGCCGTCTGACCAGCCCCCGCCGGTCCCCGCACGACGATCGGGCCGCCAGTCGCCGCCGCGGCGATCGCCGGAACGGTTCTGGTCACCGCCGCCGTCATCCCGACGCACGTCATCACGACCGGAACCATCCGCCATACTCACTGCACAAGGATACAAACCCGGCGGCGGAGGTTGCGCCCGCCCGACAAGATCGCCCGCTCGCCCGCAAAATAAGGGGCGGTAGGACTGACGCCTCCCCGCCCTTAAACAAAAATGAGGGGCCCACCGTGGTGGGCCCCTCATCATCTTTCGGGTTTGATGTCGGCGGTGTCCTACTCTCCCACACCCTGTCGAGTGCAGTACCATCGGCGCTGGAGGGCTTAGCTTCCGGGTTCGGGATGGGACCGGGCGTTCCCCACTCCGCCAAAACCACCGACAACACTATCCAATTAAACAACCCATTTCGAGACCTCCACCGTATGTGGTGGTGTGCTCAGGGTCACACAGTGGATGCGAACAACACGTCACGACCAGCATTCATGGAAGGTGTTGTGGTAAGTCCTCGGCCTATTAGTACCGGTCAACTCCACACCTCACGATGCTTCCATCTCCGGCCTATCAACCCCGTCGTCTCCAGGGGGCCTTACCCCCACATAGGGGGTGGGAGACCTCATCTTGGAACGAGCTTCCCGCTTAGATGCCTTCAGCGGTTATCCCTTCCGAACATAGCCAACCAGCCGTGCCCCTGGCGGGACAACTGGCACACCAGAGGTCCGTCCGTCCCGGTCCTCTCGTACTAGGGACAGCCTTCCTCAAGTCTCCAACGCGCACGGCGGATAGGGACCGAACTGTCTCACGACGTTCTAAACCCAGCTCGCGTACCGCTTTAATGGGCGAACAGCCCAACCCTTGGGACCTACTCCAGCCCCAGGATGCGACGAGCCGACATCGAGGTGCCAAACCATGCCGTCGATATGGACTCTTGGGCAAGATCAGCCTGTTATCCCCGGGGTACCTTTTATCCGTTGAGCGACACCCCTTCCACCAGGAGATGCCGGATCACTAGTCCCGACTTTCGTCCCTGCTCGACCCGTCGGTCTCACAGTCAAGCCCCCTTGTGCACTTACACTCACCACCTGATTGCCAACCAGGCTGAGGGAACCTTTGGGCGCCTCCGTTACCTTTTAGGAGGCAACCGCCCCAGTTAAACTACCCACCAGGCACTGTCCCTGAACCCGATCAGGGCCCGAGGTTCAGACACCCCATCCGACCAGAGTGGTATTTCAACAACGACTCCACAACCACTGGCGTGGCCGCTTCCCAGTCTCCCACCTATCCTACACAAACCGAACCGAGCACCAATACCAAGCTGTAGTAAAGGTCCCGGGGTCTTTCCGTCCTGCCGCGCGTAACGAGCATCTTTACTCGTAATGCAATTTCGCCGAGTCTGTGGTCGAGACAGCGCCCAAGTCGTTACGCCATTCGTGCAGGTCGGAACTTACCCGACAAGGAATTTCGCTACCTTAGGATGGTTATAGTTACCACCGCCGTTTACTGGCGCTTCAATTCTCCGCTTCACCCCGAAGGGCTGACAGGTCCTCTTAACGTTCCAGCACCGGGCAGGCGTCAGTCCGTATACCTCGTCTTACGACTTCGCACGGACCTGTGTTTTTAGTAAACAGTCGCTTGGGCCTGGTCTCTGCGACCACCACCCCCCAGCCCGCAACGGGGCTTCAGAGACAGTGGTCCTCCTTCTCCCGAAGTTACGGAGGTATTTTGCCGAGTTCCTTGACCACAGTTCACTCGATCGCCTCGGTATTCTCTACCTGACCACCTGTGTCGGTTTAGGGTACGGGCCATAACGGCACGTGTCCCCGAAGGGACTCGCTAGAGGCTTTTCTCGACAGCATGGGATCACCCTACTTCGCCACACACGGCTACGCATCACCCCTCACCCCCGTCATCCAAGACAGCCACCCGGATTTACCTGGCTGGCGGGCCACGGGCTTACACCAGGACAACCAACGCCTGGCGGGACTACCCTCCTGCGTCACCCCATCGCTTGCCTACTACCGGATCGGGTCCCACGCTCCCCCCACCCCCACCCCGAAGGGCAGACAGCAGGGTTCGGATGGTCAGCATCACCGGCCTCGACACGGACGCACCACCACGGGCACGGGAATATCAACCCGTCCTCCATCGACTACGCCTGACGGCCTCGCCTTAGGTCCCGGCTCACCCTGGGCGGAACAACCTGGCCCAGGAACCCTTGGTCATCCGGCGGCAGAGATTCTCACTCTGCATTCGCTACTCATGCCTGCATTCTCACTCCCACACCCTCCACCCCTGGGTCACCCCGGAGCTTCACCGGACGCAGGACGCTCCCCTACCCAACACCACCCGACCAAGGTCGGACACGTGTTGCCGCGGCTTCGGCGGTGTGCTTGAGCCCCGCTACATTGTCGGCGCAGGACCACTTGACCAGTGAGCTATTACGCACTCTTTCAAGGGTGGCTGCTTCTAAGCCAACCTCCTGGTTGTCTCGGCGATCCCACATCCTTTCCCACTGAGCACACACTTAGGGGCCTTAGCCGGCGATCTGGGCTGTTTCCCTCTCGACCACGAAGCTTATCCCCCGCAGTCTCACTGCCACGCAAAAAGTACCGGCATTCGGAGTTTGGTTGAGTTCAGTAAGCTTGTCGGCCCCCTAGCCCATCCAGTGCTCTACCTCCGGCACCCACACGCAACGCTGCACCTAAATGCATTTCGGGGAGAACCAGCTATCACGGAGTCTGATTGGCCTTTCACCCCTACCCACAACTCATCCCCCGGGTTTTCAACCCCGGTGGGTTCGGGCCTCCACGACCTCTTACAGCCGCTTCACCCTGGCCATGGGTAGATCACTCCGCTTCGGGTCCACACCCCGCGACTCCCAGCACCACAACCACAGCTGCAGCACCAACGCCCTCTTCGGACTCGCTTTCGCTACGGCTACCCCACACACGGGTTAACCTCGCCACGGAACATGACTCGCAGGCTCATTCTTCAAAAGGCACGCCATCACCACCCCCACCCCCACCCGAAAGCAGAAAATGGAAGCATCGGCTCTGACGGCTTGTAGGCACACGGTTTCAGGTACTCTTTCACTCCCCTCCCGGGGTACTTTTCATCATTCCCTCACGGTACTATCCGCTATCGGTCACCAGGGAGTATTCAGGCTTACCGGGTGGTCCCGGCAGATTCACAGCACATTCCACGAGCGCGCTGCTACTCGGGAATCGCAACCACAACCGGTGTGATGTTTTCGCGTACGGGGCTCTCACCCACTACGGCCGCCCATCCCAGAAACGTTCCACTAACACCACACCACCGTCGTCGAAGATCCGGCAGAACCCTCACGTCACAACCCCACAACCCCGCATCCGCAACCCCTGCCGAGTATCACACGAACACGGTTTAGCCACCATCCGCTTTCGCTCGCCACTACTCACGGAATCACAATTGTTTTCTCTTCCTGCGGGTACTGAGATGTTTCACTTCCCCACGTTCCCCCCAACACCCTATTTCATTCAAGTGTTGGTAACACGTCATAACACGTGCTGGGTTACCCCATTCGGACACCCTCGGATCACAGCTCGGTTGACAACTCCCCGAGGACTATCGCGGCCTCCCACGTCCTTCATCGGCTCCTGATGCCCAGACATCCACCCTGTGCCCTACAACACTTCACCACAACAAACCACAAAACCAGACACAACAAAGATGCTCGCATCCACTATGCAACACTCAACACACCACCACACCCCCACCCACCACAACCACCACCACACCCACCCCCAGCATCAAGACAGCATCAAAACTCGACAACCATCAAGACAACAAAAAGGGGAATGCGTTAGGCGGTCCGGGCCGGGAACGGCCACACCAAGAAAACCCCACCAACCACACCAACGGCAGGTGTCTCCTCAGGACCCAACAGCATGCCGAACCCCAACACAACGTTGGCCTCTGATATTTGCGTTCCACCCCAAACCGCACCCCCCACCCGAAGGCCGGTGAGCGCGGAAATTTCGAGACAAGGAAACCGGCCCGACAACAACAGCCGGTCTGCCTTTCCCCCACGGGAAAAGCTCCTTAGAAAGGAGGTGATCCAGCCGCACCTTCCGGTACGGCTACCTTGTTACGACTTCGTCCCAATCGCCGGTCCCACCTTCGACCACTCCCCCCCGACAAACGGGTTAGGCCATGGGCTTCGGGTGTTACCAACTTTCGTGACGTGACGGGCGGTGTGTACAAGGCCCGGGAACGTATTCACCGCAGCATTGCTGATCTGCGATTACTAGCGACTCCGACTTCACGGGGTCGAGTTGCAGACCCCGATCCGAACTGAGACCCACTTTAAGGGATTCGCTCCACCTCACGGTCTCGCAGCCCTCTGTATGAGCCATTGTAGCATGTGTGAAGCCCTGGACATAAGGGGCATGATGACTTGACGTCATCCCCACCTTCCTCCGAGTTGACCCCGGCAGTCTCCCATGAGTCCCCGCCATCACGCGCTGGCAACATGGAACGAGGGTTGCGCTCGTTGCGGGACTTAACCCAACATCTCACGACACGAGCTGACGACAGCCATGCACCACCTGCACACCAACCACAAGGGAACTACCGTCTCCGGCAGCGTCTGGTGCATGTCAAACCCAGGTAAGGTTCTTCGCGTTGCATCGAATTAATCCACATGCTCCGCCGCTTGTGCGGGCCCCCGTCAATTCCTTTGAGTTTTAGCCTTGCGGCCGTACTCCCCAGGCGGGGCGCTTAATGCGTTAGCTGCGGCACAGAAACCGTGGAATGGTCCCCACACCTAGCGCCCAACGTTTACGGCGTGGACTACCAGGGTATCTAATCCTGTTCGCTCCCCACGCTTTCGCTCCTCAGCGTCAGTATCGGCCCAGAGACCCGCCTTCGCCACCGGTGTTCCTCCTGATATCTGCGCATTTCACCGCTACACCAGGAATTCCAGTCTCCCCTGCCGAACTCCAGTGATGCCCGTATCGACCGCACGCCCACAGTTAAGCTGCAGGTTTTCACGGCCGACGCGACACACCGCCTACGAGCTCTTTACGCCCAATAATTCCGGACAACGCTCGCACCCTACGTGTTACCGCGGCTGCTGGCACGTAGTTGGCCGGTGCTTCTTCCACCCCTACCGTCACCCGAAGGCTTCGTCGAAGTCGAAAGAGGTTTACAACCCGAAGGCCGTCATCCCCCACGCGGCGTCGCTGCGTCAGGCTTCCGCCCATTGCGCAATATTCCCCACTGCTGCCTCCCGTAGGAGTCTGGGCCGTGTCTCAGTCCCAGTGTGGCCGGACGCCCTCTCAGGCCGGCTACCCGTCGAAGCCTTGGTAGGCCATCACCCCACCAACAAGCTGATAGGCCGCGGGCCCATCCCCCACCGAAAAACTTTCCACACCACCCCATGCGAGACGATGTCCTATCCGGTATTAGACCCAGTTTCCCAGGCTTATCCCAAAGTGGAGGGCAGGTCACCCACGTGTTACTCACCCGTTCGCCACTCACCCACCCCAAAAGAGCAGGCGCGTTCGACTTGCATGTGTTAAGCACGCCGCCAGCGTTCGTCCTGAGCCAGGATCAAACTCTCCAACAAAAACCCTGACCAAACAAACAAAACAAAACTGGCACAAAACCAGAAAATAAAAGCTCGACACACTGTTGAGTTCTCAAAAGACACCCGCACACCATCACCCGCCGCAAGGCGGGCTCCGGGGCTGATCATGTTGGTCGCCTCCGACCGGAGTCGGGACAACTTTTCCAAGGTACATGGTCTTCGGGGCTTGCTCAACCCCTCAGGCCAACGCCAGCTAGGTTACACGCCGGTCCGGCTGGGTGACGACGGGGGGTCCGTTTGCGCAACCACCCTGGTCAGGGGGTCACCTTCGCCCCCGCGAGGTTGCGCTTGCCGCGGCGCAGAACCAGCCAACCTCCGGCGAGGAGGTCCGAACTCGTCGGGCACCCACTCCGCGTCGGTCACCTTCACGTTGTTGACGTACGCCCCGCCCTCGCCGACCGCCCGGCGCGCGGCGCCGCGGCTCTCGGCGAGCCCGGTCGCGATGAGCAGGTCGACGACCGTCGGGCGGTCGGCCAGCCGGACCGCGGCGCTCGGCACCTCGGACAGCGCGGCGTCCAGCGTGCCCGCGTCCAGGTCGCGCAGGTCGCCGCGGCCGAACAGCGAGCTGCTCGCCGCCACGACCTGGTCGGTCTGCCGCGACCCGTGCACGAGCGTCGTCAGCTCGGCCGCGAGCCGCCGTTGCGCCGCCCGCAGATGGGGCCGCTCGGCGATGTCGCGCTCCAGCTCCTCGATCTCCGCCGCGCCCGAGGAACGTGAACATCCGCAGGTAGCGGCCCACATCCGCGTCGGCGACGTTGACGAAGTACTGGTACCAGGCGTACGGCGAGGTCATCGACGGGATCGAGCCAGACGTTCCCGCCGCCGGTGGACTTGCCGAACTTGCGCCCCTCGCTGTCGGTGACCAGCGTGGTGGTCAGCGCGTGCACGGTGGCGCCCTCGACCCGGCGGACCAGCTCGACCCCGCCGATGATGTTGCCCCACTGGTCCGAGCCGCCGATCTGCAGCCGACAGCCGTGCCGCCGGTAGAGCTGCAGGTAGTCCTGGCTCTGCAGCAGCAGGTAGCTGAACTCGGTGTAGGACATGCCGTCCGTGGCGAGGCGGCGCTTGACGGTCTCGCGGGCCAGCATGACGTTGACCGAGAAGTGCTTGCCGACGTCGCGCAGGAACTCCAATGCGGTCTGGCCCGCCGGTCCACTCCAGGTTGTTCGCGACGAGCGCCCCGGTCGGCGAGTCGTCGAACTCCACGAACCGCTCCAGCTGCCCCTTGATGCGGTCGGCCCAGTCGGTGACCGTCGCAACGGTGTTGAGTGTGCGCTCACCCGTGTCGCGCGGGTCGCCGATCATCCCGGTCGCGCCGCCTGCGAGCACGATCGGCCGCGCTCCCGCCTGCTGGAACCGGCGCAGTGTGAGCAGCGGGACGAGGTTGCCCGCGTGCAGGCTGGGCGCGGTCGGGTCGAACCCGCAGTAGAGCGTGAGCACACCGGCGGCCAGGTCGCGCCGCAGTGCGTCGGCGTCGGTGCTCTGCGCGACGAGGCCGCGCCACTCGAGTTCGTCGAGGATGTCGGTGCTCACGCCACCGATCCTTCACCACGCGCGACTGCGCACCCCCAGGGGTCACCTCGCAGCCATCGGTGGGGTGCGGAGTGCGCTAGGAGGTGCGAAGTGGAGCGGGCGGTGCCCCTCGGCCGGGGCGGTACGGGCTCACCGCCGGCGAGTCCGCGATCCAGAACCGCCACGGCGTGTCGTGCGCCGCGGCCACGCCGACCCGCGGCCCGGTCCGCACGCGGTCCACCGGAACGGGCGCACCCGCGCGAAGCCGCACCCGCGACCCCGGATCGGTGAGGTCGAGCCCGTTGTCGGCGCGGTCCAGCCCGAGCAGCGCCGCCAGGCGCGCCGGGCCCCGCGCGAGGTCCGCCGCGCGCCGGGCGGTCGGCCGCCGGACGTGGGCCGCGGCGAGATCCGATACGACCTCGCCCGCCCGCAGCAGGACCGCGCCCGCTTCCCCGTCGGGCAGGCAGCTGATGTTGGCGCAGAAGTGCATCCCGTACACGAAGTAGACGTATAGGTGCCCCGGCGGCCCGAACATCACCGCGTTGCGCGGGGTGCGGCCGCGGAAGCTGTGCGACGCCGGGTCGTCGGCCCCGCGGTACGCCTCGACCTCGACGAGGCGTACCGCGATCAGGCCCTCGGACGTGTCGGCCTCCACCGTGCAGCCGAGCAGCCGGACGGCCGCGCCGAGCACGTCATGGGCCAGCTCGGCGCGGTCGAGAAGGGTCATCAGCTCCGCTGCGCGAGCGCCAGCCGCACGCAGACCGCGACGCCCTCCATCGCCTGCTCCACCTCGTCGAGCACCGGGAACGTCGGGGCCAGCCGGATGATCGCGTCCTGCGGGTCCTTGCCGTACGGGTGCGTGGCGCCCGCCGGGGTGAGCGCGATCCCCGCCTCCTTGGCCAGCCGCACCACCTCCGACGCGCAGCCGTCGGGCACCCGCAGCGTGACGAAGTAGCCGCCCTCCGGCGTGGACCAGGAGACGCCCGGGGTGTCGGCGAAGTTCTCGGTGAGGATGCGCTCGAGCGCCGCGAACTTCGGCCCGATGATCTCGCGGTGCTTGCGCATGTGCGCGGTGACGCCCGCGGTGTCGCGCAGGAACATCGCGTGGCGCAGGTGGTTGATCTTGTCCGGACCGATGGTGCGCTTGCTCGTGACGGCCAGCCACCACGCGAGGTTGGCGGGCGACGCGCCGAGGAACGCCACCCCCGCGCCCGCCAGGGTGATCTTCGACGTCGAGCCGAACACGAACACGCGGTCGGCGTTGCCCGCCTCGGTGGCCAGCGCCAGGAGGTCGGCGATCGGCGCGGGCTCGTCGACGAGCGTGTGCACGGCGTACGCGTTGTCCCACATGATCCGGAAGTCCGGCGCCGCCGTCGGCATGGTGGCGAGGCGTCGGACCGTCTCATCGGAGTACACCGCGCCCGTCGGGTTGGAGTACTTCGGCACGCACCAGATGCCCTTGACCGCCGGGTCGGCGGCGACCAGCCGCTCGACCTCGTCCATGTCGGGGCCGTCGTCGGTCAGGGCAACGGGTATGAGCTCGATGCCGAGGCGCTCGCACACCCCGAAGTGCCGGTCGTAGCCGGGTACGGGAGCGAGGAACACGACCCGCTCTCCTCGACCCACCGGCGCGGCGACCCGGGCATCGCGTTGAGCAGCGCGTTGACGAGCGTGTCGTGCATCAGCTCGAGGCTGCCGTTGCCGAACGCGACGAGCTGCTCGACCGGCACCTGCAGCACCGGCGCGAAGATCTCCCGAAGCTCCTGGAGGCCCTGCAGGCCCTGGTAGTTGCGGGTGTCGGTGCCGTCGGCGGCCTTGTAGCGGTCGCCGGGGAGGCTGCAGGAGCTCCGCGGCGAGGTCCAGCTGCGCGGCCGACGGCTTGCCCCGCGTGAGGTCGAGCTTCATGCCCTGGGCGACCAAGCGCGTCGTAGGCGGCTCTGGCCTGGGCGAGGTCGGGATGCGCCAGGTCGGCGGGCGAGGTCATGCCGAGTGCTCCTCGACCGGTGCCGCGGCTGGAACGGGTGCCGTGATGGTGGTCGGCGAGATCATGCGGTGCTCCTCGACCGGTGCCGCGGCGGGAACGGGTTCCGTGATGGTGGTCGGCGAGGTCATGGGTCCTCCCAAGTGAAGCGGCCTAGACAAGTGCGGCGCGGGCGGCGGCGGCCGCGGCGCGCAGCCCGGTGAGCTGTTCGGCGACGCGGACGGCCGCGGTGCCACCCCGGGCGTCCCGCGAGGCTATCGAGCCCGCCACGGTGAGCACGTCGCGCACCCCGGGCCGCAGGGCGGGGTGCACGGCGGCCAGCTCGGCGTCGGTGAGCGCGTCGAGCCCCACGCCGCGGGCCTCGGCCGCGCGTACGCACCCGCCGGCGGCCTCGTGCGCGTCGCGGAACGGCACGCCCTGGCGCACCAGCCACTCCGCGATATCGGTGGCCAGGCTGAACCCGGCGGGCGCGAGCTGCGGCGAGCCGCTCGGTGTGGAACGTCAGCGTGCCGATCATCCCCGCGACCGCCGGGAGCAGCAGCTCCAGCTGCTCGACCGAGTCGAACAGCGGCTCCTTGTCCTCCTGCAGATCGCGGTTGTAGGCCAGCGGCAGGCCCTTGAGCGTGGCCAGGAGCCCGGACAGGTTGCCGATCAGCCTGCCCGCCTTCCCGCGGGCCAGCTCCGCGACGTCCGGGTTCTTCTTCTGCGGCATGATCGAGCTGCCGGTGGAGTACGCGTCGTCGAGCGTGACGTAACCGAATTCGGCGGTGGACCACAGGATGACCTCCTCGGCCACCCGCGACAGGTCCACCGCGATCATCGCGCAGACGAACGCGGCCTCGGCGGCGAAGTCGCGCGCCGCCGTGCCGTCGATCGAGTTCGCCGCGCTCGTCGCGAAGCCCAGCTCGTGCGCGACGGCCTCCGGGTCCAGGCCCAGCGACGAACCCGCCAACGCCCCCGACCCGTAGGGCGAGACGGCGGTGCGCCGGTCCCAGTCGGCGAGCCGGTCGACGTCGCGCAGCAGCGCGTGGGCGTGCGCGGCCAGCTGGTGGGCCAGGAGCACCGGCTGGGCGTGCTGCAGGTGGGTGCGGCCGGGCATCGGAGCGTCGGGATGGGCGTCCGCCTGCGCGACGAGCGCGTCGACGACGTCCAGCACGCCGAGCCCGACTCGGCGGGCCGCGTCGCGCAGCCACATCCGGAACAGCGTGGCGACCTGGTCGTTGCGCGAACGCCCGGCCCGCAGCTTGCCGCCCAACTCCGGGCCCGCCCGCTCGATCAGCCCCCGCTCCAGCGCCGTGTGCACGTCCTCGTCCTCCGGCGCGGGGGTGAACGCCCCGGACTCGACGTCGGCGGCGAGCTTGGCCAGCGCGTCGAGCATGCCGGTGAGCTCGGCGTCGGTGAGCAGACCGGCCCGGCGCAGCACCCGCGCGTGCGCCATCGAGCCGCGGACGTCGTAGGGCGCGAGCCGCCAGTCGAAGTGCGTGGACTTCGACAAGGCGGCCAGCGCGTCGGCGGGCCCGGACGCGAACCGGCCACCCCACAGCCTGGATCCCACCGCCATCAGTCGGTGCCCGCTTCCAGCGCGGCGTCGTCGAGGGACCTCTCCGAATCGCGCTCACCGGCACTCTCGATCGCCGCGATCCGGTCGAAGCCGCCCGAGGGCAGCTCACCGAAGAGCGTGCCGTGCTCGACGAGCACCGTCCCCTGATCTTGCGGCTGCCCGGCGTAGGCCTCCAGCTTCGCGCGCGAGTCGGCGATGTCGAGATTGCGCATGGTGAGCTGGCCGATCCGGTCCGTCGGGCCGAAAGCGGCGTTCTCGACCCGCTCCATGGAGAGCCGGTCGGGGTGGTAGGAGAAGCCGGACCCCTCGGTGTCGACGATCGTGTAGTCGTCACCGCGGCGCAGGCGCAGCGTGACGGTGCCGGTCACGAGCGAGGCGATCCAGCGCTGGACCGACTCGCGCACCATCAACGCCTGCGGGTCGAGCCAGCGCCCCTCGTAGAGCAGCCTGCCGAGCTTGCGGCCCTCGTTGTGGTAGTTGGCCACGGTGTCCTCGTTGTGGATCGCGTTGACCAGCCGCTCGTAGGCGGCGAAGAGCAGCGCCATCCCGGGCGCCTCGTAGATGCCGCGCGACTTCGCCTCGATGATCCGGTTCTCGATCTGGTCGGACATGCCCAGGCCGTGCCGTCCGCCGATGGCGTTGGCTTCCAGGACGAGGGCGACCTTGTCGGCGAACCGCCTCCCGTTGATCGCCACGGGGTACCCGGCCTCGAACGTGATCGCGACCTCCTCGGTCTCGATCGCGACCGACGTATCCCAGAACCTGACGCCCATGATCGGCTGGATGGTCTCGAGAGACACGTCGAGGTGTTCCAGCGTCTTGGCCTCGTGGGTCGCACCCCAGATGTTGGCGTCGGTGGAATACGCCTTCTCGGCCGCGTCCCGGTAGGGCAGCCCGTGGGCGGCGAGCCACGTGCTCATCTCGTGGCGGCCCGCCCAGCTCCTGGACGAAGTCGGCGTCGAGCCACGGCTTGTAGATCCGCAGCTCGGGGTTGGCCAGCAGGCCGTAGCGGTAGAACCGCTCGATGTCGTTGCCCTTGAAGGTCGAGCCGTCGCCCCAGATGTTCACGTCGTCGGCCTGCATGGCCCGCACCAGCAAGGTCCCGGTGACGGCGCGGCCCAGCGGCGTGGTGTTGAAGTACGTGCGGCCCCCGGACCGGATGTGGAAGGCGCCGCACGCCAGCGCGGCCAGGCCCTCCTCGACCAGCTGCGGCTTGATGTCGACCGCACGGGCGATCTCGGCGCCGTACTGCTTCGCGCGTGCGGGAACGCCGGAGATGTCCGCCTCGTCGTACTGGCCGAGGTCGGCGGTGTAGGTGCACGGGATCCCGCCCTTGTCGCGCATCCACGCGACCGCCACGGAGGTGTCGAGGCCCCCGGAGAACGCGATGCCGATGCGCTCGCCCTTCGGGAGGGAGGTCAGGACCTTGCTCACGAGTTGGTGCTCCTCATCAGGATTGCGCGGGGTCAGAGTTCGCGCAGCAGCGCGACGAGTTGGGCTCCGGTGCCGGGCTCACGGGCCACCACCAGGAGCGTGTCGTCGCCTGCGATGGTGCCGACGACGTCGTGCAGTGCGGCGCGGTCCAAGGCGCTGGCCAGGTAGTGCGCGGCCCCGGGCGGGGTCCGCAGCACGGCCAGGTTCCCACTCGAGTCCGCCGAGACGAGCAGGTCCCCCAGCAACCGCGCGAGGCGAGCGGTGCCCCCCTCCACGCCGCGGACGGGACTGCCGTCGTCCGGGATGACGTAGGCGCCGCGGACCTTGATCGCGCCCAGTTCGTCGAGGTCACGCGACACGGTGGCCTGCGTGGTCTCGATGCCCTCGGTGACCAGCAGGCCGAGCAGCTCGGCCTGGCTGTGCACCGCGCGGTCGCGCACCAGCTCGACGATGCGGGCGTGGCGGCCCGCCCGGTTCAGTGCCGGAGCAGCCACGTCAGGAGGGCCTTCTGTGCGTGCAGCCGGTTTTCGGCCTCGTCCCAGACCGCGCTGTCGGGCGCGTCGAGGATCTCGTCGGTGATCTCGTCGCCGCGGTGGGCGGGCAGGCAGTGCAGCGCGATCGCGCCGGGCGCCGCGCGCGCCATCAGAGCCGCGTTGACCTGCAACGGCCGGAACGGCGCCGCCCGGTCGAGGCCGTCGCGCTCCTGGCCCATCGAGACCCACGTGTCGGTGACGACGACGTCCGCGCCGTCTACGGCGGCCTGCGGATCGGCCATCAGCTCCGCGGCGCCGCCGGTCTCTGCTCCGCGGGCCTTGGCACAGCAAAGCACCTCGGGATCGGGCTGGAAGCCCGCAGGGGCGCAGATCCGCACCGACAAGCCCGCCGTGGTGCCGCCCAGCAGCAACGAGTGGGCCATGTTGTTGGCCCCGTCGCCCAGGAAGACCAGCGTGTGGCCTGCGGTGCGGCCGAAGCGCTCGCGGATCGTCTGCAGGTCGGCGAGCACCTGGCAGGGGTGGAACTGGTCGGTGAGCGCGTTGACCACCGGCACCGAGGCGGCCGCGGCCATCTCGGCGATGCGCGACTGGTCGCCGGTGCGCCAGACGATCGCGTCGACGAAGCGGGAGAGCACGCGCGCCGTGTCGGCGATGGTCTCGCCGCGGCCGAGCTGGCTGGCCTGCCCGTCGATGATCAACGGCGTGCCGCCGAGCTGGGCGATGCCGACCTCGAACGACACCCGGGTGCGGGTGCTGGACTTGTCGAACAGCACCGCGACCGCCTTCGGGCCCGCGAGCGGCTTGTGCGCGAGCGGTTCGGCCTTCATCGCGGCGGCCAGCTCCAGCACCTCGGCCTGCTCGGCCGGGGTGAGGTCGTCGTCGCGGAGCAGATGCCGAGTCACCGCGGTCGCTCCTGAGCCGGAGACGGGTCCGACAGCCGGGCCGCGTCCAGGATGCCGGGCAGCGCGATGAGGAACTCCTCCGCCTGCGCCTCGGTGAGCACCAGCGGCGGGGCGAGGCGGACGCGGTCCGGAACGGCGTTGTTCACCAGGAACCCGGCGGCCCGGGCCTGGGCGGCGACGGCGGCCGACACCGGCCGCGCGAGCAGGATGCCGATCAGCAGCCCGGCGCCGTCGACGCCGCGGACCAACGGGTGGCCCAGCTGCTCGACGGCGGTGGCGATGCCCTTGCCGACGAGCGCGGTGTGCTCCAGCAGCCCGTCCGCGGCGATCGTGTCGAGCACGGCCAGCGCCGCGGCGGCACACACCGGGTTGCCGCCGAACGTGGTGCCGTGGTGGCCGGGCTCCAGCAGGTCGGCCGCCGCGCCGAGGCCAATGCAGGCCCCGATGGGCAGGCCACCGCCGAGGCCCTTGGCCAGCGTGACGACGTCCGGCACGACGCCGACGCCCTGGTGGGCGAACCAGGCGCCGGTGCGCCCGATGCCGGTCTGCACCTCGTCGAGCACGAGCAGCGCCCCGCGCTCCGCGGTGATCTCCCGCGCCGCCGCGAGATAGCCCGCAGGCGGGGTGACGGCGCCCGCCTCCCCCATGATCGGTTCGAGGAAGACCGCGGCGGTGTCGGCGTCGACGGCGGCGGCCAAGGCCGCGACGTCGCCGTAGGGCACGTGCGACACACCGGGCGTGAGCGGCTCGAACGGTGTCTTCTTGCTCTGCTGGCCGGTGAGCGCGAGCGCGCCCATCGTGCGGCCGTGGAACGCCTCCTCCGCGGCGATGATCTTCGGGCGCCCGGTGCGGCGGCCCATCTTGAACGCGGTCTCGTTGGCCTCGGCCCCGGAGTTGCAGAACAGCACCCGGCCGGGTGTGCCGAGCAGCTCCAGCAGCCGTTCGGCCAGCGCCAACGGCGGCTCGGTGATGTAGAGGTTGGACACATGGCCCAGCGTGGCGATCTGCCTGCTGACGGCCTCGACCACCGCCGGGTGCGCGTGGCCGAGCGCGTTGACGGCGATCCCGCCGAGCAGGTCGAGGTAGCGGCGCCCGTCCTCGTCCCACACCTCGGCGCCCTTGCCGCGCACGAGCGCGAGCGGCGGGGTGCCGTAGTTGTTCATCATCGCGGCCTGCCACCGCGCGCTGAGACCCGTCATCACGGCACCACCATCGTTCCGACACCTTCGGAGGTGAACACTTCCAGGAGCACCGAGTGCGGCACCCGCCCGTCGATCACGTGGGCTCGCGGCACGCCGCCGCGGACCGCGCGCAGGCAGGCTTCCATCTTCGGCGCCATTCCGCTGGCCAGGGCAGGCAGCAGCGGCTCCAGCTCGGCCGCGGCGAGCTCGCTGATCACCGACTCGCGGTCGGGCCAGTTCGCGAACAGGCCTTCGACGTCGGTGAGCACGACGAGCTTCGCGGCGCCCAGCGCGGCGGCGAGCGCGGCGGCCGCGCTGTCGGCGTTGATGTTGTAGACGGTGCCCTCGATGTCCGGGGCGACGCCCGCGACCACCGGGATGCGCCCGGCACGCACGATGTCGCGCACGGCGTCCGGGTTGACCAGGGTGACGTCGCCGACCAGGCCGACGTCGACGATCTCGCCGCCGACCAGCGCCGTGCGCTTCTCCGCCGTGAACAGCCCCGCGTCCTCGCCGGAGAGGCCGACCGCGTAGGGCCCGTGCTGGTTGATCAGCCCGACCAGCTCCCGCCCGACCTGGCCCACGAGCACCATGCGCACGATGTCGATCGTCTCCGGGGTGGTGACCCGCAGGCCGCCGCGGAACTCGGCGGGCAGCCCGAGCCGGTCGAGCATCGCCGTGATCTGCGGCCCGCCGCCGTGCACGACGACCGGCAGGATGCCCGCGAGCCGCAGGAACACCATGTCCTGCGCGAACGCGGCCTTCAGGCGATCGTCGACCATCGCGTTGCCGCCGTACTTCACGACGACGATCTGGCCGTGGAAGCGCTGCAGCCACGGCAGGGCCTCGGCGAGCACGGCCGCCTTCTCACCCGCCCTGGCGAGCTTCTCGTCAAGAGGAGTAGGCACTGTTCTCCTCGACGTAGGCGTGCGAGAGGTCGGTGGTGAGGATCTCCGCCGCGCCCTCGCCCAGCCCGAGCTCGATCTCGACGGTGATGTCCACGCCGGACAGGTCGGCGGCGTGCCGATCGCCCGCGGCCACCCCGTTGCGGCACATCGCCACGCCGTTGATCGCGACGCCGAGCCGCTGGGGATCGACTTCGCCCGGCGCGCGGCCGACGGCCATCGCGATGCGCCCCCAGTTGGGGTCGGCGCCGAAGAAGGCGGTCTTGCAGAGGTTGTCCTGGGCGACGGTGCGCGCGACGGCCAGCGCATCGGCTTCGGAGCGGGCACCCCGCACGGCGATCGTGACGTGCTTGGTGACGCCCTCGGCGTCGGCCTGCAGCTGCAGGCACAGGTCGGCGCAGGTGGCGCGGACAGCCGCCGTGAGCTCCGCGACGCTCGGTGCGGCCCCGGAGGCGCCCGACGCGAGCAGCAGCACGGTGTCGTTGGTGGAGGTGCCGCCGTCGACGTCGAGCCGGTCGAACGTGGCCGCGACGGCCGTGCGCAGGGCCGCATCGCAGGTGGCGGCGTCGGCGATCGCGTCGGTGGTGAGCACGACCAGCATCGTGGCCATCGCGGGCGCGAGCATGCCCGCGCCCTTGGCGAAGCCGCCGACCGAGAAGCCCGCGGCGGGGACGTGGGCCTGTTTGTCGTGGGTGTCGGTGGTGAGGACGGCCGTGGCGGCGGCGGTGGCCGCCTCGGGCGTGGCGGCGAGCTCGGCGGCGGCCTTCTCGACCCCGGCGAGCAGGGTGGCACGGGGCAGCTGCTCGCCGATGATGCCCGTGGAGCACACCGCGACCTCGACCGCGCCGCACCCCAACGTCTCGGCGGCCTTCTCGGCGGTGGCGTGGGTGGTCTGGAAGCCCTCCGGCCCGGTGCAGGCGTTGGCGCCACCGGAGTTGAGCACGACGGCGCGCAGCGCGCCCCCGGTGAGCACCTGCCGCGACCACAGCACGGGCGCGGCCTTCACCTGGTTGGTGGTGAACATCCCGGCGGCGGCGCGGCCGGGCCCGTCGTTGACGACGAGGGCGAGATCGAGCCGCCCGCCGTCCTTGAGACCCGCGGCGATGCCCGCGGCGCGAAAACCCTTCGGGCCCGTGACGCTCATCGCTCTCCCTCGCCTGCGCTCGGTCGACGCTTCGCGATGCGCTGCGTCGATGATTCGCTCGCACGCTCGCTCATGGCGCGACTCCCGCGGTGGACAGGCCAAGACCTTCGGGAAGGCCGAGGGCGAGGTTCATGCACTGGACGGCGCCGCCCGCGGTGCCCTTGGTGAGGTTGTCGATCGCGGCGACCGCGACCAGGCGGCCCGCGTCCGCGTCCACCGTGACCTGCAGGTGCACGGAGTTGGCCCCCAGCGTGGCGGCCGTGCTCGGCCAGACGCCCTCGGGCAGCAGGTGCACGAACGGCTCGTCGGCGTAGGCCTTCGCGTAGGCCTCCACCACCTCCGCCGCGGAGGCCGACGTGGGCGCCGTGCACGTGGCGAGGATGCCGCGTGGCAGCGGGGCGAGGACCGGGGTGAAGCTCACGGCGACGTTCCTACCCGCGACCACCGACAGGTTCTGGATGATCTCGGGCGTGTGTCGGTGCATCCCGCCAACGCCGTACGCCGCGAGAGCGCCCATCACCTCGGCGCCCAGCAGGTGCGGCTTGAGCGACTTCCCCGCCCCGGACGTGCCGCTGACCGCCGTGACGACGACCTCGGGCGCGGCCAGCCCCGCGGCGAACGCCGGGAACAAGGCGAGGCTCGCGGCCGTCGGGTAGCAGCCCGGGACGGCCACCCGCCGGGCGCCGCGCAGGGCATCGCGGGCGCCCGGCAGCTCGGGCAGCCCGTACGGCCAGGCCCCCGCGTGCGTGCCCCCGTACCAGCGCGTCCAGGCCGTCGGGTCGGACAGGCGGTGGTCGGCCCCGCAGTCGATCACGACGACGTCGTCGCCGAGCGCCGCGGCCAGCGCCGCGGAGCGGCCGTGCGGAAGCGCGAGGAAGACCACGTCGTGGCCCGCGAGCGTTTCCGGGTCGGTCTCGGCCAGCACCCGGTCCGCCAGGGACACGAGGTGCGGCTGGTGCTCCCGCAGGAGCGTGCCCGCGCTGCCGCCCGCCGTCAGCGCGCCGATCTCCGCCTCCGGATGCCCGAGCAGGAGACGCAACAGCTCTCCGCCGGCGTACCCGCTGGCTCCGGCCACCGCGATCCGCACCATGCGCATGACTATGCACGATCGCGTAACTCAATGCAAACACGTCGACCGATCGGAGCGTTGCCCCCCGGCCGCCGACAAGGGAGCGTGACCACCGGAGGATCGACATGATCGAAGAGACCGCCGAGACGTCGCCGCCGCGCCGGGCGGTGCATCAGGCGCTCACCGTGTGGCGCAGGCTGCCGTTCACGACGACCGCGGTCGTGGCCATGCTGGTCGCGGGCCTGGTGAGCGGTGCGCTGTGGCACGCGGCGGCGGACGCACCCTGGTACCCCTACGTCGGATACGGCCTGCCGTCGCTTCGCGCAGGCCACTGGTGGACGCCGCTCACCGGCGCGTTCATCGCGCTCAAGCCCTGGTACTACGCGCCGATGGTGGCGGGCTTCGCCCTGCTCGTCGGCTGGGCGGAGAACTGGATGGGAACCCGGCTCGCGGCCGCGGTGACCGTGCTCGGCCATCTCTTCGCCGTGCTCGGGACGGCCCTGTTCCTCGCGGCTGTCCAGGGCCCCGGCTGGGCGTGGTCGGTGCAGACGGCGCAGCGGCTCGACGTCGGGTTCTCCGCGGGCGCCGTCGCCGCGGGCGCCGTCGCCACGGCCATGCTCCGCCCGCCGTGGCGGCTTCGGATGCGGGTCGCGCTCGGCATCTACGTGCTGGTCGCGGCGGTCTACGTGGGATCACCCGCCGACCTGGAGCGATTCCTCGCGGTGGGCGCGGGCCTGGCCCTGGGCCCGCGGCTGACCCGCGGGATCCGGCCCACGCCGGTCAGCCGTCCGAGCCGTCGCGAATGGCGGCTGATCGCGGTCGCGGGGCTGCTGACGGTCGCGCTGGTCCGGACCGTCACCTACTTCCTGCCCGACAACGGCCCGCTCGGCCCCACCCTCGGCGACAACGAGAGCCTCATCGACCTCGGCGGCACGCTGGTCCTCACGCTGCTCCTGGTACGCGGTCTGCGCCACGGCAAGCAGCTGGCCTGGTGGTTCGCCGTCGTCATTGCGGGCGCCAACGTGCTCGTCGGGATGATCGCGGCCGTGTTCGGCGTGCTCTCCGCAACGTTCGGCGGCGTGTTCGAGCTCGACGACGGCGTCCCGCGCTTCGCCGCCGACGAGCTGCTGTGGACGGCGCTCTTCGTCGTGCTCGTCGTGGGCCGCCGGGCGTTCCGGGTGCCGACGCGGCGCCGGGTGCGCAGCAGCGCCGCGACCACCGCGATCGACCAGCCGACCGCCGTCACGATGCTGCAGGAGCACGGCGGCGGCACGCTGTCGTGGATGACGACGTGGCCGGAGAACAGCTACTTCCGCCACGGCGAGTCATTCGTGGCCTACCAGCGCCACGCGGGCGTCGCGATCGGCCTCGGTGACCCGGTGGGCCCGGCGGCCGATCGGGCCGAGGCCGTGCGCGCCTACGCCGCCATGTGCGAACGCAACAGCTGGGTGCCCTGCCTGTTCTCGGCGACCGAGGCCGACCGCGGACGCGACCGCGGCCATGGGCTGGCAGCGCGTCCAGGTGGCCGAGGACACCCTCGTCGACCTCCCGGGCCTGCAGTTCCGGGGCAAGTCCTGGCAGGACGTGCGCTCCGCGCTCAACAAGGCGGGCAAACAGGGCATCACGTTCCGCATGGTCACGCTGGCCGAGGAGCGATGGTCGCTGGTGGCGCAGGTGCGCGCCATCTCCGAGGAGTGGGTGGGCGACAAGGCGCTGCCGGAGATGGGCTTCACGCTGGGTGGAATCGACGAGGCGCTCGACCCGCACGTGCGCGTCGGCCTCGCCGAGGACGCCGCCGGGCAGGTGCAAGGCGTCACCTCCTGGCTGCCGGTGTACGGCGGCGACGGTCGGATCGATGGCTGGACCCTGGACGTGATGCGCCGCCGCCACGACGGGGTTCCGGCCTGTCGTGGAGTTCCTCATCGCGTCGAGCTGCCTCACGTTCCAGGCCGAGGGCGCGCAGTTCCTCTCGCTGTCCGGCGCACCGCTCGCCCGCGCGAGCGACAACGAGGCCACCGCCGCCCTGGACCGCCTGCTGGACACGTTGGGTGAGGCGCTGGAGCCGATGTACGGGTTCCGGTCGCTGCACGCGTTCAAGACCAAGTTCGCGCCCCGCTACGAGCCGATGTACCTGCTCTTCCGCGATGAGGCCGACCTACCGCGGATCGGGCTGGCGCTGACCCGCGCCTACCTTCCCGACGCGCGGCTGCGCGAGCTCGTCCGCATGGGACGGGGCACCTGATCGCGGGTCAGCCCCGTAGCCGCGCCCCGTGGCGCCTCGCCGCCACCGCGACGGCGGCGTCGCGGGCCGTGTTGGCCTCCTCGCTGGTGAGCGTGCGGTCCGGGGCGCGGAAGCGCAGCGTGTAGGCCAGCGACCGGTTGCCCGTGCCCACCTGCTCGCCGGTGTAGACGTCGAACAGGCGCACGTCCTCCAGCAGGTCGCCGCCGCCGTCGAGCAGGGCGTCCGTCAGCGCGCCCGCAGGCACGGACGCGGCGGCCACCAGCGCGACGTCCACGGCCACCGGCGGGTACGGCGACACCCGCGGGACCGGGCGGTCGTCGACCAGCGGCAGCAGGTCGAGGTCCAGCTCCATGGCGCACGTGCGCGGCGGCAGCCCGAGCGCGTCGACCACCTTGGGGTGCAGCTCGCCCGCGAAGCCGACCGGGAAGTCGCCCACCCGCAGCATGGCGCACCGGCCCGGGTGCCACGGCGCGTTGTCGCCCGCGGTGATCCGCAGCTCGACGCGCGCGGCCCGGCCGACGAGCCGTGCGGCCTCCACGGCGTCGGCCCAGCCCGCCTGCCGCCCGCTCCCCCACCAGCCCCGCGGCTCCCGGTCTCCGGCCAGCACGACCCCGACGTGCAGCGGCTGGGCGGGCAGCGCGGCGTCGATCTGCGCGATCTCGGCGTCCGACGGGCGCCGGTCGACCCCCGGCTCCGGCAGCGCCAGCTGCTCGCGGTGCGGGAGCACGACCTGGCCCACCGTGTAGAGCGCGAGATCTCCGGCCCCGCGGGACCGGTTGCGCACGAGCGATGTCGAGCAGGCCCGGCAGCAGCGTGGTGGCCAGTTCGGCGCGGTCGGCGTCGAGCGGGTTGCGGACGGACTCGGTGCGGCGGCGGGGGTCGTCGGCGGCCAGCCCGAAGGCGTCCCACACAGCCGGTCCGACGAACGGGAACGGCAGCACCTCGACGTAGCCCGCCTCGGCCAGCGCCACCGACACCGCACGGCGCCGCCGTTGGCCCGCGGTGAGGCCCCGGCCTGCGGGCGCGGTCGGCAGCTCCGAGGGGATCGCCGCGTAGCCCTCCAGCCGCAGCACCTCCTCGACGAGGTCGGCGGGCTGCTCCAGGTCGGGCCGCCACGACGGCGGCGTCGCGACGACCTGGCCGCGCCCGTCCGCGCCGGCGCCCAGCTCGACCGCGCACCCCACCTGGCCGAGGCGGCGCGCGGTGGCTCCCGGCGGGTAGGCGACGCCCGCCACCCGGTCGGGCAGGTCGAGCGCCATCCGCACCGGCACGGGCGCAGGCGCGGCGCCGACGTCGGTGCGGCCCGCGGCGATCGTGCCGCCGCCGTGCTCGACCAGCAGGGCGGCGACCCGCTCGGCGGCGATGGGCGGCAGCTGCGGGTCCACCGTGCGCTCGAACCGCCGCGACGCCTCGCTGGGCAGCTTGTGGCGCCGGGCGCAGCGCGCGATCGTCGCCGGGTCGAAGTGGGCCGCCTCGATGACGACGTCGATCGGCTCGCTGCCGGGCCGGATCTCCGTCGACGCCCCGCCCATGACGCCCGCCAGCCCGATCGGGCCGGAGTCGTCGGTGATGAGCAGGTCATCGGGATCGAGGCGGCGCTCGACGTCGTCGAGGGTCGTCAGGGTCTCGCCCGGCGTCGCCCGCCGCACCACGATCGGGCCCGACGAGCGCGCGCTGCGTCGTAGGCGTGCAGCGGCTGGCCAAGCTCCAGCATCACGTAGTTGGTGACGTCGACGATCAGCGAGATCGGCCGCATCCCGGCGCCGAGCAGGCGCCGCTGCATCCACCACGGCGACGCCGCCTGCGGGTCGACGCCGTTCACGCGGCGGGCGACGAAGCGCAGGCACCCGTCGTCGGCGAGCGTGACCGGCCAACCGTCGCCGTCGGCGGCGGGCACGGCGACCCGGCTCGCGGGATCGACGTAGTCGACGTCGGTCGCGGTCGCGATCTCGCGGGCCAGCCCGCGCACGGAGAACGCGTAGCCGCGGTCCGGCGTGATGTTGAGCTCGATCACCGGGTCGTTCGGCGCCGACCAGCGGCAGCGCGTCGTCGCCCGGCTCCGCGGTGTGCGGGGGCAGCACGAGGATGCCCGCGTGGTCGGAGCCGATGCCGAGCTCGCGGACCGAGGCGATCATGCCGTCGGACACGTGCCCGTAGGTCTCGCGCGCGGAGATCGTGAACCCGCCCGGCAAGACCGTGCCCGGGAGCGTGACGACCACGAGGTCGCCGACGGCGAAGTTGGTGGCCCCGCAGATCACGCCGCGCGGGGTGCCCTCCCCGACGTCGACCTGGCACCACCGGATCGGCTTCTTGAGCCCGGCGAGCTCCTCGATCTCCAGCACGCGGCCGACCTTCACCGGCCCCGTGATCTCCGGCGCCGGATGGATCTCCTCGATCTCGAAGCCGACGCGCACGAAGGCCTCGCCCGTCGCCTCCGCCGAGGGCAGGTCGGCGACGTGCTCGGACAGCCAGGACTGCAACACACGCACGAGAGTTACTCCCCTGTCAGATGCCGAAGGCCCGGCTGAACCGAACGTCGCCCTCGACCATGTCGCGCATGTCGGGGATGCCGTTGCGGAACTGCAGGGTGCGCTCGATGCCCATGCCGAACGCGAAGCCGGAATGGACTTCCGGGTCGATGCCGCAGGCGCGCAGGACGTTCGGGTTGACCATGCCGCAGCCGCCCCACTCGACCCAGCCCGCGCCGCCCTTCTTCTCCGGGAACCACACGTCCACCTCGGCGGACGGCTCGGTGAACGGGAAGTACGACGGGCGCAGCCGGGTGCGGGACTCCGCCCCGAACATGGCGCGGGCGAACGCGTCGAGCGTGCCCTTGAGGTGCGCCATCGTGATGCCGACGTCCACGGCGAGGCCCTCGACCTGGTGGAACACCGGGGTGTGGGTGGCGTCCAACGCGTCGGTGCGGAACGTGCGGCCGGGGCACACGACGTAGACGGGCAGCTCGCGCTCCAGCAGCGCCCGGACCTGGACCGGCGAGGTGTGGGTGCGCAGGACGAGCTTCTCGTCCTCCTTCTCACCCAGGTAGAACGTGTCCTGCATGGTCCGGGCGGGATGGTCCTTCTTGAAGTTCAGCGCGTCGAAGTTCAGCCACGCCGACTCGACCTCGGGACCTTCCGCGACCTCCCAGCCCATCCCGACGAACACGTCGGCGATGCGCTCGGCGAGCTGGGTGAGCGGGTGGCGGGCGCCGCGCGGGTTGCGGTCCCACGGCAGCGTGACGTCGACCGCCTCCTCGACGAGCACCCGCTCGTCGCGCTCCTCGACCAGCACGGCGTGCCGTGCGTCGAACGCCTCCTGGGCCTCCTGGCGCGCGGCGTTCACCCGCTTGCCCGCCTCGGCGCGGTCCGGCCCCGGCAGCGACCCGAGCTCGCGGCGCGCGAGCAGCAGCGGAGCGCGGTCGCCGAGGTGGGCGGGCTTGGCCGCGGCCAGCGCGGCGAGGTCGGCCGCGCCCGCGAACGCCTCCCGGGCCGCGGCGACGGCGGCGGTCAGCGCGTCGGGGTCCAAAGGTTCATGACGTCCGTCACCGTGTCTCCAGGCGACCAGGCAAGGGGCCCCGTGCCTGGTGCTTCGTCTCACTCATCGGGTCGTGATCGTAGGGCGCGTGCTCCGACGCTCGCGTACAGGCATACCGCCGCGGCCGTGGCCAGGTTGAGGCTCTCGGCCCGGCCGTGGATCGGCACCCGGACGCGGTGGTCGGCCCGCTCCGGCCACGGTCGCCGGAACGCCGTGCGCCTCGCCACCGAATATCCAGGCCACCGGCCCGGCGAGCAGCGGCGCGACGGCCGGGTCGTGCAGGTCGAGCTCGCCGCGGGCGTCGGCGACGAGCGTCGTCAGCCCGGCCGCGCGGCACGCGTCGAGGGCGACCACCGCGTCGCGCTCCCGGGCGATCGGGAGGTGGAACACGGAGCCGGTCGACGCCCGCACCGCCTTGCCGTTGTGCGGGTCGACCGTGTCCCCCGCGAGCACGACGGCGTCGGCGCCCGCCGCGTCGGCGACCCGCACGACCGTGCCTGCGTTGCCGGGGTCGGCCACCGCGACGCACACGGCGACGAGCCGCGGGGTGCCGTCGAGCACGCGGTCGAGCGGCACGTCGAGCAGGTCGCAGACGGCGAAGATGCCCTGCGGGGTGACGGTGTCGGAGAGGCTCGCCGCGGCCCGCTCGGTGATCCGGACGGTCGGCCGGGTCGAGCAGGTCGGGGTGCCGCGCCGCGGCGGCGTCGGTGACGAACAGCTCGCGCACCCGCGCGTGCCGCACGCCTCCCGGACGGCCTGTGCGCCCTCGACGAGAAACCGCCCCGCCCGGTCGCGGCCTGCGCGGCGCAGCAGCTTGCGGGCTGCGACGACGCGCGCGGCGCGTTCCGTGCGGGGCGGTTCGACCTGGGGCTCGCTCGGTGCGCTCAGGCTGCCGAGCCCTTCGCGGGCTGGGCGGGCAGGTTCGCCTTGGCCACCTCGACGAGCGCGGCGAACGCGGCCTCGTCGGTGACGGCGATGTCGGCGAGGACCTTGCGGTCGACCTCGACGCCCGCGGCCTTGAGGCCCTGGACGAAGCGGTTGTAGGTCATGCCGTTGGCGCGGGCGGCGGCGTTGATGCGCGTGATCCACAGCTGCCGGAAGTCACCCTTGCGGGCACGCCGGTCGCGGTAGGCGTAGTTGAGCGAGTGGAGCACCTGCTCCTTCGCCTTGCGGTACAGCCGCGACCGCTGGCCGCGGTAGCCGCTGGCCAGCTCGAGGGTGGTGCGCCGCTTCTTGTGGGCGTTGACCGCGCGCTTGACGCGTGCCATGGGAATCAGTCCTTAGATCGAGGGGAAGGGAGAGCCGGGCCTACTTGCCGATGAGCTTCTTGACGCGCTTGCGTCGGCCTTGCTGATCGGCACGACGCGCGCGAGGTCGCGCGTCTCCTTGCTCGACTTCACCTCGAGGCGGTGCCGCAGACCGGCCTGCTGGCGCATGAGCTTGCCGCTACCGGTGACCTTGACCCGCTTGGACATCCCGGAGTGCGTCTTGTTCTTGGGCATGACAACTTTCTTTCGCTTGGCGGCACCCCGTGGGGACGGGGTGCCGGTGGGCAGTGCGGCGTACTTCTCAGGCGGGCGGCGCGGGCTCGGGCGGTGCGAGCCGGGCGCCTGCCGCTTGGCCTGGGGCTTCTTCGTGGGTGCGATCACCATCGTCATGTTGCGACCGTCCTGCTTGGGCGTCGCCTCGACCACGCCCACGTCGCTCACGTCCTCGGCGAGCCGCTGCAGCAGCCGGAACCCCAGCTCGGGGCGCGACTGCTCGCGACCACGGAACATGATCGTGACCTTGACCTTGTTGCCGCCTTCGAGGAAGCGCCGGACGTGCCCGCGCTTGGTCTCGTAGTCGTGCGTGTCGATCTTCGGCCGGAGCTTCTGCTCCTTGATGGTGGTGAGCTGCTGGTTTCGGCGGGACTCCCGGGCCTTCTGCGCGCTCTCGTACTTGAACTTGCCGTAGTCCATGAGCTTGCAGACCGGCGGGCGGGCCTGGGCCGCGACCTCGACGAGGTCGAGCTCGGCCTCCTGGGCGAGCCGCAGGGCGTCCTCGATACGCACGATGCCGACCTGCTCCCCGTTCGGCCCGACCAGGCGGACCTCTGGAACGCGGATGCGGTCGTTGATGCGTGTCTCAGTGGTGATGGGGTCTCCTCGTTTCGACGTCGTGCTGGCGCGACGGAGCGGAGACCCGAAACGGTCTTGAGCCGACGAGCCGTCGGCTCGCCGGCGAGACCAGACCCGGACACCAACGGTGACACGGGTGGGAGCGGGGCTCCACTTGAGCGCCCTGACGCGCGATTCAACGCGCGACGGGGTGGTCGCATTCCGCAGGGTAGCAGGCGCCGGGATGGCCGGACACCTCGGTGGGTCGCCGAGGTGGTCGCGCATCCGCCACGGTGAGTCGCGCGTCTCGACGCGGTGAGTCGCGCGTCTCGACGCGGTGAGTCGCGCGTCTCGACGCGGTGAGTCCGGCCATTCCGCACGCCGCATCCGGCTTCTCGCACGGCTGGCTGCCGGCTCCGCTGACGGAGCGTCAGCTGGCCGCCTTCCGCCGCCGCGGTGCGGGCGCGACCTCGGGCTCGACGAGGTGGCGCAGGAACTCCCCCGTGTAGCTGTCGGGGTGGGCGGCGACCTGCTCCGGGGTGCCGCTGGCGACGACGGTGCCGCCGCCCGAGCCGCCCTCCGGACCCATGTCGATGATCCAGTCGGAGGTCTTGATGACGTCGAGGTTGTGCTCGATGACGATCACCGTGTTGCCCTTGTCGACCAGCCCGTTGATCACCAGCAGCAGCTTGCGGATGTCCTCGAAGTGCAGCCCGGTGGTGGGCTCGTCGAGGATGTAGACCGTGCGGCCGTTGGACCGCTTCTGCAGCTCCGACGCGAGCTTGACGCGCTGCGCCTCGCCGCCGGAGAGCGTGGGGGCCGGCTGGCCGAGCCGGACGTAACCCAGCCCGACGTCGACGAGCGTGCGCAGGTAGCGGGCGATCGAGGAGATCGGGGCGAAGAACTCGGCCGCCTCCTCGATGGGCATGTCGAGCACCTCGGCGACGGTCTTGCCCTTGTAGTGGACCTCCAGGGTCTCCCGGTTGTAGCGGGCGCCCTTGCAGACCTCGCACGGCACGTAGACATCCGGGAGGAAGTTCATCTCGATCTTGATCGTGCCGTCGCCGGAGCACGCCTCGCAGCGCCCGCCCTTGACGTTGAACGAGAAGCGGCCGGGCTGGTAGCCGCGGACCTTCGCCTCGGTGGTGGCCGCGAACAGCTTGCGGATCTGGTCCCACACGCCGGTGTAGGTGGCCGGGTTGGACCGCGGGGTGCGCCCGATCGGCGACTGGTCGACGCGGACGAGCTTGTCGAGCTCGTCGATCCCGGTGATGCGGGTGTGCCGGCCGGGCACCTGCCGGGCGCCGTTGAGCTTGTTGGCCAGCACCGTGGCGAGGATGTCGTTGACCAGCGTGGACTTGCCCGAGCCGGACACGCCGGTGACCGCCACGAGGCAGCCGAGCGGGATGTCGACGTCGATGCCGCGCAGGTTGTGCTCGCGCGCGCCGACGATCTTCAGCTGCCGCTTCCGGTCGATCGGCCTGCGGATGTCGGGCACCGGGATCGAACGCCGCCCGGACAGGTAGGCGCCGGTGAGCGACGTCCGGGTGGGTCTCCAGCCCCTCGACGGTGCCGCTGTGCACGATGTGACCGCCGTGCTCGCCCGCGCCGGGGCCGATGTCGACGGTCCAGTCGGCCGACCGGATCGTGTCCTCGTCGTGCTCGACGACGATCAGCGTGTTGCCCAGATCGCGCAGCCGGACCAGGGTCTGGATGAGCCTGCGGTTGTCGCGCTGGTGCAGCCCGATGGACGGCTCGTCGAGCACGTAGAGCACCCCGACCAGGCCGGAGCCGATCTGGGTGGCCAGCCGGATGCGCTGCGCCTCGCCCCCGGACAGCGACCCGGCGGCGCGCGACAGCGACAGGTAGTGCAGCCCCACGTCGAGCAGGAACCCCAGCCGGGCCTGCACCTCCTTGAGGATCGCGCCCGCGATCATCGTCTGGCGGGCGTCGAGCTCCATGCCCGCGAGGAACTCCGAGCACTCGGCCACCGACATCGCCGACACCTCGGCGATCGACCGCTCGCCCTGATCGCGGTGCAGGAGGGTGACCGCGAGGACCTCCGGCTTGAGCCGTGCGCCCTTGCAGACCGGGCACGGCACATCGCGCATGTAGCCCTCGTAGCGCTCGCGCTGCGCGTCGGACTCGGTCTGGTCGAGCCGCCGATCCAGGAACGGGATGACGCCTTCGTAGTTGGCGTAGTACGAGCGCTCGCGGCCGTAGCGGTTGCGGTAGCGGACGTGGACCTGGTCGTCGCTGCCGTGGAGCACGGCCTTCTGCGCATCCGACGGCAGCCGCCGCCACGGGGTGGACATGCGGAAGCCCATGGCGTTGGCGAGGCCCTCCAGCAGGCGACCGAAGTACTCCGCCGAATGCCCGACGGCCCACGGGGCGATCGCGCCCTCGGCCAGGCTCAGCTCGACATCGGGCACGACAAGCTCCGGGTCGACCTCCTTCTTGATGCCCAGCCCCGCGCATTCCGGGCAGGCGCCGTAGGGCGAGTTGAAGGAGAACGTGCGCGGCTCGAGATCGTCGAGGGTGAGCGGATGGCCGTTGGGGCAGGCCATGCGCTCGGAGAAGCGGCGCTCCCGGTGGTGGTGGTCATCGGGCAGGTCAACGAACTCGAGCACGACCAGCCCATCGGCGAGCCGCAGGGCCGTCTCCACGGAGTCGGTGAGCCGCTGCTTCGCGCTGGCCTTCACCGTGAGCCGGTCGACCACCACGGCGATGTCGTGCTTCTCCTGCTTCTTGAGCGTCGGCGGGTTGGTGAGCGGGTGGACCGTGCCGTCGACGAGCACGCGCGAGTAGCCCTGCCCCTGCAGGTTGGCGAACAGGTCGACGAACTCCCCCTTGCGGGTGCGCACGATGGGCGCGAGCACCTGGAACCGCGAACCCTCCTCCATCGCCAGCACCTGGTCGACGATCTGCTGCGGCGTCTGCCTCTCGATCACGTGCCCGCACACCGGGCAATGCGGCACACCGGCGCGGGCGTAGAGGAGGCGCAGGTAGTCGTACACCTCGGTGATCGTGCCGACGGTGGAGCGCGGGTTGCGGTTGGTGGACTTCTGGTCGATCGAGACCGCCGGGGACAGGCCCTCGATGAAGTCGACATCCGGCTTGTCCATCTGGCCGAGGAACTGCCGCGCGTACGCCGACAGCGACTCGACGTACCGCCGCTGGCCTTCCGCGAAGATCGTGTCGAACGCGAGGCTGGACTTTCCCGAGCCGGACAGGCCGGTGAACACGACGAGGCTGTCGCGCGGGATGTCGAGATCGACGCCGCGCAGGTTGTGCTCGCGCGCGCCGCGAACGATCAGACGATCCGCCACCGGATGCCCTCCTCCAGGCGTCGGGGTACCTGTACATCCATGCTAGGCGCGACCACCGACAAAACCGGCGGGCGGGGAATGCGCCGATTCCAGCATCGCACGGACGTTCGAGGATCACCTGGCGGGGGGTCAGGCCCCAGTGCTGCAACGAGGGATGGACGCGCGTTATGCCCGGCCGGTCACCGCCGGGTGGTCGCGCCACGCGGGCATCGTCGCCATGTAAGCCAGCGTGGCCGCTTCGGCCTCGGCGCGCGACTGCTCGGGATGGCGCCGCTCCTGCCAGCCCACCATCCGCGCGAACCGCTCGTCGAACGGCTGGAGGTTGCCGTCGGCGTCGGTGCAGTGGACGCAGTAGCGGCCGGACTCGATGGGCATGGAGCAGCTCTCGCAGGTGATGTTCATGGTGGGTCCTCTCGGTTGTGGGTGACCGCGGGTGGGGCGGCGCCAGCAGCGCCGACGCTCCGGCGAGCAGCCCGGCGCGGGCCTCGGCGGGCACGCGGCCCAGCGCAGCGGTGAGTGCGTCGACGGCCAACACCTCGCCGTCGCGGCGAAGCACCTCCTGGCCCGCGCCGGTGAGCCAGACGAGCGTTCGCCGCCGGTCGGCCGGATCCCGCTCGCGTTCGAGCAGGCCCTTGCCCGCCAGCCCGTCGACGATCTCGCTGACCACCGACTGGGCCCGGCCGAGGTGAGCCGCGGCCTCGCCGACGGTCAGCGGGCCCGTCACCGCCAGGTGGGTGAGCACTGCATGGGACGCGCCGGGCAGGTCGCTGCGCGGTCCGTCGCGCCGGTGGTAGGTGAGGTAGAGCGCCCGGAACAGCGCGGCGAAGCGCTCGGCCTGCTCGCGCACGTCCGACCCGTCTTCCGGCACGGCGTCACCCTCCCGACCGGGGAATCCATCGTCAATCCCGATGGATCAGACGGTGGGCTGGCCCGCCACACCCAGGTCGAACAGGACGGCGTTGACCAGCGCGCCGCCCGCGTCCTGCACCTTGCGCAGGTAGACGTCCTGCAGCGGCCCCTGCTCGTCGAACTTCCACCGGCCGCGCGGGCTGTCGTAGTTGGCGCCCTTGCCCATCTGGTCGGAGAGCGTGTCGCCGTCGAGCAGCTTGACGTCGTCGCCGAGCGCCTGCGACAGCACACGCCCGGTGTCGTACCCGTGCACCGAGAAGCAGCTCGGCGCGACCTGGTAGGCGGCCTTGTAGGCGGCGACGAAGGCGGTGTTCGCGGGGGTGGCGAGCTGGTCGGAGTAGTGCAGCGTCGACTGGACGCCCGCCGCGGCCTGCCCCTCCTGGACGAGCACGCTGCCCTCGGTGAGCGGGCCCGAGCCGTAGAGCGGGATCGTGGCGCCCAGCCCGGCCTGCGCGTACTGCTTGATGAAGGCGACGGCGTCGGCCGGGGCCAGCGCGCAGTAGACCGCCTTCGGCTTCGCCGCCTTGATCAGCGTGATCGTGCGCTGGGGCGCCGCTCCGGGTGCGAGTCGCGCGGTACCCGCGACGCGGCCGCCGCCCGACTCGAAGGCCACCTGGAAGCCCGCGACCGTCGCGGTGCCCTGGTCGTCGGATGGCGCCACGATGTAGACGCCGCCACGGGCGTCGGACTGGGCCAGCTGCGTGCCCAACGGCGCCGCCAGCTGCGGGTCGCTGTAGGACGTGCGCCAGACGTAGGCGGTGCGCGCCTTCTGCGTGACGTCCGCCGCGCCCGCGCCCGCGACGAGCAGGAGCTTCTTGGCCGTGACCATGAGCGGGATGACGGCGAGTGCGGCGGCGTTGTCGACGAGCCCTACCACGACGTCGACCTTGTCGGTCTGCAGCAGCTTCTGGACGGCCGCCGTGGCGGCCTGCGGTGTGGTGCCCTCATCGACGGGGACGACGTCGGCGACGTACTGGCCGAGCATGCCTTGCTGCTGCTGCAGCCACAGGTCCCAGCCGCGCTTGAGGTCCGTGCCGAACGCGACGTTCGGCCCGGACTGGGGGAAGACCACGCCGATCTTGGCGTGCGGCGGGGGCGTGGGCGGGGCGAGGGCGGGCACCGCGGCGTCGCCGCACGCGGCGAGCGCGGAACCTGCGGCGAGCAGGCCCAGCATCCGCCGCCGGGAGATCGTCGGTCGGTCGGACACGGGGACACACTCCTGCTCGGTACTGCGTGATGGCGCCATCGGATCGCACGGAGCGTTCCGGGACCGGTGCGACCCTGTCAATTGGATCAGCAGTAACCGTCGCCCTCCGGTCTAGGGTGACGGCGTGGACGTACTCGACACCTACAGCGGGCACACCGATCCCGGCGGCCCGGCCACTCGCCGCGAGCTCGACGCGCTCAGCATCACGAAGGTGTCCGTCGGACCGATGGACAACAACGCCTACCTCCTGGTCTGCCGAGCGACGAACGAAGCACTGCTCGTCGATGCGGCCAACGAGCCGGAGCGCCTCGCCGATCTCGTCGGATCGGGTGACCAGCGCCCCGAGTTGCGACACATCGTCACCACCCACCGGCACTGGGACCACTGGCAGGCGCTCGGGGCGGTCGTGGGCATGTTCCAGACGCGCCAGATCGCCCATCCCCTCGACGCGCCCGAGCTGCCGGTGCCGACCGACGTGTTGGTCGAGCACGGCGACACCGTGCGCTTCGGCGAGATCGAGCTGGAGGTCGTGCACCTGCGCGGGCACACCCCCGGATCCGTGGCGCTGGTCTACCGCGACGCGGCGGGCCCGCACATCTTCACGGGCGATTCCCTCTTCCCCGGCGGCCCCGGGAAGACCGACGGGCCACCCGAGTTCACCTCCTTGCTCAACGACTTGGAGGAGCGGGTGTTCGGCCCCCTGCCGGACGAGACGTGGGTCTATCCGGGTCACGGGGATGACACCACGCTCGGCAAGGAGCGCCCGTCGCTGCCGGAGTGGCGCGCCCGCGGCTGGTGACCGACCGCCGTCCGGCTCAACCGCGGCTCTTCCGGTTCCAGAGCTGATGGGTGACACCACTCGGCGACGTGGTGGCCTCGATCGTGAAGCGGTCGTCGACACCGCTCGTGCCGTCCCAGAGAGAGACCCCTCGGCCCAGCGTGATGGGCACGACCATCAGGTGCATGAAGTCGATCAGGTCGGCGCGGAGGAACTGCCGCACGGTGGACGGCCCTCCGCCGATGCGCACATCACCGCCCTTCGCGGCCTGGCGGGCCACGCGCAGCGCCTCCTGGGGCGTGGCGTCCACGAAGTGGAAGACGGTCCCGTTGGGGAACTCGATCGTGGGATGCGGATGGTGGCTGAGGACGAAGACCGGCGTCCGGAACGGTGGCGCGTCACCCCACCACCCGCGCCACCCGTCGTCGGGCCACTCGCCCACCTGCGGGCCGAACTTGCGCCTGCCCATGATCTCGGCGCCCACGCCCTGGCCCCACATGCTGATCAGGGCCCGGTCGAGCGTGACGGGGTCGGCGATCCGGTCGATCCCGTCGATGACGCGGCCGTCGAACCACTCGAAGAGCCGCGCGGCACCACCGATGGGCTCCTCGATCGTCACGTACTCGCCCGCGGCGTAGCCGTCGAGGGAGATCAGCAGGTTGTGGACCCGGGTGCGGGACATGGCGACGCCTCACAAGATTGCGGTTCGGAACCGGCAAGACCGTAGGGCATGGTGCCCTCGGGTCGAGGGAGGGCGACGAGACGTCCACCCGGGTCACGGGGACGACACCACGCTCGGCAAGGGCCGCCCGTCGCTTTCGGAGTGGCGCGCCCGCGGCCTGATGGAACCCGCGCAGATGGTCGTTACCGACCTCAGCGATCGGGCGGCACCGCCACGAGGGCGCCATGGGTCCAGCGGCATCGATGCGCTGTCTCAGCAGCAGATCCGTGCCCTTCGCGCTCACGAGCATCGCCCGACGTCAGACCCGTGCCCGGCGCCCCGCGGGCAAGTCCCGGCCACCTCCCGCGCGACGTGATCCCCGCGGCGATCGGCGCCGGGAGAGTCCACGTCGGACGGTCGCGGAAGCACAGCAGCGCCCGCGAGGCGGTGGGCGAGCCGGGTGCGAGCGGGCGACCCCGGAACGACGGGGCGGCCGCCGCCCGGCAGCCACCACGCGATGGCGACCTGCCGGACGTCGTCGGCGGTCACGTCCCAGCTCACGGCCCTTTCGCGAGTGCTGCGCGTATCGGTTGCGGGCCTTAGAGTGGATCTGCCCCGGCCGGCGGCGGCGTGGCAACCCTCCGCGTTTCCGGGAGACCCGATGAAGATCGCCACCCTGGTGCGCGCGGGGGTACGTGGTCTGGTGGCGCTGGCGTCCGTCAGCGCGCTCGTGGCCACGGGGGCGGCCTGGAGCGTGCAACAGCGGGTGACGACGACGATCGTCACCAGCGATGCGGTCGCGCCGCACCCGGTCCTGATCGGACAGTCGTTCACCGCGCTGCTCGTCGGCCTCGACGCGCGCACCGACGCCAACGGCAACCCGCTGCCGCCCGCGTTGCTCGACGCCCTCCACGCGGGCCCGGACGAAGGACAGCTGCACACCGACACGATGATCCTGCTGCATGTGCCCGCCCTACCCAGCGAGCCCGCGGTGGCGATCTCCATCCCGCGGGACTCGTACGTCGCCCTCGCCGACGGCAGCGGCAAACACAAGATCAACTCGGCCTACAATCGCGGCCTCAGCGCCGCCGAGCAGCAGCTGACCGGGCAAGGCATCTCGGGGCCGGAGCTGGACCGGCGCGGGCGTGAAGCGGGCCGGGCCGCGCTCATCGCCACCGTCGAGGCGCTCACCGGTACCCCGATCGACCACTACGCCGAGATCAACCTCGCGGGGTTCGTGGAGCTGACCGACGCGCTCGGCGGGGTGCCGGTGTGCCTGAACAAGCCCGTGAACGACAGCTACTCCGGGCTCAACCTGCCCGCGGGCTACCAGACCGTGAGCGGACCGGCGGCGCTCGCGTTCGTGCGCCAGCGGCATGGCCTGGAGGGCGGCGACCTGGACCGGATCGCCCGCCAGCAGGCGTTCATCGCGGGACTCGCGCAACGGCTGCAGAGCGAAGGCGCGCTCACCAACCCGGCCACGCTCCAGCAGCTGTTGGGGGTGGTGACCCGCCACGTCGTGATCGACAAGGGTTGGGACCTGCAACAGGCCGCCGCCCAGGTGGGGCGCCTCGCGGGCAGCGACCTCAGCTTCCACACCATCCCGACCGGCCGCCCCGACCTGGAGACCCCGGTGGACGGCGTGGCCGTGCAGGTGGACCCGGCGGCGGTGCGCACCTTCGTGAGCGAGCAGTTCAGCGCGACCACACCGGTGAGCACCGCCACGACGGCACCGAGCGCGCCGACCGCCCCGGCCACCGCGACCTCCTCTCCTGGACCAACTGCGACCCCGACCCGCGTGATCACGGCGGGCGGGGTGCCCTGCGTCAACTAGAAGCGGGCACTGACGGCCGCAGGTCCGGTCGTAGCGGCAGACTCCCAGGCGTGACCGACAGTTTTCCGCGTCGCCAGGCCCGCACCCGCCGCTTCACGCTCGGAGCGCCACGCGGCGTGACGCTCTCCCCGGACGGCGACCGGGTCGTCTTCCTGCGCAGCCGCGGCGGCACCGATCCCGTCACCTGCCTGTGGACGCTCGACCTCGCCACCGGCGCGGAACGCCTGGTCGCCGACCCGCTCGCCCTCGACACCCCCTCGACACCTCCGACGAGAACCTCCCGCCCGAAGAACGGGCCCGGCGCGAGCGCTCCCGGGAGCAGGCGGGCGGCATCGTCGGCTACGCCACCGACCGGCAGGTGACGACGGCGGCGTTCGCGCTCTCCGGGCGGCTGTACGTCGTCGATCTTCTCGACGGCACCGCCCGATCGATCGACACGCCAGGCGGGGTCATCGATCCGCGCCCCGACCCGCACGGGCGGCACGTCGCCTACGTCAGCGGACGGGCGCTGCACGTGCACGACCTCACCGCCGGAACGACCCGCACCCTCGCCGCGCCGGACGGACCGCAGGTCGGCTACGGGCTCGCCGACTTCGTCGCGGCCGAGGAGATGGAACGCATGCGCGGCTACTGGTGGTCGCCCGCGGGTGATGCGCTGGTCGTCGCCCGCGTCGACGACACGCCGGTGCAGCGCTGGCACATCGCCGACCCCGCGCACCCCGAGCGCGAGCCCACCGTCGTCGCCTACCCGGCCGCGGGGACCCCGAACGCGCACGTCAGCGCCGAGATCATCACCCTGGACGGGCAGCGGACCCCGATCCGGTGGACCGAGGAGTACCTGGCCGACGTCGTGTGGGACGACCACGGGCCTGTTCGTCGTCGTCCAGCCTCGCGACCAGACGGCGCTGCGCGTGCTGCGCGTCGACCCGGCCACCGGCGCGACCGCCCTCGATCACGAGCGCACCGACCCGGCCTGGGTCGACATCGTGCCCGGGGTACCCGCGCACACGGCCGCGGGCGCGCTGGTGACGGTCGCCGACGCCGACGGGGCGCGCAGGCTGGTCGTCGACGGCGTGCCGGTGACGCCGCCGTCGCTGCAGGTGCGCGGCGTGCTGGACGTCGAAGGGGACACCGTCCTGATCCGGGCAGGCGAGACCCCGGAGTCGGTCGGGCTGTGGACGTGGGGTCCCGACGGGCTGGTCGCCCGCACACCCGGGGACGGGGTGTACGCGGGCAGGCTGCGCGGCGGCACGCTCGCGGTCGCCCGCCAGGATCTCGACGTCGACGGGACGGTCACGACCGTCGAGCGCGGCGGGTCCGTCAGCGACGATCACGTCGCTACGCCGAGGCCCCCGGCCTGGTCCCGCGGGTCACGCTGCTCCGCGCGGGCGCCCGTCGCCTGCCGACCGCGCTGCTGCTGCCGTCCTGGCACCGGCCCGGCACGCGGCTGCCGGTGCTCATGGACCCCTACGGCGGGCCGCACGCCCAGCGCGTCGTCGCCGCCCGAGGCGCCCACCTCACCAGCCAGTGGTTCGCCGAGCAGGGGTTCGCCGTCGTCGTCGTCGACGGGCGGGGCACGCCGGGGCTCGGCCCGGAGTTCGAGCGCGCCGTGCACGGCGACCTCGCCGCGCCCGTGCTGGAGGACCAGGTCGACGCGCTGCACGCGGTGGCCGCGCGAGCACCCCGACCTCGACCTGTCCCGGGTCGGCATCCGCGGCTGGTCGTTCGGGGGGTACCTCGCGGCGTTGGCCGTGCTGCGCCGTCCGGACGTGTTCCACGCCGCGGTCGCGGGCGCGCCCGTCACCGACTGGGCGCTCTACGACACCCACTACACCGAGCGCTACCTCGGCCGCCCCGACACGGACCCGGAGGCGTACGCGCGCAGCTCGCTGATGGCCGACGCCGAGAAGCTCGAGCGCCCGCTGCTGCTCGTGCACGGCCTCGCCGACGACAACGTCGTGGTCGCGCACACGCTGCGGCTCTCGTCCGCGCTGCTCGCGGCAGGACGGCCGCACAGCGTGCTGCCGCTGTCGGGCGTCACGCACATGACGCCGCAGGAGGTCGTCGCCGAGAACCTCCTGCTGCTGCAGGTGCGGTTCCTGAACGACGCGCTCGGCCTGACTCAGACCGCGTCGGGGATGTGGTCGGGTGGGCCGCAGGGCGTGTCCCCGCGCCGCTTGCCCGCCCGCCACTCTCCCACCGCGACGGCGAGCGCCACCACGATCGACACGACGGCCGCGGCGAGGGTGACCGCTGCTGCCTGCGGGTAGTCCCGTCCGTTCCCGGCGAGCAGCGCGTAGAAGACACCCGGCAGCGCCGCGGTGCCGATCGCGGCGCCGATGCGCTGGCCGGTCTGCAGCGCGCCGCCCGCGGAGCCCGCCATGGTCACCGGGAACGCAGCGCAGGGTCAACGTCGTGTTGGGCGTGATCACCCAGCCGCCGCCGATGCCCGCGATGAGCAGCGTCGGGGCCATCCACCAGCCCACCGTCCGCCGCGGGGGCCACCCGCACGATCACCGCGGTGGCTGCCAGCCCCAGCACCACGAGCGTCAGGCCGCTGACCGTCAGACGCCGCCCCCAGCTCGGGACGAGGCGGCCGCCGACGACCGCCGACGCCGCCGCGCCGAGCGCGAACGGCGTGACGGCCAGTCCCGACTGCAGCGGCGTGTAGCCCAGCCCGCCCTGCAGGTACAGCGCGAACACCAGCCAGATCCCGCTGAAGCCGATGAAGTAGACCGTGCCGAGCAGCGCACCGGAGGCGTAGCCGGGTGTGTCGGTGAGCAGCCGGACGTCCAGCAGCGGCGGCTGCCCGCTCGCCACGACCCGCCGCTCCCACCGGACGAAGACGACGAGCACCGCCGCGCCCACCGGGAACAGCCACCACAGCCGGGCCAGGCCACCGGCCTCGGCCAGCACCAGCGGGAGCATCAGCGCCAGCACGCCGCTGCCGAGCAGGCCGACGCCCACCAGGTCCGCGTGCTGACGGGGCCCCGGCTCGGTCCGCGGGATCAGCCGCGCGGCGAGCACCAGGGCGACGACGCCCGATCGGCACGTTGACGAAGAAGATCCACCGCCAGCCGTCGGGCTCGCCCGCCACCGCGAGGATCACCCCGCCGACGATCGGGCCGACCGCCGTCGAGAGCCCGACCGTCGAGCCGAAGAAGCCGAACGCCCGGCCCCGCTCGGCGTCCCGGAACAGCTGCTGGATCAGCGCCGAGTTCTGCGGCGCGAGCGCGCCCGCGGCGATCCCCTGCGCCAGCCGGGCCGCGACGAGCACGCCGGTCGTCGGCGCCGCCCCGGCCGCCGCGCTGCACAGCACGAACGCGGCCAACGCCACGAGGAACATCCTGCGCCGCCCGATCGCGTCGCCGAGCCGCCCGGCCGGGACGAGCGCGAGCCCGAACGTCAGCGCGTACCCGGAGACCACCCACTGCACCGCGCGACGGGCTGGTCCCGAGGCCCCGCTGGATGGACGGCAGCGCCACGGCGACGATGCTCACGTCGAGCAGGCTCATGAACCCGGCGACGAGCGTGACGGAGAGCGCCTTCCACCGTCGCGGATCGGGCTCGTAGCCGCTTGCGGGATCGGCGGCGGTGGCGGCGTCGGTCACAGAACCCTTGTCTACCCGGCGCCCGCGCTTCTGGCAGGGTGAATGCTCCGACACCGAACGACTCCGAGGAGAGCCCGTGGCCCTGAAGCGACCCGACGTCGACCCCTTCGACGGACCGCCCCCGACCGAGCTCGTCATGGAGGACATCACGGTCGGCGACGGCGCGCAGGCGAGCGCGGGCGACACCGTCGACGTGCACTACGTCGGCGTCGCCCATTCGTCCGGCGAGGAGTTCGACTCGTCGTGGAAGCGCAGCGCGCCGTTCCGGTTCCCGCTCGGCGCGGGCCGCGTCATCGCGGGGTGGGACCAGGGCGTCGCCGGGCATGAAGGTCGGCGGACGGCGACGGCTGGTGATCCCGCCGCACCTGGCCTACGGCGACCGCGGCGCGGGCGGCGTGATCCGCCCCGGCGAGACGTTGATCTTCGTGGTGGACCTGGTGGGCGTCTCCTGAGCGGAGCTTGCGGAGCGAACGTTGGCGCTGAAGCTGCTGCTGATCTCCGACACGCACGTGCCGGTGCGGGCGCGGGACCTGCCCGCGCCGGTGTGGGCGGCGGTGGAGGCGGCCGACGTCGTCGTGCACGCGGGCGACTGGGTGTCGGTCGACCTGCTCGACGCGCTCGACCGACCGGGCCGCGCGGCTCGTCGGCGTGTGGGGCAACAACGACGGCCCTGAGCTGCGGGAGCGGCTGCCGGAGGTCGCGCGCGTCGAGCTCGACGGCGCTCCGGCTCGCGGTGGTGCACGAGACCGGCCCGGCCGCGGGCCGCGAACGCCGGTGCGCCGTCGGCCTACCCGGACGTCGACGTGCTGGTGTTCGGGCACAGCCACATCCCCTGGGACACGACGGCGCCGGGCGGGCTGCGGCTGCTCAACCCCGGCTCCCCGACCGACCGGCGGCGGCAGCCCACGCACACGTGGATGACGGCCGAGGTCCGCGACCGGGCGCACTGGTGGGGCCGACGCTGCACCATCTGGAGCGCTGACGCCCGGGAACGGCTGGAAGGATGGCGGCATGGTGCTGGAGATCGCCGACTTCACGGTCAAGGCCGGAACCGAGGACGCGTTCGCCGCGGCCGTGCAGGAGGGCCTGCCGCACGTCGCGGCGACGCCGGGGTTCCTCGGCGCGCGCCTGACCCGCGGGATCGAGTCGCCCAGCCGGTTCGTGCTGCTCATCGAGTGGGAGTCGGTCGAGGCGCACACCGTGGGGTTCCGCGAGTCCGACCGGTTCCCGCGGTGGCGCGCGCTCGTCGGGCCCGTACTTCGACGGCGACCCGCACGTCGAGCACGCCGCCGACGTGCTGAGAAGCTCCTGAGGCGCACGGGCCGGAGCGTCGTGGCCCTCGCCTACCGTCGATCTGTGGTCCCCCGGTCGCTGCTCGCCTGCGCGGTCGCCGTGCTCGCGCTGCTCGCGACGGCCACCCCGGCGGCCGCGGCCGAGCCGGTGCGCGTCGAGGAGCAGCGGCTCGACGGGGCGGGCGTCACGCTCGACACCTCGCTGTACCTCCCGGCCACGACCCCGGCGCCCGCCGTGCTCGTCGCGCACGGGTTCGGCGGCACGCAAGGCGTCCGTCGACGCCGACGCCCGCGACCTGGCCGCCCGCGGATTCGTCGTCCTCACCTGGACCGCCCGCGGCTTCGGGGCGAGCGGCGGCCAGATCGCGCTCGACGCCCCGGACGCGGAGGTCGCCGACGCCCGCAAGCTCGTCGACTGGCTGGCGCAGCGCCCCGAGGTCCAGCAGGACGGCCCCGGCGACCCGCGCGTGGGCGTCACCGGCGGGTCGTACGGCGGCGCGCTCTCGCTGATGCTCGCGGGCTACGACAGACGCATCGACGCGATCGCCCCCGTGATCACCTGGAACGACCTCGGCCAGGCGCTCTTCCCCAACGCCGCGGCGGCGAGCGCGCCGCCTGCCGACACCCCCGCCCACGGCGCGTTCGCCCCGGACGGGGTGTTCAAGCGCGGCTGGGCGGGCGTCTTCTTCGCCTCCGGCCGCACCGCGCCAGCCCCCGCCGGGCACCGTGCTGACCTGCGGCCGGTTCATCCCGGTCGTCTGCGCCGCCTACACCGAGGCCGCGACGACCGGGCGGATCTCCCCGGCCACCGCGGCGCTGCTGGCGCCGCTCCTCCCCCGCCTCGGTCACCGACCGGATCACGGCGCCGACCCTGCTCGTCCAGGGCGAGCAGGACACGCTCTTCGGCCTCGACCAGGCCGACGCCAACGCGCGCCAGATCGCGGCGCACGGCACCCCGGTCAAGGTCACCTGGTACGCGGGCGGCCACGACGGCGGGCGCCCCCGACCAGGCGGTGCGCGACCAGATCGGCGCCTGGTTCGACCACTGGCTCGCGGGCCGCGGCACCGCGCCCGACCCGACGTTCTCCTACGCCGTCCAGTCCGGCGTGCGGGCGGGACCGAACACGCCGACGAGCCGCACGGTGGTCGCGCCGACCTACCCCGGCCTCGCCGGGCGATCCGACGCCCCGGCAGGACCTCCCGCTTGTCCGGCGACCCGCAGGTCGTCGCTCACCCCCGCGGGCGGCGAGCCCGGCGGCGATCACGTCGCTGCCCGGCCTCGGCGGGGCGCTCGGCGCGGTCGCCGGACGGCTCACGGCGATCTCGGGCGCGGTGCCGGGCCAGGCCGCGCAGTTCCCGACCGCGCCGGTCACCGACGCCGCTGACGGTGGCGGGCGCGCCGCGGGTGCAGCTGACGGTGTCCCGGGTGCCCGGCCAGCCCGCGCCCGGCCGAGGCGGTGCTGTTCGTCGGCACGTCCGAGGTCGCGCAGGACGGCACCCGCACGCTGCTCGGCAGCTCCGTGGCGCCGGTGCGGGTGGCGGTGCCCGCCGACGGCTCGCCCGCCACGGTCACGGTCACGCTGCCGGGCGTGGTCGCGCCGGTCGAGGCGGGCCACACCCTCGTCGTGACCGTCGCGACCACCGACCAGGGCTACGCGGGCGACACCGAACCGGCCGTGTGGCGGGTCGGCGTGACGGGCGGGTTGACCGTGCCGGTGGTGGCGGGCGAGGCGCGCACGGCGAACACCGTGCCGCCCGTGCCCGCGATCGGCATCGGCGTGATCCTGCTCGGCGCGCTGGTGGCGGGGCTGGTCGCGCGCCTGCGCCGCCGTCCCGCGGCGGGACCGCCCGACCCCGACGCGCCGCCGCTGCGCCGTCACCGACCTCGCCAAGACCTACAAGGGCGGGTTCAGCGCGGTGAAGGGCGTGTCGTTCACCGTCGAGCGCGGCATGGTGCTGGGCCTGCTCGGGCCGAACGGGGCGGGCAAGACCACCGTGCTGCGCATGCTCATGGGCCTGATCCGTCCGACCGCGGGCACGATCACGGCGTTCGGCGAGGAGGTGCGGCCGGGCGCGCCGGTGCTGGCGCGGATCGGCGCGTTCGTCGAGGGGCCCGGGTTCCTGCCGCACCTGTCCGGCGCGGAGAACCTGGCGCTGTACTGGTCGGCCACCGGGCGGCCCACCGAGGAGTCGCACGTCGACGAGGCGCTGGAGATCGCCGGGCTCGGCGCGTCGATCGACCGCCGGGTCGGCACCTACAGCCAGGGCATGCGACAGCGGCTGGCGATCGCGCAGGCCATGCTCGGCCTGCCCGACCTGCTCGTGCTCGACGAGCCGACCAACGGGCTCGACCCGCCGCAGATCCACGCCATGCGCGAGGTGCTGCGCCGCTACGCCGCCGACGGGCGCACCGTGCTCGTCTCCAGCCACCTGCTGGCCGAGGTCGAGCAGACCTGCTCGCACGTCGTCGTGATGCACCACGGGAAGGTGGTGGCGGCGGGCACCGTCGAGCAGATCATCGCGGGCGGCGGCGCCGCGACGTTCGGCGTCGACGCCCCGGACCGCGCCGCGGCCGTGCTGGGCGAGCTCGCCGGGGTGCACGCGGTCCGCGTCGACGGCGGCGTCGGTGCACGCCGAGCTGAACGGCACGCCGCGGGCCGACGCCGTGCGTGCGCTGGTGGCGGCGGGCGTGGACGTCACGTCGGCGGGGCCGCGGCGCCGCCTGGAGGACGCGTTCCTGCAGCTGGTGGGGGAGGATCTGGAGCCGTGAGCGAGCTCGCGAGCGAACCGTCGGCGTCGACGACGACGTACACGCCGGGCCGCACGCTGCCGGTGCGGGTCGAGCTGGTGCGCCAGCTGCGGCGGCGCCGCACGCAGATCGTGTTCGGCCTGATCGTCGTGCTGCCGGTGATCCTCTGGATCGCGTTCACGCTGGCGCCCGCCGGTCCGCCGTCGAACTCGGTGTCGCTGGTCGACCTGGCGAAGGGCAGCGGCGCCAACTTCGCCGTCTTCGCGCTGTTCGCGTCCGCGTCGTTCCTGCTGGTCGTCGTGGTGGCGCTGTTCTTCGGCGACACGGTGGCGGCGGAGGCGTCGTGGTCGAGCCTGCGCTACCTGCTGTCGGCGCCGGTGCCGCGCTCGCGGCTGGTGCGCCAGAAGGCGATCGTGGCGGCGATCCTGTCGGTGGCCGCGATCGTGCTGCTGCCGATCGTGGCGCTCGTCGTGGGCGCGCTCGCCTACGGCACGGGCGACCTGGTCAGCCCGACCGGCGAGTCGCTGACGTTCCTCCAGGGCGCGGGCCGGGTGCTGCTCGGCGCGGTGTACCTCGGCGATCTACCTCAGCTGGACGGCCGCGCTGGCGCTGCTGCTGTCGGTGAGCACCGACGCCCCGCTCGGCGCGGTCGGCGGCGCGGTGCTGGTGTCGATCCTGTCGCAGATCCTCGACCAGATCACCGCGCTGGACACCCTGCGCGACTACCTCCCGACCCACTACGCGGACGGCCTGGTCGGGCCTGCTCGCGATCCAGGTCGACTGGGGCAACATGACCCGCGGCATCTTCTCCGCGCTCTGCTACGCGGCGGTGTTCTCGGCGCTGGCGGTTTGGCGGTTCGCCCGGAAGGACATCACGAGCTGATGGCGGTCCAGAAGAAGGAGACCCGCGGCGGCGTCGAGCTCACCAGCCTCGACGGGCCTGCCTTCGACGGTGCGGACGCCACGAAGCGCGACCTCGTCGACTACCTCGACGCCGTCGCCGACCGGATCATCCCCGAGCTGGAGCAACGGCCGCTGTCGGTGGTGCGCGTGCGGCCCGGCCAGCAGCCGTTCATGCAGAAGAACCTGCCGAAGTACGCGCCGGACTGGATCGCGCGCACGTCGGTGTGGGCGCACGCGTCGCAGCGCGACGTCGCCTACGCGCTGTGCGACGACCGGCGCACGCTGCTCTGGTTCGCCAACCAGCGCGCCGTCGAGTACCACCCGAGCATGCTGCGGGTCGGCGAGCACCACGCATCGCGGCTCGTGCTGGATCTCGACCCGCCGCCCGGGGCGGACTTCGCCGCCGCGGTGGCCGCGGCCCGACTCGTCCGGGCCGCGCTGGAGGGCGTCGGGCTGGCCGCCGCGGTGAAGACCAGCGGCGCGAAGGGTCTGCACGTCGTCGTCCCGCTCGCGGGCGAGGTGGCGCTCGACGACGCCGCGGCCGCGACGAGGGCGGTCGCCGCCCGCGCCGCGGAGCTCGATCCGGACGTCGCCACCACGGCGTTCATCAAGGAGGACCGGGGCGGCAAGGTGTTCGTCGACCCGACGCGTGCGGGCGGCGCCACACTGGTCGCGGTGTACAGCCCGCGGGCCCGGCCCGGCGCGCCGGTGTCGTTCCCGGTCGCGTGGGACGACCTGGACGCGGTGACGCCCGCCGATTTCAACGCTCCACACCGCCCTCGCGGCCCTGGACGGCGACCCGTGGCGCGCCGCGCTGCCCGCCCCGCAGGAACTGCCCGCCGAACTGGTGGCGGAGGGGCACACGATCCCGGTGCCGCGGGTGGTGGCGATGCACGAGGGCAAGCGCAGGCGCCGAGCGGCGGCCCGTGCGGCAGAAGAGCAGTGAGAAGCGCCGCCGCTCGTGCGCGGCCGCACCTCGCACCCCTTCGCGTCACCTCGCACCCCGTCGACGGGGTGCGAAGTGCCCTCGAGGGGTGCGAGGACACGGGTAGGCCGGGTCCGCAACCGACGACCGGCGATCTCGGCCGGGGCTCAGCGCAGCACGCGGAGGATGTCGTTCGCCGCCTCCATGTGCAGCATGTGACCCGCGGCCACCCGGTCGCCCACGCCCTCGGGCGCGGGCAGGATCCGGTCGGACGCCCCCCACACCACCGTGACCGGCACGTCGACGCCCTCCAGCAGGCCCGGCGTGTCGATCGCCTGCGTGTCCGCTTCGGTGAGCAGCGTGCCGAGGACGGTGGCGAGCGCCTTGTCGACGCCGTCGAGCCGCTTGTAGCGCAGCAGGTCGTCGACGAGCTGGCGGGTGACCAGCGACTCGTCGGCGAACAGCCGCCCGAGCAGGGGTTTGAGCTCTCGCCGGGACGTCGCGGCGGCGAAGCCGCGCAGGTACTCGGCGTCGGGCTCGCCGCCGTATCCCGCCGGGGCGAGCAGCGTCAGCGACGCGACCTTGTCCGGTGCCGCCTTGGCCACGGCCGCGACCACCGCCCCGCCGAGCGAGTGCCCCACGAGGTGCGCCCGCTCGATCCCGACGGCGTCGAGGAACCCGGTGAGGACGGCCGCGAGCGTGTCGAGCGACCCGTCGCCGACGTCCTTGTCCGACGCCCCGTGCCCGGGAAGGTCGAGCGCGGTGACGGCGCGCTCCTCGGCGAGCGGCTGCTGCACGAACAGCCACGAGTTCTTGTCGCCGCCGAACCCGTGCACCAGCACCACGGGCTCGCCGCCCTCCCCGAGGGCGAGGTAGGAGATCGTCCGGCCGCCGACCTCGACGAGCTGCGGCTGCGGGCCCTCGTCCTCCTCCAGTGCCCCGGAAGCGACCGCCGCCTTGGCCTCCTCGACGACCGTGTCGATGTCGGCGTCGCCGACCTCGGTCGGCGCGACCACGGCGAGGACGGCGCCCACGGGCAGGTTGTCCCCCGGCTCGGCGATGATCCGCCGGATCAGCCCGCCGACCGGCGACTCCAGGGTTCCGGCGATCTTGTCGGTCTCGATGTCGACGATGTCGGAGCCCTTGTCGATCGTGTCGCCCTCCGCGACGAACCACTCGATGATCTTGCCGGTCCTCATCGAGAGGCCCCATTTGGGCATCGTGACCCGCTGAATGCGGTCGTCAGCCATAGGGCTACTTCTTCCAGTCCAGGGCCGTCTTGACCGCCCCGGCGATCTTCGCGGCGTCCGGGATGAACAGGTCTTCCAGCGAGTCGGCGAACGGCACCGGGGTGTGCGGCCCGGTGACCATCTGGATCGGCGCCCGCAGCGACCCGAACGCGTCCTGCGCGACCGTGGCGGCGATGTCGGTGGCGAGCGAGCAGCGCGGGTTGGCCTCGTCCACCACGACCAGGCGCCCGGTGTTCTCCACCGACTCCAGGATCGTGTCGGTGTCCAGCGGCGAGACCGTGCGCGGGTCGACGATCTCGCACTCCACACCCGAGGACGCCAGCTCGTTGGCCGCGTCCATCGCCATCTGCACCATGCGCCCGATCGCGACGATCGTGACGTCGCCACCTTCGCGCACGATGTTGGCCTCGCCGAACGGGATCGCGTAGCTCTCCTCCGGCACGTCCCCGGCCACGTCGTAGAGCATCTTGTGCTCGGCGAAGATCACCGGGTCGTCGTCGCGGATGGACTGGATGAGCAAGCCCTTGGCGTCGTACGCGTTGGACGGCGCCACGACCTTCAGGCCGGGGATGTGGGTGAACACCGACAGCAGCGACTGGCTGTGCTGCGCCGCCGCCCGCAGTCCGGCGCCCCACATCGTGCGCACCACCACGGGTGTGACGGCCTTGCCGCCGAACATGTACCGGAACTTGGCGGCCTGGTTGAAGATCTGGTCGAAGCAGACGCCCATGAAGTCGATGAACATCAGCTCGGCCACGGGCCGCAGGCCGCCGGTCGCGGCGCCGACCGCCGCGCCGATGAAGGCCGACTCCGAGATCGGGGTGTCCAGGACCCGGCCCGGGAACCGGTGGTAGAGGCCCTTGGTGACGCCGAGGACGCCGCCCCACGCGTCCGCCTCGCCCGGCGAGCCCTGGCCGCCCGCGTTGTCCTCGCCCATGACGATGACCGACGGGTCGCGCTCCATCTCCTGGGCCAGCGCCTCGTTGATCGCCTCGCGGTAGGTGATGCTGCGTGCCATAGCCGTTTCTCCGATCAGTACGCGACGTAGACGTCGGTGAGCAGGTCCGCCGCGCCCGGTTTCGGCGCGGCCTTGGCCTCCTCGACGGACCGCTCGATGAGCGCGCCGACCTCGGCGTCCACCTCGTCGAGCTGGGCGTCGGCGAGCTGCCCCGCCTCGGTGACCCGGGCCCGGAACCGCTTGAGGCAGTCGAGGTTCTTCCGCGCGTTGGCCACCTCGTCGGCCCGGTAGAGCTGCTGGTCGCCCTCGAAGTGGCCGAAGTAGCGGGTGAACTTGACCTCGATGAGCGTCGGGCCGCCGCCGTCGCGGGCCCGCGCCACGGCCTCGCCAGCGGCCTCGTGGACGGCGAAGAAGTCGAACCCGTCGACGATCACGCCCGGCATGCCGAACGCGGCCGCCCGGTCGGCGATGTCGTCGGTGGCCACCGACCAGCTCGACGACGTCGCCTCGGCGTAGCCGTTGTTCTCCGCGACGAAGACCGCGGGCAGGTTCCAGATCGTGGCCAGGTTGAGCGACTCGAACGTCGTGCCCTGGTTGGAGGCGCCGTCGCCGAAGAACGCGACCGCGACGCCGCCGTCACCCTTGTGCTTGGACGCGAGCGCGCGCCCGCAGATCAGCGGCGGGCCGCCGCCAACGATTCCGTTGGCGCCGAGCATGCCCTTGGACAGGTCGGCGATGTGCATCGAGCCGCCCTTGCCCCGGCACGACCCGGTGGTCTTGCCGTAGATCTCGGCCATCATCGCGACCGGGTCGACACCTCTGGCGATGCAGTGGCCGTGTCCACGGTGGGTGGAGGCGATCGCGTCGCGGCCGTCCAGGTGCGAGCAGACGCCGACGGCCGAGGCCTCCTCGCCCGCGTAGAGGTGCACGAAGCCGGGGATGTCGCCACCTGCGAACTCGTCGTGGACGCGCTCCTCGAACTCCCGGATCGTCTTCATCGTGCGGTAGGCGGCGAGGAGCTGGTCCGGGGTGAGCTCCTGGCTGGTCGGGGTCTCCAGGGTGCCGGTCATGCCATCACGATCCCTCCGTCGACGATGACCGACTGCCCGGTCATGTAATCCGAATCCGGTCCGGCGAGGTAGGACACCAACCCCGCCACGTCCTCCGGGGTCTGCGCCCGGCCCAGCGCGATGAGCTGGGAGTACTGGGCGAACGTCTCGCCCTTCGCCAAGCCCGAGCGGGCGCCCATCCCCTCGTCGATGAGCTCCCACATGTCCGTGTCGACGATGCCCGGGCAGTAGGCGTTCACGGTGATCTTGTCCTTGGCCAGCTCCTTGGCCGCCGCCTGCGTGAGCGCCCGGACGGCGAACTTGGTGGCGCTGTAGTGGCCCAGCAGGTCGAAGCCGGAGTGCGCGGCGATCGACGCGGCGTTGATGATCTTTCCGCCGCCGCCCTGCCGCAGCATCTGCTCGGCGGCGGCCTGCAGGCAGTACACGACGCCGAACACGTTGACCTCGAACATGCGCTGCAGGTCCTCGGGCGTCAGCTCCAGGATCGTCTTGACCTGCGCGATACCCGCGTTGGACACCATCACGTCGACGCTGCCCAGCTCGGCCGCCACCTGCTCGACCATGGCGAACACCGCGGCCCGGTCGGTGACGTCCGCGGGCACGGCGATGGAGCGCCCGCCCGCCTCGGCGATCTCGGCGGCGACCGACTCCGCGCCCGCCTTGTTGACGTCGTTGACGGCGACGGCGTGCCCGTCGCGGGCCAGGCGCAGCGCGATCCCGCGCCCGATGCCCCGGGCTGCGCCGGTGACGATCGCGGCCGTCATCGCGGGGACACCAGGATCTTCACGTTCTCCTCCTTGTTGTCGATCAGCTCGCGGAAGCCACCCGAGACCAGGTCGTCCAGGCCGATGCGGCCGGTGATGAACTGCTCGGCCGCGACCTTGCCCTCCTGGAGCAGCCGGATCGTGTCCGGGTGGTCGCCGCAGTAGGCCAGCGAGCCGATGACGTCGATCTCCGAGAGCACGAGGTCGTTCATGGCGACGGAGGCCGGGTGGCCCCAGATCGCGACGTTGACGACGCGCCCGCCCGGCCGCACGGCGCCGATCGCCGAGGCCAGCACGGCGTCGATGCCCGCGCATTCGAACGCGACGTCGGCACCCGCGCCGCCCGTGAGGTCACGCACGGCGTCGCCGACCGCGGTCTCGGTGGGGTCGAGCACGACGTCCGCTCCGGCGATCTCGGCCTTGGCCTTGCGTGCGGCCGCGGGCTCGACCGCGATGACCTGCCCGGCTCCGGTGGCCTTCAACGACGCCACGGTGACCAGCCCGATCGGGCCGGCGCCGAAGACGACGGCGGCGCCCCCCGGCTTCAGCCCGGAGAGCCGGACGGCGTGGTAGGCGACGGCGAGCGGCTCGACGAGCGCCCCGACGTCGGTCGGGAGGTCGCCCAGCGGATGGATCCAGCGCCGGTCGACGACGCACTTCTCGGCGAAGCCGCCGTCCTGGCCCGCGAGCCCGATGAAGCCGAGCTTGCGGCAGATGTTGTAGCGGCCCGCGGCACAGGCCGAGCACTCGCCGCAGACGTAGTAGGGCTCGACGGCGACCCGATCGCCTTCCGTGATGCCGGTGACGCCCGCGCCGACGCCGGACACCACGCCCGCGAACTCGTGCCCCATGACGACGGGCGCCTCCTGCCCGGTGATCGGATGCGGTGCGCCCTTCGGCGGGATGAAGATCGGGCCTTCCAGGTACTCGTGCAGGTCGGTGCCGCAGATGCCGCACCAGTCGACCGCCACCTGCACCTGTCCCGGGCCGGGGCTCGGCTCGGGCACGTCGTCGATGCGAATGTCTCCCTGACCGTGGAACCGTGCTGCCTTCACCCGACCTCCTGCATCTGCGAGACGAGCAGCCGCTCGCGCGCGGCGGCTGCGAGGACGCGGCGCACGTCGAGGACCCGGGGTCCGTCGTGCGCGAGCGTGATGGTGACGGGGGTGGCGGGCGAGAACTCGACCTCGCGCTCGCCGTCGACGGCGACGGTGCCGCGTTCGACCGCGACCGCGCGGGGCTCTCCGGCCCGCAGCGGCCCGGCGTCGCGGATCCCGATCGGCACGACCACGCCCGGCGCGATCGGGGCGAGCACCGTGCGCGGCGCGTGGGTGGGCGGGGCGAGGCGCACCACGACGCCGTCGGGATCGGTGCGACCCGTGGGATGCAGCAGCCCGGCGATGCTGGACAGGCCGATCGCGTGCGGCTCGGCGAACGCGCAGTAGACCTCGCGCAGGGTGTCGGGCTGCCACAGCGCCTTCGAGCCGACGTGGGCCACGGTCGAGACGCACACGTCGACGAGCGCGATCTCCGCCACCGGGCCCGCCGCGACCCGCAGCACCTTGGCCCGGTAGGTGGTGTTCTCGTCCACCCGCGCGGTGGCCAGTAGCCCGGCCGCGGTGCCCGCGACCGTCGCCTCCCACATCTCGGGGAACGCGTTGTTGGTGCCGGTGGACAGCGGCAGCAGGGCCACGTCCCCGCTCGTCGCCGAGGCGGCCCGCACCGTGCCGTCGCCGCCGAGCAGGACGATCACGCCTGCGCCGCGGGCCTGCATGGCGGCGACCAGGGCCCGCGTGTCCGTGGCCGTCCCGGTGATCGCGCCGAGCTCGACGAACTCGACCGCGGGCCAGCGCGGGGCACCGGTGCGCCGTCGGTCGCGGGCCCGCACGACCCCGCCCGCCACGCCCATGCCGTCGGTGGACATGAGCACGGTCTCGACGCCCGTCGCACCCGCCGCGGCGATGAGCCGCAGCGCCATGTTCGTCTTCTCGGCGTTCGGGAACACCGAGGCCTGCGCGACCAGCCTGCGGATGTCGCGCCCGGACATCGGGTTGGCGACGATGCCCACCGCGGAGCCGGGCACCACGGGGAGCGTTCCCGCGGGCAGCCCGTTCTGCGTCACGCGTCGAGGCTCACGCGGCCCCTTCGCCCGGGCAAGTGTTGCAGCGGGGTTGCACGGTGAGTCCCGCGTTTGACCACACCGTGATGGCCGAACCTGCACGGGCGCCCGGGTCACCCGATGAGCGCGCGTACCCCCGGCGCGGTGGAGCCGCGCACGAACCTGCTGGCGACGACGTCGGGAAGCGTCACGTCGACGTCCGGGGCGAGGCGGTACGGCCGGGCCAGCAGCAGCCCGCCCAGCGAGCGGCGCAGCCGGGACATCTCCGCCCGCACGGTGACGAGGTGCGCGCGGTCGCCGTACAGCGCGGCGGAGAGCGCGCCGGCGTCCATGCCGGTCGCTCCGGCGTTGGCCAGGAGCAGGAGCACTTCGGCGTGGCGGGTGGAGAGCGGGTGCAGCCAGCGGCTGGACCCGTCGACGACGGCCCGCGGGGGCCGGGCGTCGAGGTCGAGGGTGAGGCGGATGCCCGGGTTCGTCGCGGGGTCGCTCAGGCGCAGGAGCCACCCGCCGGGGATCGGCTCGGGCACGCACACCCCGACACCGTGGATCGCGACCGGCCGTTCGGCGCGCGGCACCGCGACGCGCTCCAGGCTGGGCATGCCGGTGACCGCGGCAACCCAGCCGTGGTCGTCGACCACCAGCCCGGGCCCGGACAGCCGGGACAGGAGCGGGGCGGCGACCCCGCGCAGCGCCTCCAGCCTTCCCTCGTACTGCCGCCACAGGCTGGCTTCGGCGAGCTTCACCGCGGTGCCGACGAGCGCGACGGTGGTGGGATGCACGGTGGCGGCGGGCCCGCTGACGTCGACCGCGCCGAGCATCTCGCCGGTGCGCGGGTCGTGCACGGGGAAGGCGGTGCACGTCCAGACGTGGTGGGTGCGCACGAAGTGCTCGGCGGCGAACATCTGCACGGGCGTGCCCTCGGCCAGCGCGGTGCCGATCGCGTTGCTGCCGACCACGCCTTCCGACCAGTTCGCGCCCTCGGTGAAGCCCAGCGCGTCGGCGCGGTGGCGGACCGGGGTGGATCCCTCTCGCCAGAGCAGCACGCCGTCGGCGTCGGTGACGACCATGATGTGCCGCGCGTCATCGGCCACCGAGGTGAGCGCGGCGCGCAGCTCGGGCAGCACCCGGTGCAGCGGGGAGCGCGATCGGCGCTGCTCGACCTCGTCGGCGGCGAGCGGGCCGGGCGGGTCGCCGAGGTCGGGGTCGACGCCCTGCGCTCGTGCGCGCATCCAGGAGCGGGCGACGAGCCGCCGCGGGTCAGCCGGGGGTCGGTCGCCGGAGAGCAGTGCGTCGTGCACGCGCGCGAGCATCCGCGCGTGCCGGACGACGTCCACGCCCGGTCGGATCGCGCAGACCGCTTCGTCCACCCACATCACCCCGAGCCGCCAGAGTAAGCGTTCGGCCTCATGAGCGGAAACGCGTGCGGATTCCCTCGGTCCCGCTCAACGGACAGCGGCGGGCGGCTCGGCCGGGCAACGCCACCAGCTCAGCGTGCCGGGCGCCATCTCCACCACAGGGCGACGAACAACAGCGCCGTGAACCAGACGTAGGTGTCGCCGAGCAGCTGTTGGTCGAGCGTCCAGCCCTCGCCGGTGTGCGGCAGGTTGAGCTGGTGGGGCGCGATGACGAACGCCGCCGTGGACGCGAGCGTCACCACGGCCCAGCCCAGCGATCGGGCCCGCCAGGCCGATGCCGCCGCGATGAGCAGGAAAGGCGCCACCCACACCCAGTGGTGCGACCACGACGTCGGCGACGCCAGCAGCGCCACCCCGGCCGTCGCCATCAGGGCGAGCGGAGCGGGCGCACGGCGGATGGCCGGGGCGGCGAGTGCGAGCAGCCCGACGGACAACGCCAGCCATAACACCGTCTTCAGCGATCCGTCGACGCCCGCCCTGACCAGCACGGCCTGGAGGTTCTGGTCGGTGAAGAACGGGGAACCGCTCACCCCGCCCGCGGGGTTGTCCAGCCAGAAGGTCCACGACGGACCCGGCGCGACGAGGAACGCCAGGCCGGTGACCAGCACGGCGGACAGCGCGGCGACGGCGGCGGCGCGATAGTCGCGACGCAGCAGGAAGTAGAGGACGAACGCGGCCGGGGTGAGCTTGATCGCGGCCGCGATACCGATGAGCAGCCCGCGCGGCCAGCGCGGACGCGCGACCAGCACGTCGAGCGCGACCAACGCCATGAGCAGCAGGTTGACCTGCCCGAACTCGATGGTCTGCATCACGGGTTCGAGCGCGAACGCGGGGATCGGCGGGGCGGGGCGGCTGAAGTCGATGGCCTTGCCCGGCTGCACGGCGAGCGCCAGTGGCAACGCGATCGAGGCGACGGACAGCGCGCCGCCGCGTCCGCCGGAGGGCCACAGCCGCCGCGCCACGATGAAGAACGTGAGCCCCAGCGCGGCTGTGGAGAGCGCGAGCAGCGCCGTCCAGGCCAGCAGCCAGGGTGCGACGGCGAGCGGCAGCAGCACGATCGCCGCGAAGGGCGGGTAGATGAACGGCAGCGTGATGTGGTCGGACGTCTCCGGCAGCGGGCCGTACATGTCGCCGCCCGCGAGCCATGTCTGCACGCCGAACCGGTAGACCTCCAGATCGATGTGCCTGCCGCCGGTGTGCGCGACGACGTTCGCCAGCGCCAACGCGAGCAGCGGCAGCGTGACCGGGAGGACGCGACGGGGCGCGCGGAGCTGCTCGAGCAGCCGCGGCACACGTTCCGTCAGGGTCACACCCTCACGGTAACGGGCCCGGGCGGGCGACGAGGAACTCGGCCCTGCCGCGCGACCGCCGATGTCCTGCGGGACGAGCGGTTACCTGATCCCGGCGGCATCCATTCCGCGCAGCTCCTTCTTGAGATCGGCGATCTCGTCGCGCAGCCGGGCGGCGAGCTCGAACTGCAGGTCGCGGGCGGCGGCGAGCATCTGGTCGGACAGCTGCTGCACGAGATCGGCCAGCTCGGCCCGCGGCATCCCCTTCGTGTCGCGCCCGGCCACGATGCCGGAGCTGGCCGCCGCGGCGCGGCCCGGCTCGCCCGCGGCCCGCTTGCCCCGCGACTGGTTGCGGCCCGAACCGCCGACCGGCACGTCCTCGGCCTCCCGGTACACCTGGTCCAGGATGTCGGCGATCTTCTTCCGCAGCGGCTGCGGATCGATGCCGCGCTCCTCGTTGTAGGCGACCTGCTTGGCCCGCCGCCGGTCGGTCTCGTCGATGGCGTACTGCATCGAATCGGTGACCTGGTCGGCGTACATGTGCACCTCGCCGGACACGTTGCGCGCGGCGCGCCCGATCGTCTGGATCAGGGAGGTGCCGGAGCGCAGGAAGCCTTCCTTGTCGGCGTCCAGGATGGCGACCAGCGACACCTCGGGCAGGTCGAGGCCCTCGCGCAGCAGGTTGATGCCGACGAGCACGTCGAACTCGCCGAGCCGCAACTGCCGCAGCAGCTCGACCCGGCGCAGCGTGTCGACTTCGGAGTGCAGGTAGCGGACCCGGACGCCGAGCTCCAGCAGGTAGTCGGTGAGGTCTTCGGCCATCTTCTTGGTGAGCGTGGTGACCAGCACGCGCTCGTCGCGCTCGGTGCGCACCCGGATCTCGTGGACGAGGTCGTCGATCTGGCCTTTCGTCGGCTTGACCACGACCTGCGGATCGACTAGGCCGGTGGGCCGGATGACCTGCTCGACGAACTCGCCACCGGTGCGGGTGAGCTCGTACGGCCCGGGCGTGGCCGAAAGGTAGATCGTTTGCCCTATCCGGTCGGCGAACTCCTCCCAGGTGAGCGGCCGGTTGTCGACCGCGGACGGGAGCCGGAACCCGAACTCGACCAGGTTGCGCTTGCGGGACATGTCGCCCTCGTACATGCCGCCGATCTGCGGGACCGTCTGGTGGGACTCGTCGATGACGAGCAGGAAATCGTCCGGGAAGTAGTCGATGAGCGTGGCGGGCGCGGTGCCGGGGCCGCGGCCGTCGATGTGGCGTGAGTAGTTCTCGATGCCCGAGCAGAACCCGACCTGGCGGATCATCTCCATGTCGTATTCGGTGCGCAGCTTCAGCCGCTGGGCCTCCAGCAGCTTGCCCTGGTTCTCGAACTCGGCCAGCCGCTCGGCCAGCTCGGCCTCGATGTCGCGCACCGCGCGCTCCATGCGCTCCGGGCCCGCGACGTAGTGGGTGGCGGGGAAGATCCGCAGCTCGTCGACCTGGCGGAGCACCTCGCCGGTGAGCGGGTGCAGGTAGTAGAGCGCCTCGACCTCGTCGCCGAAGAACTCGATGCGGAGGGCGAGCTCCTCGTACGCGGGGATGATCTCGACGGTGTCGCCGCGCACCCGGAACGTGCCCCGGGCGAAGGACAGGTCGTTGCGGGTGTACTGCACGTCGACCAACGCGCGGAGCAGCGCGTCGCGCTCGATCGTGGCGCCGACCTTCAGCTTCACCGACCGGTCGAGGTAGGACTGCGGGGTGCCCAGGCCGTAGATGCACGACACCGACGCGACGACCACGACATCACGCCGCGAGAGCAGGCTCATCGTGGCCGAGTGCCGCAGTCGCTCGACATCCTCGTTGATCGACGAATCCTTCTCGATGTACGTGTCGGTCTGCGCGATGTACGCCTCGGGTTGGTAGTAGTCGTAGTACGAGACGAAGTACTCGACGGCGTTGTGCGGCAACATCTCGCGCAGCTCGTTGGCCAGCTGCGCGGCCAAGGTCTTGTTCGGCGCCATCACGAGCGTGGGCCGCTGAACGCGCTCGATCAGCCACGCCGTGGTGGCCGACTTGCCGGTGCCCGTGGCCCCGAGGAGCACGACATCCTGCTCGCCCGCGCGGATGCGCCGCTCCAGCTCCTCGATCGCCGTGGGCTGATCGCCCGCGGGCACGTGCGGGCTGACCACCTCGAACCGGCCGCCGGTGCGGGGGATCTCCCCGACCGGGCGGAACTCGGAGTGCGCCACCGGCACGTCGTGGTGGGCCGCGCTGCCGGGGATCTCTGTCGCGAAAGCCACGAATCCAGGGTACGAGGGCCCACCGACAGTTTCGTGCGGGCCGGTGCGGGAGCATCGGGCGGTGCACCCGCCGAAGGTCTCCACGTTCGACGTCCCGGCCCGCGTGAACATCGACAACAAGGGCCTGGTGCGCCCGGTCGACGTGTACCGCGAGACACCGTTCGGGCTGTACATGAGCCGCGCGATGGTGAACCGGCCGACCGCGCACTGGGTGCAGACGTGGCTGCTGCCGGAGCTGGGGCTCGCGGTGACCGACTGGTGGTGGAACCCGGGCCACGCCAAAGACCAGGACTTCTACCTCGACGTCGGCACGGTCGAGCGGCACGGCGACCGCTGGACGCTCACCGACCACTACCTCGACATCGTCGTGCGGACGGGGAGGGACGCCCGGGTGCTCGACGTCGACGAGTTCGTCGCCGCGGTCGGGCTCGGGCTGCTCGACGCGCCGACGGCCGAGGCGGCGATGCATTGCACCTACCGCACGCTGGACGGGATCGCCGCGCACGGCCACGACCTCGATGCGTGGCTCGCCGGGTTCGGCATCACGCTCGACTGGCGACCCCGGCCCTGACCAGCGCCGCGTAGTGCGGCTACGGGACGGTGGTGCCCGCGGACGAACTGCCACCGCTGGTCACGGACGGGCTGCTCCCGGACGACGAGCCCTGCGTCGGGGACGACGATCCGGACGAGCCCTCGGTCGACGACGAGTCGGAGCTGCTGCTCTTGGTCTTCCGCGGCTTCGTGGTGGGCGGGTCCGGGGTGCCCTCCTTGGTCGGGGCCTCGGTGGTCTGGACGACGGGCGGTTCCACGACGGGCGCCGGGGTGACGACCCGGCGCCGCGGGGTCGGCACGATGACGCCGGTGCGGCGCGGCGCAGGCGCCGGGGCCACGGTGGTGGTCGTGATCGGCGGCGCGGCGATGGCGGGGGGCGGGGTGGTGGTCGTCGTGGTCGTGGTCGTCGGCGGGACGACCGCGGCCTCCGCGACGGCCACGGGGCGGACACCTGCGTGCGCGACCGCGGTGACCCCGCCGAGGGCACCGACCGAGACCACGGCGATGGCCGCGGCGGTGCTCGCGCGGTTGAGCGTGCCCGCGCGGCCGATCACGGCGTCGACGGAGGGCAGCGGCACGCCGCCCGCCAGTTCGTCGTCGAGCCGGTGGAACGCGTTGCTCAGCCGGTCATACGCACCGGTCACCGCAGGTCCTCCTCCTCATGGACGGGACGGTAGTCGTCCCAGTCCGCCGTCCAGCCGTCGTACCCGTTCGACGGCACATCCCGGGCGAACGCGTCCGCGTCCAGGCTGCCGTCCGGGTTGATCAGGCTCACGAGGCCGTCGTTCACGACCTTCTGCGCCCGCGCGAGCCGGGCAGCGGTAGTGCTCACCGAGGCGCCCTCGACGGCGGCGATCTCCGACACCGGCGCGCCCGCCATGTGGTGCAGCACGACGCACCGCCGCTCGGCGGCGGGCAGCACGCGCAGCGCCGCGAGCACGACACCGGTTTCGGTGTCCGGGCCCGGTCCGACGGATCGTCGCGACCGCAGCCGCAGCCTGCGCCAGCTGCGGACGGTGGAGCGCACGGCCACGCGGCGCACCCAGCCGACGGAGTCGGGCGAGCGACTGACCGTGGCCCACGACCGCCAGGCGCGCGAATAGGCGTCCTGAACGGCCGAGTGTGCCTCGGCGGGATCGAGTGTGATCGCGTAGAGCTGGGCGACGAGCCGTCGGTAGTTGGCCTCGAGGTGCGCCCCGAAGTCGACGCGCAGCTGGGCCGGGGTGGGGGCGGGCGCGTCCTGGACGACCTGCGTGGTTCCGCTCACAGGCTCGGCCGTGGACTCGGGCTCCGCGGCAGCGGGACCATCCGGGTGAGGCTGCTCGTCGGCGTCGGCCGTGTCGCCGACCGGCTCCGCGTCGGCCGTGTACGCGTCGCGCGGGTCGTCGTCGCCCGGCACGGCGGACTCCGGGCTGGCCAGCGCGGTGTCGGCGGCGCCGCCTGCGGAGGGCTCGACCGGCCCCGCGGCGTTGTCGCCCAATTCCCGAACCTCCCCGTGCTCCCCCGGCGCCCTGCACGCCGGTGACGGTCTGCGAGCAGGTATCACCCGGTCGCGGACCGGACCTGCTTGACCATCGCGGGCCTGCGGCGCTGCGTTACTGCCCTCAATGGTCATCCGTCCGGATTCGTCCCGTTCAACGACGGCGCCCACCCCGACGATGCGGCCCACGCCTCGGCCCTCGCGGCGAACTTCGCCGCGACGCCCGCCTGCGGGTCGGCCTGCCGATCAGTGCGGCTCGCGGCCGCTTGCCGCGCGGTGGCCGCGTACTCGGCCCGGGCGCGGGCATCGGCGCGCAGCCAGTCCCGCAGGCAGAGCTCGCTCCGCCATCCGGGTGAGCCGACGACGCGCACGTGCAGGCGGGCGGGCCGACCCGGGTCCGCCGACGCGAAGCCGGGCCGCGGGTCGGCGGGGACGAACCCCACGTCGCCGAGCTGGTCGCGCATGGCGTCCGCGTCGTCGGGGGACGTCACCCCGAGCTGCAGGTCGAGCACGTCCACGGCGGGCAGGCCGGGCACGGCCGTGGCGCCGACGTGCGCGACGCCCCCGCCCCGATCCCCCGCCGCGGTTGCGATGCGGTCGACGAGCCGGGCGGCCTGCGCGGGCCACTCCGGATCGGCGTCGACGAGCGCGGGGGGGCCGGGCGCCGCCCGACCGTCGGCGAGGTGGGCGGCGAACGGCACCAGCCGCCCGTCCCACAGCGCGTCCACCGCCGCGACGAGCTCCTGCGGCGAGCCGGAGTTGTCGAGCCAGACGTCGGCAACCGCCCGCCGCGCGGCGTCGTCGGCCTGGGCGGCGATGCGGGCGTCGGCGTCGGCCGCGGGCATGCCGCGCTGCTCGACGAGGCGCCGCACCCGCGCCGACGCGTCCGCGTGGACGACGACGACCAGCGCGAACCGCGCCGCCATCCCGCCCTCGACGAGCAGTGGGATGTCCTGCACGACGATGCTGTCGTCAGGTGCGGCGGCGATCAGTTCGTTCGAACGCCGCCGGACGAGCGGATGGACGATCCCGTTGAGCTTCTCCCGCGCGGCGGGGTCGTCGAACACCACCGACGCGAGCGCGGGGCGGTCCAGCGAGCCGTCGGCGGCGAGCACGGCGGGACCGAAGGCGGCCACCACCGCGGCGAGGCCCGGCGTGCCCGGCGCGACGACCTCGCGGGCGATCCGGTCGGAGTCGACGAGCACCGCGCCGCGCTCGACGAGCCGGGCGGCGACGGTCGACTTCCCCGACCCGATGCCCCCGGTCAGCCCCACCCGCAGCACGCCACCCACCCCGGGTTCAGCGCAGCGCCCGCACGGGCCCGGGCGTCGGGCTCGGCGCCGCCGACGGCGTGGGCGCAGCCGCCGCGCCCGCCATCGTCGGCAGCACCCGCCGCGCGAGGTCGACGAGCATGGTCGGCGGGCTGCTTCCGGGGGGCAGCGGGCGGTCGGGCAGGACGATCGTCACGGTGCCCGAGCCGTACTGGACGGCCAGCAGCGTCTCCCCGGGCCGCTCGACGAGCACGCCGGAGGCGCTTCCCACCGGCGCATCGCGGTGCAGGCCGTCCTCGCCCGCGGCGTTGAGCGTCCACTGGGCACGAGCGGCGGCGGGCGTCGTGTAGGCGGCCGCGTTGATCCCGAGCAGGCGCTTGCCCGTGTCCGGTCCGGCCGCCGCGGTGCCGCTGTAGGCGCAATCCATCCGCTCGATGCGGCCGACGGAGGGCGCGGGCACCCCGACCGTGGTGCGCACGACGACGCTGTCCAGCGGCAGCCCGAACACCGCGACGAGCTCGCCAACGGGGAGGATGCGCGAACAGTCGTCGGGCACGACTCCGGCGTCCGCGGCGGTGGAGGCGGCTGCGGACGAGGATCCGGGGCCCGACGCGGGGAAGGTCGGCAGGCTCGGACCGGGGACGGCAGCACTCGCACAGCCCGCGAGCAGGGCGAGCAACGCGCCGATCACCGGGCGCACGATCCACGGACCCCGGCGCACGGGAGCACCCTAGGGCCATCGCTGTGCGGAGCGCATACGGCGCGCCGCAAAGTACATGACAAACGGGCCGCCCGTCGCGTGTCGTGCGACGAACGGCCCGTTGGTGTCGTGCGGTGGCGGCTCAGGCGCCGCCGGACAGCTTCTCCCGCAGCGCGGCGAGTTGCTCATCGCTGGCGAGCGACCCGCCGGTGGACTCCACAGCCGGACTGGCGCCCTCCGACGAGTAGTTGGTGCCCCCGCCATCGGCAGCGGCCTCCGCATCGGCCTCCGCGCTCTTGCGCAGCTGTGCGATGTGCTGCTCGTAGCGGGCGTGGGCCTCGGCGTACTCCTTCTCCCAGGCCTCGCGTTGGACCTCGAAGCCCTCCTGCCACTCGCCGGAATCGACGTCGAAGCCCTCGGGGTAGATGTAGTTGCCCTCGGTGTCGTACTCGGCAGCCATGCCGTAGCGCGTGGGGTCGAACTCGGTGTCGACCGTCATGCCCTCGTTGGCCTGCTTGAGCGACAGCGAGATCCGCCGCCGGTCGAGGTCGATGTCGATGACCTTGACCATGCAGTCGTCGCCGACCTGCACGACCTGCTCGGGGATCTCGACGTGGCGCTCGGCCAGCTCCGAGATGTGCACCAGGCCCTCGATGCCCTCCTCGACGCGGACGAACGCGCCGAACGGAACGAGCTTGGTGACCTTGCCCGGCACGATCTGGCCGATCGCGTGGGTGCGGGCGTAGAGGCGCCACGGGTCTTCCTGCGTCGCCTTGAGCGACAGCGAGACCCGCTCGCGGTCCAGGTCGACGTCCAGGACCTCGACCGTGACCTCCTGGCCCACCTCGACGACCTCGGACGGGTGGTCGATGTGCTTCCAGGACAGCTCGGAGACGTGCACCAGGCCGTCGACCCCGCCGAGGTCGACGAACGCACCGAAGTTGACCACGCTCGAGACGACGCCCTTGCGGACCTGGCCGCGGGCGAGCTGGTTGAGGAACTCGCTGCGGACCTCGGACTGGGTCTGCTCCAGCCAGGCGCGGCGGGACAGCACCACGTTGTTGCGGTTCTTGTCCAGCTCGATGATCTTGGCTTCGATCTTGCGGCCGACGTAGGGCTGCAGGTCGCGGACGCGGCGCATCTCGACCAGCGACGCGGGGAGGAAGCCGCGCAGGCCGATGTCGAGGATCAGGCCGCCCTTGACGACCTCGATGACGGTGCCCTCGACGGGCTCGTCCTTCTCCTTGAGCTCCTCGATCGTGCCCCAGGCGCGCTCGTACTGGGCGCGCTTCTTGGAGAGGATGAGGCGGCCTTCCTTGTCCTCCTTCTGGAGGACGAGCGCCTCGACGTACTCCCCGACCTCGACGACATCCGCCGGATCGACGTCGTGCTTGATCGAGAGCTCCCGCGAGGGAATGACGCCCTCGGTCTTGTAGCCGATGTCGAGCAGGACCTCGTCCCGGTCGACCTTGACGATGGTGCCTTCCACGATGTCACCATCGTTGAAGTACTTGATCGTCTGATCGATGGCGGCGAGGAAATCCTCCTCCGTCCCGATGTCGTTGACGGCGACCTGCGGCGTGGTGGTCGGGACGGCGGTGGTGTCGGTGGACATGTAGTGGGGTGCTCCGGTAGGGATGGGTGGTGGCGATGCAGTTTGGTCTGCGCTTGCGTGTGTGACGGTGTAACAGTCACCCGTAAACGTTGATTCCCGGAGCCTGCCAGACCGCTCGCGAGCAGCCACCTTGACCCCGGAACACCGTCCATGTTACGTGGGCCACGATCACGTGGGCAACGCGGGTGCAGGTCGCGGACGTGTCACGATCTGCGCGTGAGTGCCGAGGAGGACCTGGGGACGGTCGGGGTCGCGCGGAGGTCGGTCGGGGCGGCCGAGTCGCGGCGTGCCAGCCGGCTCTGGTGGGACGCCGACGCCGACGACTACCTGGCCGAACACGGCGCCGACATCGGCGAGGTCGACTTCGTCTGGTGCCCGGAGGGGCTGCGGGAGCAGGACGCCCGGCTGCTCGGCGACGTCGCGGGATGCCGCGTGCTCGAGGTCGGCGCGGGCTCCGCGCCGTGCTCCCGATGGCTCGTGCGGGCGGGCGCGCGGCCGGTGGCGCTCGACCTCTCCGCGGGCATGCTGGGCCACGCCGCCGCGCTCGGGCGCGCCACCGGCCTCAGCCGTGCCGCTCGTGCAAGCCGACGCCACCCAGCTGCCGTTTCGGGACGGGTTGTTCGACGTGGCGTGCTCGGCGTTCGGCGCCGTGCCGTTCGTGGCCGAGCCCGACCAGGTGATGCGCGAGGTGGCGCGGGTGCTCCGGCCCGGCGGGCGCTGGGTGTTCGCGGTGAACCACCCGATGCGCTGGATGTTCTCCGACGACCCCGGGGAGAACGGACTCGTGGTGCGGCAGTCCTACTTCGACCGCATGCCCTACGTCGAGGTGGACGCGCGACGGAGCCGCCACCTACGTCGAACACCACCGCACGCTGGGCGACCGGGTGCGCGACATCGTCGCGGCCGGGCTCGTGCTGGAGGACCTCGTCGAGCCGGAGTGGCCCGAAGACCGGGACACGGTGTGGGGCCAGTGGTCTCGCCTGCGCGGGGAGCTCTTCCCGGGCACGGCCATCTTCTGCTGCCGCAAGCCCCAGTAGCGGATCTTGTGCTACTCGGGTCGATATCACGATTGCGACCGCACAAGATCCTTACGGAGGACGCGCCGCAGCTGGGCGACGACCTCCTCCGGGTTCGTTCTCACCACCACGCTCGGGAAGCGGAGCACGATGTCGTCGGCGATCACGAGCTCGTTCTGCCGCAGCTGGTCGTCCCACCACCGGCGCGGCGATAGGTGCAGCGCGCCGTCCACCTCGGCGACGACCCGGCGCCCGTCGACGCGGATCCACTCCGCGTCGAGGTAGCGACGACGCCCGCCGCGTTCCACCCGGACGGCCTGGCGGACCGGTTCCGGCAGGCCCGCGCGCTTGCACAGCCGCCCGAAGTCGATCTCGCTCATGGCTTGGGCGCCCTGTCCGATGTCGCCGATCGCCGCGGCGAGAAGCCGCCGGTGCCGCGCCCGCGGCGCCTGCTCCAGAGCGCGGCGCGCAGCTGGTCGGCGGTGACGAGCCGCTGCTGGACGCCCGCGGCGAGGATCCCGCACGCCGATCGGGGATGAGCGAACGTGCTCGCGGCGAGCACGAGCGCGGGTGCACACCGGTGCAGCCGACGTCCCGGGACGGCGTCGACACGCGCCCAGTCGCCCAGCGTAGTGCAGGCGCGCAGCTGCCCGTCGCCCGCGCAGCCTGGTGCCCGCCGGGACCAGGACGTGCAGGTTCGGTCGCTCCCATCCACGAAGGCCGTGCTGTTCGGCGGCGGTGAAGGCGGTGAACAGCGCCCGCTCGCCGCAGTTGAGCAGCACGACACTGCAGCGCTCGGCGAGCGTCGGCGGGCCGCCGTGCAGCACAATCGCACGACCGTGCCGCTGCCAACGGCGCGCGGCCAGTTGGGCGCGGATCGCGCCGGGCGACCACCCCGCGCTCCCGAAGATCGGCCAGGGTGGTCACCGACTCCAGCGCGGTTCGCGAGCGCTGGGCAGCTGCCGTGAACACGCACCCAAGGTGCCCGGAGGCCCGACAGAGACGTGGCGAGTTGAGAAAACCTGTGGACAAGTCCGGATCTTGTGCGGCTCCGGTCGTCACAGCGACGTGAGCCGCACAAGATCAGTTGGCGACGCCCTCGCCCAGATACGCCTCCTGGACTCGCGGGTCGGCCAGCAGCTCGCGGCCCGTGCCCGAGAGCGTGGTGGCCCCTAGGTCGATCACGTAGGCGTAGTCGGAGAGCGCCAGCGCCGACAGCGCGTTCTGCTCCACCAGCAGCACCGTGGTGCCCTCGTTCTTGAGCTCCTTGACCGTGTCGAAGATCTTCTGCGTCATGATCGGTGAGAGGCCCATCGACGGCTCGTCGAGCATGAGCAGCTTCGGCTGCGACATCATCGCCCGCCCGATCGCGAGCATCTGCTGCTCGCCGCCGGAGAACAGGCCCGCCTTGTTCTTGCCGCCGCTCCCCCAGCACCGGGAACAGCTCGTAGACGCGGTCCATGTCGGCGACGATGCCGGCCTCGTCGTCGCGGGTGTACGCGCCGAGGCGCAGGTTCTCCTCGACGGTCATCCGCGCGAACAGCCGCCTGCCCTCGGGGCTGTGCGCCACGCCCGCGGCGCAGGATCTCGTGCGCGGGCATCCGGTGGATCGGCTCGCCGTCCAGCAGCACCTCGCCCGACACCGGCCGCAGCAGACCCGGAGATCGTGCGCAGCGTGGTGGTCTTGCCCGCCCCGTTGCTGCCGATCAGGCTGACGATCTGGCCCTGCTCGACGGTGAACGTCACGCCGCGCACGGCCTGGATCGCGCCGTAGGCGACCGTGAGGTCGCGCACCTCGAGGAAGCTCACGGCTCAGGCCCCTTCCGCCGCGTGGATCTGGTCTTCGATCTCGTCCGGCGGAGCACCCAGGTACGCCTCGATCACCCGCGGGTCGCCGCGCACGACGTCCGGCGTGCCCTCGACGAGCAGCTCGCCCTGCACGAGCACCAGCACCCGGTCGCACAGGGTGAAGATGAACTTCGTGTCGTGCTCGATCACGACCACCGACACGCCGAGCTCGCGGATCTTGAAGATCAGCCGTGCGGGTGCCCTCGGTCTCCTGGGCGTTCATGCCCGCGGTCGGCTCGTCGAGCAGGAGCACCTTCGGGTCGGTGGCCAGCGCGCGGGCGATCTCCAGCCGTCGCTGGTCGCCGTAGGGCAGGTTGCGGGCCAGCTCGTCGGAGAAGCGGGTGAGGCCGACGAACTCCAGCAGCTCCTCGGTGCGCTCCGGTCGCCTCGGCCTCGCTGCGCCGGTAGCCCGGCCCGTGCAGCAGCGACGACAGCGGGCTCTGCTTCATCCGCACATGCCGTCCGACCATCACGTTCTCGGCGGCGGTCATGCTCGGGAACAGCCGGATGTTCTGGAACGTGCGCGCGACGCCCTGCTCGGTGACCCGCGCCGGGTCCTCCGGCAGCGGCTGTGCCCGACCGCGAGACCGTGCCCGACGTGGGCGCGTACAGGCCGGTCAGGCAGTTGAACAACGTGGTCTTGCCCGCGCCGTTGGGCCCGATCAGCCCGATGATCTCGCCCTCGGCCAGCGCGAACGACACGTCGTTCAGCGCACGCAGGCCACCGAACTGCATCGAGACGCCCGAGGCCGCCAACACCGGGCGTGGTCATGCGGGCACCTCCGCTTTCTTCGGCTCCTCCTCGACCGGCGGCACGGCGGGCGTCCGGCTTCACGCCGCCAGCTCCGCCTGTCCGGTGCCGCGTCGGCGATGAGGCCCTGCGGGCGCAACCGCATGAGCACGACGAGCGCCGAGGCCGAACAGCAGGAGCCGGTAGTCGGAGAACTCGCGCAGCTTCTCGGGCAGCACGAACAGGATCGACGCGCCGAGCACCGCGCCGGGGATCGTGCCCATGCCGCCGAGGATGACCGCTGCGAGCAGCGTGACCGACTCGGTGAACCGGAAGCTGTCGTAGGCCACGACCGCGGTCTTGTGGGCGAAGAACGCGCCCGCGAGGCCGGCCAGCATCGCGCCCGTGAGGAACGCGAGGATCTTGATCGGAGCCGGTGCGGATGCCCATCGCCCGGCCGCGTCCTCGTCCTCCCGGATCGCGATCCAGGCCCGGCCCAGCCGCGAGTTCTTGAGGTTGGCGAAGACCAGCATGACGGCCGCGACGAGGAGCACGATCAGCACGTAGTACAGGACGCCGGACGGGAGCCGGACCGCGCCGATGCGTGATCGACTCGTTGAAGGCCGTGCCGAAAGCGACACCTGCGGGATGTTCGGGATCGCGTTCGCGCCGCCGGTGAGGCCCGCCGATGTTGTTCTGCGCGGTGCGGGTGAAGATCTCGCCGAAGGCGAGGGTGACGATCGCGAGGTAGTCGCCGCGCACCCGCAGGGTCGGCGAGCCCGACGATCGCGCCGAAGCAGCCCGCCACCACCGCGCGAGATGACCATGACGAGCGGGAACGGGAGCTGGATGCCGACCTTCGACGCCGCGGCGCCGGAGAGGTTGGCCGCGGTGAACGCGCCGATGCCGAGGAACGCGACGTAGCCGAGGTCGAGCAGGCCCGCGAGCCCGACGACGATGTTGAGCCCGATCGCGGTGGCCGCGTAGACGCCGATGTTGGCCGCGACCGTCATCCAGTACTCGGTGCCCGCGCTGGTCAGCGGCAGCACGAGCGCCATGACGAGCAGCACGACGACGCTGAACATGCGGTGCCGCTCGGACACCGCGGAGACCCAGCGCCAGCAGCCCGGACGCGGAGAGCGCCGCGAACGCGCCGCCGAGCGCGCCGAGCACCGAGAGGAACACCGCGCCCGCGTACGGGTTGACCACGCCGCCCTGGCCGCCGCTGGTGAGCACCGCCGCCACGAGGAACAGCACGATCACGAAGACGACGAGCAGCAGCAGCCACTCGACCCACCACGGCAGCCGCCAGGTCAGGGTGGGGCGCTCGCCCAGCCCGCCCGCGATACCGCCCACGATGGCGCGCCACGCCGCCGACCAGCGTGACGATCGCCCCGAACGCCACGGCCCGTCGGACGGCCGTGATCGCGCCGAGGCCGCCACCCTTGACGGTGATGTACAGGCCGTTGATCACGGCGACGGCCGCGACGCCCCAGCCGAGCCCGCGCACCATCCGCCCCGTCGGCGGCACCTTGAGCAGCGGTCAGGACGATCACGGCGAGGCCGAGCAGCAGCAGATGCAGCCGGAAGCCGGTGACGCCGAGCGGGTCGACGAAGAAGTTGAGCGTGGACTTCTCGGGGTAGGCGCCGTCGTTCAGCACGAAGGTCGCCCAGGGCAGGTACGTGCCGATGATCGTCAGCACGCCGCCCGCGATGCGCAGCGCCGTGGCGGCGGGCGCCAGACCGGGCGATCATGCCCGCACCCGCTCGGTCTCGCCGAAGAAGCCCTGCGGCCGGAACACCAGCACCACGATGAGCACCACGAAGATCCAGACGTAGTCGTAGGCGGTGCCGCCGGGCAGATACTGGCCCGCGAGGGCCTTGACGAGGCCGATCGCGAGCCCGCCGACGACCGCCCCGCGGATGTTGCCGATACCGCCCAGGACGGCCGCGGTGAACGCGAAGATGCCGTTCTGGAAGCCGATGTCGATGTTGATGTTGTTGAGGTAGTTGCCGTAGAGCACGCCGCCGATCCCGGCGAGCGCGCGCGCCCGAGGACGAACGTCAGCACGATGACGCGGTCCGGGTCGATGCCCATCAGCCGGGCGACGTCCGGGTCCTGGGACGTGGCCCGCATCGCCCGGCCCATGCGGGTGCGCTCGACGAAGGCGTTGAGCAGGTAGCCCGAGCCCCAGCGACACCACGACGAGCAGCATGCCCGCGTACCGGATCGGGCACGCCGTTCCCCGATCGGGATCACCAGCGTGCCCGTCGACGAAGATCGTTCGGGAAGGGCAGCGCCGACGGTGCCGTTCGGGTAGAAGATCGCGCACCGCCTCCTGCAGCGCCACCGAGACGCCCAGCGCGGTGATCAGCGGGGCGAGCCGGGGCGCACCGCGCAACGGCCGGTAGGCGAACCGCTCCATCGCCACCGCGACGATGACCGAGACCAGCGCGGCCGCGAGCAGCAGAGCGGCAGGGCGAAGTACCACTGCTGCTGCCACGCCGTCGGCAGCACGTAGGTGAACATGGCCAGCCCGCCGTACGCGCCGACCATGAAGATCTCGCCGTGCGCGAAGTTGATCAGCTGGATGATCCCGTAGACCATCGTGTAGCCGAGTGCGATCAGCCCGATCAGGGAGCCGAGCACCACGCCGTTGACGATCTGCGACAGGAGCGTGGACAGCAACCGGCGTTCCTCTCCACGAAACCGTGGGGGCCGGGCCGGATCGGCCCCGCCGCTCCACGGTGTCGGTCTTGTGACGAGCGTCAGCTCGCCTGGTACGCACCGGTCTCGACCGGGCGCGAAGTCCGTCGCCCTTGACCTGAGTAGACCGTGAGCACCTTGTTGGTGGTGTCACCGTACTGGTCGAAGGCGACCGTGCCGCTCGCCCCGTCGATCTTGGTGGCCTGCACGGCGTCGATCAGGGCCTGGCGCTTCGAGTCGTCGAACGTGCCGCCGTCGCCGATGGCCTTGGCCGAGCCGTCGATGATGACGTTGGTCGAGTCGTAGGTGAGCACGCCGTAGGCGCTGAACGGCTCGGTGAAGCCCGCCGCCTTGTAGTCGTCGATGAAGTGCTTCGCGCTGGGCAGGCTGTCCGCCGGCGCGCCGACGCTGGTGGCGAGGTCGCCCTGGCGGCCGCCGAGCTGGCACGAACTGCTGTCGACGATGCCGTCGCCGCCCATCAGCGGGATGTTCAGGCCGGCGCCCGCGAGCTGCTTGGACAGCGGGCCCGCCACCGGGTACTCACCGCCGTAGTACACCGCGTCCGGGTTGGCGGGCCGGATCTTGCCGATGACGCCGGAGAAGTCGGTGTCCTTCTCGCCGACCTTCTCCCGCGCCACGACCTTCGCGCCCAGCTTGGTGATCTCCGGGGCGGACTGGTCGGCGAGGCCCGCGCCGTAGGTCTTGCCGTCGTCGATCACGGCGATGTTCTTCTTGCCCGCCTTCTGCACCAGGTACTGGGCGCCGAACGGGCCCTGCACCAGGTCGGTGGTGGCGGTGCGGAAGTACGTGGGGAACGGGCCGCTTCGGCGACGCCACCGGCGTTGTCGCCCAGCGTCAGCGTGGGGTTGGTGTTGGCGGGCGACACCTGCACGATGTTCTTGCCCGCGAGGATCGGCGCACGGTCTGGGCCGTCGAGGAGTTCAGCGTGCCGACGACGCCGACGACGTTCGGGTCGGACGACAGCTTGGTGCCCGCCTGGCCGCCGATCTGCGCGGTGGCCTGGTCGTCCTCGGGCTGGAAGGCCAGCTTGTAGCCCTTGACGGTGCACTTCTGGTTGGCCTGGTCGACGGCCAGCTTGGCCGAGTTGCGCATACCGAGGCCGAGCGCCGACAGGCTGCCCGACAGCGGTGCGACCATGCCGATGACGAGCGTGCCCTTGCTGGTGTCGCAGGAGCTGCCGCCGCCGGTGCCGCCTGCCTCGTTCCGGTTGGTACCGCAGGCCGTGAGCCCGAGAGCCCCCGCGAGGATCGCGGCGGTGACGATCGTCCGCCTCCGAGTCATGCTGCTCAAATCCTTCCCTAGCCCGCGGCCGGGGTGCCCACCCCGCGCCGAGCCGCCTCAACTGTTGTCAGAGCGCTCGGGACGTTAGGGCACCCCTCGACGCGGCGGCAGCATCGCCACGGCCGGTCTTTACCGGACCGCAACCCGAAGGTGATCCGCTTTGTGACGTTGAGTGAACTTACGACTTCGGGCGTGGCGAGCCCGTCGACGACGGCCTCGGCGACGGCCTTCATCGTGGTGCGGCGATCCATCGCGGTGCGCTGGATCCAGCGGAAGGCGTCCGGCTCGGACATCTGGCGCCGGGTCATCAGCAGGCCCTTGGCGCGGTCGACGACCTTGCGGGTCTCCAGGCGTTCGGTGAGCGTGGCGACCTCGTCCTCGAGCGCCTTGCGCTCGGCGAAGCGGGAAACGGCCAGCTCGATCGCGGGCACCAGCTCGTGCCGGGCGAACGGCTTGACGAGGTAGGCCATGGCACCGGCGTCGCGGGCCTGCTCGATGAGGTCGCGCTGGCTGAACGCGGTGAGCATGACGACGGGAGCGATCCGCTCCTCGACGATCGACGCCGCTGCGGCGATGCCGTCGACCTTCGGCATCTTCACGTCCATGATCACCAGATCCGGGCGCAGCGAGCGGGCCAGCTCGACCGCCTGCTCGCCGTCGGCGGCCTCGCCCGCGACGACGTAGCCCTCCTCGGTCAGCATCTCGGTGAGGTCGAGGCGGATCAGCGCCTCGTCCTCGACGACCAGCACCCGGAGGCCGCTGTCGGACTTGGCGGCCGCCTCGGCGGGCGTGCTGTCCGCGGACGTCTCGGACACCTGCTGGGTCACCGGGTTACTCCTTCGCACCTGCGGTGGCTTTCGGTAAGGATTCAGAATAGCCGGGGGCCCGCGCGGAGGAGTGGTGTGATGCTGCGGCCGCTATGCTGCGTCTCACGATCTCGCCCCTGTAGCCCAACGGCAGAGGCAGCGCTCTCAAACAGCGTCCAGTGTGGGTTCGAATCCCACCGGGGGCACCGAATCCGGTTACCGCACGACCAGCACGGCGGCGAACACCGTCGCCGCCGACCACACCAGGCTGCGCACGAGGTGCACGCGGTTCAACCTGGTCAGCACCGGGCCGCCGCCGGTGGCCGTCGTGCCCAGGCGGTTGTGCGCGGGCACCGCGCCCGCGAACGTCAACACGACAGCCGCGAGCGCGAGCGCGGCCAACACGGCCGCGACGGCAAACGCGCCGTCGGGCGGGTCGAGGAGCAGCGCGACCGTCGACGCGCCCTGCACCACCCACGGCCCGACGACCACCCGCGTGATCGCCCGGACGTGCGCGGCGTGGTAGCTCGGCCACTCCGTGGGTCCGACCAGCGCGAAGGCCGGGTAGATGACGGCGAACGAGGCCCACGCCACGCCCGTGAGCACCGCCGTGGCGACCAGGTGCACCACCAGCCAGACCATCGACGCCTCCATCCCCCGCGCTCCTAGCCGGTGCGCGCGAGGATCGTCTGCATCGCCAGTTCGGCGGCGTGGCGGGCCTTCTGGCAGGCGATCTCGTGGGTCATCGGGACGGTGACGCCGTTGTAGAAGTAGCCGACCTGCACGGCCTGCGAGGGCGCCACGTCGACGTTCACGACACAGTCCTGCTTTCCAGTGCCGTACAGGGCCGGGCGTCTGCACCGCGCCGAAGCCCAGCCACAGTCGTCACCTCAAGCTGGGGCTGGCCGAACACCAACTCGACGCCGCCCCGGGTGTTGATGCCGACCGAGTAGTGCTCGATCGGCTCGGTCGGAGAATGGATCCAGTCACAGCCCGGACCACGGTTGCCTTCCGGCTTGCTGGCGCCATAGCGCGCGACGCCAAGGGATCTTGAGCTGGGCGGACGTCAGCGTGCCGCAGGGGTCGATCCCGTCGATGTTCAGCACTCGCGGGCGAGGCGGGCAGCTGCGGCGCGCTCGGAGTCTGCGGCCGGCGTGCCGCCGACAGTGCTGGTACAGGCGGCGCACAGGGTGACGGCGGGTACGAGCGCCAGCCACCGGCGGATCACGATTCCGGGCGGTACGACGCGGCGATCTCATCGTCGGTGTAGCCGTAGGCTCCGGGCTGTGGCGTCCAGCGCGGATGCCGCTGCGCGCAAGTTCGCCGTTGTAGGCCCGACAGCTCATGACGAGCGCGTTGATCCGCTCGTTGAACGCGCCGGCCGCCTCCGGCGACACCGGGTCACCGCCGCACAGGCCGACCTCGCTGCCGTAGCTTGCGCGTGCTTGCCCAGCTCGATGATCGAGCCGGTCAGCCTCGGCCAGGAGGGCGGCGCGGGCCTTCAGCACCGTCTCCCGGTTCACTTGGAGCGCGAGCGCGCGCACGGCGGCGTCCAGGGGTATGGCCACGGCGCCGAGGGTAGGGGTTCGGCCCGCTCCCCGGGGCCCGTTCGGAGAAAGTCGGGTCAGACGGCGTCGGCGGCGCGGAGGACGCGCAGGATGTTGCCGCCCGCGAGCCGTGCGCAGTCCGCGTCGCTCCAGCCGCGGTCGAGCAGGGCCGCGAAGAGCTGCGGGTAGCCCGCGACGTCCGTGAGTCCGACCGGCAGGTCCGGCGTGCCGTCGAAGTCACCGCCGATGCCGATGTGGTCGACGCCTGCCACGTCGCGGGCGTGCTCGATGTGGGCGACGACGTCCGCGATCGTGGCTTGGGGGCACGGCGGCCCGCCGCGGCGCGCGAGGAACCCCGAACGGGCCGCCAGGTCCCGCGGGTCCAGTCCGGCGGCCGCCATGTCGTCCTGGACGGCGCGGTCCCAGTCCCGCGCGACCGTCGACACGAAGTGCGGCACGAACGTCACCATGCACACGCCACCGTTGTCCGCCAGGGCGGCGAGCACGTCGTCGGGAACGTTGCGGGGATGGTCGGTCACCGCCCGGCACGACGAATGGGTGAAGACGACGGGTGCGGCCGTGGTTGCCAGCGCGTCGCGCATCGTCGTCGCGGCGACGTGCGAGAGGTCGACGAGCATCCCGATCCGGTTCATCTCGCGCACCACCTCGCGGCCGAACGCCGTCAGCCCACCGTGCACGGGCTCGTCGGTCGCCGCGTCCGCCCAGTCGGTGTTGCGGTTGTGCGTCAAGGTCAGGTACCGCACGCCGCGCCGCCGCAACTCGCGCAGCGCGTCGAGTGAGCCGTCGATGCCGTGCCCGCCCTCCGCACCCATCAGCGATGCCACCCGCCCCGCGGCGAACGCCGCCTCCGCTTCGGCGGCGGTCGTCGCGAGGCGTAGGTCGCCCGGGTAGCGCTCGGTCAGCTCCCGGACGAGCGCCACCTGCTCCAGCACGGCCTCCACGGCGGCGGGGCCTGCGAACGAGCACGGCACGTACACCGACCAGAACTGCGCCCCGACCCGCCCGGAGCGAAGACGTGGCAGGTCGGTGTGCAGGCTCGGGAACGCCCACCGCGAGATCGGCGGGCCGTCCCAGCGTGCGCAGTGCCCACGGGAGGTCGTTGTGACCGTCGACGAGCGGGGCTGCGGCGAGAAGGTCACGCGCACGGGCGACGGTTGCGGTCATCGCAGCAATGTGACATTCCTGCGACTGAGGCGCAGCCGGGGCACCTTGCCGCAACTCCTCGCGCGACCATGGCACGGTGGCCCCGATCGCCTCCGAGCGCACCGACGGCGTCGTCACCCTGCGGGCGTTCCGCCCGGACGACGTCGACGAGATGGTCGTGATGGGCCGCGACCCCGCGACGGTCCGGTACACCTCGATTCCGCACCCCTACGAGCGGCGGCACGCCGAGGAGTGGGTCGCCGAGCCGGGCAAGGACCGCTCGACGCTGGCCTGCTGGGCGATCGAGGTCGCCGGGCGGTTCGCGGGCACCGTCGACCTCCGCGGGCACCCGTCCGAGATCGGCTTCGTCCTCGCCCCGTGGGCCCGCGGACGGGGCCACACGGCCCGCGCGGTGCGGCTCGCCACCCGCTGGGCGTTCGACGAGGCCTGCCTGCCCGTCGTGCACTGGCGCGCGCAGGCGGGCCACCTCGCGTCGTGGCGGGTGGCGCACGCCTGCGGATTCGGCTTCCACGGCGAGATCCCGCTGTCGATCCCGCACCGCGGCGAGCTGCGCGACGCGTGGCTCGCCTCGCTGCGCGCCACCGACGACGGCCGGCCGCGCACGACGTGGTGGCCCACCCAGGTGCTGGAGAACGGCCGGGTCCGGCTGCGCCCGGCCGTCGACGCCGACGTCCCGCGGATCGCAGAAGCATGCCGGGACCCGCGGACCCGGCACTGGCTGCCCGACCTCCCCCACCCCTACACCGAGGACGACGCACGGGCCTTCGTCCGGCAGGGTGCGCTGCAGGCCTCGCTCGGGCAGCGGGTGGGGTGGGTCGTCGCCGACCCCGCCGACGACCGGCTCCTGGCCCGGATCACCATCTTCCGGCTGGCGGATCCGCTGAACCCGACCGGCGGCGAGATCGGCTACTGGGCGCACCCCGACGCCCGCGGCCGCGGCGTCGTCAGCGCCGCCCTCGACCTCGTCGTAGCGCACGCGTTCGCGCCTGCCGCAGGCGGCGGCTTCGGCCGCCACCGGCTGCAGATCGGCACGGCGTGGGGCAACACGGCCAGCAGGCACGTCGCCGAGCGCGCGGGCTTCACCCTGGTCGGCCACTTCCACGCCGACGGGATCGTCGGCGGGGGCGCGCTCGACGACGGCGCCTGGTACGAGCTGCTGAGGTCGTGAGGGCTACGCGCCCCCGGCGTTCAGCGTGACCGTCTCCGGCTTGTAGTTCGCGCCCGTCACGTCGACGCCCTGGCCCTTCAACTGCTCGATGGCCTTGGTGACGTAGTCGTTGCTGTACGCCTTGTCGTCGGGGTCCTTCGTGAGCACCGTCTGCCCGTCGGCGTTGACCGCGGTACGCGCCACCTTCACCGTCTGCGCCCACGCGGTGGCGTCGATCGTCCCGACCCCCGCCGACGGCGACGGCCAGATCAGCTTGTTGACCTCGTTGACCTGCCACTGCTGGTGGCTCGCGCCCAGTTTGGACCCGGCCTTGACGACGATGTCGCGGCACTCCGCCACGTGGTCACGGCAGTAGATCCAACCCTTGAGCGACGCGGCGACGAACTTGACGGTCTGGTCCTGGTAGCCGGCGTCGGAGAGCTTGTCGGTGTTGGCCCAGATCGCGTCCTGCAGCATCGCGGTGCCGTCGTCGTTCCAGTTGATGACGTTGAAGTCCGACGGCTGGTACAGCTGCCCCGTCGCCGGGTTCTTCGCCTCGAGCACCTGCGCGTACTCGTTGTAGGACATGGCCTGCGCGGCGTCGATGTCGCCCTTGAGCAGCGCCTGCATGTCGAACTGCTGCTGCACCAGCGTGACGTCGCTGGCGGGCTTGAGCCCGGCCTGGGTCATGCCCGCGAACAGCTCGAACTCGTTGCCGAAGCCCCAGTTGCCGATCTTCTTGCCCTTGAAGTCGGCGGGCTGGGTGATGTTCTTGGTCTTGAACGACACCTGGCGGGTGCCGGAGCGCTGGAACACCTGCGCGACATCGGTGATCGCCGCGCCCTGCTCCCGGCTGGCGAGGGCCTTGGGCACCCACGCGATCGCGTAGTCGGCCTGACCCTGCGCGAGGACGGTCTGCGGCACGATGTCCACTCCGCCCTCCTTGAGCGTGACGTCGAGGCCCGCGTCCTTGTAGTAGCCCTGGTCGAGTGCGGCGTAGTACCCCGCGAACTGGCCCTGGGCCACCCACTGCAGCTGCAGCGTCACCTTGGCGGGGCTGCCGGGCGCCGCGCCGCCACCACCACCGCCCGCCTGAGGTGTGGTGGAACAGGCCGTCACGGCCAGCGCGACGGCCGCTACCGCCGCGATCAGGGGGCGTCTGTACATCGGATCTCCTCGGGTTCAGGCGGGGTTGCCGCGGGTGACCAGCCGCTCGACGAGCGTCCCGCCGAAGTGGAACAGCAGCCCCAGCACGATCGAGGCCACGACGAAGGCCCACGCGCGCGCGTAGGCCGTGTTGGAAGCCGCCGAGGTGATGCGGCTCCCCAGTCCGTTCTGCAGGCCGCCGAAGTACTCGGCGACGACCGACGCGATCACCGCGGCCGGAGCGGCCAGCCGCAGGCCGGTCACCACGAACGGCACGGCGCCGGGCAGCCGCACGAACCGGGCCCGCTGCCAGGGTGTGGCGGCGAGGGAGGTCATCAGGTCGCTGTGCACGGGCGCGACCGCCCGCAGCCCGCGTGATGCGGCGACGAACACCGGCACGATCACGACGACGGTCACGACCAGCTGCCGCGCGACCTCGGTCGTCGAGCCGAACATCGTGGTGAACACCGGGGCCAGCGCGACGATCGGCACCGCGCTCGCCGCGAGCACGACCGGCGTCGTCAGCTCCGCGACCAGCTGCGACGACGCCGCGAGCACCGCGAGCACGAGCCCGATGAGGAAGCCCGCGACCAGGCCGATCAGCGCGTTGCCGCCGGTCACGGCGGCGGTCGAGAGGATCACCGGGAACTGGGCCACGAACTGCTCGGCGATCGCGGTCGGGGCGGGCAGCAGGAAGGCGGGCACCGACGCGGCCACGACGATCAACTGCCACGCAACGAGCACCAGCACGCCGAGCACGACCGGCGCGATCAAGTCGGTCACGCCGCCTTCGCGACGGTTCGCGCGCTCGCTCATGGGTGCCCCTTGCGCAGCGCCTCGCGCACCGCCGTGACCGCCGCGAAGAACGCCGCCGTCTCGCGCACGTCCTCGACGTCGTCGGGCTCCAGCTCCGACGCGCTGCGGCCGGGCCTGCGCCCCGCGACGATCTCGGTGATCCGTCCCGGGCGCGGCGACATCACCACCACCCGATCGGACAGCACGACCGCCTCCGGGATGGAGTGCGTGACGAAGAGCACCGCCGCGCCACTCTCGAGCGCGATGCGCAACAGCTCGGCCTGCATCCGTTCGCGGGTCATCTCGTCCAGCGCGCCGAACGGCTCGTCCATCAGCAGGAGCTTCGGCTGCGGGGCCAACGCGCGCGCGATGGCCACCCGCTGCTGCATGCCCCCGGACAGCTGCGCGGGCCGCGACCCGGCGAAGTCGGCGAGCCCGACCAGGTCCAGCAGCTCCGCCGCGCGGGCCCGCCGATCCGCCTTGCCGACGCCGTGGACGTGCAGCGGCAGCTCCACGTTCTCCGCGACCGTCCGCCACTCCAGGAGCCCGGACTGCTGGAACGCGATGCCGTAGTCCTGGTCCAGCCGGGCCTGCCGGGCGGGCTTCCCCCCGACCAGCACGTCACCCCCGCTCGGCTGCTCCAGGTCGGCGACGATGCGCAGCAGCGTCGACTTCCCACAGCCCGACGGGCCGATCAGCGAGACGAACTCGCCCGCGTCGAGGGTCAGCTCGATGCCCGACAGCGCGTGGACCTCGCCGAACCGCTTGTCGACGCCGATGAGCTCGACCGCCGTCGGCGCTGATGACGCGCTGCGCTCACTCATCCGATCGCCCCCCGGTAGCGCCGCAGCGCGAAATCGAGCAGCCCAACCGCCCCGGCCGCCACCAGGCCGAGGACGGCCGCGCCCAAGATGGCTGCGTACAGCTGCGAGGGGTCGCCGGTGGCCGTCTGCGCGTACTCGATGATCAATCGGCCGATCCCGCCGCGGGTGCCGGTGGAGATCTCGGCGACGATCGCACCCACGACCGCAGCCGCCGCGGCCAGCCGGACGGCCGGGATGATCGCAGGTACCGCCGCCGGGAGCCGGAGCCGCACCAGCGTGGTCCACCAGCCCGCGGCCATCGACACGAACAGCTCGACGGGGGCCCGGCCGGGAGCGGCGAGCCCGCGCAGCGCCCCGATCGCGATCGGGAAGAACGCCAGGTAAGAGGCGATCACCATGACGCTCGCCCACGGCTGCCACGCCCATCCGAGGATCGCGATCTTGCCGCCCCAGCCCGCGACCAGGGGGGCGATCGCGATGAGCGGGACGGTCTGCGAGGCGACGACGTAGGGCAGCATCGCGCGCTCGGCGAGCCGGAACCGCAGCATCACCAGCGCCAGCACCATCCCGAGCACGCCACCGAGCACGAGGCCGCCCAGCGCGAGGCCGAGCGTGAACGCGGCGCTCGTGGCGACGGCCGCCCCGACCGTGCGGGCGTCGGCCGCGCCTGCCACCTCCGGTTGGCCGAGCTTCGCGAGGATCGTCCACACGTGCGGCATGGCCGCGTCGTCGGTGCGGGGCAGGACCCGGATGCCGCCGATCACCACCCCGTCGTCGGGCACCACCAGCTTCACCAGTTCCCACAGCACAACGAGCAGGGCGAACGCGGCCACGGTCATGACGACCGACCGCGTGCGTCCCCCCATGCGTGCCCTCCCCACTGCCGTGCAGATTGCGCCGATCCTGCGAGCCGCGGATGACGGTAGCGTCACGAAACGGTTGCCAACAGGATCATCGCGGCACACGCCGCCATAGAGCGCGCGGCGCGTGCCGGGCGAGCGCGAAGATCGGGCGCAGCGTCCGCGGCACCCACACCTCCCCCCGTCCCGACCGCAGCGCGGCCACCGTGGCGTCGGCCACCGCGTCGGGCGACGACGACAGCGGCGCGGGGGTCATGCCCGCGGTCATCCGGCCGATCACGAATCCCGGCCGCACGAGCAGCAGCCGTGCCCCCGTGCCGTGCAAGGCATCGGCGAGCCCGGACGCGAAGCCGTCGAGCCCGGCCTTCGCCGAGCCGTAGACGTAGTTGGCCCGGCGCACCCGCATGCCCGCGACCGACGAGAACACGACGAGGGTTCCGTGCCGCTGCGCACGCAGGATCTGCGCGAGGTGGGTCAGGACCGTCACGTGCGCGACGTAGTCGGTGTGCACGATCGCGCGGGCGTGCTCGGCGTCGTGCTCGGCGCGGGCCTGGTCGCCGAGGATCCCGAACGCGACGACCACCACGTCGAGCGCCCCGTGGCGCCCCACGATCCCGTCGAGCACGCCGCGCTGGGCGGCCAGGTCGTCGGCGTCGAACTCGACCGCGTCGACGGCCGCCGCGCCCGCATCGCGGACCGCCTGCACCTCGGGGGCCAGCTCGTCGCTGCGCCGGGCCGCCAGCACGACCGTCGCGCCCGGGGCGAGGCGTCGGGCCACGGCGACACCGATCTCGCTGCGCCCGCCGAGTATGACAATCGTCTCGCCCATGGCGGGGAGACTGTCACACGTCGGAAACATGGGCGTCCTACCGTCGATTTCGTGCCCGAGATGCGGTTCGAGGTGCGCTGGCCGGACGGGTCGCGCCACGAGTACTACTCGCCGTCGCTCGTGGTGGAGGACTACCTGCAGGCGGGTGAGGCCTACCCGCTGGCGGACTTCGTCGGCCGCAGCCGCGAGGCGCTGCGCCAGGCCAGCGACCGGGTGCGCGCGGCGTACGGGATGCCGTGCTCGCTGGCGGCCGCGTCGCTGGCGCGCATCGAGCGGGCCGCGGCCGGTTTCGCCGAGGGCGAGGTCCGCGTCCAGCGCTTCCGGCGCTAGCCCGGCGTCGAGACCGTGGCCGCTGACCCGCGGGGCACGGCCTGGCCGATACTGGGTTGATGCTCGCCGCGGTACTCGGCTCGCCCGTCGCCCACTCGCTCTCCCCCGTGCTGCACAACGCGGCGTATGAGGCGCTCGGGCTCGCCGACTGGTCGTACGGCTGCCACGAGTGCCGAGAGCCCGAGCTGGCCGGGTTCGTGGCTGGTCTCGGGCCGGACTGGGCGGGGCTCTCGCTGACGATGCCGCTCAAGCGCGTCACGATGGACGTCGCCGATGAGGTGGACCCGCTGGCCGCGGCGGTCGGCGCGGCGAACACGTTGGTGCTCACGGGCCGGCGCACGGCGTTCAACACCGACGTCGCCGGGATCGGCACGACGCTCGGCGCCGCGTCGGGACGGGCGGTCGTGCTCGGCGCAGGCGGCACCGCCCAGTCGGCCCTGGCGGCGCTGCGCGAGCACGGGATCGCCGACGTCACGGTGCTGGTGCGCGACCCCGGCCGCACCGCGGAGCTGCGCGATACGGCCGAGCGGCTGGGCGTCACACCGCGGATCGCGGCCACGCTCGACGATCCGCCCCGGGCGTCGGCGGAGCTCGCCGACGCCGACATCGTCATCTCGACGCTCCCGCCCGGCGGCGCGGACGCACTCACCCCGCCCGGCGCGGGCGCGGTGGTGCTCGACGTGGTCTACGCGCCCTGGCCCACCCCCTTCGCCGCGGCGGCCCTGGCCGCGGGGGCGAGCGTGCGGAGCGGGCTGGAGATGCTCTTGCACCAGGCCGTCGCGCAAGTGGAGCTCATGACGGGCAAGCCGGGCCCCGTCGCGGCGATGCGCACGGCGCTCGACGCGGCGGTCGCCGCCCGCGGCTGAGCCTGTTCGGACAGGCGCAGGCGCGGTCCGCGAACTACGGTGATCACGTCCGTCCGCCTGCTCACCGAGGAGCCGCTCGATGTCGATCCCCACCGATGAGAACCGCGACCTGCTCACCGTCGTCGCCGTCATGCGGGCCAAGGCGGGCCGGGAGGAAGACCTGCGCGCGGCGCTCGAGGCGTTGATCGAGCCGACGACGAAGGAGGACGGCTACCACACCTACGCGCTGCACCACGGCACCGAAGACCCGTCGCTGTTCATCTTCTACGAGAACTGGAGCAGCCCTGAGCACCTCGACGCCCACCTCGCGAACCAGCACCTGCAGGATTTCCTCCCGATGATCCCCGAGCTGGTCGAGGGCGAGCTGGTGATCAACCGGGTGCGCCGGATCGCCTGACGGCCTGTGCGCGGGAACGAGTGCCAGAGCACTCGTTCCCGCGCACAACTCAGCCGCAGACCGCCCCCTGTGAGGCCGAGCCGACGAGCTTGGCGTACTTGCCCAGCACCCCGGTCCGCAGCTGTGGCTCGGGGGGAACCCAGCCCTCGCGGCGGCGGGCCAGCTCGGCCTCGTCGACGTCCAGGGCGAGGGTCCGGTTGGCCACGTCCAGCACGATGCGGTCACCGTCGCGGACGAACGCGATCGGGCCGCCGTCCACCGCCTCGGGCGCGACGTGCCCGACGCACAGCCCGGTCGTCGCGCCGGAGAAGCGGCCGTCGGTGAGCAGCAGCACGTCCTTGCCCAGCCCGGCGCCCTTGATCGCGGCGGTGACGGCGAGCATCTCCCGCATCCCCGGTCCGCCCTTCGGCCCCTCGTAGCGGATCACCACGACGTCGCCGGGCTGCAGGCTCGGCACGGCGGCCATCGCGCCGGCCTCGCCGTCGAAGACCCGGGCGGTGCCTTCGAACGTCGCCTCGTCAAACCCGGCGCTCTTGACCACCGCGCCGTCGGGCGCGAGCGAGCCGCGCAGGATCGTGAGCCCGCCCGTGGGGTGGATCGGCTTGTCCAGCGGGCGCAGCACCTCGCCGTCCAGCCCCGGTGGGTCGATCACGGCCAGGTTCTCGGCCACGGTCTTGCCGGTCGCGGTGAGCGCGTCACCGTGCAGCAGGCCCGCGTCCAGCAGCGCCTTCATCACCACCGGCACGCCACCGACCTGGTCGATCGTGCTCATCACGTACTTGCCGAACGGCTTCACGTCGGCCAGGTGCGGCACCCGCTCCCCGACGCGGGTGAAGTCATCCAGCTCCAGCGGCACCCCCGCCTCGTGGGCGATCGCCAGCAGGTGCAGCACCGCGTTCGTCGACCCACCGAACGCCATCACCACCGCGATCGCGTTCTCGAACGCCTCCCGGGTGAGCACCTGCCGCGCCGTGATCCCCTTCTCCAGCATGCCGATGACCGCCTCGCCCGAGGCACGGGCGATCCCATCCCGGCGCCGATCCACCGCGGGCGGCGCGGCCGAGCCCGGCAACGCCAGGCCGAGCGCCTCGGCCGCGACCGCCATCGTGTTCGCGGTGTACATGCCGCCGCACGCGCCCTCGCCGGGGCAGATCGCCCGCTCGACGGCGTCCAGCTCCGCACGGGTGATCAGACCCACGCGCGCACGCGCCGACGGCCTCGAACGCGTCGGCGATGTTGACCTCGCGGTCGCCGATGTGGCCGGGCAGGATCGACCCCGCGTAGACGAACACGGCCGCCAGATCCAGCCGGGCGGCGGCCATCAGCATCCCGGGCAGGCTCTTGTCGCAGCCCGCCAGCAGCACGGTGCCGTCCAGCCGCTCGGCCTGCACCACCGTCTCCACCGAGTCGGCGATGATCTCCCGGCTGACCAGCGAGTAGTGCATCCCGACATGCCCCATCGAGATCCCGTCCGACACCGAGATCGTGCCGAACTCCATCGGGAACCCGCCCGCCCGGTGCACACCCTCCTTCGCCGCGATGCCCAGCCGCTGCAACGACAGGTTGCACGGGGTGATCTCGTTCCAGCTCGACGCGATGCCGATCTGCGGCTTGCCGAAGTCCTCATCGCGCATGCCCACCGCGCGCAGCATCCCACGCGCCGCGGCGCGCTCCATCCCGTCGGTGACGTCGCGGCTGCGCGGCTTCAGATCCGTCATGCGGCCCACCCTTCCGCATCGTGACCGGGACACGCCACGCATCCGTTTCGTGACCGGACGGCTTCGCCCCGTGACCGTCACCTTGCGTCCCCCGGCGTCGTTGCCGCCTCGGATCCACCGGGTGAAGGGACGTTGAATGACGGGCACGACACGGCGGTTGCGGCGTATGGCCGCGATCGTCTGCATCGGGTTGGCCACCGCGGCGGCGGTGACCGGCACGGCGCTGGCCGCCGATAGCGGTGGACACGGCGACGGAGACGGCGGGCACCACGACGGGCCGCCGATCGTCAAGGGCACTCCGTGCACCGCCACCGCCCGAGCCTGTGTCGACCTCGCCCAGAACCAGGCGTGGCTCATCCACGACGGCAAGATCGCCCGCGGTCCGGTGGGGATCAGCCACGGCGGGCAGGGCAAGGAGACCCCCACAGGCACCTTCGAGGTGCAGTGGAAGGACCTGAACCACAAGAGCGCCGAGTTCAACGACGCGCCGATGCCGTATGCGGTGTTCTTCGCCGACGGCGGCATCGCGTTCCACCAGGGCAACCCGAAGAACCCGTCGGCGGGCTGCGTCCACCTGTCCGCGAGCGACGCCCAGGCCTGGTACAACGACCTGGAGGTCGGCGACGAGGTCCAAGTCCACTAGCGACAGTCAAGCGCCGTCGCGGGGTAACGCACACCACTGTGACGGCGAGCACACCCGTGCCGCGGTCAGGCGCGGCCTCGTTCCAGGAGGACAGCCATGAGTGTCGTCGTCATCATCAAGTTCCCCGGCGCAAAGGTGGACAAGTTCAAGGAGGTCTACGCCCGCCACGCCGAGACGATGGCCGCGGTCAGCGCCGAGGGCCACAGCAAGGGTGCGCTCCACCACATGTTCGTCGAGGACGAGAACGGCGACATGATGGTCATCGACGAGTGGGGGAGCATGGCCGAGTTCGAGGCCTTCTTCGCGACGCAGGACGACATCAAGGCGGTCGTCGCCGAGGTCGGGACGTCCGGTGCACCGAGCGCGGTCAGCTATCCGGTGCTGGAGACCAGCGACCGGTTCTGACGGCTCACCAGGTCGCGAGCGGCGCGTCGGGCCGGTCCAGCCACACGGTGTGACTCCGGTCCGGCGTCACCGTGAGGCCGAGCCGGTCCCACCCCGGCCGCCCGTGGCGCCTCCATAGGGCGTGGGCCCGCTCGACGTCGTCCCACAGGAATCGCGGGCCGCCCCACGTGACCTCCCGGCGGCCGCGGACGTCGGGTGGGTCGACGGCGCACCACGCGCCGTCGGCGGCGACGAACCGCGCGCCCGCGTACTCGGGCCCGAACCGGCGGAAGGTGACGATCGGCGGCGGCCCGATCTGGGCGAGGAACCACGGCACCGACGCCGACAGCGGGTGCGGGTCGAGCGCCGTCTCCGCCTCACCGACGGCGGGCCCCACCGGTGGGTCGGCCTCCTGCCACGCGGGTGGGCGATCCCGATCGCGCACCGCCATGAAGCCTGCCCAGGACGGCAGGAACCGGCCCTCGAGGCGGTCGGCGGTCCGCCGCAGGAGCACCAGGCTGCCCGCGAGCAGGCCCACCTTCACGTCGACGAGCACGAGCCCGCCGTCCACCACCTGCTCGGCCCAGGGCCACGGCACCACGGGGAACGCGCAGGTCGCGATGATCCGGTCGTACGGTGCGTGGCTCGCGAGCCCGGCGCGGCCGTCGCCCGCGGCGAGCACCGGGTGGTGGCCGAGGCTGTCGAGCCGGGCCCGTGCGGTGTCGACCAGCACCGGGTCGACGTCGACGGAGAACACCGCCGAGTCGCCCAGGACGTGGCACATGAGGGCGGCGTTGTAGCCGGTGCCCGTCCCGATTTCCAGCACGCTCAGGTGGTCGCGCAGGTCGAGGGCGTCGAGCATGCCCACCATCAGCGACGGCTGCGTGGACGAGGAGACGGCGGCGAGGCCCCCGTGCCCGTCCGGCAGGAGCGCGGTGACCAGCGCGACGTCGCGGTAGGCGCTCACGAGACCGGTGTCGAGACCCGCGCCTGCGCCGGGGTCCGTGGCGGCGTCCGCGTCCGGCGTGGGCCGCGCGACCGGTCCCGGGTCGGCGGGGGCCCGGACACCGGGCGCAGGCCGACCACCGGCGCCGGGACCGGCGGCTTCGTCGGTGACGCGCCCGGCGACGCTCGCGGTGGCAGGCCCGGTGGCCGGTGCGGAGCCCGTCGCGTCGCCGGGGGCAAGGCAGGCTGAGGCGTCCGGGGCGGAAACGCCCGCCACGATCCAGCCCTCGTCGTGTCGCTCGTACCAGCGGGGCACGAACAGGTGCCGGGGCACCCGCTCGACCGCCCCGAGCCAGCGACGGTCGTGGGGGCCGGTGGCGGCGTCGATCGACCGGGCGAGCTCGGCCGCGTACACGGTCCAGTCACTCATGCGGCGCGCTCCCCCGCCGGAACCGACGTCCCCGGGAGCGCCGGGCACGGCGGATGCGGACCTCGACAGGCGGGCGGGCCGTCAGGACCTGCCGCGGCCTGCGCCCGCGAAGTCGCGATCGCGGCGCACGTTGGCCCGCCTGCCCTTCAAGGTGGTGCTCCCCCGCAGGCTGCGCAGAACGTCGTCGGCGGCGTGTTCGGGCACCTCCACGAGCGCGTGCCGCTCGTGGATCTGGATCGCGCCGATGTCGCGTCCGGACAGGTTCGACTCGTTGGCGAGCGCACCCACGATGTCCTGGGGTCGCACGCCACCGGCGCGGCCTGCGTTGACGAAGAGCCGCGTCATGCCCGTCTTCGGCGGCCGCTGGCCCGCGCCACGCCCCTTGACCGGCCGCTCGGACCGCTCGCCGCGCGTGCGGCCCGGCGTGACGACGGGGATGTCCTCGCCGTCGTCGGGCGCGCCCGCGGCGGACTGCATCATCCGGACGGCCGCGGCGGCGACGTCGAGGAGGTCGTGCTCGGCCGCCAGCCCGGCGAGCATGGCCCGGACGTCCTCGGAGTCCGCGTCCTCGACCAGCGCCTCCTCCAGCGCGACCCGCGTGCGGTCGAGCCGGGCGGCGCGCAGGTCGGCAGCCGTGGGCACGGGCGCGATCTCGATCGGCTGCCCGGTGAGCTTCTCCACGTTGCGCAGCGCGTACATCTTCGACGGCGGCACGAGCGTGATCGCGACGCCTTCGCGCCCCGCCCGCCCGACGCGGCCGATGCGGTGCACGTACGCCTCGGAGGACTGCGGCACGTCGTGGTTGACGACGTGGGTGAGCAGGTCGATGTCCAGCCCGCGGGCCGCGACGTCGGTGGCGACGAGCAGCTCGGTGCGGCCGCTGCGCAGCCGGTCGACGACGCGGGTGCGGTGCTCCTGGTCCATGCCGCCGTGCAGCGCCTCGGCGCGCAGGCCACGGGCGGTGAGGGTCTCCGTGACGGCGTCGACGTCCAGGCGGGTGCGGCAGAACACGATCGCGGCACGGGGCCGCTCGGCCTCCAGCACGCGGCCCAGTGCGGCGGTGGTGTGGGTGCGCGGCACGAGATAAGCGGTCTGGCGCACCTTCGGCGCCTCGCCCTCGGGCACCTCTTCGCGGCGGATCCGGACGGTGACCGGCTCGCGCAGGTACTTCTGCGCGAGCGTCTCGATCCGGCGCGGCATCGTGGCCGAGAACAGCACGGCCTGGCGGGTGTCGGGGGTCTCGTCGAGCAGCGTCTCGATGTCCTCGACGAAGCCCATGTCGAGCATCTCGTCGGCCTCGTCGAGCACGACGGTCTCCAGCTCGTCGAGCCGCAGGGCGCCGCGGTTCATGAGGTCGATGGCGCGGCCGGGCGTGGCGACGACGACGTCGACGCCATCCTGCAGGGCCTTCCACTGCGGCCCGACGGGCGCGCCGCCGTACACGGTGACGACCCGGGCGCCGAGGCGCGCGCCGTAGCGGCTCACGGCCTCGGACACCTGCAGCGCGAGCTCGCGGGTCGGGGTGAGCACCATGCCGAACGGCGCATCGCCGCGGCGGCGCCCCGGGCGGATCTCGGCGAGGCGCTCCAGCATCGGCAGCGCGAACGCGGCCGTCTTGCCGGTGCCGGTGGCGGCTTGGCCCAGCAGGTCACGGCCCTCGACCAGGGGCGCGATCGCCTCGGCCTGGACGGGGCTGGGTTGGGTGTAGCCGAGCTCCGCCACCGCCGTGAGCAACTCGGCTCGCAGCGGGAGGTCGGCAAAGGTGGGCAGGTCGAACTCAGAGGAAGTCACGTCGTACTTTCGTCGCAGTAGTCGGCGCGAGGATGCTCCCCGCGGTGAGCCCGCAAGGCCCTCTGCACGACTTCTGCCTGGCCGAACGCGGTCTCCGGTGGCTCTCAACGCACCACCGGACACCTATAGTCCCAGGTGATCGCCGTCACCGCCACGGCGACCCCCGCGATCACCGCGCTACGTGCACTCCGCGCCTGGTCAACGCCCTGCGCAGGGCGCGGAGGTCGTCCATGGGACGCCGCTGCCTGGCGTGCGCTCCCACGCGGCTGTCGAAGCCGTAGCGGGGCGCGGCCGCTGCGATCAGCAGTAGTACCGCCAGGATCACCAGACCCACCATGTCGCTCACTCCCTCGTCGATCCGATGCCTCAACGATGGGCGTAAGGGCGGTCGCTGCGCGTCGGGCGATCACGCCGTTCCGCCGGTGCGGGGCCTTACCCGCTGACCAGCGTGGCCGCGTGGTCGGGCACCTCGCGGAACTGGTCTCGGGGCGGGCGCTCGTAGCCGGTGGTCTTGGGCCGCTTGGGCAGGTGCAGCTCGGGACGCTCCACCGGCTGCCACGGCACGCTCGACAGCAGGTGGGCGATCGTGTTGATCCGGGCCCGACGCTTGTCTTCGGACTCGACGACCATCCACGGGATGTCGGGGTTGTCGGTGGCGGCGAACATGTCGTCCTTCGCGCGCGAGTAGTCCTCCCAGCGGGTGAGCGACTCCAGGTCCATCGGGGAGAGCTTCCAGCGCTTGAGCGGGTCCTGCAGGCGGGCGCGGAAGCGGTGCTCCTGCTCGGCGTCGCTCACCGAGAACCAGTACTTGCGCAGCAGGACCCCGTCCTCGACGAGCAGTCGCTCGAAGATCGGGCACTGGCGCAGGAACCGCTGGTACTCGGCGAGGGTTGCGAAGCCCATCACCCGCTCGACGCCCGCGCGGTTGTACCAGCTGCGGTCGAACAGCACGATCTCGCCTGCGGCGGGGAGGTGCTCGACGTAGCGCTGGAAGTACCACTGGGTGCGCTGCCGTTCGGTGGGCGCGGGCAGGGCGACGATGCGGCAGACCCGCGGGTTGAGGTACTCCGCCAGCCGCTGGATCGTGCCGCCCTTGCCCGCGGCGTCGCGGCCCTCGAACACGACGACGAGCCGCGTGCCGGACGTCTTGATCCATTCCTGCATCTCGACGAGCTGGATCTGCAGGCGGAGCAGTTCGGCCTCGTAGCGCGCCTTGGGCAGCCTGGTGACCTTGGGGCGCGTGCCGTTGGAACTGCTCTTGCCCATGCGTCCTCCTCCGTCTGTAGCGACCATCATCAGCCTGGACGGGACTTGCGGCTACTTGCCGGTGAGACCCGCGCGGCGCAGTGCCTCGGCCATGGCGCTGTTCGCGGGCGCCCCGGACGACCCGGTCCGTTCCGCCCGGCCGGTGTCGCGGCGGCCGCCGCGCCGCTCGTCGGGCTTGCGCGCACCCCGTTCCCGCCCGTCCCGGCGCGGCGCGCGCTCGGGCTTGGGCTTCCCCGTGCCCGCCTCGTCGTCGAGCCGCAGGGTGAGCGAGATCCGCTTGCGCGCCTCGTCGACGTCGAGCACCTTGACCCGCACGACGTCCCCGGACTTCACCACCTCGCGGGGGTCGGACACGAACGTCGCGGACATCGCCGACACGTGCACGAGCCCGTCCTGGTGCACACCAACGTCGACGAACGCCCCGAACGCGGCCACGTTCGTCACCTGGCCTTCGAGGACCATGCCGGGCCGCAGGTCGGAGATCTTGTGGACGCCCTCGGCGAACGTCGCGGTGCGGAACGCGGGGCGCGGATCGCGGCCGGGCTTCTCCAGCTCGGCGAGGATGTCGGTGACGGTGGGCAGCCCGAACCGATCGTCCACGAACTCCTTCGGCGGCAACGACTTCAGCTTCGGCGCATTGCCGATGAGCGAGCCGATGTCGGTCTTCGCGCGGGCCAGGATGCGGCGCACGACCGGGTAGGCCTCGGGGTGCACGCCGGAGACGTCGAGCGGGTCGTCGCCGCCGCGGATGCGCAGGAAGCCCGCGCACTGCTCGAACGCCTTGGGGCCCAGGCGCGGCACGTCGGCCAGCGCGGTGCGGGTGCGGAACGGCCCGTTGGCGTCGCGGTGGGCGACGATCTGGGCTGCGAGCGACTCGGTGATGCCCGACACCCGCCGCAGCAGGGGCGCCGACGCGGTGTTGACGTCGACGCCGACGGCGTTCACGCAGTCCTCCACCACGGCGTCGAGCGAGCGGGACAGCGCCGACTCCGGCAGGTCGTGCTGGTACTGCCCGACGCCGATCGACTTGGGATCGATCTTGACGAGCTCGGCGAGCGGGTCCTGCAGGCGGCGGGCGATCGAGACCGCCCCGCGCAGCGCCACGTCCAGGCCGGGCAGCTCGGCCGACGCGTACGCCGACGCCGAGTACACCGACGCCCCCGCCTCGCTCACGACGACCGGGACGAGCCCCAGCGCCGGGTTGCGCGCGGCCAGCTCGCGGGCGAGCTTCTCGGTCTCCCGCGAAGCGGTGCCGTTGCCGATCGCGACGAGCTCCACGTTGTGGGCGAGTGCGAGCTTGGTGAGCGTCGCGAGCGCCGCGTCCCACGCGCGGCGGGGCTCGTGGGGGTAGATCGTGTCGGTGGCGACGACCTTGCCGGTCGCAGAAGCGACGGCGACCTTCACGCCCGTACGCAGGCCGGGGTCGAGGCCCATCGTGGCGCGGCTGCCCGCGGGCGCGGCGAGCAGCAGATCGCGCAGGTTGTTCGCGAAGACGCCGATGGCGCCCTCTTCGGCCACCGTGCGCAGCCGCACGCGGATGTCGACGGACAGGTGCAGGAGGATGCGCGTGCGCCAGGCGAAGCGGACGCAGTCGGCGAGCCACCGGTCGGCGGCGCGGCCCTCGTCGCGGACCCCCGCGGCCGCCGCGATCAGGCGTTCCCAGTCGGTGACGACCCCCGGCTCCGGCTGATCGGCGTCGGGCTCCAGCGTGACGTCGAGGACCTCCTCCTTCTCCCCGCGGAACACGGCGAGGATCCGGTGGGAAGGGAGCTTGGTGAACGGCTCGGAGTAGGCGAAGTAGTCGGCGTACTTCGCACCGTCGGTCTCCTTGCCCGCACGGACCGTGGTGACGAGCCGCCCGCGGCTCCACATGCGCTCGCGCAGGCCACCGATGAGGTCGGCGTCCTCGGCGAACCGTTCGACGAGGATCGCGCGGGCCCCCTCCAGCGCCGCCGCGGTATCAGGGACCCGCTCGGTGACGTAACCCGCGGCCGTCTCCTGCGGATCGAGCGTCGGCTCGCCCAGCAGCGCGTCGGCCAGCGGCTCCAGCCCGTTCTCCCTTGCCACCTGCGCTTTGGTGCGCCGCTTCGGCTTGAACGGCAGGTAGATGTCCTCAAGGCGGGCCTTGGATTCGGCCGCGCGGATGCGCTCTTCCAGCGCCGGGTCGAGTTTTCCCTGCTTGCGGATCTCCTCCAGCACCGCGGCGCGGCGGTCCTCCAGCTCGCGGAGGTAGCCCAGGCGCTCCTCCAGCGTGCGGAGCTGCGCGTCGTCGAGGGTGCCGGTGGCCTCCTTGCGGTAGCGGGCGATGAACGGCACCGTCGCGCCGCCGTCGAGGAGGTCCACGGCCGCCGCGACCTGGTGGGGTCGAACGCCGAGCTCGTCGGCGATGCGCTGGCGGATGCTCTGGCCCGCCGGGACCTGTGGGGGCGATGCGGTCGTACCGGTCACGTCCCCATCGTTCCGGGTGCCTCCCGGCCGGGTACCGCCGGGCGGGGGTCGGCGGGAACGCGCTGGTGGGCCGTTCCCGCCGCCCCGCCGGGCCCCTTCGATGTCGGGCGGCACGTCTCGGCCCACCCACCCCGCGCGGCGCGCGGCAGACTGGGCCGATGCGCCGCGCTCTCCTGCTCGTCCCGCTCCTCGGCGCGGCGCTGGTCGGCGTCGCCCGGCTGGGTCGCCGCTCCGGTGTCACCGACGACGAGCTGGCCGCCGGGCTCCCGGGGGATGCGATCGTGCCCGACGCGCGGGTCGTCATCGACCGCGCCACCACGCTGGGCGCGCCACCCGAGCGCGTGTGGCCGTGGATCGTGCAGCTGGGCAGGCGGCGGGCAGGTTGGTACTTCCCAGCCTGGATCGAACGCGCGATCCCCCGTGAGCGGCGGGGCCTGCGCCACATCGAGCCGCGGTGGCAGGGCCTCGCCGTCGGGGACGTCATCCCGGACTGGGGAGGGCCCGCCGCGACGTTCGAGGTCGCCGTGCTCGAGCCGCCGCGCGCGCTCGTGCACCGGTCCACGCGCGAGCGCCGCGACCGGGAGCCGATCCGGATCAGCTGGGCGATCGTGCTCACGCCCGTGCCGTCGGGGACGCGGCTGCACCTGCGGCTGCGGATCAGCGCGCTGGGCCGCCGAGCGCCGCGGGTGATGACGACGGTCGCGGGCCTGATCGACGAGGTGACGGTGGCGCCGCTCTTCGCCGGGCTGGCGGAGCGCATCGGGTGACCGCGGCGGCGCGCCCCGGTGAGCGGCGCGCCCCCGTGAGCGGCGCCCCCGCTGAGCGGCGCCCCCCGGTGAACGGCGCCCCCGCTGAGCGGCGCCCCCCGGTGAACGGCGCCGCCCCCCGTGAACGGCGCCCCCGCTGAGCGGCGCCCCCCGGTGAACGGCCCCGGTGAGTCGTGCATCTCGCCACGGCGTGTGTGGCATTCCGGACCGCGGGACGCACGACTCACCGTGGCGAGATGCGAGACTCACCGTGGTAGGACGCGAGACTCACCGCGGCGAGACGCGGGACTCACTGTGGCGAGAGCGGGACTCACCGTGGCGAGATGCGGGACTCACCGTGGCGAGACGCGGGACTCACCGTCGGCGGGTGAGGAGGGCCACGCACTCCATGTGGTGGGTCATCGGGAAGGCGTCGAAAGCGCGCAGGGCGTCGAGGGCGTAGCCGCGGTCGGCGAAGAGGGCGACGTCGCGGGCCAGCGCGGCGGGGTCGCAGGCGACGTACACGACCCGCGCGGGGCCGTGCGCCGCCAGCGCGTCGACCACCGCCCGACCCAGACCCCTGCGCGGTGGATCGGCCACGACGACGTCCGGGTCGGCGGGCAGGCCCGCGAGCACCTTCTCCACCCGCCCGACCCGCCAGCCGACCTGCGCGAGGTCGGCGAGCGCTGCGCGCCCGTCGTCGACCGCCGCTTGGGCGGACTCGACCACCGTGACGGAGCCGTCCGGACCCACCTGCTCGGCGAGGACGGCGGCGAACAGCCCGACCCCGCCGTAGAGGTCCCACGCCGTTCCCCCGGGCGGTGCCGCCGAGAACTCGCCGACGACGGTCGCCAACACGTCCGGCAGCGCCGGGTGCACCTGCCAGAACACCCCCGGCGACAGGCGCCACTCCCGACCCGCCGCCCGGGCGAGCACCGGCCCGTCGTCGCCCGCGTGCACGGCGTCGCTCGCGTCCACCACCACGTCCACCTCACCCGGCGGAAACCGCCGCGCGAGCACCGGGGCGAGCGCGCCCGGCGGGGCGAGCGGGCAGTCCGCGATGGGCAGCACGTCGTGGCTGCGGTGCGCCCGCAGCCCCGCACGGCCCTCGTCGTCGACGGCGAGGCGCACCCGGGTGCGCCAGCCCAGCGACCCGCCCGGCAGCTCCTCGACCTCGACCTCCCGGGTCACACCGGCCAGCCGCTGCAGCTGCTCGGCGAGCACCTGCGCCTTCCACGCCCGCTGGGCCGCGGGCTCGACGTGTTGCAGGTCGCACCCGCCGCAGCCGCCCGCGCGGGCGAACGTGCACGGCGCGGTGACCCGGTCGGGCGACGCGGCCAGCACGGCGACGGCGTCGGCCCGGCAGTAGCCGCCGCCCGCGTCCTCGTCGACGACCGCGCGCACCCGCTCCCCCGGCAACGCATGCCGGACGAACACGACGCGCCCCTCGTGGCGCGCCACGCAGTGCCCGCCGTGCGCGACCGCGTCGACCTGCAGCTCCAACACCCGGTCGGTCCAGTCCAGTGCGGCGCTCACGACTTCGCCGCCGGGGTACGGACCTCCGAGGGGAGGGCCTCGTAGCCGCGGCGGGTCGAGCCGGGCGGCGTCTCCGGCCGCCGCTTCTTGATCCGCTCGGAGGACGGCAGCTGCCACGCCACGTTCGTCACCATCACGCCGGGCTGGAACAGCAGTCGGCCCTTCAGCCGCAAGGCGCTCTGGTTGTGCAGCAGCTGCTCCCACCAGTGCCCGACGACGTACTCGGGGATGAACACCGTGACGACGTCGCGGGGGCTCTTCGTCCGCATCCGCTTCACGTACTCCAGCACCGGTCGGGTGATCTCCCGGTACGGCGACTCGATCACCTTCAGCGGCACCGGGATGGCCCGCTTCTCCCACTCGCGCATGAGCCTCTTGGTGTCGGCGTCGTCGACGTTGACGGTGAGCGCCTCCAGCACGTCCGGCCGGGTCGCACGGGCGTAGGCCAAGGCGCGCAGCGCGGGCTTGTGCAACGTGGACACCAGCACGATCCCGTGGTTGCGCGACGGCAGCACGGTGTCGGTCTCGCCGATCACCAGCTGCGCCGCCACCCGGTCGTAGTGGCGCTGGATGGCCTGCATGAGCACGAAGAACACCGCCATGGCCGCGATCGCGATCCATGCGCCGAGCAGGAACTTCGTGACGAGCACGGTGAGGAGCACGACACCGGTCATGATCGCGCCGAAACCGTTGATCGACTGAGCGCGGCGCATCCGCCGCCGGGCCAGCGGCTCCGTCTCCGTGCGCAGCAGCCGGTTCCAGTGCCGAACCATGCCCGTCTGCGACAGCGTGAACGACACGAAGACGCCCACCGTGTACAGCGGGATCAGCCGCGTGACCTCGGCCTGGAAGCCCACCACCAGCACAACGGCGAACGCGGCGAGGATGAGGATGCCGTTGGAGAAGGCGAGCCGGTCGCCGCGGGTGTGCAGCTGGCGGGGCAGGTAGCGGTCCTGCGCGAGGATCGAGCCGAGCACGGGGAAGCCGTTGAAGGCCGTGTTGGCGGCGAGCGCCAGGATCAGCGCCGTCATCACGATGACGAAGTAGAAGCCCGGCCGGAACGAGGAGAACACGGCGTCGGCGAGCTGGGCCACCATCGTCTGCTGGACGTAGCCCGCAGGGGCGTCGGCGAATTGCGTCGCGGGATCCTCCGCGATCTGGACGCCTGCCAGCCGGGCGAGCGCGATCAGGCCCATGAACATGGTCACGGACAGCAGGCCGAGCAGCAGCAGCGTGTTGGCGGCGTTGCGGGACTTGGGCTTGCGGAACGCGGGCACGCCGTTGCTGATCGCCTCGACGCCGGTGAGCGCGGCGGCGCCCTGGGTGAACGAGCGCAGGATCAGCAGGACCAGCGCGAAGCCGGTGAAGACGTCGCCCTCGGCGAGCAGCTTGAGGTTCGCGCTGGCCGCCAGCACCGGCTGGCCGAGCAGGAGGATGCGCACCAGGCCCCAAATGATCATCGCCCCGATGCCGATCATGAACGCGTACACCGGCACGGCGAAGGCCGCGCCGGACTCCCGGATCCCGCGCAGGTTCACCGCCGTGAGCAGCACGATCGCGCCGACCGCGAACGACACCTTGTGCTCGGCGACGAACGGCACGAGCGCACCGATGTTGGCCGCCGCGGCCGAGATCGACACCGCGACCGTCAGCGTGTAGTCGACGAGCAGCGCGCTGGCCACCGTGAGTCCTGCACCACGGCCGAGGTTGGTGGTGGCGACCTCGTAGTCGCCGCCCCCGGACGGGTAGGCGTGCACGTTCTGCCGGTAGCTCGTGACCACCGTGAGCAGCACGACGACCACCGCGAGACCGATCCAGGGCGACAGCGCGTACGCCGTGGCCCCCGCCACCGACAGCGTCAGGAAGATCTCCTCCGGGGCGTAGGCGACCGACGACATCGCGTCGGAGGCGAACACCGGCAGGGCGATCCGTTTCGACAGCAGGGTGTGTGCGAGCCGGTCGCTGCGTTGGGGCCGCCCGACGAGGATGCGCTTCAACGCGACGCGGAACGATGGCACGGCGGAAGCGTAGGCGGTGAGGGGGCCGTCGTGCCTAGTGCGGGTGCCGAGCCGATCCGATTCGCCACACCACCGCCGTACGGGCGCTGCCTGCGATAGCGTGCCGCCGTGTACGTCGTCATCATGGGCTGTGGGCGGGTCGGCTCCTCGCTCGCCGCGAGCCTCGATCGGCTCGGCCACGGGGTGGCCGTGATCGACAAAGACCGACAGGCCTTCCGCAGGCTCCCCGCCGAGTTCTCCGGGCGGCAGGTCGTCGGCCAGGGCTTCCACCGGGAGGTCCTGGTCGAGGCGGGGGTCGAGGGCGCCCAGGCCTTCGCGGCGGTGTCGAGCGGCGACAACTCCAACATCATCGCCGCTCGGGTGGCGCGCGAGACGTTCGGCATCGCCCGCGTCGTCGCCCGCATCTACGACGCCAAGCGCGCGGCCGTCTACGAACGCCTCGGCATCCCGACGGTGGCCACCGTGCCGTGGAGCACCGACCGGCTGATGCGCATGCTGCTGCCCGACGGGGTGGCGTCGGCGTGGCGGGAGCCCACCGGCACCGTCGCGATCCTGCCGCTGCCCGTCCACGAGGAGTGGGTGGGCCGCCCGGTGCGCGAGTTGGAGGCCACCACCGGGTCACGCGTGGCGTTCATCGTCCGGTTCGGCACCGGGGTGCTTCCGCGTCCCGAAACCTTCGTCCAGGCCGAGGACACGATCTACGTCGCGGCGGTGTCGGGCACGGTCAGCGACGTCACATCCGCCGCGGCCGCGCCGCCGCCACAGGAGGGCTGAGCCGTGCGGGTCGCGATCGCAGGAGCGGGGGCCGTCGGGCGCTCTATCGCCTTGGAGCTGGTGGAGAACCACCACCAGGTGATGCTCATCGAGCGGGAGCTGTCGAACATCGACCCGGAGTCGGTCGAGGCCGCCGAGTGGGTGCACGCCGACGCCTGCGAGCTCGCCTCGCTGGAGGAGGCCGGGCTGGAGACGTGCGACGTCGTCATCGCCGCCACCGGCGACGACAAGGTCAACCTGGTGGTGTCGCTGCTCGCCAAGACCGAGTTCGCGGTGCGCCGGGTCGTGGCGCGGGTCAACGACCCCACGAACGAGTGGCTGTTCGGGCAGAACTGGGGCGTGGACGTCGCCGTGTCGACGCCGCGCCTGCTCGCCGCGCTCGTGGAGGAGGCGGTCGCCGTCGGCGACCTGGTGCGGCTGATGACGTTCCGGCAGGGCCAGGCCAACCTGGTGGAGGTCACGCTGCCCGAGGACACACCGCTCGCCGGGCAGTCGGTGGGCGGGCTGAAGCTGCCGCCCGATTCCGCGCTGGTGGTGGTGCTGCGCGGCGGGCGCGTGATCGTGCCCCAGGCCGACGATGCGCTGGAGCCCGGCGACGAGCTGCTGTTCGTGGCGGCGGTGGCGGTCGAGGAGGACATCCGCGCCGCGCTCGGCTACTAGGCCTAGCTGCCCTGCTCCTCGGCGGGGTTGGGGGCGCGGCGCGCTCTGGCCACCGCCCAGACCGTGCCGAGCAGGGCGATGCCGACCAGCGGGTAGCCCATGGCGAGCCGGGCGATGCCGAGCCAGGTGGTGGCGTCGGCGTTGTAGAGCAGGCCCTGCACGATAAGGCGCGCCGCGAACACGAGCGTCCACAGCAGGCTGGCCCAGGTGTAGGCGCGCAACAGCCGGTGGTCGCGCCGCCAGGACTGGCCGTCGCCGTTGATGCCGTGCCAGATGACCCCCGCGAGCGGCCACCGCACCACCACCGAGGCCAGGAACGCCAGCGCCAGCACGGCGCTGTAGATGAGTCCGGGAAGGTAGAAGCCCCGGGCCTCACCGGTGCGGTAGGCGATGAATGCGGCGACGCCGACACCGAAGAGGCCGGAGACCGCGGGCTGCAGCGGCTGCCTGCGCGTGATGCGCCAGACGGCGATCGCGACGCCGGAGGCCAGCGCGGCGATGAGCGCGGGCTGCAGGGCGGTCATGATGTTGACCACGACGAACACGGCCACCGGGATCGTGGAAGCGATGATCCCGGGTACGCCACCCATCTGCTCCAGGAGCGTGGGCGCGCGGCGCTCGGTGGGTGGGGACTCCTCGGGCGGACCGGCCGTCACGGGTCTCCTACGTGGTGTTGGCCTGACAGATCTCGTAGAACGGGTTGTAGATCACCTTGCGTCCGTCGCGAACCGCGATCCGCCCCCGCACCCGCAGGGTGCGCCCGGGCTCGATGCCCGGAATGCGGCGACGGCCCATCCAGACGAGGGTGACGCCCTCGGTGCCGTCGAACAGCTCGGCCTCGAGCGTAGCGTCGGCGTCCTGCGGGCAGAACTCGACGCTGCGTAGCCTACCGAACACCGTGACGTCCTGACCGCAAGCACAGTCCGAGGCGCGCTGAGCGCCCGATTTCTCGGCGTGCTCGGACAGATCGTCGGCATCGAGGGTGCCGACATCACTCGTCAGTTTGCGCAGCATCCGTTTGAACGCGCCGTGTTCGGTGCCGCCCATTGGGAACCACTCCCCGGTTCGTCGGTGCCCCGTAGGTTCGGGTCCGTTAACGTCGTCCACTGTAACCCGGACGTAACCGTCGCACCGGCCCCGTCCTCGGCGATCCCCGACCTCCGGAAGGCCCTGTGACCTGTGCTGTCATGCTCCCGGGGTCCGGCTCCGACGATCGGTACATCCGTTCGGTCTTCGCTGCTCCACTGGCCGGGATCGGCGTCGATCTCGTCGCACCCGCGCCACGGCGGGGGGCCGACGTCGTCGACGGCTACCGAGAAGCGCTCGACGCCGCCGGGCCGGGGCCGCTGCTCGTGGGTGGGATCTCACTCGGGGCGCACGTGGCGGCACGCTGGGCGGTCGGGGCGCCCCGCGGGCGGGTGGCCGGACTGCTACTGGCGCTCCCCGCGTGGACGGGGGCGCCGTTCAACGCGGCCGCTGCGCTCGCGGCCCGGCTGACCGCGGCGCGGGCGCGGACGGGCGGGGTCGGCGCCGCCGTGGCCGCGACGGCTGGGGCGCCCGCGTGGCTCGTCGCCGAGCTCGGTCGGGCGTGGGCGGGGTACGGGGAGGGGCTGGCGGACGCGCTGGAGGCGGCCGCGGCCGAGCGCGCCCCCACGGAGGCGGAGCTGCGGGGACTCGACGTGCCGGTCGGGCTCGCGGCGCTGGTGGACGACCCGGTGCACCCGCTGGAGGTGGCGCTGCGATGGCGCGCGGCGTTGCCCCGCTCGGCGCTGGTGACGACGCGGCTGGCGGCCTTCGGGGCGGATCCCGAAGCGCTCGGGCGGTCAACGGTGCTGGCCTGGCTGCGCGCCGCCGCGTCGGGCGCCTGACGACGCCACCGGCCGTTGCGCGTAACGACGGCGGGCATCCGCCCGGCCCGAGCCCCTGCGGTTCGGCCGCCGTGCTCCCGCTCGCAGCCCGGGGTGGTCACATCGTTCGAAGCGGCCGCGCGCGGGAGCTCAGGGGCTGTAGTGTCGCCCGGCGCCCGCGGCGTGGTCCGTGTCCGGCCTGCCGTGGCGCGCGGATTCGGGTGCACGGCGCCGACCGCCCGCGTGCCTGCCCTCGTCGAGGAGGTCGGCCGCCGACCACGCGTCGTCATCGGCGCCGCGGGCCCGCGGGGCTTCGGCCGCGCCGAGATCCGGCTCCTTCGGCCACGCCCATTGGGTCGGCGGTACCCGCGGTGGGCTGGTGTGGCGGTTGCCGCCCGCGTGCCGGGGCTGCGCGTCGTCGTGGTGCCCGGCACCGACGTCGTGCCGCGTTGTCGCAGCTGTCGGGCCGTACCGCCTGCCCGGCCCGTCGTCGGGCGACGTCGTGGGCCGGATCAGCTCCTCCCGGGCGGTCGCGCTCCGACGCCGTCCGGCGCGAGTGTCGGGGTACGGCTCGGCGGAGCCGGTCCCGACGGCGGACCACAGCGGTGTGGCGTCCGCGCTCCGCCGGGTGCCCACGTCGGAGGCGCGGGCCCGGCGGCGCGTACCGGTCCCGTCGTCCAGGGTGCCGCTGTCCCCCGCCAGCAGGTCCGCGGCCCGCCACCGGGAGCCGGCGGGCTCGCCCTCGTGGTGTGCGTCCTTGTGGCCGTCGAGCAGATCCGCGGCCCGCCACCGCGACGCGTCCGTACCGATCCTGTCGGCCACGCTGCGCCCGTGGTCGGCCGCCGCGGTGCGAGCGCGCAACCCGTCGAGCTCGGGCGTCCCTCTCCGGCCGTCCGGGGTGTCGGCGGAGCGCCGTCGACGGGACCCGCCCCCGCCGTCGGTGTGTCCGGCCCGGTCGCGGTCGTCCAACAGGTCGGCCGCCTGCCACCGCGAAGCGCCCATCCCGCTTCCGGCCCGGTCGGCGTGACCGTCGGTGGCCTGGCGGCTCCGCGCGGCGCGGTCGGGCACTGCGTCGGGGCGATCCCAGCCGGCAGCCGAATCCGTCGCGCGGCCGGTTGTGGGGGTATCGCTCCGGTCCCGTCCGGCGAGCAGATCCGCAGCCCGCCACGTGGGCCTCGCGGCATCGCCGGAAACGCGCTCGTCCCGACCGGCGAGCAGATCCGCAGCCCGCCACGTGGGCGCCGCGGCATCGCCGGAAACCCGCTCGTCCCGACCAGCGAGCAGATCCGCAGCCCGCCACGTGGGCGCCGCGGCGTCGCCGGAAACCCGCTCGTCCCGACCAGCGAGCAGATCCGCAGCCCGCCACGTGGGCGCCGCGGCATCGCCGGAAACCCGCTCCTCCCGACCGGCGAGCAGGTCCGCGGCCGGCCACCGGGACCCGGCGGGTTCGGCATCTCGGTGTGCGTCGTTGCGGCCGTCGAGCAGGTCCGCCGCTCGCCACCGGGACCCGCCGGTCGGAGCGAAGTCGTCGTCGCGGTCCTGGAGCAGGTCGGCGGGCCGCCGTCGCGACTCGGCCACGCCGTTGGTGGCCGCACCCGCGCCGTCCGGAGCCCCGCGATGCGGCGCGCCGGACGCCCCGAGGCCGCTGTCGAACACGGCGTCATACCGGCCGTTCGACCGGGCCGCGTCCCAGGTGGGGCCGGGCGCGGGCAGCGGGTCGAGATCGACGGGAAGGGGATCGACGAGCGGGTCCCAATGGCCGCCGGAGTCTCGATCCGGTTCGGCAAGAGGGGGCTCGACGCGTGGGGACTGCCATGCCGCGGCCTGCGGCTCGGGCGCCGACGGCGACCACGGGATCTCGGGCTGCGGCGCGTACGACGCGGCGACCGGCGGCGCGGGAGGTGGCGCGGACGGTTCCGGCGGCGGCGTGACCGCTGCGGCGCCTGTGGACAGAGGCGTCATCGACGCCGCGCCTGCGGGCGGAGGCGTGCCGACCACGCCCCCCGGCGCCGACTCCGCCGACCAGCGCGGGTGTCCCCCGGTCTCGTGGGCCCACGCCGCAGGCACCGCGGGACGGGGGAACCCACCGGTCGGGGCCTGCCCATGCGCCCGGGGCGTGCCGTGGGGATCGGTCGGGTTCGGGTGGCCTGCGGTCCTGCCCGACGAGTTCGGGCGGTTCTGCGCGGCATCGGTCGGGAAAGTCCCGGCGCCCGGGGTGGCGGCGGGTGCAGGCGGCGACGCCGGGCCTGCGGGCGCAGCCCCACCCCATGCTCCGGCCGTCGGCGACAAGCCATGGCCGCGGGGGGCGCCGCCGGTCGTCGCGTGCTGGTGCGGTGCGCCGTTGGCGGGCATGCCGTAGGGCGACGTGCCCGGGTCGGCGTCCGTGGGCGGCATGGCGGCGGTCGGGTAGCCACCTGACCACGTCGCACCGGTGTTGGTCGCGCCCACGGCGTTGGCGCAGGCCCGATCGGCACCGGTCCTGTTCGCACCGGCGGTGGAGCCGCCGAGGCGGTTCCCGCCCGTGCCTGCGGGACCCGTCCTCGCGGCAGCGGACCGGGGAGCGCCGCTCGTCGGTGCGCCGAGCAGCGGAACGCCGGGGCCTGCGGCACCGCTGGCCGCGGCGGGCGCCCGTGAGATCGCCGCGTTCGGCGGGGGAACCACGGGCTGATCGGTCCGCGTGGCACCGGTCGTCGAAGCGCCGACCGGAGGGATACCGGTCCGCGTCCGACCGGTTCGCGACGCGCCGGTCCGTGAACCGCCGGTACGGGTGGCGCCATTGGTGCGGAGCACCCCGGTCGTGGCACCGTTCGGCGCCGGGCCGGGCACGCCCCCGTTGGCCGCGAACCCGCTCGGCCCAGCGCCTGCCGCAGCAGGCAGCGCCCCGTTCGTCTGCCGCGGCGGAACCCCGGTCGGCAACGCGGCAGCGGGCGAGCCGCCCGCCGGGGCGTGGTGCGGCGACGCCGTGCCGTTCACCGATGCGTTCGGGCCCGATCCGTTCGATACGGCGCCTGCGGGCGCGCGCAGGGTCATCGTGGGCGGCGCGGACGCCGCCGCCTGCTGCTCGGCCACGCCCTCGGACGGCATCGCCAGCGGCAGAACCGTGCGCACCGGGTAGGGCGCCTTGCCGCGGACCACGACCGTGCCCCGCAGCATCCGCCGCAGTCGCGCATCGAGGCTCACCGCGTCGCGCGTCGGGCCGGTGGCGACGCCGTAGAGCATCCAGCGGGGCCCGTCGACCCCGACGAACACCGACGTGGCTCCGTCGGTGGTCGCGTGCAGCTCACGGCCCCACTCCCCGGTGAACGACCGCACCCGCGCGCCGCCCTCGCGCAGCGAGGCGTCGATCTCGGTGGCGAGGTCGGACCACAGGCCGCCGGTGCGGGGCGCAGCGAGCGCGCTGACCGAGAGCCTGCCCTCCGGCACCGTCACGTGGACGGCCTGTACGTGGCCTGCCATCGTCGGCTCCACCGAAACCGTGCCGCCGACCGGCACCGGCACGCGAACCGCGCCGAAGTCCACCGTCCCGGGGCGGGGGTGATCTCCGGGCCGAGCGTGTCGCCGTCGTGTGGACCGTTCGTCGGAATCCGCATGCGCTGAGTGGTCGCGCTGTCGGCGTCGGCGGAGGCGGCGACTGCCGCGCCGCGGTTGCGGGCCACTAGCGGGCCTCCTCGTGGTGGCGATGGCCGCCCGTCGAGCCGTGGCCCGCAGCGCCGCGCTCGGACACGGGCAGGTGCTCGACCTCGACGAACCGAACGCACTCGACGCGCTGAACCACCAGCTGGGCGATCCGGTCGCCGCGGCTGATGCGCACCGGCGTGCGCGGGTCGAGGTTGACGAGGCACACGAGGATCTCGCCCCGATATCCCGCGTCTACGGTGCCGGGCGCGTTGACGATGGACAGGCCGCTGCGGGCGGCCAACCCCGAGCGGGGATGAACGAAGCCCGCGTAGCCGGGCGGCAGGGCGATCGCGACGCCCGTCCCGACCAGCGCGCGCTCGCCGGGCTCCAGCACCACGTCGCGGGCGGCGCACAGGTCGGCGCCTGCGTCATCGGGTCGGGCGTACGCCGGAACCGGCAGGCCGCCGTCGAGCCGGGTCAGGAGCACGTCGACCGTCGGGCGCACGCCGTCGACCGGCGGACCTTCGGCCGACGGCTCGTGCGGGGGAGCATGGACGGAGCCGGACACGACGAGCGAGGCTACCCTCGGCCCCGTGACCGACAGCCCGGTTCCGACTCCCCGATCGACGTCCGGCCGCTCCCGGTTCGACGAGCGGTTGTCGGTGCCATGGTGGTGGTACCTGCCGGCGTTCGGCGTGGCGGTGCTGCTCGGCGCGGAGATCCACATGGGTTATCCGGGCGTCCGGTCGTGGATCGGATACGCACTTTGCGTGCCGGTGGCGGTGCTCGCGCTGGTCCTTCTGGGGCGCACGCGGGTGCGCGTCGCCGACGGTGTGCTCCGTGTCGGGAGTGCGGCGAAAGAGCTGCGCCATCTCGGTCGGGCGGAGATCGTGGCCAAAGCCGATCGGCAACGAGCGTTGGGACCGGAGCTGGACCCGGCCGCGTTCCTCATGATCCGGGCCTGGATACGCCAAGTCGTCCGGGTCGAGATCACCGACCCGGACGACCCAACCCCCTATTGGGTGTTCAGTGTGCGCGACGCCCCCGGACTGCTCGCCGCGCTGAAGGGCTGATTCGCGCGACCCGGTCAGGCCGCGCAGTCGCGACAGATGAACGTCGTTCCGTTGGACTCGGCGAGCCTGCTGCGGTGGTGTACCAGGAAACAACTGGCACACGTGAACTCGTCTGCCTGCTTCGGCAGGACCTTGACCGTCAACTCCTCGCCGGACAGGTCCGCCCCCGGCAGCTCGAAGCTCTCCGCCGTGTCGGTCTCGTCGACATCGACCACGGACGACTGTGCCTCGTTGCGGCGGGCCTTCAGCTCGTCGAGCGAGTCCTCAGCCATGTCGTCGGTTTCGTTGCGCCGTGGCGCGTCGTAGTCGGTCGCCATCGTTCCCACCCTCTTGACATGCCTTGCGACATGCGCTTCGTCGTGTCGTGCCGCTGGACAACGTCACAGCGACGGTGTTTGTGCCCGGCATCCGAGTGACGCAAGTCTCAGCGTGAGCCGACATTGTCGACCCTCCGGGCGTGCTGGGGACCCCCCTGGGCGCGCAGAGGGTAGCTCAACTCGACGGCACCTGCCCGGCACCCCGGGCCGACGTCCCGAACGCCAGTAGGGTCTCGTGCCGTGACCGCTGCGCAGCAGGAGGAATGACCGTGCGCAACCGCCCCTACCAGCGCCGCCGTCGCGGGCCTGTGCTCGCCGTCGTGGTGGCGTTGGTGATCGCCTCCGCGGTCACGTGGACGACGGTGTTGATCAAGACCGGAGGCGCCTCGGGAGTGGCGGCCTGTCCGGTGCCCGCCGCCGGGCCCGCTCCGGGCGACGTGCTGCCCGCCCGGGCGCTGGCGAGCGTGCCGCCGGTCCCGCCCGCGACGGTCAAGGTCCGGGTGCTCAACGCAGGCGGGCAGCGCGGGCAGGCGAACCTGGTGGCCGCCCAGCTCGGCGACTTCGGCTTCGCGCAGGCGGGGCCGCCGACCAACGACAAGTTCTTCCCCGACGGCGACATGGTGTGCACCGGGCAGCTGCGCTTCGGCCAGGCCGGGCAGGGGGCGGCGAGCACCGTCGCGCTGGTCGTGCCGTGCGTCGAGCTGGTGCGCGACGCGCGCGGCGACGACACCGTTGACCTCGCGGTCGGCACGGCGTTCGGCGGCATCAACCCGGGCCGGGCGGTCCGGGACGCGCTCGACCAGCTCGGCGCATCCGGCTCGGGCACCACCGGCACCGGCAACGCCGATCCCGCCGCGGGCAACGCCCCGCCCCCGGCGACGACGGTCGTCGACCCGGCCACCCTCGCCGCGGCCCGCGAGGCGACCTGCGGCTGAGGGCCGCGGGGCTTATCTCCTACACCGTGCCCGCGCCGTGCTCGACGGCGAGCCCGCGCAGCTCGTCGGCGATCGCGGGCGTCGCGGCGTAGAGCGCGTCGGCGCCCAGCCCGTCTTCCGGCGGGACCCGACCGGCCGCCCCCGGTGTGCGCACCACCGCGCCCGCCTCGGCGGCCACCAGCGCGGCTGCCGCCCAGTCCCACCAGCTGCAGCCGTGCTCCAGATATGCGTCAACCCACCCCGCTGCCACCCCGCAGAGGTCCAGCGCCGCCGAGCCGGCGCGCCGGACGTCGCGCACGTGCGGCAGCACCCCGGCGATCATCGCGACCTGCCGGACCCGCCGCTCTGCGCGGTAGGAGAAGCCGGTGGAGAGCAGCGACAGCGCCACGTCCGTCGCGCCGGAGACGGCCAGCGGTTCGCCGTCGCACGTCGCCCCCAACCCGAGCCCGGCGCTCCACACCCGCCCGGAGGCGGGCTCGACGACGGCGCCCGCGAGCGACCGACCGTCCCGCACCGCGGCCACCGACACCGCGTACCACGGCAGCCCGTAAAGGAAGTTCACGGTGCCGTCGATCGGGTCCACGACCCAGTGCACGCCCGGCCCCACCGCGCTGCCGCCGTACTCCTCGCCGAGCACGGTGTCGCCGGGGCGCAATGCGGCGAGCCGGTTGCGCACGAGCGTCTCCACCGCGTGATCCGATGCGGTGACGACATCGGTCGGCGTGCTCTTCGTGGTCACTCCGGCCCCGTTTCCGCTATCCCACGGACGCGGCAGGTCACGCAGGTGCTCGGCGGCGGCGACCGCGACTTGTTCGGCGACCCGCCGCAGCTCGCGGGGGTCGTCGGGGTCGGCGGAACCCGGTTCTGGATTCTCGACGGCGCCGGGTTGTCCGGACAGTTCACTCACGACTCCATCCGACCATATGACCGCTCACCATGACGCGCGGGAAGCCGAAGGGAGTACGACGCTGATCGCGCCGTTACAATGTCTGGGTACCCGCATCGAGACGGCCTCCGGCGAAAGAGCCGGACGCGCTCCCGCGGGACACACAAGATCTCGACAGGTAGCCGCGGGCGGACATCGCCGTCCCGGTTTCTGAGTAAGCGCACCGTAGCGAGAGGGCCCAGTGGCAGCCGCAGATCCCGCAAGCCGCAGCGACATCCCCGCCGAGCAGCAGGCGCCCATCACCACGCGCCACCCCCGTTCGCGGGTGGTTGCGGCGGCGAAGACCGCCACCAAGGCGGAGCCGAAGGCGCGGGTCGCACCGCCTGCCAAGAAGGCCGCTGCCCCCGCGAAGAAGTCGGCGGGCGACGAGCCGGTCGACCTCGACACCGATACCGAGATCGAGGCCGTGCCGGAGGACGGCGATCTCGACGACCCGGAGCTCAGCGCCGACCTGGGTGCCGACCTCGAAGGCGACCTCATCGACGTCGCGGCCGAGGAGGAAACGGCCGAGGACACGGCCGAGGACACGGCCGAGGCGGCCGAGGACGACGACGAGGACGACGAGGACGACGACGAGGTCGCCAACACCGGCGCCAACCGCCGCACGCCCCGCGAGCGCTCGGGCACCCCGCAGAAGGCGGGCGACTTCGTCTGGGACGAAGAGGAGTCCGAGGCGCTGCGGCAGGCCCGCAAGGACGCCGAGCTCACCGCGTCCGCCGACTCCGTCCGCGCGTACCTGAAGCAGATCGGCAAGGTCGCGCTGCTCAACGCGGAGGAGGAGGTCGAGCTCGCCAAGCGCATCGAGGCGGGCCTCTACGCCGCCGAGCGGATGCGCCGTTCGCTCGACGCGGGCGAGAAGGTCTCCCCGCAGTTGCGCCGCGACCTGCGCTGGATCGTCCGCGACGGCGAGCGCGCCAAGAACCACCTCCTGGAGGCGAACCTCCGCCTGGTCGTGTCGCTCGCCAAGCGCTACACCGGCCGCGGCATGGCGTTCCTCGACCTGATCCAGGAGGGCAACCTCGGCCTGATCCGGGCGGTCGAGAAGTTCGACTACACCAAGGGCTACAAGTTCTCCACGTACGCCACGTGGTGGATCCGCCAGGCGATCACCCGCGCGATGGCCGACCAGGCCCGCACCATCCGCATCCCGGTGCACATGGTCGAGGTCATCAACAAGCTCGGCCGCATCCAGCGCGAGCTGCTCCAGGACCTGGGCCGCGAGCCCACCCCGGAGGAGCTGGCCAAGGAGATGGACATCACCCCGGAGAAGGTGCTGGAGATCCAGCAGTACGCCCGGGAGCCCATCTCGCTCGACCAGACCATCGGCGACGAGGGCGATTCGCCAGCTCGGTGACTTCATCGAGGACTCCGAGGCGGTCGTCGCGGTCGACGCGGTGAGCTTCACCCTGCTGCAGGACCAGCTGCAGTCGGTGCTGGCCACGCTGTCCGAGCGCGAGGCGGGCGTGGTCCGGCTGCGCTTCGGCCTCACCGACGGCCAGCCCCGCACACTCGACGAGATCGGCCAGGTCTACGGGGTCACCCGCGAGCGGATCCGGCAGATCGAGTCCAAGACGATGTCGAAGCTGCGCCACCCGAGCCGTTCGCAGGTGCTGCGCGACTACCTGGACTGAGCGCAGGCGCTGAGGGCTCGCACCACCCGGCGAGGTGGTGGTAGCCACACCGCTGTCCACCGGGCAGAACGGTCGAGTATCTGGCGGGCCACCGGCAGGCTCCTGGGTGAGAGATCACCCAGGAGGCTCGAACATGACCACGCTGCTGCCCCCCGCCGAGCTCACCGCCGTCGCGGGGCCGGTCCTGCGGCCCGGAGACCCGGGCTGGCGTGCGGAGATCGCAGGCTTCAACCTGTCCTTCACCCCGACCCCCGCGGTTGTCGTCGGCGCCACGAGCACGGCCGACGTCGCCGCCGCGGTCCGGTACGCCGCGAGCGTCGGCAAGCGCGTCGCCGTCCAGGCCACCGGCCACGGGCTCACGTCCGACCTCGACGACACCGTGCTGGTGACGACCCGCCGCATGACCACCGTCGCGATCGACCCGGTGGCCCGCACGGCGCGGGTCGCAGCCGGGGTGCGCTGGCGCGCGGTGATCGACGCGGCGGCCGAGCACGGTCTCGCGCCGCTCAGTGGCTCGTCGTCACAGGTCGGGGTGGTCGGCTACACCACGGGCGGCGGCCTCGGCCCGCTGTGTCGCCGCTACGGCTTCGCCGCCGACCACGTCACGCGGTTCACGATCGTCACCGCCGACGGCGCTGTACGGGAAGTGCTCGCCGAGAGCACCGACCCCGACGACGTCGACCTGTTCTGGGCCGTGCGCGGCGGCAAGGGCAGCTTCGGGATCGTCACCGAGATGGAGTTCGGCCTCGTCCCGGTGACGACGTTCTACGGCGGCGCGGTGTTCTTCGCGGGCGAGGACGCCCCCGCGGTGCTGCACGCCTGGCGACAGTGGGCGCCCACGCTGCCCGAGGACACGACGACCTCGGTCGCGCTGCTGCGCCTGCCGCCCGCACCCGAGCTGCCCGAGCCGCTGCGCGGCCGGTTCGTCGTGGCCGTGCGGTTCACCCACATCGGCACCGACGGCCCCGCGCTGCTCGCTCCGATGCGCGCGGCCGCCCGCCCGCTCGTGGACATGGTCGCCGACCTCCCGTTCACCGCGGTCGACGCCGTGCACATGGACCCGACCGAGCCGATGCCCGCCTGGGACCGCGGCACCGCGCTCGCCGAGCTGCCTGTCGCGGCCGTCGACGCCGTGCTCGCGCAGGCCGGGCCCGGCGTCGCGTCGCCGCTCTCGATCGTCGAGATCCGGCTCCTCGGCGGCGCGCTCGCCAGGCCGCCGCGCGTGCCCAACGCCGTGACCGGCCGCGATGCCGCGTTCTCGGTCTTCACCGCGGGCGTGACGGCCGCGTCGTCCGTCGAGGCGGTCGCCGCAGCGGGCGCGGCCGTGGTCGAGGCGTTGCGGCCCTGGGCTCGCGGCTGCCTGATCAACTTCCTCGGCCAGGCAGGCCCGGGGCGGGTCGGGCAGCTGTGGGGCCCGGCCGACCGGGCGCGGCTCGTGGCGATCCGCGAGCGGTTCGACCCGGCGGGGCTGCTGGCGACCAACGTCGTCGTCGGCTGATCGCGGTGATCGACACCGCGGCCTAAGCTGCCGCCGTGCCGACGATCCGGGTCGCCGAGGTGCTCGCCGCGTTGTCGCTGACGACCGACCTCGCCTCCGGGGTCCCGTTCGAGAAGGGCCTGGCCACGTGCGCGGTGTCGACCGCGTTCGCCCATGTGCTCGGACTGGCCGCCGACGAGCGACGGGCCGTCTTCCACACCGCGCTGCTGCGGGCCGTCGGCTGTACGGCCTACGCCCCGGAGAACGCCGCGTTGTTCGTCGACGACACGGCGTTCCAGTCCGCGCTGAAGGTCATCGACCCGGGCGATCCGGCGCTCTTCGGCGCCCAGATGGCCCGGTTCGGGGCCTGGGCGGGCCCGGAGCGGCAGCCCGCGCTCGCCCGGCGGTTCCTCGACATCGTGGCGACCGAGGCGGTCACGGCCACCGCGGCCGCCTGCGAGGTGAGCCGGGCGCTCGGCCCGAAGCTCGGGCTGCCCGCGGCGGCCGTCGACGCGCTCGACCACGTCTGGGAGCGCTGGGACGGGCTGGGGATGCCCGGGGTGTGCGCGGGCGAACGGCTCCCGCTCGTCGCCCGCGTCGTGCACGTCGGGGAACAGGCGGCGTGGGCCCACGCGCAGGCCGGTCCGGCCGGGGCGGTCGACGAGGTGCGCCGCCGCGCGGGCGGGCACCTCGATCCCGATCTCGCGGCGCGGTTCGTCGCCGACGCCGACGCCGTGCTCGCCCCGCTCGACACGCCGGACCTGCTGGCCACGGTCGTCGCCGCCGAGCCCGGCCCCGCGACCACCGTAGGCCCCGACGGGCTCGCGGCGCTCTGCGAGGCGCTGGCCATCGTCGTCGACCTCAAAGGCCGCTACCTGCTCGGCCACTCCACGCACGTCGCGACGCTGGTGGACGCGGCGGCCGGGCTCTCCGGGATGGCTCCGGCCGAGCGCGGGCCGCTCCGGGCCGCCGCGCTGCTGCACGATCTGGGCCGGGCCGGGGTCGCCAGCTCGGTATGGGACCGGCCGGGGCCGCTCGGCGCGGCCGACTGGGAACGGGTGCGGCTGCACGCCTACTGGACCGGCCGGATGCTGGAGCGCTGCCCCGGACTCCGCCCGTTGGCGGGTGTGGCGGGCGCACACCACGAGCGCCTGGACGGCCACGGCTACCACCGCGGGGCCGCTGCGGGCGAGCTGTCCCGCGGCGCGCGGCTGTTGGGCGCCGCGGACGTGTTCGCCGCCGTCACGGAGGACCGTCCCCATCGGCCTGCGCTGGGCGTCGACGCGGCCGCCCGGCTGGTCCTCGCCGAGGCCGCGGCGGGGCGCCTGGATCGCGACGCGTGCGCGGCCGTCGTCGAGGCCGCCGGGCTCCCCCGCCCGCGGACGGTCTGGCCGTGCGGTCTCACCGACCGCGAGGTCGACGTGCTGCGGCTGGCGGCGCGCGGCCTGTCGAACCGGCAGATCGCCTGCGAGCTCGTCCTGTCCGACCGCACGGTCGAGACCCATCTCAAGCACGTCTACGACAAGACCGGCCGGCGAACAAGGGCGGGCGCGGCGGTGTTCGCGATGGAGCACGACCTCCTGATATCCGTTGATCAACGGATGTGACGGGGGTCACCGCGCGGTCATCCTCGTCCCCATGACGACTTCGATCCGCACCCGCGACGAGACCGCGCTCGAACAGGCCGTCGACCGCTGGAACGCAGGCGACCTCGAGGGCTACCTCGAGCTGTACGACCCGGCGATCCGCCTGCACGGCTACGCCCCCGCCGCGATGGATCGCACCGAGGTGGCCCGGTTCTACGCGGATGTCTTCGCGGCGTTCCCCGCCTGCACGCTCACGCTGCACGAGACCTTCTCCGACGGCGACCGGCTCTGCTGCCGCTTCACGCTGGCGGGCCGCCACGACGGACCGTTCCTCGGCGTGCCCGCGACCGGCCGGGACATCACCCTTCCGGGGATCACGGTGCTGCACTTCCGCGACGGGCGCTGCGTCGAGCGCTGGTCGTGCGCCGACATGCTCGGGGTGCTCGTACAGATCGGCGCAGTGCCCCCGCCCGTGTAGCCCGCGACTTCACCCCGGGCCAGCACCGATCGGGTTACGGTGCTCGTGCCTGCGGGAGGAGACGCCATGGGACCTGACTTCGGACCCGACGGATCCGGATTCGGATCCCCTCCGGTCCCCGGCCGGGGTATGGCGCCGGGCTACGGCCCCGGCCCCCATTTCCACCACGGGCCACCGCATTTCCTCGTCGGCCTGGACTGGTGGCCGGTCATGGGCAGCCTCCTCATGACGGCACTCCTGCTCGCCGTGCTCTGGTCCGGGGGGCTCGCCCTCCTCATGAGCCAGGTCACCCGCGGCCCGCGCGCCGACCGGGAGCGGGTCGACTGGCGTGGGCGGTGGCAGCACGCCGTCGAGCGGCACCAGGCGGTGGCGGAGGCGTTCGCAGGCTTCGAGTGCGACGCCACCGCGGTGCTCGCCACGCCAGCGCTGGCCGACGTCCGACAGCCGCCCACCGCGCGGTTCATCGACGCGTTCGCCGAGGCCGTCGCACTGGCCACCGAGCGGTACCCGGCACGGGCCTTCGCGCGCCGCTTCATCGCGGCCGTCGAACGCGAGGAGCAGGCGTGGGCGGCGGCCGTCGGCGCGGCCGAGCGCAGCCGCGACGCCCGGTTCTCCCCCGACGAGCGCGACCTGTTGGAGCAGGCCCGGCGCCTCCTCTCGGTCGTCGAGGCCTCCGAGTACGAGCAGGAGCGGCACACCGCGCTCCGCCAGGCCCTGCGCAAGCTCCGCGACCTGGAGCGCCGCACCGGCTGGCAGCTCCCCACCCCCGCCGCGCTGGCGTTGGAGCAGCGGGCCCGCGGCGTGCTCGCCGCGTAGACCTCTGCCGCACCCTCACCAAACGGTAAGCCCAACCTGTCTGCTGCCTGAGTGACATCTCCTGTTCAGGGGGAGTCCGCTCACGGTCGTTCTCTCGCAGGATCTCTCCATTGGCTCTGGGGTACTGGCCAGGGTTTGCTCGGATCCGCCAGGGGTCGCGTCTTCCTAGCGTCGGTACCGAGCCGATGGAGGGGGACACGACATGAGCGAGATGGTGTTCGAGCGGACCGTCACCGAGCTGGTCAGGGCCGCGGCGGAGGGCGACGGACGGGCGTGGGCCGAGATCGTCGTCCGGTACGGCGACCTCGTCCGCGCGACGGTGGCCGGGTTCCGGCTGCAGCAGGCCGATGCCGCCGACGCGATGCAGAACACCTGGCTGCGCGCCCTGGAACGGATCGGGACCGTCCGCGATCCGGAGCGCCTCGGCGGCTGGCTGACGACGACCGCCGCGCGGGAGTGCCTCGCCGTGCTGCGCCGCTCCAAGCGCGAGCTGCCGGTCGACGCGTTCGTCGACCAGGTCGCGTGGACGGGGCCCACTCCGGAGACGCGGGTGCTGCGCGACGAGCGGGACCGCGCGGTCGACGCCGCCGTAGCGCAGCTGCCGACCCGTCGTCGCCAGCTCGTGGACGCGATCTTCCGCGGGCCCGACAACGACTACGCGCAGGTCGCCCGGGTGACCGGGATGCCGGTGGGCAGCATCGGCCCGACCCGCGGCCGTGCGCTCGTCGAGCTGCGGGGCCAGATGCAGCGCGACGGCTATGGCCCGGAGGACCTGGTCGCCTGATCACCGCAAGAGGCGCGGACGGGAGCCCGTCCGCGCCTCGCTGTCGGTTCGGTGTGCTACGCGAACGTGATGTTCTGGGCGCCCGCCGCGATCTCCTCCACCACCTTGGCCGCGCCGATGATGCTCGCCCCGACGATGAGGTGGTCCTCGGTGATGTCGCGCGGTTTCGTGCACGCGCCGCAGGCCCAGATCGTGCCGCCGTTGTCGAGGAACTCGGTCATCAGCCCGCGCAGCGCGGGCATGCCCGGGAAGTGCATGTCGTCGGCGTAGCCCTTGGTCGCGAGCCACGCGCCCTCGACGGTGAGCAGCACGTACGCCTCCTGACCGGCGATCGCCGCCACGTTCGCGGCGATGAACGGCAGCGTCGCACGTTCGACGTCGTCCTGGCCGTGCGAGCAGCCGAAGATCATCTTGCTCATGCCTGGTCTCCCTTGGTGCGGACGATCACGCGCAGCGTGTCGCCGTTCTCGGTCATGTCCTCGACGCTGTGCCCGAGCATCCGCGCGAGCGACGGGACGTCCGCCTTGGTCGAGGGGTCGCGCATGGTCACCACGGTGCGGGTGCCCGGAGGGACCGAAGCCCACCAGGCGCGCAGGTCGCGGCCGACGCCGTCGCCACAGGCGCGGTCACCGGCGCTGAATTCCCGGATCGTGTTCTCCATGCCTGCCAGGACGGGCGCGACGACGGGCGTGTTGCGTACGGGAGGCGATGCAACAACTTCCCGCCGCGGGGCGTCCTTGTCCGGTCGGCGCGCGGTGACGGTGACGACCGCCGCGATCGTGGGCTGGCGCTCCGCCGGGATCGTCGCGCGCATCACCGCGAGCAGGTCCGGCGTGAACAGCGGGAACCGGGCGCAGTCCGCCACGCCGAACGGGTGCCGCTCGCGCACCTCGATGTCGACCAGCCCGACCCGCCCCAACGCGCGCAGCAGGGCCCGCTCGGCCATCGCGCCCGCGGCGCACCCCGACCACGCGGCCGGGTGCAGCAGCACCTCCGGGGGCAGGTCGCGCTCGTCGAGGGTGACGTCGGTGAGGCACAGGTGCCCGCCGGGGCGCAGCACGCGGGCGCATTCGAACAGGGCCCGCATCTTCCGCGCCGAGAGGTTGATCACCCCGTTGGAGATGACCGCGTCGACCGCGTCGTCGGGCAGCGGGATGGCCTCCATCTCGCCCTCGATGATCTCGACGTTGCCCGCACCGGCCGCCTCGGCGTTCGCCCGGGCGCGGGCGCACATCTCGGGGAGCAGGTCGAGGCCGATGACCCGGCCGTCGGGGCCGACCTGCCGAGCGGCGAGCAGAACGTCGACGCCCGCGCCGCAGCCGACGTCGAGCACGCGCGCGCCGGGCGGCAGCACCGCATGGGCGAGTGGGTTGCCGACGCCGAACGACCAGGCCACGGCATCGGCGGGCAGCTCCGCGAGCTGGTCGGCGGCGTAGTAGATGGCCCCGGACCCGCGGGGGACGTCGACGGCCAGGTAGGCCGAGCGGACCATCTGCTGGATCTCAGCCTTGTGCATCAGGTCGGTCATCGGTGCCCCCTTCCAGTGCCGCGAGGAACGCCTCCATGCGGACGCCGACGTCGGCGGGCAACTCGGGCTCGGACGAGGCGAGGACCCGGCGCAGCTCGCCCAGGAAGGCGATCTCACCGCAGCAGCGGCGGCAGGCGTCGAGGTGTTCGGCGATGCGGGCGCGGCTCTCGGGGGTCACCTCGTCGCACAGGTAGCCCCACAGCTCGCGCAGCGCGTCCTCGCAGCGGATCATGTTCCCTCCCGCGCGGGTTCGCGTAACAGGTCGTGGTGTCGGGCGTAGGTCCAGAGGTCCTTCTCGAACTGTTTGCGCCCGCGGTGCAGCCGCGCCAGCAGGGTGCCGAGCGGCACGTCGAGCAGCCGGGCGGCGTGCTTGGTGCTCACGTCGTGCATGTGGACGAGCACGAGCGGCAGCCGGTAGATCTCCGGCAGGCCCCGCAGGACGGCCCACACGTCCTCGGGGCCGAACCGGTGCAGGAAGTCCAGGTGCAGGGAGTCGGAGTACGGGAACGGGTCCTCGGCGGCGATCATGCGGTAGAGCGAGAAGTCCTCGACGTCGGGCAGCGGGGACTCGCGCACGCGCCTGCCGCGGCTGCGGAACCGGTCGCGGGCGCAGTTGACCATGATCCGGGTCAGCCAGGCGGGCGCGGCCTGCCGGTCACGCAGCTCGCCGTGGGAGCGGCAGGCCTTGAGCAGACACTCCTGCACGAGGTCCTCCGCGTCGTCGCCGACGAGCTGGCGGGCGAGGGCGTACAGGCGTGGCAACTGCTCGCGGGCGAGCTCGGCGAACTCCATTCCACCTCCCACCCGCCAGGACGCCGGGAGACGCCCGCGCATTGCACTACCGCGAGAGCGCCCGCGCAGCCACCTCGCGCAAGGGACGCGGCACCACACCGCGCTCCGCGTCCAGGCGGCGGGCTTTCCGCCGTGCTACCAGGATGCCGACGACCGCAAGCCCCCACACCGGGTACTGCACCAGCCACGCGACCCGGAACGCCTCGGGTGTGAAGCCGCCCAGTGCGGTGAGCACGCCGCCCATCGTCACCAGCACCACGAGCGAGGCGAGGAAACCGCCCATGTTGACCATGCTCTGGGCGACGCCGAGGTTCGCGTTCGGGTTGTGGGTGCGGGCGATGTCGATGCCGACGACCGAACCGGGGCCCGCCGCGGCGAGCACGACGACCAGGAGGACCAGCAGCCAGAGCGGGGCTGGAGCGGGCTGTGCGAGCACCGCGGTCCAGACCGCCGCCTCCGCGGCGATCACCGCGAGCACCACCCACGAGCGGCGCAGCGGGTGGCGCATCGTGAAGATCCCGAACGCCGGACCGATCGCGATGGTGCAGACGACGAACAGCGTGAGCAGGCCGCTCGCCTCCGCCGACGTGCGGCCCTGCGCGCCGACCAACCACGGCACGCCCCAGAGCAGCGTGAACACCATCATGGAGAACTGGGTGCCCATGTGGCCGAAGAAGCCCAGCCGGGTGCCCGGCCGCCGCCAGACCCCGCGCACCGCGCCGAGGATCTCCCGGATCGACGCGACCGACGGGCGGGGCACCACGGTGCCGGGCGGAGCGTCCCGCACCACGGCGAGCGCGAGCGCGGCCACCAGTGCGCTGGCCACCGCCGCGGCCCCGAACGCGGGCGTCCAGCCCGCGCCGTGCAGCGCCCAGGCGAACGGCAGCGCGGACAGCACCTGCCCGAGCTGGCAGAGGATCGTCGTCACCTGGACGACCAGCGGCACCCTGCGCGCCGGGAACCACCGCGGCACGAGCGCGAGCACCGCCGTGAACACCGCGGCGTCGCCGAGACCGACGAGCACCCTGGCGAGCACGGCCGACACGATGTCGGGGGCGACGGCGAGCAGGAGCTGGCCCGCGGCCAACAACGTGCCGCTGACCACCAGCATCGCGCGGGAGCCGAACCGGTCCACCGCGAGGCCCGCGGGGATCTGGGCCGCGAGGTACACGGCCAGCTGCACGAAGACGAACGCGGAGAGCGCGCCAGGGGTGATCGCGAACCGCGCGGCGGCGTCGAGGCCCGCGATGCCGAACGTCGTGCGCTGCATGACGGCGAGCACGTAGGCGAGTACGCCGACCGACCAGACGATCCATCCTCTGCGCGTCACCACCCCAGTATGGCAAGCGTTTGCCAAAGTTGTCGTCACACGTTAGGAACTGCGGCATGGATCACGGGCGCGCGGTCACGCTGGAGGACGTCGCGCGCGAGGCGGGCGTCGCCGTGTCGACGGTGTCGCGCGCCCTGTCCCGGCCCGAGCGCGTCAGCGCGCGCACCCGTGAGCACATCCAGGCGGTGGCGCGGCGGCTGGACTACCGGCCCAACCTGCTCGCCAGGGGCCTGCCGTCCGGCCGCACCCGGATGCTGGCGCTGCTGGTCACCGACATCACCAACCCCCATCAGTTCGGGCTGATCCGCGGCGCCGAGCACCAGGCGGGCGCGGCGGGCTACACGTTGGTGCTCGCCGACAGCCGGGGGCGCCCGGAGCTGGAGGCGGAGCTCGCGGCCCGGCTGGGGTCGTCGGTGGACGGGTACGTGCTGGCGTCGAGCCGCCGCCCCGACGACGAGCTCGTCGAGCTGCGTCGACGGCGCCCGCTCGCGCTCTACAACCGGGAGCTCGCCGGCTTCCCGAGCGTGGTCGGCGACCAGGACGACAGCTGCCGTCAGATCGTCGGGCACCTCGTCGCGCTGGGCCACCGCGCGCTGGCCTACCTCGGTGGTCCGCGCAACGCGTGGACCGAGAACAAGCGGTGGGAGGCGCTCGCCACCCACTCCCACGCGGCCGGGGCGGAGATCGTGCGGCTCGGCCCGTTCCCGCCGACCCTCGACGGTGGCGTCGCCGCGGCCGACGTAGGGCTGGCCTCCGGCGCCACCTCGCTCGTGGCGTTCAACGACCTGATGGCGATCGGCGTGCTGCGCAGGCTGGAGCAGCGCGGCGTGGCGGTGCCCGAGGCGATCTCGGTGGTCGGCCACGACGACATCTTCGGCGCCGACTTCTGCCACCCTCCGCTGACGACGGTCGTGAGCCCGGTCGAGGAGGCAGGCCGGGCGCTGGTCGGTCTGCTGCTGGACAGCCGCGACGCTCCGCACATCGTGCTGCCGACGGAGCTGCGGGTGCGCGCGTCGACCGGCGTGCCGGGTCGGCCCGCGTGAACGGTTGCCGCGGCACAACTCACCGTGTCGAGATGCGCGACTCACCGCACCCAGGCGGTGAGTCGCGCAATCCGGCACGGTGAGTCGCGCATTCGGGCACGTGAGTCGTGCGTGCTGAAATGCGCGACTCGGCGTGTCGGGATGCGCGACTCACCGTGGGGTGGGGGGCGGGCTCAGCTCGGCTGCCAGGTGACGACGAGCTCGCGGCGGGCGCCGAAGCGCTCCAGATGGCGGGCGAGCACGTCTTCGACGTGGCGGAGCGACTCCTCGTCGGCCGCCTCCGCCACGAGGAGGATGTGGTCGCCCGCGGGCCGGACCGTGCCGGTGCCGCGCTCGAACACCAGCCTGCCGCCGTCCGGCTCGGCGTCCAGCGCCTCGACCCGCGCCTTCCGGCCCAGGTGGGAGAGCAGCTGCTTGGCGTACCGGGGTGCGGCGTCCGTCGGCACCTTCGCCTGCGATGTCGGCATGTTCCCCACGCTCCCGTGACCTCGACCGAGCTGCCCAACCCGAGCGTTGCCGCTCACCGCGGTTCGGGCAAGGCGCCTTCCGGGGAGTAGGAACGGAGCCGCTCGGCGAGCTGGCGGCGCGAGGACACGCCGAGCTTCAGGAACGCGTTGCGGAGGTGGTACTCCACGGTCTTGACGCTCACGACCAGCTCCGCGGCCAGCTCACGGTTGGACAGGCCCGCGACGGCGCGACGGGCGACGACCAGCTCCTGCGCGGTGAGCCGGTTGTCGTCGCGGGTGCGGCGCGGGCCCGGCTTCAGCCCGGACGCCGCCAGCTCCTGCGCGCACCGCTCGGCGTAGGGCGTGGCGCCGAGCTCGACGAAGCCCCGCTGTGCCGCGTGCAGCAGCTCGGCCGCGCGGCGGCGTTGCCCCGACCGGCGCAGGAACTCCCCCGCCGCCAGCCGGGTGCGCGCCGCGTCGAAGGGGAACGCCACCTTCTCCACGGCCGCCAGCGCGTGCGCGAACGCCGCCTCGGCCTCGTCGGACCTGTCCAAAGCCGCCGCGACCCGGCCGCGGGCGCGCGCCAACCGGGCGATGGAGGACTGTCGACCCCGCTCGGCGGCCCGCTGCTCGTGCGGGACCAGCAGGGCGTCGGCCTCGGCCGCGCGACCAACCCTGGCGAGGGCCTCGGCGTAGAGGTCGGGCCACGCCCAGAAGCCCGGCTCGTCGGCGCCGTCGCGGTAGGGGAAGTGGCGCACGGGCTCCAACGCCGCGAGCACCGCCTCGGGGTCGCCCGCGGCCTCGCCGATGCGGGCCCGCGACATCCCGACCGCGATCATGGAGCGCTCGTAGTCGCCCGCGTCGCGCGGGATTCCCTCCATCGCCCGTTCCGCCGCCTCCCAGTCGCCGCGCGCGGCGGGGACCAGCGCGGCGATCCCGTACACCATGGACCGGGTGAACTCGAGGTCCGCCTCGATGTTGACGGCGACGGCGCGCTCCGCGTGCACCACGGCGTCGTCCCACTCCCCCGCCAGGAACTCGGCCCTGGCCAGGAAGGCGAAGGAGAACGCGGCGGTGTTGAGCACGCCGAAGTGCAGCGCCGTCGTCGCGGCGGCGCCGAGGTCGGCGATCGCCCCGTCGAGGTCGTCCTCCACGAGGCGCAGCGTGCCGCGCGCCGACCGCGGCTCGATCCAGGTGAAGTCCGGGCCGTCGGCCCCGGCGACTGCGGCGAAGGACTCGGCGGTCCGCCCGGCGTAGCCCAGTCCGTGCGCGAGGTAGGTGGTGGCCGCCCAGCGGGTGACGGTGTCCGGCCCGGTGCGCTCCAGGGCGCGGCCGCACCAGGTGACGGTGCCCGCGCCGTCCAGCCGTCCGTAGGTGTGCATCGCGTTCTGGAGCGCGATCGTGGCCGCCAGCTCGGGGTCGCCGTGCTCGGCGGCGCCCCACGCGCGGTGCAGCAGCTCCTCCGCTTCGGCCGGACGACCTTCCGCCATGGTCAGCGCACCCAGCACGCTGTCGCGGTGCGGACCGGACGTGAAGGCTGCGATCTCCTCCCGGTGCCGCGCCGCGCTGGCCAGGTCGCCGTTCTGCAGCATCCACGTGACGGCCTCCAGCAGCCTGCGCTGCCGGTCGGTCGCGGCCGGGCTCTGGTGGGCGGCCTCGACCAGGCTCGCGGTGGCCGCGGGCCAGGCCTGCCGCTCGGCTTCCCGACGCGCGAAGGCCTCCAGGTCGGACGCGAGCTCCTCGTTCGGCAGCGCCGCGGCGGCCACCCGGTGGCGCAGCGCGGCGGCCGTGTCGGCGACCAACCTCGCCGCGGCGGCGTGCAGGGCGCTGCGGCGGGCCACGCCAAGGGAGTCGTGCACGGCCGAGCGCACGAGGGGATGCGGGAAGGCCACGGTCACCGGCGTGTTCGGCACGGGCTCGGCCAGCAGCCCGGCCGCCGCGGCCTCGTCGAGCGGCGCGAGGGGCTCGGCGAGCTCGGCCAGCGCGGCCACCTGCGGCAGCGGGCTGTGCATGCCGAGCACCGCCGCGGCGTCGACGAGCCGCCGGGCAGGCGCGGAGCAGGCGGTCATACGGTCGCGCACCAAGAGCCGGAACGAGCGCGGCGCGGGCAGGGGTCTGCTGCCCTCGGCCCACGCCTGGGGTGGGAAATCGGCCAGCAGTGCCCGCACGTGCAGCGGGTTGCCCTGGGTGCCGTCGTGCAGGCGCCGCGCGGCGCGCTCGGAGAGCGGCGCGCCCAGCTGGGCGGCCAGGTCGCGCAGCTCCGGCTCCGCGAGGCCCGGCAGTGCGATCGTCGTGCCGTTCTGCCCCCCGATGAGCCTGCGCAAGCTGTCGGGGAGCCCCAACACCGCGTCCCGTACGCCGATCACGACCAGCACAGAGTCCGCGACCAGCCGACGCAGCGCGAACAGCAGTGCCGACAACGAGGGCCGATCGGCCCAGTGGGCGTCGTCGACGACGACCACGATCGGCTCGTCGTCGCGGTCCAGCACGTGCAGCAGCCGGGTGCCGACCGTGACCGGGTCGTCCAGCGGGTCGGGCGCGCCGGTGACGGTCGTCGGATCCAGCCCGGCCGAGCGCACGAGTTGCTCGACGACGCCGTACGCGAGCAGCATCTCGGCCTCCTCGCCGCCTGCGCGCAGCACCGTCGGCACCCGCTCGGTGCCCGGCTCGGCGAGGAAACGCTCGATCAGCGCGGTCTTGCCCACCCCGGCGGGTCCCTCGACCTGCACAACCCGCGGACGCCGAGCCGTGGCGTCGGCGAGCGCCTCGCGCAGAAGAGCCAGCTCGGCCACCCGTCCCACAAAGGGCGTCCGGGGCGTCATCGCCCACCTTCCCTTCGCCCGGCGGTGCAACCGCCCGACCCTACCCCTCAGAAGGCTTCGCGCCGGAGGGCCGCGGCGCGGCGATGAGGGCGCGGTGCAGCTCCATCCCGGTGCCGCCGAGGGCGATCGCGTCATACCAGTACGTCGCGACCTCACGCTCCAGCGAGGGGTCGTCGATGTCGAGCACGACCAGCCCGGTCAGGTCGAGCGGGCCCAGCGCGACCGCGTTCAGCACACCGACGCCGAGCCCGGCCCGCACGAGCTCCAGCAGGGTCTGCGGGGTGTCGACGGTGGCCCGGGGCTGCACCGCTCGACCGCGGGCGACGAGCTGACCCAGCACCTCGGTCACCGCGACACCTGACTCCACCTGGGTTCCACAGAGGACCAACGGGCTGGCCGCGAGCACGTCCAGGGACACCGGTCGGCCCGCCCGGTCGAGCTCGTGACCCACGGGCACCACGGCCTGCTGGGGCTCCCGCCACAACACGCGCTCGTGCAGGCCCGGTGGCAGCGGCGCGGGCACCCGGGGCAGCACGGCCAGCGCGGGCCCGTTGCCGAGCAGCCGTCGCTCGAGGTCGAAGCGCGCGCGCTCGACCAGCGACACCCGGACGCCCGGGTGGGTGGTCACCAACTCGGCCAGCAGCCCGGGCAAGAGGGCGGCACCGACGCACGGAGTGGTGAGCACGGTGATCGGCGCGGCGTCCATCCCCCGCAGCGTGACGACCGCGGAACGGGCGGCGCCGACGCCGCTGACGATCTCGCGCGCGTGCCGGGCGAACACCTCGCCTGCTGAGGTGAGGCGCGCGGGCCGGTGCGTCCGGTCGATGAGGCGGACGCCGAGGTCGCGCTCGAGCGCGGCGATGTGGGCGCTCACCCGCGACTGGGACCGGTGGACCGCCTCGGAGGCCGCCGAGAACCCCCCGCGATCCACGACCGCGAGGAAGGTTTCCAACCAGTCCAACTCCACCCTGGGATCCTGCCCGCCAGCGCCGGCGTTCGCCCCGGTGAAACACCCCGGCTTCCCGCTGTAGTACCCCAGGAAACATGCGTGTTCCGGATGTTCTCTTTCACATGACGCGCTGGTAAGCAGGGCCTGCGCTGTGTTGGCTGATCAGAAGATCACACGATGACGTGGGGAGGTTGCTGCCGTGGCAGGCAACTCGTCCGAGTGCGGACGTTCCGTCACCAGCAAGATCACCTCAATCCTGATGACGTTCACCGAGGGCAGCGAGCACTCGCTGACCGAGATCGCCCGCCTGGCAGGCCTGCCCATCTCCACCGCGCACCGGCTCACCTCCGAGCTCACCTCGTGGCGGCTGCTGGAGCGCACGCCCGACGGCCTGTACCGGGCGGGCCTGCCGCTGCGCATGATGGCGGGCTGCCCCGACCGCGCTCCCACGCTCCAGGAGCGGGCGCCCTGCGTCCTGGAGGACCTCGCGGCGGCGACGCACTGCCGCACCCGGTTGGGCGTGCTGCACGAGCTGAAGGTGTCCTACATCGAGAAGCAGCCCGGCCACGGTCCGGTCACCTCCTTCGGCCCGGCCGCGACGCTGCCCGTCCATCCGACCGCGCTCGGGCGGGCGCTCCTGGCCTTCTCCCCGCCCGGCGTCGTCGACATGACGATCATGCGTGGGCTGCGGCCGTACACCGCGCACACGGTCACGTCGCCCGACCGGTTCCGGCGGGCGTTGGCGGTCACCCGGCTCACCCGCGTGGCGGTCACCCGCTTCGAGCTCGAGGCGGGCGCGTGCGGCGTGGCCGTGCCCGTCTTCGGCCCGGGCGGCGACGTGTTGGCGGCGATCGAGCTGACCGTGCGCGACCTGGGGGCCACCCTGCAGCCCGTCCTCGTGGCGCTCACGATCGCGGCGCGCAGCCTCTCCCGTGAGCTCGCGGGCCAGCTCCGGCAGGCGGGCACCGGTGAGCCGGTGCACACGCCCGACCCGGTGCTGGCCGCGGCGGCGGGCGGCTAGGCCGTGTCCCAGCCCGTCAGGTCTTGACGTAGTCGCCCGGCCCGTCGCCGAGGATGGGGTGGGCGCGGTTGCCGACGGGGGGCGGCTCGACCATCGGGCCCGAGTGCTCGGCCGACCACGTGGCCCAGTCCTCCCACCAGGAGCCGGGATGGCGCTCGGCGCCCGCACGCCACTCCTGCGCGGACGACACGTTCTCCGCGCCGACCATGTGCCAGACCTTCGGCCCGGGCGGCGCGACGATGCCCGCGATGTGGCCGCCGGAGCCGAGCACGAACCGCACCGGCCCACTGACGAGGTTCACCGACTTGTACGCGGTCTCCCACGGCACGATGTGGTCGTTGATCGCCGAGATGACGTAGGTCGGCGACTTGATCACGCCGAGGTCGACCTTGCGCCCGGCGATCTCCAGGGTGCCCTTCGCAGGCTTGTTCTCGACGTAGAAGTTCCGCAGGTAGAACGCGTGCATCGCGGCGGGCATCCGGGTGCTGTCGGCGTTCCACGCGAGGATGTCGAACGCAGGCGGCTTCTGACCCATCAGCCAGTTGGACACGACGTAGTTGAAGATCAGGTCGTTGGCCCGCAGGATGTCGAACGTGCCCGCCATCGAGGCGCCCTCGAGCGTGCCCTCGCGGGCCATCTTGCGCTCCAGCTTCTCCACCGTGCTGAGGTCGGTGAACGTGCCGAGGGCGCCGGGCTCGGAGTAGTCCAGCATGGTGTTGATCAGCGTGAGCGTGCCGATCCGGGTGTCGCCCGTCTCCTGGAGGAACGCCGCCGTCACGGCGGTCAGCGCGCCGCCGAGGCACAGGCCCACGATGTCGATCGTCTCCGCCCCGGTGATGTCGCTGATCACGTCGAGCGCGGTCTGCGGACCGTGGATCAGGTAGTCGTCCATCGTGGTGTGCGCCATGTCGGCGCTGGGGTTGATGTAGCTGATCGCGAACACGGTGCGCCCGTGCTGGACGGCCCACTCGATGAAGCTGCGGCCGGGAGCCAGGTCCATCACGTAGTACTTGTTGATCCACGGCGGGCTGGCCAGCAGCGGCGTGGCGTGCACCTGCTCGGTCTGCGGCTCGTACTGCAGCAACTCCATCAGGTGGTTGCGGAACACCACCTTGGCGGGCGTACCGCGAGGTTGCGCCCCACCTCGAAGCCGCTCGTGTCCACCTGCCGCGGACGACCGCCGTTGGTGCGCGCATCGTCGAGGAACTGCCGCGCGCCCGCGACGAGGCTCGAACCGCCCGTGTCGAAGGCGCGCTTGAGCGCCGCGGGGTTGGACGGCAGGAAGTTCGTGGGCGCCAGCGCGTCCAGCATGAGGTCGACGAACATCCCGGCCTTGCGCCCCACATCGGGCGCCACCGGCGCGGCGGCGATGACGTCGCGCGCCCACTTGCAGGCCGCGAGGTAGGTCAGCCGGGTGCCGTAGAACAGCGGGTTCTCCGACCACGCCAGGTCGCTGAAGCGCCGGTCCTTGGGGTCGACCGGGACCGGCGGCTCCAGGTCGGCGCCGACCGCCTTCGCCCCGGCCACGACCGGGATCCGGGCCAGATCGTTGGCCAACTGCACGGCGGCCCGCGTGGCGTCGAGCGGGTTGCTCATCGTCGCGGAGATCGCGCGCAGCAGCGCGTCCCCGAAGCCCGCCGCGTCCAGGTCTTCGAACAGTCCGGACTCGGGGCCCAACACGCTCGCAGCGCGTTCGGCGACATCACGGGCCGCGTCGTTGGTGTCCATGACCCTATCGTGAACTATCCCAAGCGCGGGGACAACCGTTCCGCTGGCTGGAAGGCGGCGCGCGCAACCGCCTGGTCCCGTTGGACGGTACGACGGTGGAAGTACGCGTGGTGACGCCCACCGGGGTGCAGCCGCGAGCCGACGGCGAGCTGGCCGCCCTCCTGCGCGGTCCCAACCTGGTGTGGGTCGACGTGCCCGCTTGGGACGACGAGGCGGCGGCCGCGCTCGTCGAGCCGCTCGGCCTGCACGCGGGGGCGGTGCGCGAGTGCGCCGAGCGCAACCCGCTGCCCAAGGTGCACATCTACCCCGACCACGTGTTCGTCGTGCTGCACGCGCCCGAGGCGGGCACGCATGGCCACGTGCACTACATCGAGCTCGACCAGTTCATCGGGCCGAACTGGCTGGTGACCGTGCACGGCCCGCTCGGGGAAGGACGTCGATCCCGCGGCCGCCCAGACCGAGACCCGCGCGGTGCTGCGCAGGCTCGAGGCCGGACGGCTGCCGGGTCGACACCGCGCCCGCGCTGTCCCACGCGCTGGTCACGGCGCTGACCGGGCGGCTGCGGGACTTCCTGTCCACGCTCACCCAGGAGGTGTGGCGCCTGGAGCAGACGGTCACGGCCGGGCACCTCGGCGACGCGGAGGACTTCCTGGAGGAGCTGTTCCGCGCCCGGCACGGCCTGCTGGCCGCCCGGACGATGGCCGCGCTGGCCCGCGAGGTGTACGGGCGGATGCACACGCGCACAGGCTTCGGCAAGCACGAGGCCGAACTGCTGCGCGACACGGAGGACCAGTTCGGCCGCATCGCGGCGATGGCCGACACCCAGCGGGAGTACCTGCAGGGCGTGATCGAGTTCTACCAGACCCGCACCAACACGAAGATGACCATCGCCGCCGAGCGCCTCGCCGTGATCGCGGCCGTCACGCTGCCCGTCACGGCGATCTCGTCGGTCATGGGCATGAACGTGATCGTCAGCCAGGAGACGCACTGGGGCTGGCTGGGTGTGCTGCTCGTGGGCATGCTCGTGATGTCGATCGCGCTGCTCATCTGGGCCCGCAGGCAGGGCTGGTGGTGAGCCCGGGCGTACCGTGACCGCATGGCCTCCGTCCGCGGGCGTCTCAGCGACGCGCTACTGAGGTTCGGCACCGAGGCCGCACTCGACCGCACGATGATGGAACGCAGCCTGGCCGCGGCCCGCGGGCAGCGCGGCCATCGCGAGGCCACCGCGGCGCTGGCCGTCGCGGCCTGGGTGGACACCGCAGCGCTCTGGCTGTCGTGGCGGTTGCGCCCGCGCCACATCCCGCTCTGAGCGCTCGCCGCGGAGACGACGCGAACTGCCTATGGCGGCGGCCGAGCCCTCAGCACCAGGCTGGTAAGCATGTCAATCAGCGAACGGCTCCGACGCGTCGGCACGTTCCTGCGGGAGGTCGACGCCGAGGTCACGGAGCTGCACGAGCGCCAGCGCCTCTGCAACCGGCCGTGGGAGGAGGAGTTCCTGCACTGGGCCTACGACGGCGACGCGTGGCACCTCCACGGCCACCTGACGCCGCCCGACGACGGCCGCCGCCGCAGCGTCACCGGCAGCGGCTGGTGCCCCGCGCTGCGGCGCTGAGGGCCGTCACGCGGCGCTCAACGCCCCGCGCCGTAGGGGAACGCGAACCACAGCACTGCGCCGAGCAGGGCGGTCAAGAGGCACATGCCGAGTTGCACCACCCGGCCGCCGGGCACCGCTCAGCCCGCCAGCGTCGACATGTGGTGCAACCCGCGCATCGCCATCAGGTAGCCGTGCACGCCGAAGCCGACGATGATGCCCGCCGCCACCGGCGAGATGAACGAATGGTGGCGGAACTCCTCGCGCTTGTGGACGTTCGAGATGTGGCACTCGATCACCGGCAGGCTCGCCCCCTCGATGGCGTCGTGCAACGCCACCGAGGTGTGGGTGAACGCGCCGGGGTTGAAGACCGCGCCGACGCACCGCCCGGCCTTGACCTCCGCCCCGAACTCGTGGATCCAGTCGATGAGCACGCCCTCGTGGTTGGACTGGCGGAACTCCACGTCCAGCCCGAGCTTGCCCGCCTCTTCCCGGCACAGCGCCTCGACGTCGGCGAGGGTGGTGCGCCCGTACACCTCCGGCTTGCGGGTGCCGAGCAGGTTGAGGTTGGGGCCGTTGAGTACGAGTACTGAGGTCATTCGGGCTCGATTCGGGACGTGGACACGCAGCCTGCCGAGCGATCGATGGCTGTCGACTCGGCCGCCGCCTGGGCGTGAGGCGCAGGTCAGGCCGAGCTGCGCAGGCGGTTGTACTCCTCGAGAGACACCACGGGTGGGTCCTTCATGCCGAGGTCGTTTACGTGGACCCGGTACGTCTCGCGCGCCGAGAACGCGGCGATCGCCACGATGGCCGAGATGCCGAACGTGAACGAACCGACGATGAGCGGCACGTTCGTCTCCGGCGGAGCCACGGTCGCGTAGAGGGCCGGCAGGAACGCGGTGATCAGGGTCCCGATGTTCTGCGAGACGGCGAACCCGGTGACGCGGGTCTTGGTCGGGAACAGCTCCTGGTAGAACGCCGGGAAGACGGCGTTGTAGCCCTGGTAGACGATGCCCCACATGAGCATCGCGAAGAGGAACGACATCACCACGTTGTGCTGGCTGATGAAGTACAGGTAGGCGTAGGACAGCAGCCCCGAACCCAACGCACCGACGATGATGCACGGCCTGCGCCCGATCCGGTCCGACAGGCTGCCGACGAACGGGATCAGGATCATCGCGACGATGTTGCCGGCCACCGATATCCACAGGTACGTCGCGGTGCTGAACCCGACCCCATAGGTCTTGTTGGTCGCGTATGTGGCGCCGAACACCGTCGCCGCCACCGGCACGGCATTCATCAGGGCCATGCAGATGACGCGGAGCATATCCGCGCCGTTCTCCTTGACGGCAACCACGATCGGCGCCTTGGGCACCTCGCCGTGGCTGGCCTCCTCCTGGAACGCGGGGGTCTCATCGACCTTGCGCCGGATCATGTAGCCCGCGAACACGACGATCGCGCTGAGCAGGAACGGGATCCGCCAGCCCCATGCCTGGAAGGCCGCCGGGGACAACGTCGCGGCGAGTGGGAGGAAGACACCGGCCGCGATGAGCTGCCCCGCTTGGACCCCCTGCAGGGAGAAGCTGGTGAAGTAGCCGCGTCGGCCGAATGGTGCGTGTTCGAGGATCATGGCGCTGGCGCCGGAGATCTCCCCGCCCACGGCGAAGCCCTGGATCAGGCGCAGCAGCACCAACAGGATGGGAGCCAGCCAGCCGACCACGCTGTAGGTGGGCAGTGCCGCGACGAGGAACGTCGAGCCGCCCATCATGAGCATGCACAGCACCAGCACGTTCTTCCGGCCGTGCGTGTCACCCCAGTGGCCCAGCACGAACGCCCCGAGTGGCCGGGCCACGTAGCCGACGCCGAACGTCGCCAGCGATTCGATGATGGCGATCTGGGGATCGGTCTTGGGGAAGAAGATGTTCGGGAAGACCAACGCGGCGGCCTGGGCGTAGATGAAGAAGTCGTAGTACTCCAGCGCGCCACCCATCCAACCGCTGGCTGCGGCCTTCCTCGGTGTCTTGTGGAACTCCGTCGGTTCGTGTGAGCCGGCTGGCTCGACGATCTCGTCCTTCATCTGTCCTCCTCGGGCGGAGATGGCGGCGCGCTCGGTGGCGATGCGGACCAGTGCAGCCGGTTCGAACATGCATGGTCAACGCGTGACGCGCGGTTTCCGCTGGACGGCACGGTGCGCCGACCCTGGTCACGGTCCGATAACGCCCCGGGTCCACACTGGCGTTGTGCACCGTGTCCTGGGGTTCGCCGCCATCGTTTCGGGGATCATGACCTTCCTCGCGCTGGGCTCCGCTTCGCTGCTGTCCGCGCCGATGGCGATCGCGTTCGCCGTCACCGCCTTCTGGTGGAACCTGACCAGGCCGGGCGGCGCGGCGATGGCATCCGTCGCGGCCATCGGCCCGTGCCGGGGCTGCCCGCGCGGGTGTGTCGAGTGCCGGGAACGCATCGACGCCTAACCTGCGCTCCACACGAACACCCCGTCGGCCCGTCGGTTGCGCTCCAGGGTCCCCCGCGCCTCGTGGTAGGCCAGGCACGCGAGCAGCTCGGCCATCACGAAGTGGCGCTGACCGCCGCTCAGCGGGCCGGGGTGGAGCTGCTCGGCGAGCTCCGTGACCGTTCGCGCCTTCGTCTCGACGAGTTCCCGCACCTCGTCGAGCCGCCGCCGTTTCCCCCGCGCGATCGTCCGCGCGCGCCGCGCCCCGTCCGCGAAGGGCGGACCATGGCCGGGCAGCACCAGCGCCGGATCGAGCTGCTCGACCCGCTCCAAGGACTTCAGGTAGGAGCCCATCGGGTCGCGCTCGAACCCCCGCTCGAACGTCACGGGCGGCGAGGCGATCTGCAGGAGGTGGTCCCCCGAGCACAGGGTGCGGTCGGCCGCCGACCAGAGGCAGACGTGGCCGGGTGAGTGCCCCGGTGTCGGGACCACCTCCCACGAGCGGTCGCCCACGCGGATCCGCTCGCCGCCGTCGAGCAGCACCGAGGGTCGGCCGATGGACGGCATCACCGGCATCCACTCCCGCAGCCCGGTGGCCGAGGCGGTCAGCTCGCGGCCGAACAGGCCGTGGTCGGCGAGCATGAGCTCGCGGCGGTCGACCGCCTCCTCGGGGTCCTCGTACTTCGCCAGGTCGAGGTCGGTGCGCCGGTGCATCCAGAGGTCACCGCCGCTGCGCCGCACCACCTCGCCCGCCAGCCCGAAGTGGTCGATGTGCGCGTGGGTGACGACCAGCCGCGCCACCCGCTCGATGGAGCTCCCGCAGGCCCGCAGCGCGGCCTCCAGCTCACCGCACGCCTCGTCACCCGCGCCGCTGGCGATGCCGCAGTCGACGAGCGTGTCGCCCGCGTCGTCGCGCAGCAGGTAGGCGCTGAGCGTCGGGATGCCCTGGATGCCCAGCGGCAGGGGCAACCGGAAGAGCCCGGTGGCGACCTGCGTCACCTGTTCGGCCATGCTCCCTCCCTTGCCGTCCCGGTACCGTTTCATGATCGGTGAGGGCCGAGACGACCTTCCGACCAGTGAGAGTAGGTGGCCGGGGGACCGGCACGTCCGGACAGTGGGGGGCATGGCGATCAACGGCTCGGTGGGCCCGACAGCGGGTCGGACCGCGCTCGAGGGGACCATCGACGTCCACGCCCACGCGATGCCGTTGCCGCACCTGCAACAGCTGGCCGAGCGCGGCCTCGCCGACCTCGATGGCGTTCCCGATGGCATCGTGCGGCTCGACACCCGCGTCAGCGGCGTCGGTCCGCTCGCCCCACTCCCCCTGGCGCGCTCGCAGTACGACGTGGACGTGCGGCTCTCGGAGATGGACGAGGTCGGCGTCGAGCGCCACGCCGTCTCCCTGCCTCCGTTCCTGTTCTGTTCGACCGCCGACGACGAGGCCTTCGCCACCGGCATCGTCCACGCGGGCAACGACGAGCTCGCGGTCTACGTGGCCGACGCCGCCGACCGGCTCGTCGCGCTCGGCTCGGTGCCGCTGGGCTGGCGCGGTGCCGCCGACGAGGCCCGCCGCTGCCTCGATGACCTGGGCATGGCCGGGATCGCGATCGGCAGCCGGGGCGGCGGCCGCGACCTCGACGACCCGATCAACGACGACCTGTGGGCACTGTTGTCCGAGCGCGACGCCTTCGTCTTCCTGCACCCCAGCGGGGTGCCGGATCCGCACCGGCAGTCCGACTTCTGGCTCCCCCAGCTCGTCGGCTACCCGATGGAGACGGCGCTGGCCGTCGCCCGGCTGGTCTTCGGCCGGGTGCTGGAGCGCCACCCCTTGAACCTGTGCCTCGCGCACGGCGGCGGCTGCCTGCCCGCCCTGCGCGGACGCCTGGACATGGGGTGGGAACGCAAGGACGTCGCCCACACCACGACGCTGCGGCCCTCCACGTTCACCGACCGGCTCTACTACGACACGGCCGTCTTCTCCAACGTGCTCCTGCGCCGTCTCGTCGAGGACGTGGGCACAGCGCACGTGCTGCTGGGCACGGACCACCCGTTCGAGCTCGGCGACCGCACGCCGCTCGACACCGTGCACGCCCTCGGCCTCGACGCCCGGGACACGAGCGCGATCCTCGGTGGCAACGCGGCCGGGCTGCTGGGGCTCCCTGTCCACCGGCACTGACATCGAGGGTTCCCACTACCCGGAAGGGCGTTGTCGCCTGCCCGGTCGCCGTTCAGGCTTCGACCATGCCGACCGCCCTTCAGCACGATCTCGCCGACGAGCTGTGGGAGGCGGATCGCTCGGCGAAGCCGATCTCGCCGCTGACCGACCGCCATCCCGACCTCGTGCTCTCCGACGCCTACGCGATCCAGACCGTCAACATCACCCGTCGGACCGAGGCGGGCCAGCGCGTCATCGGGCGGAAGGTCGGCCTCACGTCGCGTCCGATGCAGGAGATGCTCGGCGTCGACGAGCCCGACTTCGGCGTGCTCACCGACGAGATGCTCGTCGAGGACGGCGACGCCATCGACCTGGGGCGGCTCGTGCAGCCCCGCGTGGAGGCGGAGATCGCGTTCGTCATGGCCGAGGACCTCACGGGGCCCGGCGTGACCACGGCCCGCGCGCTGACCGCGATCGCGGGGGCGCTCCCCTCGATCGAGATCGTCGACAGCCGCGTCGCCGACTGGAAGATCAAGCTGGTGGACACCGTGGCCGACAACGCGTCGTCCGGGCTGCTGGTGACCGGCGGCCGGGTGCGCCCGGTCGCGGAGCTCGACCTGCGGACGCTCGGCGTGCTGATCTCCCGCAACGGGGAGATCATCGACTCGGGTGCCGGGGCCGCCGCGCTCGGCAACCCGGCCCGCTGCGTGGCGTGGCTGGCCAACAAGCTCGGCGCGTTCGGTGAGGGTCTGAAGGCCGGTGACATCGTGTTGCCGGGCGCGGTCCACAAGATGGTGCCCGTCGCCCCCGGCGACGTGTTCCGCGCCGAGTTCGCCCACCTCGGCGCGGTCACCGCCCGCTTCTCCAACGGAGGCTCCGCATGACCCTCAGCGCCCAGGAGATCGCCGACACGCTCATCACGTCGGAGCGCGAGCGCAAGGGCATCGCCCAGTTCAGCGACGACCACCCCGACATCTCCGTGGAAACGGCGTACGAAGCCCAGAAGGCGTTCGTGCAGTCCAAGCTCGACGCGGGCGAGACGTTCGTCGGCTGGAAGCTGGGGCTGACCAGCCGCAACAAGCAGCGGGCCATGGGCCTCGACGCCCCCCTCTACGGCCGCGTCACCAGCGGCATGCTCTTCGCGACCGACGAGCCGGTGCGGTTGGAGCACTTCATCCACCCCCGCGTCGAGAGCGAGATCGCGTTCTTGCTGGCCCGCGACGTGGCCGGGCCGGCCACCATCACCTCCGTGCTCGCCGCCACCGAGGTCGTGTTCGGGGCGGTCGACGTGCTCGACTCCCGCTACGAGAGCTTCCAGTTCACGCTGTCCGACGTCGTCGCCGACAACGCGAGCGCGGGCGGGTTCTACCTGGGTCCGATCGCCCGGCGCCCGGATGACCTCGGCGACCTGCGCCTCCTCGGCGCGGTCGTCCGGGTGGACGGTGAAGTCGCCATGACCGCCACCGGCGCCGCGGTGATGGGTCATCCGGCCGCGTCGGTGGCGTGGCTGGCCAACCAGCTCGCCGCCGAGGGCGAGAAGCTCCGCGCCGGGCAGATCATCTTCTCCGGCGGCGTCACCGCGCCCGTGCCCGTGCAGGCAGGGCGGAGCGTCACGTTCGAGTTCGACCAGCTCGGCGCCATCGAGATCCGCGGAGCCTGACCCCCGGTCGCCCTTCCGACCAGTGAGAGCGGGTGGCCAGGGAATCGGTGCGCGCTGACAGTGGGGAACATGGCGATCAATGGCCGAGAGGTGAGCGTGCCCGGATGACCCTCTACATGGTCCAACGATGTCTCTTCGATCATTTGCGGCGGCTGGAAGCCGCGGGTGACGGCCCCCGTCCGGAGATCGTCACCGACGGCTACACGCTGACCCCTGAGGAAAAGCGCGCGGTTACCGAGCCCGACATCGGTGCGATCTACACGATGGGCGTGCACCCGGTGATCATCAACGGGTTCTGCCGGGCTCTCGGATACAAGCGCGCCGACTACCGCCCGCTGCTGCAGCAGGCGAGCGGCGACACGGCACGACGGAGGACACCGTGGCAGAAATCGTGATGGCCTACTCGGCCTCCCACGCGCCGATGATGACGGCCGACCCGGGCTCCGCGCCGCGGCAGCAGGCGGAGAACTTCTTCTCCGCCTTGGAGAAGGTGCGCGACAAGGCGAAGGAGACCGGCGTCCAGGCCATCGTGATGATGACCGGGGAGCACTTCACGAACTTCTTCCTCGACGGGCTGCCCCAGATCGCGATCGGGCTCGACGACGAGCACCTCGGGCCGCCCGAGGTCTGGTTGCAGGTGCCGAAGAAGATGGTGCCGTCGCACGCCGGGCTGGCCGCGCACATCACCGGGAGCCTCATCGAGCAGGGTCAACAGCCTGCGCTGTCGCACGGCATGAAGGTCGACCACGGGTTCATGACCGTCTACTACTGGCTCGACCCGACCATGGAGCTCCCGATGGTGCCGATCGTGCTCAACTGCACGACGCCGCCGTTGATGACCACGAAGCAGTTCTGGGACTTCGGCGTCGCGGTGGGCAAGGCCATCCGCTCCTACGACGGCCTGGAGCGGGTCGGCCTGGTCGCGGGCGGCGGCCTGTCGCATTTCGTCGGCGAGCCGCGCGTCGGGGACATCGACGAGGAGTTCGACCGCTGGTTCCTCGACCAGCTCGGCCGGGGTGACCTCAGCGAGATCCTCGCAGTGCCGAACGACGTGCTGATGGACGCGGGCAACGGCACGGGCGAGGTACGGGCGTGGATCGCGCTCGCTGCCGCCATGGGCAGCGCGCCGGGGCAGGTGCTCGCCTACGAGGCCGTCTACGAGTGGATCAATGGGATGGGCGTCGTGCTGTACGAGGGCGACCGGCCCGCGGCCGCCCAAAGCTGAGTCATCGCCCCGCGTCGCGTCGGCGCGGGGCGTACAGCCACCGTTCGAGCACCCTGGCCGCTCGGGGCATCACCACCCACGTCATGAGCGCCGTGACGGGCACGGAGACGAGCGCTACCCGCACCACCGTCGGCCACGTCACGATGAAGCCGCCGTACAGCGTCGTGAGCACGATGTTCAGCAGGTAGATCGCGGCGGCGGAGACCACGAACATCTTCCACCGGGGCGGCGCAGGCGCGGTGCGGCCGGGTAGCGCGAACCACGTTTCGAGTCCGGACACGCGGTGCGTGTCGGTTGCGTGGACCAGCGGCTCACCGGCCGCGAGCAGGTCGGCACGCTCTGGCGAGGACTCCCACTCGTGCAGCTGCGCGGAGCTGGCGAAGCGGAACACCACGTGCCACGGCTCACCCACGTGCCCCGGCCGCAGCAGACCCGCGCCGAGGAATCCCGGCCACCGGGACGCGGTGCGGGTGAGCGCCGCGCTCCAGTCCTCGAAGTCCTCCTCGCGGCCGGGGGCGACGCTGCGGGCGATCGTCACCGTGACCGGCTCGTGCGTCTCAGCCGATTTCGGCCTCCCAGTTCCGCTGCTCCAACGCGTCACGGATGTCGCGGAGGAACAGGGACGCGGTGGACCCGTCGAAGGCCCGGTGGTCGTAGACGAGCCCGATGACGCCGGTGGGGTGGATGGCGATCGTGTCGCCGACCGCGACCGGGCGGCGCTTCACGCCGTCGGTGCAGAGGATGCCGGTGTTGGGCTGGTTGATGATCGGCGCCGAGGCCCAGCTGGCGAACGGGCCGGGGTTGGTGATCGTGAATGTGGAGCCCTGCATGTCCGACATCGCCAGCTTCTTCGCCCGCGCCGCTCCGGCCATCTCGGTGATCTTCCTGGCGATACCGCGGATGTTCAGCCCGTCGGCGTCGCGCACGACCGGGACGACGAGGCCCTGCTGGTCCAGGTCCACCGCGATGCCCAGGTTGACGTAGGGGTGCAGCGTCATCGTCTTGGCCTCGACATCGATCGAGGAGTTGACGGTGGGGTGCGCGCGCAACGCGTCGACCGTGGCGCGCGCGACGAACGGCAGGTAGGACAGCGACGAGCCGGTCTCGGCCTTGAAGCGGTCCTTGAGCTTCTGCCGGACCCGCTCGACGTTGTCGAAGTCGACCTCGACGGAGGTCCACACCGACGCCGCGAGCGTCTGCGAGGCCTTCATGCCCGCCGCCACCGCGAGGCGCATGCGGGAGAGCTGCACGACCTGGTCGCGCGGATCGGTGGGTCCGGCGGGGGCGGCGGCCGCGGGCACGGCCTGCGCCGGAGCAGCGGCAGGCGCGACCGGAGCGGCGGGAGCCGCGACCGGAGCGGCGGGAGCCGCGACCGGAGCGGCGGGGGCCGCGACCGGAGCGGCGGGGGTCGTCGGAGCGGCGGGGGCGGTCGGGGGCGCCGCAGGCACGGCCTGGGCCCGACCCGTGCCCGCCGCGATGGCGCGCTCCACGTCCTCGCGACGGATCCGACCGCCCGCGCCGGTGCCCGAGAGGGCGTTGACGTCCAACCCGGCCTCGGCGACCAGGCGCCGGACGAGCGGCGAGAGCATCCGGCCGTTGCGGTCCGCGGGCGCGGTCGTACCCGCCGCGACCGGTGCCGGGGCCGGTGTCGGGGCCGCCGCCTGTGCAGCGGACGCAACGCCGTCGGGAGCCGCGCCGCCGGTGACCGCGCCGGGCTCGCCGATGCGGGCCAGCACGGCGCCCACCGGGGCGGTCTCACCCCCCGCGACCAGCACCTCCAGCAGCACCCCGTCGTACGGGCTCGGGATCTCGGAGTCGACCTTGTCGGTGCTCACCTCGTACAGCGGGTCGTCGAACGCCACCGTGTCGCCGACCTGCTTGAGCCAGCTCCCGATCGTGCCCTCGGTGACCGTCTCACCCAGCTTGGGCATCGTGATGTCGTGCACGACACCTGCGGGAACCCCGTAGTGCGGGTCTTCGCCGCCCATCCCCTCCGACCCGCCCATCGACGGGCTCGCCGGATCGCCGAGGGCGGGCCCGCCTCCCGCGGCCACCCCATGCGCCGCCGACGGGAGCCGTGCCGCGCCGGAGGGGCCGGGTGTGGAACCCGGCGCCCCGATGCGGACGAGCGGGGTGCCGACCGGCACGGTCTCCCCCGGCCCGACGAGGATCTCCACGATCACGCCGTCGTAGGGGCTGGGGATCTCCGAGTCGACCTTGTCGGTGGACACCTCGAAGAGCGGATCGTCGAACGACACGGTGTCGCCCGCCTGCTTGAGCCAGTTCCCGATCGTGCCCTCGGTCACCGTTTCGCCCAGCTTGGGCATGTTCACGACCCACTCGTCGCTCATCACGTGGCCTTTCGAGGTGCCTCAGCCGTGCAGGGAACGGCCCGAGAAAGTGATCATGGTTTCGCCGATGGCCTCGGAGAGGCTCGGATGCGCGTGGATCAACCTGCCGACCTCCGACGGCAGCGCCTCCCAGTTCACCGCCAGGTAGCCCTCGTGCAGCAGCTCGCTGGCCCACGGTCCGACGAGGTGGAACCCGAGGATCGGCCCGTCGCGCTGGGCCACGACCTTCACGAGGCCGTCGGTCTCCCCGAGGATCATCGCCCGGCCGTTGCCCGCGAACGCGTGCTTGTGCACCACGACGTCGTGACCCGCCGCCCGCGCGTCGGCTTCGGTCATGCCCGACCACGCCACCTCGGGATGGGTGTAGACGACCCACGGCACGCCGCCGTACTCGACCGGCACGGGGTCGTCGCCGAGGCCGTGCTGACTCAAGAAGTGGTCGACGGCGAGCACGGCCTCGGCGTAGGCGACGTGCGCGAGCCCCGGGGTGCCGACGCAGTCGCCGATCGCGTAGACCCCCGGCCGCGAGGTCAGCATGGTGTTCGTGTCGACCTCGACGAACCCGCGCTGGTCGACCCGCACGCCCGCGGCCTCGAAGCCCATGCCCTCGGTGAGCGGGCGGCGACCGATCGAGACCAGCACCTGGTCGACCTCGATCTTCTCCGCGCCCTTCGGGGTGTCGAACGGCACGACGACGCCGTTGTCGGTGTGTTCCAGGGTGCCGACCCGGGCCTCGGCGTGGATCGTGGTGCCGCGCTTCTTGAGCGAGCGGGCCAGCACATCGGCACAGTCCCGGTCCGGCCCGATCGGCAGCACGCCGTGCGGCAGTGCCTCCAGCAGCGTGGTGTTGACCCCGAGGTCGGTGTAGACGGAGGCGAACTCGGCCCCGATCACGCCCCCGCCGATCACCGCGACCCGCTCGGGCAGTCGCGGGGCCGGGTCGTTGGTCGACTGGTCCGAGGTGATCACCTTGACGCCGTCGACGTCCATGCCGGGGATGGCGCGCGGCACGGATCCGGTGCAGATGATCGTGGCCCGGCCGCGCAGCGTCTGGCCGCCGACCGACACCGCACCGTCGGCCGTGAGGGTGCCGAAGCCCTCGACGACGGTGACCTTCCGCCGCTTCAGCAGCCCCGAGAGCCCCCGGTGCAGCTGGTTGACGATGCCCGCCTTGCGCTTGTTGGCCGCGGGCCAGTCCGGCTCGGGTGTTCCGGCGACCTTGACGCCGTGCTCGGCCGCGTGCGCGACCGTGCGGAACACCTCGGCCGCGTGCAGCAGCGCCTTGGCCGGGATGCAGCCGCGGTGCAGGCACGTGCCGCCGACCTTCTCCTTCTCCACCATCGCGACCGACAGCCCGGTCGAGGCGGCGTAGAGCGCCGCCGCGTATCCGCCGGGACCGCCGCCGAGCACCACCAGGTCGAAGTCAGCCACGGCAGAGCCTCCTCATGCCCTCGCCACCTTCCGCAGCGTCTCGGCGATCTGCGCGGGCTGCGGGATCACCGCATCCTCCAGCGGCGGGCTCGTGGGCGTCGGGGTGTTCTTCGCCGCGATCCGCACCACGGGCTGGTCGAGGTGCCAGAAGCACTCCTCCTGGATGGTCGCCGCGATCTCCGCGCCGTACCCCAACCGCTTGGCCGCCTCGTGCAGCACCACCGCCCGCGACGTCTTGCGCACCGAGTTGACGATCGTCTCGACGTCGAGCGGCACCAGCGTGCGCACGTCGACGACCTCGACCGAGATGCCGTCCTTGTCCAGCTCCTCGGCCACCTCGACGCCCTGCGACACCCCCGCGGAGTAGGTGATCAGGCTGACGTCGCGGCCCTCGCGCACCACCTTGGCCACCCCGAGCGGGATGGGGTCGAGCGACAACGGCCCCGACGCCCGCAACCTGCGGTAGAGGTACTTGTTCTCCAGGTACAGCGTCGGGCTGTTGTCCCGGATCGCGCTCACCAACAACCCGGCCGCGTCCTCCGGCGTGCCCGGCATCACGATCTTGAGACCCGGCACGTGCGCGAAGTAGCTCTCCACGCTCTGGCTGTGCGTCGGGCCGGCCCGCAACCGCGCCCCGAACGGCGCCCGCATCGTGACCGGCATCGCGTCCCCGGTACGCCAGTGGTGCCGGGCCAGCACGTTGATGATCGGGTCGAAGGCGCAGGAGATGAAGTCGGCGAACTGGAACTCCACCACCGGACGCAACCCCACCAGCGCCGCGCCCGCGGCCAGCCCCGTGAACCCGGTCTCCGCAATCGGGGTGTCCACCACCCGGCGCGGCCCGTACTTCTCCAGGAAACCCTTGGTCACCTTGAACGCCCCGCCGAACTGGCCGACGTCCTCCCCGATCAGGAACACATCGGGATCGCGGTCCATCTCCGCGTCCAGCGCGAGCCCGACCGCTTCCAGGTAGGTGGCGTTGCCCGTGTCAGCAACCATGATCGTCTCGCAAGCTCGACTCAGTCGGCATAGACACCGTCCTCGATGTTGCTGGGATCGGGCATCGGGTCGGCGAGCGCCTTGCGCCGTGCGGCGATGGCGAACTGGCGCGCGTCCTCGCGCACCTGCTTGGCGGCATCGACGTCGAGCACCCCCGAATCGACCAGCACGCCCTCGAAGAGCTCGACCGGGTCCTTCTTGGAGTACTCCTCGTAGAGCTCCTTGAGGACGTAGTCGGCGGGGTCGTGCTCGGCGTGGCCGTGCATGCGCATGGTGACGCCCTCGACGATCGAGGGTCCGTCCCCCGCGCGGGCCCTGGCGACGGCCTCCGCGACGGCGTCGTGCACGGCCAGCACGTCGGTGCCGTCCACCGTGACACCCGGGATGCCGTACGCGACCGCCTTGGCCGAGAGCGTCTCGGAGTGCGACGTGAGCTGCAGCGGCGTGGAGTAGGCGTACTGGTTGTTCTCGATCACGAAGACGTTGGGCAGCTTCTGGACGCTGGCGATCGTCAGCGACTCGTGGAAGTCGGCCCGCGACGTGGAGCCGTCGCCGCAGAACGCCAGGCAGACCCGGTCCTCGCCGCGGTACTTGGCGGCGAACGCCATGCCGGTGGCCACCGGGAAGTTGGCCGGGATGTGGCTGGGCAGGTTGTAGATGCCCAGGTCGAGCCGCCCGTAGTGCAGAGTGCCGTCGCGCCCGCCGGTGGGCGAGGTGGCCTTGCCCATGAAGCTCGCCATCACCTGCCAGGGCTCCATGCCGCGCCACAGGTGGGCACCCAGGTCGCGGTGGATGGGGGCCATGTAGTCGTCGGACCGGAGCGTGGACGCCGCGCCGACGCTGATCGCCTCGTGCCAGTGGCCGGTGTAGAGCGAGCCGAGGAGGTCGCCGCCGCGGTACATGGCGACCATCCGGTCCTCCACCGCGCGGGTGAGCACCATGATCTCGAAGATGCGGCGCAGCAGTTGCGGGTCGCGGTCGGTCACCGCGGGCGCCGACGACGCGGGCTTGCGGCGGGTGCGAGGGGCCATGGCGCTACTCGCCGAGGAAGAAGTCGCGGACGAGCCGGTTGAAGTCCGCCGTCCGCTCGATCATGGACCAGTGGCCGCAGTGCGAGAACACCGCGAGGTCGGCGTTGTCGATCAGCTCCAGGAGCTTGTACGAGTTGGCGAGCGGGATCACCTGGTCCTCGCGCCCGTGCACGATCAGGACCTTGTTGGTCAGCGCGCGGATCTCGTCCTCCGCCACGCTCATCGACTCCACCCAGCGCTGGCGGGGCGCGGGGAACATCGACGAGAACGACTCCTGGAACCCGGGCTGGGTGGCGCCGCGGAAGCGGACCTCGGCGAGCTCGTCGGTGGTGAGCGCCGGGTTGTACGCGAAGAAGCCCATCACCCGGCGCATGTCCTCGAGCGTGCCGTCGAAGCCCCACACGGCGTCCAGGCCCTCGGTGATCGGGAAGTGCACGCCCATGCTGCCCATCAGCACGAGCTTGTCGATCCGGTCCGGGTGCTTGGTGGCGATCCGCAGGCCGATGCCGCCGCCGAAGCTGTTGCCGACGAGGTGCGCCTTCTCGATGCCGATGGCGTCCATGAGCCCGACGGTCTGGTCGGCCCACGTGTCCAGGCTGTACTTCACGCCCTCGGGCCGGTCGGAGTAGCCGAACCCGACCATGTCCGGGGCGACGACGTGGAAGTGCTCGGCCAACGCCGGGATCACCAGCCGCCAGTTGGCGTACGACGTGACACCGGGACCGGAGCCGTGCACGAGCATCACGGTCGGCTCGGACGTCTTGCCGTCCTCCAGGTAGTTCGTGCGGATGCCGTTGGCGAGCGCGCTCTGCCCGATCTCCGGCCTCTCCGTGGTGGTCATGGCGCTCCTAGCGGTAGTAACGGAAGACGAGGTCGGCGATGCAGCAGGGCTTGGGCTCCCCCTCGGTCTCGTAGGTCAGTCGGTACACCGCCTCCGCGCCGCCGTCGAGAGGCTTGACCTCGGCGACCTCCACGTGCACGCGGATGCGGCTCCCGACCCGAAGCGGGGCGGGGAAGCGGACCCGGTTGAGCCCGTAGTTGAGGATCACACCGAACCCGTCGACCGTGCAGACTTCCCACAGGAGTCCGGTGGCGAGCCCCAGCGTGAGGAAGCCGTGCTGCACGGTGGCGCCGAACGGGCCGTCGGCGGCCTGCGCGGGATCCGTGTGGATCCACTGGTCGTCGCCGGTGAGCTTGGCGAAGAGGTCGATGTCCTCCTGGCGCACGGTGCGCCAGCTGCTCGTCCCCACTGTCTGGCCGACCCGTTCGGCCAACCCGTCGTAGCCGTGCAGGACGGTCGGTTCAGCCATTCGGCTCCCCTTTCATCAGGCGCGAGTCAAGCATCGGGCACGGCGGCGGCGCGGGCTTTCCTGCTCAGTGGGAGCGCCCCGCTAGCGTGGCGCGCGTGAACCGGATCGCCGTGCACCAGTCGATCGTCCACCCTCTCGATCCGGTGGGGTTGGTGCAGCTCGCCGAGCGGGCGGGGATCGACTCGGTGGGCCTGCACGTGGCTTCCGTCGAAGAGGTGGAGCCGTGGTGGGTCAAGGGCGTCGGTGCGGAGATGCTGCGCGACCTCGTGGCCGCGCTGTTGGCCGCCCGCGTGACCGTGCTGGACGTCGGGCGGGTGCGGCTGGGGCCCGAGCTGCGCGTGTGGGACGGGCAGCACGCCTACGCGCGCGCCCTCGAGCTGGGGGTGCGGCTGGGCGCCCAGTTCGTGACCGCCCGCGCCGACGCCGACGTGCAGGACGACCCGGCCGAGCTCTTCGCCGTGCTCGACGAGCTGGCCGGGCGCTACCGGCTCCGCCCGCTGCTCGCCGTGGTGTCGGGCACCCCGGCCGCGACGCCCGCCACGGCGGCGGCGATCGTCGACGGCACCCGCGGCGGGATCGTGCTCGACGTGTCGCCGCGCACGGACACCGCCGCGGCGGTGGCGGAGGCCGTGGTGGAGCTGGGCGACCTGCTCGGCTACGTGCGGGTGCCCGCCCGCGAGCTGGGCACCGCGACGGCTCCGGGTCTGCTGGCCACGCTGCCGCCGCAGGTGCCCGTGGCGATCGGCGACCCGCCGTCCGCCGAGCCGGACCACCGGGCCGTCCCTGCCGAGGGCGACCCGCTGGCCCGTCTCACGGCCTGGCGTGCCGCGGTGGACGACCTCCTGCGCCACCCACGGGCCGACCACCGGTAGCGACGCTCACGCCTGGCACAGGCAGAACGGATGGCCTGCCGGGTCGAGGAACACCCGGAACGTCTTGCCGGGCTGGTGCTCGTGCTTGCGCGCACCGAGCGCGACGACGGCCGCCTCCGCAGCATCGAGATCGGCGACGTCCAGATCGAGGTGCATCTGCTGCGGGTGCTCGGCGTCGGGCCACTGCGGCGGTATGTGATCGGGCGCGAGCTGGAAGGCCAACTGCACCCCGCCGATCGGCTCGAGCTGCACCCAATCCGGCTCGTCGTCGGGCTGGATCGGGACGTCGAGCACCGCGCTGTAGAACTCGGCGACCTTGCGGGGCTCCCGGCAGTCGAGCGCGACGGCGGAGAATGTGGCGATTGCGGTCATGGCGGCGACGCTATCCCGGGCCACCGACAGTTTCGGGGGCCATCGCGGCGGCGATGGCCCCCGAACCCCGCCTACTTGACGAGCGACGTCCCGTTGCGCTCCGGGGATGACGCGGTGCGCTGCCAGGGGATCGGCGAGTGCCCGGTCTGCACCACGCGGTCGTTGTTCTCCTTCAGCCAGTCCAACGCGGTCTGGACGGTGTCCTTGACCTCCCAGCGGTCGACGGCGCCGGACTCGACGAGTCTGGTGAGGAAGTCGGTGACGTGCCGGTGGTCTTCCTTGCGGACCTCCCGAACCATTCGGACAACGGTCTCGATGCCCTCGGGGTTCTTCGCGAGTTGGAGCGCGAACTGCTCGACGTCGCCTGCCGAGATGATTTCGCGGTAGAGCCGCATCCGCCCCCGGATCACCCGCTCCTCGTTGGCCTCCTTCAGGCTGCGGTGGTCATGCCGTAGCTCCTCGATTTCGATCTTCTGCTGAAGGGCGCGGCGGGAGGCCGCGTGCTCCGCTGCGCCTGGATCGGCCGACAACCGCACCCTGATCGTGGTCGCGAGACCGTAGTCCAAGCCGACATCGTTGTGGTGCAACGCCGCGGCCACCTGCCGTTCCGCGTCGTAGGCCTCGTCGACCTTGAACTGGCGGGTATCCAGGGCGAGAAGGCTCGCCAGCGCCGGGCGCAGCGCCTCGCGAACATCCGAGACGTGGTCCTTCACAACACGAATGGGGTCGAGGACCCGCCACTCGACAGCGACCTCGGCACGGAAGGAGAACATGTCGACCGCGGACGGGAGCTCGAGGTCGAACGCGGTGTGGTGCAGTCCGAGGTCGATCTCGTAGAGCGTGCCGTCCTGCCAGAACATGCTCCACCGACTGGGTGCTCCCCGCGTCCCGAGAACGGCGGGCGCGCATCCGCGGGTGACGACGACCGTCTCGATACCCGCGCGGCTGCGGGGCAGGAGGACCATGCCCCGCGTGGGCCGTTCGACGAAGAAGGGGCGGTGAGCGCGGACGCGATGTGGTTCCACCCATACCGGTCGTATGACTTCGTTGTCCGGCCGGTCGACCTGCTCGTCGGGGACGTTGGACAGGTTGTCCGTGCGCGGGCGGTCCACTCCGCGCTTCTCGGTATCGACCTCATCGGGCCGCTGGTCCGGCTTCTTGGTGGCCGTGGCCGCTTCGGTCATGAGAACACCTTCTTCCCGGTCATCACCGGAGCTCCGACGATGACCTCCGCGAGCCGGTCGGCGACCTCGGCCGACAGCGGGTCGGCCCAGGCGCCACGCATGCGGTGGAGCAGACCCAGCAGCCTGTCCCGATCCGACTCATCCTTGATCAACAGCGGTAGGAACGCCTCGACGGCGGGGAGCGCATCGGGAAAGTCATCGGCGGCGAAGTAGATCTCCTCGAACGCCTCCAGGACGGTGGGCTGCTCGCGGCTGCGCAACGCGAAGCGGATCAGCTCCGCGCCTTGGCGCTGCAGCTCGGGCTCGCGGCCGTGGAGCGCCACGAAGATCGGCCATCTGGCGCGCTCGACGCGGTCGCGGTCGTCGAGCAGCGCGCGCTGGGGTGTCCGGTTCGGCTCGACGCGCGCGCCGCCGCCGATGTCCGGGGTGCCGACGGACGACGCGATCCGCGGGATGAGCGCGACGATCGCCTGGAGCGCGAGCAGCCGCACCGACCAGCGCTCGTCGCCGCTCCACTCGTCCAGCGCGGCCAGCACTTCCCGGTGTGCACCGGAGCCGAACATGTCGGCCACCGCATCGCCTGCGGCATGGAAGACCGACTCCTCGAGCCGCTGTTGGGTCGGTGTCATCGACGGGTAGGGATGCAGCTCCCACGGCGTGCCGAGGACTTTGAGCTCCTCGAGCGCCGCCAGGGGGTAGCTCGCGCCGATGTCGTAGCCGTAGGCCCGCGCGGCGGTCCACCGCAGCGCCGGGTCCGGATTGCGGCGCCAGCGACGCAGCGTGAAGCGGACGACCCGGCCGAGCTGCGCGTCGCGGGCGACGTGGTCCATCGCCATCGCGGCGAACTGCCTGCGACGGCGGCAGATCCGGCCGAGGTCCGCGATCCGCTCGTCTTCCTCCTCCGGCTCCACGGTGTGCGCCACGGCCGGGTCGCGGCGGGGCCGGGCCTGGGCGGCGGGCACGACCAGTGCATCCAGTGTGTGGGAGTAGTCGAGCGCACAGAGCAGCCCGGCGGCCTGGGCCGCCCGGAACCGCACGGCCTGTTGGTCGTCGCGGGAAAGATCGTCGAGCCAGCCCATCACCGGCTCCCGCAGCGGATAGTGGTTCTGCCACACGCAGCGCAGCACGGCCGACGGCAACCGATCATCGCGGTAGGAGATGGTCTCGCCGGGAACCGTGCGGGAGAAGAACGGCACCCCGCCGCGCCGTACGTCGATGGGTGTGGTGAGCAGCAGAGTGGCGGCCTCCTCGGGGTCGATGCCGCGCGGTCCGCTGCGCGGCAGCGCGGCCGTCGCGACGCTCGCCGGGCTACCGGTGGCGTTGTGCACCCGGGGCATCTCGGGGGGCTCGGGCGCGATGGCCATGCGGAGGGCAAGCGGCTCGGCCGCGCGCTCGGCCACGTGCCGGGGCAGTCCGTCGAAGACGGCGACCGCGATGCGCAAGGCGGTGAGCCTGCGGGCGCGGTCGGCACGCTGGCCGTGCGTGACGCCGACCAGCACCGAGAACCATTCCTCGATCCGGTCGTCGAGCACGAGTCGGGTGACGAGCGCGTCGACCGCGTCCCGGCCGAGCTCGCCCCGGCCGTGGGCGAGCAGCAGCGCCGCCGCACCTACAGCCGGGGTTCGCTGAGATGGACCAACTGGACGCAGCAAGAAAGTGTCGGGGTTTGATGCGAACATACGTTCGTGCACGGCGAGGCCACCATCCTGCATGCCGATCTCGACGCCTTCTACGCGTCGGTCGAGCAGCGTGATGCGCCACGGCTCCGCGGCCGTCCGGTGATCGTCGGCGGCGGCGTCGTGCTCGCCTGCAGCTACGAGGCCAAGCGGCGGGGCGTGCGCACCGCGATGAACGGGCGGCAGGCCAGGGCGCTCTGCCCCGAGGCGATCGTGGTGCCGCCGCGCATGGCCGCCTACTCCGCGGCGAGCAAGGCGGTGTTCGCGATCTTCCGCGACACCACGCCGCTGGTGGAAGGCCTCTCCATCGACGAGGCGTTCCTGGAGGTCGGCGGGCTGCGCAAGATCGCCGGGGCGCCCCTGGCGATCGCCGGAGCGCTGCGGCAACGGGTGGCGCGCGAGGTCGGGTTGCCGATCACCGTCGGGATCGCTCGCACGAAGTTCCTCGCCAAGGTCGCGAGCGGGGTCGCCAAGCCCGATGGCCTGCTGCTCGTGCCGCCCGACCGCGAGCGGGCATTCCTGCATCCGCTGCCCGTGGAGCGGCTCTGGGGCGTAGGGAAGGTCACTTCGGCCAAGCTGCACGCGCTCGGTATCCGTACCGTCGCCGATGCCGCAGCGCTCGGCGAGGCGGGGCTCGTCTCGGTTGTCGGACGGGCGGCGGGCCGCCATCTCCACGCGCTCGCGATCGGGCTCGACCCCCGCCCGGTCGACACCACGCGCCGCCGCCGCTCCATCGGCTCGCAGCAGGCCCTCGGCCGCCGGGCACGCAGCGATGCCGAGCTCGACGCAATACTGGCGGGCACGCTCGATCGGCTGGGCCGCCGCCTGCGCGACGGCCACCGCACGGCCCGCACCGTGGTGCTGCGGCTGCGGTTCGACGACTTCTCCCGCGCCACCCGCTCCCACTCGTTGGCCGAGGCCACCGCGCACACCGCCACGCTGCTGGAGGCCGCCCGGGTGCTGCTCCGCGGCGCGCTGCCGATGATCCGCGAGCGGGGCATCACGCTGCTCGGCGTCTCGCTCGCGGGCCTCGACGACGACCGCTGCGCCCAGCTCGCGCTCCCGTTCGACGCGCGGAGCGGTCCCGCCATCGACGGCGCGCTCGACGCCGTGCTGCAGCGGTTCGGCAGCCGATCGGTCGCGAGAGCCACCCAATTGCGCCTGCGACCGGTCCTGGAAATGCCCCGATTGGACGATTAGCCAAGCCACGACGTGGGTATGTCCGCCAGGTGACGACGTCAGCTCCGACACCCGGCGTAGTGCGCAGTCTCATCCCCGCGCGGATCGACCGACTCCCCTGGTCGTCGTTCCACACCCGGATGGTGGTCGCCTTGGGGGTGGCCTGGATCCTCGACGGGCTGGAGATCACGGTCGCCAGCTCCGTCACCGACGTCCTGACCCATCCGGAGACGCTCGCGCTGTCGTCCACCGCGGCGGGGCTCGTCGCCTCCGTCTACCTCGCGGGTGAGGTCGTCGGCGCGCTGTTCTTCGGGCGGCTGTCCGACAAGCTCGGGCGCCGCAACCTCTTCATGATCACCCTGGGTGTCTACCTCGTCGGCAGCGGGCTCACCGCACTCACGCTCGGCAACGGCGTGGGATGGGTCGGCTACCTCTACCTCACCCGCTTCATCGCGGGCATGGGCATCGGCGGCGAGTACGCGGCGATCAACTCGGCGATCGACGAGCTGATCCCGTCCCGCTACCGGGGCCGCGTCGACATCATGGTCAACGGCACCTACTGGGCGGGCGCGATCCTCGGCACGCTCGGCAGCTTGATCTTCCTCAACGTCCTGAGCCTCTCGGTGGGCTGGCGCGTCGCCTTCCTCATCGGTCCGGTGCTCGGCCTCGTCATCCTGTTCGTGCGCCGCCACCTGCCCGAAAGTCCCCGCTGGCAGGTCATGAACGGCCGCGAGCGCGAGGCCGAGGAGTCGATCTCCTACATCGAGCACGAGGTCGAGGCGTCCGGCGTCAGCCTGCCGAAGGTGGACGAGAGCAAGTCTCTCGAGCTCAAGCCCACAACCGACATCGGCTACGTGGCCCTGACCAGGGTGCTGTTCCGCGACTACCCGTCCCGCGCGGTGCTCGGCGCGTCGCTGATGATCACCCAGTCGTTCCTCTACAACGCGATCTTCTTCACGTACACGCTGGTGCTGGGCAAGTTCTACGGCGTCCCGTCGACGTCCGCACCCGTCTTCCTCATCGCGTTCGCGGTCGGCAACCTCGCCGGGCCGCTCACGATCGGGCACCTGTTCGACACGATCGGCCGTCGGAAGATGATCGCGGGTACCTACGTGCTGTCCGGCCTCTTGCTGGCCATCACGGCGTTCCTGTTCAACGCGGGCGTGCTCAACGCCCTCACCCAGACCATCGCCTGGTGCATCATCTTCTACTTCGCATCGGCAGGCGCGAGCGCCGCCTACCTGACGGTCAGCGAGATCTTCCCGCTGGAGGTGCGGTCGAAGGCCATCGCCGTGTTCTTCGCCATCGCGCAGTGCTTCGGCGCGATCGCCCCGGCGATCTACGGTGCCCTGATCGGCGACGGCTCGCAGCCCATCAAGCTGTTCTTCGGCTACCTGCTCGGTGCGGTCATCATGGTCGGCGGCGGGGTCGTGGCGTTCTTCCTCGCGGTGGACGCCGAGGGCAAGTCGCTGGAGGACATCGCCTCGCCGCTGTCCGCGCACCGCACCGGATTCACCCGCGCCGAGGGGTCCGCGAACCCGTAACCGGGCAGGCCTGCCCGTGACAGACTCGCCGGGTGGCACGGCGGGCAGGTCAGGGCACACGGTGGCGGGGGCTGTGGCGCACGCGCTGGGCCGAGTTGCGTACCGCCGCCACCGGCATCGACCCCGGCCTGGTTCGGCTGCGTCTGGCGACGGGTGCGCTGCTGTCGATCGCCCTCGCGCTCACCGTGGCGACCGTGCTGCAGCGGCTCACCGGCGAGCAGCCGACCGTGGTGATCATGGCGGCGGTCCTGGCCATGGTCAGCAACATCGCGGTCAACGAGACCGCGGTGCGCCGCGTCCGGGTCACGACCGCGCTACTGATGCTTCCGGCCATGGCCGCGGTCGCGCTCGGCACGGTGCTGGCGCCCCATCCGGTGATCGCCGATGCGGTGTTCGTCGCGATCATGGTCGGCGGGGTGTACATCCGCCGCTTCGGGCCGCGCGGCTTCGCCGTCGGCATGGCCGCGGTGATGGCGTACTTCTTCTCGCAGTTCCTGGGCGCACAGGTGAGCGCCCTGCCGTGGCTCGTCATCACCGCCGCCATCGGCGTCGGGGCAGCCCTGCTGGTGCGCGGCTACCTGCTCACCGACAAGCCCGAGCGCACCCTGGAACGCCTGGTGCGGGCGTTCCGCGCCCGCGTCCACACGCTGATCTTCGCCGTGGCCGAGCTCCTGGATGCCGAAGACGAGGACAACGAGCAGGCGCGCCGCGAGGTCGCACGCCGCAGAACCCGACTGAACGAGACCGCGCTGCTCATCACCGAGCAGCTGGAACGCCAGGACGAGCAGGGCGATCTGGAGGTCTACGTCATCGACGCCGAACTGGCCGCCGAGCGGCTGGCGGATACGGCGCGCTACTTCGTCATGACGTTCGGCAGGCCACCTGACGAGCTGCGCCGCCCGTTGTTGGCGGGCCTGCGCGCACTCGGCGCCGCGACCGCGACCGGCACGGCCCGCGGTCCTGCGCTGCTCGAGGCGGCGCAGCACCAGGTCGCGCCGCTGGTCGAGCAGGTCGAGGGGCTCGGCGACGACGGGCAGCGCATCGCCTTCGCGGTGGCGCGCCTGGCGGACGCGCTCGCCGAGGGGCGCAAGCACCACCCGATGGCCCCCGCCGACGAGCTGCCCGACACCGCCGACGGTGTGGACGCAGGCCTGGGCGACGGCGCCACGCACGACGCCGTGCACGGCCGTGCCGAGCGCAACCCTGCCGAGCTTGACAGGGCCGAGCTTGACAGGGCCGAGCTTGACAGGGCCGAGCTCGACAGGGCCGAGCCCGACAACGCCCAGCCCGACAACGCCCAGCCCGACAACGCCCAGCCCGACAACGCCCAGCCCAACAACGCCCAGCCCAACAACGCCCAGCCCAACAACGCCCAGCCCAACAACGCCCAGCCCGACAGCGCCGGGTCGCAGGAGCAGGCCGCCCGGCCCGGGCTCGCGCTCACGACGCGCCAGGCCGTCCAGGTCGGGGTGGCCACCGGCCTGGCGATCGTCGGCGGCGAGCTGCTGTCGCCGTCCCGCTGGTACTGGGCGGTGATCGCCGCGTTCGTCGTGTTCGCGGGCACGTCGAGCCGCGGCGATGTCCTGACCCGCGGCGTGGACCGGGTGCTCGGCACGATCGGCGGCGTCGTCGCGGGTATGGCGCTCGCCTTCGTCGTCGACGGCGCCGTGGTGCCGACGCTGGTGCTGTTGCTCCTGTGCCTTTTCCTGGCCATCTACACGGTGCGCATCTCCCCCGGCCTGATGGCGTTCTGGATCACCGCGGTGCTCGCCTTGCTGTACGGGCTGATCGGCCAGTTCAGCGTCGAGACCCTCGTGCTGCGGGTGGAGGAGACCGCCGTCGGCGCCGCGCTGGGGATGCTCGCGGGCTTCCTCATCCTGCCGACGGGCACCCGCGTGGCGTTCGGCAAGGCGCTCGACGCGGTGGTGGCCGCCGCGCACGCGGTGCTGGACGCGGCCGTCGACCGCATCCTCGGGCGCCCGGTCGCCGTCGCGCCGGTGGACCTCGCCCGCGACCTGGACACCGCGCTCGGTGTGCTCCGCCTCCGGGCCCACCCGCTGGACAACCCGCTCCCCCGCAGGCGCGGCCGATCGAGCTACGCGCGGGCGGTCCGCGTGTACACGGCCGTCGACCACTACGCCCGGTTGCTCGCGCGCCTCTCCGACACCGCGCGCGCCCCCGACTGGGCCGAGACCCTCACCCCGGCCGTCGAACGGATCGGGACCAACCTCGACGGCCTGCGCAACCTGCTGATGCACGTCGACGGCCCCGCCGTGGTGTCCGCCGAGCGCGCGGTGGACCGGGCCGAGGCGCACGCCGCCCACAACCCCGATCCGGAGCTGCGCAGGCAGCTCCTCGTGGCCGCGCGGCTCCTGCGCCGCATGGACCAGGCCGTGTACGGGTTCGCGGTCGATCTCGGCGCACCGCAGCCCGAGGCCGCGCCCGTGGGACGGTGATCCCCGCACGCAGCGGCCTCGCACAAGCGTTGCCGTGTCGGCACCGGCGTCCGGACGCCGGTGCGGGAGCGGTGACGCCGGTGCGACCTAGGCGAGCGCCCGCACGCGCGGGGCGGCCCGCTCGAACCCCGGCGGCACGATGATGTCGTCGCGCACCAGGTCGTGGATCGACGAACGGCCGAGGCCGAGCAGCGCCTCGTCGATGCCGCTGCGCAGGATCTGCAGGACGTTGGTGACACCCGCCTGGCCACCGGCGGCCATCCCCCACAGGTACGCCCGGCCGATCATCACGGCCCGGGCACCGAGCGCGAGGGCCTTGACGACGTCGCCGCCACGGCGGATGCCACCGTCCAGGAGGATCTCGACCTGGTCCCCGACGGCTTCGGCGATCGCGGGCAGCGCGCGGATCGAGGCGGGGGTGCCGTCGAGGTTGTTCCCGCCGTGGTTGGACACCGAGATCGCGGTGACGCCCGCGTCGACGGCCCGCCGCGCGTCGTCCGGGTGCATGATCCCCTTCACCATGAACGGGCCGTCCCACTGCTCGCGGAGCCAGGCGACGTCGGCCCACGTCGGCAGCGGGGTGCCCATCCACTCGCCGTAGGCGCCGAAGAACGTCGGGGCCTGCTCGCCGGGAGCGGTGAGGTTGGGGGTGGTGAGGTCGGGGAGGCCGCCGCTGCGCAGCCACTCCAGCACGTAGGGCACCCGGGTGATGCCCTCGGGCGCGAGCTTCACGATCGTTTTGAGGTCGATCTTCTCCGGGATGGCCGGGCTGCCCCAGTCGCGGCGGGTGGCGAACGTCCAGTCCAGCGTCATGACCAGACCCTGGGCACCCGCCGTGCGCGCGCGCTCCGCGCGCTCGACCAGGCGCTCACGGGTGCCCACCCAGTACATCTGGAACATCGTCTTCGGGTTGGCGGCCGCGACGTCCTCGATCGATTTGCTGGCGAACGACGAGAGGCCGATCGCCGTGCCCGCCTCCGCGGCGGCCCTGGCGACCGCGACCTCGCCGTCGGGGTGCACGGCCTGCACGCCGGTCGGCGAGATGATCACCGGGAACGCGATGTCCATGCCCATCACGCGGGTGGCCTGCTCACGCGTCTGCGGCAGGTCCGCGATGTGCGGGCGGAAGCCGAGCTCGGAGAAGGCGTTGACGTTGTCGTCGAGCGTGACGCCGCGCTCCGAGCCCGCGACGAGCGCGAGGTAAACGGACTTGGGCAGGCGCTTCTTCGCGCGCCGCTGCGCCTCGGCGACCGACTCGAACCAATCCCTGCTGCTGGCCATTGGCCGAGACTAAGCAGCGATCCGGCGCGGCGCGCCTCCCCGAGCCGAACGTCCGGGTGAGGTTCCTGCCCGGTCGGACGGGTCGTGGAGACGGCTCAGACGCCCCGCTCGACCGGCAGCAGCCCGCGCTCGACCGCGCGGCACAGCGCGGCGTGGTCGGCCTCGGTCTGGTCGGCATAGGCGGCGGCGAAGCGCACCATCGCCGCGTCCAGCTTGGCCGAGCCGCCGACGTACCCCGCGATCATCGACGCCCCGCTGGTGCGGGCGTGCCCCTTGGCCAGCAGGTGCCCGACGACGCCCGCGTAGTCGACGACCGCCGCCGCGTCGACGCCCGACAGCTCAACGCTGCCCTTCATGTTGCGGAACTGCCGCACGTAGTACTGACGGCCCTCGAAGGCGGTCCACCCCAACAGCGGGTCGCTCACCGTCTGCAGCGCCTGCTGGTACTCCACCACCCGCTGCCCCTGGTGCGCGTGCCACGCCGCCTCGCCGTGCACGTAGCGGGCCAGCACCGAGCGGCGTGCCTGCTTGAGCTGCAAGAACACCACGTCGTCGGCCGAGGAGCCCTCCAGCAGCACGACGTAGGCGCGCAGGCCCACGCTGCCGACGCCGACGACCTTGTGCGCGACGTCGACGATCGTGTAGCCGCCCAGCACCCGTCGCCAGTGCGAGGACAGCGTGAGCAGGTAGTCGTCGAGCGCCTCCCCGATCTGCTCCGCCTCGCGGTCGGGGACGCGGGTGATGAGCGGCGGTTCCTCGACGATCCGACGGCGGCCCTCCACCTCCTCGGTGAAGCGGGGCAGCGCGCGGTCGCTGGTTCGCTGGCGGGCGCGCTTGGTGGCCCGGCTGATCTCCTGGCGAAGCGGTTCGGGGCTCTCCGCGGTGAGGTAGTCGACGTCCATGCGGCCGAACGAGCGCAACATCAGCGCCTGGTCGGCGAGGAACCGCAGCTCCTCACGGTAGGCGGCCACGCAGGTTCGCACCGCGTCGGCGCAGTTGTCCTCGCCCATCGCATTGGCGCGACCCGCCACCCAGATGCTCGCCACCAGCCTGCGCAGATCCCACTCCCAACAGCCGGGGTGGGCCTCGTCGAAGTCGTTGAGGTCGATCACCAGATCGCGCTCCGGCGAGGCGTAGAAGCCGAAGTTGCCCAGATGGGCGTCGCCGCAGACGACCGGGGTGATGCCGGTGGCGGGCAGATGCGCCACGTCCTCGGCCATCACGACGGCGGTGCCCCGCAGGAACCCGTACGGCGACGCGATCATCCGGCCGACCCGAATGGGCACGAGCCGCCCGAGGCGGCCCTCGTGCGAGTCCATGATCTGCTGCACCGGGTCGGGCCGCCCGAGCGGCGGTGACCAGTCCCCCAGCGACTTGCGCGGCACCCGTTTGCGCAGCCGCTTGCCCATCGCGTACCGCTCGGCGCGGTCGACGGGGCGTTTGCGAAGGGACGCGTAGGCCGTGCCGTCGGCTTCGGCGATCACGGTGTGGGCGGGCGCGTTCACGGCGGGAATGCTAGTGGCGCCGCGGGGTGTCCTTTTCCTTCTCGCGGGTCGCGTTCGTTCCTAGGGTGACGCCGACCCGAGCGTCCACCCCGAGAGGAGCATCCCGATGCCCACCTACGCCGCGCTGATCTACTCCAGGGACGTCGACTGGACGCTGCCCGAGTACGCGCACCGACATGAAGGAGTACAACGAGTTCGGCCAGGCCGCCGCGGCCGTCATCCGCGGCGGCGCGGCGCTCTACCAGACCAGCACCGCCACCACCGTCCGCGTGCCGGGCGGCAAGGGCGGCGACGTCGTCACCTCCGACGGCCCCTACGCCGAGACCAAGGAAGCGCTCACCGGCTTCTACCTGCTGGAGTGCGCCGACCTCGACGAGGCGATCAAGGTCGCCGCGCAGATCCCCGGCGGCCTGGGACGGCGCGGTCGAGGTGCGGCCGATCATCGATTTCGGCGGGTGACCACGGCCGATCCCGACGCCCGCGCCGCCCTCGTCCGCCTCGTGCGCGACGAGGGCAGGCGCGTGCTGGCCACGCTCGCCCGGCTCACCGGCGACCTGCCGCTGGCCGAGGACGCCGTGCAGGACGCGACCGTGCGCGCGCTGGAGACCTGGCCCCGCGACGGCGTGCCCGCGGAGCCGCGGGCCTGGCTCACCCCACCGCCCGGCGGCGGGCGATCGACCTCCTCCGCCGCGAGGCGGCCCGCGCCGGGAAGGAGGCCGAGGCGCGTGATCGAGCCGGACCGACCCCGCCCCCGCCGGAGACCGTCCGCGACGACCTCCTGCGGCTGGTCTTCACCTGCTGCCACCCGGCGCTGTCGCATCGAGGCGCAGGTGGCGCTGGCCTGCGCACGCTGTGCGGCCTGTCGGTGGCCGAGGTGGGCCGCGGCGCTGCTGGTGCCCGAGGCGACGATGGCCAAGCGCCTCACCCGGGCCCGCCAGAAGATCGCCAAGGCGGCGATCCCGTACCGGGTGCCCGCCGACCACGAGCTGCCCGACCGGCTGCGCGGCGTGCCGGCCACCGTCTACCTGGTGTTCAACGACGGGGTACGCGCCGACGGGGCGCGACCGCGGCCCGCGCTGGTCGACGAGGCGGTGCGGCTGACCCGGCTGCTGCTCGAGCTGATGCCGGGCGAGCCGTCGGTGCTCGGGCTGCTCGCCCTGGAGCTGCTGCAGGACTCCCGGCGCGACGCCCGCCACGACGCCGACGGGCGCGGCCGTGCTGCTCGCCGACCAGGACCGCGGCCGGTGGGCCGCGACCGCATCGAGGAGGGGGTGGTGCTCGTCGGCGAGGGGCTGCGCCGCACACCCGACCGGCCCGACCCGTACGTCGTGCAGGCCGCGATCGCCGCCTGCCACGCCCTGGCGCCGACCTGGGCCGACACCGACTGGGCCGCCGTCGTGTCGTGGTACGACGTGCTGCTCACGGTGCCCGACACGCCGGTGGTGCGGCTCAACCGGGCGGTCGCGGTCGGCGAGCTCGCGGGGCCCGCGGCCGGGCTCGCGGCGGTCGACGCGGTCGAGGACCTCGACGGGCTACCCGTTCTGGCACGCCAGCCGCGCCGAGCTGCTCGGCCAGGCTCGACCGCCGCGCCGAGGCGGACGCCGCGTACGCCGCCGCGCTGGCGATCCCCCAGGACGACGCCCAGCTCAGCCACCTGCAACGGCGGCGGGATCTGCTCGCGGACCGAAGCCGAACCGGATGAGCGCGGCGACGGCGGCGCTCGCGCAGATCGTCACCGCCATCACGAACGGGGTGACCCCACCGAGCGAGGCCAACGGCGGCACGGCCGCGCCGAATGCGAACTGCAGCAGGCCGAACAGCGCCGACGCGGTGCCCGCGACCGCGGCCTGCCCCTCCAACGCCAGCGCCGTGGCGTTCGGCAGGACCACGCCGGTGCAGCCGACGAGGAAGAGCAACGGCACGAGCAGCACCCACACCGACGCGGACACCAGCACCCCGACGAGCATCGCCACGGACGCGGCGAGCGCGACGACCACCCCGGCGGTGAGCAGCCGGGCGGCGCCGACGCGCCCGACGAGGCTCGCGGACAGGCGACCCGCCACGAGGATCGCCACCGCGTTCACCCCGAACACGAGCGCGAACTGCTGCGCGGACAGGCCGTACACGCGCTGGAGCACGAAGCTCGCCATCGCGATGTAGACGAACATGCCGCAAATGCCGACGGCGCCCACGAGCGCGGGCAGCAGGAACGAGCGGTCGGCCAGCACGGACCGGAGCGCGCGGCCCACGACGCGCAGGCCGCCCGCGTGGCGCCGCTGCGCGGGAAGGGTCTCGCCAAGGGTCGCGGCGGCCACCAGCAGCATGATCCCGAGGGCGCCGAGCGCGGCGAACACCCCGCGCCACGACGTCACCGTGAGCAGCAGGCCGCCGAGCAGCGGAGCGCCGATCGGCGCGACGCCCATGACGAGCGTGAGCAGCGCGAACACGCGGGCCAGCTGGGGTCCCGCGTAGAGGTCGCGAACGATCGCCCGCGCGATCACGATGCCCGCGCCCCCGGCCAGCCCGCCGAGCAGGCGCAGCGCGAGCAGCACGCCGATGGACGGCGCGAGGGCGCACAGGCCCGCCGAGAGCGCGAAGACCGCGGTGCCGACGAGCAGGGGGATCCGGCGGCCGACGCGGTCGGTGAGCGGCCCGACGAGGAGCTGGCCGACGGCCAGTCCGATCATGCAGAACGAGAGTGACAGCTGGCCTGCCGCCTCACCCGCGCCCAGCTCCGCGGTCAACGTGGGCAGCGCAGGCAGGTAGAGATCGAGGGAGAGCGGTCCGAGTGCGGAGAGCCCGCCGAGCGCCAGCACGCGCCCCGGCGGCACCCGGACGGTGGGGGTGGCGGTCATCCACCCTTCCTACGCGTCCGCAACCGGCCGGACGACGGCGGGTCAGAGCAGGACGAGCCCGACGAGGAACGCGATGACGACGACGGCGAACACGAGCCCGATGAGGCGGCCCGCCAGCGGCCCCTCGGCGAGCGCGACGTCGTCGCCTGCGCCGGGGAGAGGAGTGATGGTGCTCATGTCCGGTTGTCGCCGATCGTGCTCCCGGAGTTACAGCAGTGTCGGCGGTTCACCCTGGCGTGTCGGGCGGGACCGCAATCAGACCTTCCGGGTGACGGTCACGGCCGACTGTACGGTCGAACGGTGATCGTCGACCGGATCGCCACCCGCCTGCTCGGCCTTCCGCAAGCCCGCACCTCGGCCGACCGCCGCGAGGAGCGCATCCCGATGCGCGACGGCGCCGTACTGCTGGCCGAGCACCACGTGCCGTCGACCGAGCACCCGCTGGGCACGGTGCTCGTCCGCACCCCCTACGGTCGCCGATCGGTGCTGGACGCGCTGTCGTCGCGGGTGCTCGCCGTCCGCGGCTACCACGTGGTGGTGCAGAGCGTGCGGGGCACCTTCGGTTCGGGCGGGGTGTTCAACCCGATGGTCGACGAGGAGCGCGACGGTCGCGACACCGTGGCGTGGCTGCGCGAGCAGCCGTGGTTCGACGGACGGCTCGCCACTTACGGCGCCTCCTACCTCGGCTGGACCCAGTGGACGCTGATGACCGACCCACCGCCGGAGCTGCGCGCCGCGGTGGTGGTGGTGGCGCCACACGACTTCGCGGCGTCCGTCTACAGCAGCGGCGCGTTCGCGTTCCAGGGCTTCCTCGCCTGGAGCGACCTGATCCTGCACCAGGAGACCAACGGCCCGCTCGCGACGATCGCGCGGGGCGTCACCGCCAAGCGCAGGCTCGCAGCGGGCCACAACGGGCTCCCGGCCGCCGACGCCGTCGACGCGCTGCTCGGCGGCCGGGCGCCGTGGTTCCGCCCGTGGCTCGCCCACCCCGACGTCGCCGACCGGTTCTGGGACGACAAGCGGGCCACGGGTGCGCTGGACCGCTCGACGGTGCCGACGCTGCTCGTCGGCGGCTGGCAGGACCTGTTCCTGGAGCAGACTGTGGCGCAGTACCGGGCGCTCGCGGCCCGCGGCGTGGACGTCGCGCTGACGATCGGCCCGTGGACCCACCTCGCCGTCGGCACCCGGGGCGCCGGGACCGTCGCGCGGGAGACCCTGGCGTGGCTCGACGAGCACCTCGCGGGTGCCACCGGCCGTACCCGCCGCGCACCGGTGCAGGTCGCCCTGACCGGCGACAAGAACTGGTGGGAGCTCCCCGAGTGGCCACCGCCGACCACGCCGCGGCGGTGGCGGCTCGGCACGGCGGGTCGCCTCCTGGACCTCGTCGACCCGACGCCCGACGCCACCGGCGACGCCCCGGCCTCCTCCGCTCCGGCCGCGGACCCGGGTGCCGGCACGGAGTTCCGCTACGACCCGGCCGACCCCACGCCCGCGGTGGGCGGGCGCCTGCTCACCCCGGACGCGGGCGTCCGGGACAACCGGCGGCTCATCGCCCGCGCGGATGTCGTCACGTTCACCACGCCGCCGCTGACCCGCGAGCTGGTGGTCGCGGGCTCGCCGGTCGCGGAGTTGGACCACGTCGCCGACCCGCCGCACGCCGACCTGTTCGTCCGGCTCTGTGACGTCGCCCCCACCGGGCGCGCGCACAACGTGGCCGACGGAATGCGCAGGCGCGACCCCCCCACGGGCCCGGTCACCGTCGAGTTGGACCCGTGCTTCCACCGCTTCGCGGCGGGACACCGGATCGCCCTGCTGGTCGCGGGCGGTGCGCATCCGCGTTTCCTGCGCAACAACGGCACCGGCGAGCCGCCCGCCGACGCCACCGGTCTCGTTCCGGTGATCCACCGGATCCGGGGAGGCCTTCTGGAACTACCGGTCACCGAAATCGCCGAACTTCTCCATCGAGTGGCGTAACGCATCACCCCCCTGGGACGACTTGACCTGGGGCAGTTCACCATCCGCAACCATTCGGGGGTTCGGGGTGCGAGGGGGCCGAGGTCGCCGCGCCGAGTTTTCGGCGTTCCACGCTTCGGCGTACCCGCAGCTCGCCGCGCAGACGCTGGCGATCACGGGGGACGCGGGGATCACTCGCGCCGCTACCGAGACGACGCTCACGCGGGTCTGGCGCTCGTGGCCGTCGCTGCGGCAGACGGCCGATCTGTTGGTGCGCGCACGGTGGACCGCGGTGCTCGTCGCCGCCGAGCGGGAGAGCACCGCGCCGCTCCCGCAGCCCGATGCGATCGAGGCGGCCGTCGGCGAGCTCACCGGAGCGAGGGAGGTCACCGAGGACACCGTCGTCGTGGCGGCGTTGCAGCGACTGCCGCGGGTGCAGCGCCGCGCGCTCGTGCTGCACTACATGGGCGAGGTCTCGGTCCGGAACCTGGCCGCGCTCTCCGGGTCATCGGCCGAGCACATCGAGCTGCTCCTGGACGACGGCTTCACGGCGCTGGCCGACTCGCTCGACTGGTCAGCGCCCGACGAACCCAGCCCGGGTCGTGGGCCGGACCTGCGCTTCGATCTGGCCGCCGAGGTCCTCGCCGACACCGCAGCCCGGCTGCCCGAGCGCATCACAGCGCCGCTGCCCACCGCGCTGCTGCGCCACGACACGGTCACGCACTGGTCGGCCCGAGCCATCCCGCTGGCGGCCAGCGCGGCGTGCGCCGCCGTGATCGCGGCCGCCACACAGCCCGTTTCCCCCGAGCAGGCTCCGCCCGCGATCTACGCCGAGCACGGCGGCAGCGGGACGTTCGACGGCACGGGCGGCGCGGACGGCGCGGACGGCGCGGACGGCAGCGGCTTCGGGGCCGCAGGCGGCGAGGCCGGTGGCGCGCCCGTGGACGCCGCGCGACCCGAATCCGACCGGGCCGCTGCCTCGTCCCCGGGCCCGGTGGTCCGGATCCGGTCCATCGCGTTGACGTCGCTCCTCGACACCTCCGACCGCGGCAACGGCTCGGGCGCCGTCGGCCCCGGCCCGAGCGACAGCGGGCGCATGCGGGAGTCCCGCCCCGGGCTCCCGACCTCGTCGTCGGCCGCCCCGTCTCCTGCGCAGGCGTCGGCGTCCTCCGCTGCCTCGTCGGCCCCGTCGGGTGGGACGGCGGAGGCGACGGCGAACGGCTCGTCGGCCGGGCGGCCGGGCGCATCAGCGAATGGGCCCTCGGATCCGCGCTCCGGCGCACCGACGAACCCGACGTCCGGTGCGCAGACAGATGCGTCGACAAACGCGACGCCCGGTGCGCAGACCCCCAGGCAGGCGCACCGACCAACCCGACGCCGAGCGCGCAGGCAGGCGCACCGACCAACCCGACGCCGAGCGCGCAGCCGGGCGCACCGACGAATCAGCCGCACGACGAGCAGGCCGCCGCGCTGACGAACCCGGCGCCGAGCGGGCAAATAACCGCATCGGCCAACCCGACGCTCGGTGCGCAGGCCGTCGAAGCGTCCGGCGGGCAGGCGAAGGTGTTGGCCGCCGCGCCGTACGGCCCGGTGGTCCCCTCCGCCCAGGCCACCGGCGCGAGCGCGTCGTCCGAGCCTGCGCCGTCGGTGCTGGGCGTCGGCGAGCCGTCCGACGCGTCGCCGTCCGTGCTGGCCGTGGGCGTCGGCGGCCCGTCCGACACGTCGCCGTCGGATCCGGCCGCTGTCGCCGTCGGGTCGTCGGGGTCGGTCAGCGCACCGCCCGCGGCCGACCCGGTTCTGGTCCCGGCGCCGATTCCGGCCCCGGCCGTGGCCCTCCCGGCAGGCGTCCCGCCGCTCGTCGGCCGCCCGTCCACCGAGCGACCCGCGACGTCCCCGGCCGATCCACCGGGCACCGACCGGTCGGCCGCGCTGCCCGCCGCCACCGATGCGTCGACCACGCCCGATCCACCCATCGCCGCCGAGCCGTCGACCACGGCCGATCCGTCCGCCGCCACCGAGCAGCCCGCCCCTGCGAAGCCCGCCACCCACGAAGCCCGCCACCACGAAGGCCGCCACCACGAGGCCCGCGAGCACGAAGCCCGCCACGGAGCCGCCCGCCGCAGGAAAGTCCGCCACCAAGACGCCGGCCAAGACCGTCGAGAAGCCCGCCACCCAGAAGGCCCCCGCTTCCGAAACGGCGACCGCCAACAGCAAGACAACCGGCCGCACCGAGACAAGCAGCAAGAACAGCAACAAGACGAGCAGCGGCGGGCCGAGCGTCAACCGCAAAGCCGACGGCGGCGTGACGAAGCCCGCGTCGACCGGCTGACCAGCGGCGCGCTCAGCCGGTCAAGGCGGCGTGCACCTTCTCCTCGGCCGCGGTCAGCGCGACACCGGTCGCCCGCGGGCGCGGGAGGTCGACGTGCACCTGCGTGCGCACGGTCGCGGGCCGCGGCGTCAGCACGATCACGCGGTCGGACAGGAACACCGCCTCCCGGATGTCGTGGGTCACGAGCAACACCGTCCAGCCGTAGCGCGCCCAGACCCCCGCCAACCACGCCTGCATCTCCGAGCGGGTGAGCGAGTCGAGCGCCCCGAACGGCTCGTCGAGCAGCAACAGCGACCGCTCCTGGACCACGGTGCGCAGCAGCGCGGCCCGCTGGCGCATGCCGCCGGACAGGGCGTCGGGCCGCGCGTCCTCGAACCCCGCCAGCCCGAACGGCCCGAACAGCGCCCGCGCCCGCTCGCGCGCGTCCCGCCGCCGCACACCCGCCACCTCCAGGCCCAGCGCCGTGTTGTCCAGCACGGTGCGCCAGGGGAAGAGCAGATCCCGCTGCGGCATGTACGCGGCGTGCTCGACGTGGCCGGTCGCGTCGGCGCCGTCGACGAGCACCCGGCCCGCGTCCGGCCGCTCCAGCCCGGCGATGATGTCGAACAGCGTGGACTTGCCGCACCCGCTCGGCCCGATCACGGACACGAACTCGCCCGGCGCGACGTCGAACGCGACGTCGTCGAGCACCTGGAGCCCCGGGTAGCTCTTCGTCACCGCCTCGACCGTCAGCCTCATCGCCTGCTCCACGGCGCCACGACCCGCTGCACAAGGTACGTCAGCGCGAACAGCGCCACCGACACCGCCGCCGTGATCACCACCGCCGCCAGCACGAGGTCGGTGCGGAACGAGTTCTTCTGCACCTGCATGAAGATCCCCAACCCGGCCGTGGCACCCACGTACTCGGCGAAGATCGCACCGGTGACGGCGTACGTGATGCCGATCCGCAGCGCCGTGAAGAACGACGGCATGGCGCCGGGCAGCCGTACGTAGCGGAACTGGTCGAGGCGGGAAGCACCCATGCTGCGGAGCAGGTTCGTGGCCTGCCGGTCGGTGGCCGCGAACCCCTCGATGAGGCCGATGGCGATGGGGAAGAACGTGACCAGCGCGATCACGACCACCTTCGGCAGCAGCCCGAACCCGAACCAGATGATCAGCAGGGGAGCGATCGCGACGATCGGCAGCGTCTGCGACGCCACGAGCAGCGGGGTCAGCGCGCGCCGCAACCACGGCACGAAGTCGACGGCCACCGCGATTCCCCACCCGAGCGCGAGCGACACCGCGAACCCGACCGCCGTCACCTGGAGCGTCGGCACGGTGTTGGCCCACAGCGCGGCCCGGTAGGCCCAGCCCTGCTCCAGCACGCGCAACGGCGAGGGCAGCACCTGCGGACGCACGCCCGACACGTCGACGGCGACCTGCCACACCACGAGCCCGGCCAGCACGAGCAGCACCGCGGGCCCCACGCGCCCCACCCACCCGGGTGAGTCCCGCGTCTCGACACGCCGTGTGCGCAATTCGAGCACGGTCACGCCCCCGGTGCGGTGAACCAGGTCCCGAAGTCCGGCCGCGCGGTGAGTGGCTTCCCGTCGCCGCCCACCAGCACGCCCGCGTCGTACAGGAACCCGGAGAACCCCGACCACGTCGCGGCGTTCTGGGTGCCGACCTTCCCCGTCGCGTCCTTCAGGTACCGCGTGGCCAGCATCTCCTGGCTGCGGGAGACCAGCTCGGGCTCGGTGAACACCCCCGGGTTGGCGTCCGTCAGCAGCTTGACGGCCTGCGCCGGGTCGTCGGCGCCGAGCTGGTAGCCACGCTGCAACGCCGACACGAACGCCGCCGCCGCGTCCGGGTGGGCCTTCATCCACCCCGGGTTGCCGATGACGAGCACGCTGTAGGCGTCCGGGAAGCCGTAGTCGGTGTAGGCGAACGTCTTGAGCGGCTCGTTGCGCAACTGCGCCTCGATGCCCTCCCACGCCAGGAACGGCTCGGTGAAGTCCACCTGGCCCGCGTAGAGCGCCTCGTACGCCGATGTGCCGAGCACGACCGTCTTGAAATCGCCCTTCCCGCCCGCCGCCCGGATCACCGCCTGCATCTTCGGCACCTCGTAGGCCGCGCCGAAGCCGCCGTAGGTCTTGCCGTCGAGGTCGCGCGGCGACCGCAGGTCGGCCCGGTCGGCCCGCACCCCGATCGCGGTGCCCCAGTGCTGCAGCACCGCCAGCACCGAGAGGATGTCCGCGCCCGCCGCCTTCGAGACCGTGAACGAGTCCTGGAACGAGATGCCGAACTCGGCCGCGCCCGAGGACACGAGCGTGTCCGGCGACGTCGAGTTGTACGGCAGGATCTGCACGTCCAGCCCGGCTCCGGTGAACCAGCCCTGCTGCTGGGCCACGTAGAGCCCGGTGTGGTTGGTGTTGGGCGTCCAGTCCAGCGCGAAGCGCACGGTGGTCGGGGTACCGCCGCCGGACGGCGCGGGGCTGCCGCCTCCGCAGCCGACCACCGCCAACGCCGGGGCGGCCGCCAACGCGGCGAGGACGGTGCGGCGAGACACCGGAGCCGACAGACCGGCCATGGGTTCTCCTCCCTACGCCGGTGCTAACCGGGTCAGGTTCGAACGGTCGACGGCCGGTCCTGCCGCCCTCTCAGCCTCGGAACGTGGGCTCCCGCGGGTCACCGCGATGATACGACAACGGCGGGTTCCCGCACCCCTATCGACGTGCCGGCACACTGTGCGTGCGCCGCCGCCGCGAAGCTTCGACATGCGCCGACTCGCCCGCTCTCGCTTCTCCCCCTGGTCGCGACCGGTTGCGGCACCTCGCACACCAGCCGCTGCACGAACGGCACCTGCGCGATCAGCTGACCGGCGAGCAGTCGTCGACGTCGAGTTCGGGCTGGAACGCACCTGCGCGTCTCCCCCATCGAGCCGACGGCCGTCACGCTGTCGGCCCGCGGCGACAGCGCGCGCGTGCCGCGGGCCGCCGAGGTCGGTGACCTCGCGGTGCGCGTTGTCCGGGCCGGACGTCGAGCTGACGGCCAGCCCGGCGTAGCGCGAGAGCCGACGATTGGGGTCTGCGGCCGGCTACACGGCGCCGAGCACGGGCTCGAAGGCCAGCTCGGCCGCGCCCACGAGCTTGGCGTCGCGGCCCAAGGGGCTGATCTCGATCCGGGTGCCGCCGACGGCGCGACTGACCAGGCTGCGCTCGTGCACCATCGCGCGGACGTCGTCGACCACGCAGCGCGGCAGCGCGGTGAACAGGTCGCCGAGCACCACGAGCTGCGGGGCGAGCAGGTTGACCACCGTGACCAGGCCGGTGGCGAGCCACTCCGCGAACTCGCCGAGCGGGTCGGCGCGCAGGCCCGCGGCCAGGCCCGCCTCCAGCGCACGCAGCTCGGCGACGATCGCGCCCCGCGTCGAGCCCTCGGGCATGCCGAGGGCCCGGCGCAGCGCCTCCTCCCCCACCTCGGTCTCCCAGCACCCGCGCGATCCGCAATAACACGGCCGCCCGCCGGGCCGGACGACGAGATGGCCGATCTCGCCGACGTATCCGCGCGCGCCGCGCAGCGGCCGTCCCTCGGAGATGACGCCGCCGCCGACGCCGAAGTCCGCCGACACGTAGACGAGGTCGGTGGCCCCGCGCGCGACCCCGCGGACGTGCTCGGCCAACGCGCCGAGCTCGGCGTCGTTGCCGACCCGCACCGGCAGCCGCAGCACGGCGGCGAGCCGAGCGCCCAGCGCGACATCGCGCCAGCCCAGGTTCGGCGCCTCGTGCACCCAGCCGTCGTCGCGGCGCACGACGCCGGGCACCGAGATGCCCGCCCCGGCGGGCATCACGCCGAGCTCCTCGGTGAGCAGCTGAGCCGACTCCGCCACGTGCGTGATCACCTCGCCGGGGGTGCGGGTGCGCCGGTGCAGGTTCCAGCTGTGGCGCCCGAGCACCTGCCCCCCGATGCCGACGACCGACATCGCCACCTGCTCGACCCGCACGTCCACGGCGAGCACGACGGCCGCCTCCGGCGAGGGCAGCACCATCAGCGAGGGCCGACCGGCGCCGGAGCGCTGCGCCGGGAGGGCCTCGGTCACCACACCGGACTCGGCGAGCCCGTCGACGACGGCCTTGATCGTGCTGCGGTTGAGCCCCAACTCCGTGGCCAGCGTGGCCCGCGTGCAGGGCCCGTCGACGTGCAGTCGGCGCAGGAGCGCGGCCCGGTTGTGCCTGCGCACCTCGTCCGGGCGCGCTCCTGCGGTGCTCGACCCGGGGCCCGCACCGTCGGCGCCCCAGGCCCGGTTCACCGGCCTGTTTCGGCCGATCGCCGCCGCGACAGCGTGTCGACGCCTGCGGCCAGCAGCAGCACGATGCCGTTGACGAGGAACACCACCGAGGCGGGTAGCCCGAGCAGACCCATCCCGTTGTTGACCGTCGCGAGCACCGCGCCACCAATCACCGCGTTGCTGATCCGACCGCGCCCGCCGAAGAGCGACGTGCCGCCGATCACCGCCCCGCCGACGGCGAACAGCAGCGTGTTGCCGCCTCCGGCGGTCGGCGAGACCGAGCCGACCTTCGACGAGTAGACGATCGCGCCGATCGCCGCGAACGACGACGAGATCACGAACACCGCGGCCCGGATCTTGACGACGTTGATGCCCGCGCGCCGGGCCGCCTCCCGGTTGCCGCCGACGGCGTAGACGTGGCGGCCGAACTGCGTGCGATCCAGCACGAAAGTGCCCGCGACCAGCAGCACCAGCACGATCGGCACCACGTACGGCACACCCGCGATCGGTAGGGCACCGAGCGAGCGGTTGATCGTCAGCAGGTAGGTCGCGATCGCCGCCAGCACCACGACCGCCCCGATCTTGATGAGCACGAGGCCGGTGGGCTGGGCGACGAGGCCGAGCCGACGGCGAGAGAACTGTCGGTTGAGCAGCACCGCCGCGTAGCCGCCTGCGGCCACCACGAACAGGATCCAGCTACCCACGGTCGAAAGGTTGCCGTTGGCCACGGCGTTGATCACCGGGTCGCGCAGGCCCAGTGTGCCGCCCTCGCCGATCAGCTGCAGGATCACGCCCTGCCACGCGATGAACAGCGCCAGGGTCACCACGAACGACGGCATGCCGACCCGGGACACGAGGAAGCCGGTGAAGATCCCGATGGCCACGCCCACGCAGACCGCGAGCAGCATCTCCAACCACGGGTTCGGCGGGAAGCCGATCAACGACAGGACCAGGGCGAGCGCGGCCAGCACGGTGCCCGACCAGATGCGCAAGATCGCGCCCAACGCGACCGTGACCGCCAGGGCGATCACGAACAGCACGAACACCGTGGTGCCCATCGCGCCGAGCAGGTTGCCGTTCGACACGAGGTGCAGCGCCATCAACGCGGCGCAGAGGCCGGAGGCGGTGCCCGCCGCCAGGTCGATCTCGCCGGTGAGCAGCACGAACACCAGCCCCATCGCGATGATGGTCTGCCCGGCGCCCTGCTGGAGCAGGTTGGCGAGGTTGAGCAGGCTCGGGAACGTATCGCTCGCCAGCGCCGTGAACAGGATGAACAGCGCGAGCAGGCCCAGGAGGGCGGGCAGGGCACCGAGGTCGCCGCCGCGCAGCTTCGTGAGGTAGGCGCGGATCGCCTCGCCGGTCGTCTGCGCGTTGGTGTCGATGCCGAAGTCGGCCGAGCGGCCGGTGTCGGACGCGGCCTGCTCGGCGGCGCTCTCCGGGGCGTCCGAGCCGGGGGTCTTCTCCATGGATGTCATCAGACGGTCACGCTTTCCGGACGCTGCAGGCCCAGCTCGCCCGAGCGGCCTGCGGTGATCAACTCGACGACCTGGGTGTTGGTGACGTCCTTGGTGCGCAGCTCGGCCACCATCCGCCCGAGGTAGAGCGTGGCGATGCGGTCGGACACCTCGAAGACGTCGGCCATGTTGTGGCTGATGAGGACGACGGCGAGACCCTGCTCGGCGAGGCGGCGCACGAGGTCGAGCACCTGCCGGGTCTGCGCGACGCCGAGGGCCGCGGTGGGCTCGTCGAGCATGACGACCTTCGACTCCCACAGCACCGCCTTGGCGATGGCGACGGTCTGGCGCTGCCCACCGGAGAGCCTGGCGACCGGCATCCGCACCGACGTCACGGTGCGGACCGAAAGCGACGCCAGGGTGCGCCGGGCCGCCTGTTCCATGTCGGCCTCGTCGAGCAGCCACGGCTTGCCCCGCTCGCGGCCGAGGAACATGTTCTGGACGATGTCCAGGTTGTCGCAGAGCGCGAGGTCTTGGTACACGACCTCGATGCCGAGCTTGCTCGCATCGGTTGGACCGTGGATCGCCACCGGCTGGCCGTCGAACAGCACCTCGCCTGCGTCGATCGAATGGATGCCCGCCACGCACTTGATCAGCGTCGACTTGCCAGCGCCGTTGTCGCCCACGAGCGCGGTGACCTCACCGGCCCGTACCGTGAAGTCGACCCCGTGCAGCACCTGCACCGGGCCGAAGTGCTTGTCCACCCCGCGCAGCTGCAGGATCGGTTCGGTCACGACCACACCTCCTGGTGCCGCGGATGCGCGGCCGGGGGTTTCCCGGCCGCGCATCCGCGTGATCGACGGGCTACTGGATGCCGAGCTGGCCGCAGGCGGACTGCGTGGCCGCCACGCACACCTCCGAGGCCTTCACCTGACCGTCGTCGATCACGACCTTGACGTTGTCCTTGGTGATCAGCTGCGGGGTGAGCAGCACCGACGGGACCTTGCGGTTGCCCTTCGTGTCGTCCGAGGTGGCTGTTGCGAGCGCATCGGCGCCTGCCTTGTCACCCTTGGCCAGTGCGGCGGCGAGCTTGGCTGTGGCGTCGGCCTCCTGCTTGATCGGCTTGTACACGGTCATGTACTGGTCGCCACGAAGGATCGCCTGCAGGCCGTCGGGGGTGGCGTCCTGGCCGGTCACCGGCACCTTGCCGTTCAGGCTGTTCTTCTGCAGCACGGTGATGACCGCGCCCGCGAGGCCGTCGTTGGCCGCGACGACGCCGTCCACCTTGCCGCCGTTCTTGGTCAGCAGCTGCTCGAAGATGACGCCGCCCTGCTGGTTGTCCCAGTTCGGGACCGGCTGGCTGGCCGCCAGCTTCAGCGCCCCGGAGGCGTACAGCGGCTTGAGGATGTTCTCCTGGCCGTTGTGGAAGAGGGTGGCGTTGTTGTCCGTCGGCGCGCCCTCGATCTCGATCACCTGGGCGCCCGGCTTGCTCTTGAGCGCGTCGGCGAGGCCCTTGCCCTGCAGCTCGCCGACCTTCACGTTGTCGAACGAAACGTAGTAGTCGCTGGTGCCGCCGAGGTTGAGGCGGTCGTAGTCGATGACGGGGATGCCCTGCGCCTTGGCCTTCGCGGCGACTGCAGCGCCCGACTCGCTGGTGATCGAGGCGATGACGAGCACCTTCACCCCGCTGGTGATCATGCCGTCGGCCAGCGTCGAGAACTTCTGCTCGTCGCCCTGGGCGTTCTGGATGTCGGCCTGCAGCCCCGCTGCCTGCATCGCCTGCGTGAGCAGCGGCTTGTCGAAGCCCTCCCAGCGGGCCGAGCTCGCGGTCTCCGGGAGGATCACGCCGACCTTGGCGCCCCCGGCGGCCGCCGGGGCGGCAGAGCCCCCGCTGCTCGAGCTCGGGGCGGCGGCGTTCTGGCCGCAGGCGGCGAGCGTGAGAGCGAGGCCGAGCCCCGCGGCCGCGAGCGCGGCCCTCGTTGAACGCATCGTTGTCCTTCCACGTCGTCGGGGTAAATGTTGTGGCGGACAACGTATGCCGGACGGCGGAGCGGCGCCAAGCACACTGAATCGTTCAAGTCATCCCAGGAACGTCACGATTCGATGAACCAGGCTCGGAGTTTGTTGCGCCTTCCACCGATCGCGCGACCATCGCGCTTCCTGACCGCTCGACCAGGCTCGGAATTCACCCACCCGGCCGCGCGACGCCGGATGGACGCGGCCGCGACGACGCTGGGTGACGACGACGCCGATCACGCACCGTGATCGGCGCCACGGTCAGCCCAGCGGCTCCGGCGCGTCGCCGTCCCGCGACCGCAGCGCCGCCGCGATGACGACGGCGCCGATCCCGGCCGCTTCGAGCGGGCCGGGCACCTGCGTGAGCGCGACGAGGCCGACGACGGTGGCCGTGGCGGGCAGCAGCGCCACCAGCACCGCGAAGCGCGCCTGCCCCAGCCTGCGCAGAACGATCTGGTCGAGGGCGTAAGGCACGACGCTCGACAGCACGCCGACCCCCACCGCGAGCAGGAGCACGAGCGGGTCGGCGAGCGCCGCGAGCCCGGCGACGCCGCCGAGCAGCAGCACCGGCGTGAGCAGCACGGCGGCCACCGCGAAGCCGACGGCCATGTCGTCCAGCCCGTTCCCGGCGCCCGCCACGCGCTTGCCGAGCACGATGTAGGCGGCCCACAGCGCGGCCGCCGCGAGCGCCCACAACACCCCGGAAGGAGCGCCTGACCAGCGCACATCCGCAATCAAGCCCACTCCGACGGCGGCCATGACGACGGCGGCGACATCGCGCGGACGCCGCGATGCCACCGCCGCGACGGCCACCGGGCCGCAGAACTCGACCGCTACCGCCGTGCCCAGCGGCAGCCGCGCGATGGCCTCGTAGAACGCGATGTTCATCCCCGCCGTGGCGAGCCCGAACGCCGCGGCCCGCAACAACCGGCCCCCGCGCCACGCCTCCCCGCCGGGACGGCGCCACACCAGCAGCACGACCGCGGCCCCCAGCATGCGCAGCACGGCGACCGCCGCCGGGGCCAGCACGCTGAACAGGCCCACCGCCAGCGCGGCGCCCGCGTACATCGACACCGCGCCGATCACGAAGAGCACCGGGGCGGGTACGCGGTAGCGGAGGGCGGTCGGCACGACTGCTCACAGTAATCGGGGTCGCGGGAGAGTTAACAAATCAGCGCTTGCATGGCCGTGCAAGTCGACCCCATCATTCACTCGTCAGCGTGGGGTCGGCGGCCATCCTCCGCCCTCCGAGGACCGGCGTGACGCTCGTCGCGGCGCGCCGCGGGAACAGATGCAGGGGTACAGAACGTCTGGGAAGGTGAACACACCGCGCGAGCGGTCGTGAGAGCTACGGTGCCGGGCCCCCCGTCCGGCATCGAACGGAGGGAGACCGCCATGCAGCCCGACACGCTGACCCGGCCACAGTTGACCCTCGCCGACCGCTGCGACCGTTGCGGCGCGGCGGCCAAGGTCCGGGCCGTACTTCCCAAGGGTGGAGAGCTGCTCTTCTGCGGTCACCACGCCAAGGCGCACGCGGACAAGCTCCGCGAGATGCAGGCGGACGTGCAGACCGGCCGCTGACCGAACGACTCGACGACGAGGGCGGGCGCCATCGGCGCCCGCCCTCGTCGTATCCCGGCGGCACTCCCACCCCCGCGCCGACCGCGCACCCCCCGAAGCGACCGCGCACCCACCGGGCTCACCACGCACCCCACCGGCTCACCACGCACCCCACCGGCCTCACCACGCACCCCACCGGCCTCACCACGCACCCCACCGGCTCACCACGCACCCCACCGGCCTCACCACGCACCCCACGGGGCCACGGCGCACCCTTTCGGTGAGGTGCGAGGTGATGCGAAGGGGTGCGCGGTCAAGCAGACGTGCCGGTCGAGCGGGCGCCGAGGCCGCGGGAGCGGCGCGCGGCGGGTGCGCGACGCGCGGCGGGTGCGCGCGCGGCGGCTGCGCGACGCGCGGCGAGTGCGCGCGCGGCGGGTGGCGGGTGCGGCGGGTGCGCGGCGGGTGGCGGGTGCGCGGCGCGGGTGGCGGGTGCGCGACGCGCGGCGGGTGCGCGGCGCGGCGGCGTGCGCGACGCGCGGCGAGTGCGCGCGCGGCGGCTGCGCGACGTGCGGCGAGTGCGCGCGCGGCGGGTGGCGGGTGCGCGGCGGGTGGCGCGTGCGCGGCGGGGCCTAGTGCCAGCTGCGCAGCGTCGCGATGCGCTCCTCGAGCTGCTCGATGGTGGCCATCGCCGTCGGCGGACCGCCGCAGTGCGCCCGCAGCTCGCTGTGGATCACGCCGTGCGGCTTCTTCGTGCGGTGGTTGTGCAGCGAAACGAGCGTGTTGAGCTCCTTGCGCAGCTTGTGGATCTGCTCCCGCACCGAGAGCCCCGCGGGCGATGGCGGAGGCGGCGCGGCGGCGGGCGCCGTCCGCTTGCCGCGCGTCATCCACTCCTTCTGCCGCTGGTTGAGCAGCGTGCGCACCTGTTCGGGCTCCAGGAGCCCCGGCAGGCCGAGGTAGTCCTCCTCGTCGGCCGAGAACGACGTGCCCTCGTAGATCAGCTGGTCGAGCTCGGCGTGCGCGGAGAGCGTCGTGAACGCCTTCTCGTCCTCGCCCGGCTCGTCCTCGGTGCGCTGCGCCTGCGCGAGCAGGGCGTCGTCCCACTGCTCGTCGGCTCGGTGCGGCTTGCCCAGCACGTGGTCGCGCTGCGCCTCCAGCTCGCTCGCCAGGCCCAGCAGCACCGGCACCGAGGGCACGAACACCGACGCCGTCTCGCCCGGGCGCCGCGACCGCACGAACCGACCGACGGCCTGCGCGAAGAACAGCGGCGTCGACGCGCTCGTCGCGTACACACCGACCGCGAGGCGCGGCACGTCCACGCCCTCGCTGACCATCCGGACCGCGACCATCCACCGCTCGTCCGAGCCGGAGAAGCGGGCGATGCGCGCCGACGCGCCCGGCTCGTCGGACAGCACGACGGCAGGCGGCGTGCCCGTGACGTCGGCCAGGATCGCCGCGTACGCCCGCGCGGTGGTCTGGTCGGAGGCGATCACCAGGCCGCCCGCGTCCGGCATGCCGCCGCGGCGGTGGGCGGTGAGGCGCCGGTCGGCCGCGCCCAGCACCGCCGGGATCCATTCGCCGCCGGGGTCGAGCGCCGTGCGCCACGCCCGCGCCGTCTGCTCGGCGGTCATCGGCTCGCCGAGCCGCGCGGTGAACTCCTCCCCCGCGCTCGTGCGCCAGCTCGACTGGCCCGAGTAAGCGAGGAACATCACCGGCCGCACGACGCCGTCGGCCAGCGCTTCCGCGTAGCCGTAGGCGTGGTCGGCACGACTGCGCAGCGCCCCGTCGCCGTCCGGGAGGTAGTCGACGAACGGGATCGGGTTGTCGTCGGAGCGGAACGGGGTGCCCGTCAGCGTGAGCCGCCGTGCCGCCGGGTCGAACGCCTCCCGCACCGCCTCGCCCCAAGACCGCGCGTCCCCGGCGTGGTGCACCTCGTCCAGCACGACGAGCGTGCGCCTGCCCTCGGTGCGCGCCCGGTGCAGCAGCGGGTGCGCGGCGACCCCCGCGTAGGTGACGGCGATCCCGCGGTAGTCGGCGGACGTGGCGCCGGTGGAGTTGCGGAAGTCCGGGTCGATCGCGATGCCCACGCCCGCAGCGGCGAGCGACCACTGCGTCTTGAGGTGCTCGGTCGGCGTGACGACGGTGATCGCGTCGATCACCCGGTCGGCCAGCAGCTCGGCCGCCACCCGCAGGGCGAACGCGGTCTTGCCCGCTCCGGGGGTCGCGACGGCCAGGAAGTCCTGCGGGGCGGCGGCGAGGTAGCGCGCGAGCGCGCTGCGCTGCCAGGCCCGCAACGGACGTTCTGTTGACGACGACGGCTGGTGGGCCTGCGACACTCCACTCCCTGCATGCTCGTCCGACGCGGATCCTCGGGCCCGCGGGGCGGCGAACAGGGTAACCCGCGGCGAATGGATCACTGTGCGGGTGCGGGCGGAATCGGCGTCCGTGCCGCATGCTTAGGATGTGCCTGCCGTGATCGAGGAGCCGCCGTGACCGAGCCGGCGTTCGACCCCATCCCCGTGACGACCACGGAGCACCCCACCACCACGCTCACGGTGCGGCGACGGCGGCTACGGGTGGCCGTACGCCCCGCGACCGGGCTCGGACGGGCGCGCACCCCCCTGCTGCTCATGAACGGCCTCGGCGCCGAGCTGGAGATACTGGAGCCGCTGGTCGACCAGCTGCCACCCGACCTCGAAGTGATCCGGTTCGACGTGCCCGGCGTCGGCGGCTCGCCCGCACCGCTCCTGCCGTACCACTACGCCACGCTCGCGTCGCTGGTCGGGGCGCTGGTGCGGCGGCTGGGCCACGAGCAGGTCGACGTGCTCGGGTACTCCTGGGGCGGCGGCCTCGCGCAGCAGTTCGCGGTGACACAGGCGCGCAAGTGCCGACGGCTGGTGCTCGCGTCGACCGGCACCGGCGCGGTGATGGTGCCCGCCCGCCCCCGCGTGCTCGGGCACATGCTTACCCCACGCCGCTACCGCGACCCGGCCTACACGCGGCGCGTCGCGCGCGAACTCTACGGCGGCACGATGCGCACCCACCCCGAGCGGGCGCCGCGGGTGCTGCACGCCCACGCGGGCGCCGACTCCACCCGCGGCTACATCTACCAGTTGCTCGCGATCGCGTGCTGGACGAGCCTGCACGCCCTCCCGCTCATCCGCCAACCGACGCTGGTGCTCTCCGGCGACGACGACCCGCTCATCCCGACCATCAACCCGCGGATACTGGCCCGCGGGATCCCGCGCGCACGCCTGCACATGCACCGGGGCGGCCACCTGGCCCTGGTGACGGAAGCGCACGAGCTCGCGCCGGTGATCGACGCGTTCCTCGCGATGCCTTGAGAGGCGCCCTAAGCGTTGTCGGCCACGCGCTCGGCCACCGGCTGGGCCGCGGGCTTCGGCACCGCCCGGGCGACCGCGAGCCGCTGCGCGAAATGCCGCGTGGCCGCCATGGTGTGGAGCTCGACCAGCTCCACCCCGGCGGCGCTGAGGCAGGCCCGGAAGTCGTCCTCGTACGTCACCCGGCCGAAATCGATCGTGGTGACGTAGCGGATCAGCGGCTTGCCCCGCTCGGCCAACCGGGAGCGCCGCATCTGGAACGTCTGCGTCGCATACAGCGTGCCGCCGGGCCGCAGCAGGCCCGTGACGCACCGCACCGCCGCCACGGGGTCCGGTAGCAGCATGAGGCTCGCGCTGAAGTACGCGGCGTCGTACGGGCCGCCGCGGTGGTCGTACACCGACTCCAGCCGGGGCGACACACCGGTGAGCCCGGCGCGGTGCACCGTCTGCTTGCAGCGGGCGAGGTAGTCCGCGTCGACGTCGATCCCGACGATCGCGAGCTCCCGTTCGCGGACCACGTCGGCGCAGCGGACCAGGGCCGCACCCGTGCCGATGCCGACGTCGAGCAGCCGGGTGCCGTGCGGCAACCGCGTGAGGACCTCGCGATACCAGCCGCTCGTCATCCCGGCGACAAGCCGGTCGTAGAGCCAGCCCCGATGGGCCGCCACCTGGCTCAGTCGGCGCTCAGCCCTTCGTAGATCTTCTTACAGTCCGGGCAGACCGGTGAACCCGGTTTGGGTGCACGCGTGACAGGAAAGGTCTCACCGCACAGGGCCTGGACGAGGTTGCCGAGGACCGCGCTCTCCGCGATCTTGTTCTTGAGCACGTAGTGGAACATCTTCGGGACGTCGTCGCCCGTGGTGTCCGTGCCCTCGGGACGGGTGTCGGCATCGGGCAGCACCTGGGTGGCCATGCAACCCATTGTGCCGGGTGGGACATCATGCCGCACGTGCCGATTCCGATCTCGCCATCCCCCGAGGTCAGCGCCGCGCTGAGACGGGGCGGAGCGGTCGTCGCGCTGGAGAGCACGATCCTCGCCCACGGCCTGCCCGCCCCGGACAACCGCGCGGCCGCCGACGCGATCGAGGCGGCCGTCCGGGCGCACGGGGCCGTGCCCGCCACCGTCGCCGTGCTCGACGGCCGCGCCCGCGTCGGGCTGTCGGCGGCCGAGCTGGACCGGGTGTGCGCGGGCGGTCTGGCCAAGCTGTCGGCGCGCGACCTCGGCGTGGCGGTGGGGCTGCGTCGCGACGGGGCGACGACGGTGGCCGCGACCGCTGCGCTGGCGCACGCCGTGGGCATCCCGCTGTTCGCCACCGGCGGCCTCGGCGGGGTGCACCGGGGCGCCCGCGATTCCTGGGACGTGTCCGCCGACCTCGGCGCGCTCGCCCGCAGCAGGGTGCTCGTCGTCTGCTCGGGGGTGAAGTCGATCCTCGACGTGCCCGCGACACTGGAGGTGCTCGAGACGGCATCGGTGCCGGTGCTGGGTTATCGCACGGACGCCTTCCCAGGCTTCTACCGGCGGGACGCGGGCGTGCCGGTGCCGTGGCGGGTGGACGGGGCCGCCGAGGTCGCGGCCGCGTGGGAAGCACATCTGGCGGTGGGCGCGGGCGCCGGGATGGTGCTGGCCCAGCCCGTGCCCGCGGCCGACGAGCTGCCCGCGGAGCTGCACGACCGACTGCTGGCGGAAGGGCTGGCCCTGGTCGCCGAGCGCGGCGTCACGGGCAAGGATGTGACGCCGACGCTGCTCGCCCACTTCCATGCGGGCAGCGGGGGCGCCAGCCTGGTCACCAACCGCGCGCTCGTCGTGGCGAACGCGGCGCTCGCCGCGCAGGTCGCGGTCGCGGTCGCCGGGGGCGGGTGAGGCCGGTGCGGGTGCTCGTCGTCGGGGACGTGGCGCTCGACGTCCTCGTGATGCCCACGGCCGATCCCGTCCCCGGCGCGGACGTTCCCGCACGGATCCGGACCCGGCCGGGTGGGGCGGGCGCGAACACCGCGGCGTGGCTCGCCCACCTGGGCCGCGACACGGGCGTCGCCGTGACCCTGGCCGCGCGTGTCGGCGCCGACCCGGCCGGGCGGGCCGCGGCAGGCGACCTCGCCGCCGCAGGCGTGACGGCGCACCTCACGGTCGATCCGCAGGCCCCGACCTGCGCGGTGGTGGCGCTGCTGGGGCCGCCACCGGGTACCGCGGACGGGCCGTCCGGATGGCTGGTCCGCGCCGGTGACCGGACGCTCCTCTCCGACCGGGGCGCCGCCGCCCGCCTCAGCCCGGACGACCTGCCCGATGTCCGCGGGTTCGACCACCTGCACCTGTCGGGCTACGTGCTGCTCGACGCCGGATCCCGCGCGGCCGGGCGCGCCGCGCTGGGCGCCGCTCGCGCCGCCGGGATCACGACGTCGGTCGATCCCCAGGCCGCACCCGCGCTGGCGGCCCCGGAGCGCGCGGCGGCCTTCCTCGACGACGTGCAGGGCATCGACCTGCTCCTGCCCAACGCCGACGAGCTGCGCGTGCTCGGCGGTCCGGCGGCGGTGCTGCGGCGGGTGCGCGCGGTGGCGGCCAGCGCGGGCGCGGCCGGGGCGAGCTGGGCGGATCCGGCGATCCTTTGCACCGCGGCCACGCCCGAAGTCACCGTGGTGGACGCGACCGGTGCGGGCGACGCGTTCGACGCGGGCGCGCTCGTGGCCTGGCTGGACGGGAGACCGCCCGCGGCCGTGCTGGCGGCCGGATGCGCGGCGGGCGCCGCCGCGGTCGGCAGGTTCGGCGCCCGCCCTTGACCCGGTGGCGCGCGCCCGTGACCGCGATCCGCACACCAAGACGGCGACGACCGGCCTCCGGTTCGGCTCGCCGCGATGACGGGCGCGGTAGGGCGCGTCTCGCGCGGCCGAACGCCGCCGTGGTGCCGCCCGCGCGGGGCGGCGCCGTCAGGCGCGGCTCGCCCGGCCATACGCGCCCGCGGCGGTGATGCCGCCCGCGACGAGCACCGCCGCGGCGGTCACCGGGCCGAGCCGGTGCAGCGCCGCAGCGCGCCGGATCCGCCCGCGGAGCGCGGCAGCCACCGCGGCGGTCAGCCCACACGCGGGGCACCGCCGCCCCGTCAGTCGCCGGAACGGGCAGGTCGGGGCCGGAAGGTACGGCGCGAGCAGCGCGAAGACGCCGTAGCAGCAGAGCAGCCGCCGGGCCGCGGACAGGTCGACGCGCACCGGGTCGGTCACCGCGCGGCGGCCGCCAGCGAGCGGGCGTAGTTGACCCGCTGGTTGTAGTCCCACACCTGCTCCTGCGCCCACACCGGCAGCTGCACGGTGTGCAGGAGGTGCGGGCCCTGCACCACGATCTGCACGAAGCCCTCGGTGCGGCGCTCCTTGGCCAGCAGGAACAGCAGCCCGAGGAAACAGAACACGAAGAAGACCACTGCGCAGACGATCGCCCAGGTCGGGATGCTCTCGCGGGTCGTCGACAGGTCGGTGAACTGGAACGTCGTCCGCCCGACCGGCGCCGAACCGCTGGGCGTGACCACCGTCGTCTGTCCGACACCGACGTCGCCGATCGTCACGAGGGTGGGCTCGGTGGGATGGCCGTACCAGGGCAGGGGCTCGGACATCGGGACAGATTAGAGCCTAGGGGTCGAGCTCCGGCTTTTCCTCGACGATCGGGTGCGGCTGCGCTTCGAGCGCTTTGTGCTCGGCGCGGTAGCGGTGCGGATCCACGACCTTTTTGGGCAGCCGGTCGTTGGCGATGAGGACGGCCATCCACGGAAGCGGGATCGACAGCACCAGCAACCCGACGGCGACCCACGGGAACTGGTAGCAGGCCGCCGCGGCGATCATGAGCGGAATCCGCATCGCCATCATGATCTTGTAACGGGACTTGCGGTGGGCGAGCTGCTGCTCGTAGGACATCGGGGCGTCGGTGATCAGAACCGGATCCGGACGCCGTTCCTCAGCCACTCACCCATCGTGCCACTCGGGCGGACGAACCGCGCGATGGCTATCAGACGACATGTCCTTCGCCGCGGGCGTGCAGCGGGAGCTCGCCGACCACCTGGGCCGAGACGACGTCGAGCAGCCGCGCGGTGAGCTCACCCGAAACCCGGTAGTGCACCATCCGGCCTGCCCGGTGCGCCGTGACCATGCCGTGCGCGCGGAGCAGCCGCAGCGCGTGGGAGACAGCGCTGTCGGTCATCCCGACGGCGAACGCGAGATCCGAGACGCAGAGGTCACCCGCGTGGTGCAGCGCGAGCAGGAGCGAGAGCCGGTGCGGGTCGCCGAGCGCGTCGAGAACCGCGGCGCAGCGCTGCACGGCCGGGCGGTCGGTGAGGACCGCGAGCGCGTCGCACACCTGGTTCGGGTCGACGATCCGCTCGCCGCGACGCTTCGTGGGGACCCGGTGCACCGGCTGCTCAGCCCCTCTTGCCCGGCCTCGTCGGCGGTGCCTTAGCGGTCGCCGCGGTCCCGGATCCCGCCTTCGCCGCCGCCTTCGCCGCCTGCTTGAACTCGCGGACCTTGGCGAGCGAGGCGGCGTCGACCACGTCGGCCACCGACTTGTGGACCCCGTCCTCGCCGTAGCCACCCGCGGCCTCGCGCCACCCCGCCGGGGTGACGCCGCGCTGCTTGCCAAGGAGCGCCGTGAAGATCTGCGCCTTCTGCGGGCCGAACCCGGGCAGGGCGACCAGCCGGGAGAACAGCTCCCTGCCGTCGGCGACGTCGCGCCAGACCAGGGTGACGTCGCCGTCGTAGGTCTCGACGAGCGCGGCGCACAGGGCCTGCACCCGCCCCGCCATCGACCGCGGATAGCGGTGCAGCGCGCGCGGCGTGGCGAACACCGCGACGAGGCCCTCCGGGTCGTGCTCGGCGAGCACGCGCGCGTCGAGGTGGTCGCGGCCGAGCCGCCGCGCCAGCTCGGCGGGCGCCCAGAACGCGTGCTCCATGGGGATCTGCTGGTCGAGCAACATCCCGATGAGCAGCGCGAGCGGGTCGCGGTCCAACAGGGCGTCGGACGCCGGGTCCTGGGCGAGCTGCAGCGGCACAGGCCGAGGGTAGCGCCGCACCAGGTCGGCGGGTGGGGAAGACTGGCCCGTCGTGCTGCCCCACCTGTCCCCCGACGCCGCCAAGGCCCTGCGCGAGGCCTTGGCTCGGGCCCGCTACACCACCGACGGCGTCCGCGAGCTGCTCGGCGCGGCGGCGCACGCGGCGCTCGGCCGCGGCGAGCCCGAGCCCGCCTTCCGGGCGGTGTCCCGGTCGGACGCGGACGCGCTCGGCGTGCTCGTCCGGCTGCTGTTGCTCGGGTCGGTCGAGCCGGACGCCGCCGTCGCCGCCGCGCTCGCTCCGTTGGCTCCGGCCGACGCCGCGGCGGCGGGCCTGCTCGTCGCGGACGGCCCGGGGTGGCGGGCCGCGCTCGACCTGCGGCCCTACGGGGTGGTCGACGGGCCGGACTGGTGGGTGCTCTCCGATCTCGACAACCGCCGTCAGGAGCGCGACCACGTGACGGGCGTCGGCGCGGCCTCGGTGACGCTGGCCGCCGCCACCGTCCGACGCCCGGTGGGCTCCGTGCTCGACCTCGGCACCGGCTGCGGGGTGCAGGCCCTGCACGCGTCGCGGCACGCCCGGCGGGTCACCGGCACCGACGTCGCCCCGCGCGCACTGGCGCTGGCCGCGGCCACGTTCGCGCTCAACGACGTGGACGTCGAGCTGGTGAGCGGTCCGTGGCTCACGCCCGTGGCGGGCCGCCGGTTCGACCAGATCGTGTCCAACCCGCCGTTCGTACCCGGTCCCGCCCGCGTCGAGTTCGTCTACCGCGACTCCGGCGCGGACGGGGACGCGGCGCTCGCCGCGCTGGTCGAGGACCTGGCCGAGCACCTCGCGCCGGGCGGGGTGGCCCAGGTGCTCGCGTCGTGGCTGCACGTGCGCGGCGAGGACTGGCCCGACCGCGTGCGGGCATGGCTCCCGGCAGGCTGCGACGCGTGGGTGGTGCAGCGCGAGGTGGCCGATCCGGCGCTGCACGTCGGCACGTGGCAGCGCGACGGCGGGCTCGACCCGGCGTCGGCCGTCGGGCGCGCGCAGGCGCGGGCCTGGCTGGACTGGATGGACGGGGCCGCGGTCGAGGCGATCGGCTTCGGGATGCTCACGCTGCGGCGCGCCGACGGCGCGCCCACGGTGGTGTTCGAAGACCTCGCCGAGCCCTTCGACGACCCGCTGGGGCCGGAGGTGGAGGGCTGGCTCGACCGGGTCGACTGGCTGCGCGCGCACGCCGACGACGCGGCGCTGCTGTCCGCCCGGCTGACGCTCGCCCCCGCGGTGCTGCTGGAGCGCTGGTCGGAGCCGTCACCCGAGGGGTGGTCGGCGGCGGGCGCCGCGGTGGCCCGGCAGGACGGGCCGCGGTGGCGCCACGAGGTCGACGGCCCGGCCGCCGACCTGCTGGCAGGCTGCCAGGGTGCCCTCGCGCTGGGTGAACTCGTGGAGCTGCTGGCGATCGCGCACGACCGGCCGACGGACGCCCTCGTGGCCGCGACGCTGCCCGCGGTGCGCGAGCTCGTCCGGCACGGAGTGCTGACGCCGTCCGCGGAGGCGGGGTGAGTCCCGCGCGCCTCCGCGGAGGCCGTCGGACGCCCGTCTGGGGGCGGGTGTGAGGGCGGTCGCCGCCCGGGTGGCCGAGGCGTCGGTGCGGGTCGACGGCGCGGTCGTCGGCGCCATCACGGGACCCGGCCTGCTCGTGCTGCTCGGGGTGCACCGCGACGACACGGCGGCCGCGGCGTCCGCGATGGCCCGCAAGCTGCACGAGCTGCGGATCCTCGACGGCGAGCGCTCGTGCGCCGACCTCGGTGCGCCACTGCTGGTGGTCAGCCAGTTCACGCTCTACGGCGACACCCGCAAGGGCCGCCGCCCCACCTGGCAAGCCGCTGCCCCACCGGGGTTCGCGGAGCCGCTGGTGGACGCCGTCGTGGCCGAGCTGCGCGCCCGCGGGGCAACCGTCGCGACCGGGGTGTTCGGCGCTCAGATGGCGGTGGCGTCGGTGAACGACGGACCGTTCACGGTGCTGGTGGAGGTATGACGAAGGGCCTCTCGCCCGTGGCGAAAGGCCCTTCTCGTCGCTCTGCGTCAGCTCTTGGCGGTGGAGTTGCGGGTGGCACGCGCCGTCGACGCGGTCTGCTCGCCCGCGGCCTTGGCGGCCTTGGTGGCCTGGCCGACGACGTTCTCGGTCTGCGCGGTCACGGTCTCGGCGGCCTTGGCGGCCTGCTCGGTGAAGGTCTCGGCGGCCTGGGCGCCGGCACCGACGACGGTCTTGGCGATCACCTTCTGGGTGTCGAGCACGGTCTGCGCGACCTCGAACCAGCGGTCGACGACGACCTGCGCGTCGGGCAGGCTCGGCTGACCACCGGCAAAGCCGGTGAAGGTGTCGGCCCAGGTGCGCACGACGCCGGTCAGGGCTCCGGTCACGGCCTCCTGGGTGCGCTGGGTGCCCTCGACGAAGCTGTCGATGAAGGTGTCCGTAGGAGCGGACATGGTTTGTTCCTCCTGGAGTCTGGATGGCTTTCCCCGGTCCGGGGAACCTCGTTACCCATACTGCGCAGGAGCGTTAACTATGTCAAACAGAGCCGTTGTGACCTGCGGCTCATCCCTCGACGAAGCTCTTGTAGACCCCCAGGAGCGCCGTGCGCTGCTCCGCCGTGAGGCGCGGGTCGGCCCGGATCGCGTCCTCTGTCGAGCTTACCGGCACGGGCTCGGCGCCGTTCGCGGTGACGTCGCTCGCCGCGCCCCGGGTCCAGCCCGCCTGGGACAGGAGCTGCTCGGTGGACAGCTGCAGGGCGTCGGCGATCGAGTGCAGCACTTTCAGCGAGGGCTGGTGCAGGCCGCGCTCGACCTGAGAGAGGTAGGCGTTGGAGACGCTCGTCATCGCCGCCATCTCCCGCAGCGACAGGTTGGCCAGCTGTCGCTGGGCCCGGATGAAGCCGCCCAGCGCGTTGACCTGTGCGCTCCAACGGCCTTGTCCGTTGCCCTCGCTGCTCATGTGCCCATCATGGACTACGGAGGGACACTGTGACGCGCTGAGATCCTTCTCAGCCGAGGTGGTCAACGGGAACGATCCGGCGCCCGATGGCGTTCGAATCGGTGAGAACCACGGCGGCACGCCTGATCAGCCGCCCGGTCGCCCAGGGGGAGGAAGTACCCAGATGACGATCACCACTGTGACACCCACGGACACCACGGCGAGAGCAGCTGCCGCTGTGCCCGCCGTACCGGGCCAGCGTACCGAGTCCACGGCCCACCTGGCCACCACGAGGACCACCCGTCCCGAGATGTCGATGGAGGACCTCGACGCGCAGAGCCCCGCCGCCGACCTGGTCCGTGTGTACCTCAACGGCATCGGCAAGACCGCGCTGCTCACCGCGGCGCAGGAGGTCGAACTGGCGCGGCGCATCGAAGCGGGCGTGTTCGCCCAGCACGTGCTGGACACCGCGGCCGAGGAGGGCCGCACGCTGGAGCGCCAGTACGCCGCCGACCTGCGCTCGGTCGTCCGCGACGGGCACTCCGCGCGCAACCACCTGCTCGAGGCCAACCTCCGGCTGGTCGTGTCGCTGGCCAAGCGCTACACCGGGCGCGGCATGCCGCTGCTGGACCTCATCCAGGAGGGCAACCTCGGCCTGATCCGCGCGGTGGAGAAGTTCGACTACACCAAGGGCTTCAAGTTCTCGACCTACGCCACCTGGTGGATCCGGCAGGCGATCACGCGCGGGATGGCCGACCAGGCCCGCACGATCCGGCTGCCCGTGCACCTCGTGGAGCAGGTCAACAAGCTCGCCCGCATCCGCCGCGACCTGCACCAGAAGCTGGGCCGTGACGCCACCCACGCGGAGCTGGCCGCCGAGTCCGGCATCCCCGAGGAGCGCATCGCCGACCTGCTCGACCACGCGCGCGACCCGGTGTCGCTGGACATGCCCGTCGGCTCCGACGAAGAGGCCCCGCTGGGCGACTTCATCGAGGACGGCGAGTCCGCCGACGCCGAGACCACGGTCATCTCGCACCTGCTGCACGAAGACCTGCGCCGCGTGCTCGCCACCCTCGAGGACCGCGAGCAGGCCGTGATCCGCATGCGCTACGGCCTCGACGACGGCCAGCCCCGCACGCTCGACCAGATCGGCCGCCGCTTCGGGCTCTCCCGCGAGCGGGTCCGGCAGATCGAGCGCGAGGTCATGGCCAAGCTGCGCATCGGTGAGCGGGCCGACCGGCTGCGCGCCTACGCCAGCTGATCCGCGCCGCGCGACCTAGAGTCAAGGCATGCGGCGCCACGCTCCCCCCGAGCCGGTTCCGCCCGCGGTGATGCGCGACGTGCTGGGCCACTTCGTGTCCGGCATCGTCGTCGTCACCGCGGCGGGCGAAGGTGGGCCGTTGGGCTTCACGTGCCAGTCGTTCACGTCCCTGTCGCTGGATCCCCCGCTGGTGAGCCTGGCGCCCGCCCGCACGTCCACCACCTGGCCGCAGATCCGGGCGGTCGGCGCCTTCTGCGTCAACGTGCTGGCGGCGGGCCACGAGGACGTCAGCGCGGCCTTCGCACGGTCCGGAGTGGACAAGTTCGCGGGCGTCGCGTGGACGCCCGGCCCGTCGGGCGCGCCCGTGCTCGAGGGCGTCAGCGCCTGGGTCGACTGCGCGCTGTGGGCCGAGTACGACGGCGGCGACCACACCATCGCCGTCGGGCGGGTGCGCGAGCTGCACGCCGACCCGTCTCGGCCCCCGCTCCTCTATTACCGCGGCCGGTACGGCGTCGCCCCTCCGTAACGGACAAAATTATTTCATCAAGCGTTGAGTTTGCGCTAACCTGGGCGTCATGACCGCGCTGCAGACCGTCGTCCTCGATCTCGCCGGGCCCGAGCCCGCCGCCCGAGACCTCGCGTTCGCCGGGGGCAAAGCGGTGAACCTCGCGGAGCTCATCGGCGCGGGCTTCCCGGTGCCCGACGGCTTCTGCGTCGGCACCCCGGCCTACGCGCAGGCCGCCGCGGCCGCCGGACTCCATGCCGTACTCGCCGAACCGGGCCCGGATCTCGCGGCCCGGGCCCGCGCGGCGCTGCTCGCCATCCCGCTCTCGGCCGACGTCGCCGCCGCGGTCACCGACGCCTACACCGCGCTCGGGGACCGGGTTCCGGTCGCGGTGCGCTCGTCGGCCACAGCCGAGGACCTCCCGGGCGCGAGCTTCGCGGGCCAGCAGGACACCTACCTGAACGTGGTCGGGATCAACGCCGTGCTGGACGCCGTGCGCCGCTGCTGGGCCTCGCTCTGGACGGACCGGGCCGTGGCCTACCGCACCGACGCGGGCATCCCACACGCGACCACGCAGCTCGCGGTCGTGGTGCAGCGCATGGTCGACGCGCAGGCCGCGGGCGTGCTGTTCACCGCGGACCCGATCAGCGGCCGCCGCACCCGCAGCGTGCTCGACGCCGCGCCCGGGTTGGGCGAGGCCGTCGTCTCCGGCGCGGTCGATCCCGACCACTGGGTCGTCGACGGGCGGGCGATCACGCAGGGCCCCGCCGCGGCCGCGTGCCTCACCGAGCGGCAGGTCCGCGATCTCGTCGACCTCGGGCGTCGGGTGGAGGCCCACTTCGGGGCGCCGCAGGACATCGAGTGGGCGCTCGACGCGGCGGGCACGCTGTGGCTCACGCAGTCGCGGGCGATCACCACGCTCTACCCCGTGCCCGCGTCGCGCCGACCGGGCCTGCGCGTGCACCTCAACGCCTCGCTGGCCCAGGGCCTGACCCGGCCGATCACGCCGATGGGCCTGTCCGCGTTCCGGGTGGCGGGCGCGACGCTGGCCGAACTCGCGACCGGGCGGCCCGTCGACCCGATGGTGGGGCCCGCCGCGTTCGGTGTCGCGGGCGCCCGCGCGTTCATCGATCTCACCGCGGCGCTGCGCAACCCGGTCGGGCGCCGGTACGTGCCGCTCGTGTTCGACGTCATGGAGTCCCGCTCGGCGGTCGTCGTGCGCGGGCTGCTCGCCGACGAGCCCACCCTCGCGAGCCCGACGGGGTCGGCGTGGTCGGGCCGGTGGTCGGCGGCCCGGCCGGTGCTGCGCATCCTCCTGCGCTACCGGGTGCCCGCGCTCGTCGCGTTGGGCCTGATCCGCCCGGCGGCCGCCCGCCGTGTGGTCGCCGCGCGGGGCGAACGGCTGCGGGCCCGGCTCGCCCAGCCCGTGACCGGTGACGGGCGGGCCCGGTTCGCGCACGTCGTCGCGACGCTGCGGGCGATCATCCCGATCATGCCCACCACGGTGCCCGCGGCGGGGGCGGGCTTCCTGGCCCTCGGGCTGGCCCGCCGGGTCGCCGGACCCGATCTCGACGCCGGGGCCGTCCACGAGGTGCTGCGCGGGCTGCCGCACAACGTCACCACCGACATGGACCTCGCGCTCTGGGCGCTGACCACGCGGCTGGACGAGGCGTCGGCGGCCGCGCTGCGCTCGGCGAGCCCGGCCGCGCTGGCCGAGCGCTACCACGCCCACACGCTGCCGCCGGTGCTGCAGCGCGAGCTGGCCGCGTTCCTCGCCGAGCACGGCCATCGGACGGCGGCGGAGATCGACCTCGGCATGCCGCGCTGGTCGGACGATCCAACCCAGGTGCTCGGCTCGCTGGCCAACTACCTGCGGATCACCGACCCGGCGGACCATCCCGACGTCCGCTTCGCCCGGGGCGCCGCGGCGGGGGAGGCGGCGGTCGCCGCCGTCGTGGCCAAGGTGCGGCGACGCTCCCGGCTCCGGGCGCTGGTCACCCGGTTCGCCCTGCGTCGTACGCGGCAGCTCACGGGCATGCGGGAGACGCACAAGGACTACCTCGTCCGGCTGCTGGCCCACGCCCGCGCCCAGCTCGGGATCCTCGGCGCGGAGCTCGCCGTCCGCGGCGTGCTCGACACCGCGTCCGACGTCTACTTCCTGGAGCTGCGCGAGGTCGACGAGGCGTTGAACGGCGCCGACCAGAAGGCCGTCGTCACCGCCCGCCGCGAGGAGTACGACCGGGAGCTGCGGCGCCGCCACATCCCGCGCGTCCTGCTGTCCGATGGCACCGAGCCGGAGGCGCTGGCCGCCCCGCCACCCGACGGCGCGCTGGTCGGGACGCCCGCGTCGGCGGGCACCGTCACCGGCGTGGCGCGGGTGGTGCTCGACCCGGTCGACGCCCACCTCGAGCCCGGCGAGATCCTCGTCGCCCCGTCGACCGACCCCGGCTGGACCCCGCTGTTCCTCACCGCGGGCGGCCTGGTGATGGAGATGGGCGGCGCCAACTCACACGGCGCGGTCGTCGCGCGCGAGTACGGCATTCCCGCGGTCGTCGGCGTGCCGGACGCGACCTCCCGCCTGCGCACCGGTCAGACGGTGACCGTCGACGGCGCCGCGGGCGCGGTCGTGAGTGAATAGCGGTCGTGAGTGGATAACAGTGCTATAGCACTGTTATCCACTCACGACCCCGGCGCACGACCTTTGCGCGCCTGCCAGGCGGCCAGGCAGCCGGGGCCGCAGAAGTACACGTCGCCCGCCTGCAACGCGCCCTGCTCCACCAGCACCTGCATCCCACAGATCGGGTCGACCGCCACCACGGGTCCCGGCAGGGTTGGGCCTTCCGGCGGCCGGGCGACCCGCGGGCGCGCGGCCACGATCCCGGAGCAGATCGACAGCGCGATCTCCGCCGCCGAACGCGCACCGATGTCCAGCCCGGCCGGGGCGTGGATGCGGGCCCGTTCGGCCTCGGTCGCGGCCAGGTCGTCGAGCACGCCCGCCGCGCGGCGACGGCTCGCCACCAGCGCGATGTAGTCCACGCCCGCGTCCAGCGCCGCCCGCAGCACCGGCACCTCGTCCCGGCCGTGCGAGGCGACGATCACCGCGGACGCCTCGGCCGTCAGCGGATCCAGGCCCAGCCGCACATCCCAGTCCAACGCGGCGCCCAGGCGCACGAGCGCCCGCGCCACCGGCGACTCCCCGAACACCGCCACCAGCACCGGCGGGATCATCGCCTCCAGGAAGATCTCCAGGGTGCCGCCGGACAGGCAGGGGTTGCCGACCGTGCGCACGCCGTCCTGCGCAGGCGCCGCCGCCGCGTCCGGCGTGATCCGCAGCAGCTCCGACTCCCCCGCAGCGAGCAGCCGCAGGCTCTCCACCCGCACCGTCGATTCCGCGCAGACGCCGCCGACGAAGCCTTCGAGCATGCCGTCCGCGGTCACCACGGCGCAGTCCCCCGGTTTGGCGCTCGTCGGCCGCTCCGCCCGCACCACGGTGGCCAGCACGAACGGCGTGCGCCGGGTCCGCAGCCCGTCCACGCGCGCGAGCAGGTCGGTCCTCATGGCTCGTCCCCGTTCAGCTCGTCACCGATGGCGAGATCCGGACGCATCGGGCGGCCCTGGCACGCCCGCCACACCTGCGCCGGGGTGAGCGGCATGTCCGCGTGCCGCACCCCGATGGCGTCCAGGACGGCGTTGACGACGGCCGCGGGCGAGCCCACCGTCGCCGACTCCCCCACGCCCTTCGCCCCCACCGGGTGGTGCGGCGAGGGCGTGACCGTCTCCCCCAGCTCCCACGCCGGGCACTCCAGCGCGGTCGGCAGCAGGTAGTCCATGAACGAGGCGCCCAGGTGGTTGCCGATCCGGTCGAAGGCGATCAGCTCCATCAGCGCCATCCCGATCCCGTCGGCGAGACCGCCGTGGATCTGGCCCTCGACGATCGTCGGGTTGATCCGCACCCCGCAGTCGTCCACCGCGACGAACCGGCGCACGACGACCTCGCCCGTGCCCGGGTCCACGTCGACCACGCAGATGTAGGCCCCGCACGGGAACGTCAGGTTGGGGGGGTTGTAGACGGCCATCGCGTCCAGGTGGCCCTCGACCCCGGCGGGCAGCTCCAGGTCGGAGTGGGCGGCCAACGCGATCTCCCGCCACGACGCGCCCGCCCCCGGCACACCGCGCACCTGGAACCGGCCCGACACCCACTCCAGGTCCTGCGGCGCCACCTCCAGCATCGCCGCCGCGACCAGCCGCGCCCGTTCCCGCACCTTGCGCGCCGCCACCACCGCGGCCGCCCCGGAGACCGGCGTCGACCGGGACCCGTAGGTGCCCAGCCCGAACGGCGTGCGGTCGGTGTCGCCCTGCACGACCTCCACCTCGTCCACGCCGATGCCGAGCTCGTGCGCGACGAGCTGCGCGAACGTCGTCTCGTGGCCCTGGCCCTGCGACATGCACGACACCGCGAGCACGGCCGACCCGGTCGGGTGCACCCGCAACTCCGCGCCGTCGGCCATGCCCAGCCCGGCGATGTCCATCAGCGCCCGCGGTCCCGCCCCCACAGCCTCGGTGAAGAAGCTGATCCCGATCCCCAGCAGCGGCCCGTCCCCGGCCGCGCGCCGCGCCGCCTGCTCCTTGCGCAGCTCCTCGTACCCCGCCATCTCCAGCGCCAACGCCAGCGTGCGTGGGTAGTCGCCGGAGTCGTACTCCCAGCCGGTGGCGCACCGGTAGGGGAACTGCTCGGGGCGCAGGAGGTTGTGCAACCGCAGCTCGGCCGGGTCGAGCCCGAGGTCGTGGGCGAGCACGTCGACGAGGCGCTCCACGAGGTAGGACGCCTCGGTCACCCGGAACGAGCACGCGTAGGCCACGCCGCCCGGCGCCTTGTTCGTGTGCACGCCGGTGACCCGGCAGTGCGCCGCGGGCACGTCGTAGGAGCCGGTGAAGGTGTGGAAGAACCCGGCGGGGAACCGCGAGGGCTGCGCCGTGGCGTTGAACGCGCCGTGGTCGGCGAGCACCCGCACCCGCAGCCCGGTGATCCGCCCGTCGCTCGTCGCCGCGATCTCGCCGCGCATGTGGTAGTCCCGGGCGAACGCCGTGGCCATGAGGTTCTCGGAGCGGTCCTCCACCCACTTGACCGGCGCCCCCACGAGGCCCGACGCCACCGCGGCGCAGACGTAGGCCGGGTAGAGCCCCACCTTGTTGCCGAACCCGCCCCCGATGTCGGGCGCCACGATGCGGATCCGGTGCTCCGGGATGCCCATGATCCGCGAGAGCAGCACCCGGTGCGCGTGCGGGGCCTGGGCCGTCGCGTAGACGGTGAGCTTGTCGGTGATCGGGTCGTGGTCGGCCACCACCCCGCAGGTCTCCAGCGGCGCCGGGTGCACCCGGGGGTAGACGAGGTCGCAGGCGCTCACGTGCTCGGCGGCGGCGAAGGCGGTGTCGGTGGCCGCGGCGTCGCCCGCCTCCCAGTCGAAGACGTGGTTGTCCGGCTTGTCGCGCACCCTCGGGGCGTCGACGTCCAGGGCGTGGCGGGCGTCGATGACGGCGGGCAGCGGCGCGTACTCGACGTCGATCAGCGCGAGCGCGTCGCGGGCGGCGTAGCGCGTCTCCGCGACGACGAACGCGACCTCCTGCCCCTGGAAGCGCACCTCGTCGGTGGCGAGCACGGCCTGCATGTCGTGCGAGAGCGTGGGCATCCAGGCGAGGTTCCGCTCCGCCAACCAGGCACCGGTGATCACGGCACGTACGAGTGGATGCGACTCGGCGGCGAAGGTGTCGACTGCGACGATCGCGGCGCGGGCGTGCGGGCTGCGCAGCACGGCGGCGTGCAACATGCCGGGCAGCGTGATGTCGTCGATGAACCGGCCGCGGCCGCGCACGAACCGGGCGTCCTCCTTGCGGGGGTGCCTCCCGTAGCTCATGACGCCGCCTGCCGGATCGCCTTGACGATGTTCGCGTAGCCGGTGCAGCGGCAGGTGACGCCCGCGATCGCCGTGCGGATCTCCTCGTCGGTCGGGTCGGGCGTGCGGTCGAGCAGCCAGCGGGCCGTGAGCAGCATCGCGGGGGTGCAAAAGCCGCACTGCAGGCCGTGGCAGTCGATGAACGCGCGTTGCACGGGATCGAGGCCGCCCGGTGGGGCGAGCCCCTCCACCGTGCGCACGCTGTGGCCGTCGGCCATCGCGGCGAGGACCGTGCAGGACTTCACCGGCACGTCGTCCAGCCACACGACGCACGCCCCGCAGTTGGAGGTGTCGCAGCCCCAGTGGGTGCCGGTGAGGCCCAGCTCGTCGCGCAGGAGGTGCACGAGCAGCAGTCGCGGCTCGACCTCGCGGCGCTCGGGCCGCCCGTTGACGACGACGGTGACCTCCATCTCACCGTCCTGCCGCGCGGCGCAACGCCCGGACCGTCAGCTCGCCCGCCAGGTGCCGCTTGTAGTCCGCGGGTCCCCGTTGGTCGGCGCTCGGACGGCAGTGCTCGGCGGCGAGCCGTCCGGCGGCGGCGAACGTCTCCTCGGTGGGCGGCCGCCCGATCAGGCTCGCCTCGGCCTCCGCGGCGACGAACGGCCCGACGGCCGTGAGCCCGATCCCCGCGTCGGCGATCACCCCGTCGGCGATCCGCACCGCGGCGGCGGCCGCGGCGACCGCCCAGTCCCCCGCCCGCCGGTCGACCTTGACGTAGGCGCTGCCCGTCGCCCACAACGGCACCCGCAGCTCCACCAGGATCTCGGCGGCGCCCACCGCCGTCTGGTAGGGCCCGACGAAGAACTCCCGCATCGGCACCGTGCGCGTCCCCCACTCGCCGCGGATCACCGCCGACGCCCGCAGCGCGCAGAACGCCCCGGACAGGTCCTCGGACGGGTCGGCCTGGCACACGGAGCCGCCGACCGTGCCGCGGTTGCGCACGATCGCGTCCGCGATGCTCCGCTCCGCGTCGTGCAGCACCGGCGCGATGTCGCCGACCAGCGGTGCGGCCAACAGCTCCGCGTGCCGGGTCAGCGCCCCGATGCGCAGCACCGGTCCCTCGACCGCCACGAACGCGAGGTCGGCGAGGTCGTTGATGTCGACGAGCAGCTCCGGCGCCGCGAGCCGCAGCTTCATCATCGGGATGAGGCTGTGCCCGCCCGCGAGGAGCCGCGTCTCCGGGCCGTGCCGCACCAGCAGGGCGACGGCGTGCTCGACGCTCGTCGCGCGCCGGTACTCGAACGGTGCAGGCACCTGCATGACTCTCCCCACGTGGCGGCCCATCGTCGCCGGCCCGACACCGTGAGGACAAGACCTCTTAACCCATCGCTTATCGCCTGTGGGCGTGTCGGGGGGAAAGCGGGCAGAGTGTGCGCACCACACGCGAGGAGGCGTCGGCGGAATGACCAACAGGCGCATGTACGAGCTGATCGAGAACGCGCCGAAGACCGGCAAGAGCCCCACCATCTGGGCGTGGCCGCAGCTCACGGAGTACCTGAAGACCGCGGCCCAGCCGGTCGCGGGCCCGTGGCCACCGCACCAGGAACCGCGCCCCGACCCGACCGACGAGGACCTGCCCGTCGCGGTGCCCGATCCGCATTCGGCCGACGACGGCCACCACGACCCGACCGCTTCCGCTCGCTGAGGAGCAACCCGTGTACCCCTCCCGCTTCCGCTACGCGGCGCCACGCACCCTCGACGAGGCGATCGCGCTGCTCGCCGAGTACGGCGACGACGCCAAGGTGCTCGCGGGCGGCCAAAGCCTCGTGCCGCTGCTCAAGCTGCGCTTCGCCGCCCCCGCGCTGCTCGTCGACATCAACAACCTGCCCGGGCTCGACCACCACCGCGAGGACGGCGACGGCACGCTGCGCGTCGGCGCGCTCTGCAGGCACGCCGACCTCGAGCGCTCGACGCTGCTGCCCGGCAAGCACCCGCTGATGGCCTCGGCCGCGCCGCTGGTCGCCGACCCGATCGTGCGCAACCGCGGCACGCTCGTCGGCTCGGTCTGCCACGCCGACCCGCAGGGCGACTGGGCCGCGGTCATGATCGCTCTAGGCGCCTCGATCGTCGCGCAGGGCCCCGCGGGGCGCCGCACGATCCCGGTCGCGCAGTTCGTCTCGGGGCCCTTCCAGAACGCCCTGCGATCCGGGGAGGTCGCGGTCGAGGCGGTCGTGCCGCCTGCGCAGGGCACGGCGAGCGGAACCTACTTGAAGCTGGAGCGCCGCATCGGTGACTTCGCGACGGCCGGAGCCGCGGTGGCGCTGGAAATCAGCGGCGGCACCGTGACCCGGGCGGGCGTGGCGCTCACCGGCGTCGGCCCGGCGACGATCCACGCCACCGGAGCCGAAGAGGCACTGGTCGGGAAGCCGCTGACCGAGGAGACCATCGAGCTCGCCGCCACTCGCGCCGCGGAGGCCGCCCAGCCCCGCGGCGACCACCGCGGCAGCGCGGACTACAAGCGGCATGTCGTGGCGACGTTCGTGCGCCGCGGCCTGTCGCGAGAGCTGGAGGCGGCATGACCACGTTCGCGGCCCGTGAGATCCGACCCGGTCCCGCCGACGAGTACCGGATCACGGTGACGGTCAACGGCGAGCGCCGGGTCGTCGAGGTGGAACCACGGCTGCTGTTGGCCCACCTGTTGCGCGAGGGCCTCGGCCTCACCGGCACCCACCTCGGCTGCGACACGACCAACTGCGGCGCCTGCACCGTGCTCGTCGACGGCACGCCGGTGAAGTCGTGCACGATGCTCGCCGTCCAGGCCGACGGGCGTGCCATCACCACCGTGGAGGGCCTCGGCACTCCCAGCGAGCTGGACCCGGTGCAGGAGGGGTTCTCCGTCGAGCACGGCCTGCAGTGCGGCTTCTGCACCCCGGGGATGATGCTGTCCGCCCGCGCCCTGCTGGACCGGGAGCCCGATCCGTCCGAAGAGGACGTGCGGTGGGCGCTCTCGGGCAACCTCTGCCGCTGCACCGGCTACCAGAACATCGTCAAGGCCGTGCTGTGGGCGGCGCGCAAGGAAAACGGCGCAAAGCGGGGGGAGGCGCAGTGACCGCGCTCGACGAGGCGAAGATCGGTGGCCTGGGCGCAAGCCGCCGTCGGGTCGAGGACGCCCGGTTCGTCCGGGGTCGCGGCCACTACGTGGACGACATCCACCTGCCCGGCATGCTGCACATGGAGATCCTGCGCAGCCCGCTCGCCCACGCCCGGATCAAGTCCATCGACACGTCGAAGGCCTGGGAGATCCCCGGCGTCCGGCTGGTGCTCACCGGCGAGATGATGGCCCAGCGCAACCTCGCCTGGATGCCCACGCTCTCCTACGACACCCAGGCCGTGCTCGCCACCGACAAGGTGCGCTTCCAGGGCCAGGAGGTGTGCGTCGTCATCGCGGACGACCCCTACATCGCCAAGGACGGCTGCGAGGCGATCGACGTCGAGTACGAGCCGCTGCCCGCCATCGTCAACCCGGGGCAAGCCGCCGCCGCCGACGCGCCGATCATCCGCGACGACAAGGAAGGCCAGACCGACAACACCTGCTACCGCTGGGAGGTCGGCGACGCCGCGGCCACCGAGCGGGCGTTCGCGCAGGCCGACGTCGTGTCCTCGCTGAAGCTGCACTACCCGCGAAGCCACCCGTCGCCGATCGAGTGCTGCGGCTCGATCGCCGACTTCGACGCGGGCACCGGCAAGCTCACCGTCTACATGACGACGCAGGCCCCGCACATCATCCGGGCGGCCGTCGCGCTCGTCGCCGAGCTGCCCGAGCACATGATCCGGATCGTGTCGCCGGACATCGGCGGGGGGTTCGGCAACAAGGTGCCGATCTACCCCGGCTACGTCGCGTCGATCCTGGCCTCGATCCTGCTCGGCAAGCCCGTGAAGTGGATCGAGGACAAGTCGGGCAACCTGTCCTCGACGGGCTTCGGCCGCGACATGTACCTCGACGCCCAGATGGCGCTGCGCTCCGACGGCAAGATCCTCGCCGTGCGGATGCACGCCGACACCGACCAGGGCGCGTTCTTCGCCGACGCCCAGCCCAGCAAGTTCAAGGTCGGGCTGCTGCACTCGGCGTTCGCCTGCTACAACGTGCCGGTCGGACACATGACCGCGCAGGGCCACTACACGAACAAGGCACCCGGTGGCGTGGCCTACCGGTGCTCGTTCCGGGTGACCGAGGCGATGTTCTTCCAGGAGCGGATGGTCGCGGCCGCCGCCGCCGATCTCGGCATCGACGCCGCCGAGATCCGCCGCCGCAACCTGCTCGCCGACGACCAGTTCCCGCACCGCACCGCGTTCGGCTTCCTCGTCGACTCCGGGCAGTACCACAAGTGCCTGCAGCTCGGGCTGGACGCGATCGGCTACGAGGAGTTCAAGCGCGAGCAGGAGGAGGCGCGGGCCCGCGGCCGCCTCCTGGGCATCGGGATCTCGACGATGACCGAGCCGCTCGGGGCGGGCAACAGCCGCGAGTACGACATCCTCGGCATCAAGATGTTCGACTCGGCCGAGCTGCGCGTGCACATGACGGGCAAGGCGATCCTGCGCACCGGGGCGAAGACGCAAGGTCAGGGGCACGAGACGACGTGGGCCCAGATCGTCAGCCACGAGCTGGGGATACCGGCCGACGACATCATCGTCGAGGAGGGCGACACCGACACCGCCCCGTTCGGCATGGGCACCTACGCCTCGCGGTCCACGCCGGTCGCGGGCGCGGCCGTCGCGATGGTGGCGCGCAAGGTGCGCGCGAAGGCGCGCAAGCTCGCCGCGCACCTGCTGGAGGTGTCCGAAGAGGACGTCGAGTGGGAGCTCGGGCGCTTCTACGTGCGGGGCGCCCCCGAACGCGGGGCGACGATCCAGGAGTGCGCCGCCGCGGCCTACTCGAACATGCCCGACGGCATGGAGCCCGGCCTTGAGAACAACGCCTACTACGACCCGCCCAACCTGACCTGGCCGTTCGCGGTCTACATCGTGACGGTCGAGGTCGACCCGGCGACCGGGGTGTGGGACGTGCTGCGCGTGGTCGCGGTCGACGACTGCGGCGTCCGGATCAACCCCATGATCGTCGAAGGGCAGATCATGGGCGGCCTGACCGAGGCGTACGCGATGTCGAACATGCAGTTCCAGACCTACGACGCCGACGGCAACCAGGTCGGCTCCAACTACATGGACTACCTGCTGCCCACGGCGTGGGAGACGCCGGGCTTCGAGCTGCACGAGGTCGTCACGCCGTGCCCGCACCACCCGATCGGGGCCAAGGGCATCGGAGAGTGCGCGGCGGTCGGCGGGCCCGCGGCGTTCGTCAACGCGGTGCACGACGCGCTGGCCGCGACCGGCGTGCGCAACATCGACATGCCGGTGCTCCCCGACCGGGTCTGGCAGGCGCTGCAGGACGGCCGGGACGTGTCCGGCGCACCGCCCGTGCGGAGCGACTCATGATCCTCGACAACGAGTTCACCGTCGCCGCGCCCGTCGACAAGGTGTGGGCGTACTTCCTCGACGTGCCCAACCTCGCGCCGTGCCTGCCCGGCGCGTCGCTGGTCGGGGACGACGGCAACGGCACCTACCAGGGCAAGGTCGTGGCGGCCCTGGGCCCGGTGAAGCTCAACTTCTCCGGCACGGCGAAGATCCTGGAGGCCGACGAGGCGACGCACCGCATGGTGTTGCGGGCCGCGGGCTCGGAGGACCGCGGCCGCGGCGAGGCGGAGATGACGATCACGGCGACGCTGCGGCAGGAGGGCGGGGGCACGCGGGTCACGGTCGCGCAGGACCTGTCGATCTCCGGCGCTGCGGCGAACTTCGGGCGGGGCATGATCGCCGATGTCACGAGCGTGCTGCTGGGCAGCTTCGCGGAGTGCGTCCAGGCCAACGTGGCGGGCGGCGGCGGGGTCGGAACGGCGGTGCGTACCGCGGCCCCGGCCAGCGGGTTCGCCATCGGCCTGCGCGCCACGCTGATGGCGCTGAAGCGCGTGTTCGCCCGGTTCTTCCTCCCCTACGACCGGAACAGGTGAGCCCGATGGTCCTCTGGTGGATCGGCAACGCGATCCTGCTGTTGGTCGTGCTGCCCGTGGTGATCGCGCTGCTCAACCGGGTGCTGGCCGCCGTGGAGCGCATCCGCGCGGCGTGTGACGACATCCTCGCCCACGGCGTCGAGCTGCTCGGCGAGGTGGACCGGGTGCCCGAGCTCCTCGCCACGACCGACGCGACCGTGCACCAGATCGCCGTCGGCGCCACCCGCTACGCGGGCTCCGTGGCCACCTTGCTGCCGCCGAAGGAGGCGTGAGCATGCCCGCTGTCGCCTGGGTCACGGTGATCATCGCCGTGCTCATCATCGCGATCACCGCCGTCGGCCTGCTGCGGGTGATCCTGCACCTGAGGCACGTCAACAAGACGCTGGCCGCCCTGCTCGGCGGGGTGCGCGCGGTGGCCGACAAGACCACCACCGTGCCCACGGTCGTCGGCTCGGTGAACGCCAACCTGGCGCCGGTCAGAGCGTGGACGGAGCAAGTATGACCAACGGTCGACGCTGGTACGCGACACCCGCCCGGCAACGGGGCGACGACGTGGTCGGGAGGTAGAAATGGTTCCTTACGGCTGGACGCTCGGGCTGGTGATCGGGCTGATCGTGGTCGTGGTGGTGGTCGCGCTCGTCACCCCGATCCTCGTGCTCGCCTTCAAGATCGGAACGCAGGCCCGCGAGCTGAACGCGGCGCTCTCCCAGGCGCGGGAGAACACGGCGGGCCTCGCCGGGTTGAACACGACCATCGACCACGCCACCGAGATCATCGGTGGCCTGCAGCGCGGCCGCGCGCGGTTGGGGGGCTGAGGTGCTGACCGACGGGGAGATCACCTACTGGACGGTGATCCTGGTGCTCGGTGCGGTCGTCATCGTGGCCGTGGTGGTGCTGCTGTCGATGCTGGTCGCGTTCGTCAAACGGATCGATGCGGGGGTGGACACGATCGCGGGCACCCTGACGGCGATCACGGAGAACACCGCCGACACCAAGCTGATCACGGCCACCGGCGACGGGCTCGACCTCGTGCTCGCCGAAGGCCTGCAGCACCACCTGTTCCTCGGACGCGTCGTCGGGAAGGTGTAGCGATGCTGGTCGTGCTGACCGTGGTCGAGATCGTCGTGCTCATCGCGGGCCTGGCGTTCTTCCTCTGGTGGGTGGGCTCGCTGCTCACCAAGATCGCCACCACGCTGGAGGCGGGCGACGGGCTCGTCGCGCAGATCGTCGACGACGCCCGGGCGATCACGCCGGGCCTGGAGCACGTCAACCGCACCGGCGGGGTGGTGGCCGCCGCGCTCCCGCTGCTCTACGGGTTCGCCGAGCAGATCGTGGCCAAGGTGACGCCGCGCCCGGCCCGCGAAGGCGCGCTGGGTCGCCGCCGTTCGCGGATCCACGAGACCGTGGGCTACCGCCCCTGATGCACCGAGATGTGTCGAGGCATCGCCTCCTGGGGTAGATGTCCGACATGCGGCTGACCCAGACCTCGGATCTCTGGTGGAAGAACGCCGTCGTCTACTGCCTGGACGTCGAGACGTTCTCCGACGGTGACGGCGACGGCTGCGGTGACTTCCGCGGTCTCATCCAGAAGATCGACCACCTGCACCGGCTGGGCGTCACCTGCATCTGGCTGATGCCCTTCTACCCCTCCCCCGACCGCGACGACGGCTACGACATCACCGACTTCTACGGCGTCGACCCCCGGCTGGGCACCCTCGGGGAGTTCGTCGAGTTCGTGCGCACCGCCCGGGACCGCGGCATCCGGGTGATCGCCGACCTGGTCGTCAACCACACGTCGGCCCAGCACCCGTGGTTCCAGCAGGCGCGCAGCTCCCGCGACAACCCCTACCGCGATTGGTACGTCTGGGCCGACGAGCCACCCGCCGACGGGCCGCAGGGGGTGACGTTCCCGGACAAGGAGACGAGCCTCTGGCAGTTCGACGACGAGGCGGGCCAGTACTACCTGCACCGGTTCTACAAGTTCCAGCCCGACCTCAACATCGACAACCCGGCGGTCCGTGACGAGATCGCCCGGATCATCGGGTTCTGGATGCAGCTCGGGCTCTCCGGCTTCCGGGTCGACGCCGTGCCGTTCCTGCTGGAGAACACCGGGCAGGCCGACCGCGACGACCTGCCCGACCCGCACGGCTACCTCGCGGACCTGCGTTCCTTCCTCAGCAGGCGCAACGGCGAGGGCGTGCTGCTCGGCGAGGTGAACCTGCCCTACGCCGACACGATGGAGTTCTTCGGCGAGGGCGACGACGAGCTGACCATGTGCTTCGACTTCATCGGCATGCAGCAGATGTACCTGTCGCTGGTGCGTGGTGACGCGGGCCCGCTGACCGAGGCGTTGCGCGACCGCCCGACGCCGCCCAAGGACGCGCACTGGGCGACGTTCGTGCGCAACCACGACGAGCTGACACTGGACAAGCTCACCGAGGCCCAGCGCAAGGAGGTCTTCGACGCGCTGGGGCCCAAGCCCGACATGCAGCTCTACGGCCGCGGCCTACGCAGGCGCCTGCCGCCGATGGTCGACGGCGACCAGCGCCGGCTCCGTCTCGTCTACAGCCTGCTGTTCGCGCTGCCGGGCACGCCCGTGCTGTTCTACGGCGAGGAGATCGGGCTGGGCGAGAACCTGAAGGCCGAGGGACGCCTGGCGGTGCGGGTGCCGATGCAGTGGACCGCCGAACCGGGCGCCGGGTTCTCGACCGCCGACCCTACGACGTTCGCGGCTCCGCTCGCCGACGGCGCCTTCTCGCCGAAGCACGTCAACGTCCGCGACCAGTCGCGCGATCCGGACTCGCTGCTGTCGTTCTTCTTGCACCTCGTCGACTCCTACCGGGCCTGCCCCGAGCTGGCCTGGGGGACGGTGCAGGTGGTGGATCCCGGCCCGAACGCCGCGCCGGTGCTCGCCCACCGGTCGGACGTCGACGACGTGACGATCGTCGCCCTGCACAACTTCGCCGATCGCGAAGGTGACCGCCGAACTCCTGCCCTGACGGGGCGGGCGGGCTGCGCGCTCTTCGACGTGCTCGCGGCCGACGGGTCGACGGAGACGGTCGGCGACGACGCGACGCTCAAGGTGACGTTGCCGCCCTACGGGTTCCGCTGGCTGCGCTCGACGGCCTGAGCTCGGCTCAGGGGTCGGGCAGCGGGGCGGTGTTCGGGGCGTCGCTGTAGGCGCCGATCCACTCCTCGCGCCACGCCGTGCCGAATCGCTCCTCGTTGCAGGACGGGCGGTACTGGCTCACCAGCTCCGCGGTGATCGCCTCGCGGTGCCCGCGGGTGCCGCCCGGCACCTCCAGGAACGCGACGTGCACCTTCCACTTCGAGCCCGCCCGCGCCGTCCAGCAGGCGGCTCGGCGGTGGCGGAACGGGAGGCCCTCGGCCGAGAGGTCGTCAGCGTGCCCCACGTAGGCCACCGCGTACCGCTGCGCCTCCGGGTCCGGCCGGTACAGGATGGCGTAGACGCCGGGACGGGCGGGCGGGCTCCAACCGCCCAAGAGGCGCGGGCCCGAGAAGGCGTAGCCGCCGAGCGTCCCGAGCCGGATCACCCGCCCGACTCTACGGCAGCGCGGGCAGGAGCTCGGCCAGCTCGGCGAGGCCCGCGAGGTCCGGCCCCCGCACGACGAGGTCGACGGAGGGCTCGGCGATCATGAGGCCGACGCTCGACCCCGGGCCCGTGCGGGGTGCACCACACGATCCGACGGCACTGGCGCGCCAGCCGCTCCATCGCCCCCGCGAGGAGGTCGGGGTCGCCACGGTCCATGCCGTCGGAGCAGATCACCACCACGCCGCCGCGCGCCACGCCGCGGCGCCCCGCCGTGCGGACGAACCGGTCGAGCGAGACCCCGATGCGGGTGCCGCCGTCCCAGTCGAGCACCAGCTCGGCCGCGTCGGCGAGCGCGCGGTCCGGGGTGCGGCGGCGCAGCGCGGGCGTGATGCGGGTGAGCCGCGTGCCGAAGCAGAACACCTCCACCTTGACGACCGCCCGCCGCGCCGACCACGCGAACTGCAGCAACGCCCGGGAATGGTCGGCCATCGAGCCGGACACGTCGAGGATCAACACCAGCGGGCGGGGCCGCACCCGCTGCTCGCGCCTGCGCAGCGGCACCGGTTCGCCGTGCAGCCGCAGCGAGTCCCGCACGGTGCGCCGCAGGTCGGGGCGGCGCCCGCGGGCCGACGCGCGGGACCGCCGGGTGCGGCGGCGCGGCGGATCCAGCCGGAGCCTCGCCGTGATGCGCCGCACGGCACGCAGCTCGTCGGGGGTGCAGTCGGCGAATGCCCTGTGGCGCAACACGTCGGTGGCCGAGGCGACCAGGCCCATCGTGGCCTGCTCGTCGTCCTGCGCGTCTCCGGGCTCGTCGACGAGCGGCACTTCCAGCGTCGACTCGGCTTCGGCGGACACCCGCGCGGTGAGCCGCAGCAGCTCGTCCACCGGCCGCGTGCCGCCGAGGAAGTAGCGGTGGAACACCTCGTCGTAGGCGGCCAGATCGCCGCGCCTGCTCACCAGCGTGGCGCGCCCCGTCCAGTAGAGGTCCATCAGGTCGGTGGGGTCGAGCGTGGCGGCGGCCGCGCAGTACGTGGCGACATCGCCGGGTCCGACGGCCAGGCCCTCGTCGCGCAGGGCCCGCCCGAACCCGACGAGCACGGGCACCATGCCCTTCACGGCCGCCCCCACCTGCCCGTGATCACCAGTTCGGTGCACAAGCGGCCAGATTTGGCCGCCTTTTGCACCGAACCGGCGATCATGGCCCCGAAGGACGTCACGACGCGGTGATCTCATGGAGGTGCTCACGGGCGAGCTCGAGGTCCTCCCGCTCCTTGAGCACCGATCCGAGCGTCAGGTCGGCGGCGTCGACGGACAGGTCGGGCTCCCCGAGCAGGTCGAGGGTGCGCGCCCAGTCGATCGTCTCCGCCACGCCGGGCGGCTTGGCCAGCTCCAGCTCGCGCAGCCGGTGGACCGCGGCGACCACCCGCCGGGCCAGTTCGCGCTCCACCCCGGGTTGACGGAGCGTCACGATCTCGACCTCGCGTTCGGCGCTCGGGTAGTCGATCCAGTGGTAGAGGCAGCGGCGTTTGAGGGCGTCGTGCAGTTCGCGCGTGCGGTTGGAGGTGAGCACCACCAGCGGCGGCGACGGCGCGGCCACCGTGCCGATCTCGGGGATCGTGATCTGGAAGTCCGAGAGCATCTCCAGCAGGAACGCTTCGAACTCGTCGTCGGCGCGGTCGATCTCGTCGATGAGCAGCACGGCGTCCGACCCGGCCCGCAGCGCGTGCAACAGCGGCCGCTCCAGCAGGAACTCCGGCCCGTAGAGCGCGGTGACCGAGCTGCTCGCGTCGCCGAGCGCGCGGATGGCGAGCAGCTGGCGGGCGTGGTCCCACTCGTAGAGCGCCTGGTGGGTGTCGATGCCCTCGTAGCACTGCAGCCGGACGAGCCGCCTGCCCAGCACGGCGGCGAGCACCCTGGCGATCTCGGTCTTGCCGACGCCCGGCTCGCCTTCCAGGAGCAGCGGTCGGTCGAGCGCGAGCGCGACGTGCACGGCCGTGGCCAACCCGCGGTCGGCGACGTAGGCGCCCTCGCGCAACAGCCGGATGAGCTCGGCGACCCCGGGGCTCAGGGCCGCGGTCCCGTCTCCTGTGCGGCGCCATCCCGGTTGGCGACGAGCTCGGCGACCGTCGTGGCGCCCCGCTTGCCCTCTCGCTCCAGCAGCTCCCTCCATGCCGTGCGCTGGTCGTCGTCGACCGGCCCGCCGACGTTCTGCAGCCTGCGGCAGACCTTCCCGGTGCCCGACCCGATCTCGGCGCGCACGTCGGCGCCATGGTCGCGCGCGCTCCAGATCGCGCGCAGCACCGCGACCCCTTCCGGCTCGTCTTCCATGCGTCCATCGTTCTCCCCGGCGCGCCGCCCGGCAATCGCCGAATAAGCCTTCCCTTAGGCCGTTCGCGCGAGAGAATGCTCCAGGTGACGTTGACCCAGCTGAGCGCGTTCGTCCTCGTGGCCCGGCTCGGCACGGTCAAGGCCGCGGCGTCGGCGCTCGGCGTGAGCGAGCCCGCGGTCTCGCAGGCCATCGCGGCACTCCGCCGCTATCTCGACGACCCGCTGCTCACCCGCAGCTCCAACGGCATGGAGCTGACCGCGGGCGGGGCGCGGCTGCTGACGATCGCCGCGCAGATGGTGTCGCTGGGTGCCGAGGCCGAGTCGGCGGTCCGCTCGGCGCGCGGAGCCGCGGACCGGCTGCGGCTGGTGGCGCCCAGCCCGCTCGTCGAGTTCGTGGCGGGCCCACTCGCCGACGCGTTCACCGCGCGGTCCGGCGGATCGATCGAGGTGTCGGCGGGCGTGTCGGCGACGGCGGAGATGAGCGCGCTCGTCGCACAGCGGCTCGCCGACGTCGCGTTGGGTCCGGATCTGTCGGGCGGCCCGGGGCTGGTCAGCGAGCCGATCTTCCGGGCCCGCCTGGTCGTGCTCGCCGCCGCCGATACGCGCCCGGCGGGGCCGCCCGGCCAGTGGGCGTGGCTGGTCGACCCCTCCGCCACCGACCCGGGCAGCGACGTCAGCCGTCTGCTGCGCGCCCTCGCCGTGCCGGAAGTCCGGCTCTCCGTGTTCCCCAACCAGACCGCGGCGTGGGAAGCGGCCGCCCGCGGCGCGGGCGTGGCGCCCGCCATCGCCCACCTCGCGGTGCACCAGCTGCGCCGCCGCGAACTCCAGGTCGTCGACGTGCCGGGCACGCCGCTGGATCTGTGCTGGCACGTGACGACGCTGGCCGCCGACCGCCGTTCGGCAGCCGCGGGCTCCCTGCGCCATTTCCTGGGCACACCAGAAGCAATGAAGCTGCTCAGAGCGCCGGGTGCGGGCGTTCCGCCCTCACGATTCCGACCGCCGGTGTATGTGACCATTTGGAGCTAGTGGAGCATCATATTGCTCCATTCGGCGTAGCTGATGCATCGTTGGGTAGCCGGCTGTTCACCCCTTGTCATAAAGCGGTACCCTGCCGGTCCCCGACCATTTCGCCGACCCCCGGCCCGATCAACGCTTGATGCGCAGGGAAATGGTGCACCACACGATGTGGAGAAAGCTTCTCAACGCCCTTCCGCATGGCCTCAACATGCCCGAAGAGGACTGGCGGCGCCGTCACCGTCTGATGCTCTGGGTGCTGGGGGTGCACGTCCCGGCGCTGGTGGCGTTGGGGCTGGCGCTCGGCTACGCGCCGCGCACGGTGGTGTTCGTCGTGATCTCCCCGCTCGTCGCGGTGACGCTCGGGTACGTGCTGCGCCACCACCGGCGCACATCCTCCGTGACCGTCACCGCCGGGTTGGTCTACTGCTCGGCGGCGCTCGTCGGGCTCACGCACGGCACCATCGAGGCGCACTTCCACTTCTTCATCATCATCGGGTTCATCGCGCTCTACCAGGACTGGGCGCCGCTCCTGTTCAACATCGTCTTCACCGTGATCAGTCACGGGATCGGCTCGGCGTGGCAGCAGAGCCTGATCTTCGACCACCCGGCGGGACAATCGAACCCGTGGCTGTGGTCGGCGATCCACGGCGTCGCCGTGCTGCTCGCCTGCGCGGGCATGATCATATTCTGGCGATTCACCGAGGACGCCCAGCGGGAGAAGGACACGCTGGCCCGCAGGCTGGCCGACTCCGAGATCAACCGGCGGCAGTTCACCTCCGACCTGCTCACCAACCTCGCCCGCCGCAACCAGAGCCTCCTGCACCGGCAGCTGGAGATCATCAACCAGCTGGAGGAGTCCGAGCGGGATCCCGACGCGCTCGCCGACCTGTTCGCGCTCGACCACATCGCCACCCGGGTGCGGCGCAACGCCGAGAACCTGCTGGTGCTCTCCGGCGAGCAGCCGCCGCGCACGTGGAGCGACCCCGTCCCGCTGCGCGACGTGCTGCGAGCGGCCATCGCCGAGACCGAGAACCTCGAGCGTGTGGTGTTCGTGGTCGACGAGCAGAGCGCCGTCGTCGGACACACGGTCATCGACCTCACCCACCTGCTCGCCGAGCTCACCGAGAACGCCGTGCGCTTCTCGCCGCCCGACGCCACCGTCACGGTGCGCTCCCGGCCCGACCGGGGCCGCCCCGGTGGACGGCTGATCACCATCGAGGACTGGGGCGTCGGGATACCCGCCGAGCAGCTCGAAGAGGCCAACGCGCTGCTCGCGACGCCGCCGGACGTCGACCTCTCGGTGTCGCAGCGCCTAGGGTTCCACGTGGTCGCCCGGCTCGCGGCGCGGCACGGCATCAAGGTGGCGCTGAGCGTCACGCCGGGATCGGGCACCACCGCGCTGGTCTCCTTGCCGCCGTCGCTGTTTGCGCCGCTGCACCTCTCGGCGGCGATGGCGACGTCCGGATTCGCGACGGCCGGTGTGGCGGCGGCGCCCGCCTCGCCCTTCCGGCAGGGCGCCGACCAGCGCCTGACCCGGCGCGCGGCGGCCCGCGTCGAGGATCGGACGGCACCCGAAACGCCGCGCCCCGTCGCCGATCCCCCGGACTGGAGCGGCTGGTGGGATCCGGCGGTCGCGTCGGCGATGCCCGCGTTCAACCCGACCCCTGCGAACGGCGCATGCCCGGCCGTGGGCGGCCCCGGCAGCCCGCCGAGCAACGGCCACCCGGCGCCCCCGCCCGGCTTGGGCCCAGCCACCATCGGGCAGGTCGCGCCCACCAACGGGGTCAGCGCGAACGGCAACGGGCACCGTGTCGCCGCCGATTGCTTCGATCCGGCCCCCACCAACGGGTTCGACCTGGCCAGGAATGGGCCCGACCCGACGGCCAACGGGTTCGACCCGACGACCAACGGGTTCGACCCGGCCAGGAATGGGCCCGACCCGACGGCCAACGGGTTCGACCCGGCCAGGAACGGGTCTGACCTGCCTGGCGACGGGCTCCACCCGGGCGGCAACGGCGCAGGCCCGCGCAGCCCCGAGGCGGGCGGCCCCGCGCAGGCCACCCCACAGCGCGACCCCGCCGCCCACACATCGGGCAGCGACGTGCGCGACGACGAGATCACCCGCGAGACCACGATCGGCGGCGATGCGACGGCCATCGGCCCCGGGCTCAGCACGCCGACCTACCGGGCCTTCACCACCTCGGCCCGGGAGGGTGAGCCGCACGCGGCCCGCCTGCGCCCCTCGCCGACCCCGCGCCCCATCGTCATCGACGCTCCGCCGGTCCCGGCCGCGTCCGTCCCGACCCCGCGCACGCCCGGGCCGGTCGATCCGGTCAGCGGGCTGCGTCGCCGCATCCCCCAGTCACATCTGTCCGCCGAGCTGCGCGCGCCCGAGCCGGACGCGGCCGAACCCACCGCCGAGCGCCGGTCCACCGCGGACGCCGCCGCCGCGCTGTCCCGCTACCAGGCGAGCCGGGCCGCCGCGCAGGCGCGGGTAGCCGACACCCCGAGCGGCCACGCCAACACCACCGACGACCTCGCGAACGGAGACCGGGCATGAGCGCCCCCCGCGTTGACTGGCTGCTCGCCGATTTCGCCCGCGAGACGCCGGGCGTCACCCGCGCTCTCGTCGTGTCCGCCGACGGCCTACGCCTCGCGATCTCCCCCGGCATCACCGAAGCGCTGGGCGACCAGCTCTCCGCGGCGGCGTCCGGGCTGGTCAGCCTGGCCAAGGGCGCGGCCCGGCTGCTGAGCGCAGGCCCCGTCACGCAGACCATCCTGGAGATGGCGGGCGGCTACCTCTTCGTCACCGCCATCGACCAAGGCGCAACGCTCGCCGTCCACACCGACCGCAACTGCGACATCGGCATGATCGGCTATGAGATGACGATGCTCGCCAACCGTGTCGGCCACGCACTGACCCCGGGCGTGCGCTCGGGCACAGGACGGTGAACGGGGCCCGGCGGCCCTGGCCGGACGACGGCAGCACGCGCGACGGACGCGTCGTCCCCGTCTACGCCGTCACCGGCGGGCGCACCCGTTCGACCGAGCGCGACCTCCCGATCGAATCGATCGTCACCACCACTGGCCGGGGCACCCACGACCTGGAGCCCGAGTACCGCACGATCGTCACGATGGCCATGCGCCCGGTCACGCTGGTCGAGATCGGCGTAGCGCTCGGCGTGCCCGTCGGCGTCGCCAGGGTGCTGGTCGGCGACCTCGCCGCCTCCGGTCACCTCACCGTGCACGGCCCACCACCGTCCACATCAGACGGAAAGCCTACTCCCGAGATCCTCACCCGCCTGCTGGAGGGCCTCCGTGCACGCTGAACCGGGACCCGTCCCGCTCAAGATCCTCGTCGCGGGCGGCTTCGGCGTGGGCAAAACGACCCTGGTCACCACCCTGTCCGAGATCCCACCGCTGCTCACCGACGAGGCCATGACGAACGCGTCGATCGGCGTCGACGACAACGCCGTGGTCCCCGACAAGCGCACCACCACGGTCGCGATGGACTTCGGCCGCATCACCGTCGACCGGTCGCTGATCCTCTACCTCTTCGGCACACCGGGCCAGGACCGCTTCTGGTTCATGTGGGACGAGCTGGCCCGCGGCTGCGTGGGCGCGGTCGTGCTCGTCGACCTGCGCCGCGTCGACGACTGCTTCCCGGCCATCGACTACTTCGAGAACCGGCGGGTGCCGTTCGTCGTCGCCGTGAACGGCTTCCCCGACACCGAGCGCTTCGCCATCCCCGCCGTGCGCGACGCACTCGCCCTGAACGCGACCACGCCGGTCGTCCGGATGGACGCCCGGTCCTCGAAGACCGGCTTGAAGACCCTCATCACCCTGGTCGAGCACGCGTTGGAGCGGGCGACCGCCACCGCCGCACGATGACACCCGCCGCACCCTCTGGCAGAGTCGACGCATGCGTGATCTCCGGCTTGAGGGCGACGCCGTCGGCGCCTGGCTGCATCTGCCCTCCTCGGCGTCCGCAGAGCTGATCGGCTCGGTCGGGTTCGACTTCGTCTGCATCGACCTCCAGCACGGCGTCATCGACGACAACGCGATGCTGCCCATGCTGCAGGCGCTCGCCGCGACCGGCACCCCGAACCTGGTCAGGGTGCAGCTGAACGCCCCCGAGGCGATCTGCCGCGCGCTCGACCGCGGCGCCGACGGCGTGATCGTGCCGCTCGTGAACTCCGCCGACGAAGCGGCCGCGGCCGTGACGGCCTGCCACTTCCCGCCCCGCGGCACCCGCAGCTACGGGCCCGTCCGCGCCCCGTGGCATCCGCCCCGTGCCGAGCCGGTGTGCGTCGTGATGGTGGAGACGCCCGAGGCCGTCGCAGCGCTTCCGGACATGCTCAAGGTGGACGGGGTCGGCGGCGTGCTCATCGGCCCGTCCGACCTCGCGCTGAGCCACGACATGCCGGTGACCGCCCAGCACGGCGACGCCGCCTACGACGCGCTGGTGCGCTCGATCGTCGAGCCGTGCCGCGCGGCGGACGTGCCGGTCGGGATCTTCACGGCCTCGCCGGACCACGCCCACCGCTTCCGCGCGCTCGGTGTCACGTTCGTCGCGGGCCCGTCGGATGCCGTTCTGCTGCGCACTGCCGCGGCCGAGCACCTGGCGAGCTGTCGGGCGTGAGCCCGTCCAGCAACGGGGCCTGAAGGCGCGCCCACGGGGAGACGTCGCTCGCCGGGTCGGCCGCCGCCGCCAGGAAGCGCTCCCAAGACCACCACTCGCACGACTCCACCTCGTCGGGCCGGGGGCGCGGGGTGCCGACCAGCCTTCCGACGAACACCGGACACAGCTCGTGCTCCTCGATCCCGTTCGCCGAGGCCCGGTAGGCGAAGTCGGGGAGGAACAGCTCGAGGTCGGCCACGTCGACGTCCAGCTCGTGGCGGAGCCTGCGGCGCACGGCGTCGGCCATCGGCTCGCCCGGCGCCGGATGCCCGCAGCAGGTGTTGGTGCGCACGCCCGGGAACGTGACCTTGTGCCGCGCGCGCCGCGTGACCAGCAGTCGGCCCGCCGCGTCGAAGCCGTAGCAGGAGAACGCGAGGTGCCGCGGGGTGCAGGCGCCATGCACGGCGGACTTCTCCGCCGTGCCCACAGGATTGCCGTCGTCGTCCACCAGCACCACCAGCTCCACATCTGAACCGTACTTACGTGATCCGAACCTCGCTCGGATAGGCGGCTCACCGCGGCTCGGCATCGTCGTCCTCGACCGGCTCCCCGACGCCGGAGAACCAGGAGAAGACGATGCTCGGACGATGGGCCGCCTGCCTCGCCGTGACGGCCGCGACAGCAGGCATGTTGGCGCTGGGCGGCGGCACGGCGCTGGCCGACACCCCGCCCGCCGACCACGCGAACTCGGCGATCTGCACGCAGCGCATCCCGGCCGTCCTCGCCCGGATCGACAAGCTCACCAAGCGCATCAACGGCGACGCCTCCGTCAAAGGGTCCACCGCCTGGCTCCGGGCGAAGGCCGATCAGGCGCGGGCGGCCGGATATCCGGCGCTGGCCGACCTCCTCACGGCACGGGCGGGCGACCGGCCCGGCCGCCTCGACGAGCTGGCGAAACTCCGGACCGACGTCCAGCACGTCCAGTCGACGGACTGCGCGGGATGAGCCGCGCCGTGCGCCTCCTGGTGCTGGTCACCGCGGCGACGACGCTCGCGCTCGGCGGCTGCCGCACCGCGGTGGCCGCCGCGCCCACCGGCTCCCCCGCGGGCGCTGTCTCGTCGGCCGATCCGCTCGGCGGCGTCGAAACCCGCGTCGACCAGATCGAGAAGCAGATCGACGGCGACGGCTCGGGCTAGCGCGGTGGCCGCACCGGGATCCCGCACCGGTGGCACGATCAGCGCCGGAGGTGAGACGGGTGCCGGATGAGGGCAAGGGACGGGGGCTCGTGCTGGTCGTCGAGGACGACCGGGCGATCGCCGACCTCGTCGGCCTGTACCTGCGCCGCGACGGGTTCGGCGTTCAGGTCGAGAGCGACGGCACCGCGGGCCTCGCCGCTGTGCGGCGGCTGCGGCCCGCGGCCGTCGTGCTCGACGTCGGGCTCCCCGGGATGGACGGCGTCGAGGTCTGCCGACGGCTGCGCGCCGAGGACGACTGGACGCCTGTGCTGTTCGTCACCGCCCGCGACGACGAGATCGATCGCGTGCTGGGCCTGGAAATGGGCGCCGACGACTACGTGACGAAGCCGTTCAGCCCGCGCGAGCTCGTGGCGCGGGTACGGACGGTGCTGCGCCGGTCCGAGCGCGCTACCGAGCGGGAAGAGGTGTTGGCCGTGGGTGAGGTGCGGATCGAAGTCGACCGCAGGCGGGCCCACGCCGCGGGCCGCGAGATCGCGCTCACCTCGACCGAGTTCGACCTCCTCACCCACCTGATGCGCGCGCCCGGGCGGGTGTTCACCCGGGAGCAGCTGCTCTCGGCGGTGTGGGGCTACACGGCGTCGGCGGGCACCCGCACCGTCGACGTCCACGTGGCCCAGCTGCGCGCCAAGCTCGGGCCCGCCAGCCTGATCCGCACGGTGCGGGGCGTCGGGTACGCAGCGGACCGGCCCTGATGCGCCGGTCGCTGGCCTGGCGGGTGGCGGCGAGCTGTCTCGCCGTCGCGCTGGTCGCGGTGGCGGTGGCGGCCGTCGTCGCGCTGCGGCTGGTCTCCGAGACCGCCCGCCAGACGACGCAGGCCGTGCTCGCCCAGGAGGCCGACATCGTCGCGGCCCAGCTCGCCGATCCGGCGCTGGTCGGCAACCCCGGACCGGTCCGGCAGGCAGCGGCGTCGCGCAAGCTGGTCCAGACGCTGCAGGCGCAGGGCGTCGACATCGTGCTGCTCCCGCGGGCGCGCGCGGGAACCGGCCCGGCCGCCACCGCGGTCGAGGAGGCGGGCGCCGACCGGGCCCTGGCGGGAACGCCGGTGTCGGCGAGCGTTGCCGTGGCGGACCGCACGTACGTCGTCGAGGCCCGACCGGCGCTGAACGGGGCGTTCGCGCTGGTCCGCCGGTCGGACACCGGTCCGCTCGGCAACGGCCTCATCCGCCGCAACCTCGGCTTCGCGTTGCTCGCGGGCGCGGTGGTGGCCCTCGTCGTCGGGCTGGTGGTGGGCACGCTGCTGGCCCGGCCGCTGCGCCGCACCGCCGCCGCAGCGCACCTGCTGCGCACCGGACGGCGTGACGTGCGGGTGCCGGTGCAGGGGCCCGCCGAGGTGGCGGAGGTCGCGGGCGCGGTCAACGAGCTCGCCGACGCGCTGGCCCGCAGCGAGGCGCGGCAGCGCGAGTTCCTGCTGTCGGTGTCGCACGAGCTGCGGACGCCGCTGACCGCGGTGCGGGGGTTCGCCGAGTCGCTGGCGGACGGCGTCGTCACGGGCGCGGACGTCGCCCCGACCGGCGCGACGATCGCGGCCGAGGCGACCCGGCTGGACCGGCTCGTCGGCGACCTCATGGAGCTGGCCCGGCTGGAGTCCGACGACTTCCGCCTCGACCTCATGCGCGTCGACCTCGGCACGCTCGCCCGCGAGGCGGCCACGGTGTGGGAGGCCCGCTGCCGGGCGAAGGGCGTGGTGTTCGGCCTGCACGCGCCGGACCCGCCGGTGTGGGTCACCGCCGATCCCCGACGGCTGCGGCAGGTCGTCGACGGCCTCGCCGAGAACGCCCTGCGCGTCACGGCGGCGGGCGCGCCGCTCGCGTTCGCCGTGTATCCCGGCGGGGTGCTGCAGGTGCGCGACGGCGGACCCGGCCTCGCCCCGGACGACTACGCGGTGGTGTTCGACCGCGGCGCGCTGCACGAGCGCTACCGCGGCCACCGCCCCGTCGGCGCGGGCGGGGTCGGCCTGGCCCTGGTGCACGGCCTCGTCACCCGCATGGGCGGCACCATCTCCGCCGATCGCGCCCCCGAGGGCGGGGCGTGCTTCACCGTGAACCTGGCGGCCGACCCGCACGCCGCGACCCTGGCCCTGCCCACTGCCTCCGCCTGACCACCCCAGGTGGATCGCGGAGCCGTGGGTGTCGGCCAGCACCTGCACCGCGACGAGGCTCACCGAACCACCTCGGGACGGGTGGCGGCAGGCTGGGCGGCGGCACAAGCGTTGCTGCTCCCGCACCCGCGTCCGGACGCCGGTGCGGGGGCGGTGACGCCGGTGCGAGCGACGATCACGTCGGGTCCGGCTGCCGACCTCGACGAACGGCGGCAGGCCCGGAGCGGGCGAGCGGAGGTCGGCCCGGCCTTGGGCACGCCAACAACTGGATGGTCGCCTGCGGCAGGCCGGTCGCCGTGCTCGACTGGGAGGGCGCGCACCGCGGCGACGGACGCGGCGACGTCGGCGTCAGCGGCCCGACGCGACGTGGGAGGGGTTCGGCCGCTCGGTGCCCTACACGCTGGAACGGGCCGTGGAGATGCTCGGCTGAATCAGGCGGCGGCGCGCAGGCGCTGCAGGGCCTCGTGCTGGACGCGGCGCACCGCGTCGGGCGTGAAGCTCAGCGCCGCGGCCGCCTGCTCCACCGAAAGGCCCACAACCACGCGCAGCACCAGCACCTCGCGCTGGGCGGCCGGGAGCTCCGCGAGCTGCCCGGGCACGCCCGCCCGGTCGGCGTCCGCTGCCTCCATCGCCGCGTCCACCGCCGCGGCCGCCGTGCGGTACACGAATGCGGTGAGCGCGGCCGCGTCGCCCGTGTCGGGCCGGGCCGACGCGAGGCTGCGGCACACGGCGCGGGCCACGTCGGCCGCGTGGTCGCCGCAGCCCAGCCGGGCGCGGCAGTAGCGGACCACGGCGGGCCGAGCGGCGGCCACCAGGCGGAACGCCACCCGTCGGTCACCGACGTCCACGCACGCGTCGACGGCCGTTGCCGCGGTGACCTGCACAGGCAGGAGGGCATCGACGGTGATGCTCATGACCGGCCGCCGATCCGAACCCGGACCGCTGCATCGGGTCGCGCCATGAGCCTCGTGCCTCTCTCTCGGTGACCGGCAACAAGCGCCGGTCACCTCTAACGACGTCTCAGCGCCGCGGAGGTTGCGTGCGCCGTCCGGTCGCCACGTAGCCTGCGCCCAGCGCCAGCTCGCGCACGGCCAGATCGGAGACGCGTTCGGCGAGGTGCGACCACGGCTTCTGGAAACCCGCGAAATCCCGGACGTAGGGCGCGTGCAGCGTGAGCACGCTCGCGTTGAGGCCGATCGCCCAGGCCGGGCCCCACTTGCCGCCGCCCGCCGTGACGGCCGCACCCGGGCGGAGGTGCCCGAGAACGTTGTCGAGGGCCGGACCGGACTGCAAGATGTCGTGCACCGCGCAGAACACCGCGTGGTCGGCCATGGGCAGCTCCGCCGTCTCCAGCGGCGCACAGGTGAGTACGACGTTCGACCAGCCCGCGGCGGACACGCGCTCGGCGGCGAGCTCGAGCATGTCGGGCGCCGCGTCCACCCCGACGATCACGCCGTCCGGGCCGATGCGGTCCTGCAGCGCCGCGAAGCACAGGCCGGTGCCGCACCCGGCGTCGATCACCGTGTCGCCCGGGCGCAGCGGCAGCGCATCGACGACCATCTCGCGGTAGCGCCCGAAGACGGACGTACGGCGGTCGTAATCGGCGGCGTCACGGGCATAGGCGGCAGGAAATCGGGACATGGGCCTCCCTTGGGGGATACGCAGGGGATTTGGGCCACGACAATGTGGCGGAGCCGACCATCCTGGTCGGACCCGCTGCGGCGGTAAAACCGCCGTTCGGTGCGACCTCAGGCCGCCGTGGTCGACGGGGGTGCCACCGGCAGGGTGACGGCGGCACACGCCTGGCGCAGCCCGTGGGCGAACCCGTCGGGGTCGGCGAGGAAGACGCCGTGGTCACCGTCGATCTCCACGACGGTGGCGCCGGGCACGGCGGCGGCCAGCTTGCGCTGGCGCTGGTGCGCGACGATACGGTCGTGGCGGGTGACGAGCACGGCGGTCGGCACGTCGACCGCGCCGATCCACTGGTGTGAGCTGAAGCCGCACGCGGCGCGCATGGCGTCGAGCGCGACGGCCAGCGGCACCCGGCGCATGTGGGCGAGCGCCGCGCGGCGCTGCGCGGGGGCGAGGCTGGCGTCGAGCACGGGGCCCGCGATGGTGTCCGTGCCCACCGGCGCGAACGGGGCGATCCAGGACGCGGTGACCACGGCCCACGGCATCGCCATCGCGAGCAGCCGCTCCCAGGGCGAGCCCGTGACGTTGCGGGCGGTGGAACACAACACGAGGCCCGCCACGAGATCGCGGTGCCTGCGCCACATCAGCTGGGCGACCATTCCGCCGATCGAGAAGCCGACCGGGATGACCGGGCCGGTGCCGAGCGTGAGCAAGACGGCGGCGACGTCGTCGGCGCAGTCCTCCAGCTGGAACGAGCCCACGACCGGCAGGCCCCGGCCGTGGCCGCGCAGGTCGAGCGCGAGCACCCGGTACTGCGTCGCCAACGTGGGCGCGACGAGCGACCAGTTGACCTCGGCGTCCATCGCGACACCGTGGAGGAGGACGAGCACGGGGGCACCCTGTGGGCCGGGCCATTCGCGGACGACGACGCTTCCGCGACCGGCCAGGGCGACCTGCTGATCGTGCCAAGGCTTCTGCACAGGCCACCTCTTCAGCGTCGCTGGATGTCCGAATGATGAAGGACCGTTAACACAACGGCAACCTCCATCTGTCCGTGCTGCGCAGACGGCGCTCACCCGCCACACTGCGGTCCCCGCACCCGGAAGGAGCCCTGGATGACCGCGATCGTCGGTGCCGTCCTGCTCGCCATCGCCCTGCTGCTGCACCTCGCCAACCTGTCGCTCGGACCCCTCGACGTGACGTTCTTCGAGCTGGCAGGCCTCATCGCGCTCGCGCTGCACCTCGCGGGCGTCGGCACGCGCCGCCCGGCTCGGAGGGTGTGACGTGCGCGCGCTCTCGATGCTCGTCGTTCTCTGGCTGGTGATCGGCGCCTTCGCGGCCTACCAGCGCAATTACTTCGCCAACGACCCGGTCAACTGCGCGCAGGTGGGCACGGTCATCGTGACGATCATCGCGGGCCCGCTCAACTACGCGGGCGTCAACCCGAAGATCAACTGCTCGGTGCCGCAACCCTCGCAGTAGCGGCTGACCACAGGCGGTCGTCCTCGGCGTGGATCACGATGAAGCGCCGAGGCGACCGCCATGGGCGACGGGCGGTCGAGGGCGGTCGGCGGGCGGTCGGCGGGCGGTCGGCGGAAGGTCAGGCCACGCGACGCGGCATCCGGCGCGCGATCACGGCCCGGGTGGCCAGCGCGCGGGACTCCCAGCGCGCGCGGCGCTCGGCGGCGAGCGACCGGGAGGCGGACGCTCCCATGGCGTCGACGACCTGGACGACGAGCGCGAGCACCATGAGGAACCCGACACACACCACCACGAACGCGATCACGGTAGTCACCTTCTCGGCCTGTGGGGGAGGCTGACCTCCCCGCTTGCCGGAGATGTTCCCGTTGCGCGGCTCGCTCAACCCTCGTCAGGCCAGGTGCTCCACGAAGAAGTCCCGCGCTGGGGTGCTGGCGCCCTCGAACCCGTCGACGTAGGCGTCGAAGTGGCCGCCGGGCAGGATGACCAGCCGCTTGGGCTCGCGGGCCCGCTCGTACGCGTCGATCGCGAAGTGGGCGGGCGTGAGGTGATCCCCGCGTGCCACCACGAGCAGCAGCGGGGTGGGGCTGATCTTGCCGATGTAGGTGCCGGGCTCGTACTCGCCGAGCATCTCGACGGTCCGTAGCGTCACCTCGTTGCGCCACGACGGCGCCCTCGTCTTGCCCGTCTCGGTGAACCACGTCCACGAGTCCGGCGTGGGCAGCGCCGAGGGCGCCAGCGGGTCCTCGGCCACGACCGGGACCATCGCGGGCGGGTCGCCCTGGAAGCGGGCGGCGCGGTCGGCGTCGAACATCTCCCGGAAACCCGCGCGGAAGTCGGCGCGGACGAGCTCGCCGACGTTCAACGAGCCGCTGATCAGCGGCACCTGGGCCACCACGGCCCGCACCCGTCGGTCGATCGCCCCGACCACGAGTACGTGCCCGCCCGAGTAACTGCTCCCCCACACCCCGATCCGTGTGGCGTCGACGTCGTCGAGGGTGGTGCGCTCCCCCGCCGGGTCCAGGCGAGCGCGCGCCGAGGGCGTCGCGCGGAGGAGGTCGACGCGGTCGATCTCGACGCCCGCGTCCGTCACGGCGCGCACGCTCATGATCGCCCGCCCGCCGGGTGGCGCGGGCGTGACGTGCACGGCGAGGAACGCGTAGCCGAGGTAGCGGCTCTGCGACCAGTCGACGGTCTCGGACGCCTTCGCCCCGTACTCGCCCGCGACGAAGCTCCGCACGACGGTGCCGCTGTCCGGCCTGGTGGCGCCGCGGAAGCGGTCGGTCTCACCGGGCTGCCACGCGTGCCGAGGTCGTCCGCCGGAGCCGCAGCAGATGTAGGTGGTGCCCTGCGTCGCGGGCTCGACGCTCGCGCCGTCGGGTGCCGCCGCCGTGGAGACGCCGCAGCGGATCGGGTTGGTTCGCTCGTACTGGTGGTTGTGGCCCTGCACCACGAGGTCGACCGAGAACCGGTCGAAGAGCGGGGCGAGCGCGGCCCGCACGCCGCCGTCGGACCCGTGGCTGCTGCTCGTCGCGAACGCGCAGTGGTGGAAGAACGCGACGATGAAGTCGATCTGCGGGTCGCCGCGCAGCGCCGCGAGCCGCTCCGCGAGCCAGGTCCGCTGCGCGCCGCCGCTGTAGCCCGCGTTGGTGGGGATCTCGCCGGAGAGGTCGTTGGCGTCGAGGCTGAGGATGCCGACGTTGCCGTAGACCACCGAGTACACCGACGGGCAGCCTGCGGGCCCCGTGCGCGGCAGGTCGAGCCGGGCGGCGTGGCCCGCGTAGCCGTGCGCGGCGCCGCCGGGCGCCGTGTCGTGGTCGTAGAGCGCTTCCATGTCGTGGTTGCCCGTGGCGAAGAGCCACGGCACGGCCGCCGCACTCTTCTCGATCACGCCGAAGTACTGCGTCCAGACGGTGGGGTCGAAGTTGTCGAAGCCCCGGTCGGGGTTCGCCGCCCCGTTGTTCTTCACCGGGCGCCCGTTGCCGCTCGGGTCGGCGTAGCCGCGCCGCAGCCACTGCTGCTGCTCACCGATCGTCATCGACGCCGCCAACCGCCGCGGTATCCCGACGTCCGGGGTCTCCCCGAGCGGATTGGTCGTCACGCTTCGCATCATGGCGTGGCGGGCGCGCCCGCGGGCGAACGGTCGGTGAAGTCGCGACGTCACGCCGCGGGCGACCGGGGGACGTCCTCGGCGGCCGCGGGGAGACTGCCCGCGAACAGGTCGACGAGCGGCGCCCAGCGCATGCGGCGGCCTTCGGGGAACCGCTTCCGCGAGCGCGTGAGCCTGCGCGAGCCCTCGGCGTAGAAGCGGCGGGCCCACGGCGAGCGGGGGCGGGCCAACCTGCAGGTGGCGACGAGCGCGACGATCGGCACGAACAGGCCGAGGACGCCGAGCACGATGCGGCCCTTGAGGATCGCCGCGAGCACGAACACGATGTTGAGCGCGATGGTGATCCCCAGCACGACCTCGCCGTCGCTGGAGTCCTGGTCGAACGGCGAGAGCCCGACCAAGAGGAGCAACCCGACGAGCGCGGCCAGGAGGACGGCGTCGACCGAACGCCGCCCTTCCGGGCCCCAGTAGACGTCGTCGAGCCGTAGCCAGAGCGCGAACTCGTCCAGTGTGAGCGCCGCGCCCACGCCGAAGAGCACGGCGAGCACCTCCAGCCAGGGGTGGCCGGGGCGGTACGCCAGGTCGACGGTGCCCACCCCGAGCAGGAGGAAGATCCCCCAGACCTGGTGGTGGATGTGGACGCCGCCGACGGACATGTCCCGGAAGGGGCCGCGGCCACGGCGGATGAGGTTGGTGATGACCCGCGTGACGGCGAACGTCACCACGAACGAGGCCAACATCCAGAGGACGACGTCCGAGTCCGGCAGCACCGGCTATCCCCGTGCGGCGGCGCCGACGGCCCGGCGTAGCCGCACCGCCCACACCACGATGATCACCCCGAAGACGACGGCGTATATCCCGACCAGCCAGAGCAGCGTGATGAGCGCCGCGCCGGGCGAGACGAGGAGCACGATCCCGAACAGCACGCTCACGATGCCCGCGGCGAGCATCCAACCCCAGCCCTCGCCGCCGCGCTTGCGCATCATGAACGACTCGACGACCTCCGCGATCCCGCCGACGATGCTCCAGAACGCGATCACGAAGAGGATGGCCAGCACGGTGACGCCCGGCCACGCGAAGGCGATGATCCCGGCGAGCACCGACACGACACCCTGCACGAGGTGCCACCCCCAGTGCGGGTCTTCCTTGCGGTGCCGGATCCCGACGACCAGCGCCGTCACCCCGTCGAGGATCGCGTAGGCCGCGAACACGAACACCAGCGCCAGGAGGGCGGTGCCCGGGGCGAACAGCGCGAACAGTCCGAACAGGATCGCCAGGATCCCCCGCAGCAGCACCAACCACCACAAGCCGCGCAGCGCGGCGCTCACATCCGCCATGGTGCCCAGTATCGTCCGGTTCCCCCGCGGTGATCACCGCGAATTTCGACACCATTGGGTCTCGATCGCTCGCGGTACCCGGATCCACGCCCAGCACGGCCGTTGCGCGTCTGTGAGACCGCTGGTCCGTTGTAGGCTCCGTCGCTATGGCGGTCGTCGTCAACCACTTCCACCTGCGCGACCCGCTCACCGACGCGACGGCGCACGCGCTTCACGACTTCCTGCCGCGCATCGTCGACGCGGGCGCGACCGCTGCGCGGGTCCTTCGCGTCGACGACACGCACCTCGTCCTGATCCTCGATTTCCCCTCCGTCGAGGCCGCCGACCGCGTCGCTACCGATGTCGGCGGCCCATGGATGCGCGAGCACGTCCTGCCGCTGCTTGCTCGCGGGCCGGAGCGCAGCGTCGGCGAAGTCATCGCGTCGGCGACGACGTAGCACCAGAGCACCGACGTTCCGCGGCTCAGCGACCGATGCGCGGACGAGCAGGCCTGTAAGCCGGACAGAGGCTCGGTCCTGGGCTGGTGCCGGACCGCGGTCCTGACCAGGGTCGAGACATCGCAGCACCTCATGTTGTTCGCGGACGTCTTCTGGCCTCGTGTGCCCCCAGCGTGCCCCGCAGAACGATCAAGTGAAAGAGAGAGGGAGTAGATGTGGAGAAGTACAAAAATGAAATGAAAGTAGGGAATAATACAAAGAGGTGAAAGGTGTGAGGGAGACAGTGATGCAGGGTGGCTATAGAAAAGAGGTGTGGAGAGTAAGATGTGTGCTGTAAATAGCTGTAAAGATAGACGGGAAGGGAGAGAGTAGAGGACAGAGGATAGCAAGGGGGCGAGAAACTGAAAGGATCGTAGAATAAGGATAAAAGAAAGATAAGCGCGGAGAGGAAAGAGAACAGAACTGAGATCAGTGAGCGTTGAAGAGGGTGTCTGATGCGGGGAGATGTCAGTAGACAGCAAAAGAATATGATCGTTAGCAGTAAGGCATACTAGTAGTGTGCAACGACTAGAGAAAGAAAAACTACGAAGAACGTAGAGAGTAAACGCTGGAAGAGATCAAAATAAGATAGAGGAACAACGGCACTCTTGACTTAGGAAGAAAGACGGATGTACTAGGCGTTGACACACTATAACAGCTAACGAAAGGGTACAAGAAGATAGAAGAGGTGCTGGACGGCGAATTGAGAGTGCGAAGAGGAGAGGATCTCAACGAGAGAGACGACAATACTCGGCTATAGGTAGATAGATAAAGATCGGTGAATGCTACTAGCTATACGTATCAAGGCTGCTAACAGCATCTATATAGCGCGGAAGAGGCCTACGATCAAAGGCTAAGGTGAGTAGAATAGCGTTGAAGCACAGCTCAATGGAGGAACTAGACGAAGCTCTAGCGAGAACGAAGTGAGCACAATAGCAAACAAGGGCAAGAAAGAGCTAGCAAACGAAGTGCGAGGCGGAAAGGCTACGCTGTCGAATAGTAGATGTACTGGAAGCGGCAATAGAAATCAATGAAGTGCGCAATCTGCTAGAACAACGACGGCAATGTAAACGAACGGTAGAAGAAGATAGAAAAGTACGCAAACAAGGTCGGCAGGAGGCATATACAGGGAAGATGAACAACGCGGCGATAGAGGTCAATAACAGCGCGAACAGCTGGATCGGCGCGCTGTAGAGAAGTCGACTAGAGAACAACGAGAAGCAGATGCTTGCCTAGACGATGTAGAGGGAAGCAGCGCGACGCGGATGAATAGTAGCGATGTGAACGCAAACCACGGTCAGCGAATCGAGCGCTATACGGCGAAACGAGGGCAATAGCAAGCGGCGCAACCTGGAGCTGGATGCAGCTCAGCGGGGCAGAGTGCGACTCTACGACAGAACTACAGCGGCAAGGCTGCTGGTGGCAACGAGCGATGTGAGACGGCTGCTGGGACTGCGCGGTGTGGTAGAGATATGGGGTGGCTGTACTGCAAGGCTGTACGGCGAGTAAGCAAGATCGATGACAACTACAACTACCTGGGCGCGACGGCGGATCACTGACCAACCAGCAAGAGGCGGTTGAAGCCCCCGCAGGGCGACTACGAAGGGCATACCTACAACAACGTACAGCACCACTACAGAAGATGCTCCACAATCAACTACCTCAGTGATCAGGACGCAAGACCTGCGGAAACAAGGTTGGTCAACGAATATCAAAGAGCAATGCAAGACACTAGGCGGCGGGCTGGGCAAGAAGGGTGGTCAAACGCAACGAGGGCCAGCTCCACAGCGCAAACGCGGTAAGAGGGTAAGAGAAGAGCACTAGATCCCTCAAACGGATCGCCAGGTCGAAAACCACTGTAAGAAACGATGACGGCGCACCAAACTACCGAGCAAGTCAACTATCGAAACTACACTGTATGGAAAGGTCGGGCGCAGCTGCGGCGCTCCAGGTTGCTGATGAGGTTGCTGCTGATCTGATAGCATTTTTGATGATACACTGATTTTTGGTACAACTGAGAGTTGGGGGTATGGGGGGTTTAAACATTTTGATGCTGTGGGGGTGTTATCTGCTATGAAGCTGGGTACTGAGCGTGGGTGATCTTGGAGGAAAAAATATGCTGGTGAACAGTGCTTTGCCGCAATCACGGTACTCATTACGCGTGCTGAAGTGCTTTGGTAATGGGTGCTGCTTTACCTGAAAGCGGTTCAGATTTGAGCTGCTGGTACGGAGTTGGAAGGAGTGGTGATTGCTACTACATCATTGCGATTGCGCAGCGCTGCTGCTGCGGGACTGTGACGCTAAAGCGTTGAACTGGGCTGACGAACTGAAGCTGCGATGGTAGCTAGCTTTGCTTTGCGCTGCTTTGTACGTTTCGGTTTACGCTGCTTCGGTTACGCTGCGCTGCTAGCTCAGGTGCTGCTGTGACTCTCTGCTGTCAGCTTCTGTGGGTGGCGCTTGAGCGATTGCACGCGCTGCGGCGCTTGAGCGTTTGCACGCGCTGCTCTCGCTCGGTTTGCGCTGCTCCTCGGTTTGCGCTGCTCCTCGGTTTGCGCTGCTCTCGGTTTGCGCTGCTCCTCGGCTTGCGCTCCCTTCTCGGTTTGCGCTGCTCCTCGGTTTGCGCTGCTCCTCGGTTTGCGCTGCTCCTCGGTTTGCGCTGCTCCTCGGTTTGCGCTGCTCCTCGGTTTGCGCTGCTCCTCGGCTTGCGCTGCTCCTCGGTTTGCGCTGCTCTCGGTTTGCGCTGCTCTCGGCTTGCGCTGCTCCTCGGCTTGCGCTGCTCCTCGGCTTTGCGCTGCTTCCTCGGCGCTGCTCCTCGGTTCTTTGCGCTGCTCCTCGGCCTCGCCTCCTCTTGCGCTGCTCCTCGGCTTGCGCTGCTCCTCGGCCTTGCGCTGCTCCTCGGCCGCTCTCTGAGCGCTCGATCGCAGTAGATAGGGAGCGATCGGTGCGCGGTGTTGACAGCAGCGATACTGCTTGCTGTGTGTGGATCAACGTTAGGCGCCACGAGCGCTTAACGACGCTTGCCGCATGCACGTTGAGTTGCGACACGCTGCGCGGTAGCGGTATTGGGCTAGTAGGCTTGTGAGAATTCAGGCTGCAGCGATATTCGGGCGATGACATACGACCTCACGTGTTTCTTTCGGAGCTGCTGCGGCTTCGGCGATGACGCGCTAACCGTCGCGTACAGCTCGTGAGGGTGACTCGCGTTTGTCTGGTGGCGCTCGCTACGCAGACCTCCAAGTGCGCGTGAAGACTGACGCGACCTGCGCGAAGAGTTCGTCGCCTCGAACGCACTGCGTGCCGACGCAGTCAGCCACTTGCTACGTCACGAAGCGCTCGAGTGTGTACAGCGGATCGCCTTCGCACCAGCCCGGGAACGCGCCTGTGCGCATAGCCAGATTCTGCGAGATGCCTCGTTCTGGCTTGTTACGCTTGCGCGATATCCGGTAACTCAGTGCCGGCGAGAGTGTGTATCGCAGGAAAGCTGCCTCCCAGGCTGACGCTAAACAGCAGGTAGATCTCGGTGGCGCTCGGCAAAAGCGATCGCTCGCCCACTGGTGCGGCCTCACTGATCGTACGTGAAGCAGCGATCCGGTCGCGAGACGGCGCGAGCGACCGCTCGTGCTCGGCGCCAGCGCCACCCGTATCGACTATCGTAGGTGGCATGATGAGAGCGTGGCGGCTCCGGGGGCTCGGCGGCTGGTCGGCCGGTGACGCTGGCGAACGCTACAGCGCGCGCTGAGCGACGATGCTCGTCAGCTCGATCGTGTCCCTCGATGGTGATCTTTCGCTGCGGCCGTGCAGGCTCGCAGTTGACACGAGATCAGCGACGTCAGCCGCACGCTGGCGCTCGTCGACGCCGCCCTCCGCAGCTCGGCACTGGTCGGCAGCCCTGCGGCATCGCGCTCGCTGATCGACGAAGTCCGCACGCGCGACGTGCTGCTGGCGAGCGTCTCGCGCTCGTGTCCGGCGTGGCGAGTGCACGAGTACCACGAGTTCGTCGGCTCGGCCCCGCTGCCACGTAGCTACCGCGCCGCACGGGTAGACGCGCGGACGTGACTGATACGTCGACGGCTGGGAGATGGCGAGACCGGCAGCCGATAGCCTGTCTCGGGTGCTGACGGCCCGCGTCGCGACTATCCGGACAGACGTGACCGACCGGGTCGAACACGGGCAGAGTTGTCCGCGTCCGTGATCGCGTCCCATGTGAGCGGTGTGTGTGTGTACCGAGCGCCGCTGTCGCGACCGAGAGTGGGGGAGTGAGCAGACGGCGAAGACGGCGTGTGGTGATGAGCTGTCCGTGCAAAAGGGTGAGCCAGACGTCGCGGGGGGCGTAGACGTCGACAGTGCCGGTCAGCGAGTGAGCGTGGTCGGCGCGGAGACCACCGTCCGCCGCGGAACAGAGCGCGAAGAGCTCGCGTGACGTCGGCCGCTGAATTCGGCAGGCGTGGGTGAGGCCCCCACGTGGCGCGCGGTGGTCAGGGCCCGCGGGCCCGCGGTGGCGGGCTCAGGCACGCGCGTATCAGTCACAGAGCGTCACGGCCGACGGCGAGGCGCACGCGGCGGCCGCACGGGCTCGGACAACGTGGCTGTGGCGGTACGATGCGCGGCGATACCCGCGTCCTCCGTCAGTCCACGGTAGATCATTCGCGTGGGCGCAGTCCAGTGCCCTCAAATGTGAGCACCTCGGCGCGTCCCTAGATCTCCTGGCTCACTTCCTGGGTCGGTTGATAGAGTGCGGGTGGCGGCGGTCGCCTACGCGGCACGCTGTTGGGCTCGGTGAATGGAAGAGTCGCGGCCCGGGTGCTGGCCACACCCGGGTTGTGCGCGCGGACCCCACCTGACGCAGGACAACCACAGCGCAGGCATCCCCGCGATCCTGGCCTGCACTTGGCGGTACCGGGCGGTGTCAACCCGGAACCCCGATCCCGCCTACCCGACCAGCTCGTCACCGCCGCGGTCCTCGTCGACGTCACCACCGGGCGGGATCGGGCGCGCAGCGGGGTTGACGCCGTTCGGTGCCGCCGAGACGATCTGCGGCCAGCGGGGATGACTCGCTCCCGTCCACAACCCGGCCCACCGGCACGTAGCCGGCGGCCCATAGGTGCAGCCCAGCCCGGAGGCCGTCAGGCCGTAGGGAGCTGGGCTGTTTGCCGTCCGGCCGTAGTCCGGCTCCCGCGCCCGTTGGGCGCGGCTTGAAGACGTAGAGAAAGTCCTCACCGCGCGGTACCACGGATCCGGTTTCGGCGATCCGAGACGTTCCGGCGACCCCGCTGCGCACCCGGTGCTTACCGTCGGGAGATACGGCTGACTGCGCTGTCCCGGAGAGAGAGGATCATTGCGTCGTAGACGGGAGCGTTGTCGAACGGCTGCAGCTTTCCGATGGCGGTGGTAGCCCCATGATTGGTAGGCCCTCTGTGCAGCGGTGGCATCGGGTCGCACGAGGAGGGTGACGCGCTCGTTCGGCAGTCCTGCGATGAGGTGGGTGTGGAGTTCGTGACCGACCCCGTGTCTTCGATACGGCTGCAGGACGCCGAGTTCGATCACGGCGAACGTCCGGCCGGGATACTCGTGTGTGACGTGCGGCGGGTGTATCGGACCTCAGGCCTTGCCACCATCTGGTCTGTCGCGTCCAGGTCGTGGCCGAATGCGAATCCGATGGGTTCGGCATCGTGCCAGGCAAGGACGAGCCGGAAACCCGGCTGGGCCTGGCGTCTGGGCCAACCGTTCATGAAGTCGGCCACGTCTTGCGGGCCCTCGCAGTACGGCGGCTCCGCGTAGACGGCGGCGTAGAGGGACCGGACCTGCGATTAGGTGCCTGTCGGCGGTTCCCGAGTGATCGATCGTCAGGGAGATCGTTTCGAGGGCTTGCGGCGCATCGCCTACGGCGGTCATGCCAGCACAGGCGCAATCTTGCGGGCGGCCTGGGCGAACGTCTTCGCCGGACCGTAGTCACGGTCGTCCAGCAGGTTGAGGGTGGCGTGGAGATCGGCAGCGATGCGGCGAGAGCCGGAGAGGACCTCTGAGTTGTTGATCGCGCTGCCGGTCACGGCGATCGACTCGTCAAGCTGACCGACTCGTGCCAGTACACGGCCCAAGCGCAGCTCGTAGATAGCGTGGTTGCGGGGGAAGGTGGCCGCGTCGGAGGACTCGACTGCCGAACGCGCGAACCGTTCGGCGTTGCGTGCCTCGCCCAGTGCCAGAGCGACCCGAGTCTCATGGCAGGCAAGATCGGCCGGGTTCCAGAACTCCAACCAGAAGGGGTCGTCGGGCTGCTTCCCGCGATCGAGGAAGCGTCGGGCGGTGGCGATGGCCTTCTTCGCCCCTGCGGAGTCGTGCGTCTGGGCGAGCGCGACGGCTTCTCTGGCGGAAAGCAAGGACAGCAGTGTCGGACTGGCGGCACCGCCCGCGATGGACTGCGCTGCAGAGATGAAGTCCAACGCCTCGCGAGGTGATCCAGAGGTGGTTGCGTTGAGCGCCATCGACGTGAGGGCGGTGACACGCGCTTGGGGCAAGGTGGCGACGTCCGCGAGATGGCAGGTCTCCAGCCACCATCGACGCGCAGCGTCCATGCGGCCGGCGTCGTAGGCCAACCAGCCTGCGTGTTCCATGCTCGCAGCGGTGACGGCCTGGAGGTCCTGGGCGACGGTCGGACCGTAGGTACCGCGGCGGAGGGCGTTCTGGAGGCGGTTGGCCAGGGCGGCCGCGATCTCGTAGACGGTGGCGCCTCCATGGTGGTCGTCCAGCTCGAAGAGGCGACGCAGGCCTGTCCAGCACTGGGCGACGTCTGCCGCGCCGATCTGGGCGGGTGAGGCGACGGTCTGGGGCAGCATGGCGGCGACGGCCACGGCGATGGTGCTGGTGAGGAAGGTCCGCCGGTCCACGTCGTCGAGCGTAGAAGGTTTCTCCCCGGGTGGCAGTACGCCGAGCGTGCCGGGCGGGATGCCGAGAGTAGCGGACGAGGTCGGACAGCACGGTGACATCCCGCACTGCCCGACAGACGCCACGCTCCAGACGAGAGATCGTGGGTTGCGAATAGCCGGACCGTCTAGCCAGCTCATGCTGATTCCATCCCAGCGCTTGCCGGGCAATGCGGATAACCGCACCAGTGTCACCAGCGGCTACTGCTGCGCGGCCTGATGACGCGAGTAGTGCGGCGATCACAGTTGACTTCGACATGCGGTCCTCCGGTTTGCTCGGTGCGGTTGGAGCATAGCGGCTATTCAGAACGAGCGCGGACGATTCAGGGATGAATACGGCGGCGCATTCGACTGCTCGACTGCCGTCTACTTGGTGGGCATCCCCATCCGGGGTTGTGAATCTGCAAGTTGATCCTCCAAGGAGCACAGCAGTCATGGATCTGATCATCGACACCGGTATCTACACGTTCCAGGCCAGCGGTGTGTTCGAACCGCGTCTGGACAAGGACGGTGTGCACCGTCGGGACAAGAGCGGTGGCACGAACCTGCCTCTGTGGGCCGTGAAGCTCGTCGCCTGGTCCGACGCGGACGCAGAGACGATCTTGGTGACCGTCGCGGTCGCCGACCCTCCGAAGGTTTCCCAAGGTCAGACGTGTCCGTCGAGCGTCTGCAGGCAATGCCGTGGGTGCAGAACGGCAACTCGCGGGTGGCGTTTCGCGCCAAGTCCGTGATCCCGACCAACGGCGCAGCGGGCAAGCCGAGCCCGGCGCCGAGCAACTGAGCAAGCCGATCACCTGATCACGAGAGAGGGGTGAGCCATGTCCACCACGATGTCCGACCTCGGTGGATGACCCGGCCGCCGACACGGCGGCGAACGGTCGACCGGTATCGGCCGAAGGCGAGCACCGCACGGGTGCACGCAGCAGATCGAGTCCGCGATGCGCGAGATCATCGCCGAAGCCGCCACGCAGTTGAGTCCGCCAAGTTCATGCACCTGTCCTGGGCAGACCGAGAACGCCGGAACGGCGATCGTGTACGGGCATCTGGTCGACGCCAGCGAATGCCTGGAAGTTGGCCGCACAGCATCTGGACATGTTGAAGACCATCGTCGCGCTATCGGCTGCGGATCGAGGACGACAAGAACGGCGCCGATCTGCCGTTCTGACCGAACCAATGAAAGGGGAATGGGGGCTGGACACGGAACCGCACAGGTTTGCCGACCACGAGTCGGTTCCGCGTCCGCCCGGTTTCCCCGCTCTCTGCAACGAGCATGAGTGAGGAGCATTGATGATGGCACGTTCTGCCTCGGGCCGCTCCCGCGGCCGCTCCGGCCGACGAGGCCGCAGCCACTACCCCGGGTTGGGGGTGGGAGATGTTCACCCGACCCGAACAGTCACCGCTTCTGGCTGGTCGTCGGGTTCGTGGTGCGGCGTCGCGCCGAACTGACCGTGATCACGGTCGGCTGGCTGGTGCTTCGACCAGCTCGAATCACAGGTCACCCCCGGCTTGCCCGGAGTGGATGACGCCCGCCCAGTGGGCGTGGCTGCTGATGGCCGCCACCCTCGCGGTGGTCTTGGCCATACCGGCATCCCGCCGGTTCACGCTGCGCCGCTGCACAGCGGTGGTGATGCGGCATCGGATGCGGGCCTGCTTCCTGCAGACCCGGACGTGGACCGCGAACGGACGACTGCCGTTCCTGGTGTGGTCGCGCCCGACCCCGTGTCGGGGTACGGGTTCGAGTGTGGCTCCCGGCGGGGCTGTCCGTCAACGACCTCGAACGCATCATCGACGAGATCGGGGCCGCATGCTGGGCCCGCGAAGCCCGCATCACCCCCGTGCAGGGACAAGCCGCCCTGGTGTGGGTGGACATCATCCGCCGCGACCCGCTCGGCGCGCAGCGTCCGCTGTCGCCACCGGTGGTCGATCACCTCGACTCGCAATGGCCGCCCGGCGTGGCTGCCGACTCCGCAACAGTGGGCGACCCGACACCGGCCGCACCGTCGCGACCACGCCGACGGCACGCCGCCGCCAGGCAGTCACGGCAGCACGGCCACCGCGCGGCCACGACGGCACGACGACAACGGCACCACGCAAGCAACGGCACCGCACGCAACGGGGCCGGGAAGAACGCACCGGGCACCGATCCGGGTGCTCAGGCCGATCCGCCGGGTGTGACCGGCTTCGGCGGAGTGGACGTCACCGACTACGTCTGACCCGCTCTCGCGGGCCTCGACGTGACGGCGTCCACCCCCTTCAACGGCAGCGGCAGGGCGCCTACCGAACAGGCTTCGGCGCGGCGCCCTGTCCTGCCCACCCACGACATCGCATTTCAGAAGGACGCCACGATCATGTCTGCACGGTTCCCGCGTCGTCGCCGACGACGCCGCCGCCCGCCGTCGGTGGACGGGTATTCGATCTACGACCCGGTCCCGTTCGGGATCGACGAGGACGGCCTCCCGGTGGCCGTCACCCTGATGTACCGCAACCTGCTGGTCGGCGGCGAGCCCGGCTCGGGCAAGTCGAGCCTGCTCAACACCATCATCGCCCACATCGCCCTGTGCCCGGACGCCCGGCTGTGGCTGTTCGACGGCAAGATCGTCGAACTCGGCCCGTGGGCACCGGTCGCGGACGTGTTCGTCGGCAACGACATCGCCTACGCCAACGACCGCCTGCGCGCCCTGCAGGCCGAGATGGACACCCGCTACGCCCGGCTCTGGGCGCAACGCCGCCGCAAGATCGTCCCCGCCGACGGGCTCGACGTCATCGTCTGCGTCATCGACGAAGTCGCGTTCTTCTCCGTCACCACCGGCACCAAAGAACAACAAGAAGAGTTCAAGACCCTGGTCCGCGACCTGGTCGCCCGCGGCCGCGCCGCCGGGATCATCATGATCGTCGCCACCCAACGGCCCTCGGCCGACATCATCCCCACCAGCCTGCGGGACCTGTTCGGCTACCGGGTGGCGTTCCGCTGCACCACCGACTCCAGCTCGGACATCATCCTGTCCCACGGCTGGGCCTCCGAGGGCTTCTCCGCGAAGACCATCCCGCCCGATGACAACTACCGCGGCGTCGGCTTCCTGCTGGCCGAAGGCGGCATTCCCCGCCGGTTCAAGGCCGCCTACCTCGACGACGACCAGATCGCCGCCGTCATCGCGCACGCGCTGCGCATCCGCCGCCCCCCCGCCGCATAACCCGCCCAGCACATCAGTCCCATCACTCGTCCGACGTCCGAATGGCTCGGCTATTCGGCGACGAGAAGGAGTCTGCCCACAATGTCCAGCAACGATCGCGCCATCGTGGTCGGTGTGCTCGCCGTCGTGGCCCTGGCCGGGATCGGTGCCGCGGTGCATGTGGTGCCGTGGCTGCGGGACAACCGCACCGACATCAGCCTGCTTCCTGCTCATGCTGCTGCTCGTGGCCAGCGGGTTCACCGCCGCACTCGCCCTGATCATCCCCTACGCCGATCGACCACACCGGCCGACGAGCTCGACCGCGAGCAACACCGACGACCGACATGGTCTGCCCGCAGTGCGGGGTCGCACTGCCAACCCTGAAGCCCGCACGCGGACAGGAGCGGCTGTGCGACTGCTGCCACGCCCACACCGCCTGTTCACCCCTACCCGCGGAAGGAACCCGATCATGACGACCCGCGACTCCGACCACCAACGCACGATTCCGCGACCACCGCGGATGACACCACGACTGCGGGCATGTCGACCGTCTGCCTGCTCGTGGGCTGCGACACGACCGCCACCACTGCCGTCCCGCACTTCCACGGCCGTCCGGTGCGACCCGTGTTGGCGGCGCTGGCTCACCTGCGCAGCACCCGCGAGGACGCCCGCACCCAGCTGCGGCTGCTGCTGGCCTACGCCCGCACCTCACCTACCCACGTCCCTACACCCTCGCCGCGCTCGCCGACGCCGACCAGACTGTCGATCTCCGGCGTGCGCACCGCCTACACCCAGCGCGACATCGTGCACCGATCGCCCAACGGCTGGGCGTCACCCCGCGACAGCCGCCCACCAACGCTGGCGCCGGGACGTATCGGAAGGAACGTCGCCGATGATCCGGCGCATCGGGTGCTTCGTCGTCGACTGCGACGACTGCGACGACCACCTCGACAAGGACGAGCTCGGCTTCATCGTCCACTTCGACACCGACCGGCGAAGCCCTCGACTACCTCGCCCACGACGGCTGGACCGTCAGCGAGGACGGGCACATCCGCTGCCCGGTCTGCACCGCCCGCCACTTGTGCGGCTCCCTCGACCACCTGTGGGACGTCTGGCGCGTCTGCGAATGCCGCGGGGCCATCCCCGCCCACGCCGAGAACGGCTGCGGCCTGTACCGCACCTGCGCCCAATGCGGCGCCATCGACATCGCCACCCTCGCGCACCTGCCGACCACCGGCCAGCACCACCGCCGCGGTCGCTGACACACGTCGTTGACGGCGACTCCCACCCCCGACACCAGCGACAACCCGCTCGTCGGGGGTGAGGGTGACCGCCAACCACCACCGCACCGAACGGAGAACCGACGTGACCACCCTCGCCGACCCCACCACCGCCACCGCTCCCGACGTCGTGAACGCCCGCGCGGAGGCGGTGTTCCTGCGCGCCGAGACCTACGCCCTGACCGCCCGCCAGGTCGTGCACGCCCTGGCGCATCACCTGGCCCGCTACGGCGACACCCTCGCCGTCACCGTCGTCGACCCACTCGCCGCGATCGACGCCGTGCTCCGCTTCGACCTGCGGCCACAACCCCGACCGGCTCACCGCCTGGGCCGACCGGCCGCACCCCCGCCGACGTCGCCCGGGTCCTGGCCCGCGCCGAGCAGATCGCCCGCGACTACTTCGGCACCGGCTTCCCCCCGATCCCCTGGTGAGCCGCCCATGACCAACCCACCCACCACCCTGCACCGCGCCCCGCCGACGGGGATCGAGGACACCCACACCCGGATGCTGCGCCGCGCCGCCCCCCGGATCACGGCCGTTGGCTCGCGCACGTCGCCTCCACCCGCGGCTGCGTCCGCCCGGTCCGGCTCACCGGCGCGCTGCACACCGTCGAGCAGGCCACCGGCCGCATCGTCGCCACCCGCCACACCACCACCGACCTACCCGACGGCGTCATCTACGTGCCCTGCGGAGACCGCCGCGCGAGCGTCTGCCCGGCCTGCGCGGAGACCTACCGCGCCGACACCTACCAACTCATCCGCGCGGGACTCGTCGGCGGCAAAGGCGTCCCCGACACCGTGACCGGGCATCCGGTCGTGTTCGCCACCCTCACCGCGCCCTCCTTCGGCCCCGTCCACACCCGCTCGGTGAACCCGCGCGACGGGGAAGGTGCGGCCGTGTCGGATGCGCCGCGACATCACCCTGTGCCCGCACGGGCGGCAGCTCGTGTGCACCAAACGCCACGCCGAGGACGACCCCCGGCTGGGGCGGCCGATCTGCCTGGACTGCTACGACCACGCCGCCCACGTCGTCTGGAACGGCTGGGCCGGGGAACTCTGGCGCCGCACCATCATCACGCTGACCCGGGCGCTGCGGCCGCTCGAGCGCGCCCACGACATCCGGCTGCGGGTCTCCTACGGCAAGGTCGCCGAATACCAACGCCGCGGCGTCGTGCACTTCCACGCCCTCATCCGACTCGACCGGATCGACCCCGCCGACCCGGACGCCGTCCTGCGGCCCCCGCGCGACATCACCGCCGCCGAGCTCGCGCAGCTCGTCACCGACGCGGTCACCACGACCCGGTTCCTGACCCCCGGCTACGCCGACACCGGCCACTCCTGGCCGATCGAGTGGGGCCCTCAGCTCGACGTCCGCCCGGTCACCCTCGCCGCCCACGACGCCACCCCGGACGTGTCGACCGATGCGGTGGCCGCCTACCTGGCCAAGTACGCCACCAAGGCCACCGAACCCACCGGGCTGCCGGTCACCGGGCGGATGAACGCCGAAACCGCCGAGCACTACGCCGACCCCGCAACCCACCTCGGCCGGTTGATCGCCTACGCCTGGCAACTCGGCGGCCGCCCCTCCGACTGGACCTCCGAGGAGCAGCGCGAGCGCTGGCACGACACCTACGGACGGTTGCGGCGCTGGACGCACATGCTCGGCTTCGGCGGCCACTTCGCCACCAAGTCCCGCCGCTACTCCACCACCCACAAGGCCCTGCGCGCCGCCCGCCGGGAATGGCGACGCGCCACCCGCAACGACTGGTGGAACCGCCACCACCCCGGCCGATCGACGACCAGGCCGACGACCGAGACCACGCTGATCGTCGCCGACCTGCACCTGGCCGGGATCGGCTGGAACACCACCGCCGACGCCCACCTCGCCGCCGCAGCAGCAGCACGCGCCCGCGCCTACCGCGCCCTCGCCCGCGAAGAACACACCACCGCATGACCGATTCGATCAAGGAAGTGAGATGGACAAGCCAGAACGACTCTGGGGAGTGCAGGATGTCTCGCAGTACCTGGGCGTCCCGGTCACCACCCTCTACCAGTGGCGCTACCAGCGCTACGGACCCGAAGGCCGCCGCGTCGGCCGCTACATCCGCTACGACCCCGACGAGGTACGGATGTGGTTCCGGTCCTCAAGGGCACCCCGGCAGCGTAGGAACCGCGATGGCAAGCGTTGAGAAGCGAGTCCGCAACGGCAAGACCACGTGGCTGGCTCGCTGGCGAGACCCGATGGTCGGTCCGCAAGCGCCTTTCCAACGACGCATCGACGCCGACCGGTTCGTGACGAAGCTCGCGGCCGACCTGCTCCGCGGTGACTATGTCGACCCGAACGATCCGACGACCGTCAAGGAGTACAGCGAGACGTGGCGCTTTGCCAGGTCCACCGGCCGTCGACCCAAGCCCACGTGGAGACGAACCTGCGCAGGCACGTCTATCCGTACTTCGGCAACCGACGCCTCGCTTCGGTGCGTCCGTCCGAAGTGCAGGCCTGGGTCTCACGGCTCAACGGCAAGCTCTCCCCTGCCACTGTGCAGGTGATCCACGGCATTCTCGCCGCGATCTACAAGGCCGCGATCCGCGACGCCGCGTCAGCGCCTCGCCTTGTGAGAACACGAAGCTGCCGAAGAAGCAGCCCAAGGAGATCGTCCCTCTCGACACCGCGGCCATAGACGCACTCCGGACGGCGATCCCGGAGCGGTACCAGGCCCTCGTCGTGCTGGCGGCCGGTACGGCATGCGCCAGGGCGAGTGCTTCGGCCTCACCCTCGACCGCATCGACTTCCTGCGTGCACGTCGTGTGGACCGCCAGCTCGTGCTGCTGCCACGCAAGCCGCCCTTCCTGGCCTGCCCAAGACGTCGGCCTCGCACCGCACCATCCCGCTTCCGCGCGTCGTCGTCAGCGCGCTCGCCGAGCACATCCGCCACTTCCCCGTCAGCCACCCGGACGGCTTGGTGTTCACCGACGACGACGGCGAGGCCCTACGGCGAACCGCCTTCTCCGATACGTCTGGCGCCCGACGATCAAGAAGATCCCCGGCATCCCCACGACGACGGGCATGCACGACCTGCGGCACATTACGCGTCGCTGCTGATCCGCCACGGCGAGTCCGTGAAGACAGTCCAACGTCGGCTCGGCCATGCCACCGCCGCCGAGACCCTGGACACCTACTCTCACCTGTGGCCTGATTCCGACGACCGAACCCGTGAGGCTGTCGACGCCATCTTGGGCGATGTGCCCCCAGCGTGCCCCGAAGACGAGGCCAACTGACGTTTACGCGGCTCAGCGACGATAGCGCGGACGAGCAGGCCTGTAAGCCGGATCCTGTTCCCCGGCGCCTCGCGGCGCGCGGTTCGGCGACCATCCATCTAGGCCCGCCGTCGCCGACGGGCTCGAGCGACCTACCCGCAGGCTCGGACGGGCCGCCCTCGAACGCCTGCGCAGCCCCCTTGCGGGAGCCTCTTGGTCTTGCTCCGGGTGGGGTTTACCGAGCCGCCCCGGTCACCCGGGGCGCTGGTGGTCTCTTACACCACCGTTTCACCCTTACCCCCCGCTGGTCGCGGAAGGCGGTCTGTTCTCTGTGGCACTGTCCCGCGGGTCGCCCCGGGTTGCCGTTGACAACCACCCTGCCCTGCGGAGTCCGGACTTTCCTCGGCGGAACCCGGAGGTTCCGACGCGGCCGCCCGGCCTGCTCGTCCGCGCAGCCAGGCTATCGCGGCCGCCGCACCGAGGGCTCGGCGGTGGGTGCTCAGGCCTTGCTCAACGCGCCCAACGCGGCGAAGAAGACGTTGTCGATGCGGGCCGGGTCGGTGACGACGAACGAGTGGCCGCCGGTGGCGCGCGCGATCTCGTCCAGCGGCGCCGGGTCGATGTCCGGGCCGACCGCCAGTCCGATGACCGCGACGGGGCGGGCCGGGTCGGACTCCGCGCTCAAGCGGCGGAGCAGCTCCTCCCGGCTGATCCCGACGGGGTCGTCGTTGTCGCCGTCGGTGAGGACGACCACGACGTTGAGCTTTCCCGGCTCCCAGTTCCGGCGCGCCTGCTCGTACAACCCCAACACCGAGTCGTACAGGCCGGTGCGGCCGCCGGGTATGGCGCGGATCGACCTGAGCGCCTCCAGCGCCGGGCCCGTGAGCAGCTGCGGGACGGGGGTGTCCGGGACGACCTGCCGGTAGTCGCGGTCGCCGTCCAGCCGGTTGGCGAACGTCCAGAGCCCCAGGGTGGTGGTCGGCTCGAACAACCTCAGGCCGCGCGCCGCCGCGTCGAGCGTGACGGCGAGCCGGGTCTTCCGCAGCGTCGGGACGATCGCGTTCATCGAGCCCGAAACGTCGATCAGCACCTCGATGCGTCCGCTGCGGGTGGCCGTCGCCCACCGCTGCAGCGCGGCGTCGGACGTGGCGGACTCGGCCAACGGGCGGGGCGCGGCGAGGTCGCGGACCGTGCGCCCGTCGCCCGACCGGTCGACCGGCGCCCGACCGTCCGCGGTGCGGAACCCGCCCGCCGAGAGCGCCGCCTGCCCGTCCGGGTCCTGCAGCGCCAAGAGCAGCCGCGCGGCCGCGTCCCGCTCCGCCGGGTTCGCGGTGGTGAGGACCGTGAACGGGTAGTCCATCCAGGTCGGGGCCTCGTTCGGGTAGACGGCGGTGAGCATGCCGTCGGGGTGGTCGGCGTTGTGCCGCAACATCTGCTGCTCGGTGGTGGGGAACGCCGTCACCGGGGGCGTCGGTGCGGGCACGCCGGGCAGCCGGTCGAGCAGGGTGTCGCCCGGTGCCACGACGTGGCGTTGCAGCTTGCGCAGGAACGCCGCGAGCGCGGCGTCGCCGCCCGGCCCCGACCCGAGGTCGGCCTGGGCCTCCAACAGCGCGGCGAGCCCCACCGGGTCGCGGGTGGGGTCGGGTGCGCCGACGACGACCTTGTCGGCGCGCAGCAGCGCGTCGCACGTCGGCCTGCCGGGGCCGAGCGTGCCGACGGCGTCGGCGTCGAGCGCCATCACCACCGGCGAGGAGACGATCGACGCGCCCGAGCCGGGCACCGCGGTGGCGCCGCGCGCGCGGGCCTGCGTGAGCAGCAGGGTCGACTCGGGCATCCAGACCTGCGGGAGGTCCGTGCCGCGGGCGCTGTCGGAGAGCGCGAGCGCCTCCGTCTCGTCCGCCGACGCGCGCGGGACGATCGAGAACGCGCAGCCTTGATCCTCGTCGAGCCGCCCGGCGACCTGCGCGACGAACGGCGCGATCTCGGGCGCGGCGACGATCCGTACCGGGACGCACACCGGGGACGGGACCAACGTCCGGATCCCGGCGATGGTGAGGCCCGCGAGCAGGCCGCCCGCGATCAGCGCGACGAGCAACCGCTGGTGCCAGGGCACCGGGCGCCACGCCGCGTGCTGACCGGTCGGGGCGCCATCCGGCCGACGGGGGCCCGCTCCGGGAGTGCGCAGGACGATGCTCGACGTACGAGAGGTGCCGGAGCGAGCCACCGCCACCACCTCCGTCCGGAGCCGGGGCCCGACACGGTACGCAGCCACCGCACGGGCCGTTCCCCGGGTGACGGCGCCCTCCGCCGAACGGCCGGATCATCTGGACCGAACGCTTCGGGAATCGCTTCGGCCCGAGTCCTAGGTGGCGAAGCGGTGTGCCTCGACGATGATCTCGGCCAGGCGCGGTACCGCCGTCTGGACGAACCGCTTGCCGTGCTCGGCGGTAGCGCCGGTGGGATCGCCGATGTGCCCGTCCGGCCCAAAGTCATCACTCGTCCAGCCGAACGAGACCTGCTTGCCGAAGCCGATGTGGCGGAACTCGCGCAAGGCCGTCGGCACATTGGGCCGGGCCAGCTCCATCCGCACCAGGTCGGGCCGAAGGTGCAGCATCAGCGACGTCTCGCCGTGCCCGCCGTGCACGCCCATCCCGTGCTCCGAGGGCGCCGAGGCGGTGCCGCCCTGGTCCACGGGCACGCCCGGGTGGGTGAAGAACGTGCGCAGCCCGAACCGGCGCCGCAGCTCCCGGTTGGCCACCTGGCCCAACGCGGAGTTCCCGCCGTGCCCGTTGACGAACAGCACGCGCGTGATCCCGGACGCGGCGAGCGAACGACCGATGTCGACCAGCGTCGCCATCAGCGTCTCCCAAGACAGCCAGAGCGACCCGGGGAAGGCGTGGTGCTCATCGGACTTGGTGTAGGCCAGGCCCGGGAGCAGCACCGCAGGCGCCTCGGACACGAGGTCCACCGCGGCGGCGGCGATCTCCGTGGCGCACACGTAGTCGGTGGACAGCGGCAGGTGCGGGCCGTGCTGCTCGATCGAGCCCAGCGGGAGGACGGCGACGGTGTCGGCGGGCAGCGCCGCCACCTCGGGCCAGGTGAGGTCGGCGAACCTCATCGGGCCACCCCGATGTTCACGCGCGAGTCGATCGGCGGGCTGGCGGTGAGCTTGCCCGGGTTGAGCAGTCCCTTCGGGTCGGTGCGCCGGGCGGTCTCGATCGCGAGCGCGACGTTGCGGTCGACGAACCACTGGTGCGGCGAGTGCACGCCCATGCCGATCGCCTCCATCCGGCCGATCCCGGCGAGCATCTCCTCCTCCGACCGGTAGCGGGCCACGACCATCGCCCCCGGACCGCGCGCGAACAGCTCCAGGTGCAGGTGGACCGGGCCCTCGTAGACCGCGCGGACGGCGTCCGGGTCGTCGAGGATCACCGCGCCCGCGGTCTCCATGTGGAACCAGGACGTCTCGGGCTGGCCGCGCTGCAGGAAGTAGACCGGGTGGTTGTAGGACATGCCCGAGAGCCGGTCGGTCTCGACGTAGTCGTCGAGCGCGGCGAGCACCGAACCGCCCGCCTCGGCAACGGCCCCGCGCACCTCGTCGAGCGTCGAGGAGACGGCGATCACCCGCAGGCTGTAGGACTGCGGGTCGAGCGTGATCGAGGCGGGCAGGGTCGGCACCAGCGCGGGCTCGTCGCCGGAGACCAGCCGGGGCAACGGATCGAGGCCGCCCATCGCCCGCAGCCCCGCCGCCAGCCCGGCGTAGGAGTCGAACGCGGCGTAGACGGCCGTCCAGTCGCGCGCCGGGTCGGTGCGCACCTCGACTTCGACGAGCACACCGGTCACGCCGTAGGCGTGGATGAACGGCACGAGGTCGTCGCCCGAGACCGTGAACAGCTCCCCCGACCCGTCCATGGGCGCGACGGTCGCGGACACCACGTAGCCGTCGGAGGTCGTGAGGTGCTCGATCGAGCCGGTGCCCGCGCTCCCCCCACCGACGAAGCCGCCGATCGTCGACGTCTTGGTGGACGGGTACATCCAGATGTCGCGGCCCGCCGCCCGCAGCTCCTTGTCGATCGCCGAGAGCCGCGCGCCCGCGCCCGCCGTGACCGTGTCGGTGCCGATCCGGACATCGGTGAGCGCGCGCAGGTCGAGCAGGATCCCGCCCTCGAACGGCGTGGCCTGCCCGTAGTTGCCGGTGCCCGCGCCCCGCGGGGTGACCGGCACGTCGTGCTCGTAAGCGACGCGCAGCACCGTCGCGACGTCACGTCCGGTGGCCGGGCGCACCACGGCGTCGGCCACGTAACGGCCGGGCGGGACCTTCTCGGCCAGGATCGGCGACATGCGCGACCAGTCCGCGGAGGCCTTGGTGCGCTGCGCCTCGTCGAACGTCACGTTGCCCGCGCCGAGCCGGGTGATCTCGGCGCAGGCCCTCTCCGCAGCAGTCATCACATCTTGATCGAATCGTCGATGAACTGGTTGGTGTAAAGCGAGTCCGCGGGCGGTGGCGCGGCCGTCAGCGTGCCTGCTTGCCGCAGCAGCGGGGTGAACCGGGCAACGGTGTCGGCCATCCGCTTCGGGTCGAACTTGCCGAACACACCCGAGGCGGGGTCGTTGGTCACGAACTTGCCCGACAGCTGCGTCTTCACCGAGAAGTCCGCGTCACCGGGCGTGTAGGTCCAGCCGGTCTGGTACTGGTCGACCAGCTTGATGATCAGATCGTTGGTGGCTGCGGGGTTCTTCAGGTAGTCGATCTGCGCCCGCTGCATGATCGGCACGAGCTTCTTCAGGCACGGGGTGAGCGCAGCGAGCTTGTCAGCGCGCACCGTGAGCGGCTCCGGGTAGATCGAGTAGCCGTAGTTCGAGAGCGGCTCGAATGCGACCGGCTTCTTCCACTGCGCGATCTCGTTCTCGTAGATGTACGGCTCGGCCGTCGCGAAGCCCTGCTGGAGGATCTTCGGGTCGGACACGAAGCGCGACGGGGAGCTGTCGTAGCTCTGGTCCGACTGCTCCTTCTTGATGATCCCCTCCGACTGCAGCAGCGCCGGGATGATGTCACCCGAGGTGAGGACGGTGGCACCGGTCGCGGCGACCTCCTTGATCGTCGTCTTGCCGGGGTAGCTCGCCGGGTCCCACATGAGGATCTGCGGGCTGACCGTCATCTGGGACGTCACCGCGACGGTCGTCTGGCCCTTCGCGCCGGAGACGATGGCGTTGTCGGTGTTGACGGCACCGAGGGTGATCTTGTCGTCGAGATAGAGCAGGTCGGAGACCGGCTTGAACCCCGTGTTCGGGCCGCCCGCGCGCACCTCGACCTTGACGCCCGTGTCGACGCCCTGCGCGACCAGCGGGCCCGTGACCGACTTGGTGTTGGTGTCCACCGTGTAGCCCGGCCCGACCACCGAGTACATGGCGCCGTGCTCGGCCTCGGGCTGCCAGTCCTGCTGCATGACGACCGTGTCCGGGCAGCCCGCGCCCTTGAGGTCGAGCGGGCCTCCGGCGGGCGCGGCGGGCGCGCTCGGGGCGGGCGCGGCGGCGGTACCCCCCGACGACCCGCAGGCGGCCAGGAGCAGGGCGGTCGCGAGCGTGCCCGCGACGAGGAGGGGATGGCGGTTCACGGAGGGGTCTCGCTTTCTCGGGGGGTCAGCGTGCGGTGCGGCCGTACCAGCGCCCGACCACGGCGCGGTCGAGCGCGGCGAAGGCGGTGAAGAAGACGACGCCGAAGAGGGCGGTCAGCGTCACGGCGGTGAGCAGCGGCTCCATCGAGAGCCGCTGGGTGTACACGCGCAGCAGGCTCCCGATGCCGGGCGCGCCCTGCTGGAAGAAGAAGTCGCCGACGATCGCGCCGATCACCGCCAGACCCGCGGCGGTGCGCAGCCCCGTGAAGATCGCGGGGACGGCGGCGGGGAACTCCAGCTTGCGCAGGCGCTGCAGGCGGGTGGCCCGGTTCAGCGTCATGAGGTCGTGCGCGGCCTGGGTGGCCGACTGGAGCCCGAAGAACGTGTTCGAGATCATCGGGAACACGGCGATGAGCACGCACACCGCCACCCGCGCGGCGAACGAGTAGCCCATCCAGATGCCGATGAGCGGGACGAGGGCGAGGATCGGGATCGTCTGCAGGATCACCGCGTACGGGTAGAGGATCTTCTCGGCCCACGACCACTGCGCCATGAGCGTCGCCCAGGCGATGCCGATGACGCACGCGATCGCCAGCCCGACGATCGCGACGAGGATGCTGCGGCCCAACGCCTCGAACATCGGCACGGCGACGTTGGGGTTGGACAGCGCCACGCCGAACGCCTGGTGCGGCGGGGGCAGCAGGAACCGCTGCGACGGCGGCAGCACGACGTAGCTGAGGAGATACCAGAGCGCCAGGACGCCCAATACGGCGAGGACGATCGGCGCCGAGCGGGCGACCGCGGTGGCCCACCACGGCCTGCGCTTCTCCGGCGCAGCCGCCGGTGCGCCGGGATCCGGCGGTGCGGCGGCCAGCGGCGTGGGCTGTGTGGTTGTCATGAGTGCTCCCCCAACGCCTGGGACACGCGGCCGGTCAGCGTGGCGAACTCCGGGTCGTAGCGCAAGGACGGCTCGCGCGGATAGTCCCACGGCACCGCGATGTCGGCGACGACCCGGCCCGGCCGTCCGCTCATCACCAGCACGCGGGTGGACAGGTACACCGCCTCCGACACCGAATGCGTGATGAACAGGCCCGCGAAGCGCTTCAGCACGAAGAGCTTCTGCAGCTCGGTCTGCATCTGCAGCCGGGTGATCTCGTCCAGGGCGCCGAACGGTTCGTCGAACAGGGCGAGGTCGGGCTCGGCGACCAGGGCGCGGGCGATCGAGACCCGCATCCGCATGCCGCCGGACAGGGCGCGGGGGTGCTGGCGCTCGAAACCGGTGAGCCCGACCAGGTCCAGCATCTCCTGAGCGCGGTCGCGCCGGGTCGCGCGCGGCGTCCCGCGCAGCTCCTGCACGAGCTCGACGTTGCGGGCGGCGCTGCGCCACTCCAAGAGGGTCGGGTCCTGGAAGACGTAGCTGGTGGCCGCCGCGGTGACGGTGACGCTGCCGCTCGTGGCCGTCTCCAGGCCGGACGCGAGGCGCAGCAGCGTGGACTTGCCGCAGCCCGACGGGCCGACGACGGAGACGAAGTCACCGGGACGGAGGTGGAGGCTCACGTCGGTCAACGCGACGGTACCGGTGGCGAAGCGCTTGCCCACCGCGTCCAGGACGAGGGTGGGGTCGGTCGTAGGGGCGGCGGTCATGCGGGCCTCACACTTCCATGCGGCGCTGGACGCGCGTGTCGGCAACCACACGGCCTGCGGAAAGGACGATGCGGGCGTCCTCCGCCCCCGCGAGCACGTCGCCCAGGTCGGCGTCGGGCACGAGCAGGAGGTCGGCGACGTCGCCGGGGGCGACCCCGGCCGGGGGCAGGCCGAGCACGGCGCGCGCGCCCGCGGTGACGGCGTGCAGGGCCTGCTCGGCGGTGAGGTGGCCCGCGGTCTGCAGCAGCATGGTCGTCTCGAAGGGGTCGGCGCGCCCTGCGGGGTTGAAGGGGTCGCGCACGTTGTCCGCGCCCGCCGCGAGCGGGATGCCCGCCGCGAGGATCGCGTGCAGTGCGGTGAGCCCGCGCGGAGCGGCGTGCGTGGCGTCGCGGCCCTGCAGGTAGAGGTTGGTGATCGGCAACGTGACGACGCCGAGCCCGGCCCGGGCCACCTCCGCGAGCACCGGCGCCACCCGCGACGGCGGGAGCATGCCGAGCCGCACGGCGTGGCTCGCGGTGACCGGGCGGGTGAGGCCCCGCGCGAGCGTCTGGCGGGCGAGCTGGACGATGTCGAGGTCGTCGTCGGCGAGCTCGACGTCGGTCACCTCGTCGACGTGCAGGTCCACGGGCAGGTCGTGGGCCTCCGCGACGTCGAGCATGCGGCGGCACTCGAACCGGGGATCGGGGGCCAGGTGCGGGCAGCCGCCCATCACGTCGACGCCGCGGGCGACGGCGGCGGCGACCAGCTCGGTCGGCGTCTCGTGCCCCGCGAGCAGGCAGACCTGCAGGGTGACCCGGCCACGCAGCCGATCGCGCAGTCCGACCAGGGCGTCCACCGCGTGGAAGGGGTGCGGACCGTCGTGCAGGTCGACGTGCGTCCGGATCGCCGTGATGCCACGGGCGACGTAGCGGCGGATCGCGGTGAGGGCCCGCGTCTCGACGTCCGCGCGGTCGATCGCGGGGAGCAGGACCCGCCAGCTGTCGCACGCGGCCACGAGGTCGTTGCCGACGCCGGGCGGGAGGCGGGGCGCGGTGAGGGCCTTGTCGAGGTGGGCGTGCGGCTCGCAGGCGGCGGGGAGGACGCGCCAGCCGCGGGCGTCGAGTTCGGCGCCCGCGCCCGGGCCCGCCGCCGCCGAGGACACCGTCGCGCCGTCGAGCAGCACGTCGCCCAGCGTGCCGTCGGGAAGCCGGACGCCGCGGAGCGCCGCGACGGCCGTCCCGGCGAGGTGGGCTGTGCCGTCGGCGGGCCCCACCTGCTGTAACGCGACTGTCACGCTGCTCCCCACCTGCATAGTATTGATCCAGGTACTATTCGGCGCACACTAGAGACCTCGTGTTTCAGCGAGGTGACAACCTCTCCGCGGACGGGTTACGCATGGTGATCGTGACCGGCGGCGGCCACCGAGCGCAACGGCTGGCCGACACCCGCCTGGGCGGCGCCATCCGCGCGCTGCGCCGGGACCGGGGCCTCACGCTGGTCCAGCTGGCGGGCGCAACGGGGCTGTCGCAGCCGTTCCTCTCGCAGCTGGAGCTGGGACGTTCACGGCCGTCGATGCGCTCGCTCTTCCGGATCGCGGCGGCGCTGGGCACCACCCAGCAGGCGTTGCTCGGGTTGGCCGAGCCTGCCGCCGTCGTGCCGGTGTCCGGCACCGGCACCGGCACGGGTGGCGGACGGCTGCTGCTGCACGATCCCGGCGGCGCGGACGTCACGGAGTTCACCGACCTCGCGGACGAGTTCGCCGAGTTCTACGCCCATCCCCGGCAGGAGCTCCTGTACGTGGCGCAGGGAACGATCGAGCTGGAGCTGGGCGAGCAGGAGGGCACGCGCACCCGGCACGGACCGCGGGAGAGCGTCCGGTACTCCGGGCTGGTCCCGCATAGGTTCCGGCGGATCGGGGAAGAGCCATGCGTGATCGTGATGGTGCACAGTGGAACGTGAGGACCTTTCGGGCGGCGACCCGATGGCGGTGCTCGCGCGGTGGGTCGAGGAGGCTGTCGCAGCGGCCGGGCAGCCGACGATGACGTTCGCCACCGCGGATGCCTCGGGCACGCCGCACGCGCGCACCGTGCTCGTCACGGCGATCGATGCCGACCTCGTTGCGGTTCCATTCGTCCCGGCCGACGACCAAGACGCTCGACATCGCGGCCCGTCCGCAGGCGTCGGGGGTGTTCTACTGGCCCGGGCGGCAGGTGGTGCTGCGGGGGGTGGCGAGCGAGCAGCCCGCTGACGTCTCGCGCGCGGCGTTCCCGACCCGGCCCCTGGGCCTGCGGCGCCTGGCGTGGGCGTACGACGCGCTGGGGGCGGAGGGGTCGGACACCGCACTCGCGCCGGGCGACGTCGAGCGCGCCTTCGCCGCCGCCGGGGCGGCGGTGGAGATGCCGCCGAGCTGGACGACGATCCGGCTCGTGCCGGACCGCGCCGACTTCTGGCAGGCGGGCGACGACGACACCCCCGCCGCCAAGACCCGCTTCATCCGCGCTGGCCCGGCCTGGACCTCCCACCCCGCCCTCCCCTGACATGAGTCCCGCACCTCACCACGGTGAGTCCCGCGTTCCGAGCAGGGGTGAGTCCCGCCGTTTCGCCACGGTGAGTCGCGCGTTTCGCCACGGTGAGTCCCGCATCGAGCCACGGTGAGGCCACATCTCGCCCGCTCCACGATGGTGAGTCGCGCGCTTCGCAACGGTGAGTCCGGCGACTCGCCACGGTGAGTCGCGGCGTCCAGCACGGTCGGGTCCTTGATCACGACACGACGAGTACTGGCCCGGCGCACGAACCCATCCTCGGCGTGTTCAGAACGTGGACTCACCGTGGCGAAACGCCGGACTCACCGTGGCGAAACGCGCGACTCACCGTGGCGAAACGGGGACTCACCTGTTCGGGGCGCGGGACTCACCGTCGCGAAACGCGGGACTCGGCGCGGCGGGATAGCGTGCGCGGGTGATCCATGCGTCGCCGGGCGGGTTGGTGTTCCTGCTGCTCGCCGGGCTCGTCGCGGGGGCGGTCAACGCGGTCGCGGGCGGGGGGTCGCTGCTGGTGTTCCCGGCCCTGCTGGCGGTCGGGTTCGCCCCGCTCCCGGCGAACGTCACCAACTCGGTCGCCCAGTGGCCCGGCTACCTGGGCAACGTGCTGGGTGTCCGCGTCGAGCTGCGCGGCCAACGCCGCCGCATCCTGGCGACGAGTGCCGTCGGCATCGCCGGCGCGGTCGTCGGCTGCGTCCTGCTGCTGACGCTGCCGGGCGCGGTGTTCGACGCCGTCGTGCCCGTGCTGGTGCTGCTGGCCAGCGTGGTGCTCGCGTTGTCGCCGCGGATCAAGCGCTGGATCGGGGCCCCGGAGCCCGGCGCGCCCGACCGCAACGCCGTGCTGCTCCCGGCGACCTTCGCCGCCGCGGTCTACGGCGGCTACTTCGGTGGCGCCCTCGGCGTGATCCTGATCTCGACGCTCTCGCTCTGCGCCCACGACACGCTGGTACGGCTGAACGCGCTGAAGGGACTGCTGTCGCTGGTGATCGCCTCGGTCACCGTGGTGATCTTCGGCCTCGGTGCGCCGGTCGACTGGCTCGCCGTCGGTCTCCTCGCCCCCGCCACCCTCGTCGGCGGCTTCCTCGGGGGACGGCTCGCGCGCCGCCTCCCGGAGCACGTGCTGCGCTGGTCGGTGGTGGTGCTCGGCATCGCCGTGGGCCTCTACCTGCTCGTGACGTGAGCCTGCTCGTCGCGCTGGCCCTGCTCGCGGCCGTCCTCGTCACGTCGATCCTGCGGCCGTTCGGGCTCTCCGAGGCGGTCGTGGCGGTCCCGGCGGCCGCGATTGCCGTCCTCGCCGGGCTCGTGTCACCCGCGGCGGCGCTGACCGAGGTGACCGAACTCGGCCCGACGATCGGATTCCTCGCCGCGATCCTGCTGCTCGGCCATCTCGTCGACGGTGAGGGGGTGTTCCGGTGGCTCGGCACCCGCCTGGCCACGGCGTCGGCGGGTCGGCCGCAGCGCCTGCTCGCGCTGGTGTTCGCGACCGCGGCGGCCGTCACCGCCGTGTTGAGCCTCGACGCGACGGTGGTGCTGCTCACCCCGGTCGTCCTCGCGACCGCCGCCCGGCTGCGGCAGCCCGAACGCCCGCACGTCTACGCCTGCGGGCACCTGGCGAACTCGTCCTCGTCGCTGCTGCCCGTCTCCAACCTGACCAACCTGCTGGCGTTCGCCGCGTCCGGGCTGTCGTTCCTCGGGTTCACCGCGCTCATGGCGCTGCCGTGGGCGGTGAGCGTTGCCGTCGAGTACGTCGTATTGCGCTGGTGGTTCCGCGCCGAGCTCCGCACCCGCACGCCACCGCCCGCGCCCGACGGTGCGCCGACACCGCGGTTCGCGCTCGCCGTCCTGGCGTTGACGCTGGTCGGGTTCGGGGCGTCGTCGCCGCTTGGCGTCGAACCGGTGTGGGTGGCGACGGCGGGCGCGCTGGTGCTGGCGGCCCGCGCGCTCTACCGGCGGACGATCACGCCCGTCGGGGTGTTCCGGGCCGCCGCGCCGCTGTTCTGCGTGTTCGTGCTGGCCCTCGGCGTGGTGGTGGCCGCGGTGGGGGCGCAGGGGCTCACGACGGCGTTGCGGACGGTCGTCCCGGACACGCCGTCGTTGCCGGGGCTGCTCGCCGTGGCGGGCATCGCCGCGGTGCTCGCCAACGTGGTGAACAACCTTCCCGCCACGCTGCTGTTGCTCGCCGCGCTGGGTCCGGGCCCGGCGCCCGCGATCGTGCTGGCCGTGCTGCTCGGGGTGAACATCGGGCCCAACCTGACCTACGTCGGCAGCCTCGCGACGCTCCTGTGGCGGCAGGTCCTCGGCCGCGACCGGCGGCCGCGGCTGGGCGAGTTCACCGTGTTGGGGCTGCTCACCGTGCCGCTCGCGCTGGCCACCGCGACCGCGGCGCTGTGGCTCGTGGTCTAGGCGGTGCGGTGGCTCGTGTCGTTCACCAGCCGCACGCACATGCCCCCGTCCGGGAAGACGTGCACCTCGGAGAGGCACGCCAGGTCGAGGTGCAGCCGGTAGAGGATCTCGGCGCTGCCGCCGAGCGCCTGGCGCAGGATCATCTTGATCGGGGTGACGTGCGTGACCAGCACGAGCGTCTCGCCCTCGTACGCCGCGACGATCGCCGCGAGCTCGGTCGCCACCCGGTCTTTCACGGCGGCGAAGCTCTCCCCACCGGGCGGCGCGACGTCCTCGGCGCCCAGCCACTTCGCGTGCAGCTCCGGGTCACGCTCTCGGGCCTCGGTGAAGGTGAGGCCCTCCCACTCGCCGAAGTCGGTCTCGATCAGGCCGTCGCGCACTTCCACGGGGGCGCCGGTGGCCTGCGCGACCGACTCGGCGGTCTGCCGAGCCCGGCGCAGCGGCGAGGTGAGCACGGACGTGATCTCCGGGACGGCGGCGAGGCGCGCGGCTGCGGCCGCCGCCTGCGCCCAGCCCGCCGTGGTCAGCTCGGGGTCGCCGTGGCCGGAGTAGCGGCGGTCGATCGACAGCACGGTCTGGCCGTGGCGCAGTAGCAGCAGCCGGGTCGGCGCACCGGACTGCCCGGTCCACGCGGAACTCATGGGGCGCCTCCGGCGCTCGGGCGCGGCAATGGGTGGGGGAACAACGTTATCCGCGCACGGGCGGCGCGGCCGCTTGTGCGTCCATCGCCTGGTTGGCCAGTGCGTCGGCCCGGCGGTTGCGCTCGCGCGGTATCCAGTCGAACGACACGCGCCCGATCTCCCGGACCAGCCCGGCCGCCTCCCGGGCCAGCGGCTGCATGGCCGGGTGCTTGACCTTCCACCGGCCCGACATCTGCTCGACGACCAGCCTGGAATCCATCCGCACCTCGACGTCGGTGGCGCCCAGCTCCTGCGCGGCCCGCAGGCCCGCGATGAGGCCACGGTACTCGGCGACGTTGTTGGTGGTTACGCCCAAACCCTCGGCGCGCTCGGCGAGGATCTCGTCGGTGCGGGGGTCGAGCACGACGGCGCCGTAGCCGGCAGGCCCCGGGTTGCCGCGCGAACCCCCGTCCGCCTCCACGACCAACCTCACAGGCCCGACTCCGGGGTCCGCACCAGGATCACTCCGCACTCCTCGCAGTACACGACCTCGTCGGGCGGAGCGGCCCGCAGCTCCGCCACCGCCGTGCGATCCAGCTCCAGCCGACACGCCTGACAGCGCCGCTGCAGGAGGACGGCAGCCCCCGTCCCCCGCTGTTCCCGGCGCTTGTCGTAGAGCACGAGCAGATCGGCGGGGAGGTTCACCGCGATCTCGCCGCGGTCGCGGCGGCGTCCGGCTTCGGCGGCGTCGATGTCGGCCAACGCCGCGTCCCGCCGTTCGACGATCGCGCCGACGGCCTCCTCGGCCGCCGCCAGGACCCCGCGGGAGTGCTCGACGTCCACGCCGAGGGCCTCGCGCTGCTCCATCACCTCCAGTTGCTCGTCTTCCAGCACGGTCTGCCGCCGCGCGAGGGTCTCCAGCTCGTGCTGCAGCTCCGCGGCTTGCCGGGCGCCGACGCCCGCGCCCGCCAGAAGCGTGTTGTCGCGCTGGGCCCGGGAGCGCACACCGTCGATGTCGCGTTCGAGGCGGCGGATGTCGCGGTCGAGGTCACCCGCGGCCGTTTCCACCCCGACGAGCTTGTCCTTGGCCGTCCGAACGGCGGTCTCGGCCTCGGAGAGCTGCGTGTGCTCCGGGAGCGTCCGGCGGCGGTGGGCGAGCCGGGCGAGCTCGCCGTCGGCCTCGGCGAGGTCCAGCAACCGCCGTTGGACGGCGGGGTCGGCTTTCATGTGATGCTCCCGATGCTCCAGGGGTCGGTGCGGCGCGCGGAGACGCGGACCTCGACGCTACCGCCCAGCGCGGCGCGAAGGACGTCCGCCGCCTGCGCGCACCACGGCCACTCCGACGCCCAGTGTGCGACGTCGACCAGCGCGGGCGCCCCGGGCCGCAGCAGGTGCTCGGCCGCCGGGTGGTGGCGCAGGTCGGCGGTGACGTAGGCGTCGACGCCCGCCGCGAGCGCCGCGTCGAGCGCGGAGTCGCCCGCGCCGCCGCAGACCGCGACCCGGCGGATCACCCGGTCGGGATCGCCCGCCGCCCGCACGCCCCAGGCCGTCGTGGGGAGCCCCGCCGCGACCCGCGCGGTGAACGCCGCGAGCGACTCCGGTGTCGGCAGCGTCCCGATGCGGCCGAGGCCCCGCCGCGACGGCACCGGGGCGAGCTCCAGGACGTCGAACGCGGGCTCCTCGTACGGGTGCGCCGCCCGCAGCGCCGCCACCACCGCGGGCCGCCTGCTGCGCGGCAGGACCATCTCCAGCCGTGTCTCGGCCACCCGTTCCAGCCGCCCGACCTCGCCGATCGTCGGGTGCGCCCCGGCGAGCGGCTTGAACTGGCCGGTACCCGCGGTGGCGAAGGAGCAGTGCGAGTAATCACCGATGTTGCCCGCCCCGGCGTCGGACAGGGCGGCGTGGACGGCGCCGAGGTCGGGTCCGGTCGGCACGAACGTGACGATCTTGTCGAGGGGCGGTGCGTCGGCGGCGATGAGCGGGCCGGTCACGTCGAGCCCGAGTGCGGCGGCCAGCGCGTCGGAGACGCCGGGGTCGGCCGCGTCGGCGTTGGTGTGCGCGGTGAACAGCGACGCGCCCGCGCGGACGAGGCGGTGCACGAGCGCGCCCTTCGGCGTGTCGGCGCCGACGCCGTGCACGCCCCGCAGGAGCAGGGGGTGGTGGGCGACGAGCAGCTGGGCGCCGCTCACGATGGCCTCGTCGACCGTCTCCGGCACCGGGTCGACGGCCACGAGCACCGACCCCAGCTCGTCCGCGGGGTCGCCGCAGACCAGCCCGACGGCGTCCCAGTCGGCGGCGAGCCCGGGCGGGTAGGCCGTATTCAGGGCGGCGAGCGCCTCACCGATGGTGGTCACGCCGCCGCCCGGTCGGCCAGCGCGGCGGAAAGGGCGGCAACCAGGCGGGCGACGGCGTCCGACTCCCGGACCGCGACCCGCAGGTGGTCGGGGCCGAGGCCGGGGAAGGTGTCACCGCGGCGCACGGCGATGCCCGCCTCTCGCAACGCGGCGCGCACACCCTCGCCCCGCCCCTCGGGCAGGCGCAGCAGCAGGAACGGGGCCCGACCGGGCAGGACCGTCACGTCCGGCACCGCAGCGAGCGCCGCGGCCTGCTCGGCACGACGGCGCTCCAGGTCGTGGGCGACCCGGCAGGCCTCCGCGACGGCCGCGGGCGCCGAGCACGCGATCACCGCCTCCAGCGCGAGCGTCGAGACCGGCCACGGCGGCCGAGGGGCCGCGAGCCGCTCCAGGACGGCGGGCGCGCCGAGCGCATAGCCCGCGCGCAGCCCGGCGAGCGCCCACGTCTTCGTGAGGCTGCGGAACACCAGGAACCCGGGGTCGTCGGCCACCGACTCGGCCTCGCCGGGAACGGCGTCCGCGAACGCCTCGTCGACGAGCACGATCCGCCCGGGCGCCCGTAGCGCTCGCAGCGTCGCGGCGGGGTGCAGCACGGCGGTGGGGTTCGTCGGATTGCCGACGACGACGAGATCGGCCTCCGCCGGGACGGCGTCGGACCGCAGCCGGTGCCCGTCGGCGGCGTCGGTGAGCACCCGCGTCACCGGCACTCCCGCCGCCCGCAGCGCCGCCTCCGGCTCCGTGAACCCGGGGTGCACGACGGCGGCCAGCCGTGGCCGCAGCGCCGGGAGCAGCGCGAAACCCTCCGCGCTGCCCGCGAGGACGAGCACCTCGTCCGACCGTCGGCCGTGCCGGGCCGCGACGGCTTCGCGCGCCGCGGCGTCGTGCGCGGCCGAGGGATAGCGGGCCAGGCCGTCGAGCGCGGCGGCGAGCCGGTCCCGCAGCCACCGCGGGGGCGCCTCGCCGCGGACGTTGACCGCGAAGTCGAGCAGCCCCGGTGTGGCATCGACGTCGCCGTGGTGGCGCAGCGGATCCATTGGTAGTCAGGGGCGCCGGTGCCGCTGCGCGGTCCGGTTTCCCCATCCCCCTTTCAATCCGTACGTGCGGTTTTCCCGCATACGGCTTACCGATGATCTTCTAGACATGGTTACGCCGCCTTCGGATAGCGAATCGTGCCGCGGAGCCGGTAGAGCCCATGATGGTTGAACCAGTCCTCGTCCCACTGGCGGGCCTGCCCGGCACGCAGGTTTCGACCCCGTTTCTTGACCATCAGGCCACGGAGCCGGTCCACTACGTACCGGTCGACCTGGTGGAACTTGGTGGCGGCGTTCCCGGAGCGGAAGTAGTTGCCCCACCCCCGCAGGATCGGGTTGAGCTCCGCGATCACCTCGCGGACATCCCGCCCTACCCGGTTGCGCCCGGTACGGGCCTTCACCTTCGCCCGCAGCCGCTTCATCGCCCGCTGACTGGGCCAACGATGCAGGTAGTAGCGCACCATCCGGCGCTGCTCCCACAGCCGACCCGACATCCGGGCGCGAAAGTGACAGCCGAGGAAGTCGAACCCCTCCCGACCCTCCCGCAGGTCCACCACCCGGGTCTTGTCCGGGTGCAGCCGCAACCCCAACCCGGCCAGGATTTCCCCGACCGCGACCAGGGCCGCGCCGGCCTGCGCCGCGCTGCGACACAGCACCACACCGTCATCGGCGTAGCGCACCAGCTCCCCCACCCCGCGGGCGGACAGCTCGGTGTCCAGCACGTGCAGGTAGATGTTGGCCAGCAACGGGGAGATTACGCCCCCAACGCACTGGGCAACTTCGAGTTCGATGTCACGCTGAGTTATCGAAGGCTGGAACGGCCTCGGCGCGTCACGGACGGTGCGTGACATGAGTTGTAGTAGTTTTATGGCATGGTTGCTGGTGGTGGTCGCGCCAACGCCGGGGAGTACGCCCGGCGGGTCAACGCGGCCGCGGAGCTGCTGGGCGCTGGGGTGGCGGTGGCCGAGGCCGCGCGGGTGCTGGCTGGTCGGTTCGGCTGCTCGGCGCGGCAGGCACGGCGGTATGTCGAGCGGGCTGCGGGTGGCGGGTCGGGCGTCGTTCCGGAGGCCACGACGGTGTTCACGGTGCGGTTGCCGGCGACCTTGGCGGCGCGGGTGCGGCAGCGGGCTCGGGAGTCGGGGAGCACGATCTCCGCCCTGGTCGTGCAGGCCTTGACCGAGTTCTTGGCGCGGGGTCAGCGAGGTCCCCGCCGGCGGTGAACGACCGGGTGGTCGAGACACAGTTCGTGTTCGACCGCCACGCGGCCACGGATTTGTCGGTGGCCTACGCCATTCTCGTGCCACCACGGCGGGCCCGCCTGGGGTGGGGCGGCCAGGAAGGAGAACCCGAGCATGACCAGCAACAGGACGGGTGCGGCGATCTACGCCCGGGTGTCCTCGGCCCGGCAGAAGAAGGACGAGACGATCGCGTCGCAGACCGCGGCACTGCGTGCGCACGCCGAGCGGCTGGGGCTTGACGTGCCCGAGGAGTGGGTGTTCGAGGACGAGGGCCACTCCGGCGCCACCCTGGTGCGGCCCGCGCTGGAGCGGCTGCGCGACCTGATCGCCGGGGTCGGGATCGAGGTGCTGCTGTGCTACTCGCCGGACCGGCTGGCCCGTAAGTTCGCCTACCAGGCTCTGTTGCTCGAGGAGTTCACCCGCGCGGGCACCCGGGTGGAGTTCGTCAAGGGCCCGCGCGGCGACAGCCCCGAGGATCAGCTGCTGGTGCAGTTCCAGGGCATGTTCGCGGAGTACGAGAAGGCGCAGATTCTGGAACGCTACCGGCGCGGCAAGACCCACCGGGCCCAGACCGGGTCGATCAACGTGCTGTCCGGCGCCCCGTTCGGCTACCGCTACATCCGCAAGAACGCCCACACCGGCGCCGCCTACGAGATCGTCGAGCACGAAGCCGCGCTGGTCGCCGAGCTGTTCCGCCGCTACGCCGACGACGGCGCCTCGATCGCCGAGCTGGCACGCTGGCTGTCCGAGCAGGGCGTGCCCACCCGCACCGGCAAGCACCGCTGGGACCGCTCGGTGGTCTGGGGCATGCTGCGCAACCCCGCCTACGCCGGACGCGCCGTGTTCGGCAAGACCATGATCGTCCATGAGTCGCCTGCCTTGAACCGCGTCGCCCGCCTGCAGGGACGTGCCACCCCACGGGCGACCAAGACCGTCGACCGGCCGGTCGCCGAATGGACCGAGATCCCGGTGCCGGCGATCGTCAGCGAGGACACCTTCGCCCGGGTCGCCCAGCGGCTGACCGACAACAAGCGCTTCGCGTCCCGCAACAGCCACAACCCCTCGCTGCTGCAAGGCCTGGCCGCCTGCGCGGCCTGCGGCTATGGCTACTACCGCACCTCGACCCGCACCACCAACAAGAAGATCCACTACTACCGGTGCCTGGGCAGCGACGACTACCGCTACGAAGGCGGCCGGGTCTGCACGAACAAGCCGGTGCGCGCCGACTACCTCGACACCGTGGTCTGGGACCACCTCACCGCGCTGCTGGCCGACCCCCAGCTGATCCGCGCCGAGATCGACAAGCGCCTCGACACCGCTCGCAGCAGCGACCCCGCCGCCCGCGAACGGCAGCGGCTGCAGGTCGCGCTGGCCAACGCCGGCAACGCCATCGCCCGCATGATCGAAGCGTTCGGCGAGCAACTGATCACCATCGATGAGCTGCGCGCCCGCATGCCCGACCTACGCGCCCGGGAAACCAACCTGCGCAACCAGATCGAAGCCCTCGACGCCCAGCTCGCCGACCGCGAGGCCTACCTCGCCCTGGCCACCGACTTGGAAGGCTTCCTCACCCAACTGCACACCAGGGCCGAGAGCTCCACCGTCGCCGAACGCCGCCGGGTACTCAAGCTACTCGTCAAGGACGTCCTCATCGGACCCGAGAAGATCACCGTCCGACACCGAATCCCGCTGCGCGAACGCACAACCAAAGACGCCCAACCCGCCGCCAACACCGACACGGAGGGTGATCATCCTCGACATTGCCCAGTGCGTTGGGGGCGTAATCACCCCACCCTGCGGGGTCCCCGCCACCGTCCGCTCGACCGAACCGTCGACCATCACACCCGCCTGCAGCCACAACCGAACCAGCTTGAGCACCCGCCGATCCGACACCCGCGCCCCGACCAGACCGAGCAACCGGTCGTGCTCGATCTCGCCGAAGAAGTTGCGAATGTCGAACTCCACGACATGAGTGATGCCCTCGATGAACCCGACCCGCAGTCGTTCCATCGCCTGGGTCGCCGATCGCTTGGGACGGAAACCGTAGGACACCGACACGAAGTCGGCCTCGAAAATCGGTTCCAACACCAGCTTCACGGCGGCCTGCGCCACCCGATCGCGGACCGTCGGGATGCCCAGCGGCCGCCTGCCACCATCCGGTTTCGGGATCTCCACACGCCGAGCCGGCGCCGGCCGATACCCACCCGACCGAAGATCGGCCTGCAACTCGCCGAGCATCCGCTCGACGCCGTAGTCCTGCACCGCGGCCAGGGTGATCCGATCCACCCCGGCCGCCCCGCGATTCGCCTTCACCCGCTCCCACGCCTCCACCAGGACGTCACCCCGGTAGATCCGGTCATACAGGGCGTGGAAACGCCGACCCGAAGACTGCTTGGCCGCAGCCCATAGCCTGCGCTGAAGTTCTCGCACCCTGACCGGACGCGCCCGCAGCACCAGCTCCGCACGCACCCCGCCATCGCCGGGCCTAGGTTGCCCGCCGGGGTCGTTGGACCGGGCGGTCCCGGTCATGCCCTGACGCTTACCCCCACCACCAGCATGATCAAAGTCGGGGCCCTTCCCTCCCACCGGGTTCCTCCCGGCGATCCGCGGTACTACGACCCCGTCGGACTCCCGCTGCGCTCCGATCGACTTCACCATCGGCTTATACGACCGGTCTTTGCTGACGAAGCTGCGCAGACGGGCCTCTCCTGTTCCGTGACGAAACCCTGCACACGTGCCGCTCCCCGTACCCCGGGAGAACCCGGCGGGCGCATCTCCGGAACGCCCTCCCACCGGACCTGGCCTTCACCGTGACATGAGCGGCTCGGCTCCTCCACTGTGAGTCTGACGAGGCTGCAGGACTCGCGCCTGATGGCACTACGGCCCGCGTGCTTGCCCCCTCCAAAGAGGCTCTCGACACCCCGCTCAGCCCGCCACCTCTCGATGACGAACCGGGGCCTGCTACCGGGCGCTCCGGCACCTACCCGGACGGGACTCACACCCGCTGGCTTCGTCCAGCTTCCAGGACGCAACATGCCCGGCACCCTAGGTGACCGCCCTCGGAGATCCCGCGGTGCGGCCGGGCCGCCGAGGTTTGTGCCGGATGTCCGTGGGGGACACTCGGTGACCGTGCATGTGGTCTTCGTCTGCAGTGGCAACATCTGCCGCTCGCCCATCGCCGAGAAGGTGTTCGCCGCCGAGCTGGAGCGGGCCGGGCTGGCCGAGGGGGTGCGGGTGAGCAGCGCGGGCACCGGAGGCTGGCACGTCGGCGACCCCGCCGACGCCCGGGCCGCCGCCGTGCTGCGCGCCGCGGGCTACCCCAGCGATCACCGGGCGCGCCAGGTGGACGCCGAGACGCTGGGCGCCGACCTCATCGTCGCGCTGGACGACACCCACCGACGCGCCCTGCGTCGAGCGGTGCCCGAGCCCGAGCGTGTACGGCTGCTGCGCTCGTTCGACCCGGCCGCACCGGACCGGGCCGAGGTGCCCGACCCCTACTACGGCGGCGACGACGGGTTCGCCGAGGTGCTCGCCATGATCCAGGCCGCGGTGCCGGGACTGCTGGACTGGGTGCGCGACAACAAGTGAAGGTCATCGAACTCGCCGACGGCGGTGAGGGTGTGGTCAAGCAGGGCGACACCGCCGCCGAGGTGGCAGGCCTGCGCTGGCTCGCCGTGCCGGGTGGTCCCCCGGTGCCCGCGGTGCTCGGCGAGAACCCGCTGGTCACCCGGCTGGTGCCGACCGGGCGCCCGACGCGGGCCGCCGCCGAGGAGTTCGGCCGGCGGCTCACCGTGCTGCACGCGGCGGGGGCCGACGCGTTCGGCAGCCCGCCGCCGGGCGGCCCGACGGACGCGTTGATCGGCCGCGCCCCGATGCGCAACGTGCCCGCGCCGAGCTGGCCCGAGTGGTACGCCTGCGACCGCGTGCTCCCCTACATCCGCGCGGCGCGCGACGCCGACACGCTCGACGCCTCCGAGGTCGCCGTGTGCGAGCGGGCCGCAGCGCGGGTCGCGGCGCCGCAGGAGCCGCCCGCGCGCCTGCACGGCGACCTGTGGTCGGGCAACGTCCTCTGGGCGCCGGACGGGGCGTGGCTGATCGATCCCGCCGCGCACGGCGGCCACCGCGAGACCGACCTCGCCATGCTCGCCCTCTTCGGCTGCCCGCACCTGGACGCCGTGCTCGCCGCCTACGACGGGGCCGCCCCGCTCGCCGACGGCTGGCAGGCGCGAGTGCCGATGCACCAGCTGTTCCCGCTGCTCGTGCACGTCGTGCTGTTCGGCCGGTCCTACGCCGGACAGGCGGTGGCCGCCGCCCGCCACGTGCCGTGACGGTCACCGATCCGTCGCTGCGGCGACGGATCCGTGCCGGTCAACCTGCGCCGTACACCGCCCAGCCCCGGTCCGGGAACCCGGCGGCGGTGGCCAGGTGGGCGGAGGCGTGGTTGCTGACGGCGTGCAGGTAGGTGGGCACCGCCCCGTCGTCGAGCACGCGGCGGGCGGCCTGCGCCACCAGCCGTCGGCCCAGCCCACGGCCTTCCGCCGCCGGGCCGGTGACGACGGCGAGCTCCTGGCCGTACGCGTCGTGCTTCTTGATGCCGACGCCAGACAGGTGCTCACCGGTGGCGGGATCGAGCGCGACGAGGACCTCACCGCCGAAGGGCCGTAGCCACTCCGGCACGGACGGGTCGTCGGCGGCCACCCAGCTGCCCGCGTCGGGGAGGTCGGCGGGCGCGGTGCTCCAGCGGAACACCCCGGTGAAGAGGCGACCGCTCGCCCCGACCGCGGCCGGGATCCGGTCCCGGTCGTCGTCGGCGAGCGCCGCCTGCACCGCGTCCACGGCCGTCGGGGGCACGGACAGCACGCCACGGCCCTCGGCGTCGGACACGCCCACGACCGGGTAGACGTCGCCGTCCCACGCGGGCTCGACGCGCCGCGCGGACCCGACGACGGCCAGCCCGGACCCGTCGCCCGGCCACCGCCCCAACCAACTGACCAGGTGCGCACCGAGCAGGTGGTGAGTGGAAAACGTCGTCATAGCAACGTTTTCCACTCGCGAGGCCTCAGCGCCACCCGCGCAACGGGAAGCCCGAGCCGCCGTGGCCGGTCAGCCGCACCCCCAGCACCTGGTGCAGCTGGATGTTGTCGCGCTCGAAGCCCAGCGCGCAGGCGGCCATGTAGAGCCGCCACACCCGGGCCCGCCCGATCCCGACGTCGGCGACCGCGTCGTCCCAGTGCTCCTCGAGGTTGCGCGCCCCACGCGTGCAGGGTGAGCGCGTAGTGCTCGCGCAGGTTCTCCTCGTGCCGCACCTCGAACCCGGCGTCGTTCATCTCCGAGATGAGCAGCCCGACCGGCTCCAGCTGGCCGTCCGGGAACACGTAACGCGCGATGAACGGGTCGAGCCTGCCGCTTGCGTCGGGGTGCGGGCTGGGTGATGCAGTGGTTGAGCAGCCGCCCCTCGGGCCGCAGCCGGGTGTGCAGCGACGCGAAGTAGGCGCGAGGTTGCGACTTGCCGATGTGCTCGGTGAGCCCGATCGAGCTGATCGCGTCGAACTGCGACTCGGGCACGTCGCGGTAGTCGCAGTGGCGCACCTCGGCGAGATCGCCGAGGCCGCGGCGCTCGATCTCGGCCTGCGCCCACTCGGCCTGGTTGCGCGAGAGCGTGACGCCCAGCGCCTTGACGCCGTGCTCGGCCGCGGCGTGCATGACCATGCCGCCCCAGCCGCAGCCGACGTCGAGCAGCCGCATGCCGGGCTCCAGCGCGAGCTTCTGCGGCCACCAGCTCGTGCTTGGCCGTCTGGGCCTCCTCGAGCGACGCCGACGCCGTCGGGTACACCGCGCACGTGTAGGCCATCGACGGGCCGAGCACCCACTCGTAGAAGCGGTTGGACACGTCGTAGTGGTGCGCGATCGCCTTCGAGTCGCGCGGCTTGGAGTGCAGCCGGCCCGGCGGGCGGTACTCGAGCGGCCGGCGGCGGCTGGTGGTGCCGCAGCCAGATCGGCAGCATGCGGCGGACCAGCCGGAGCTGGTCGGCGCGGCTGAGGTCGTTGATCGTGAGGTCGGCCATCGCGGCGAGCAGCTCGTAGAGGTCGCCCTCGACCTCGATCTCGCCGCTGACGTAGGCGCGGGCCAGGCCGAGCGTGCCCGGCGCGGTGGCGAGCCGCGCGAGCGCGCGCGGCGAGTTGATCCGCAGAGCCAGCTCGGAGCTGTCCGGTCCGGCCTTGCTGCCGTCGTAGCCGATCACGCGTACCGGGACGTCCGCCCCGACCACGCTGGAGATGATCTCGGCGACCTGCATCGTGCCCCCCTTGCCATCCCGTCACCTTCGTGTAGAGATCGGGCAGCCGACCGCGTCGGGTCGTAGCGCTCCTTCACCGCGCGGTAGGCCGGCCCGTTGTAGCGCTCGCCAGAACTCGGCCTCGTCGTAGTGGACGGTCGAGTACAGCGACTTGTGGCCGCCGAGGTCGGCGACCAGCGCGCTCGATCGAGGCGGTTGTGCGCCTGCGGATGCCCGGGCCGCTCGGGGACGGCCGACCAGAAGCCGACGTTGACGTACAGCTCGCCCGCGGCCATCGGGTACAGCGGCCAGGTGCGCTCCCCGCGCAGCCGGATCGGGCACAGCCACACCGGGGTGATGCCGACCTCGCGGTGGAACACGTCGAGGAACTCCGCGAGCCGGTCCACCGGGATCTCGACGTCCTGCACGACCGGCTCCTCCAGCGGCAGGCCGCGCAGCGTGGCGGACCCGGCCGGACAGCCCGGTGCGCCGGTCCAGCGCGACGATCCGGCGGTAGACGTCGGAGCGCCGCCAGCCGCCGCGGCCACAGCCTGCGCACCACCGGGTGCTGCACGCCGAGCGCGCGCGAGCACCAGAACCAGTCGGTGTCCCAGCGCCAGATGTAGTCGTGGACGGACAGGACGTCCTCGGCGCGCTCGTCGATGGACCGGTAGAAGACCTGCTGCCCGGTGTAGTCGCTCGGGCCCGCGCGCGCCGGGGTCGTCGGTGAACCGGCCGAGCGTGAGGTACTGGTGGTCGCGGGCGAACACGGTGCCGTCGACGAAGTCGGGCGGGTCCCGGCCGTCCGAGGTCGCAGACGTCCGTGATCACCTTGGCCAGGTCGGCGGTGTCCGACGCGGACGTGCTCCAGGCGCACGTAGCGGCCGACGGGCTGCACCTCGATCTCCAGCCGCAGCGCGTAGCCGAGCGTGCCGTAGGAGTTCGGGAACGCGGCGAACAGGTCGGCGTGCTCGCCGTCCGGGGTGGCGGTGACGACCTCGCCGTCCGGCGAGCAGCACGTCCATCGCGCGCACCGACTCGTGCGGCAGCCCGTGCCGGAACGACGTGGACTCGATGCCGAGGCCGGTGACCGCGCCGCCGAGCGTGATCGTCTTGAGCTGCGGGACGACGAGCGGCATGACGCCCGGGCCAGCGTGGCGGCCGCGAGCGTCTCGTAGGTGGTCATGCCCTGGACCTGGGCGGTGCGCGCCGGCGAGGTCGACGTCGATGCACGCCGGTGAGCGCGGACGTGTCGAGCCGCTGCGCGTCCCGGTCGCCGAAGCGGAACAGGTTCGACGTCTTCTTGCCCAGCCGCACGCGGGCGTCGGGCCCGAGCGCCCGGTACCGGCGCACGAGATCGTCGACCGCCGCCGCGTGCCGTTCCGGGGCCACCAGCGCGGGGCTGATCACGCTCATGACCTTGACGCTAGTCCGCGAGCCGTCGCTCTGCGCAGCCCGAAGAGGAGTGATCTGATGTGATCCGTGTCCAACCCGATCCAGAACGTCACATTCCCGTCAAATGGCCACTCCGCGCACGGTTACCTGGCGCTTCCCGCCGCGGGCTCCGGGCCCGGCGTCGATCGTGATCCAGGAGTGGTGGGGCCTCACCGACCACATCGAGGACGTCACCGACCGGCTGGCGGGCGAGGGCTTCGTCGCGCTCGCCCCCGACCTCTTCGGCGGCGCCACCACCCACGACGCGCGACGAGGCCAGGCCGCTCATGTCGGAGCTCCCGGTCGAGCAGGCCGCGGCCCGCGACCTGGGCGGCGCGGTGCGAGTTCCTGCTGGGCCACGAGGCGGTCACCTCATCGACGGTCGGCGCCGTCGGCTTCTGCATGGGCGGCGGCTTCGTGCTGGTGCTGGCCGCGCAGCAGGGCACGCGGATCGGCGCGGCCGTGCCGTTCTACGGCGTGCTGAAGGAGGACTACCCGCAGCTTCGGCGGGCTCGACGCGCCCGTGCAGGGCCACTTCGGCGAGGAGGACTCGATCGATCGACGCCGGACGCGGTGCGCGCCCTCGCGGAGCGGATCGAGGCGCGAGTCCGGGACGGCGCCGGAGATCCACCTCTACCCGGCGGGCCACGCGTTCTTCAACGACGAGAACCTGCTCGGCACCTACGACAAGGAGCAGGCCGACCTGGCCTGGCGCCGCACCCTGGCCTTCCTGCGCAGACCACATGCTGTGAGCGGAAACGAGGTGCTCTGGCGACTCGTTTCCGCGCACGGGGTCAGCGGCGGGCGCGCACCAGGCCCGGGATGCGCCGACGCGCCCGTCCGCGGGCGGAACGCCTCCGCCGCGGCGGTCAGCGCGGCGAACTCGTCGGCGGCGAGCGCTGACGTCGGCCGCGGCGGCGTTGCTCTCCACCTGGGCGACGCTGGACGCGCCCGGGGATCGCGACCACGTTCGGCTGGTGCACCAGCCAGGCCAGCGCGGTCTGCGCGGCGGTGGCGCCGTGGCCCTCGCCGATCTCGCGCAGCAGCGCGAGCAGCGGGGCGGCCGCGTCGAGGTTCTCGGGCAGGAACAGGGCGTTGGCTGCCCGCACACCACCCGAGGGCCGGTGCGACGGCGAGTACCGGCCCGACAGCAGGCCCTGGCCCAGCGGGCTGTAGGCGATCACGAGATGCCCGGTGCGCTGCGCCCACGGCAGCAGGTCGGCCATCGGGCCGCGGGCGACGAGGCTGAACTGCACCTGGTTGGACAGCACGGGCGCGCCCAGCGCGGCCTCGGCGCGCTGCCAGCGGGAGAGCCGGTAGTTCGAGACGCCCACGTCGTCGACGAGGCCGACGTCGCGCAGCGCCCGCATGCCGCGCATCGTCGTGGTGTCGCCGACCAGCGGGTGCGGCTGGTGGACCTGGTAGAGGTCGATCGTGCGCACGCCGAGCCGCTGCGCGCTGGCCACGCCGCGCTGCTGCACGATCGGCGCGGTGGGCAGCACCGGGAACACCTTCGTCGCGACGACGACGTCGTCCGTGCCGCCGGAGGCCCGCAGGGCCCGACCGAGGATGCGCTCGCTGCGCCCGAAGCCGTAGATCTCCGCCGTGTCGAACACGGTGATCCCGAGCGCGCGGGCCCGCGCGCACGATCTCGCCCGCCGCGTGCTCGTCGTACTCGCGCCCGTAGCCCCACTCGCGGGAGCCGAACTGCCACGTGCCCAGCCCGATCACCGAGTACCGCTTGCGGGTGGGGAGCTCCAGGTAGCGCATGGGCCCAGTCATACCCCCTCGGCACCCTCGTCGCGGTCGGCTGCGTGATCGTCGAGGAAGGTGTCGAGCGCGAGCCAGGTGGTGTTGCGGGCCCTGCGGCCGGTGAGCACGCCGAGGTGGCCGCCGGGCGCGGTGGTGAAGCGCACCTCCGGCGCCCCGGTGAGCAGGGCCGTCACCCGCTCGACGGCCGCGAGCGGCGCGATCACGTCGTCGCGGCCGGCGACGACGAGCACCGGCACGTCGACCGCGGACAGCTCGATGTCGCGGCCGCGAGCGCCAGGGTGCCGTCGGCGAGGTCGTTGTTGCGCAGCATCAGATGGTAGAGCTGGCCGAACACCCGGCCCGGGTAGCCGTGCAGGGACGATCTTCACTTCTCCGGCGGCGACAGCCGGATCCGGAAAGGTTCCTCCAGCTCGAGGTCATCGTGACCGGTCGCGCGGGCGTACTCGTGGTAGCGACCGCTGATGACCATGCTCGCGGACGCGAAGGGCGCGTGCCGGTCCACCAGCAGCAGGTAGGGCAGGCGAGCGCGGGCGTAGACGAGCGGCTTGAACATGCGGTCGACCGCGCCGTGGTCCGGACCGACGATCTCGGCGACCATCAGCACCTCCTCGCCGTCGACGACCGCCGCCGGATCCGGCACGGTGTCCGGATCGGGTCGGCGTCGGACTCGGCATCGGGATCGGCGTCGGGGCCGTCGGCGGCCGCGCGCATCACGACGAGGTCGGGCACGAGCACGCAGTCCGGGCCCATGCGCAGCGCTACGGGGCCGACGACGCACAGGCCGTCCGGGAGTGCGGCTTCGAGCGCGGCGCGGGTGTGCGCGATCACGCGCTCGTCGTCGGCCGTGGGCCCGGGACCGATCACCAGCGCGCCGTCGATCAGCTCCACGCGCCGGCCGAAGGCCTTGTCGGCCCAAGGCGCGGTAGTCGGCCTCGGTCCAGGGCCCGGTATGGGGGCCGGGGACCTCGGGACCGGCGTCTTCGCGCTCCGTGTCGTCCACGGCCACCTCCGAATGATCGGCGTGCGACATCGTGCCACGGTCACCGCCGCCGCACCGGTGCGAGACACGCTGTCACCGGAATGGGCAGCGACCCGGGGACGTGCTGGGATGTCGCTGTGCGCACGCTGCTCTCCGCCGCCTCCGGGGCCGGTCAGGAACCGGTCGACCTCGCCGCGCACTACGCCTACCCCGACGACCTCGCTGCGCCCCACGTCCGCGTCAACTTCGTGGCGAGCACCGACGGCGCGGTCACGGTCGACGGCCGGTCCGGCGGGCTCGGCAGCGACGCCGACCGGCGGGTGTTCGGCATGCTCCGGGAGCTCGCCGAAGTCGTACTCGTCGGTGCGGGCACCGTGCGCGCCGAGGACTACCGAGGGGCGCGCAAGCCCACGCGTGGCCGCGCTGCGCCGCCCCCGATCGCCGTCGTCACCGGATCGGCCGACCTCGACCCGGGCGCGCGCCTCTTCACCGACACCGCGGTGCCGCCGATCGTGTGCACCGGGCCCGACGCGCCCTCCGACCGGCGCGCCGCGCTGACCGCCGCGGGCGCCGAGGTCGTCGTGCTCGACCCGCTCTCCCCCGCCGCGGTGCTGGACGAGCTCGGCCGCCGCGGCCTGCACCGCGTGCTGTGCGAGGGCGGGCCGCGGCTCTTCGGCGACCTCGTCGCCGCCGACCTCGTCGACGAGCTCTGCCTCACCGTCGCCCCGGTGCTCGCGGCGGGCGAGGCAGGCCGCATCGCCGTGGGGCCGCCGGGCTCACCGCGCGCGCCCGTTGCGGCTGGTCGGGGCCCTGGAGGAGGACGGCGTCCTGATGTTGCGCTACGCCCGATCGGGTGAGATCGCGTGAGCCCGCCCGTGCTGCCCGCGTCCCACCGCCACACGCCGACCACAGGAGGAACCGCAGGATGACGAGATCCACGCCCAGCTCGCAGGCGGGCGCCACCAGCACCACGACCGTGACCACCCCGACCACCACCGTCGGCTCGCCCGCGCGGCTCGCCGACGACACGGCCCAGGGCAAGACCACCATCGCGGCGTCGGTCGTCCAGAAGATCGCGGGCATCGCGGCTCGGGAGATCTCCGGCGTCTACGCACTCGGCGGCGGCATGTCGCGCGCGTTCGGGGCGTTCCGGGAGCGGATCCCCGGCGGCGGCACCGGCGTCACGAACATCGCGGGGGTGCAGGTCGAGGTCGGCGAGAAGCAGGCCGCGGTCGATCTCGACCTCGTCGTCGAGTACGGCGGCGACTATTGTGGACCTGGCGAGGGCGGTGCGGCGCAACGTGATCACGGCCGTCGAGCGCATGACCGGCCTCGAGGTGATCGAGGTCAACATCGCCGTCAACGACATCCACCTCCCCGAGGCCGACGACGGCTCGGAGCTCCCGATCGCACCGGCGCCGGCCCGCGTCGAGTAATTCCCCGCCCACCCCCTCGCACAACGGAGACACGCATGAACGCCACCCGAACCGGTCTCCTGGCGGGTCTGATCCTCGGCGTCGCAGGCTCGATCGGCGGCTTCGGCGCGTTCCTCGTCACGCTCGTGGTGGGGATCGTCGGACTGCTGGTCGGCATGGCGCTCGATGGACGGCTGGACGTCACGTCGCTCCTCGGGCGCGGGCGCGACCGATGAGGACACCACTGGTCGAGCCCGCCGAGCGCGGCAGGCTGGACATCAGCCCCGCGGTGCTGCGCAAGATCGTCGAGTACGCGGCGGACGGCGTGCCGGGCACCCTGCGCAACGAACGCAGGCTCGCGGGCATCGACGTCGGCGAGCACGGCGCGAGCGCGCGCGTGACGGTGGGCGCGGGTGAGCCCGCGCCCGTCGACGTCCGGCTGGAGCTGACGCTGCGCTACCCCACCACGGTCCGCACCGTCGTCGACGCCGTGCGGGCCGCCGTCGCCGACGAGCTCGCCCGGCTGGCCGGACACCGGATGCGCACGCTGACGGTCACGGTCACCGGCCTGCGCAGCCCGACCGCGCACCTCTCGGCCCGGCTGCGGTAGGCGCCGTGCGTGCCGTGCTGCGCGTCGTCGCGCCGCTGCTGGGCCTCCTGCTCGCGGCGGGCGGCGTCCTCCTGGTGATCGAGGTGGTGGCCGCCTGGGCGTTGCCCGGGCGCCCGGAAGGCCTGCTGGTCCCGTGGCCCGCGTGGGGGGCCACGCTCGCCGACCTGTCCTGGAACGAGAGCCCGGTGCCCGCCGTCGCGATCGGCGTGGGCGTGGCGGGGCTGCTGATGCTCATCGTCGGCCTCGCGGCCCGCCGCGCGGACTTGCGCCTGGACGCGCCGTCGGCGGACATGACGGTCACGACCTCGCCGCGGGTGCTCGCCCGCCTCGTCGGCACCCGGGTGCGGGCCTCCGAGGACGTTCAGTCGGCGTCGGTGACGGCCTCCGCGCGGCGGGTGGCGGTCACCGCGCGCGCCTGGAACGACGCGCCGGATGAGCTCCGCGAGACCATCATCGACCGGGTGCAGGAGCTCCTGGACGAGCTGCCGCTGCGCCGCAGGCCCCGCGTCGCGGTGTCGGTGCAGGAGCGGGAGGGCGTGCGGTGACCGTCGACATGAGCAAGGACCCCGGCCCGCCTCCGGTGGACGCCCGGATCCGGCGGCGGTCCCGATCGGCCGTCGCGCGCTCGGCCAGCGGCGACCGCTGGCTCATCGTGCTCATCGGCCTGGGACTGCTCCTCGCGGGCGTCGGCGTGACGCTGCTGTCCTACGGCGTGTTCGGCAGCGGCCGCGCCTCCCGGCCGCTGCTCGACCCGATCATGGCCGATGCCGTGGCCGCGCAGCCGTTGCTCTGGCGGGCCGTCGCGATCGTGGGCGGCGTGCTGCTGGCGGTGCTCGGGCTGTCCTGGGTCGCGCGGTCCGTCCGCCCGGAGCCACGCCCCGACATCGTGCTGAACGGGGGCGCCGACACCACGATCCGGGTCAGCTCGGCCGCGGCGGGCGAGGCCGTCGCGGGCCAGGCGAGCACGCTCCCGGGCGTGGCCAGGGCCAGAGCCCGGCTCGTCGGCACGGCCGCCGCACCCGCGCTGCGGGTCACCCTCTGGCTGGCCGACGACGCCGACGTGCGCGGCGTGCTCGCCCGCCTGCACGACGAGGTGCTGCCCACCGCGCGCGCGTCGCTCGACCTGCCCGTGCTGCCCGTGGCCGTGCGGTTGGAGCTGGAGCGCCCGCACCCCGCGCCGCGGGTCGCGTAGCGCGCCCTTGATCGGCGCCGGTCGCACCGCATGCCGGTGCCCGCGTGCGCGGCGGGCGACTCGACGCGATCACCCGGGCTCACCGCCGTCATACCGGCTGTCCTGCACCGTGGCGCGCGTGTCACGGCCGACGCGTCGATGGGCGGCAGGCGCCGTCCTGGGCGTCCTGGCGGCCGTCGGGCTCCTCGCAGGCTGCACGGTCGGACCATCGACGCGCCCGCCCGTGGCCGTGCGCGCCGACCTGCCCGCCCCGCCCGCCGCGACGGCCGGTGCGCCGGTTCCGCTGCCCGCGCCCGAGCCGCAGCACGCCACGCTCCCGGTCAGCGACTGCACACCGAGCCTGCTCGGCAGCCTGGACGTCCCGATTCCGACCGACCGCACCCTGCGCGCCGACTGCGGCACCCTGACCGTGCCGCTCGATCCGGCCCAACCCGCGCTCGGCACCGTCACGCTCGGGGTGGTGCGCGCTGGGCTGGCCGACGTGCCGGGCCGCGCCCCGCTCGCCGCCCGCCCGCCGCTGCTCGTGCTGGGCGACACCGCCACCGACCCCACCGCCCGGCGGGCCGTCCGGCTGGCCGCGCAAGTCCCGACGTACCTGCTCGCCCAGTACGCGATCATCGGGCTGGACCGGCGCGGCACCGGCACCGACACCCTCGACTGCGCCGACACGTCGGCCCGCGCGGCGCTCGTCGACGCCGACCCGGCCGCGCTGGACCCCCGCACCCTGCTGGAGCGGGCCCGCGCGGTGGTGCAGGCCTGCAACGTCGCGCTCGACGGTCAGCTCAGCGGCTTCTCCAGCGCGGCCGCGGCCGACGACATCGAGGCGGTCCGCCAGTCCCTCGGCGTCGCGCGGCTCTCGGCGCTGGGTACCGGGGACGGTGCCACGGCGCTCGCCGACTGGGCGCGCGAGCACCCGCGCGCGGTCGGCAGGCTGGTCCTCGACGGCCCGTCCGATCCCACCGTCGACGAGCCCGACCGTTCGGAGGCCCGGGCGAAATCGGCCGAAGCCGCGTTCGACGCGTTCGCGCAGCGCTGCACGTCCCGCAGCACGTGCCCGCTCGGCGCGGATCCACGCACCACGGTGATGGCGCTGGTCGGCGCGCTGCGCGCGGCGCCGCTGACCGCAGCGGACGGACGCAAGCTCACCGCGGGCACGGCGGTGATGGCGATCCGGGTGGCGCTCGGCGAGCCCGCGACGTGGCCCGCGCTGACCGATGCGCTCTACGCCGCCCGCGGCGGCGACGCCACCGCCCTGTTGGCCGGGCTCGCGCCGACGCTCGGCGCGCGCGGCCGCTACGACGCCGCGCTGGCCACCGACTGCAACGACGCGCAGAACCGGATCGCGCCCGCCCAGATCGAGGACCTCGCCCGGCGGTGGCAGGCGGCGTACCCGCTGTTCGGGGGCAGCTACGCAGCCGATCTGGTCGCGTGCGCGCCGTGGCCGACCGGGGGCGGACGCCTGCAGCCCCTGGCTCCGCCCGACCTGCCGCCGGTGACCGTGGTCGGCACGGCGGCGGGCCCGCGCGTGCCGATGGAGGCCACCCGCGCCGTCGCGCAGTCGCTGCCCTCGGCCGCGTTCCTCGGCTGGCAGGGCGCGGGTACCGGCGCCTTCCCCCGCACGCAGTGCGTGAACTCGCTCGTGGACAACATGTTGGTGGACGGGCAGCTGCCGGACGCGGGCACCCTCTGTCCGCCCTGACGGAGTCAGGGCAGGGGGCGCAGGTACGTGGCGCGCGATGCGGCGCAGGGCGTGCCGGTCGGCGGTGCCGCCCGCGAGGCCCAGGTCCACGGCGGCGTCGAACACGGCCGGGTCGCGGGCGGCCGCGGCCACCGCGGCGTCGAGGAACCGGGCGTGCGGCACCAGCCGGGCGAGCACGGCGAGGTGGCTGCGGTGGCGTCCGAACGCCCGTCGCATCGCCTCCCGGTGGGCGCGACCCGCGCCCGCGCCGAGCAGCGCGGCGCGGGCCGCCAGCGCGCCGGAGGCCACGGCGTCGTAGATGCCCTCCCCGGTGAGCGGGTTGACCAGCGCCGCCGCGTCCCCGACCAGCAGCACCCGCCCGTCGGGATGATGGCGCGGGCCCGTCGAAAGCGGGAGGTGGTGGCCGCGGACCGTGGCGGGGTCCGGCGGCTGGCCGGGCAGCAGGGCGTCCAGGGCGGCGAGCAACTCGCGCCGCGACCCGCCGCCGCGCCGGTCGAACACGCCGAACCCGACGTTCGCGCGGCCGTCGGCCACGGGGAACGCCCACGCGTAGGCGGGGTAGCGGCCGCGCGCGAACTCGATCACCAGCTCGTCCGGCCGAGCGGTGACGGGCGTGTAGCCCCTGATCGCGACGGCCACGGCGCGCGGTGGCGTGGCCGGGGCCCCGGTCAGCCTGACGGACGACGGAGTTCGCGCCGTCGGCGCCGATCACCACCCGGGCGGCGAAGCGCTCGTCGAGCACCACGCGGTCGGGCTCGACCCGCAGCGCGCGCACGCGGTGGCGGCGCAGCTGCGCGCCCCCGCGCCACCGCGGCCTCGACGAGCCGGGCGTCGAACACGGCACGCGGTATCGGGTGGTTGGGCCGGGCGCAGCGCCGGGCCACGACCTGGCCGCCGGGGCTGCGCATCCGCAGCCCGGGCACGGCCGGGCCCAGCGGCCGGAGGTCGGGCACGCCCAGCGCGTCGAGCAGGTCGAACACGTGGGCGGCCACCCCGTCCCCGCAGGTCTTGTCACGCGGGAACGCCGCGGCGTCGAGCAGCAGCACCCGCGCGTCGGGGCGCAGCTGCAAGACGCGCAGGGCGGACGCCGAGCCCGCAGGCCCGGCGCCCACCACCGCGACGTCGACGATCTCCTCCCACACGCGACAGGTCTTACCCGACGCGCGATCAGACGACGACGCCCGCCCGGAGTGCCAGGACGAGCAAGGCCGTCCGGTCGGGCGCCCCCACGGCCCGACCGATGCGCCTGATCGACGTGCGGACCGTCCGCTCCGGCACGTCGAGCCGTTCGGCGATCTCCAGGTCACGCCAACCGTCCGCGGCCAGCTGCAGGAACTCGCGCTCCCGCAGCGTCAGCGGGCAGGACGCGCCGCGCAGACCCGGCAGCCGCCTGCCGCGGCCGGACAGGCCGAGGGCGTGCCACTGGCGGGCCCCCTCGGCCAGCGCGCGCACCGGGCAGGGCCACTCCGCCCGGCGCACCCCGCTGCAGGCCCGGCAGCGCCGGTCCTCGTCGGGCACGTGCTCGGCGAGGATGCGGAACCAGACCTCGACCATCGGCGCGAGCTCGGCGGCGGGACCCGGGTCCTCCGCTACCCGCTCGCTGCGGTCAGGTAGCAGGACGGTCATGGTCAGCCCACCAGGATCCGGACCGAGTCGAACGCGGGGGTCTGGTTGGCGCGCTCCATCATCGGGATGCGGTGCGATCCGTCACCGGCCCACACGGTGCACTGCGCGATGCCGCGGCGTCGGCAGACCGGTGACGTTGACCGACACCGTGTCCGGGGTGGCGCCGCCGCCGTTGTCCTGCGTCGCCAGGAAGAAGGCGGGCACCGCGGCGGGGTCGGGCGGGGTCGTTCAGGCTGGACAGCATCCGGCACGCGGTGTGGAAGTGCCCGCGCTGGATGCCCCTGTCGTTGAGCACGGAGCTCTCGAGGTAGTAGCCGCCGGCCGCCGCGCCGAGGAACCGGTCGCGCACCAGGTTGCTGGTGCTGACCTTGAGCGTGAACGCGGTGTTCGGCGCGCACAACCGCGGCGGGAAGCCGGTGATGAGCAGCGACGGGTCCTTGTCGGCTGGGCCGCACCTCACCGAACGCGGTCGAGACACAGGCGGGCGCCTTCTGGAAGCCGTCGTGCGGCGGGCAGCTTGCTCTTGCGAGCAGTCGCGGGCCAGCACGTCGAGGCCGTTGTTGTTCGCGATGTCGCTCGCGGGCGCGGCCGTCGCCGCGACGGTCGCGGACGGATCGACGGTTGCGCTCGCGGCGGGGTCGGCCGGGTCGTCCGTGGGGTTGGCTGCCGGGTCGTTGACGCCGCTCGGGTCGGCGCCGGGGCCGCCTGCGCCCTGATCGCCGGCCGGCTGCGGCGGCGGCCGTGCCGGACGCGCCTGCGCTCGGCGCCGGTCGTCTTGGTCCGCCGCCGTTGTGGCGGCCGCCGCCCTGCTGGCTCTGGCCGGTGTCGTTGTGGTGGGAGCCGGGGCTGGCCGCCGCCACATCACAGGCGGCGGGCAAGAGGCACCCGAGCGCGGCAGCCGCCGCGATCACGTAGCGCCTCATCGAACTGTGGGGAGCGTTCGAGGACATTGTGCGGGTTTCCGTTTCGAGTGGGGGGAGCGGTTAGTTGCGGACCCGGGGGCGGACCGCGTGCCGGGGCCCGGTGGCCTCGACGGGGACAATCAGCGGCAGCGACGGATGGCTGTCGGTCGATACCGGTCGTGGCCCGGGGATGGCCACGAGTTCTGTTGGGGCTGGAGCACGGCGCGGCGGGTCGACCATGAGGGCGGGCTGCTGCTTGCGCTTGCGCCGGAAGGCGGCGGCGAACCCGATCGCCGCGATGAGGCAGCCGACGAGGATGAGCATCGGCATCACGAGGTCCTGGCCGCCGGGGGCGCCCGAGAAGGTGAAGGGGCTCGGGGTCGGCGCGGCGGGCAGCGCGTTGTAGTCGACGAGGCCGGTGCTCTCGAGGTAGCCGATGTGCCGGTTCACGAACTGCGTGCCGACCGTCGCGAAGTCGCGGATCAGCGAGTTGCGGGTGCTCACCCGCGCCTGGGCGAGGATCGGCAGCACGATGCCGTGCGCTTCGCGCACCCGTTGCACGAAGACCCGGTCGTAGTCCGAGCCGGTGGCCGCGGAGATCTCGGACATCCAGCCCTGCTGCTGCGCGTTCGGGGTCGTCGGCAGCAGCACACCGAGCTGGTCGGCGACCTTGCGGGTCTGCACGTCGAGGTCGGCGTGCTCGGTGGCCAGGTGCTCGCCGACCTCGCGCACGGCGGGCGAGCTGGCCTGCTGGGTCGCCTGCTGACTTGTCGGACCCTCCCAGAGGTTCGCCTGACGGACCTTCACGAGCAGGTCGCGGTCGGCGGGCCCGAGAGGACCCCACTGGGTCTGGGTCCAGCCGCCGGTGCCGACGGCACCGGTGGACCAGGACTGGTAGACCGTCAGCGCCACCGCGGCGACGATGGCGAACAGTATCGAGACGCGCAGGAACCGGGGGATCCGGCGAAGCATTCTAAGGCCTTTCGAGTCAGACGGAGGGGGAGCGTCAGACGAAGTCGAAGAGTTCGGTGTGCACGCGGCCGGGGTCGACGTCGAGTGCGTCGATGACCTCCAGCGCGTCGTGGATCATGGCCGGGGGACCGCAGAGGAAGAAGTCGACCGACTCGGGCTGCTCGGTGCTGCCGAGCACGAGCGAAAGCAGGCCGAAGCCAAGGCCGCCGTAGTGGCCCTCCCAGTCGTCGGTCGGGCGGCGCATGACCTCGGTGACCACCAGGTCGAGGCTGGTCCGCAGGAAGCCGAGCTCCTCGCGGAACAGCAGGTCCTCGGGGCGGGACGCGACCACGACGAGGCGGTAGGGGCGCCGGTCGCCGCGGTCGGCCGCGGTGCGCAGCATGCTCATCATCGGGGTGATGCCCACGCCGCCCGCGATGAGCACGAAGCCGGAGCACCGGCCGATGTCGCCGGAGAACGCGCCGTGCGGGCCGTCGACCCAGACGGGCGTGCCGGGCGGCAGCGCGGTCAGTGTGCGGGTGAAGTCGCCCGCGTGGCGCACGGTGAACGTCGTGTACTGGTCGCGGGCGCTGGAGGAGATCGTGAACGGGTGCTCCTCCGCGGTGGGCGACTGGGCCATCCGCAGCCAGGCGAACTGGCCCGGCACGAAGCGCCACGAGCCCTCGGAACCGCGCGGCGCGAGCACGACCGTGCTGATGGTGGGGCTCTCGGTGCGCACCTCCTTGATGACGAACTCGGTCGACGGGTCGAGGAACCCGCGCCACAACCACCGGTAGCTCGCCACCGCGACGACGATGGCGACGAGCACGAGGAACGCGGCGGAGATCGCCGGGACCTTGAGCGCGTGGTTCAGCCACACGACGTGCAGCGCGCCGAAGACCAGCACGGCGGCCGCCAGGCCCACGTGCATCCACCGCCACGACTCGTAGGACAGCCGCAGCCGCTTCTTGAGCGCGACCACGGTGACCAGGGCGACCGCCGCCAGCGTGGACATCGTCGCCGCCTGCGCCCGCGGCGGCGCGCTCGGGAAGTTCAGCAGGGCGACCGAGCGCGGGTCGTTGGCGACGACGCACGCGAGGTGCACGAGCACCAGCACGGCCGCCGAGACCCCGAGGAAGCGGTGCACCTCCATGACGCTTTCGATGCCGAACGCGCGGTTCAGGGAGCGCAGTCTGCTCGGCAGGATGGCCGCGCACACCAGTACCGTGAGCGCGAAGAAGCCGGACACCACGGCGAGCCGGGACCACATCGGTTCCGGAGGCGCCGTGGCGAGCCACAGCAGCGGGGGTACCGCCACCGTGGCGCCCAGCCCGGTGAGCCACGCGGTGCGCAGCAGCCCGTCGTTCATGGCGGCGACCGTATGAGGGCAGCCGTGGCGCTGGTTGCCAAGCTGAGAACCTCGTGGGCCCACCTGATCGCCATGCGCGACGAGCGGCGAGGCACTACTCCGAACGCCACAGGAATTGAGCCGACTGCCGGTTAACGTCTTCAGGCTCGCCGCCGCGAAGACGGCCCATCCGCGACGCGCCACCGCTCGGCGATCCGCTTACCGGCGACCGCAGGGGCCATCCGCCGGTCGCGAACCGGTCACCGCGGCCGGGGGCGGCCGGAGGGTGAGCGGCCTCGGCCGCGATCGGCGCCGAGAGTACGCCGTCTTACCTGAGCGACAACGGCCGTTCGGCGGGGGCGGCGTCCGCCCAACGCGCCCAACCCGCCGCAGGCCGCCGGGCGCCTCAGCATCGGCCCGGCCCCCGCCGGGCGTTCCTACCGTCCCCTCCATGTCGCACTCCCCCTCATGGCGGGCAGGTGCCGCGGCCCTGCTCCTCGCTGCTCCCCTGGCCCTTTCGGCCTGCGGCACGTCGGAAACCGGCGTTCCCGCGAGTTTGGCGGCGCCCGTCGGGAACGGGGCACCCATCGGGGCCGCGAGCGCGCCTCGCGACGGCATCTCCACGGCGGTCACGGCTGTCGGCACGGTCATGACGAGCGGCGGGTTCACCCTGTACCGCTACACGAAGGATCGGACGACGCCGCCCACGAGCACGTGCACCGGTCCGTGCGCCGCGAGCTGGCCGCCGATCGCCACCAACGGGCAGCCGACCCTGGATGGCGTCGACCCCAAGCTCATCGGCACCGCTGTGCGCCCGGACGGCAGCAAGCAGCTCACCGTGGCCGGGTGGCCGGTCTACCGATACACCCAGGACATGGTGCCCGGGATCGTCAACGGGCAGGGCGTCGGTGGCGTCTGGCTGGCCATCGGGCCGGACGGCAAGCCGATCGCGGCCGCCAAGCCCGCCGCGCCGCCTGCGCGGCCCCCGGCGCAGGCCAAGCAGGCACCGGCCAAGGCCCCGGTCGCCGCGCCGAAGGTGGTGGCGCCGCCCGCCCCGCCGAAGGCGGCGCCGACCAAGGCACCGGCGGTCGCGCCGACCACCCACCGCGACGCCCCCGGCACGTCGAGCACCGACTGACTCAGCCCTCGGGGTTGCGCGCGCGGGAGGGCTGCACGCGCATCGGCTCGCCGGGCATCTTCGGGTACTCGGGCGGGTAGGGCATGTCGCCGCGCGGGTCGGCCGCGTACCACTCGAGGACGGTCTCCAGGCCGCCCACGTGCGCGTCCATCTCGGCGTGCGGGTCGCCCCGCTCCGCGTAGATGCCGGGCACCGTGCGCACGTCGAAGTCCTCGGGCTCGACGGAGGACAGGTCGTCCCAGGTCAGTGGCATCGAGACGGTGCCGCGCGGGCGTCCGCGCACCGACCACGCCGACGCCACGGTGCGGTCGCGGGCGGCCTGGTTGTAGTCGAGGAACACGCGCTCGCCGCGCTCCTCCTTCCACCAGGCCACCGTGGCGTGCTCGGGCAGCCGTTCGGCGACCCGGCGGGCGATGGCGATCACCGCGTGCCGGACCGCGATGAAGTCCCACTCCGGCCGGATCCGGGCGAAGACGTGGATCCCCCGTCCGCCCGAGGTCTTGGGCCACCCGACGAGCCCCGCCTCGTCGAGCACCTCGTGCAGCACGGCCGCGACCGCCACGGCGTCGGCGAAGTCGGTGCCCGGCTGCGGGTCGAGGTCGATGCGCAGCTCGTCGGGCCGGTCCGGGTCGGCGCGGCGCACCGGCCAGGGGTGGAAGTCGAACGTGCCCATGTTCGCCGCCCACAGCAGGACCGCGGGTTCGGTGGGGCAGAACGCGTCGGCCGTGCGTCCGCTGGGGAACGTGACCCGCGCCGTCTGCGTGTAGGGCGGCGCGCCCTTGGGCAGGCGCTTGGAGTAGAACGGCTCGCCGGTGACCCCGTCCGGGTAGCGCTTGAGGTTCGTCGGGCGCTCGCGCAGCACCCCGAGCAGCGGGTCGACGACTGCCCGGTAGTACTCCACGACCTCCCGCTTCGTGATGCCGGGCTCCGGGAAGTACACCTTGTCCGGGCTGGTCAGCCGCACCTCGCGGGGCCCGTCCGGGCCGGGCACCGTGATCAGCTCCACCGCCTTGGTCGCCACGCTGTCGCACGCTACCGGCTAGGCTGCCGCGTATGCCGGATCGCTTCGAGGACGAGCTGATCGGGCTGGACCGGGACGACCCCGAGGCCCAGGCCTTCGCCGCCCACCTCGACCGCATGCACCGCCAGCACCCGGCCTTCACCGTGGAGGGCTACCTCGACGACGTCGGCCGGTTCGTCGATTCCGTGCACCGCGCGGAGGGTGAGCGGTGGTTCGCCGCGGTCGCGGTCGTGCTCCTGCTGCTGGCCGTCGCGGCGGGCGTCATCTGGGAGGCGCTGCGGTTCGTGTTGACGACATGGCTCTGAAAGACCTTTTCGGCAGGCTACGACGTAGCCTGGACGGCATGGACCCCGTCACCGACCAGCCCGCGAAGGTCGAGAAGTCCGACGCCGAGTGGCGCGCCCAGCTCACGCCCGCCGAGTACCGCGTGCTGCGGCAGGCGGGCACGGAGGCGCCGTTCGTCGGCGAGTACACCGACACCAAGACCACCGGCGTGTACCGCTGCCGGGCCTGCGGCGCGGAGCTGTTCCGCAGCGACACGAAGTTCGACTCCCACTGCGGTTGGCCGTCGTTCTTCACGCCGCTGGCGGGCGACGCCGTGATCGAGCGCAGCGACTACTCGATGGGCATGAAGCGCACCGAGGTGCTCTGCGCCAACTGCCACAGCCACCTCGGCCACGTGTTCGAGGGCGAGGGCTACGGCACGCCGACCGACCTGCGCTACTGCATCAACTCGATCTCGCTCACCCTGGAGCCCGACGAGTCCTAAGGCAGCGTGGCCACGAGGTCGCCCGGCTGCACGCGGGGGCCGGTGAAGAACGGCGTCTCCGCGCGGACGTGCCTGCGGGCCTCGGTGGCGCGCAGGTCGCGCATGAGGTCGACGATCCGGTGCAGCTCGTCGGCCTCGAACGCGAGGATCCACTCGTAGTCGCCCAGCGCGAACGCGGGCACGGTGTTGGCGCGCACGTCCTTGTAGCCCCGTGCGGCCTGCCCGTGCTCGGCGAGCATCGTGCGGCGGTCCTCGTCGGGGAGCAGGTACCACTCGAGCGACCGGACGAACGGGTAGACGCACAGGTAGGCCCGCGGCTCCTCCCCCGCGATGAACGCGGGCACGTGGCTCTTGTTGAACTCCGCGGGCCGGTGCAGCGCGACCTGGCTCCACGTCGGCGTGCCGGCCCGGCCGAGCGCGGTGCGCCGCAGCCCGGCGTAGGCCGCCTGCAGGGCCTCCACGCTCTCGGCGTGCCACCAGATCATGTAGTCGGCGTCGGCGCGCATGCCCGCGAGGTCGTAGACGCCGCGCACCACCACGCCCTTGTCGGCCAGCGCGTCGAGGTACTCCGTGAGCTGGGCGGCGACCGCCGAGCGGTTGTCGCCGAGCCGACCTGGTTCGCTGCGGAACACCGACCACATCGTGTAGCGGATCATGCTGTTGAGCTCGGCGTAGTCGAGGCGGGCCATCACCCGATCCTAACGACCGCCCGGGCGATGCGGTCGGCCGCGGCGCGGCCCGTGCCGATGCAGGCGGGCACCCCGACCCCGTGCAGCGCGGCACCCGCGACGGCGATGCCGTCGGGCAGGGCCGCTTCGAGCGTCGCGACCCGGCCGACGTGGCCGGGGGCGTACTGCGGCAGGCCGCCGCCCCACCGCTGGACGTGGACCGCGACGGGCGCGGCGTGGATCCCGTCGAGGGCGGCCAGATCGGCGCGCACCTGGGCGACGAGCGCGGCGTCGTCGGCCTGCAGCGCCGTGGCCTCGCCGAACCGGCCCAACGAGGCCCGCAGGCGGACGAGGCCGTCGCCCGCGAGGTGCGCCCACTTCGTGGACGAGTGGGTCACGCCCTTCACCGCGAGCGGCTCGCCCGCGGCCACCAGCGCACCCGACGTGGCGGGCACCGGTACGTCCGCCTCGCGGAAGGCCAACGCCACGACGACCGACGACGCGAGCTCGATGCCCCCCGCCGCGGCCGCCGCGGCGGGAGCGATCGGCCGGAGCAGGCGCGCGAGCGCGGGCGCGGGCACGGCCAACACCACGGCGTCGACCTCGAGCGCCTCGGGCGCGGTGGTCGGGCCGAGCACGAGCAGCCAACCCGGCGCGCTGGGCTCGATGGCGCGCACGGTCGTGTCGAGCCGGAGGTCGGCGTGGGCGGCGTCGGCGAGCGCGTCGAGCAGGACCCGGTAGCCGCCGCGCAGGGCGCCGAACACCGGGCCCGGCGCCCCCCCGGGGCTCGGCGGGGCCCCCAGGCTCGGTGAGGCAACCGACAACGGTGAGTCGCGCGTTTCGCCACGAAGTGTCGGCGATTCCTGCCCGACGTCTCCCGACGGTGCACCGTGGGACCCGGCCCGCCGCGACTCGTTCTCCGACCCCGATTCGCCATCGCGCCGTGTCGAGACGCGCGACTCACCGTCGGCGGGCGAGCCTGATCCGCCATCACGCCGTGCCGAAACGCGCGACTCACCGTTGGTGGCGGCGTCGGCCGCGGCGGTCAGGGACGTCGCGCCCGCATCGAGCGCGGCGGCGAGCGCGGGCATCGTGGCCCGCAGGCCGAGGGCGTCGACCCGGCCCGCGTAGACGCCGCCGAGGAGCGGGTCGACGAGGCGATCGGTCAGCTCGTCGCCGAAGCGGGCGCGCAACAGCCTGCCGAGCGCGACGTCCCCGCCTGGCGTCCAGGCCAACGGGCGCGTGGGCTCGGCCGCCACCGCCGCGAGCCCGGCGCCGGTCAGCAGCCCAACCAGCCGCGCTCCGCTCGTCGGCACCCCGAGCACCGTGCCTGCAGGCAGCGCCACTGTGCGGCCCGCTGCCCGGATCGACGCGTGCGCGGCGGTCGGGTGCACGAGCCTCTCAGTCAGCCCGAGCTCGGCCAACAGCGCCGGGACCTCGGGGCGCCGCGCGAGAAAGGCTTCCGCGCCGACGTCGTAGGGCTTGCCCGCGAGGTCGACGGTGCGCAGCACGCCGCCGATGCGGTCCCGCTGCTCCAGCACCGTGATCGCGGCGTCCGGGCCGAGCAGCGTGCGCAGGCGGTGCGCGGCCGCTAGCCCCGCGATGCCCGCCCCGACGACGGCGACCCTCATCGCTCCACGCTGTGCACCAGCTCGACCAGCCACGTGACGACATCCGGGTCGGTCTCGGGGAGCACGCCGTGCCCGAGGTTGAACACGTGGCCCGGCGCGTGGCTGCCCTCCTCGAGGATGCGCCGCACCTCGGCCTCGATCGCAGCCCGGTCGGCGAAGAGCACGGCGGGATCGAGGTTGCCCTGCACCGGGCGGCCGGTGCGGCGGGCCGCCTCGGAGAGCGGCACCCGCCAGTCGACGCCGACGACGTCCGCGCCCGCCTCCGCCATGGCGGCGAGCAACTCGCCGGTGCCGACGCCGAAGTGGATCCGCGGCACCCCCGCGTCCGCGACCGCGCCGAGAACGCGCGTCGAGTGCGGCAGGACGAACCGGCGGTAGTCCCGCTCGGACAGCGCGCCCGCCCAGGAGTCGAAGAGCTGCACCGCGTCGACGCCCGCGTCGACCTGGGCGCGCAGGAACGTCGCGGTCAGGTCGGCGAGGCGGTCCATCAGCGCGTGCCACACGTCGGGCGCCGAGTACATCAGCGCCTTGGTGCGCTCGTGGTTGCGGCTGGGCCCACCCTCCACGAGGTAGGACGCGAGCGTGAACGGCGCCCCCGCGAAGCCGATCAGCGGGGTCTGCCCCAGCTCGCGCAGCAGCAGCGCGACGGCGTCGGCCACCGGCGCGACCTGCTCGGGAGCGAGCGTGGGAAGGGCGGCGACGTCGGCTGCCGTCCGCACCGGGTGCGCGACCACCGGACCGGTGCCGGGCACGATGTCCACCCCGACCCCTGCCGCGAAGAGCGGTACGACGATGTCGGAGAACAGGATCGCGGCGTCGACGCCGTGCCGCCGCACCGGCTGGAGCGTGATCTCACAGGTGAGCGCGGGGTCGAGGCAGGCCTGCAGCATCGCGGTGCCCGCGCGCAGCGCGCGGTACTCGGGCAGCGAGCGACCGGCCTGGCGCATCAGCCACACGGGACGCCGCAACGGCCGTCCGCCGCGGGCGGCGACGAGGAAGGGGGCCGCGCGCAGGTCTCGGCGGGCGGTGGGCGCGGCTACGGCGGGCGGGTGCATGACCGCATCAGCATCCCACGCTGGGTGACCCCCGGCGCGCCTGCCCGTCCGCACGGCCGAGGCACCTTAGAGTCCCGGCTCGTGCCCGATGCGACCGTCCCCCCCGCCGAGTTCCGGCGCGCCGTGGCCGCGTTGAGCGCGATGCGGCCGCGGCGAGAACTTTTCGTCGCGGCGCTGGACGCCCCGCCTCGGCTGGCCCCGTTCACGTGGGCGCTGCGCGTCGAGGCCGACGCCGGGCGCCCCGCGGGCGAGGATCTCGACGAGCCCGACACCTCGGGGCGGCTCATCCTGCTGCACGACCCCGCGGGCCAGGACGCCTGGGAGGGCACCTTCCGGCTCGTCTGCTTCGTCCAGGCCCGGTTGGAGCGAGAGCAGCTCGGCGACGAAATGCTGCCCGTCGTCGCCTGGTCATGGCTCACCGAAGCACTCGACCATTTCGACGCTCCGTATACGGCGTTAGGCGGAACGGTCACCCAAACGTCGTCGGTCCGGTTCGGAGACATCTCCGGGCCTCGCCGCGACGACGACGTGGAGCTGCGCGCGTCCTGGACCCCCGTCGGCCCGGAGCTGACCCGCCATGCGGACGCATTCTGCGAGCTCGTAGCCGTAGCAGCGGGATTACCTCCGGTCGGAGCAGTTCCGCTCGTCCATCGGACGGTCTAACTACCGTTCCCACCTGCGGGTTCGACGCATTCAGTGATCACCATCGTCCCCCGTTCGGGTGGTTGGCCATCGACAACGCTGTAACTTTCACCCTGCCAAGTTCGAACCGATACACGACGTTAGACCGCTTGGGGGGCTACGCTTCCTCCTCGGACACCTACCCGGGCGGTCGGACGAACGCTCTGCACGACCGGGGATCTGGTGCTGGTCGGGGGCAAACGACCGTCTCCAGGGAGGTAGTGACGTGGCCGTGGTAGGCCAAGGCGCACCCGTGCGCGGTGTGATGGGACAAGGGTCCCCACACCAGCCTGTGTTGTCGCCTGCGATGGTCCCGCATCCGCGGGAGGAACAGTTCTCCGTGCTGGTGGTGGATGACCATCCGCTGCTCCGGGAGGCGATTGCCGCCCGGCTGCGCTCGATGGGCGCGGGCACGGTGTACGAGGCGGCTTCGGTCGCGGAAGCCCGAGCGCGGGCACACGCCAACGGTCCGTGCGACCTCGCGATCCTCGATCTGGGGCTGCCCGACGGCAGCGGCCTGGACCTGGTGACCGAGCTGCGGTCGCTCGGGTGGAACCGGCTGGTGGTGCTGGCCTCGTCCGACGACCCCTACGCGGTGCGGTCGGCGTTCCAGGCCGGAGCGCAGGCGTACCTGCTGAAGTCGGCGTCGGCGGCGATCGTCACCGACGGCGTGAAGCGGGTGCTCGACGGCGGCGTGTATGCCGACCCGACGGTCGCGCCGCTCCTCGCCACCGGTACCCGCGTGCCCGGCACCGACAACACACCGCGCGAGCTGTCCGCCCGTGAGGTGGAGGTGTTGCAGCTCGTCGCCGATGGCCAGTCGAACAAGGAGATCGGGGAAGCGCTGAGCCTGTCCGCGCTGACGGTGAAGAGCCACCTTTCGCGCATCGGACGCAAGCTCGGCACCGGCGACCGCGCCCAGATGGTCGCTCTCGCCATGCGCGCCGGGGTCATCCGCTGACCGAAACGCACGCGTCCGACAGTCCGGCACCGAGCACCACTGCTCCGACCAGCCGACGGGCTCCCCCCGGTCGTCACCGACCCCCCAGCACTTGCGCGCACCGCCGAGGTGTTCGCCGAGGGGCACGGGCCGATCGCCGTCGATGCGGAACGGGCATCGGGATTTCGCTACTCCCAACGGGCTTACCTGGTGCAGCTGCGCCGCGAGGGTGCGGGCACGGCGCTCGTCGACCCCATCCCGCTGCGCAGTGATCTGTCGGCACTCGCGCCCGCCCTCAGCGGGCCCGAGTGGGTGTTGCACGCCGCCAGCCAGGATCTGCCGTGCCTCGCCGAGGTCGGGCTCGTCCCGGGGCAGCTGTTCGACACCGAGCTGGCCGGAAGGCTGCTCGGGCTGGCGCGGGTCGGGCTCGGCCCGATGGTCGAGCAGCTCCTCGGGCTGGCGTTGGAGAAGGGGCACGGTGCGGCCGACTGGTCGCGCCGTCCCCTCCCCGATGACTGGCTGATCTATGCGGCGCTCGACGTCGAGGTGCTCGTCGCGCTGCGCGACGTGCTCGCCGGGCTGCTCGCCGAGCAGGGCAAGCTGGAGTGGGCCCGGCAGGAGTTCGAGGCGGTGCGCACGGCGCCGCCGCCCGCGCCGCGGGCCGAGCCGTGGCGGCGCACCTCGGGCGTGCACCGGGTGCGCAAGCCACGCGCGCTGGCCGCCGTGCGGGCGCTGTGGGAGGCCCGCGACCGGCTCGCCGCCGAACGCGACATCGCCCCCGGACGGGTGCTTCCCGACGCGGCGATCGTCGACGCCGCCACGGCCGCACCCGCCACCGCCGCCGCGCTCGCCGAGCTGCCGGTGTTCCGCGGGCGGGCGCAGCGGCGGCTCACCGCGTACTGGTTCTCGGCGCTCAGCCAGGCCGCCCGCCTCGACGCCGCCGACCTTCCCCGATCCGCCCCGCCGAGCGAGGGGCCGCCGCCGGTCGCCCGCTGGGCCGACCGCGACCCCGCCGCGGCCGCGCGCCTGGCCGCCGCCCGTGCCGCGCTGGCGAGCGTCAGCGAAGAGCGCAGCGTGCCCGTGGAGAACCTGCTGCAGCCCGAGCTGCTTCGGCGGCTGTGCTGGAGCCCGCCCCTCGACGGCGACCTCCCCGCCGCCCTCCGCAAGGGCGGCGCCAGAGACTGGCAGGTGGAGCTGCTCGCCCCGCTCCTGGAGCCCGTCCTGTAGGCCCCTCCCATGGTGAGTCTCCCGTCTCACCCCGCCGTGTTGGCCGTTTCGTCACGCCGCCCGCGCCGCGTGGCGCCTCGTCAGCGACACGTCTCGTGCTCACCCGAGACTGGTCGCTCGACCGCCACGCGTGGTGCCAGACCGGCGCCGCCATCAGCGCGCTTTGCGTCTGACCCGGTCGCCACCCCGTGGACCGATTCGCGAACTCACCGCGGCGAAACGCGCGACTCACCGCGGCGAAACGCGCGACTCACCGCGGCGAAACGCGCGACTCACCCCGGCGAAACGCGCGACTCACCCCGGCGAAACGCGCGACTCACCCCGGCGAAACGCGCGACTCACCGTGGCGAAACGCGGGACTCACCCCGGCAGGGTGGGGAGGCGGACCGTCACCGACAGGCCGCCGCCCACCACCGGCCGGGCCTCCACGGTGCCGCCGTGGGCGAGCACCACCGCGCGGACTATCGAGAGCCCGAGCCCCGCGCCCCGCGCCGCCCCGGTGCGCTCGACCGGACCCCGCCGGAACGGCTCGAAGAGCTCGTCCACGCGGTCCGGCGCCACCTCCGGCCCGCTGGACGCCACCCGCAGCTCGGCCCCGCCACCCTCCGCCGCACCCGCAGCCACGCCGCCGACGTCCGCAGAACCCGCGCCGACGCCCGACCCGGCGCCCCCGCTGATCGGACCCGTGCACACCTCCAGCCAGCCGCCCGCGACGTTGTGCCGCACCGCGTTCTCCAGCAGGTTGCCGACCACGCGCTCCACCAGCACGGGGTCGCCGTGGGTGGGCGCCGGCGCGGTGCGCAGCAACACCCGCAGGCCGCGAGCGGTCGCGTCGGTGCGCACCGCGGCGAGCGCGGGCACCACCAGATCGGCCAGGTCCAGCGGCGCCCGCTCCCCCAGCTCGGCCCCGCTCTCGGCCCGCGCGAGCATCAGCAGGCCCGACACGAGATCGTCGGCCCGGCGCGTGGCCTCGCGCACGACCGCGCCCATCCGCCGCAGCTCCTCGACGTCGGCGGCCGGGTCCGACAGCGTGACATCCACCTCCGTGCGCAGCACCGACAGCGGCGTGCGCAGCTCGTGGCTGGCGTTGGCGACGAACCGCCGTTGCGCCTCGAACGCGGCCTGCAGCCGGTCGAGCATGGCGTCGAAGCCCGCCGCCAGCTCGGCCACCTCCCCGCGCGCGTCGCGCACGCCGGTGCGGGTGTCGAGGGACTCCACCGACAGCCGCCGCGCCGTCGCCGTGACCGCGTGCAACGGGCCGAGCACCCGGCCCACCAACCACCACGACACCAGCGCCGCGGCCACCACCACCAGCGGGAACGCGATCAACCCCGCGCGGAGGACCTCTTCGCGCGCCGCCGCGCCGACGGCGGCCGAGACCTGCTCGGACGGCACCACCCGTTCGCCGACGCGCACAAGGCTCCCCGGCGGCAGCGACGGCGCCTGCGCCACCCCGCCGACCAGCAGCCAGCCCAACCACAGCAGCAGCGCGCTGACCAACGCCACGACCCCGGTGCAGACGGCGGTCAGCCGGGGCCGCAGCCCCACCCGCAGCCCCACCCGGACGGGCGCGCCCACCCCCTACCCCGCTGCGGGGACCCGGTAGCCCGCCCCGACCACCGTCTCGATGACGCCGGGCTCGCCGAGCTTCTTGCGCAGCGTCATCACGGTGACCCGCACGGTGGTCGTGAAGGGGTCGGCGTTCTCGTCCCACACCCGCTCAAGCAGCTCCTCGCTGCTCACCACGGCACCCCGCGCGGCGAGCAGCACCTCCAGCACCCCGAACTCCTTGCGGGTGAGGTCGAGCGACCGCCCGGCCCGGCTGACCGTGCGCCGGGCCGGGTCCAGCACGACGTCGTCGGCTGTCAGGAGCGGCGGCGCCGCCGGGGTGGCCCGCCTGCCGAGCGCCCGGCAGCGAGCCACGAGCTCGGGGAAGTCGAAGGGCTTGGCGAGGTAGTCGTCCGCGCCGCGGGACAGGCCGTCCACCTTGTCGGCCAAGGTGCCGCTCGCGGTGAGCATGAGCACCCGCGTGGTGGATCCGGAGGAGACGATCTGCGCGCACAGGTCGTCGCCGCCCATCCCCGGCAGGTCCCGGTCGAGCACCACCACGTCGTAGCGGGTGACGGTGGCCTTCTCGTGGCCCGCGTCGCCGTCGTAGGCGACGTCCACCGCCATCCCCTCCCGGCGCAGCCCGCGGGCCACCGCGTCGGCCAGCGCGGTCTCGTCCTCCACCACCAGCACTCGCATCAGCGCGACTCCTCCGTCGCATCTTCCGAAGCCGGTTCGGGCAGCAGCGCCGCGGCCCACTCCGTGACCCGCCGGGCGACGTCCTGCTCGCTCAGCCCGACGGCGGCCAGCACATCGGCCCGGCTGCCGTGCTCCAGGAACTCCTGCGGGACGGCGAGGTCGCGCACCGGCACATCACACTCCGCGGTCCGCAGCGCGTCCGCCAGCGCGGAGCCGAAGCCGCCGTGGCGCCCGCCGTCGGCGAGGGCGACGACCAGCCGGTGCTCGCGCGCCATCGCGACGACGGCGGCGGGCACGGGTAGCACCCATCGCGGGTCGACGACGGTGACCGCCACCCCCTGGCGGCCCAGCCGCGCCGCTGCAGCCACACCGAGCTGCCCGAACGCGCCCGCGCAGACGAGCAGCACATCGCCGCCCTCGTGCAGGACGTCGACGCCGCCGACCCGCCGCACCGCGGGCACCGAGTCGATCACCGCACCCTTGGGGAACCGGATGGCCGTGGGCCCGTCGTCGACGGCGATGGCTTCGGCCAGCTCCTCCCGCAGCGTGGCGGCGTCGCGCGGCGCGGCCACCCGGATGCCCGGGACGATGCCCAGCAGCGACAGGTCCCACATGCCGTTGTGCGACGGCCCGTCGTTTCCGGTGACTCCCGCCCGGTCCAGCACGAGCGTGACGGCCTGGCGGTGCAGGGCGACGTCGAGGAGCAGCTGGTCGAAGGCCCGGTTGAGGAACGTCGAGTACACCGCGACCACCGGGTGCAGGCCCGCGTACGCCATTCCCGCCGCCGAGGTGAGGGCGTGCTGCTCGGCGATGCCGACGTCCACGCACCGCTCCGGGAACGCCTCCGCGAACGGGACCAACCCGGTGGGGCCCAGCATCGCCGCCGTGATGGCGACGACGTCCTCCCGCTCCGCGCCGATCTTGACGAGCTCGTCGGCGAACACGCTCGTCCAGCCGACGCTCGGCGGCCCCGTGGGCAGGCCGGTGACCGGGTCGAAGGCGGCCGGGCTGTGCATCTGCTCGGCGGCGTCGTTCTCCGCGGGCGGATAGCCCCGGCCCTTCTGCGTGACGACGTGCACGATCACCGCGCCGCCGAACCCCCGCGCGCGGCTCAGCGCGGACTCGACCGCGGTGATGTTGTGGCCGTCGACCGGCCCGAAGTACTTGATGCCCAGATCGGAGAACAGCTCCTGCGGCGCGAGCGCATCCTTCACGCCCGCCTTCAGCGCGTGCAGCGCCGCGTACAGCGGGCCGCCGACCACCGGGGTGTGGTTGAGGGCCTGCTTGCCCTTCTCCAGCACCCGCTCGTAGCCCGGCTGCAGCCGCAGTGAAGCGAGCCGGTCGGCCACGCCGCCGATCGTCGGGGCGTAGGAGCGGCCGTTGTCGTTGACGACGATGACGAGGTTGCGGTCCTTTGCCGCCGCGATGTTGTTCAACGCCTCCCAGGCCATGCCGCCGGTGAGCGCCCCGTCGCCGATCACCGCGACGACGTGGCGGCGCTGCCCGGTGAGCGCGTAGCCGCGCGCGATGCCGTCCGCCCAGGACAACGACGTGGAGGCGTGGCTGTTCTCGACGTGGTCGTGCGGGCTCTCGGCCCGGCTCGGGTAGCCCGACGGGCCGCCGGTGAGCTTGAGCCGCTCCCAGCCGTCGTGGCGGCCGGTGAGCAGCTTGTGCACGTACGACTGGTGGCCGGTGTCCCAGATGAGGGTGTCGCGCGGCGAGTCGAACACCCGGTGGATGGCGATCGTGAGCTCGACGACACCGAGATTCGGGCCCAGGTGGCCGCCGGTGCGCGAGACGCACGACACCAGGTCGCGACGCACTTCGGCGGCCAGTGCGGCGAGTGCCGTGGTGTCGAGAAGCCGCAGGTCGGCGGGGGCCCGGACGGAACGGAGGACGGCGCTCACGCCGACCAGCTTACGGAACGACGTCGGCTGCGCTCGCGGCTCGACGCACGAGCGTCGCCCGCGATGCGCGGGGCAGGGACTTCGAGGTCGCCCGCGATGCGCACGCGGTCCCGTCCGGCCCGCTTGGCCGCGTACAGACAGGCGTCGGCCGCGCGCAACGCACCGTCGAGGTGTCCGTCGACGTCGCCGCCCGCCGGTTCGGGCCCGACGCACGCCCCGCCCACCGACGCCGTGAGCCCGTTGATCACCGCGCCGCCCACAGCAGGCACGGTGAGCCGGGCAACCTGCCTGCGCAGCCGCTCGGCCACGGCGGCCAGCTCGACCCGTCCGGCCTGCCCGGTGGGCAGGCCGCCGACGAGCACCACGAACTCCTCCCCGCCGAACCGTCCGACGAGGTCCTGGCTGCGCACACCCGACCGGAGGGCCTTGGCGACGGCGGCGATGACGTCGTCGCCCGCAAGGTGCCCGTGCTCGTCGTTGACCGCCTTGAAGTGGTCGAGGTCCACGATGAGGACACCGGCCCGGACCCCGGCCCGGCGCGCCTCCGCCGCGGCGCGATCGGCGCGGGCCTGCCAGGTGGTCGCGTTGAGCAGGCCGGTCTTGCCGTCCAGGCTCGCGGCCTCCTCCAGGTGCCGCACCCGCACCGCCCGGTGCAGCACGAGGATCGGCGGCAGCGCGAGCACGATGAGGAAGGGCGCATCACCGAGCGCGACGGCGGCGAGCCCGCCGAGGCACAGCGTGGCGATCTCCAGCGCGTTGTCGTCCCAGCGGCCCGCGAGCTCCCGTGGGGCGGTCGCGTGCCGGGACAGCCCGATGGCCACCGCGATGAGCACCGTGTTCACCACGACGTAGGCGAGCACCGCGGCGACGACGCCCAGGGCCCCGGCCAGGTCCGACGAGTCCGCGGGCAACCCGCCCGCGCCCGTCACCACCTCGTGTGCGGCCGTCGCGGCGAGCACCACGGTGGCGGTCGTGTAGAGGTGCCGGTGCAGCGGTACCCCCGACGGCCGCCACACGCGCCGCCACAGGTGCGCGTAGACCACGAGCACGACCGCCGCGACCAGTGGCGGCGGCAACAGCAGCGCCCCCGCGAACGTCCACACCGAGCTGAGGTCGAAGTAGGAAGTCTGCGCGACCCGGCGGCGGTTGCGCTCGATGCCGGTGGCGAGCTCGGTGTGCGTCACCGACAGCAGGGCGAGCAGCGCCGCGAGCCCGACCATCGCAGGCGCCGGCGGCGCGGCGGCCGTGGCGATCACGGCCGCGACGGCGGCGAGCTCGACGCCGAGCACCCAGGCGAGCGCGCGCGGCGGCAGATCCACGAGCCGTCCCCCCTATGCCGACGGAGCTGTCCCCGGAGGCTAGTGACACCGGGAGCGGCGTGTCAGTGGGACAGCGGTCGCACATCGGGGTGGTCCTGCGCAACCGCGCGATCACACAGCGTCAGATTGACGCCGTAGATCACACCGTCGGTCACGCGGTGTCGACCGCCGAGCCCGCTCGGGCCCGACCCATCCGCACCTGGTTGCGCCCCGCGCGCTTCGCCGAGTACAGCGCGGTGTCGGCGATCAGCAGCAGCCCGGCCAGGTCGGCCCGGCCGCCGCAGTGCAGCGCGCCGCCCACCGACACCGACAGCGCGGTGATCCGCTCCGTGCCGTCCGCCGTCGAAACGTCCACCACCAGCGCGGCGACCCGCTCCCGGATGCGCTCCGCGACCGCGCCGAGGTCGGCCTCGCCGCTGTCACGCTGCCCGACGAGCAGGATGACGAACTCCTCGCCCCCGAAGCGTCCGACGAGGTCGCGCCCGCGGACCTCGGACTGCAGCGCCTCCGCCACGGCGGCGAGCACCTGGTCACCCGCCAGGTGCCCGTGCAGATCGTTGACCGTCTTGAAATGGTCGAGATCGAGGACGAGCACCGCGTGCGGGACACCCGCAGGCCCGGCCCGGCGCAGCTGCTGCTCGGCCCGCGCGCCCCAGGCGTGCGCGGTGAGCAGCCCGGTCTTCCCGTCGGTGGCGGCCGCCTCCTCGAGGTGACCCACGAGGACGGCGCGGTGCAGCACGATCAGCGGCGGCAGCACGAGCGCCACCAGCCACGGGTTGATGCCGAGCACCAGGGCCACGAGCGCACCCAGCGTGAGCGTCGCGAGCTCGAGGACGTTGGCGTCGACGTCGCCGAACAGCGCCTTCGGGTCCCTCGGCGCCGGGCTGCTCAGCGCGACCACCGCGGCGATCAACAAGCTGTTCACCGAGGTGTAGACCACCAGCGCCGCCGGGATGACGACCGGTCCCAGCCCACGGCCCGCCGTCACCACCGCGCCCGCGGCGCCGCAGGCCAGCACCACCGACGCGGTGGTGAACACGTGCTTGTGGAGCGCCGGCCTGGCCCGCCCGGCCCGCAGCCACACGTACCCCTGGACGACCACGGCGATCGCGGCGGCGAGCGGCAGCGAGAGGCGCAGCGCGCCCGCGAACGTCCACACCGAGGTCAGTCCGACGTGGGCGGGCCGGGTGACCATCAGCCGGAGCCGTTCGACGCCCACCGCCAGCTCGGTGTGCGCGATGCTCAGCGCGGTGAGGACGAGCGTCGACGCGACGGCCACGGCGGTGGGTCGGCCGTCACCTGTTTGCGCGACGATGAGGGCGGCCGCGGCGACCTCGGTCGCCAGGACGATGGCCTGGACGTGGCGCGGCAGAGCCCAAAGTGGCCACGAGCGCACCCACCCAGAGTAATACCCACGGCAAGTCAACCATCACTCGGCGGAGTTGCACGTTCACCCGCACGTGCAACAGTGACTACTGCCTGCGTATCCCTCGACGAGGGAGAGGAGGCGAGATGGCCATGAACAAGGAATGGACCTGACCGTGCCGCTCAAGACGGCGGCGGCAGCGGTGGCGGCCCGGAGACCAGGATCGTCGGCGGCGGGGGCGGCGGCACGTGTGAGGACGACGGCAGCGCCTCGGCGGATTCCGCACCCGTTGCCCCGCCGGGCTCGGCCGTGATCTCCGTGCCCGGCGCGGGAACCGCGCCGACGCTCACCCGGTTGCGACCCGCCCGCTTCGCCGCGTAGAGCGCCGTGTCGGCCGCGTGCACGAGGGTGCGCAGGTCGTCATGGCCGTCCGGGCACACCGCGGCACCTACCGAGACGCTCAGCCCGGCGACCGACAGCGGGCCGTCCGGCGTCTCGAGGCCGACGGCGAGCGACGCGACCCGCCGCCGGATGCGGTCCGCGACGACCTGGACCGCCACCAGCGCATCCGCACCCGTCCGGTCCGGCCGGGCCGCGAGCAGGATCACGAACTCCTCGCCGCCGAACCGGCCGACCAGGTCGCCGTCGCGCACCTCTGCGCGCAGGGCATCGGCCACCGCGACCAGCACCTCGTCGCCCGCGAGGTGCCCGTAGGTGTCGTTGACGTCCTTGAAGTGGTCGAGATCCAGGACGAGCACCGCGGCCGGGGCGGGCCCGCGACCAGGGCGCGCGACCGCCCGCTCGGCGCGCGCGTGCCAGGCGGCCGCGTTGAGCAAACCGGTCTTCGCGTCGATGCTCGCCACCCGTTCGAGGTGCCGCACGAGGACCGCGCGTTGCAGGACGAGCAGCGGCGGGACCGCCAGCAGGACCAGCCACGGGTTGACCACCATGACGGCGGCGACGAGCGCACCCACGCACAGCGTGGCGATCTCCAGGAGGTTCTCGTCGGCGGTGCCGACGGCCTGCGCGGCGCCGGACGGCGGTCCGGCGACCGCCATGGCCCCGGCGACCAGGGCCGTGTTGACCGTGAAGAACACGAGCAGTCCGGCGGCGAGCACGAGCGCCCCGCCTGCCACGGGGAGGCCGCCGCGCAGCCAGGCCATCACCGCCGATGCGGCCGCCGTGGCCAGCACGAACACCGCCATGGTGTACGCCTGCCGGTGCGGCGGCACCCGTGGGCCCACCGAGCGCCACCACAGGTGCCCGTGCACCACGACCGCACAGAGCCCGGCCCAACCCGGCGACAGCAGCGCGGCCGCCGCGAAGAACCAGACCGACGCCATGTTGACGTGCATCTCGCTCGCCAGCGTGCCCCTGCGGTCGCGCTCGGCGCCGCGGCCCAGCTCCGTGTGCAGCGCCGCGACCACGACGAGCAGAAGCGATGTGCGCAGGGCCACGTGCGCGTCGACACCGGCGGGCGGCAGCAGCAAGCCGCCGACCACGAGCAGCACCGCGCAGCACTCGACGGCGAGCAAGGCCGTGACCAACGGGGCGGAGAGGCTCCAGAGCTTCCACTTCCGGAGGAGCATCCGTGGCGCGCTCTGCGACATGCATGTCCTGATCGATCGGGGGCCCGGACCAGGCTAGGCCACGATCGCGGCCGCGACGACCGATTCGGCGTGGGTTAGTCCGTCTGCCGACCCCGCGATCCGGTTACTCCACGCGTGCTCCGCCACGCAGAGTAGTGTGTTGAACCGTTTGCACAGCGTGGTTCACACAGGTCAGAGAGGTTTCGGCAACCTGCCTCAAGGACGGCCGCGACGTGTCAATCTGGCCCGACGCGGGTGGCCTCGGGGGTCCGCACCCGACGTCTCGCCGCCGCGTCAAAAGCGCTGCTTTCCCAGGAAGGCGGCCCGACGAAGGAAGGAGGCGGCCATGCGTGGGAAAGAGTGGACGTGAAAAAACTATGGCGCGATCAGCCCTCCGCCGGGCCCGCCACCGGTGCCAGCAGATCCGCCACATGGGCGATCTCGTTCACCGTACGGACGGAACGGCGTCCGTCGCGTGCGGCGAGCACCCGAGTGACGCCCGCGTAGTCGAGCGGGAACGCGAGGGGCCGGGTGATCCCGAGGAGGTGCGCCAGCCAGGTGTTGATCACTCCGGCGTGCGCGACCACCACGGCGGTCGCCCGACCCTCGTGGGCCGCGACCACGCGTTCGAGCGCGGCCGCGACCCGGGAGGTGAACGCGGGCACGTCGACGTAGGCGGGCAGGAGCCCCGCGCGCACGCGGTCCCACGCGGCGGGATCGAGCCGCGCCATCTCGTGGACGGGCACGTAGTGCCCCACGTCGGCGTCGTACTCGCGGAGGTCGTCGACGACCGTCGCGGTCACACCCAGCGCGGTGGCCAGCGGCGCAGCCGTGGCCCGGGCGCGGGCCATCGGGCTGGTGTAGAGGCCCGCGACGTCGGACCCGACGGCCGCGACCACTCGCGCGGCCTGCGCCCGCCCGTGCGGGGTGAGGGGCGGGTCGGCCTTCCCCGACGTGCCACGTACGAGCTCCGGGAGCGCGTGCCGGACGAGAACGAGCTGCACCGCTTCAGTCGGGCACGTGCGCGCCGTGTCCGGCGGCGCGCAGCGCGGCGCGCAAGGCTTCGCGATGCCCGTCCTGCTCCGCGTCGTCGACGCTCTTGGCCGCGTTGGCGAAGTCGAAGGCCCGCAGGTCCCACGCCGGGAACACGTGCACGTGCAGGTGCGGCACCTCGAACCCGGCCACTATGAGGCCCACCCGCGGCGGGCGCCAGACCTCCCGGACGGCCGTCCCGACGGAGTGGGCCACCGTCATGAGGTGCGCCAGGACCTCGGCGTCGGTGTCCAGCCACTCGTCGAGTTCGGCCCGCGGCACCACGAGCGTGTGCCCCGGGCCCAGCGGGTTGATCGACAGGAATCCGACGGCGACGTCGTCCGACCAGACGAACCGGCCGGGCAGCTCGCCGTCGATGATTTTGGTGAATACGGTGCTCATCGACCGCGGAGACTAGCGTTCCGATCATGCCTCGCACCATCGCGACGAACACCGAAGTCGACCGGGACGGCCTCACCGCCTTCCTCCGCCCCCGCCACCAGATGATCCTGCTCACCTGGCGGCACGACGGCGGCGTACAGGGCTCGCCGGTCACGGCGGGTGTGGACGGCGAGGGCCGCATCGTCGTGGCGACCTACCCGGAGCGGGCGAAGGCCGTCAACGTCGCCCGGCGGCCGCGCGCCTCGGTGATCGTGTTGTCGGACGAGTTCAACGGAGCGTGGGTGCAGGTCGACGGCGACGCGGAGCTGATCACCCCGCCCGACGCGGTGGAGCCGCTCGTCGACTACTTCCGCGCGATCTCGGGCGAGCACTCCGACTGGGCCGAGTACCGGCAGGCGATGGTCGACCAGGGCAAGGCGTTGATCCGGATCACACCCACCCGCTGGGGCCCGGTCGCGACCGGCGGTTTCCCGGCGCGCCTGGGCTGAGCGCGGCCTGCGGAACGCAACCGTCGGGACGCACCGGTAGCCTCGTGGTCGGTGCCTCACCCCCGGTGCACCCCGACGAAACGAGGGATCTGCCATGCGGCCGTGGCCGGGCCACGCCTACCCGCTGGGCGCCACCTACGACGGCGCGGGCACCAACTTCGCGCTCTTCTCCGAGGTGGCCGAGCGGGTCGAGCTGTGCCTGTTCACCAGCCGGGGCAAGGAGACCAGGGTCACGCTCAGCGAGGTCGACGGGTTCGTCCACCACGGCTACCTGCCCACCGTCGAGCCCGGGCAGCGCTACGGGTTCCGGGTGCATGGGCCCTACGACCCGGCCCGCGGGCTGCGGTGCAACCCGGCCAAGCTGCTCGTCGATCCCTACGCGAAGGCCCTCGACGGGCCGGTCACCTGGGACGAGGCCGTGTTCGGCTACCCGTTCGGCGACCCCGAGGCCCGCAACGACACCGACTCCGCGCGCTACATCCCGAAGTCGGTGGTGGTCAACCCGTTCTTCGACTGGGGCACCGACCGGTCGCCGCGCATCCCGTACCACGAGACGGTGATCTACGAGGCGCACGTGCGGGGGCTCACCGTGAGCCACCCGGAGATCCCGGAGCCCATGCGCGGCACGTACGCCGGGCTGGCCCACCCCGTGATGATCGACCACCTGCGCGGGCTGGGCATCACGGCCGTCGAGCTCATGCCGGTGCACGAGTTCCTCAACGACCACCACCTGCAGGAGAAGGGCCTCTCCAACTACTGGGGCTACAACACGATCGCCTATCTCGCCCCGCACCACGCATACGCGGCCAAGGGCAGCAGGCCGGGCAGCCAGGTGCAGGAGTTCAAGGCGATGGTGCGCGACCTGCACGGCGCGGGCATCGAAGTGATCCTCGACGTGGTCTACAACCACACCGCCGAGGGCAACCACATGGGCCCCACGCTCTCGATGCGCGGCATCGACAACGCGGCCTACTACCGCCTCGTCGAGGGCGACGAGCGCTACTACATGGACTACACGGGCACCGGCAACTCGCTCAACGTCCGCAACCCGCACACGCTCCAGCTGATCATGGACTCGCTGCGCTACTGGGTCACCGAGATGCACGTCGACGGCTTCCGGTTCGACCTCGCGTCCACGCTGGCCCGGGAGTTCTACGACGTCGATCGGCTGTCGGTGTTCTTCGACCTCGTCCAGCAGGACCCGGTGATCAGCCAGGTCAAGCTGATCGCCGAGCCGTGGGACGTCGGTCCGGGCGGCTACCAGGTCGGCAACTTCCCGCCCCTGTGGAGCGAGTGGAACGGCAAGTACCGCGACACCGTGCGCGACTTCTGGCGCGGCGAGCCCGGCACGCTCGGCGAGTTCGCCTCGCGCATCGCGGGCAGCTCCGACCTCTACCAGGACGACGGGCGCCGCCCCTACGCGTCGATCAACTTCGTCACCGCGCACGACGGCTTCACCCTGCGCGATCTCGTCAGCTACAACGACAAGCACAACGAGGCCAACGGCGAGGACGGGAACGACGGGGAGAGCCACAACCGCTCGTGGAACTGCGGGGTCGAGGGCCCCACCGACGACGCGGCCGTGCTGGCGCTGCGCGAGCGCCAGCAGCGCAACTTCATCACCACGCTCATGCTCTCCCAAGGCGTGCCGATGATGCTGCACGGCGACGAGATGGGCCGCACGCAGAACGGCAACAACAACGTCTACTGCCAGGACAACATGATGTCCTGGGTCGACTGGTCGCAGCTCGGCAAGAACATCGCGTTGGTCGGGTTCACGGCGGGCGTGATCGCGCTCCGGCACGCCCATCCGGTGTTGCGCCGCCGTCGGTTCTTCGCGGGCCGTCCGATCGCCCGCCCGCGCCGTGTCGACGCCGAGAACCGCTGGTCGGGCCTTCCGGACATCGCGTGGTTCCAACCGTCGGGGCAGGAGATGACCGGCGAGGACTGGGATTCCGGCTTCGGCAAGTGCGTGGTGGCCTTCCTCAACGGGTTGGGGATCAGCGAGGCCGACCCGCGCGGCGACCGCGTCACCGACGACTCCTTCCTGCTCTGCCTCAACGCCCACTACGAGGACATCGAGGTCACCCTGCCCGGCGAGGAGTACGGCAACCGGTGGGGGATCGTCGTCGACACGGCGGCAGGCGAAGTGATCACCCTGTCGAACGCCCCCGGCATCGTGGCCGCCGAGCCGCCGGTCACCAAGGGCGGCAGCGCACAGCTCGTCCCCGCGCGCTCCGTGCTGGTGCTGCAGCGGCTGGACTAGCCCCGAGGCGCATTCTGACGGGCATGGCCACGCCTGCCCGGGAACTGGCGATCGCGACCGGTTGACGCCGCTAGGTGACGACGTCGATGCGTACTGTAACGCCGTGCTCGGTTCGGGCGAGTTAACTGACATGACATAAGTGCTCACCCTGCGGAGTCATCCACTCCGCGGGCGTGCTCCCCCTTCACGCACATTCGTGCGCCCCACCTGTCGTAGGCCGTCTCGGCCTTTTCGCGCCCGCCCGGCTGCCGACCCCCGACGTGCCCCGGGCGGCAGTTCCGCCTGCGCGCCCGACGGCGACCAGGCGAGGAGATCTCGCTGTGCGACACCGACTTTCCGTCTCCGACGACCGATCCGCCGCCCGCGGCGCGCGCCACGCGCTCGACCCGGGGCTGGAGTCCCCGACCCGTCCGCTCGTGCCGCGGCCCGACGTGGAGGAGACGGTGCGGATCCTGGCCGTGTACCCCGAGAACGCCACCACGATGAAGCTGCCGGTGATCACGCCCGCGGCGGTGGACGGTGTGACGACCCGCCTCCCGGCGGTGGGGGGAGCGACCAGGCGGCCGGTGGTCCGGCCGACGACCCGGCCGCCGCTCGTCCGGCCGGGGTCGATCCCCCGGCCCCGGACGGACTCGGCCGCCGATCCCGCGATCTACCGCACTCCCCCGCCGCACCGGGTGCGGACGCTGCTCGACGTCCTCGACGAGACCGCGGCGCGCCATCCCGACGCGCCCGCCCTGGACGCGGGTTCGCCGCTCACCTACCGCGAGCTGATGGCGCAGGTCGGCCGGGTGGCGGGGATGCTGCAGGCGTGCGGCGTCCGCGCGGGCGACCGGGTCGGGGTGCGCATGTCATCCGGCACGGCGGACCTGTACCTGGGGATCCTCGGCGTCATCGCGGCGGGCGCGGCGTACGTGCCGGTCGACGCCGACGACCCCGCCGAGCGTGCGGACACGATCTGGGAGGAGGCCGCCGTCTGCGGAGTGCTCGGCGACGGGATGCGGTTCGTGGCGCGCCGCCGCGCCGCCACCCGGCCGATACGGCGCCCGACCCCTACCGACGACGCCTGGATCATCTTCACCTCCGGGTCGACGGGGAAGCCGAAGGGCGTGGCCATCAGCCACGCGTCCGCGGCGGCGTTCGTCGATGCCGAAGCCGACCTCTTCCTCCAGAACGCGCCGTTGGCACCGGGCGACCGCGTGCTGGCCGGGCTGTCGGTCGCCTTCGACGCCTCGTGCGAGGAGATGTGGCTCGCCTGGCGGTACGGCGCCTGTCTGGTGCCCGCCCCGCGGTCGCTGGTGAAGGCGGGCGCGGAGCTGGGCCGGTGGTTGGTCGAGCGCGGGATCACCGTCGTGTCGACCGTTCCCACGCTCGCGGCGTTGTGGCCGCCGGACGCGCTGTCGCGGGTGCGGCTGCTCATCTTCGGCGGCGAGGCGTGCCCGCCCGAGCTCGTCGAACGGCTGGCCGCCCCCGGGCGTGAGGTGTGGAACACCTACGGTCCCACCGAGGCGACCGTCGTCGCGTGCGGCGCGCCGCTGGTGCCTGGCCAGCCGGTGCGGATCGGCCTGCCGCTGCACGGGTGGCAGCTGGCCGTCATGGACCCGGGGGGCAAGCCGGTGCCCCGGGGCGAGACCGGTGAGCTGGTGATCGCGGGCGTGGGCCTCGGCCGCTACCTCGATCCGGCGAAGGACGCGGAGAAGTACCGGCCGGTGCCCGCGCTGGGCTGGGCGCGCGCCTACTACACCGGGGACCTCGTCAGCTCCGACGGCGCCGGGCTGCTGTTCGTCGGCCGCGCCGACGACCAGGTCAAGCTGGGCGGTCGGCGGATCGAGCTGGGTGAGATCGACACCGCGCTGCTCGCGCTGCCCGGCGTGCGAGCGGCCGCGGCCGCGGTGCAGAAGACCAAGGCGGGCGGGGAGCTGCTCGTCGGCTACCTGGCCGTCGAGGGCGACGTTCCCGACCTCGCCGCCACGCGGGCGCAGCTGGCCGAGCGGCTGCCCGCCGCACTCGTGCCGGTGCTGGCGGTGGTGGACGTGATCCCGACCCGCACCTCGGGCAAGGTCGACCGCAAGGCGCTGCCCTGGCCGCCACCCGGGCAGGACGACACCGCGGGCGCGGGCACGGGAGCCGCCCTGCCCGGCACCGCGGGCTGGCTGGCGGGCATCTGGCACGAGTTGCTCGCCGTGCCCGTCGAGCACGACTCCGACTTCTTCGCCCTCGGCGGTACCAGCCTGGCCACGGCGACGCTGGTGTCGCGGCTGCGTGAGCGCTATCCGACGATCGCCGTCGCCGACGTCTACCGACGGCCGACGTTGCGTGCGCTCGCCGCCCACCTCGACGCGTCGACGCCCGTCCAGCCCACGGGCACGGAGTCCGTGACCGTGCCCAGGACGAAGCTCGCCACCACGCTCGCCCAGTTCGCGATCCTCACGGTCGCCCAGACCATCGGCGGCCTGCGCTGGGTGCTGGGCCTCGCCATCCTGCACAACGTGGCCAACCTGCTGTTCAGGCACCCGCTGGCCGTGCCCGTGCCCTGGTGGACCGTCATCGTCGGCTACCTCCTGCTGGCCAGTGCGCCGGGACGGGTGCTGGTGCTCGCGCTCGGCATCCGCCTGCTGCGGATCGGGATCTCGCCGGGCCGCCACCCCCGCGGCGGCCGCGTGCACCTGCAGCTGTGGGCGTGCGAACGGCTCGCCGGGGTGTTCGGGATCCGGTCGTTGAGCGGCACGCGCTGGGCCGCGCTCTACGCGCGCGCCATCGGCTGTCGCGTCGGACCGAACGTGGACCTGCGCGCCACGGTGCCGATCACCGGCTGGGCCGCCCTCGGTGCCGACTGCGCGATCGAGCCCGGTGCCGACCTGGCGGGATGGTGGATCGAGGGCGCCACGCTGCACATCGGCGCGATCCACGTCGGCGAACGGGCCCGCATCGGCGGCCGGAGCACGCTGCTGCCCGGCGCGCACGTCGGCGACGACGCGGTGGTCGAGCCCGGCACGTGTGTCGCGGGACGCATCCCGCACGGCGAGGTCTGGGCGGGGTCACCCGCCGAATGCGTGGGCATCGCCGATGACACGTGGCCCGCACCCGTGCGGCGCCGCTCCTGGTGGTGGGCGGTGGTCTACACCGCGTCCCTGTTCGGGTTCGGCTGGCTCCCGCTGCTCGCGGCCGTTCCCGGGCTCGTCCTGCTCGGCTACGCCGTGCGCAACGACACGACGCTGCCCGCGCTGGCCTGGCACGTCCTCGCCGTCGCTCCGGTCGGCACGCTGGTGTCGGTGCTCGCCTACGCGACGCTGCTCGCGCTCACCATCCGGCTGCTCTCCCGGGCGATCACGCCGGGCTTCCACAAGGTCGACAGCCTCGCCGGATGGAGCGCGTGGCTGGTCGAGACGTTCGCCGACGGCGCCCGCAGCGTGCTCTTCCCGTTCTACGCGGGCCTCATCACGCCGTTCTGGCTGCGGCGCCTCGGCGCCACGGTCGGCGAGCGCGTCGAGGCGTCCACCGTCACCGGCATCCCCAAGCTCATGACCGCCGCCGACGGCAGCTTCCTCGCCGACGACACCCAGCTCGCGCCCTACGAGGTGGGCGGCGGGTGGATGCTGCTCGGGCAGGCCTCGGTCGGCGAACGGTCGTTCGTCGGCAACTCGGGCATCGTCCGCCCCGGGCACGCGGTTCCCGACCATTCGCTCATCGCCGTGCTGTCCAACGCACCCGCGCACGCCCGCCCGCACACCTCGTGGATGGGGCGGCCCCCGATGCAGCTCCCGCGGGTCGCCGAGTCCGTCGACGCCGCGCGCACGTTCGACCCACCGCGACGGCTCGTCGTCGCCCGCGCGGTGATCGAGTCCCTCCGCGTCCTCCCGTGGCTGATCACCGCCGCGATCGGGCTCGGCGTGCTCTACACGGTCGAGCTGATCCGCGCGTCTTACGGCTGGGGCACGGCCATCGCCTGCTGCGGCCTGGTGCTGCTCGCGGCAGGCGTCGTCGCCGCGCTCATCACGACGGTGGCGAAGTGGGTGCTCGTCGGGCGCTTCACCGAGAGCACCCATCCCCTGTGGAGCTCGTTCGTCTGGCGCAACGAGCTGTTCGACGTCTTCTACGAGGAGATGGCTGTCCCCCTGTTCGCCGGGCCCTTCCTGGGAACGCCGGTGTTCAGCGCCTGGGCGCGCACGCTCGGCGTGAAGATCGGCAAGGGGGTGTGGCTGGAGTCGCATTGGCTGCCCGAGACCGACCTCATCCGGCTCGACGACGGCGTCACCATCAACCGCGGCTGCGTGTTGCAGACCCACCTGTTCCACGACCGGCTCATGCGGATCAGCGGCGTTCACATGGGCGCCGGGTCCTCGCTCGGCCCGCACAGCATCTCCCTGCCGGGAACGTCGATCGGCGCGGGCACCGGCATCGGGGCGGGATCGCTCGTCATGCGCGGCGAGCACGTCCCCGCGGGCTCGCGGTGGGCAGGCAACCCGATCGCCGCGGTCGACAGGGAGCACCGCGTCCCGAGGCGACGGCGGAGGTGACCGGATAGCGTTGCCGCGTCACCCCTTCCCCGATCCCGCCGAGGAGGCCGCGTGCCCGCGGACCGGCAGCGCTCCCGCCCCGTCCCGTCCTCGACCTACCGCATCCAGTTCTCGAAGGATCAGACCTTCGACCAGGTGCGGGAGCTGTTGCCCTACCTCGACGCGCTGGGCGTGGACGCGCTGTACGCATCGCCGCTGCTCGAGTCGGGGGCGGGCTCCAACCACGGCTACGACGTCGTCGACCCCACCCGGATCTCCGCCGAGCGCGGCGGCCCGGACGGGCTGCGGGCCCTGGTGGCCGCCGTCCGCGAGCATCGGATGGGCTTCGTCCTCGACATCGTGCCCAACCACGTCGGCGTCGCGGCGCCCCAGGAGAACCCCTGGTGGTGGGACGTGCTGCGGCACGGGCGGGCGTCGGCGTACGCGGCGTACTTCGACATCGACTGGGACGCGGGCCCGATCCTGCTCCCGGTGCTGGACGCGGACGAGGAGAAGGCGCTCGCGGAGCTCTCGCTGTCGGAGGACGGCCGCGAGCTGCGCTACTACGAGCACGCCGCGCCGGTGGCACCGGGCACAGAAGGCGGCAGCGCGCAGGACGTGCACGAGCGCCAGCACTACCGGTTCGGCTCGTGGAAGCGTGGCGCGGCCGAGCTGACCTACCGGCGGTTCTTCGACGTGTCGACGCTGGCGGCGCTGCGCGTCGAGGACCCGGAGGTGTTCGCGGCCGCGCACGCCGAGATCCTCCGCTGGGTCGTCGAGGGCGCGGTGGACGGCATCCGGGTGGATCACCCGGACGGCCTGTCGGATCCGGGTGGCTACGCGCGGCGGCTGCGGGCGGCGATCGGGCCGGACCCCTGGCTGATCGTCGAGAAGATCCTGGGTGTCGGCGAGGCGCTGCCCGCGTCGTGGCCGGTCGACGGCACCTCCGGCTACGAGGCGCTGCGCGAGATCCAGGGCGTGTTCGTCGACCCGGACGGCGCGGGCCTGCTCACCCAGTTCGCCGCCGAGCACACCGGTCGGCGCGAGGCGCTGCACGCGGCCGAGCACGCCGCCCGCCGCGAGGTGGCCGACACGATCCTCGCCGCCGAGGTGCGCCGCATCGCCGCGCTCACCCCGGGGCTCGCCACCGAGTTGCAGCAAGGTGCCCCTGCTGCGACCCAGTCGGAGCAAGGGGCCCCTGCTGTCGTGCCGGTGGCCGTCGAGCGCGCGCGAGAGGCCGTCGCCGAGCTCCTGTGCGGCTTCCCCGTCTACCGCTCCTACCTCCCGGAGGGCCGGGCGGCGCTGGACACGGCCGTGTCGGTCGCCCGCACCCACCGCCCCGATCTCGCCGACGTGCTCGTCACGCTCTCCGCCGCCATGCTGGCCGACCCGGGGGGCGAGCTCGCCACCCGCGTCCAGCAGACGTCGGGCATGGTGATGGCCAAGGGCGTCGAAGACACGACGTTCTACCGGTGGAACCGGTTCGTCGCGCTCAACGAGGTCGGCGGAGCGCCGGACCGGTTCGGCGTCTCCCCCGCCGAGTTCCACGCCGAGCTGGCTGGCCGCGAGGCCGCGCGGCCCACCACCATGACCACGCTGTCCACCCACGACACCAAGCGCTCCGAGGACGTCCGCGCCCGGCTCGCGGTGCTCGCCGAGATCCCCCGCGAGTGGACCGACTGCCTGCGCCGCTGGTCGACCCGCCACCCGCTGCCCGAGCGCTCCCTCGAGCTGCTGGCGTGGCAGAACCTCGTGGGCGCGTGGCCGATCTCCGCCGAGCGGATGGCGGGCTACCTCACGAAGGCGGCGAAGGAGGCCAAGCTCGCCACCAGCCACGTCGAGGCCGTCGGCGAAGTGGACGAGGCCGTCGCGGCCTGGCCCGCCGCGGTGCTCGCCGACGCCGAGGTGGTGGCCGAGGTCGAGCAGCTCGTCGCCCGGATCAGCGGCCCGGGGTGGTCCAACTCGCTGGGCCAGAAGCTCCTGCAGCTCGCGGGCCCCGGCGTGCCCGACGTCTACCAGGGCACCGACCTGTTCGAGTACTCGCTGGTCGACCCGGACAACCGCAGGCCGATCGACTGGGCGTCCCGCCGCGCCCTGCTGGCCCGGCTCGACGAGGGCTGGCTGCCCGACATCGACGCCGAGGGGGCGGCGAAGCTGCTGGTCACGACGAGCGCGCTGCGGCTGCGTCGGTATCGGCCCGAGGTCTTCGCGGGCTACCGGCCGGTGCCCGCCGACGGCGCCGCCGCCGCTCACGCGGTGGCGTTCCAGCGCTCGTCCTCGCTGGTCGCGGTGGCCACCCGGCTGCCGGTCGGGCTGGCGGCGCGCGGCGGGTGGGGCGACACGGTCTTGTCGCTGCCCGACGGCGCCGCGGACTGGCACGACGTCGTCACCGACACCGCGGTCGACGGCGCGGTGCCCCGCCTCGACGCCCTCCTGGCGCGCTACCCCGTCGCTCTGCTCGTCCGACCCTCGTGAGGAAGGATCGGCGCGTGGCTGATTTCGCGGTGTGGGCGCCGCAGCGGGACCGGGTCCGGGTGCAGGTGGACGGCGTCACCCACGCGATGACGCGCGACGCGGCGGGCTGGTGGCGGGCCGACGCCGCCGACACCGCGGGCGGCGCGCGCTACGCCTACCTGCTCGACGACGACCCCACGCCGCTGCCCGACCCCCGCTCCCACCGCCAGCCCGACGGCGTGCACGGCCCGTCGCAGCTCTACGACCACGCCGACTTCTTCTGGACCGACCGGTCGTGGACGGGACGGCAGCTGGCGGGCAGCGTGTTGTACGAGTTGCACGTCGGCACGTTCACCGAGGCGGGCACGTTCGACACGGCGATCGGGCGGCTCGACCACCTGGCCGAGCTCGGCGTCGACCTCGTCGAGGTGCTGCCGGTCAACGCCGTCGACGGCCCCCGCAACTGGGGCTACGACGGCGTCGGGTGGTACGCGGTCACCGAGAACTACGGCGGCCCGGACGCGTTCAAGCGGTTCGTCGACGCCTGCCACCTGCGCGGCATGGGCGTGGTGCTGGACGTCGTCTACAACCACCTCGGCCCGTCCGGGGCCTACCTGGACCGCTTCGGCCCCTACTTCGCGGGCAGCACCATCTGGGGCCCCACCGTCAACCTCGACGGCCCACTCTCCGAGCCGGTGCGCCGCTACGTGATCGACAACGCGCTGATGTGGCTGCGCGACTTCCACGTCGACGGCCTGCGCCTCGACGCCGTGCACGCGCTGCGCGACACGCGGGCCACCCACCTGCTGGAGCAGATGGCCGTCGAGGTGGAGAGCCTCTCGGCGCACCTCGGGCGCCCGCTCGCGCTGATCGCCGAGTCCGACCTCAACGACGCCCGGCTCATCACCGCGCGCGAGGGCGGCGGCTACGGCCTCACCGGGCAGTGGTGCGACGACGTCCACCACAGCCTGCACACCACGCTCACCGGCGAGGCGCAGGGCTACTACGCCGATTTCGCCACCACGGGCCTCACCGGCCTGGCACACGTGCTGACCAGGGCGTTCCTCCACGAGGGCACGTGGTCGAGCTTCCGGCAGCGCAACCACGGCGCGCCGGTCGACACCGCGCGGGTCCCCGGCCACCGGTTCGTGGTCTACCTGCAGAACCACGACCAGATCGGCAACCGCGCCGCAGGCGACCGGCTCACCCAGACCCTGTCCCCGGGGCTGCTGGCCTGTGGGGCGGCGCTCGTCTTCACGTCGGCGTTCACCCCGATGCTGTTCATGGGCGAGGAGTGGGGCGCCCGCACCCCGTGGCAGTTCTTCTCCCACTTCCCCGACGCAGGGCTGCGCGACGCCGTCCGCGAAGGCCGCACCGCCGAGTTCGCCGAACACGGCTGGGGGGAAGCCGCCGTGCCCGACCCGAACGCCGAGTCGACCTTCCTCGACTCCAAGCTCGACTGGACCGAGCGCGACCAGGAGCCGCACACCACGCTGCTGCGCCTGCACCGCGAGCTGATCGCGCTGCGCAGGGCGTGGCCGGAGCTGACCGACCCGTGGCTGGACGAGGTGGAGGTGGCGGTCGACGACGAGGCGCGCACGGTCGTCGTGCACCGCGGCGGGCTGCGCGTGGTGTGCAACCTCGCGGACGCGCCCGCCTCGGTGCCGGTGGGCCCGATCGCGCGCATCCTGCTCGCGTCCGAGCCGGTGGAAGGCACGGGCGGCGAGCTGAAGCTCCCGCCCGAGTCCTTCGCGATCTTCCTGTCGGCTACCGAGTAGGGACGGAGCTCAGATCAGCCCCAGCGACGTGACGGCTTCGCGCTCCTCGCGCAGCTCGGCGACGCTGGCGTCGATCCGGGAACGGGAGAACTCGTCGATCTCGAGTCCCTGCACGATCTTCCAGACCCCGTTCTCCGAGGTCACCGGGAAGCTGGAGATGATGCCCTCGGCGACGCCGTAGGACCCGTCCGACGGGATCGCGGCGGAGGTCCAGTCACCGTCCGCGGTGCCGTTCACCCAGTCGAAGACGTGGTCGATGGCCGCGTTGGCCGCGGACGCCGCCGACGACGCGCCGCGCACCTCGATGATCTCCGCGCCGCGCTTGGCGACGCGCGGGATGAACTCGTCGCGCAGCCACGCGTCGTCCACCTGCTCGGCGGCGATCTTGCCGCCCACCTCGGCGTGGTAGAGGTCGGGGTACTGGGTGGCGGAGTGGTTGCCCCAGATCGTCATCCGCTTGACCTGGGTGAGCGGCACGCCGAGCTTGGCCGCGAGCTGGGCGACGGCGCGGTTGTGGTCGAGCCGGGTCATGGCGGTGAACCGCTCGGCGGGCACGTCGGGGGCGGCGGCCTGGGCGATGAGCGCGTTGGTGTTGGCCGGGTTGCCGACCACCAGCACGCGCACGTCGTCCGCCGCGCCCGCGTTGATCGCCCGGCCTTGCGGGGCGAAGATGCCGCCGTTGGCCTCCAGGAGGTCGCCGCGCTCCATGCCCTTCGTGCGCGGCCGGGCGCCGACCAGCAGCGCGACGTTCACACCGTCGAAGGCCTTCGTAGCGTCGTCGGTGATGTCGACGCCGGACAGGAGCGGGAACGCGCAGTCCTGCAGCTCCAGCGCCACGCCCTCCGCGGCCCGCACGGCCTGCGGGATCTCCAGCAGGCGCAGGCGGACCGGCGTGTCGGGGCCCAACAGCTGGCCGGAGGCGACGCGGAAGAGCAGGGCGTAGCCGATCTGACCCGCGGCTCCGGTGACGGTGACGTTGACAGGGGCGCTCGACGCTGCAGACACGCCTCGGAGGCTAGTACCCGCTCCCGGCAAGCGGTGCGACGGGCGCCACAGGGGTGCGCAGCGCCACACCGCCGCGGGCGCTCACGGGGCCACCGAACCCCGCCGTCGCCCGGTGGCCAGGGCCGAACCGACCAGGATCAGCGCGAACGAAGCGACCACGGTGGCGGTGAGCGGCTCGCCGAGCAGCAGCACGCCCGCGGCGACGGCGACGGCCGGGTTGACGTAGGTGAACACCACCGCCCTGGTCGGGCCGACCTCGCCGATGAGCTCGAAGAACAGCACGAACGCCGCCGCGGTGCACAAGAGCCCGAGCCCGCCGAGGGCGAGCAGCACCTCGGGAGCGGGGAGGACGACGGGGCGGGTGAGCACTGCAGGCCCGAGGTAGACGAGGGCGGCGAGGCTCAGGCACGTCGCCGTCATCAGCAGGTTGGGCACCTCCGTGAGCCGCCGCGTGGCGATGATCGGGCCGACCGCGTAGCCCACGGCCACGAGCCCCACCTCCCCGATCGCGAGCCCGCTGCCGCGGTCGAGGTGCGGCGCGGCGAGCAGCGCGACCCCGGCCAGCCCCAGCACGAGCCCGGTCCACCGCAGCGGCCCGAGCCGCTCGGTGTCGCCCGCGATGCGCCCGGCCAGCACGGCGATGATCGGCACCGCGGCCACCAGCAGGCCGGTGAGCGAGCTGTCGAGCAGCCGTTCGGCGTCCGAGAGCAGCGCCCACGGCCCGATGATCTCGACGAGGGCGAAGACCAGGAGCGGACGCCAGTGCGCGCGCACGATCGCCACCGCGCCGGGTCGCACGGCCAGGGGCACCAGGACGAGCGCGCCGATGGCGGTGCGGGCGAAGACCAGCACCGGCACCGAGACCTCCGCCACCGCGACCTTGATCAGCAGGTAGGGGATGCCCCAGAGGACGCACATCGCGGCGAAGAGGAGCCACCCGCGTCTGGTCACGCCGAATGCTCCGGGGCGGGTACCGCGGCCGGGCCGGATGCCGTGCTGGTGGTCGGCGAGATCATACGGCGTCGAGGTGCTCCCGGAAGAACGCGATGATCCGGCGGTGGGCGTCGGCCGCGCTCGGCTCGTGGTACCCGGCGTGGATGGGCAGGTGCCGCACCATCGCGCCGATGAGGCCCGGGGTGCGGGTGAAGAACGAATGGCCCGCCTCGGGATACGCCTTGACGTCGTGCGGCACGTCGAGCGCCTCGAGGTCGGCGGTGAGCTTCTCCGCCGCACCGCGCAGCCCGAGGTCCCGGCCACCGAAGCTGGCCACGACCGGGCAGGACCGGGGCAGCTCGGGAGGCCTGCCGTAGAAGGGCGCGCTGACCTTGTACAGCCCGGTGCGGGCCAGCAGCAGCGCGAAGGCGCCACCCATGCAGAAGCCGATCGCGCCGATCCGGGTGCCGTCGACCTCCGGGCGGGCGGCGAGCCAGCGACGAGCGGCCTCCAGATCATCCATCGCCGGGCCCCGGCCGGTGACCATCGTGCGCATCGTCGCGGCCACGCAGAGGGCGCGGACGGAGCCGCGGGCGAAGAGGTCGGGGATGAGCACGGCGTAGCCCTCGGCGGCGAGGTCCCGCGCGACCCGGCGCATCTCGTCGCTCATGCCGAAGACCTCGTAGATCATGAGCAGGCCGGGGACCGGGCCGTCCACCCCGTCGGGCACGGTGAGGACCCCTGGCATCGGCGCGCCGTCCAGGCCCGGGAAGCGCGTCTCCACCTGCATGCCCGCGACCCTATCTAGCGGGAGAGCCGGACGAGTCCTTCCTGCACGGTGGTGGCCACCAGCGTGCCGTCGGAGCGGGTGAACCGGCCGGTGGCCAGGCCGCGCGAGCCGGTGGCCGTCGGCGAGTAGCAGGTGTAGAGCAGCCACTCGTCGGCCCGGAACGGGCGGTGGAACCACATGGCGTGGTCGAGGCTCGCCATCTGCACCGGTCGCGAGGGCCGGTCGTGGCGGGCCAGCACCGAGGCCAGGAGGGTGAGGTCGCTGGCGTAGGTGAGCATGCAGACGTGCAGCAACCGGTCGTCGGGCAGCGTGCCGTCGGCCCGCATCCACACGTGGAGCGGCTCGTCGGACGCCGCGGTGCGGTTCTCCGACCAGGTCGGCTCGGTGACGAAGCGGATGTCGAGCGGCCGCGGGCCCCGGCCGAGCCATCCCGCGGCGCCGGAAGCCGCGTGCGTGGCGAGGTCGGGCAGCGTGTCGGGCGCGGGCACGCCGACCGGGCCGGGCTCGGTGTGCTCCAGCCCGTACTGCTCGGCCTGGAACGACGCGGACAGCGCGAAGATCGGTTCTCCGCGTTGGATGCCGAGCACCCGGCGGGTGGTGAACGAGCGGCCGTCGCGCACCCGCTCCGTCTCGTAGATGATCGGGATCTGCGGGTCGCCCGGTCGGATGAAGTAGGCGTGGAGCGAGTGGACCTCGCGGTCCTCGGGCACGGTGCGCCCGGCCGCGACCAGCGCCTGGCTCGCCACCTGCCCGCCGAACACCCGTGGCGGGCTGTGCGGCGGGCTGATCCCCCGGAACAGGTTGACTTCGAGCGGTTCCAGGTCGAGCAACCGCACCAGGCCGTCGAGCGCTTCCTGCCCGGTCGCGGCGTCCGTCGAGGTGGTCACACCCCGCATCCTGTCAGCCCAGGTCGTCCTCGCCGAGCCGGTGGACGCGGATGAGGTTGGTGGAGCCCGCGGTGCCGGGCGGCGAGCCCGCGACGATCACCACGAGGTCGCCGCGCTGGAACCGCTCGATGGACAGCATCGCGTGGTCGACCTGGCGGATCATGGCGTCGGTTGAGGTGACGAAGTCGACGAGGAACGTCTCCACCCCCCACGACATCGCCAGCTGGCTGCGCACCTCGGGCATGGGGGTGAACGCCAGCAGCGGGAGCCGGGTGTGCAGGCGCGCGAGGCGGCGCACGGTGTCGCCGGACTGGCTGAACGCGACGATCGCGCGCGCCGAGAGCCGCTCGCCGATGTCGCGCGCCGCGTAGGACAGCACACCCCGCTTGGTGCGCGGCACGTGCAGCAGCGTCGGGACGTCGACCGGCCCCTCCTCCACCGCCTCCACGATCTGGGCCATCGTGCGCACCGTCTTGACCGGGTAACGACCGACGCCGGTCTCACCGGAGAGCATCACGGCGTCGGCGCCGTCGAGCACCGCGTTGGCGACGTCGGACGCCTCGGCCCGGGTCGGGCGCGAGTTCGTGATCATCGACTCCAGCATCTGCGTCGCGACGATCACCGGCTTGGCGTTCTCGCGGGCGATCTGGATCGCCCGCTTCTGGACGAGCGGCACGTGCTCCAGCGGCAGCTCGACGCCCAGGTCGCCGCGGGCGACCATGATGCCGTCGAACGCGAGCACGATGGCTTCGAGGTTGTCGACCGCCTCGGGCTTCTCCAGCTTGGCGACGACCGGCAACCGGGCGCCCTTGCTGTCCATGATCTTGTGAACGAGGTCGATGTCGGCCGGGCTGCGCACGAACGAGAGCGCGACGACGTCGACCCGCAGGTCGAGGGCGAACTCCAGGTCCGCGACGTCCTTCTCGGACAGCGCGGGCACCGACACGTTCATGCCCGGGAGCGAGAGGCCCTTGTTGTCGCTGACCGGGCCGCCCTCGGTGACGCGGCAGACCACGTCCAGGCCCTCGACCGCGGTGACGCGCAGGCCGACCTTGCCGTCGTCGACGAGCAGCCGGTCCTCCGCACGGGCGTCGTCGGCGAGGCCCTTGTAGGTGGTGGAAACGCGGTCGTGGGTGCCCGCGACGTTGTCGACGGTGATCCGCACTTCCTCACCGGTTCGCCACTCCACCGGTCCTGCGGCGAACCGTCCCAAGCGGATCTTGGGCCCCTGCAGGTCGGCGAGGATGCCGACGGCACGGCCTTCCGCGTCGGCCGAGTGCCGGACCATGTCGTAGACCTGCTTGTGGTCGTCGCGGCTGCCGTGGCTGAAGTTCAGTCGCGCAACGTCCATCCCGGCCTGCACGAGCTCCCGGATGCGATCCGGTGTCGCGGTGGCCGGACCGATGGTGCAGACGATCTTTGTGCGACGGCTCACAAGCCGAGCATAGCGCGGGTCTTGAACGATCAAATGACCACGCCGGAAACGCTTACCTTCGAGGCTGCTCGCTGGGTCCGACGTGGTCGTCGAGCCACTCGACGAGCGGCCGCACCACGCGCCACACGGCCACCACGCGGTCGAGCGCGCCCGCCTCGTGCAGCACGTCGTCGGGCGCCCAGCCGCGGTGGCCGTAAAGGCCCTTGCGCCGGATCAGGTCCAGGCGCGGGTGATCGGGTTCGACGCCGCGCGGGCGCGTCTTGAGCTGCGCACCCGCGATCGTCACGCCCTCGGCCTCGACGGCGGCGACGCGCTTCACGAGGTCGTCGCCGCGGCGGTCGTCGTCGACGGCGGTGCGGAACCGGGCGACCTGGTCGGGCGCCATCATGTAGTAGCCGCCCGCGGCCATCAGCCCCTCGGGGCCGACGTGGACGTAGAACGGGCCCGCGGTGGCGCCGCAGTGCGTCTTGTACGGGGTCTTGTCGGCGGAGAAGCGCACGTCGCGGTAGGGCCGGAAGATCTTGCCCGGCCCGAACTCGGCTTCGCACGCGGCGAGCAGCGCGAGCATCGGCGCCTTGACGTCGTTCTCGTAGACGGCGCGCTGGTCGGTCCAGTAGGCCTTGGAGTTGTCGGCCTCCAGGCCGTCGAAGAAGTCGACGGCCCCCTCGCCGAACCCCGCGAACGCCGTCATTTCTCGTCCGGCTCTTCCGTCTTGGTGAGCACGACGGCGGCGGGCTCGGGCTCGCCGTCCTCGTCGGGATCCGGCTCGGCTTCCGCCGCGGTGTCGATTGCCGCGGCGGGCCCTTCCAGAACCTCGCGCGGTTTGCGCACGACGACGAGGTAGACCAGCGCGCCGATGCAGACGAGCGCCGCGACCACGACGTTGATGCGGATGTCGCCGAAGACGCGGGTGGCGTAGTCGGTGCGCATCTGCTCGATGACGAAGCGGCCCGCGGTGTAGCCCGCGACGTAGACAGCGAACGCGCGTCCGTGGCCGAGGCGGAACCGGCGGTCGGCCCACACCACGAGGGCGGCGATCAGCAGGTTCCAGATGAGCTCGTAGAGGAACGTGGGCTGCACGACCGCGATGGGGGTGTGGTTGAGCGCCACCCCGTTCAGCGGGTCGGGCAGCCCGGTGGCGGGGTCGACCCTGCGGTAGATCTCCAGGCCCCACGGCAGGGTGGTGGGGGCGCCGTAGAGCTCCTGGTTGAAGTAGTTGCCCAGCCGTCCGACCGCCTGCGCCGCGACGATGCCGGGAGCGACGGCGTCGGCGAAGAACGGCAGCGGCACCCCCCGGCGGCGGCAGCCGATCCAGGCGCCCACGCCGCCGAGCGCGACCGCCCCCCAGATGCCGAGGCCGCCCTCCCAGATCATGAAGGCGCGCACCGGGTCGCCGCCGGGGCCGAAGTAGGTCTGCCAGTCGGTGGCGACGTGGTAGAGCCGCCCGCCGACCAGGCCGAACGGCACCGCGAACACCGCCACGTCGACGACCGTGCCCGGCAGACCGCCGCGGGCGACGAACCGCTTCTCGCCCCAGTACACCGCGATGACGATGCCCGCGATGATGCACAGCGCGTAGGCCCGGATCGGGATCGGCCCGAGGAACCAGACCCCCTGCGGCGGGCTGGGGAGGTAGGCGAGGACGGTCGAGCTCACCCCGCCACCGTAGCCCGCACGCCTTCCGCGAGCTCGGCCGCCAGCGCGCGGGCGCCCGGCGCGCCACCCTGCTCGACCGCCGTGACGAACGCCGAGCCGACGATCACGCCGTCCGCGAAGCCTGCCACCTCGGCCGCCTGGGCCCGTGACCGCACGCCGAGCCCGACCCCGATCGGCAGCGTGGTGTGCGCCCGGCAGCGCTCGACGAGCCGCGGCGCCGCGTTGCCCACCGCGTCGCGGGCACCCGTGACGCCCATCGTGGATGCGGCGTAGAGGAACCCGCGCGTCGCGGCGGCGGTCGACGCGATCCGCTCCTCGGTGGAGGACGGCGCGACCAGGAAGATCCGGTCGAGGCCGTGGTCGTCGGACGCGGCGAGCCACTCGTCGGCCTCGTCCGGGATGAGGTCGGGGGTGATGACGCCGAGGCCGCCCGCCGCGGCGAGGTCGCGCGCGAACGCGTCGACGCCGTAGCGCATGACGGGGTTGTAGTAGGTCATGACGACGGCCTTGCCGCCAGCCGCGGACACCCGCTCGACGACCCGGAAGACGTCGCGCAACCGCACGCCGCCGCGCAGCGCGATGTCGGCAGCGGCCTGGATGGTGGGGCCGTCCATCACGGGGTCGGAGTAGGGCACGCCGACCTCCAACAGGTCGCACCCGCCCTCGACCATCGCGGACAGCATCTCCACCGAGCCGTCGACGGTCGGGTAGCCCGCGGGCAGGTAGCCGACCAGCGCGGCGCGGCTCTCGGCGCGCGCCTTCTCGAAGATCTCCTCGACCGCGCTCACAGCTTGAACCACTTCGCCGCGGTGTCCACGTCCTTGTCGCCCCGTCCGGAGAGGTTCACGAGGATGACGGCCTCGGGCCCCAGCTCGCGGCCCAGGCGCAGCGCACCGGCCACGGCGTGCGCGGACTCGATCGCCGGGATGATCCCCTCGGTGCGCGAGAGCAGTGCGAACGCGTCCATGGCCTCGGTGTCGGTGACCGACTCGTAGGTGGCGCGGCCGATGTCCTTGAGCAGCGCGTGCTCCGGCCCGACGCCGGGGTAGTCGAGCCCCGCGGAGATCGAATAGGACTCGGCGGTCTGCCCGTCCTCGTCCTGCAGGAGGTAGGACAGGGCACCGTGCAGGGCGCCCGGGGCGCCCTCGGAGAGCGTGGCGCCGTGGCGTCCGGTCTCGACGCCGTCGCCGCCGGGCTCGAACCCGACCAGCCGCACGCTCAGGTCGTCGAGGAACGCGTGGAAGATCCCGATCGCGTTGGAGCCACCGCCCACGCAGGCCGCCACGACGTCGGGCAGCCGGCCGCAGCGCTCCAGCACCTGCTCGCGGGCCTCCATGCCGACGACCCGGTGGAAGTCGCGGACCATCGTCGGGAACGGGTGCGGGCCCGCGACCGTCCCCAGGAGGTAGTGGGTGCTGTCGACCGAGGACACCCAGTCGCGCAGCGCCTCGTTGATCGCGTCCTTGAGGGTGCGGGAGCCGGTGGTCACCGGGATCACCTCGGCGCCCAGCAATTTCATGCGGGCCACGTTGAGCGCCTGGCGCTGCGTGTCGACCTCGCCCATGTAGACGACGCACTCCAGGCCGAGCAGCGCGCATGCGGTGGCGGTGGCGACGCCGTGCTGGCCCGCGCCGGTCTCGGCGATCACCCGGGTCTTGCCCATGCGCTTCGTCAGCAACGCTTGGCCCAACACATTGTTGATCTTGTGCGAGCCGGTGTGGTTGAGGTCCTCGCGCTTGAGCAGGATCCGCGCGCCGCCTGCGTGCTCGGACAGCTTCTCGGCGTCGGTCAGCGGTGAGGGACGGCCGGTGTAGTCGCGGTGGAGGCGGTCGAGCTGGTCGAGGAACTCGCGGTCGCCGCGCGCCTTGTCGTAGGCGGCGGACAGCTCGTCGAGCGCCGCGACCAGCGCCTCCGGGACGAACCGGCCGCCGTAGCGGCCGAAGTGCCCGTGTTCGTCGGGCTCGTGACCGGAGGGGAACTCGACGCCCTCGCTCGGTTTGACGGTAACGCTCATCGCCATCCCTCGCTGCGCTCGGTCAGCGCTTCGCGCCCGCGCTGTGCTGATGGTTCGCTCGCAAGCTCGCTCACCGCACCATTCTGGAGCACGACGGATGGAAGCCCGCAGCCACCAGGCTGCGCACGGCGGCCTGGGGGTCACCGCTGGTCACGAGGCTCTCCCCGGTGAGCACCGCGTCGGCGCCCCAGCCCGCGTACGTCAACAGGTCGGCCGGACCACGCACGCCGGACTCCGCTACCCGCAGCACGTCGTTGGGCAGGCCGGGGGCGATCCGCCCGAAGATCGTGCGATCGACCTCGAGGGTGTGCAGGTTGCGCGCGTTGACCCCGATGACCTTGGCGCCCGCCTCCAGCGCGCGATCGGCCTCCTCTTCGGTGTGCACCTCGACCAGCGCCGTCATGCCGAGCGACTCCACGCGATCGAGCAGCGCGTCGAGCGCGTTCTGCTCCAGCGCGGCGACGATCAGCAACACGAGGTCGGCCCCGAACGCCCGCGCCTCGTGCACCTGGTACGGGCTGACGATGAAGTCCTTGCGCAAGATCGGGACGTCCACGGCCGCGCGCACCGCCGCGAGATCGTCCAGCGAACCGCCGAACCGCCGCTCCTCGGTGAGGACGCTGATCACCCGCGCGCCGCCTTCGGCGTAGGAGGCGGCGAGGTCGGCGGGATCGGGGATCGCCGCCAGGTCGCCCTTCGAGGGGCTGCGCCGCTTCACCTCCGCGATGACGCCGATGCCCGGCGCGCGGAGCGCCGCCATCACGTCCCGGGGCGGGATCGCGCCCGCCGCGCGGCGCTTGATCTCGGCGAAATCCACCGCCGCTTCGCGCGCGGCCAAGTCCACCCGGACGCCCTCGACGATGGAATCGAGGACGCTGCCTCCGCCATTTCCCACGAGGTGCTCCTCCTCTCCTTTACCGAGCGTGCCGGAACGTCATGCTAGACAGCCCCGCCGCCGCGGCCGCCGCCAGGATCGTCCCGCTTGACCGCCGCGTCCTTCGCGGGGCCGGTTGCCGGGTCAAACATCGGGTCGTCAGCTCGGTCATAAGCTCGGTCATCAGCTCGGTCGTCAGCTCGGTCGGCGGCCCGGCCTGTGGCGCGGTCGGCGGCTTGGTCGGCAGGGTCGGGTCGGCGGTGGCGGCTCGGCGGTGGGCGTCGGCGGTGGGGTCGGCGGTGGGGTCGCGGCCCTCATCGAGCGCGGCCCACGCGGCGCGGTCCGGGTCGGCGTGCGTTGCCGGGGTGCCCGCGGCGGCGTAGCGGGCGCCCAACCGCGCCAGCCGAGGCTCGCGGACGACCACGGCGCCGCCCGCCACCACGAGCAGGAGCCCGCCGCCGAGGGCGAGCAGCGGGCCCACCCCGACCACCGCGGTGGCGGCCACCAGCGCGGCGGCCGTCGCCACCACGACCACGACCCCCGCGATGCCCAGCAGAGCGCCGACGACCCGCCGCACCACCCCGGACGTGGCGACCACGCCCGCGATCCCGGCCAACGCCAGCAGCGCGACGCCCGTCAACGCGGAGGGTGCCGCCGCCCCGCCGAGGACGCCGCCAGCGGACGCGTGCTCCGGCGGCGCCCACGCAGGCGCCGAGGCGCCCCACAGCAGGCCCGCCGCGACCACCAGCGCGCCGCAGACCCCGCCGAGAGCGCCGCCCCTCACAGCCGTCCGCTCACGCGCGTTGCGCCGTTGCCGCGTCGGCGGACGCGCACTCCGTCGCCCGCAGGGGGCGCCGGATCGGAGCCGAGCGGAGGCGGCCCGCGTCACCTCCCCCGCGCCTCCGCCGCGGGTCGCAGGGTGGCGGCCGTCGCCACGGCGCAGAGGACGGCCCGGGCCTTGTTGAGGCACTCGTTGTCCTCCGCCACCGGATCGGAGTCGGCCACGATCCCGCCGCCCGCCTGCACGTACGCGACGCCGTCGCGCACCAACGCGGTGCGGATCGCGATCGCCGTGTCGGCGTTGCCCGCGAAGTCGAGGTAGCCCACGATGCCGCCGTAAAGCCCGCGCCGCGTGGGCTCCAGCTCCTCGATGATCTCCATCGCGCGCGGCTTCGGCGCTCCCGACAGCGTGCCCGCCGGGAAGCACGCCGTGACGGCGTCGAAGGCGTTGCGGTCGCGCCGCAGCAGGCCGGTCACCGTCGACACCAAGTGCATCACGTGGCTGTAGCGCTCGACCGAGAAGAAGCTGCGCACCTTCACCGTGCCGGGCTCGCAGACCCGGCCGAGGTCGTTGCGCCCGAGGTCGACGAGCATGACGTGTTCGGCGCGCTCCTTCTCGTCGGTGCGCAGGTCCTTCTCCAGCGCGAGGTCCTCCTCCTCGGTGGTCCCGCGCCAGCGCGTGCCCGCGATGGGGTGCGTGGTGACCACCCCGTCGAGCACGGTGACGAGCGCCTCCGGGCTGGAGCCGACGATGTCGAACCGCTGCCCGTCCGCGGCTTCGAGCCGCAGCAGGTACATGTACGGGCTGGGGTTGGTGGCGCGCAGGACGCGGTAGACGTCGAGCGACGCGGCCGGGCACGGCACCTCGAACCGCTGCGCCACCACCACCTGGAACGCCTCCCCCGCGCGGATCTGCTCCTTGGCGGCCTCGACGGCGGCGTGGTGCTCGGCGGGGGTGCGGCGGCGGGTGAACGCGGGCTCGGCGGGCTGGTAGATCCCGACCGTGGAGGGCGCGGACGCGGCGAGGTCGGCGGTCATCCGGTCGAGCCGGGCCACGGCGTCGTCGTAGGCCTCGTCGACGCGCTCGTCGCTCGCGTCCCAGTTGATGGCGTTGGCGATGAGGGTGATCGTGCCCTCGTGGTGGTCGACGGCGGCGAGGTCGGTGGCCAGCAGCATCATCAGCTCGGGGATCTGCAGGTCGTCGCGGGCCAGCTCGGGCAGGCGCTCCAGGCGGCGCACGATGTCGTAGCCGAGGTAGCCGACCATGCCTCCGGTGAGCGGGGGCAGGCCGGGCAGCGGTTCGCTGGCGAGCTCCTCGATGACCGTGCGCAGCGCGGCGAGGGGGTCGCCCCCGGTGGGCAGCCGGTCGGGCACCTCGCCGGTCCAGACCAGCTCGCCGTCGACGGCGGTGAGCGCGGCCGCCGATCGCGCGCCGACGAACGACCACCGCGACCACGACCGACCGTTCTCCGCCGACTCGAACAGGAACGTGCCCGGGCGGTCGGCAGCCAGCTTGCGGTAGACCCCGACGGGGGTCTCGTCGTCGGCGAGCAGGCGCCGCGTGACCGGGATGACCCGGTGCAGGGCGGCCAGCTCGCGGAACTCCGCGCGGCTGGGGATGACGGCACCCAGCGTCGGGGCCGACGACACCGTCGCGGGCGGCGGCGCGGCGGCCTGCTCGTCGACGCCGGGCGGGGCTTGGCCGGGGGAAGACAGCTCGGCGGCGCTCGGACCGGAGGCCCGCTCGTCGACGCCGGGCGGGGCTTGGCCGGGGGAAGACACCGTCATGAGGTCAGTGTCCCAGTCCGGTGCGCCCGCCCCGTCGTGGCCCGGATGCGAGGATGGTCGTCGTGACCGCCACCCGACCGGAGCGCCGCAGGGGCCGCCGTCCAGGCGGCGCGGACACCCGGACGGCGTTACTGGACGCGGCGCGGGTCGAGTTCGCCGAACGCGGCTACGAGGGCGCCACCGTCCGCCGCATCGCCGAGCGGGCCGGGGTGGACGCGGCGATGGTCAACCACTGGTTCGGGGGCAAGGAAGCGCTGTTCGCCGCTTCGGTCGACCTGCCGATCTCCCCCGCGGAGATCCACGCCGAGGTGGTGCCGGGCGATCCCGAGGAGCTCGGCGCGCGCATCGTCGGGCAGTTCCTCATGGTCTGGGACGCCACCGGGGGCGGCCCGCTCGCCGCGCTCCTGCAGAGCGTCGCGGTCCACGACGAGGCCGCGCGGATGCTGCGCGAGTTCATCACGAAGACGCTGATCGGGCCGGTCGTGACGACCGTGGCGCCGGACGCGCCCACCCTGCGGGGCACGCTGGTCGCGAGCCAGCTGATCGGGCTGGGACTGGCGCGTTACGTGCTGCGGCTGGAGCCGCTCGCGTCCGCCGATCACGCCGCGGTGGTGGCCGCGGTGGCCCCCACCCTGCAGCGCTACCTCACCGGCCCGCTGGACGCCCTGCCCGCCCCATGATCGCCGACTTGGGCGCTAGTGCGCTGATGCACCTCACGCACCCAACGCGGCGATCATGCAGGCGGAAGCGTGTCGAGGAACGCGGTGTAGCGGCGGGCGCGCTCGGCGGCGGCGAGCAGGGGGCAGGTCGTGCACAGGGCGTCCGCAGGCCGCGCGACCGGCGGGTCGGTCCGGAACGCGAGGCAGCAGGAGGCGCGCACGGGCACCCGCTCGGGCCGTCCGGGCAGCGGCTGGTCGGCGCCGCGGCCGCGGATCGGGGCACCGTGCGCGACGAGCGCGTCCAGGAGGGCGGACGCGAGCGCCGGACGCGGAGCCCGGCCCGCGTAGCGCGGCGCCATCTCGGCGGTGAGGCGCACGGCGTCGCCTGCGGCGTTCCAGAGCGGGACGAGGCCGAACCGGGTGGCGGCGCGGACGTCGCGCAGGATCGGGGCGAGCGTCGCGACGGCCGCCGCGGCGAGGGCCTCGAGCAGCGCGGCCTCGTCGGAGAACACCCGAACGGGTGGCACGTCGTCCCGCGGTCCCACGCCCGCAGCGACCCGCGGCCCGGCGTCTCCGCCGTGCGCGGCGCGGCCCCCCAGTGCGTGGGCCGGCGCCGCGGGTTCGCCCAGGATCACCCAGGCGGGTGAGCGCACGGCCACCCGATCGAGGTGTCCCGCCGGGGCGCGGTGCACCGTGACGACGTCTGCGGCGAGGTTCCAGGCGCGGGTGTCGAGGGCGAGCGCGGCCGTCACCCGGGCCAGCACGGCGTGCGCCAGCGCCCCGCCCACCGCCATCGCGGCCACCGACGCGAGCCGCCGCGGGTTGCCCCGCTCCCGCGCCTCGGCGCACCACTCGGCGATCGGCACCGCATCGAGCCGGACCCAACCCGGCCCGGTCGGCTCGGTCGACACCGGCACGACGTCATAGGTGTCCGGGAAGCCCGGCACGAGGGCGCGCAGCCGCGTCGCCGTCTCCGCGAGCGGATCGGGCACGTCAGCGCAGCAGCACGTCGGCGTCGAAGCAGGTGTGCGTGCCGGTGTGGCACGCGGGCCCGGTCTGGTCGACGACCACCAGCACCGCGTCCCCGTCGCAGTCCAGCCGCACCTCGTGGACCTTCTGGATGTGCCCGGACGTTTCGCCCTTCACCCAGTACTCCCGGCGGGAACGCGACCAGTACGTCGCGCGCCCGGTGGTGAGGGTGCGGTGCAGCGCCTCGTCGTCCATCCACGCCACCATCAGCACCTCACCGGTGCCGTGCTGCTGGGCGACGGCGCAGATCAGGCCGTCGGCGTCGCGCTTGAGCCGGGCCGCGATGGCCGGGTCGAGACTCACCGCACCTCCACCTCCGCCGCCCGCAGGCTGGCCTTGACATCGGCGATCCGGAAGTGTCCGAAGTGGAACACGGTGGCGGCGAGGACGGCGTCGGCGCCCGCAGCGACCGCGGGCGCGAAGTCCTCGACCTTGCCCGCCCCGCCGGACGCGATCACCGGAACGTCGACGGCCGTGCGCACGGCGGCGATCATCCGCAGGTCGAAGCCCTCGCGGGTGCCGTCGGCGTCCATCGAGTTGAGCAGGATCTCCCCCACGCCGAGCTCCTGGCCGCGGGCGGCCCACTCGACGGCGTCGATCCCGGTGCCCCGGCGTCCGCCGTGCGTCGTGACCTCCCAGCCCGATGGCGTGGGCGGCGAGCCCTCGGGCACCGTGCGGGCGTCCACGGACAGCACGATGCACTGCGCCCCGAACCGGCGGCTCGCCTCGTGCAACAGCGTGGGGCGCAGGATGGCGGCGGTGTTGATGCTGACCTTGTCGGCCCCGGCGCGCAGCAGCGTGTCGACGTCGTCGGCGCTGCGGATGCCGCCGCCGACCGTCAACGGGATGAACACCTGCTCGGCCGTGCGGCGCACCACGTCGAGCATGGTGGCCCGCTCCCCGACGACGCCGTGACGTCGAGGAACGTCAGTTCGTCCGCGCCCTCGGCGTCGTAGACGCGGGCCATCTCGACCGGGTCGCCCGCGTCGCGCAGCTCGCGGAAGTTGACGCCCTTGACCACCCGCCCGGCGTCGACGTCCAGGCAGGGGATGACCCGGACCGCTACCCCCATGGCCGCGCCCCCGACCCTCGTGAGTGGAAATCGTGGTTCTGGCGACAGTTTCCACTCACGAGGTCAGCCCGCCGTCCGGCTCGTGGTGGCGACCGCGCGCACGGCCGCCAGCGCCTCCGGGAGCGTGAACCGGCCCGCGTAGAGCGCCTTCCCGACGATCGCGCCCTCGATGTTCACCCCGTCCGCGGCCGCTTGGGCGAGCGTGACGAGGTCGGCGACCTTCGCGATGCCACCGGACGCGATCACCGGTGCCGCGGTGGCCTTGGTGACCTCGCGGAGCAGCTCGACGTTCGGGCCGCGCAGCGTGCCGTCCTTGCTCACGTCGGTGACGACGTAGCGGGGGCAACCGTCGCGCTCGAGGCGGGCGAGGGTGTCCCAGAGGTCGCCGCCGTCGGTGGTGGTGCCGCGGGCGGCGAGCCGGTGGTTGCCGTCGACGATGCGCACGTCGAGCCCGACGGCGACCCGTTCGCCGTGGGTGGCGATCGCACGGGCCACCCAAGCGGGGTCGGCCAGCGCGGCGGTGCTGAGGTTGGCGCGGGCGCAACCGGTGGCGAGCGCCTGTTCCAGGGAGGCGTCGTCGGCGATGCCGCCGGACAGCTCAACCTGCACGTCCAGCTCGCCGACGACGGCGGCGAGCAGCTCGGCGTTGGAGCCGCGGCCGAAAGCGGCGTCGAGATCGACGAGGTGGATCCACTCGGCACCGTCGCGCTGCCAGGCCAGCGCCGCGTCGCGGGGGGCGCCGTAGGTGGTCTCCGTGCCCGCCTCGGCCCGGACGAGGCGCACGGCTTGGCCGTTCGCGACGTCGACCGCAGGGAGCAACGTGAAGGTCACGGCGGGCACCCTACCGGGGCATCACCCCACGACGTCGCGCAGCCAGTTGCGCAGCACCGACGCCCCGGCGTCACCGGACTTCTCGGGGTGGAACTGGGTGGCGGCGAGCGCACCGTTCTCGACGGCGGCGACGAAGTCCTCACCGTGGTGGGCCCAGGTCACCAGCGGCGGGCGCAGGACGTCGGACTCCTCCATCTCCCACCGGCGCACGGCGAAGCTGTGCACGAAGTAGAAGCGGGTGTCGGCGGGCAGGCCCGGCGAACAGCGTGGTGCCCGCGGGGGCGCGGACGGTGTTCCAGCCCATGTGCGGCAGGACGTCGGCCTTGAGGCGCTCGACGGTGCCGGGCCACTGTCCGCAGCCTTGGGTGCGCTCGCCCCACTCGACGCCGAGGTCGAACAGCACCTGCATGCCGACGCAGATGCCGAGCACCGGCCGACCGCCCGCCAGGCGTCGCCCGATGATGCGCGGCCCGTCGACCGCCGCGAGCCCCGCCATGCACGCGGCGAACGCCCCGACGCCGGGAACGACCAGCCCGTCGGCGTTCAGCGCGGCGTCGGTGTCCGCGGTGACGACCACGTCCGCGCCGACCCGGCGCAACGCGCGCTCCGCGGAGCGCAGGTTGCCCGATCCGTAGTCCAGCACGACGATCCGCGGCACTCCCGCAGCCTACGACCCACGCCCGCGCGGCCCCACCGCCGCGGTGACGATCGCGCCGATCCGGCGCTCACGCCGGTCGCGACCACCGTGGTGTGCGGATTGCGGCGATTGGTCCGAGCTAGAGCGCGCCCTTCGTGGACGGGACGCCGATCATCCGCGGGTCGAGCTCGACCGCCGCGCGCAGCGCCCGGGCCACGGCCTTGAACTGCGCTTCGGTGATGTGGTGCGGGTCGCGGCCGTCGAGCACGCGGATGTGCAGCGCGAGCTGGCCGTGCGCGGCGAGCGTCTCGAAGACGTGCTTGTTGAGCACCGTCGGGTAGTGCCCGCCGATCACGAACGAGGTCATCACCTCGGGCTCGCCCGCGTGCACCATGTACGGCCGTCCCGAGACGTCGACCACCGCCTGGGCCAGCGCCTCGTCCATCGGGATCATGGCGTCGCCGAAGCGGCGGATGCCCTTCTTGTCGCCCAACGCCTGGTGCAGGGCCTGGCCGAGGGCGATGGCGACGTCCTCGACGGTGTGGTGGGCGTCGATGTCGGTGTCGCCCTCCGCCCGCACCGTGAGGTCGAACGCGCCGTGCTTGCCCAACGCGTCGAGCATGTGGTCGTAGAACCGGACGCCGGTGGCGATGTCGGTGGTGCCGGTGCCGTCGAGGTCGATCTCGACGACGATCTTCGTCTCCTTGGTGACGCGCTCCACCCGGCCGATCCGATTCACACCATCGCCTCCTGCTTCAGCACATCCGCGGCAACCTGCAAGAACGCATCGTTCTCCTCGGGCGTTCCGACCGTGACGCGCAGATGTTGCGGAATGCCGACATCGCGGATCAGAACTCCGCGGTCGAGGAACGCCCGCCACGCCCGCGGCGCGTCCGCGAAGCGGCCGAACAGCACGAAGTTGGCGTCGCTGGGCACAACCGTATATCCGGCGGCGGCCAATTCCGTTACCACACGATCGCGCTCGGCCCGCAGTAGCGCCACCGACGCGAGCGTCGCCGCGTGCGTGCCGCAGCGCCGCCCGCGCCGCGGCCTGGGTGAGCACCGAGAGGTGGTAGGGCAGCCGCACGAGCTGCAGCGCGTCGACGACGGCGGGCGCGGCGGCCAGGTAGCCCAGCCGCCCGCCCGCGAACGCGAACGCCTTGCTCATCGTGCGGGAGACGATCAGCTTGTGGCCGTGCGCGGCGAGCAGCGTGATCGCGCTGGGCCGGTCGGAGAACTCCGCGTACGCCTCGTCCACCACCACGATGCCGGGCGCGGCGTCGATCAGCCGGCCCAGGTCGGCGGGCTCCAGCGACTGGCCGGTCGGGTTGTTCGGGCTGGTCAGGAACGTGACGTCGGGGGCCTTCGCGACGCAGCAGCGCGGTGGCGGCGTCGACGTCGACGGCGAAGTCGGGGCGCCGTGGCGCGGGCAGCCACTCGGTGCGCGTGCCCCCGGCGATGATCGGGTGCATCGAGTACGACGGCTCGAAGCCCACCGCGAGCCGCCCCGGCCCGCCGAAGGCCTGCAGCACCTGTTGGAGCACCTCGTTGGACCCGTTGGCCGCCCACACGCCCGCCGCGTCGAGCGGCACGCCGGTGGCCGCGGTGAGGTACGCGGCGAGGTCGGCCCGCAGGGCGGCGCGTCCCGGTCGGGGTAGCGGTGCAGCGCCGTCGCGGCGTCGGCGACGGCGGCGGTGACGTCGGCCACCAGCTCCGGCGGCGGCGGGTACGGGTTCTCGTTGGTGTTGAGGCGCACCGCGACGTCGAGCTGCGGGGCGCCGTAGGGGGTCTTGCCGCGCAGGTCGTCGCGGAGCGGGAGCTGGTCGAGCGTGACGGTCACGCGATGCCGCCTCCGCGGAACGGATTGCGTCGGCGGTCGCCGAACCGTCGCGAGATCGCCTGGCCGTGCGCGGGGAGGTCCTCGGCGGCGGCGAGCGTGAGCACCGCGTCCGCGGCCTCGCGCAGCGCCTCCTCGGTGTAGGAGATGACGTGCACGCCGCGCAGGAACGTCTGCACCGAGAGCCCCGCGGAGTGCCGGGCGCACCCGCCGGTGGGCAGCACGTGGTTGGAGCCCGCGCAGTAGTCGCCGAGCGACACCGGCGACCACGGCCCGACGAACACCGCCCCGGCGTTGCGCACCCGCGCGGCGACGGCGGCCGCGTCGCGGGTCTGGATCTCCAGGTGCTCGGCGGCGTAGGCGTCGACGACGGTGAGCCCGTCGGCGAGCCCGCCGACGAGCACGGCCCCGGACTGCGGGCCGGTGAGCGCCGTGCGGATGCGCTCGGTGTGCTTGGTCTCCGGCACCTGGCGCGCGAGCTCGGCGTCCACGGCGTCGACGAGCGCCTCGGATGTCCGTGACCAGCACCGACGCCGCGTTCGGGTCGTGCTCGGCCTGGGAGATGAGGTCGGCGGCGACGTGCACGGGGTCGGCGGTGTCGTCGGCGAGGACGGCGATCTCGGTGGTGCCCGCCTCGGAGTCGATGCCGATCAGCCCGCGGAGCAGGCGCTTGGCGGCGGTGAGGTAGATGTTGCCCGGTCCGGTGACCATGTCGACCGGCTCCAGCTCGGCCCCGTCGGTGTCGGTGCCGCCGTAGGCGAGCAGCGCGACCGCCTGCGCCCCGCCCGCGGCCCACACCTCGTCGACGCCCAGCAGCGCGGCGGCGGCGAGGATCGTCGGGTGCGGCAGGCCGCCGTGCTCGGCCTGCGGCGGGGACACCAGCACGAGCGACTCGACGCCCGCCTCCTGCGCGGGCACCACGTTCATGACCACGCTGGACGGGTAGACGGCCAGGCCACCCGGCGCGTAGAGCCCGACCCGGCGCACCGGCACGAACCGCTCGGTGACCGTGCCGCCCGGTACGACCTGCGTGGTGACATCGACGCGCCGCTGGTCGGCGTGCACCTTGCGGGCCCGCTCGATGGCGATCTCCAGCGCGGCGCGCACGGCCGGGTCGAGCGCGGCCAGCGCGCCGTTCAGGGTCTGGACGGGCACCCGGATCGTGGTCGGACGCACGCGGTCGAACCGCTCGGCGAACTCCAGCACGGCCTCGGTGCCCCGCTCGCGGACGGCGTCGACGATCGGCCGGACCTGGTGCACCACCGCGTCGACGTCCACCTCGGCACGCGGCAGCAGCCCACGCAGGCGGGCGGGGCCGGGCAGCGGGGCGGAGCGCAGGTCGAGACGGCGGAGCATGCCGTTCAGGGTAGGCCGGGGATCGTGGGTGGAAATGGTCGCCCTGGCGGCGTTTCGCTCACGACCCGCGGTAGGCGTCCCAGTCGGTCGGCACCGGGACGAGCCGCACGCGCACGAACGCGGTGAGCAGCGGTGCGGCGAGGAGCGCGGCCACGGCGCCGCACGGCCATCCCCACCCAGATCACGGCGCCGCCGAGCCAGAGCGTCGAGAACGCGACGACGACCCCGACGAGCACGCCCCAGGCCGCGCCAAGGAACGCCGCGTCCTCGCTGACCAGGAAGCACGCGAGCACGCACGCCCACGACACGGCGCCGGTCAGCGCCACGATCCCGAGCCCGACCAGGATGTGCACCCACCAGGAGACGGGCGCGCCCCACACCCAGGTCGAGCGCTGCACCGACACGACGAGCCCGCACGCCACCGCCGTGCTCCAGGCGAACCCGAGCACGGAGATGCCCGCGCCGGTGCAGTCCTCGGGGTCGGTGAACGACGTGCCGGTACGGACGAGCACGAGGAGCGCCAGCGCGAACAGGGCGTCGGCGACGAGGCCGGGCAGCCTGCCGACCAGCACCCAGGTCGTGAGCGCGACCAGCACGAGCGCCGCCGTGCCCGCGGCGACGGCGAGCGGTCCCCAGGGGCGCACCCACTCGACCTCGGGTCGCTGTTCGGTCATGCACTGAGCATGCGCCGGCCCGTCAACGCAGGTCCAGCCCCAGGTCGAGCGCGGTGACGGAGTGGGTGAGCGCGCCGACGGAGAGGTAATCGACGCCGGTCTCGGCGTACGCGCGGGCGTTCTCCAGGCGCAGGCCGCCGGAGGACTCCAGGCCGGTTCGGGCGCTGCCCCGCCGTCGGACGGCTTCGGCGGTGTCGGCGACGGAGAAGTTGTCGAGCAGCACCAGCTCGGCGCCGAGGGCGAGCACCTCGTCGAGCTGGTCGAGGGTGTCGACCTCCACCTCGCACGGCAGGTCCGGCGCGTGACGGCGGGCAGCGGCGAGCGCGGCCCCGACCGAGCCCGCGGCGGCGACGTGGTTGTCCTTGATCAAGACTGCGTCGCCGAGGCCGAGCCGGTGGTTGACCCCGCCCCCGCAGCGCACGGCGTACTTCTCCAGCAGCCGCAGGCCGGGCAGCGTCTTGCGGGTGTCGCGGATCCGGGCGCCGGTGCCCGCGACGGCGTCGACCCAGGCCCGGGTGGCGGTCGCGACGCCGGAGAGGTGGCAGACCAGGTTGAGCGCGGTCCGCTCGGCGGTGAGCAGGCCGCGGACGGGCGCGCGGACGGCGAGGGCGACGTCGCCCGCGGCGAGCCGATCTCCGTCGGCGCGGATGGCGAGCACCGTGTAGCCGTCGGTGCCGAGGACGGCGTCCAGCACGGCGAGGGCGGCGGGCAGCCCGGCCAGCACGCCCGGGGCGCGGGCGGTGAGCGCGGCGACCGCCACCGCGTCGGCGGGCACGGTGGCCGCCGATCGTGGCGTCGGGGCCGTAGCGCAGGTCCTCGTCGAGCGCGGTCTCGACGACGCGGCGGAGGTCGTCGAGGTCCGGCCCGTCCGGGTGCGCCGCTCCGGGGTGCGCCGCTCCGATCGCGAGGGGCCCCCTGCTCCCACCCAGTCGCGGCAGGGGCACCCTGCTCCGATCCGGCGGCCCACCGCGGCGGCGACGGCCGCTCTGCCGGGCCGGGCGGGCCGGTCCGGGTCACGCTGCGCCTGCCCAAGCGCGCGCCGCGACCACCGGCCTGCCCGCGGCGTCGAGGCGCACCTCGTTGCTCGACGCGCTGCCAGACGTCGTCGCGTTCGGGGAAATCGGTGCGCACGTGGCAGCCCCGGCTCTCGGTGCGCGTGCCCGCCGCCGCGAGCACGGCCTGGGCGAGCAGCGTGAGCGCGGCGTCCTCGACCCCGGCCCGGTCCACCGGCACCCCGAGCACGGTCGCGCCCTCCACGCACGTCCGACGCCGCGGCGAGCCCAGCGGCGTCGCGCCCGATCCCGGCGGCCGCGCTCATGGCGCTCTGCACCACGGCCCGGGAGCGCAATCGGCACCGCCGGGGCGGGCGCAGCAATCGCAGCAGGGCGCCCTTCCTGCGACCCAGCCGCAGCAGGGGCACCTTCCTGCGACTCGGCAGCACGCCCGGCCGACCACCGCCCGCGCCACCCGGCCCCCGATCACCAGGCCCTCCAACAGGCTGTTGGACGCCAGCCGGTTGGCCCCGTGCAGCCCGGTGCGCGCGACCTCACCCGCCGCGTACAGCCCGGGCACCCCCGTGCGCCCGTCGAGGTCGGTGACGACGCCGCCGCACGCGTAGTGCGCCGCGGGGGTCACCGGGATCGGTTCGCGCACCGGGTCGACGCCCGCGGCGCGGCAGGCCGCGTACACGGTCGGGAAGCGTGCGGCGAAGCCGTCGAGCGCACGCGCGTCGAGGTAGACGCAGTCGGTGGCGGTCTCGGCCATCCGACGGGTGATCGCGGCGGCGACGACGTCGCGCGGCGCGAGGTCGGCCAACGGGTGCACGCCTGCCAGGAAGCGGCGGCCCGCCCGGTCGAGCAGGACCGCGCCCTCGCCGCGCACCGCCTCGGTCACCAGCGGCCGTCTGCCGGTCGTCGGGCCCGGTGTAGAGGACGGTCGGATGGAACTGCACGAACTCCAGGTCGGCCGCCGCGGCGCCAGCGCGCAGGGCGAGCGCCACGCCGTCGCCGGTGGCCGTCGCGGGGTTGGTCGTCGAGGCGTAGAGCTGCCCGTACCCGCCGGTGGCCAGCAGCACCGCCTGCGCGTGCAGCACCCCGGGCTGCCCCGCGTCGTCGAAGACGGCGAGGCCCGCGACGCGCCCCCGACCGTCCACCAGCACGTCGACGGCGACGTGCCCGGTGAGCAGCGGCACCCCGGCTGCGGCGCGCACCAGCGCCCGTTCGATCTCGGCACCCGTCGCGTCCCCGCCCGCGTGGATCACACGGAACGCCGAGTGCCCGCCTTCTCGGGTGCGGGCGAGCCCGTCCCCGCGCGCGTCGAACACGGCGCCCTGCGCGCGCAGCCGGGCCACGGCCGCAGGCCCGTCATGCAGGATCGCGGCGGTGGCCGCCTCGTCGCACAGGCCCGCGCCTGCGGTGAGCGTGTCGGCGACGTGCGCCGCCACGCTGTCGCCCGGCACGTCCCCGACGACGACCGCGACCCCACCCTGGGCCCACCGCGTCGATCCGGCGTCGGCGGCGTCCTTCGTCACGACGATCACGCGCACCCCGAGCCGCGCGGCCTCCACCGCGGCGGTGAGCCCCGCCACCCCGGTGCCGACGACCACCAGCTCGGCCTCGGCCGCCCAGCCGTTCACTCCCCGCCCCCCGGCGTGCCGATCTCGATCATGCGCTGGACGGCCCGGCGGGCGCGGGCGGCCAGCTCGGGGTCGACGCGCACCTCGTCGCGGCCCTCGCGCAGGGCCCGCAGCAGCTTCTCCGGGGTGATCATCTTCATGTAGCGGCAGGACGCCCGGTCGTTGACGGCCCGGAAGGCGACGTCGGGCGCCGCGCGGCGCAGCTGGTGCAGCATGCCCGACCTCGGTGGCGACGAGCACCTCCCGCGCCGACGAGCTCCGTGCGGCGTCGAGCATGCCGCCCGTCGAGAGGATCCGGACCCGCTCGGGCGGCACCGCGCCCGTCCCGGCGAGGTAGAGCGCGGACGTCGCGCAGCCGCACTCGGGGTGCACGTACAGCTCGGCGTCGGGGTGCGCGTCGACCTTGGCGGCGAGCGTGGCGCCGTTGATGCCCGCGTGGACGTGGCACTCCCCCGCCCAGACGTGCATGTTCTCCCGGCCGGTCACCCGCCGCACGTGCGCGCCCAGGAACTGGTCGGGCAGGAACAGCACCTCGCGGTCGGCCGGGATCGACGCGACCACCTCCACCGCGTTCGACGACGTGCAGCACACGTCGGTCTCGGCCTTCACCGCCGCGGTGGTGTTCACGTAGGACACCACGGCCGCGCGCGGATGATCGGCCTTCCACGCGCGCAGCTGGTCGGCGGTGATCGAGTCGGCCAGCGAGCAGCCCGCCGCGGCGTCGGGGATGAGCACGGTCTTGTCCGGCGCGAGGATCTTCGCGGTCTCGGCCATGAAGTGCACGCCGCAGAACACGATCGTCGACGCCGACGAGCGCGCCGCGAGCCGCGAGAGCGCCAGCGAGTCGCCCGTGTGGTCGGCGACGTCCTGGATCTGCGGCAGCTGGTAGTTGTGGGCGAGCAGCACGGCGTCGTGGCGGCGCGCCAGCGCGCGCACCTCCTCGGCCCACGCGCGGGTCGGCGTCGCGACGGTCATCCCGGCCTCCTGTTTTCGACTACGAGTCGTAAACATCGGCGATAGTAGCCGACGGCCGCGACGCGCACACCCTCCGCGTGACCGGGACCTCACCCGCCCGCAACGCGCCGTTCATCCGGACCCGCTGCCTAAGATCGCCCGCGTGGGAACCGAGCACGAGGTGCTCGCCGCGGTGCTGCAGATCCGCGACGGGTCGCTGTCCGTGCTGGCCTGGCGCCGGGCGCGGCCGCCGGACGAGGGCCGCTGGGCGCTGCCCGGCGGCAGGCTGGGCGCCGCCGAGGACGTCGAGGCCTCGGTGCTGCGACAGCTCGCCGAGAAGGTCGACGTGCGCGAGGTCGCCCACGTCGAACAGATCGGGGTGTTCTCGCGGCCGGACCGGGTGCCCGGCGCGCGGGTCGTCGCCACCGCGTTCCTCGGGCTCGTGCCGAGCGACGCCCAGCCCGCCGTGCCCGCCGATACCGACTGGCACCCCGTCGCCGCGCCGCCGCCGACGGCGTTCGACCACGCGGCCATCGTCGCCGCCGCCCACGAACGGCTGCGCGCGAAGCTCTCCTACACCAACCTCGGGTTCGCGCTGGCGCCGCGCACGTTCACGATCTCGGCGCTGCGCGACCTGTACGTCGCCGCGCTGGGCCACCCCGTCTCCGCGACCAACCTGCAGCGCGTGCTCACCCGGCGGGGTTTGTTGGCGCCGACCGGTGAGGTCGTGGCGCCCGGCCCGGCGGGTGGTCGGCCCGCTGCGCTCTTCCGCTTCACCCAGCGAGTCCTGCGGGTGACCGACGCGTTCGCCGTGCTCAAGCCACCAGGCGATCAGGCGCGGGGCGCCGTACCGTAGACGCCGTGGCCGAGACCGTTCCACTGTTCCCGCTGGGCACAGTACTCATGCCCGGGGCCACGCTGCCGTTGCACATCTTCGAGCCGCGGTACCGGCAGCTCACCGTTGACCTCGTCACCGGCGCGGTGCCGGAGCGGGAGTTCGGCATCGTCGCCGTCCGCGAGGGCTTCACCCCCGACGACGACGGGATCGCGGCGCTGCACACCGTCGGCTGCACGGCCGAGCTGCGCGACGTCAGGCGGCTGCCCGACGGTCGCTACGACATCGTCACGCGCGGCACCCGTCGCTTCCGGCTGCTGGACCTGGACGCGGAGTCGAAGCCGTACCTGATGGGCTCGGTGGAGTTCCTTCCGGACGTCGAGACCGAGGTCGACGTCGACGGCCACGCGGACGACCTCACCCGCATGCTCAGCGCCTCCGCCCGCGCCGCGCACCGGCGGTACTGCACCACGGCGTGGAAGTCGGACGACTGGACCGAGCCCGCGGACGACACAACCCCGGCCACCCTCCCCCACGTGCTCGCCGCCGACTGCCTGCTGCCCATGAACGACCGGCAGCGGCTCCTGGAGCAGACCTCGCCCACCGAGCGGCTGCGCATGGTCCGGGCGCTGCTCGCCCGGGAGACCGGCCTGCTCGTGCAGCTGCGCGCCGTCCCGGCGCCGATCAACACGTATGCGGTGGAGCACAGCACCAACTGAGCCCGCCCGCCCCACGGGAGGGCGCCCCCAACACGGTGAGTCGCGCGTCTCGACACGGCGAGTCGTGCACCTGCCCCCGGTGAGTCGCCCACCTCGACACGGCGAGTCGTACGCATCGACACCGCGAGTCGCGCACCTCGGCACGCCGCAGCGTGCGGGATCGTGCAACACGCCGTGCCGAAATGCGCGACTCACCCAGAGGTGGGGCGCGCGTCACGTCCAGCCGTGCCTGCCCCGCAGCTCACCGGCGACCCGGTCGAACCGGTCGCGGTCCAGCACCGCGCCCTCCCGTCGGATCCCGTGCTCGGCGACCTCCAACACCCGGTCGAGCCGCACGAACGACTCCCGCCCCTCCCGGTCCCACGCGCCCGAGCCGATGGAGACCCAGTCCGGCTCGCCGTCGTGCCTGTGCTGGCTGGACAGCATGAGCCCGAGCAGGTCAGTTCCCGCCCGACCGACGACCAGCAGCGGCCGATCCTTGCCCCGCCCGTCGTCCTCCTCGAACGGCACCCACGCCCAGACGATCTCGCCGGGATCGGCGGCCCCGTCCAGATCCGGCGCGAAGACGACCGTCCGCGCCCGGTCACCGGTCGGCGTGCTGCGCACCCGGGCCCGCTCGCCCGTCGGTGCGCGGCGGCTCTCGCCAGCGGTCGGCGACAGCAGCTTCAGCCCGGCTTCCACCACCTGCCGCAGCAGCGGCCCCCAGTTCGCCATCCGCCCAGCATGCCGCAGCCCATGATCGCCACGTTCAGGCCATCCGCCGCGGATGACGCTCAGACTTCCCACCCGTTGCGGTCGATCCGACCCGACGGCCACGCGTCGATCGGCGTGGCCAGCGCCAGCACCATCGACACCCCGCCGTAGACCTGGATCCGCCCGTCCGCCCGGATCATGCGTGTCGGGCCCGGCACCGGCGTCCAGCCGCCACGGGCGTAGAAGCCCGCCACCTGCTCGCCGCACGTCAGGAAGCCGAACGGCATGCCCAACCCGCACAGCGTGTCCCGGGTTTGCGCCAGCAGCGCGGCGCCGAGGCCCGTGCCCTGCCGCTCGGGGTCGACCGCGACCAGGCCGACGTCGCCGACGAGCTGCGGCCGCCCGTCCACCTGCAGGAATCGACGCACGACGGCGGCGTGCGCGACGACCTGCCCGTCATGACGACCGACGACCCGCAGCTCCGGCCGGGCGCTCGACCAGCTCCGCTCGCCGCCGAAAGGCGTGCGCGAGCGCGGGAACGCCCCGGCGAGCAAGGCGGCGAGCTCCGCGTGGTCGGCGACGTCGTCCTCCCAGACCGACGTCCACTCAGCCGTGGCGCTCACCGTGCCTGCTGCATCGGGCGGTCCAGCCCGTCGGGGTGACCTGCACGACCATCCGCCGCGCACACCGCGGGCAGTAGCGCGGCGGCTCGTACGCCCGCTGCGCCTGGCACACCGGGTGCTCCCCCGGCCTGCCGCAGCGATCGCAGAACGGGGCGCTCACAGCGTCTCGTTCAGCGCCTTGATCGGCATCTGCAGCTCGCCCAGCAGGTCGATGTCGGCCTCGGCGGGACGGCCCAGTGTGGTGAGGTAGTTGCCGACGATCACCGCGTTGATCCCGCCGAGCAGGCCCTGCCGCGCCCCGAGGTCGCCCAGGGTGATCTCCCGTCCGCCCGCGAACCGCAGCACCGTGCGCGGCATCGCCAGCCGGAACGCCGCCACGGTGCGGAGCGCGTCGGCGCCGTCCAACGGCTCTTGATCGGCCAGCGGGGTGCCCGGTCGCGGGTTGAGGAAGTTCAGCGGCACCTCGTCCGGCTCGACGGCGGCGAGCTGGAGAGCCAGCTCGGCGCGCTGCTCGACGGTCTCCCCCAGCCCGATGATCCCGCCGCAGCACACCTCCATGCCCGCCCCACGGACGAGCCGCAGCGTCTCGAACCGCTCCTCCCACGTGTGGGTCGTGACGACGTGGGGAAAGTACGAGCGGGCGGTCTCGAGGTTGTGGTTGTAGCGGTGGACGCCCATGGCGGCGAGCGCGTCGACCTGCTCGGGCGTGAGCATGCCCAACGAGCAGGCGATGTTGATGTCGACGGCGTCCTTGATCGCCGCGATGCCCGCCGCGACCTGCGCCATCAGCTTCGCGTCCGGCCCCCGGACGGCCGCGACGATGCAGAACTCCGTGGCTCCCGTCTTCGCCGTCTGCTTGGCGGCCTCGACGAGCATCGGGATGTCCAGCCACGCCGCGCGGACCGGCGATTCGAACAGACCCGACTGGCTGCAGAAGTGGCAGTCCTCCGGGCACCCACCGGTCTTCAGCGAGACGATCCCCTCGACCTCGACCTCCGGCCCGCACCACCGCATCCGCACCTCGTGGGCGAGCTGCAGCAGCGGGTCCAACGCCTCGTCGGGCAGCCGCAGCACGTCGAGTACCTGCTCCTCGGAGAGGCCTTCGCCCCGCTCGAGGACCTGGTCGCGGGCGATGTCGAGGATCTCGAACCTGATCGTCGTCACGGCTGGGGAGTCTGCCATGCGCCGCCCAGCTCAGGGGCCAGTCCGTGACGCGCGCGACGCGCGAACGCCGCCGGGTCGAGCCCGCCCGCACCGTCGGGGACGGCGCCGAGGAGCGGCACGCCCGTCACGGCGGGGAGGTCGACGAGGTTGCAGCGGGCGGCGAGATCGGGCTCGGCAGGCCACGCTCCGACGACGACGCCCCTGCAGGTCAGCCCGCGACGGCGCAGCTCGGCGACCGTCAGCTCGGTGTGGTTGAGCGTGCCCAGCCCCGCGGCCGCGACGACGAGCACCGGCGCGGCGAGCTTCGCGGCGACGTCGGCGAGCGTGCCCCCCTCGTCGTCGAACCGGACGAGCAGGCCGCCCGCGCCTTCGACGAGGACGAGGTCATGGTCGGCGGCCAGCTCCAGCGCGGCCGTGACCACCGCCTCGGGAGGGACCGCGGGGCGCCCCGATCGGCGCGCTGCGGTCGCCGGGGCCAACGGCTCGGGGTAGTGGGCGAGCTCCCGCGTCGTGACGCCGGGGACGAGCCGGGCAACCGCGGCGAGATCGCCCGGCTCCCCGGGGCCGACGCCGGTCTGCGCGGGCTTGAGCACCGCCACCCGGCCGGGCGCCAGCGCCGCGACCGCCGCCGTGACGACGGTCTTGCCGACGCCCGTCCCGGTACCGGTGACGACGAGGATCACCGCTGCTCGACCCCGGCCAACACCTCGGCGAGGACGGCGCCCGCGTGGGCGAGCTCGGCGGCGGTCAACGTCGCGCGCGCGGTCAGCCGGAGCCTGCTGGTGCCTTTCGGGACCGACGGTGGCCGGAAGCAGCCCACCCGTAGCCCGCGCTCGGCGCATGCGGCCGCGGCGGCGACGGCGATGTCGGGCTCGCCCAGCACGACCGACACCACGGCCGACGGCGGCGCGGGCACCCCGGCCGCCGTCGCGAGGGTCGCGGCGGCGCGGAGGATCGCAGCCGGGCGCCCCGGCTCGGCGCGCAGCACCCTCAGGGCCGCGAGCGCGGCGCCGACGCAGGCGGGGGCGAGGCCGGTGTCGAAGATGAACGAACGCGCGGTGTCCACGAGGTGTGCGATCACCGCGGCGGAGCCGAGTACCGCGCCGCCCTGGCTGCCCAGCGCCTTGGACAGCGTCACGGTGGCCACGACGTCGTCGGCGCCCGCCAGGCCGTGCTCGGCGAGGAGCCCCCGTCCGCCCGGCCCGACGACCCCGAGCCCGTGCGCCTCGTCCACCACCAGCAGCGCACCGCGGGCCCGGCACACCGCGTGCAGCTCGCGCAGCGGGGCGAACGCGCCGTCGACGGAGTTGACGCTGTCGGTGACGACCAGCGCACGCTCCTCCGTACGGGCGGCGAGGAGGGCGTCGACGGCGGTGGGGTCGTCGCGCGGGGTGACGGCGATGCGGGCGCGGGCGAGCCTGCAGGCGTCGACGAGCGAGGCGTGGTTGGCCGCGTCGGACACGACGAGCGCCCCCGGGCCGGAGAGCGCGGTGACGACGCCGAGGTTGGCGAGGTAGCCGGAGGAGAACACCAGCGCGGCGGGGGTTCCGACGAACGTCGCGAGCTCGGCCTCCAGCTCGGCGTGCAGTGCGGTGGTGCCGGTGACCAGCCGGGAGCCGGTCGAGCCCGCGCCCCAAGTGCGCGTGGCCGCGACCGCGCCCTCGACGACCCGCGGGTCGGTGGACAGGCCGAGGTAGTCGTTTCCGGCGAGGTCGAGCAGGTGCTCGCCCGCGGCGCGGGGGCGAAGGACGCGGCGCAGCCCGGCCTCGCGGCGACCGTCGGCGTGGGCGTCGAGCCAGGCCAGGGGGTGGGGATCCGGATCGGCCACGGCGGCCACCCTAGGCGCGACTGACGCCCGGCGACCACCGCGGCCAATTCGCAGGCTCGACGCGCAGGAGGCGCGCACCACTGCCGTCATGCCGGGGCGGACACGCTGCCCGTCCGTGCCGGACTTCGCGACGCGCCGAGCCGAAGCCCCCGACTCGCCGTGCTGAATGGCGCGACTCACCCTGCTGAAGAGCGCGACGCACCGTGAGAGAACGCGCAACTCACCGTGTGGGAAGGCGCGACTCACCGCGCCGAAGCCCCCGACTCACCGCGCCGAAGCCCCCGACTCACCGCGCAGGAATCCACGACTCGCCGTGCCAAGAATCGCGACACGCCGTGCCGGATTGCGCGACTCACCGTGCCGGATTGCGCGACTCACCGTGGCGAAACGCGCGACTCACGGTGGCGGGGGCTCGCGCCGGCGGCGCGCACGACGGCGGCCGTGATCGCCGCCAGGTCGTCGGGCGTGCAGACGTACGGCGGCATCGTGTAGACGAGATCGCGGAACGGCCGCAGCCAAACCCCGGCTTCGACGGCGGCCCCGCTGGCTGCCGCCACGTCGACCGGACCGTCGAGCTGCACGACGCCGATCCCGCCCAGCACCCGCACGTCGACCACGCCCGGGAGCGCGCGGGCGGGCGCCAGACCGGCCGTCAGCGCCGTCTCGATCCCGCGTACCTGGCCGCGCCAGTCCCGCCCGAGCAGCAGCCCCACGGACGCCCCGGCGACGGCGGCGGCCAGCGGATTGGCCATGAACGTCGGCCCGTGCATGAGCACGCCCGCCTCGCCGTCGCTGATCCCGCGCGCGACGGCTTCCGTGCACAGCGTCGCCCCCATCGTCAGGTACCCGCCGGTCAACGCCTTGCCGACGCACATGACGTCCGGCGCCACCGGGACGTGGTCGGCCGCGAACAGCTCGCCGGTGCGGCCGAACCCGGTGGCGATCTCGTCGAACACCAGCAGGACGTCATGGGCGAGCGTGAGCTCCCGGAGCACGTGCAGGTAGCGCGGGTCGTGGAAGCGCATGCCGCCCGCGCCCTGCACGACGGGCTCGACGATCACGGCGGCCAGCTCGTCGGCGTGCTCCTCGACCAGCCGGGCGAGCTCCTCGACGTAGGCGGGCTCGAACGTCGCGGGCGGAAGGCCCGCGAAGACCTGGCGGGGCAGCACGTCGCGCCAGAGCGAATGCATCCCGCCGTCGGGGTCGCACACGCTCATCGCACCGAAAGTGTCGCCGTGGTAGCCCCCACGCCAGGTCATCAACCGGTGTTTGCCCGGACGTCCGCGCGAGCGCTGGTACTGGAGGCACATCTTGATCGCGACCTCGACGGACACCGAACCCGAGTCGGCGAAGAACACGTGCTCGAGCCCCGGCGGCGTGATCTCCACGAGGGTGCGGGCCAGGTCGACCGCGGGCGCGTGCGTGAGACCGCCGAACATCACGTGGCTCATGGCGCCGAGCTGGTCGCGGACCGCGGCGTCGAGGACGGGATGGGCGTAGCCGTGCACGGCCGCCCACCACGACGACATCCCGTCGACGAGCTCCCGGCCGTCGGCCAGACGCAGCCGTACCCCCTCGGCGGCGACGATCGGCAGCGGCGGCACGAGCGCGGGCATCGGCGCGTAGGGGTGCCACACGCGCCGCCGGTCCTCGCTGAGCAGGCGTTCGACGTCCACGAACGGCGAGCGTAGCCGGCGGGCTAAGGTCGTCGGCATGGCTGTGTCTCCGGCCCGGCCCCGCTGACGAGCGCGACGGTGGCCACCGCTGAACCCCTCGGCACCGAGCACCCCGCCCTCTCGCGGCGGCGGGAGCTCGGCGCCACGAGCGCGCGGTCGCTGCTGCTCACCGTGCTCGGGGAGTTCGTGCTGCCGCGCCACGAGCCGGTGTGGACCCAGACGTTGATCGATGTCTTGTCCGAGCTCGACGTGGAGCAGAAGTCGGCCCGCCAGGCGTTGGCGCGCACGGCCGCCGAAGGGCTGCTGGAGTCCGACCGGTCGGGGCGCCGGGTGCGCTGGTCGCTCTCGGCCTCCGGACGACGGCTGCTCACCGAGGGCGCGGCGCGCATCTACGGCTTCGGCACCCGCACCGCGCGGTGGGACGGCCGCTGGCTGGTTCTGCTGGTGAGCGTGCCGGAATCGCGACGACAGCTGCGGCACCGCCTGCGCACCCGGCTCGCCTGGGCCGGGTTGGGTTCGCCGACGCCGGGCGTGTGGGTCACGCCGGACCCCGGCAAGCAGGACGAGGTCGCGCGGGTGATCGCCGAGCTGGAGCTGACCGAGGTGACGAGCTCGTTCGTCGGCCCGTTCGGCGCGATCGGGGCCGAGCGCGACGTCGTGGCGCAGGCCTGGGACCTCGCGGGCATCGAGGCCGCCTACGCGGACTTCCTCGACACGTTCAGGTCGGCCGCGCCGAGCACCCCGGCCGAGATCATGACCGCCCAGATCCACCTGGTGCACGCGTGGCGCCGCTTCCCCTTCCTCGACCCCGCCCTGCCGGGTGAGCTGCTGCCCGCGGAGTGGGCGGGCGCGCGCGCCGCGGCGCTGTTCGGCACCCTGCACGCACGCTGGAACGGGCCTGCCGGGCAGCACTGGCGCGGGCTCCAGGGCACCGCGGGCTGACCGCCGTCGATGGCCGACCGCTCCCCCTACGCCGCGCTCGTCGAGCGCCTGCCGGTCCGCCGCGATGAGCTCGTCCTCCGCGGCGGGCGCACCGCATGCTGGACCTACGGCCCAGCGGACGCGGCGCGCACGGTCGTGTTCCTGCACGGCCTGCGCGGCGATCACCACGGCCTGGAGCCCATCGTCGCGCACCTCGGTGCCCTGCGCGTCGTCGTGCCCGACCTGCCGGGCTTCGGCGCCTCGCCGCCCCTGCCCGACGACGACCACGACGTCGGGGGCTACGCCGCCTGGGCGAGCGAGCTGCTCGCTGCGGTCGGCGAGGAGCCGATGTTGGCGGGTCACTCCTTCGGCTCGATCGTCGCCGCGGCCACGGCCGCCGCCGTGCGTCCGCGGGCGTTGGTGCTGGTCAACCCCATCGCCACGTCCGCGCTGCACGGCCCGCGACAGGCCATGACCCGGCTGACCGTCGGCTACCACCGGCTCGCCGCCGCGCTTCCGGAGCGCGCAGGCACCGCCCTGCTGCGCAGCCCGATCGTCACCCGCATCGCCAGCGCCGCCATGACGACCACCCCGGATCCCGCGCTGCGCCGCTGGATCCACGCCGAACACGGCCGCTACTTCGCGGGCTTCGCCGACCGGCGCGTCCTCCTGGAGGCGTTTCACGCCTCGATCTCCCGCGACGTCGCCGAGTTCGCCCCGGCCGTCACCGCCCCGACGCTGCTGGTGGCCGCGGAGCGCGACGACATCGCGCCGCTGCCTGCCCAGCGCACCCTCGTGGCGCGGTTCCCGGACGCACGCCTGTTCGTCGTCCCCGGCGTCGGTCACCTCGCCCACTACGAGGCCCCCGCTGCGGTCGCCCGAGCGATACTGACGTACGGGCTCGGCGACGGAACTCCGAAGCCACCGTCGAGCCCGGGCGAGGCCGCGGGTGGCGGAGCGTTCACGGCGTGAACCTCGTCGTCGACTGCCGCTACATCACTCCCGGGCGGCACAACGGCATCAGCCGCTACACGGCCGGGCTGGTGCACGCGCTCGCCGAAGTGCACCCGCTGACGATGCTGGTGAGCGACGAGCGCCAGCTCGCCCGTCTCCCGGCCGCGCCGTGGGTGCGGATCAGCCCGCCGACCAGTATCCGCGAGCCACTGGTGGCACGGCAGGTCAACCGTCTCGCGCCGGACGTCGTGTTCTCGCCGATGCAGACGATGGGCACGTGGGGGCGCCGCTACCCGGTGCTGCTCACGCTGCACGACCTCATCTACTACCGCCACCGCACGCCGCCGCCGGAGTTCGCCGCGCCGATCCGGCTGCTGTGGCGGCTCTACCACTTGGCCTGGTGGCCGCAGCGGCTGCTGCTGAACCGGGCCGATGCCGTCGTCACGGTCTCGGAGACGTCCGCGGCGCTCATCGCGGCCCACCGGCTGACCCGGCGGCCGGTCACCGTGGTGCCCAACGCCGCCGACCCCGCGCCGGACCCGACCCGCCTGCCGCGCACCCGCGCCCTGGTCTACATGGGCACGTTCATGCCGTACAAGAACGTCGAGGTGCTCGTGCGCGCGGCCGCGCTGCTGCCCGACCACGAGCTGCACCTGATGAGCCGGATCGGCGCCGACGACCGTGCGCGGCTCACCGCGCTCGGCCCCGGCGCCCGGCTCGTGTTCCACGACGGCGCCGACGACGCGACCTACCGGAACCTGCTCCGCGGGGCGACCGCGCTGGTCACCGCGTCGCGCGACGAGGGCTTCGGGCTGCCGCTCGTGGAGGCGATGGGGGTGGGCACGCCGCTGGTGGTGAGCGACATCCCGGTGTTCCGCGAGGTCGGCGGGTCCGCGGCCACCTACGTCGACCCCGACGACGTCGCGGGATTCGTGCGGGCGATCCGCGCGCTCACCGACGACACGGCGTTCGCCGCGGCGTCCGCCGCCGCCCGGGAGCGCGCCGAGCACTACTCCTGGGAGCGCTCGGCGCGCGTGCTGCTCGCCCTCGCGGAACGGGTGGTGGACGTCAGGCGGCGCGGCGCAGGGTGACCGCCGTGCGCGCGATCACGTCGCGGTAGATCCCCTCGAAACGGTCGAGGGTGGCGCCGATCGCGTGCTCGTTGACGAGCTCGCGGCTGGCCGCGCCCATCCGCCTGCGCAACGCCGCGTCGCCGAGGAGGGTCGTGAGCCGGGCGGTCAGCTCACCGATGTCGCCCGGCCGGTACAGCCAGCCGTTGCGGCCCGGCCGGACGAGGTGCGGCAGCGCCATCGCGTCGGCCGCGATCACCGGGGTGGCCGACGCCATGGCCTCGAGCGTGACGAGGCTCTGCAGCTCGGCGATGCCCGGCATGCAGAACACGGCAGCCCGCGCGTAGGCCGCCACCAGCTCGTCCTCGGGCACGAAGCCGTGGAAGCGGACGCGGTCGGCCACGCCCAGCTCGTCGACCAGTGCGGTCCACGCCCCGCGCTCGGGGCCGTCGCCGACGAGGTCGAGCTCGGCGGCCAGGTCAGCGGGCAGCGCGGCGAACGCCCTGATCAGCTCGTCGACCCGCTTCTCCTGGTCCATCCGCCCCACGAACAGCACGTTCGGCGGCGCGGACTCCGGATCGCGGCGGTAGCGGTCGGCGTCGATCCCGCAGGAGACCGGGAACGCGTCGGTGAGACCCGCAGAGCGCCGCAGCAGCTCGACCGCGCGCGGTGTGGGCGCGGTGACCGCGTCGGCCTGGCCGAAGAGGCGCCCAAGGTCCTTCCACGCGAGGCGGTAGCCCAGCCGTTGTAGCACCCGCGGGACGGGGGCGTGCGCGGCGAGGTTCTCGGGCATGAAGTGGTTGGTGGCCACCAGCGGCCTGCCGGAGCGGACGGCGGCTTTGACCACGTACCGGCCGAGCACCATGTGCGCCTGCGTGTGGACGACGTCCGGGTCGATCTCCTCCAGCACCGCCGCCGTCGCGGGCGCGACCTCCCACGGCATGCACACCTGGAAGTCGGGCCGCATGAAGTAGGAGTGCGAGCGGACGCCGTGCACCGTGACGCCGTTCTGCACGACCTTGCTGGGCGGCCCGTCCGGCGAGGGGGCGACGACGTGCACGTCGTGCCCGCGCCCCGCGAGTCCGCCCGCGAGCCGCTCGGCGAACCGGGCGGCACCGTTGACGTCAGGGGGGTAGGTCTCGGCCGCGATGAGAATGCGCAGCGAGGAGGGCATGTCAGGCAGTCCTCTCGGAAGGTCTGGGCGACGGCGCTGGGGTCACCGACGATGCGGGCGGGGCGCAGGTTCGAGCCGGTGCCGGGCACGCACACGGGCGCGGGTCGTGGCCTCGGGATGGTGGCGGGCGAGCACCCCGACGCCTGCGGTAGCGGCGATCGCCGCCGCGATCAGGACGGCCCAGTGGGCGGACGAGGTCGCGTTGCCCTCGCCCAGCAGGACCACGCCGAACAGCACGGCGACGATCGGGTCGACCACCGTCAGGCACGCGACGACGACCTCGGGTGGACCGGACGCGAACGCCTGCTGGATGAGCCACCCGCCGGTGAGAATGGCCGCCACCACGCCCGCGACGGTGGTGAGCACCGCCGGATCGAGGATGCCGATCTGCCCCGAGGTGACGGCCTGCGAGGCCGCCCGGACCAGCGCGGAGACCAGCCCGAACGCGGCGGCGCCCGCCATGGCGCAGGTGACGCAGCGGGCCCAGCCGGTGCGGGCGAGCCCGACGCCCGCGAGCACGAGCACGACGAGCCCGACGACGACGCCCGCGAGCAGCATCGCCCGCCCGGGCGCGGGGGTGCTGACCGCCGAGCCCGCGGCCGTGCCGACGAACGTGACGACGGCGGTCACGGACACGATGATCCCGACGAGCATGCCGGGCGTGGGCCTGCGATGGGTACGGGCGGCGCTGAGGACGACCGCGATGGGCACGGCGAGCACACCGACGGGCTGCACCACCGACAGCGGCGCCAGCACGAGGGCGACGGCGTGCAGTGTGGACCCGCCCGCGGCGAGGACGAGGCCCAGCAGCCACCCGGGTCGCCGCGAGACCTCACGGAGCCCGCGCAACGACAGCGTGGCGGATCCCGGGTCGGGCTCGGCGGACACGGCACGGTGCTGCAACACGGCCGCGCCCGCGAAGCAGAACGCGGCGATCACGGCGAGCGTGATCGACGGCAGCGACAGCACGAGCTGGTGTTCGGTCACGCCGCTCCCTCGTCGCTCTCCTGCCCGGGCTGCCAGCCTGCCCGGTCTACCCCTGCGAACAGGGAAAGCCCGGGTGACGCACCGATAACGATCAGATCATGACCGCGTGCGCGTCTCCCCCCGCGCCCGCAGGTCCCCCCGTCTCCGGTCATGACTCCACCGTGCCAGGCCCTTGCTGAGACCGATATCCGGATCTCCACCTAGTCCATCCTGGGGTATTCCCTATCCCCCGTACGGGGGTGGGCACGGTCATGGCACGGGTCCGTCGTCGGGGAGCGGATCGGCCCGGTCGGTCTGTTCGGGGAGCAACGGGGACAGCGCCAGCTCACGCAGCGTAACGCCTGGGGGCGCGGCCTCGACGACCCGGACCCCGGCCGCGGGGCGCCGTAGCGCCGTCCCGTCGGCGGTGACGACGAGCGCGACGACGCAGGGGCACTCGGGCCTGCCCAGCGCGGCCGCTTCGGCCGTCGCGACGGCGCGCGCTCGGCCTGCGAGCCTGCCCGCGTCGGTCGTCGCCGCCGCGGACGCCCGCTGCCGGGCGGAGTCGAGGGCGGTCGTCACGGGGACGCCGGGCTCCAGCGGGACGAAGCGCAGCGCGGTCTGGACCCGGGGCAGGTCGACCCGGAACACGGCCTCGACGGGCGTGCCCGGGACCTGCGCGTCGGCGACGCTCCGCTCGTCGGCGAGCTGCACCAGCGCCAGTGCGGTGGTGCCCGCAGGCGGTAGGCCTGCCGCGGCCCGCGTCACGTAGGTGGCGACCGCCTCGCCCGGCTCCGGCCCGAGCCGCACCGACCCCGGGGGTGGGCCCGGCGTGGGCGCGGGCGCGCGAATGGCCGCGTAGAGCGCGACGAGCGCGGCGACGACACCGCAGGCGGCCAGCAGCGCGAACCGCCCACGGGTGGTCACGCGCGCAGCCGATCCAGTGCGGTGGCCAGATCGGCCGGGTAGGGGCTGACGAACTCGACCCACCGCCCGTCGGCGGGGTGCGCGAAGCCCAGGGAACGGGCGTGCAGCCACTGGCGGGACAGGCCGAGCCGCTTCGCGAGCACCGGGTCGGCGCCGTAGGCGAGGTCACCGACGCACGGGTGGCGCAGCGCGGACAGGTGCACCCGGATCTGGTGGGTGCGGCCGGTCTCCAAGCGGATGTCCAGGAGGGACGCGGCCGGGAACGCTTCGAGGGTGTCGTAGTGCGTGACGCTGGGCCGTCCGCCCGCGACGACCGCGAACCGGTAGTCGTGGCGGGGGTGGCGGTCGATGGGGGCGTCGATCGTGCCGCTGGACGGGTCGGGATGGCCCTGGCAGACGGCGTGGTAGCGCTTGTCGACCGTGCGCTCCTTGAACGCGCGCTTGAGCACCGTGTAGGCGTGCTCGGAGGTGGCGACGACCATCACGCCGGTGGTGCCGACGTCCAGTCGGTGCACGATGCCCTGTCGCTCGGCGGCGCCGGAGGTCGACACCCGGTGGCCCAGCGCCGCGAGGCCGCCGACGACGGTCGGGCCGGTCCAGCCGGGGCTGGGGTGGGCGGCGACCCCGACCGGCTTGTCGACCACCACGATGTCGTCGTCCGCGTAGAGCACGGTGAGACCCGCGACCACCTCGGGCGGCGCCGCGATCGTGCCGGGCCGCTCGGGCTCGGGCAGCGCGACCTCCAGCCAGGCGCCCGCGGTCAGCCGATCGGACTTCGCCGCGGCCCGGCCGTCGAGGGCGACGTGGCCGTCTTCGGCGAGGCCAGCGACGACCGTGCGGGACAGGCCGAGCAGCCGCGCGAGCCCGGCGTCGACGCGCATGCCGTCCAGGCCGTCGGGGATCGGCAGCTGGCGGACGTCGCTCACCGCTTGCCCGCATGTGACCCGTCGAGCTCGTGGCCCAGGAGCGCGAGCACTACGAGCAGCACGCCGCCGCACGTGATTGCGGAGTCGGCCAGGTTGAACACCGCGAACGCCTCGCCGTTGGGCGCGAACGGCGACACCATGTCCACGACGTGGCCCTGCAACGGGCCTGGGGCACGGAAGATGCGGTCCATGAGGTTGCCCAGCGCACCGCCGAGCACGAGGCCGAGCGCCACCGCCCAGCCCGTGGAGCGCAGTCGCCGGGCCACGCGCACGATGACGGCCACCACGGCGATCGCGATCACCGAGAGGATCCACGTGAAGCCGGTGGCCATCGAGAACGCGGCCCCCGGGTTGCGCAGCAGCTGCAGGTAGATCAGGCCGCCGAGGATGCGGACGGGGTCGCGGCCCTCCAGTTGGGCCACCGCGATGGTCTTGGTGACGATGTCGGCCACCAGCACCGCCGCCGCGATGACAGCCAGCAGCCGCACGCGGTTTGCGGTGGCTGACGCGGCGTCGGGGGCGGCCTCGGGTCGGTCGGTCACTCTGTCCATGATGCCGTCCCCGCGGGTCAGCGGGTCCAGCGGGCCAGGCGGCCGCGCATGTCCACCGCGCGGATCCGGTCCTCCGTCGCGGCCCGCACGTGCGCCGTGGCGACGACGAGCAGCTGGTCGCGCTCGCGCAGCCGGGTCTCCAGGTTCGGCGTGAACGCCTCGTCGTCGCGCACCACGAGGCTCACCGTGGCGCCCCGGGGCAGCCGAAGCTCCCGCAGGTAAACCCCCTTCAGGCGGGAGCCGACGGGCACGCGGACCTGCAGGAGGTCGGCGCCCAGCGCGTCGAGCGGCGCGGCGTCGACCTCCAGCTCGCGCGGCTCGCTCGCCCGCGCCACGCCGAGTAGCCGGGCGACCAACGGCAGTGTCGTGCCCTGCAGCAGGGTGAGCACGACCACGAGTACGAACACGACGTCCACGAGGTCGGTCGCGCCGGGTGCGCCCTCGGTCAGCGCGATGAGGGCGAGCACGATGGGCACCGCTCCGCGCAAGCCCGACCAGGACAGGAACGCCTGCTCCCGCCAGGGCACCCGAAACGGCAGTGCCGCGGCCACCACGGACAGCGGCCGGGCGGCGAGCAGCAGGACGACGCCCGCCACCAGCGCGGGCACCACGGCGGTCACCAGCCGCGGCGGCGACGCGTAGAGCCCGAGCAGCACGAACAGGCCGATCTGCGAGAGCCAGCCGGTGCCTTCGGCGAACGAGCGCACGCCGCCGCGGTGTGGCAGGTCGGAGTTGCCCAGGACGAGCGCGGCGACGTACGTCGCGAGCAGCCCGGAGGCGTGCGCGACCTGGCCTGCGGTGAAGCCGAGCACGCAGACGGCGATGGCGGCGAGCGGGTAGAGGCCGGTCGAGGGCAGCGCGGCGCGGCGCAGCGCCCAGGCGCCCCCGAAGCCGAGCGCCGCGCCGATCAGGCCGCCTGCGACCAGCTCGTAGACGACCAAGGCGGGCGTGAACCACGTGAACGGCTCGCCGGAAGAAAGCAGCACGACGGCGAGCACGACGGGCGCGTCGTTCATGCCGGACTCCAGCTCCAGCGCGCCGGAGAGCCGTCTGCGCACCCCGACGCCGCGCAGCACGCTGAAGACCGCGGCCGCGTCGGTGGAGGACAGGACGGCGCCCCAGAGCAGGGCGGAGCGCCACTCCAGAGCCAGGAGGAAATGCAGCGCGGTGCCGACGACCCCGATGCTGACCAGCACCGACACGGTGGAGAGCGCGATACCGAGGCCGAGGGCGGGCCGCACCGCGCGCCAGCTGGTGGTGAGGCCGCCCTCGGCCAAGATGAGGACGAGCGCCGCGAGCCCGAGCGACTCGGTGAGCGCGGCGTCGGAGAACTGGATGCCCAGCACCGACTCGCCGAGCACGATCCCGATGCCGAGGTAGAGCAGCAGTGAGGGCAGGCCGAGCCGCACCGACACCCGGACCGCGACGACGCCGAGCAGGACGACTGCCGCCGCGATCCCGAGCAGGACCTCCAGGCTCGGCATGCCCAACCCTAACGATCGTCCGACCCGCCCCCCTGCAGGTAGGCGCCCCGCCCGGTGAGTCCCGCGTCTCGCCACGGTGAGTCTCGCGTCTCGACACGGTGAGTCCCCCGTCCCGCCACGGTGAGTCCCGCGTCCCGACACGGTGAGTCCCGCGTCCCGCCACGGTGAGTCCCCCGTCCCGCCACGGTGAGTCCCCCGTCCCGACACGGTGAGTCCCCCGTCCCGACACGGTGAGTCCCACGTCTCGACACGGCCCGCAGTGGCCGGGGTCAAGGGCGCCAGGTGACGGTGGCGGCGGTGCGCGGGCGGCTGAGCACATCGAGCGCGGCGGCGACGTCGGCCACGCGATTCGGGGGCAGGCACAGCCGCCGCGCCATCCACGCCGGGTCCTGCCTTGGCGGGTTGAGCCGTTCCCAGCGGGTCACCGTCGGTGTGAGCCCGATCTCGCGGAGCACGGCGACGGCGTCGTCGGCGGTGGCGGGAGGTGGCCGGTGGAGGTCGTGGAAGCGCTCCCAGAGCGGGTCGAGCCAGGCCATCGGGTGCTGGTCGAGCATCTCGACGACGACGCCGCGCCGCGCGGCCGCCGTCAGCGCGCGCAGGAACGGCGGCAGGTCGACAACGTTGTGCAGCACGTGGTGGGCGACCACCACGTCCGCCGGACCCGCCGAGCCCGCCACCTCGGGCCACGAGCCCAGGACAACCCGAGCCGGGACCCCGCGCTCGCGGGCCGTTGCGGCGAAGACGTCGAGCATGTCGCGCTGCCGGTCGACGCCGATCAGCTCGGTCGCGCGCTCGGCGAGCGCGAAGGCCGCGTCCCCGCCCCCGCAGCCCACGTCGAGCACGGCGCCGGACGGGCCGAGCAGGGCCAGTCCCGCCGCGCGCGACGGCGTGTCGGCGGGAACCGGCGGTGGGACGAACCAGGACGGCTCGTGGTGCCACGGGTTCCAGTCGACGCGGTTCCGGATCTCCGGCGGGATCCCGCGCCCGGACTGCAGCTTCGCCCACCGCGCCGCTGCACCGCCGTCCGCCATGGCACCAGCGTAGGAGGGTCGAAGCAGCTCACACGGTCAAGACAGCGGGCACAAGCCGCGTCGAAACGCGCGACTCACCGCGGCAAGGCGCGCGACTCACCGCGGCAAGGCGCGCGACTCACCGCGAGCGAAGGCGCGCGACTCACCGCGACGAAACGCGCGACTCACCGTGGCGAAACGCGCGACTCACCGTGGCGAAACGCGCGACTCACCGTGGCGAAACGGGGGACTCACCGTCCGGGGCGGGCGTCACCAGCACGTTGACCTGCGTCGACGTGCCGTCGGGGGCGGTCACCGCACCGGTGGACGTCTGGTCGGTCACCGGCCCGTAGGTGACGGCGGTGGCCAGCACCTCCCCGGCCACGAAGGCCTCGTGCGCGCCGACCGCCGCGCGCACGGCGTCGGACGCGTCCAAGGTGAGCGTGATGCGGTCGGACACGTCAAGCCCCGCGTCCCGCCGCGCCTGCTGCACCACCCGGACGACGTCGCGCGCGGTGCCCTCGGCGGCCAGCTCCGGCGTCACCGCGGTGTCCAGCAGCACGAGACCCGTGTTGCCAGGCAAAGCGGCGGTGCGGTCGGCGTCCACCGCGACCAGCCGCTCGGTGAACTCACCGGGCTGCAGCGCGATCCCCGCGGCGGTGACGGTGCCGTCCGGCTCGGCGGTCCACTCCCCCGCCTTGACCGCACGGATCACCTTCTGGGTGTCGCCGCCCAACCGCGGCCCGCACACGCGGGCGTTGACGGCGATCTCGAACCGCCCGTGCGCGGCGACGTCGTCGGTGAGGACGACGTCCTTGACGTTCACCTCGTCGCGCAGGATGTCGGCGAACGACGCGAGCGCGGCGGCGTCGGCGGCGGCCACCGTGAGCGTGGCCAGCGGGAGGCGCACCCGCAGCCCGCGGGCCTTGCGCAGCGACAGCGCCGCCGAGGCGACCTGCCGCACCCGCTCCATCGTCGCCACGAGCGCGTCGTCGCGCGGGAGCAGGTCGGCCACGGGCCAGTCGGCCAGGTGCACAGACCGGCCGCCGGTGAGGCCCTGCCACAGCTTCTCCATGGTCAGCGGGAGCAGCGGGGCGGCGACCCGCGCCGTCACCTCCAGCACGGTGTGCAGCGTGTCGACCGCGTCGGCGTCACCCGCCCAGAACCGGTCCCGGGAGCGGCGGACGTACCAGTTGGTGAGCGCCTCGGCGTGGTCGCGCACGCGCTCGCACGCGCCCGCGACGTCGTAGACGTCCATCGCGGCCGTCACGTCCTCGACGAGCGCCGCCGTGCGGGCGAGGACGTAGCGGTCGAGCACGTGGGGCGAGTCCGTGCGGAACGTGCCGGTGCGCCCGGCCGCCGTGCCGTACAGCGACAGGAAGTACCACGTGTTCCACAGCGGCAGGATCGCCTGGCGCACGCCCTCCCGGATGCCCTGCTCGGTGACGACGAGGTTGCCACCCCGCAGGATCGGCGAGGCCATGAGGAACCAGCGCATGGCGTCGGAGCCGTCGCGGTCGAACACGTCGTTGACGTCCGGGTAGTTCTGGCGCGACTTCGACATCTTCAGCCCGTCGTCGCCGAGCACGATCCCGTGCGCGACGCACGAGCGGAACGACGGCCGGTCGAACAGCGCCGTGGCCAGCACGTGCAGCGTGTAGAACCAGCCGCGGGTCTGGCCGTTGTACTCGACGATGAAATCACCCGGGTAGTGGTCCTCGAACCACTCGCGGTTCTCGAACGGGTAGTGCACCTGCGCGAACGGCATGGAGCCCGACTCGAACCAGCAGTCCAGCACCTCCGGCACGCGGCGCATCGTCGAGCGGCCGGTCGGGTCGTCCGGGTTGGGCCGGGTGAGATCGTCGACGAAGGGTCGGTGGAGGTCGGTGGGCCGCACGCCGAAGTCGCGCTCGAGCTCGTCGAGTGAGCCGTAGACGTCCGTGCGCGGGTACGCCGGATCGTCGCTCATCCACACGGGGATGGGCGAGCCCCAGTACCGGTTGCGGGAGATCGACCAGTCGATCGCGCCCTCCAGCCACTTGCCGAACTGGCCGTCGCGGATGTGCGCGGGGACCCAGGTGATGTCCCGGTTCAGCTCCACCATCCGGTCGCGGAACGCCGTGACCTGCACGAACCACGAGTCCACCGCACGCTGGATGAGCGGGTTGCCGCAGCGCCAGCAATGCGGGTACGGGTGGTCGTAGGTCTCGTGCCGCAGCAGGGTGCCGCGCTGCTTGAGGTCCCTGATGATCTGGTGGTTGGCGTCGAACACGAGCATGCCCTCGTACGGCGGCACGGTGGCGTCGAACGTGCCGTCGGTGCCGACCGGCACGACCACCTCGATGCCCGCCGCGTCCGTGACGATCTTGTCCTCCTCGCCGAACGCGGGCGCGATGTGGACGAGACCGGTGCCGTCCTCGGTGGTGACGTAGTCGGCGGCCAGCACGCGGTGAGCGTTCTCCCGGCCGACGAAGAAGTCGAACGGCGGGGTGTAGGACAGGCCGAGCAGCTCGGCCCCGCGGTAGGTGCGCAGGACGTTCGGCTCGTCGCCCAGCTCCCGGGCGTACGCGCCGAGGCGGGCGGCCGCGAGAACGTAGCGCTCACCCTTCGCCTCGACCAGTGCGTACTCGACGTCCGGGTTGACGGCCATCGCGAGGTTGGACGGCAGCGTCCACGGCGTGGTCGTCCAGACCAGGGCGAGCGCCCCGTCGAGGTCGGTGCCCGGCGCCGACAGGTGCAGGCCGATGGTGACGGCCGGGTCCTGCCGGTCGAGGTAGACGTCGTCCATCTTGGTCTCGGTGGCCGAGAGCGGGGTGCCGTCGTGCCAGCAGTACCAGAGGACGCGGAAGCCCTGGTAGACCAGACCCTTGTCCCACAGGGTCTTGAAGGCCCACATGACCGATTCCATGTAGTCCAGGTCGAGGGTCTTGTAGTCGTGGTCGAAGTCGACCCACCGGGCCTGGCGGGTGACGTAGGCGCGCCATTCGTCGGTGTAGCGCAGCACCGACTCGCGGCAGGCGGCGTTGAACGCGGCGACGCCCATCTCATCGATCTCGGACTTGTTCTTCAGCCCGAGCTGCTTTTCGGTCTCCGTCTCCGCGGGCAGGCCGTGGGTGTCCCAGCCGAAACGCCGCTCGACGTGGCGGCCGCGCATCGTCTGGTAGCGCGGGACGACGTCCTTGACGTAGCCGGTGAGCAGGTGACCGTAATGGGGCAGGCCATTGGCGAACGGCGGTCCGTCGTAGAAGACGAACTCGTTGCTGCCGTTGTCGCCCTTGGGCCTGCCCTCGAGGGAGGCCTCGAACGTGTCGTCAGCGGCCCAGAAGTCCAGGACTTCCGTCTCGAGCTGCGGAAACGACGGGTGGGCGGGCACCGTCGGGTAGGCCATGAGCGTGCTCCTCGTGCGCTGTGGTCACTCGCACGGGGACGACGGCCCGGCCGGGCTGCCGCGGTACCACCCCGCTTGCCGTCCCGAGAGACGGCCGCTCATTTCAACGGCTGTGACGGGCCGCACCCGGCCGGTTCTACTCCGAGCTCACACCCGTTTCTTCCGGCGGCTCCCCGGTGATGGCCGGATCGGTGCCTGTGTGACCAGCGTAGCGCCGCGGCGCCACCCGGTATTCCACCGGGTGGTCGTCAGGGGCGGGCCGACGCCGGATGGCGGGCGCTGAGCGCGGCGGCGGGGTTGCACCAGCCGCACGGGGTGAAGCCGAGCTCGACGGCTTCGCGCGCGGGCAACGGGATGGTCTGCTGAGCCATGAGGGCTCGACAGCCCATGAGGTGGTAGCGAGGCTGTTCGTCGATGACGAGGACCTCGTCTTCCACCGTCGCGGCGACCCGGCCGAGGACCGCGTCGACGGACTCCTCCGGCGGCTCGGCGTCACCTGCCGGGTGGCTGCCCGCTTGCTGTGCCGAGCCCTGCTGCGCGGATCCGGCGACGCCCATCACAGCGGTCGCGTCCGCGGAGCCCGCGGGCGGTGGGGCGGGCTCGAAGAGGTCGTTCCCGGAGCCGGGAGCCGAGCCGCCGAAGGTCGCGCGTGCGGTGTGGTCGTCGCGGGTGGTCTGCTCCGTCCAGGGGGCCTGTGCGCCGCGCGGGTCGACAGGCCTGCTGCCCGCTTCGGCGGCGGGTTCAGACCGGTCGGCGCCGTTGGCGGCGCGGGACGGTTCGGGTTCGCGTGCCTCGGAGGCGCCCTGATCGGTGGTGGGCTCCGCCGCTCCCTCGGACCGGCTCGCCGCGCCTGCGGCGCCGGGCGCCGCCGCTCCGGTTGCCCATGCGCCGCCGGGGCGGCTTTCGCCCGCGGGCGCCCCGGACGCCCAGGGCTCGCCTGCGCGGCGCTCGCCCCCGGGAGCCTCGGGTCCGCCTGTCCCGGCCGGACGGCCTTCGCCACCCGAGACGCCTTCCGCTTGGGCACCGGGACGACTCTCCGCCGCCGGTCCGCCCGGACGGTCTTCCGCTGCGTCTGATCCCGGCGCGGCGGCGGGGCGGCCGTCTTCGGGGGTTGCGCCCGATCCGGTCACCGTCGCGCTCTCGGGACGGCCTTCGCTCGCCGACCCGGACGCACCGGCACCGCCCTCGGCCGCGGGTGCGTCCGACCCCGGAGCACCGGTCCCGCCAGGGCGACTTCCGGCCGTACGTGCGTCTGACGCCTGCGCACCGGGGCGGCCCTCGGTCGTGGCTGCGTCTGATCCCACCGCACCGGTGCCGACACGGCCTCCGGCCGCGGGTGCTTCCGACCCCGGCCGGGTGCCGCCCGCGTCGGCTGCGGCCCCAGCGGAGGCCCAGCCGTTGTCGGAACGGCTTTCGGCGGCGCGGGGGTCGGCACCACGACCCTCTAGCTGCTGCTCGGGCGCGCCGGTCCGGTCTGCTTCTTCGGTGTCGCCTGGCTTGCTGCCGCCGCTCTGCGCAGCACTCGCCGAGGACGCCCTCTGCTGGTCGGGACGCGACTCGTCGGGACGCTCGGCGGAGCTGCGTTCGCCACCGCCCGCCCTTCCGACGCTGACGGCCTGCGTGTCCGCCACCGTGCTGTCGTTCGACCGGTCGTGTGCCGCGGCCAGTCCGCCTGCCAGCGCGGCACCCGTGAGACCGGCGGCTCCGGCGACCGTGGAGCCCGTCGAACCGGCCTGCGAGCCGGCATCTGCCGCACCGCCGCGCCCACCCGGCTCGCCCGGCGATGCATCGGCCCGTGCGCCCGGCCGGTCGACTTCTCCTGCTCCGCGGCCGGCGTCCGGCCGGTTGCCGGACTCATCGCTTGCCGCACCAGCGCCCGGCGAGGAGCCGCCGATCCCCGCCTTGCGGATGTCGACCACCACCGTCGACTCGGCGTCGGAATGGTCTTCGGTGCGGTCGCCTGCGCGGTCGGCGTGGTCGTCGGGCCGCGATCCGGCGCTGTCACCCGAAACCTCACCCGAAACCTCACCCGCAGCCGACTTCGTCACTCTGGGTGACGAAGATCCGCTCGAAGGGGTGGAAGGCCCCTCAGCGCCGGATGGTCGCGCAGCAGAGCCGGACGGTTGTACGGCGGGCATGGCGACCGTTCGCTGGCCCTCCGGTGGCCTGCCATAGCCCTTCTCGGAGACGACCGTCTCGCCCGCGGGGTCGTCGCTTTCCGGCGTGTAGACCGGAAGGACCTCGGTGACCGGGTCGAGGTCCTCGGGCGGTGTGTCCGCCGCCGGGGACGACGTGCCCTCCGCCCCCGCTCGGCCTGCCTTGACCGCCGACCGGCGTTGCAGCCAGTCGATGATGAGAACCACGGCCGCCGCCACGCTCACCGCTACGGACAGCCATGCGCTGAGCACGTTGCCGGTGAGCAGGGCGACGACCAGGAGCCCGAAGGCGACGAGGACGAGGATCAGGACTAGCAGCAGCACGTTTCACTCCGTCTGCGATGGCGCGGCGGCGACGGGCCCCCGCGACCCGCCGATGGAGAGGTCAGCTACCGGTGTCGGCGCGTTGACCGTACCCGCTGGCCGCGTATCCGCCTGCGCCCGCCCGGCTGTCGGACGGCGCGGCTGAACCGCGTTCGCCCAGGTCCCGCAGCTGCGACTCCAGATAGGTCTTGAGCCGGGTGCGGTACTCACGCTCGAACGTACGCAACTCGTCGATCTTCTTCTCGAGCACCGACTTGTCGCGCGTGATGCTGCCGATGATCTCCGACTGCTGCCGCTCGGCGTCGCCGACCAGCTTGGCGGCCTTGTCGCGGGACTGGCGCTCCAGGGTTTCGGCCCTGGTACGCGCGTCGTTGAGCATCGTTTCCGCGCGGGACCGCGCGTCGTTGACCAGGCCGTCGGACTTGGTGCGCGCCTCGGAAAGGAGCTGCTCGGCCTTGGTGCGGGCGTCGGTCAGCATCGTGTCCGCCTCGGACTTGGCCTCGGAGGTGAGCCGTTCGGCCATCTCCTGCGCCATGCTGAGGACCTTCGCCACCTGGACGTGGTGGTCGCCGGTGGGCTCGGGTGGCTCGGCCATCTGCGGCGGCGGTGCGGCCATCGCCCGCTGCGGCTCCATCGGCCGCTGCATCGGTGGGGGCTCGACCGGCCGGATCTGCTGCGTGGGCGGCGAGACCGACCCCATGGCAGGCGGGCGCGATCGCGCGTCCTCCAGGTCGGCTTGGACGTTGCCGAGGCGCTGTTCGAGCTGGGAGACCTGCTCGCGGAGGTCGTCGTTCTCCTCGATCAGCCGGGCCAGTTCGGCCTCGACCAGATCGAGGAACGCGTCGACCTCGTCCTCGTTGTACCCCCGCTTCCCAATGGGGGGTTTGCTGAACGCGACGTTGTGGACGTCAGCGGGCGTCAGCGGCATCGGATCACCTCATGCAGTCCTCGGCGGCGGCACCGCGCGACTGGGGCTCGCTACGGCGTCGGCTGGGCAACGTTCATCAGTATGAACACGACCAGCAACAGAACCATAATCGACAGGTCCAGACCCACGCCGCCGATCCGGACGACGGGAATCACTCTCCGCAACAACTTCACGGGAGGATCGGTGGCGGTGAAGATCAATTCCAACGCCACCGCGCTCGGTCCGGCGGGTACCCACTGCCGCGCGAAGCTGCGAACCAGCTCGGCCACGATGCGGCCGATCAGGAGCAGCCAGAAGGAGAACAGCACGTAGTAGACGACGAACTGGATGACGAGCACGTGCTCCATAGTGGCATGGAGGCCCAACGACCAGGCGTTCAGTAGCGGGCACGCTCCACGCCGACGCTGCCGACGCGGCTCACGAGCTTCCGGGCGTCGTCGGCGGAGACCTCGACGTCGGCGGGCGTGAGGAGGAAGACCCGGTTGGTGACCTTGTCGAAGCCGCCGCGGAGCGCGAACACGAGGCCCGCCGCGAAATCGACGAGGCGCTTGGCCGAAGCGTCGTCGAGCTCGGTCAAGTTCATGATCACCGGGATGCCGTCGCGGTAACGCTCGCCGATCGTGCGCGCCTCGTTGTAGCTGGTGGGATGCAGCGTGGTGATCCGTGCGAGCGCCGCGGGGCCGGTCGGCCGCTCGCGCTGCTCCGGCACGCCGGTCGGGGCGGGGAGCCGCACGGAATCCGGGTCGATCGCGAGCGCGCCGCGCACCGGGGCGGGTGTCGCGGGGCGGCCCGCCGTGACCGACGGCACGCGCTCGACGGACCGGTCGACCACCGCCGTGCGGGCCGGGCGGCGCTCCCACGACTCCTCGGCGGTGTACCGGTCGTCGTCGGCTACGTACCGGTCGTCCCACCGTGAGGCCGCCTCGCGCTCGCGGAGCTCGGGCTCGTGCTCGGCGGCGTAGTCGCGCACGGTGCGCCGAGCGGGCGGCGCGTAGCGCTCGGGCTCGTCGGCGTACTCGCCCAACTCCTCGGCGGGCACCATGCCGAAGTAGGCCTTGAGCCTGTACATCGCGCCCATCCGTGCCCCCATCCTCGTGGCTCGCCGCCCGCCGCCACCCCGACGACCTGCGATCAACGGGAGGCTAACGTCCGCTCCCCCACAAGGGCCGTTCCGACACGCACGACATCGCAACCGTGCCTGATCGCTACTTCCAGGTCGCTGCTCATGCCCGCCGACAGCGTCGTCGCCCCGGGGTGCGCCGCCCGCAGCGCCGCGGCGGCTGCGGCGATGTCGGCGAAGGCGGGCTCGGGGTCGGCGCCGAGGGGGGCCACGGCCATCAGACCGGCCAGCCGCAGGCCAGCACATCCGGCGACGTGGTCGGCCAGTCCGAGCAGGTCCGAACGGGGCACGCCACCCCGCTCGGGGTCACTGTCCACACTGTACTGAATGAGCACGGAGAGTGACGACTCGCGCCCGCCGGTGTCCACACTGCGCCGGACGGCGGCGTCAAGCGCGTCGGCCAGGCGCAGGGAGTCCACCGATTCCACCTGTTCGGCCCAGCGCACGACGGCCCGAACCTTGTTCCGCTGCAGTCCACCGATGAGATGCCAGCGCGGCCGGGCGGCCGGGCGGAGTGCGGCGACCGCGTCGACCTTGCGGGTGGCCTCCTGCACGCGGTTCTCGCCCAGCAGGTCGAGGCCGAGATCGAGCAGGGCCGCGACGTCCGCGGCGGGCACGGTCTTGGTGACGGCCATCAGCGCGACCTCGTCCGGACCGCGCCCCGCCGCCGCGGCGGCCGCGGCGATCCGGTGCCGGACGGCGGCCAGCCGCTCCGCGAGCTCGGTGCGCCGGGCGGCCGACACCTCTTCCTGGGTCGCCGCCGTGCCCGCTGCCGTTCGTTCCGTGCCCATGGCGCCGATTCTCCGCCGGTGATCGTCGGTTGGTCGGCAGGCCGGGCTCGTCTTCCACGCGGGATCGCGCCCGAGCGGGACACCACGGGGGTTCGATCTTGGAGAAACCCCGCTCACGTCCCGTTCGCCTGTCGCGGATCTGATGGTCGAAGGCCCCCGGCGGCGCGGCCGGACCGCGCCCTCGTACCGGAAACGCCGACACGCCGTGCTCGAATCCGCGACTCGCCGTGTCGAAAGGGACGACTCACCTTGCCTGGGGGCGGGGCTCCGCTCAGCGTGGGAGGGGGTCGAGCCAGATGATGGCCGCCTGGCGGCCGGTGCGGCCGTCGCGCCGGTGGCTGTAGAGGGCCCGGTCCTCGACGGTGCAGCGCGGGTCGGCGCCGACGCGGCCGATCCCGAGCTCGACGAGCTGGTGGTAGAGGCCCGCGCGCAGGTCGAGCCCCGGTGTGCCGGACCGGGTGCGGACGGCGCTGCCGGGCAGCCGGGCGTCGACGTCGGCGCGCATCGCCGCGGGCACCTCGTAGCAGCTTCCGCACACGGCCGGGCCGAGCAGCACCTCGATGGCGCCTGCCCGCGCGCCCAGGTCCGTCATCGCGGCGACGACCGCGGGCAGCACGCCCTCGGCCGCGCCGACCCGGCCCGCGTGCGCGGCGCCGACCACCCCGGCCTGCGGATCGGCCAGCAGCACCGGGACGCAGTCGGCGGCGAGCACCGCAAGCCCGATCCCGGGCTGCGCGGTGACCACGGCGTCGGCGTCCGGGTGATCAGGCTCATCGGCGCCGGGCGGCGCGTCGACCACGACCACGCGGGTGCCGTGCACCTGCTGCAGGAACACGACCGGCACGCCCAGCTCCGCGGTCAGGCGGGCGCGGTTGGCGGCGACCGCCGCGGGGACGTCGCCGACGCCCGCGGACAGGTTGAACGTGCCGTACACGCCGCGCGAGCGGCCTCCCGCGCGGGTGCTGACGACCCGCCGGACACGCGCCACGCTCAGCTCCGACGAATGCTCAGCGCTTCATGAACGGCGGGACGTCCACGTCGTCGTCGAAGTCGGTTCGGCTCGCCGGGGTCGCGTAGCTCGTGGGAGACGGGCTGTGCGCGGCGGGCGGTGTGTAGAGGCTGGACCGCTCGGTGGTGCTCGGCGCCTCACCCGGCTCGGGCAGGCGCGGCGTCGGCGGCGTGTACGCCGCAGGCGGCGGGCCTGCGGGCGGCAGGGTGCCGGTCTGCAGGGCGCTGCTGTGGTGCCCGTCGCCGTTCGACGCGACGCTCGCGGGGGCGTCGACCGGGGCGTAGCCCGACGGGTCGGCCCCCTCCGCGCCCGCGTGGGCGGGCCGGGGTGCGGGCGTCTGCGTGGACCCGCTCGTGCCGTAGCCGCCGTTCGCGCCGCCGCCGTGGCCTGCGGCGCCGCTCTGGGCGTGGGAAGCGACGTGGCCCCCGCCGGAGCCACCGCCGTACGGGGCGCTGCCGGAAGTGGCATGGACGCCTGCGCCTTGGCCCGCGCCCTGGCTCGCGGACCCGTTCGCGCCGTATCCGTTGTGGCCGCCCGACGTGCTGCCGCTGACCCCGGGCGCGATGGCACCGCCGGAGCGCGGCCCGAAGGCGGGCGCCTCCAGCTTCTTGTGCGTCGGGCCGCCCGCCTCGAAACCGGCGGCGATGACGGTGACGCGCACCTCGTCGCCGAGCGAGTCGTCGATCACCGTGCCGAAGATGATGTTCGCCTCGGGGTGCGCGGCCTCCTGGACCAGCGACGCCGCCTCGTTGATCTCGAACAGCCCCAGGTCGGAGCCGCCCGCGATGGACAGCAGCACGCCTTGGGCGCCGTCCATCGACGCCTCCAGCAGCGGCGAGTTGATCGCCTTGCCCGCCGCCTGCACGGCCCGGCCCTCGCCTCGCGACGACCCGATGCCCATCAGCGCGCTGCCCGCGCCCGACATGACGCTCTTGACGTCGGCAAAGTCGAGGTTGATCAGACCCGGCGTCGTGATCAGGTTGGTGATCCCCTGGACACCGGAGAGCAGCACCTCGTCGGCGGAGCGGAACGCGTCCATGAGGGAGACGCCCACGTCGCCGAGCTGCAGCAGCCGGTCGTTGGGGATGACGATGAGGGTGTCGCACTCGTTGCGGAGGCTCTGGATGCCGTCCTCGGCCTGCCCGGCGCGACGGCGGCCCTCGAACGTGAACGGGCGTGTGACGACGCCGATGGTCAGCGCGCCGAGCTTGCGCGCGATCGATGCGACGACGGGCGCCCCGCCGGTGCCGGTGCCACCGCCCTCACCAGCGGTGACGAAGACCATGTCGGCCCCCTTGAGGACCTCCTCGATCTCCTCGCGGTGATCTTCCGCGGCCTTGCGACCCACCTCGGGATTCGCGCCCGCCCCCAGCCCCCGCGTCAGCTCACGGCCGATGTCGAGCTTGACGTCGGCGTCGGACATCAGGAGGGCCTGGGCGTCCGTGTTCACGGCGATGAACTCGACGCCCTTGAGGCCGACCTCGATCATCCGGTTCACGGCGTTCACACCGCCGCCACCGATGCCGACGACCTTGATCACAGCGAGGTAGTTGTGCGGGGGCGTCATAGGGCGCACCTTCCAGTCCAGCTCGGGTCCGACCCCGGGGGTCCGGGCCTTCGCCTCAGAACGCTAGGTGGACGCTGCGACGCGGTCCATTAGGCGCGCCGCGCGTGGCGCAAGTGCCCGAATGGGTTTCACCTGCGGATGGTGGGCAGGTCCGGGCTGGTGACGTCGAACACCCGCCCCGGTTGGGTGAGCAGCGGGACGAGCACCGCGGCCTTCTCCGCGGCGCGGTCGTCGGTGCCCCAGACGACCTGACGGTTGTCGGTGAGCCCGAACGTCACCTGGCCGGGTACGCCGGAGCCCGCCACGGTGGCGTCGACCGTGAGCACCTGGGACCGGATCGGCGGGGGCAGCGTGGCCAGCGCGGCGAGCGCCGAGTGCGTGGACGGGTCGTCCGGACCGACCGCCCCGAACACGAGCCGCGGAAGCCCCGGCGGCGGGGTGCCCGGATAGACGACGCCGCCCGCGTCGACGAGTTCCACCCCAGCGGGTGTCGTGGCGGAGGCCACCGGGACGCGCTCGACGACGGTCACCGTCACCGTGTGCGGCCACGACCGGCTCACGGCCGCCGTGGCGACCGCTGGCAGCTTCGCGACCCGGGCCGCCACGTCCGCCGCGTCGATCGACGCCAGCGGGGCACCCATCGGCACCGCCGCGGCCCCGACGACGTCGGACTCCGGAAGCGTCGACACGCCCTCGACCTGCACACCCTGGACGTCGAAGAGATGGCTGTCGTACAGCACGACGCGCACGACGAGGCCCAGCGCGCCGAGCAGCAGCACGGCCACGACGGCGGCGGCGAGCCTGCGCCGCCGGTACACCTCGGGCGGCCGCCGGACGGGACGGGCGGGCGCCGAGCGGGTCATCGCGAGAGCTCCAGGAGGATCTCGGGGGCGAGCACCGTGATGTCGCCCGCGCCCATCGTGATCACGAGGTCGCCCGAACGCGCCATCCCGGCGACCACCGCGGGCACCTCGGCCCAGCCCGGCACGAAGCGGACGTGCTCGGGCGCCAACGGCACGTGCTCGGCCACCAGCGCGCCGCTCACCCCCGGCTCGGGGTCCTCGCGCGCGCCGTAGACGTCCAGCACGACGACCTCGTCGGCGAGGCCGAGCGCGGTGCCGAACTCGCGGGCGAACTGCCGGGTGCGCGAGTAGAGGTGCGGTTGGAACGCCACGACGACCCGGCCCGTCCCGACGACGTCGCGCGCCGCCCGCAGTTGCGCCGCGACCTTCGTGGGGTGGTGGGCGTAGTCGTCGTATACCGCCACCCCCGCGGCCCGGCCGCGGAACTCGAACCGGCGGCGCACCCCGTCAAACGCGGCGAGGCCTTCCAGCAGCCCTTCGGCCGGGGCGCCCAGCGCCAGGCCCGCCAGCAGCGCGGCCAACGCGTTGAGCGCCATGTGCGCGCCCGGGACGGGCAGCCGCAGCCGGTGCTCGACGCCGTCGAGGGCGAGCGCGATCCGGGCGCCGGGTCCGTCGGGCCGGAATGCGACCAGCCGCGCGTCGGCCCCCTCTTCCCGGCCGTAGGTGCAGACCCGGATCCCCCGGCCGCGGGCGGTGGCCGCGAGCGTCGCGGCGCCCGGGTCGTCGAGGCATGTGACGAGGGTGCCGCCGGGGATGATGCGGCCGAGGAACTCGTCGAACGCCGCAACGTACGCGGCCGGGCTGCCGTAGTGGTCGAGGTGGTCGGCCTCGACGTTCGTGACGATCGCGACCTCCGGCGAGAACGCCAGGAACGACGCGTCGCTCTCGTCGGCCTCCACGACGAAGATGTCGCCAGTGCCCTCGTGCGCGCCGGAGCCGGAGGTGGCGAGGTCGCCGCCGATCGCGAACGACGGGTCGAGACCACAGTGCTGCAGCGCCACGGTGAGCATGGACGTGGTCGAGGTCTTGCCCGCGGTGCCGGTGACGGCGGCCAACCGGCGGCCCCGGGTCAGCGCGGCGAGCGCCGTGGCGCGGTGCTCGACGGGCAGGCCGCGCGCGCGGGCGGCCGCGAGCTCCGGGTTGCTCTCCCGGATCGCGCTGGATACGACGACCGTGGCGGGCGGCTCGGGCAGGTGAGCCGCGTCGTGCCCGACGTGGACCTCGGCGCCGAGCGCGCGGAGCGCGAGCACCGTGGCCGACTCCCGCGCGTCGGACCCGGTCACCCGCTCGCCGCGGGCGAGCAGGATGCGGGCGATCCCGCTCATCCCGGCGCCGCCGATGCCGATGAAGTGGACGGTCACGCCGCTTCGCCTCCTGTGTGCTTGCGCGCACGACCCACGTCGAGCACGAGATGGGCCAGGCGTTCGGCGGCGTCCGCGCGCCCCGACCCCCGCGCCGCCGCGCCCATCGCCGCCAGCCGCACCGGGTCGGTGAGCAGCGGGACGAGCTCGGCGAGGACCCGGTCGGCGGTGAGCTCGGCGTCGGGCACCAGCACGCCCCCGCCCGCGGCGACGACGGGCGCGGCATTGAGGGCCTGCTCGCCGTTGCCGTGCGGCAGGGGGACGTAGACGGCGGGCAGCCCGACCGCCGACAGCTCGGCGACGGTCATCGCCCCGCACCGGCCGAGCACGGCGTCGGCGGCGGCGTAGGCCAGATCCATGGCGTCGATGTAGGGCACCCCGACGTAGCCCGGCTCCGGGGCGGCCGCGGTGCCCGCCCTGCCGTAGGCGTGCAGCACGGCGATCCCGGCGCGCACGAGGCCGGGGAGGGCCGCGGCGAGCGCCGTGTTCAGCGTGCGCGCGCCCTGCGAGCCGCCGAAGACGAGCAGCGCCGGGCCGTCGGCGGGCAGCCCGAACCGCTCGCGGGCCCGGGCCCGCAGCGCAGGCCGGTCCAGTTCGGTCATCGAGCGGCGCAGCGGGATGCCGAGGACCTCCGCGCCGGGCAGGGTGTCGGGCACGGCGGCGGCGACGCGGGCGGCGAACCGGGCGCCGACCCGGTTGGCCAGGCCCGCGCGGGCGTTGGCCTCGTGCACGACGATCGGCACGCGGCCGCGGGCGCCGAGGTAGGCGGGCAGCGCGACGTAGCCGCCGAACCCGACGACGACGTCGGCGTCGACCTTCGCCAGCACCTCCCGCACCCGGCCGACCGCCGCGCGCACCCGGCCGGGCAGGCGCAGGAGGTCGGCGCTGGGCTTGCGGGGCAGCGGGACGGGCGGGATCAACTCGAGGGGGTAGCCGCGCGCCGGGATGAGGGTGGTGTCCAGGCCGCGCTCGGTGCCGAGCGCCGTGACCCGGGTGTCGGGGTCGAGCCGCAACAGGGCGTCAGCCAGCGCCAGCGCGGGCTCGATGTGGCCCGCACTCCCCCCGCCCGCGACGACGACGTTCACGAGACGCCTTCGGCGACTGTGCGTGGAAACGAGTGCTGGAGCACTCGTTTCCACGCACAGGCGCTCACCGGACACCCCGCGTCGGGGCGGGGCGGGCGACCGGGCGGTAGGGCTCCGGCGGGGGCAGTCGCAGCAGCTTCGCCAGCCTGCCCTGCCCGTGGTGGCGCAGCGCGGCGATCGCCTCGGGCTCGTGCCGCGCCGCGTTGGCGAGCATCCCGAACACGAACATGGTGACGACGAGCGACGTGCCGCCCGAGGAGATCAAGGGGAGCGTCAGGCCGGTCACCGGCAGGAGGCCCACGACGTAGGCGATGTTGATGGCGGCCTGCCCGACCAGCCAGGTGGTGGACGTGGCCACGACCAACTTGAGCCACGGGTCGGAGTTGCGGGACGCGATGCGCAGGCCTGCGTAGGCCAGCGTGCCGAACAGCGCCAGCACCGCGAACGCACCGACGAACCCGAGCTCCTCACCGATGATGGCGAAGATGAAGTCGTTGTGGGCGTTGGGCAGGTAGTCCCACTTGGCGCTGCCCTGCCCGAGACCCTGGCCGAACAGGCCGCCGCCCGCCAGCGAGTAGAGCGCCTGCCGGGACTGGAAGCCCGCGGCCTCCGTGTCGGCGCCCGGCGACAGGAACGCCGTGATCCGGCTCATGCGGTAGCTCGCCGTCATCGCCACCAGCAGCGCGCCCGCGGCGGCGCCCCCGCAGAGCACGGCCATGAGCCGCAGCGGCGCGCCCGCATAGAACAGCAACGCGACCAGCACGATGCCCAGCGTGACGGTCATGCCGAGGTCGGGCTCCAGCACGAGCAGCGTGAACAGCACGACGGTGACCGGCACGACCGGCGACAGCGCGTACTTCCACCGGTGCATCACCGCCCGCCGCGCCGCGAGCACGTGCGCCCCCCACAGCGTGAGCGCCACCTTCGCCGCCTCGGAGGGCTGCACGGTGAACGACCCGACGGCGAACCAGGCGCGCGAGCCGTTGCGGGTGACGCCGACGGCCAGCACCGCGAGCAGCAGCACCACGCAGAGCATCAGGAACGCAGGCGCCAGGGCGCGCAGCTGCCGCGGCGGGATGCGCAGCCCGACGTAGAACATCGCCATGCCGGGCACGCAGAACAGCAGCTGCTTGGTGAACACCGAATAGGACGAGCCGCCCGCCGTGTAGGCCTCCACCGACGACGCCGAGAGCACCATGACCAGGCCGAACAGCGTGAGGAGGCCGAACACGCCGAGCACGAGGTGCAGCGAGGTCAGCGGGCGGCGCAGCCACTGGCCGAGCGCCGCCGCGGCCCGCCCGACGGCCATCCGAGCGGCCGTTGTCTGGGCCGCCATCGCTCCCTCCGGCCGCGGGCCGCTGCGCCGACGTCCGCGGCGTCCGCGCCGACGTCCGCGTGGCCGTCCGCGTGGCCGTCCGCGCCGATGTCCGCGCCGATGTCCGCGCCGACGTCCGGGGGACCGCGCGAGTCACGATCGGCTCCCCGGCAGCCCGGCCACGGCGGCGGCGAACGCGTCGCCGCGCGCGGCGTAGTCGGTGAACTGGTCCATGGACGCGGCGGCGGGCGCCAACAGCACCGTGTCGCCCGGCCGGGCGAGGGCGGCGGCGTGGCGTACGGCGGCTGTCATGATCCCGGCCATGGCGCCATCGTCGCCCGGGGTGACCTCGACGACGGGCACATCCGGCGCGTGTCGCCGCATTGCGCCGACGATCTCCGCCCGATCGGTACCGATCACCACGACGGCGCGCAGCCGCGGGCCGTGCGCCGCCACGAGCGCATCGACGGACGCACCCTTCAGCAGCCCGCCCGCGATCCACACGACCGCACCGGCCGCGCCCACCGCACTTGTCCCACCGGGCGCACCTGCCGCCGTACCTGCCGCAGCGCGTCGCCGCACCGCCCACGCCGGCCGCGCCCACCGCACCCGATCGCGCCTGCCACCCCGGCCGCACCGTCCACGCTCGCCCCGCCTACTGCACCGGCGGCCGCACCGACCACGCGGGCGGCCGCCGGGGCCGCCGCGGGGTGCGCCGCCGATCGCGCCGCGGTGAGCGCCGCGTCCGCGGCGTGCGGGTTGGTCGCTTTGGAGTCGTCGACGTAGGCCACGCCGTCGACCCGGCCGACGACGGCGCCGCGGTGACCGCCGGGCCGGAACGCCGCGAGCCCGGCCGCGACGGCGGCAGGCGGCACCCCGTGTGCCCGCGCCAGCGCAGCGGCGGCCAGCGCATCGGTGAGGCCGGAGGGCCCGCCGGGCGTGACGGCCACGACGTCGGCCAGCGCGCCGCCGCCGAACGCCCGGTCGACGAGGGCTCCGCCGTCGATGCCGAGCTGGTCGGGGCCGGGAACGGCGAGCGTCACGCCCACCCGTTTCCCTGCCGGAGCCGCGGCCAGCAGGGCCGCCGCGGCCGCGTCGTCGACCCCGCCGACCGCGACCGCCCCGCGCAGCGCCCGCGCTTTGGCGGCGGCGTAGGCGGCCATCGACCCGTGCCAGTCCAGGTGGTCTTCGGCGACGTTCAGCACGCATCCCGCGGCGGGCACGACCGACGGCGACCAGTGCAGCTGGAAGCTCGACAGCTCGACGGCCAGCACATCGCGCCCCTCACCGACAGCTGTGACGACGGGGTGCCCCACGTTCCCGCAGGCCACGGCGTCGGCGCCCGCAGCGCGCAGGATCGCCTCCAGCATGCCGACCGTGGTCGTCTTGCCGTTGGTGCCGGTGACCGCGAGCCACGGCGACGGCGCGGGCCCGGACGACGGCGCAGCCTGCGCGATCCACCACGCCAGCTCCGGCTCCCCCACGACCGGCACGCGGGCGTCGGCCACCAGCGGATCGTCGGGCCGCCGTCCGGGACCGGTGACGACGAGCGCCACGTCGTCGGGCAGCCGCTCCGGGCCCGCGACGGCGCCCTCGGGCAGCTCGACGAGCGCCTCCGGGCGGGCGTCGGTGACGGTCACCCGCGCGCCGAGCCGCAGCAGGGCCTCGGCGGCGGCCCGGCCCGAGATGCCCGCGCCCGCGACGAGGACGTGCGCACCCCGCAGTTCGTCGGCTTTCATGGCCCGCCCCCGACCCACCCCTCAGCCCCCCGCAGAAGCCGTCAGCCACTCGCTGTAGAACAGCCCCAGCCCGAGCGCGGCGCACATCGCGGCGAGCAGCCAGAAGCGGATGATCACCGTGGTCTCGGCCCACCCCGCCAGCTCGAAGTGGTGGTGGAAGGGCGCCATTCGGAACACCCGACGACGGGTGGTGCGGAACACGAGGATCTGCATCGCGACCGACAGCGCCTCCACCACGAACACCCCGCCGATGACGACGAGCAGGAGCTCGGTGCGCGTCACGATGGAAAGGCCCGCCACGAGGCCCCCGAGCGCGAGCGAGCCCGTGTCCCCCATGAAGATCCGGGCGGGTGCGGCGTTCCACCAGAGGAACCCGATGCAGGCGCCCATGGCTGCCGCGGCGAGCACGCCGACATCCAGGGGGTCGCGCACCTGGTAGCAGCCCGCGGCGGACACCAGCGCGCAGTTGTTGCGGAACTGCCAGAAGCAGATGATCACGTAGGTGCCGAGCACCATCGCCGCCGTGCCCGCGGCGAGCCCGTCGAGGCCGTCGGTGAGGTTCACCGCGTTCGACCAGGCCGCGACGATGAGGTTGGCCAGGAGCACGAACCCGACCAGCCCGAACGAGAGCACGGCGATGTCGCGCACGAACGAGAGGCTGTCCGAGCCCGGGGTGAGGCCGTCGGCGTTGGCGAAGCGCAGCGCGAGGATCCCGAAGATCGTGGCCGTGAGCACCTGGCCAACGATCTTCGACGTCTTGTTGAGGCCGAGGTTGCGGGCCCGGCGCAGCTTGATGAAGTCGTCGAGGAACCCGACGATGCCCAGCGCCGTCGTCATAAAGAGCACGAGCACGGCCGACGGGCTGATCTGCTCACCGGTGACCATGTGCGAGAGCAGGAAGCCCGCCCAGATCGCGATCATGATCGCCACGCCGCCCATCGTGGGGGTGCCGCGCTTGGCCTGGTGGCTCTGCGGGCCCTCGGCGCGGATCTCCTGGCCGAAGCCCTGCCGGGCGAAGAACCGGATGAGATAGGGCGTGAGCAGGATGGAGATCGCCAGTGCCACCCCCGCGGCGATGAAGATGCCCCTCATGCGGCGCCGTCCAGCAGGGCCGCGGCGATCCGGTCCAGCCCGGCGCCCCGCGAGGCCTTCACGAGGACGACGTCGCCCGGCGCCAGCTCGGCCTGGAGCAGCCCGGTGGCCGCGGCGACGTCGGCGACCGGCCGACCCGCCCCGTACTCGGCGCTGTCGACGGTGACGAGCTCGTCGATGCCCAGTTCCTCGGCCAGCGTCGCGACGCCGGCGTGCGCGGCCGCAGCACCGTTGCCGAGCTCCCGCATCGGCCCGAGCACGGCCCAGGTGCGCCTGCCCGCGCCCAGCGCGGCGAGGGCGCGCAGTGCGGCGGCCATCGAGTCGGGGTTGGCGTTGTAGGCGTCGTTGACGACGGTCACGCCATCGGCGCGGTCCGTCACCTCCATCCGCCACCGGGACGCGGGCGCGGCCGCCGAGAGCGCCGCTGCCACCGTCTCCGGGGCGCCGCCCAGCTCGCCCGCCACCGCCGCCGCGGCCAGCGCGTTGCCGACGTGGTGAGCGCCGACGAGCCGCAGCGCCACCGGCGCGCTGCCCGTCGGCATGACCAGGCGAAACCGGGCGCGCCCGGCGTCGAGGGTGAGCGCCTCGGCGCGCACGTCGGCCTGCGCGCCGAACGTGACGACCCGGGCGTCGGTGCGCGCGGCCATCGCGGCGACGCGCGGATCGTCGGCGTTCAACACCGCGACGCCGTCCGCGGGCAGGGCCTCGACCAGCTCGCCCTTGGCCCGCGCGATCGCGTCGACCGAGCCGAACTCGCCGAGGTGCGCGCTGCCGACGTTGAGCACGACCCCGATCCGGGGCGGCACCGCGGCGGCCAGCCCGGCGATGTGTCCCACGCCGCGGGCGGAGAACTCCAGCACGAGGTGGCGGGTGTCGGCGTCGGCGCGCAGGGCCGTCCAGGGCAGGCCGAGCTCGTTGTTGAACGACTCCGGCGGGGCGACGGTCGGGCCCAGCGGCGCGAGGACGGCGGCGAGCAGATCCTTCGTCGAGGTCTTCCCGGAGCTGCCGGTGACCCCGACGACGGTCAGCCCGGGCAGCTTGCCGACGACCCGCGCGGCGAGGCGGGCGAGGGCGGCGAGCACGGCGGCGCCGGACCCGTCGGGGTCGGCGTCGCCCAGGTAGGTGCCCTCGACGCGCTCGACGGGCGGCACGACGACCGCGGGCACGTCGACCGGCCGGGCGGCCAGCACCCCGACGGCGCCCCGCTCGACGGCGGCACCGGCGAAGGCGTGCCCGTCGACCCGCTCGCCGGGAAGGGCGAGGAACAGCCCGCCGGGGCGGATGGCGCGGGAGTCGAACTCGACCGCCGTGACCACCTCGGTGCCGCGGGCGCCGTGCAACCGCCCGTTCGTGACCGCGGCGATCTCCGACAGTGACAGCGGGATCACGGTGCACATCCGATCATGCGGGAGTTGATCATCGACGGGCGGCCCCGAGCACGCCGGTGATCACCCCTCTGATAGCCGAGGCGAGCTCCACCGCGTCATCGAAAGGATGCCGCACACCGGCCACTTCCTGCCCGGTTTCGTGCCCTTTTCCCGCGACGATGACGGCGTCGCCGGGGCGCGCCGCATCGACGGCGGCGACGATCGCCGCGCGCCGGTCGCCGATCTCGTGCAGCTCACCGTGGTCGGGCTCGGCGAGGGCACCGGCGAGCATGGCGGCGCGGATGTCAGCGGGCCGCTCCGAGCGCGGGTTGTCGTCCGTAACCACGAGGAGGTCGCTGCGCCGCGCGGCGGCGGCTCCCATCAGGGGGCGCTTGCCGCGGTCGCGGTCGCCGCCGCAGCCCAGCACGGTGATCAGCCTGCCGGGCACCTGTGCGCGCAGCGTGTCCAGGAGAGCGGCGACGGCGGCGGGCTTGTGCGCGTAGTCGACGACCGCGAGGAACGGCTGGCCCACGTCGATCCGCTGCATCCGGCCGGGCACCGTGACCTCGGCGAACCGCGGCGCGGCGAGCGCGGGAGGCACGCCCACCGCGGCCAGGCACGCGAGCGCCACCAGCGCGTTGGCCACGTTGAACGCGCCGGGCAGGCGGAGCCGGACCGGCACCGGCCCGTCCGGGGTGAGCGCGGTGAAGTGCTGGCCGCCGTCCGGGTCGGCGCCGAGGTCGGCGGCGCGCCAGTCGGCGGGTGCGCCGGTGGTGGCCACCGTGACGGCGTGCGGCGTGCGGGCGGCGAGGCGGGCGCCCCAGATGTCGTCGACGCAGATGACGGCGTGCTCGGCACGCCCGTCGAAGAGGGTCGCCTTGGCCGCGAAGTACTCGTCCATGTCGTGGTGGAAGTCCAGGTGGTCCTGGGAGAGGTTGGTGAACGCGCCGACCGCGAACCGCGTGCCTGCCACCCGCCCGAGCGCGAGCGCGTGGCTGGAGACCTCCATGGCCACGTCGGTGACCCCGGCCTCACGCATCGTCGCGAAGAGCGCTTGCAGGTCCGGGGCCTCCGGTGTGGTGAACGCGCTGGGCAGCGTTCTGCCGTCGATGCGGATGCCGACGGTGCCGAGCATCCCGGCCGTGCGCCCGGCCGCGGCGAGGGCCGCCTCGATGAGGTGCGCGACCGTGGTCTTGCCGCTCGTGCCGGTCACGCCGATCACGTTGAGGTGGGCGGTGGGATTGCCGTACACGTGCGCCGCCACGGCGCCGAGCACGCCGCGGGGATCGGGGTGGACGAGCACCGGCACGCCCGCCGCGCCGGGCCCGTGGGCGTCGGCAGGATGGGCAACGCCCTCGGCGCGGGCGGGGGCACTGGCTCCCGCGGCGCGGCCAACGCCCCCGGCTTCCTCAGCGCCCTGGGGGCGTCCGGTTCCCTCCGCGCGGCCGGGGGTCGCTCCCACGGCACACCCGGCGGCTCGGATGCGGTGTGCGCCCGCGGGGTCGGTGAGCAGGACGGTGGCGCCGCGGGCGAGGGCCTCAGCGGCGAAGTCGGCGCCGTGCGTACGGGCGCCGGGCAACGCGGCGAAGAGGTCGCCTGCTCGCACGTCGGAGGCCCGCAGCGTGACCCCGGTGATCAGTGTTCCGGGGTGGTCCCCGGTGACGTCGGTAGCGGCCCCGGCCCCGTCGCCACCGGCTTGATCACCGGTTGGGTGCGAATGCGGCCAGATCTGGCCGCTTTGTGCACCGAACCGACGATCATCGACGTCGCGGGTGGCGTCGTTGGGGATTGCGGCGACGATGACCGCCGCGACCTCGGCGAGCGGAACCGGGCGGACCGTGCGCGGGCGCGGGGGTGGAGCGGGCGCGACCGGGGCGGCGACCGGGAGGGGACCGGCGGCGGACATGCGCGGAGGCTACCGGCGGCGCGGTCGCTGCGCGGACGCGCATGGCCGGTCCGCAGGCGATCTCGGGGCCGGGGCAGGACGCGACACCGCGCCGGCGCCCGACCGACGGCACTTCGCACCCCGAGCGTGCGCTTCGCACCCCGCCTGCCGGGTGCGAAGTGACGTCAAGGGGGTGCGAAGTCGGGCTGGGCGACCGACCCCACTTCGGCACGCCCGCTCGCCGCGCGGCCGAAGCCGGGGTGGGCGCGGTGACGACCGGGCCAGGAACGTCAGGGCAACTGCAGGGTCTGGGGCGGCGTGGGGTTGGTCGTCAGCGGGACGTGGTCGCGCTGGGCGAGGTAGGTGGCGATGTCGTGGAAGAGCGGGGCGGCGCTGGTGCCGCCAGCCGGGGCGTCCAGCATGATCCCGACCACGTAGCGCGGGTCCTGTGCGGGGAACATCCCGGCGAAAGTGATCCAGTACGTCGACGACGCATAGCAGCCGCACGCCGCGTTCACCTGCTGCGCCGTACCCGTCTTGCCCGCCGTCTGGTAGCCGGGGACGGCCGCCGTGGGTCCGGTGCCCCGCTGGCCGCGCGTGTCCTGGGTGACCGCGGTGAGCATCGTCCGCAAGGTCGCGGCCGTCTGCGGCGACACGACCTGCACCCCCGCGGGCGGGGGCGGGACGGTGCGCACGCCGTCCGGCGAAACGGTCGCCTCGACGATCCGCGGCGGAACCCGCAGCCCGTTGTTCGCGACCGCCTGGTACATGCCCGCCATCTGCAGCACGGTCATGGAGAGGCCCTGGCCGATCGGGAGGTTGCCGAACGTCGAGCCGGACCAGGTCGCCATCGGCGGCACGGTGCCCGGGCTCTCCCCCGGCAGCCCGACGCCCGTCTTCTGGCCCAGGCCGAAGCGCGTCAGCATGTCGGCGAAGCGCTCGGGGCCCACCTTCTGCGCCGTCATGATCGTGCCGACGTTGGACGACTTCGCCAGCACCCCGGTGAGCGTGTAGTGGGCCAGCCCGTGCTTCCAGGCGTCGTTGATCGTGCGGTCGGCGACCCGAATGCTGCCGGGGACGTCGAGGACGTCGTCGGGCTTCGCGACGCCGTAGTCGATCGCCGCCGACATCGTCACGATCTTGTTGACCGATCCCGGTTCGTACGGCGAGGTGACGGCGGGGTTGCCGAGCTGGTTGGGCGTCGCGGCGCCGGGGTTGCTCGGGTCGAAGGTCTCCCCGGTGGCGAGCGCCCGCACCTTGCCCGTGGTCACGTCGAGCACGACGGCAGAGCTGTCGCCCTTGGCGCCGGTCTTGGCGACGTAGGCCGAGAGGTCGCGCTGCACGGTGTACTGCAGGTCGGAGTCGAGGGTGAGCTGCAGCGTCGAGCCGGGCACGGCCGGTCGCTCGTAGCGGACGCTGCCGGGGATCTCGGCGTTGCTGCCCTCGGCGGTGTCGACCTCGCGGACGCCGTTGGAGCCCGACAGCAGGTTGTCCTGTGAGCTCTCAAGGCCCACGCGGCCGGTGAGCTTGCCGGGCGAGTCGGTGGCGTCCCAGGTCGCCGCGCCGATGACGTTCGCGGCGAGCGACCCGCCCGGGTACTGGCGTGCCTCGCGGCGTTCCAGCGCGATCTCCGGGAACTGGTCGTGCATCGCCTGCGCGACGCCGGGATCGACGAGCTTGGCCAGTACGACGTAGCCCTTGTCCGCTGTGAGCAGCCCCTGGACGGTGGCCGGGTCTTGAGCGGTGGCCTGGCCGATGACCGACGCCATGCGCGAGACGTAGTCGGCCGTGCCCGCCCCGTGGGTCCGGGCGATCGTGCGCGGGTTGGTGACCAGCGCGTTGGCCTCGATGCTGAACGCGAGGGGCTTGCCCGCGCTGTCCAGGATCGAGCCGCGCTCGGCGGGCAGGGGGATCTCGGTGAGCAGCTGCCGGGCCGACGCCGCGTTGAGGTCGGGGGCCTGGAAGGACTGGATGACGACGAGCTTGAGCGTCGCGAGGCCGAGCGCCGCGACGAGCAGCACGCGACCGAGCCGCAGCCGCGTGCTCCCGCTGCTCGTGGTGCGACGCCCGGGCGCGGGCCGTCGCGGCGGCGGGGCGGAACGGGTGGCGACCCGCACCCGTGGGCGGGGCGGGGCGGTCGTCATCGCTGCGCTCCCTCGCCGCAGCGGCCCGCCTGACGAATGCGATCGGGCGCGCAATGCGAAGTGGCCACCTCGCCGCGATGAGGCCCGCTCGCCGGACGAGTCCCGTCGGAGGTGCGTTGAGCGGGGCACATCCGGCCGAGCGAAAGACCGCCGGTCATCGGCTCACTCCGCCGCCGGGGCCGGTCGGGCGGGCGGACGGCGTGGGCGTCGCGGTGGCAGCAGCGCTCCGCGCGCCGGCGCCCGCGGCGTTCGTACCCGACGCCGCCGGGCCTGCGGTGCGGCTCGGCGCAGGCGAGGACGTGGACGTGGACGTGGCCCGAGGTGACGCGGTGGCGCTCGCACGCGTGGTCGCCGTCGCGGTCGCGCCTGCGCTGCTCCGGCTCGCCTGGCCCGTGGGTGCGGGCGTCGGGGTGGCGGCGGTCGTCGTGGTGACCGATGCGTCCGGACCGATGCCCGCCGCGGCCGCGGCGTCGGCCGTCAGGCCGTTCGCGTCGGCGCCGTTCGGCGCGGCTGTCGGCGCGGCTGTCGGGGTGGCGGTCGCGCTGGCGGTTGCGCCTGCGGTCGGCGCCGCGCCGTTCGGGGCGGCGGGGGCGAGCGGGGGCGCGGGCGGGGCCGTCGCGATCGCCGCCTTGGGCGTGCCCGAGACCGTGACGGCGCCGTCGGGCGCGACGACGAGCCGTGCCGAATCCTGCACCGGCACCATGCCCAGCTGGGACGCGCGTTCCGCGAGTGCCGGTGCCGCGTCCATCGCGGTGACCTCCCGGCGAAGCTGCTCGCTTTGTTCACTCAACGTCCGAGCGGCCACGCGGGCGTCCTGCAACCGGTAGGAGTCCGCCGCCGCGGCGGTGGAGAGCCACAGCGTCAGGACCAGCCCGATGGCGAGCAGTGCCATGACGAGCAGCACGAACTTGGCGCGGCCCGCGGTCGTGGCGGTCCGCGGTGCCCGGCCGCTCCCGACGACTCGCCGCAGCCGGTCTTCGCGACGGGCGTAGGCGCGGCTCGCGACCCCGGCGCGTTCGACCGACGGCGCCCCGCGCTGGGCGGGGATCGTCGCGGTGCCCGCCGTTGCTCCGCCGCGTCGGTCGGTCGGGGACACCCGCGTGGTCGTGTTCCGAGCCGTTGAACGTCCGGTGGCCGCCGTCTGTCGGTCGACCGCCGACCGGTTCACGGCCTGCGAGGATCGGCCGGACGCGCCCTTGGCACCCACGCCGTTCGCCGTGCGGGAGCTGGAGCGCGTCGCGGAACGGGCCGACGCCGTGCGCCGCGCGGCGACCGCCCGGGTCAGCGCCGCCCGGATGCCCGACCGCCCCGCCCCGCCCGTCGCCGCGCCGGAACGCAGCGCGCCGCCCGTCGCCGCGCCCGAGCGCGCCGCTCCGCCCGCCGCCGTGAGGGCCGCCCCGCCCACCCCCGAGCGGCCGGTCGCCGTTCGCGCCCGCTCCGCCGCGGGCGCGCTCACCGCAGCCCCCGGCAGTCCGGCGCCGATCCGTACGCCCGCTCGCTCATGTGGTGCCCCCCACCATGCCGCTGTCCCCTTCACCGATCCGTTCGGCCGCGCGCAGTCGCAACGACGCCGCCCGCGGGTTGTCCGCGACCTCGTCGTCGTTCGCCTGCTCGGCCCCCCGCACGAGCAACCGGAAGGACGGCCCGTGCCCGGGCAGTTCGACCGGCAGCCCGGTGGGCGTGCTCGACGTGGACCGCTCCCCCAGCTCGCGCTTGGCGATGCGGTCCTCCAGCGAGTGGTAGGCCAGTACGACGATCCGGCCGCCGACCCGCAGCGCGTCGAGCGCGGCGGGCAGCGCGGCCGTCCATGCCGCGAGCTCGCCGTTGACCTCGATCCGCAAGGCCTGGAACGTCCGCTTCGCCGGATGTCCCCCCGTGCGCCGCGACGCCGCGGGCACCGTTGCGTACAGCAGTTCCACCAGGTCGCCGCTGCGTCGGAACGGCCGCTCACCGCGCCGCCGCACGACCGCCGCCGCGATGCGGGACGCGAACCGCTCCTCCCCGTACTCCCGCAGGACGCGCGCCAGCTCGGGCACCGAGTAGGTGTTGAGCACGTCGGCCGCGGTCGGCCCACAGCCGGGGTCCATCCGCATGTCGAGATCGGCGTCGCGGGAGTAGGAGAAGCCCCGCTCCTCGGCATCGAGCTGCAGCGAGGAGACGCCGAGGTCGAACAGCACACCGTCGACCCGCGGAAGCCCCAGCTCCGCGAGCACGTCGGCGAGCCGGTCGTAGACGGCGTGCACCAGATGCGTCCGGTCGGCGTAGGCGGCGAGCCGTCGCCCGGCGAGCGCGAGCGCCTCCGGGTCCCGGTCCAGCCCGACGAGCGTCAGCTGCGGATGCTCGGCGAGGAGCGCGGCCGAGTGGCCGCCCAGCCCCAACGTGGCGTCCACCATGACCGCGGGCCGCCCGGCCAGCGCCGGGCGCAGCAACTCGACAACCCGGGACAGGGCGACGGGGATGTGCCTAGCCCCAGCAGGCCCATCTCCGTGCGGGTGCTGCCCCACAGCCACCCACCTCCCTGCCCCGAGTCGCCGAGCCATCCGCGCCCGACCCACTCCACCGGGCTTGTCCGATGCCTCCTCCCGGCAGACCTGGCACCGGGGAAGGTGCGCCAGGGCCGCCGGGAGGAGGCACCGGCCGGGTCCTCCTCTGCCCACATCGGGCTCACATCAGCCCGGGCAGCACCTCCTCCTGCGCCTTCGCGTAGGTGTCCTCGTGGTCGTCCTGGTAGCGCTGCCATGCCTGCGCGTCCCAGATCTCGGCCCGCGTGAACGCCCCGATGACCACACAGTCCTTGGCGAGTCCCGCGTACCGCCGCAGCTCGGGCGTGATCGCGATGCGGCCCTGCGCGTCGGGGTTCTGCTCGTCGGTGCCCGAGAACAGGTTGCGCTGGAAGACCCGTGCCGACTCGCTCGTCAACGGCGCCGAGGCCACCTTCGTGGCCAGCTCGGCGAACGCGTCCCTGGTGAACACGTACAGGCAGTGGTCCTGCCCCTTCGTGATCATCAGACCGCCTCGCAGCTCGTCGCGGAACTTCGCGGGCAGCGTCAGCCGCCCCTTGTCGTCCAATTTGGGGGTGTAGGTGCCGAGGAACACCGGCCCCACCTCCACCCGACGGACGGCGCGAGGCCCCTCGGCGCCCCAGCGATCACCACATTACCCCACTTCCCTCCACCGTCAACCCGAGGAATGTGCCTGATAACGTTGACCAGCAGCCAAACCCGCAGCTCAGGAGCGGTGGGGCGAAGTGGGGCGTTATCGGGCGCCACCCGGCCGCGCTACCCCCGAGCGGGGATGCGCAGGCCGCCGCAACCCCGATCCGGCGCATGCGGTGGGGGAAGGTGGGGGACGGTCTGCCCGACCGAACGCTGCCCGGCGGCGTCGTTTGAGAGACTGGGGTGGTGACGACGACGAGCAGCCGCATCGACGGCGCTCCCCTGGGCCTTCCGGACGTCGCGGACCTCGGGGCCCGGATCGCGGCCAACGCCCAACGGGTGATCGTCGGCAAGCCCGAGGTGGTGCGCGTCGCGCTCGTCACGCTGCTCGCCGAGGGCCACCTGCTCGTCGAGGACGTGCCGGGCGTCGGCAAGACGTCGCTGGCCAAGGCCATCGCCCGCTCGATCGACGGCTCGGTCAGCCGCGTGCAGTTCACCCCCGACCTTATGCCCGTCGACATCACCGGCCTGTCGATCTTCAACCGGCAGAGCACCGAGTTCGAGTTCCGTCCCGGCCCCGTCTTCGCCAACATCGTGATCGCCGACGAGATCAACCGGGCGTCGCCGAAGACCCAGTCCGCGCTGCTGGAGTGCATGGCCGAGCGCCAGGTCACCGTCGACGGCACCACCTATGCGCTGGCCAGCCCGTTCCTGGTGATGGCCACGCAGAACCCGGTCGAGATGGACGGCACCTACCCGCTCCCCGAGGCGCAGCGCGACCGCTTCACGGCGCGGGTCTCCATCGGCTACCCCGACATCATGGCCGAGCTCGCGATGATCGACGAGCACGCCGCCACCGACCCCCTCGAGGACCTGCGCCCGGTCACCGACGCCCGCCAGGTGCACGCGGCCATCGACGTCGTGCGCCGCGTGCACATCGGCCCGGAGGTGCGCCAGTACTGCGTCGAGATCGTCGGGGCGACGCGGCGGGTGCCCGAGCTGCGCCTCGGTGCCTCGCCGCGGGCCACCCTGCAACTGGTGCGGGCCGCCCGGGCGCAGGCCGCGCTGTCCGGGCGCAGCTTCGTGGTGCCCGACGACGTGCTGGCCGTCGCCGTGCCGGTGCTCGCCCATCGGCTCCTACTCACCCCGGACGCGCTGGCCGCCCGCCGCTCCCCCGTCGAGATCATCCGCGCCCTGGTGGCGCGGATGACCGTGCCCGCCCCCGCCCGCCCCGCGGGCTGAGCCGCGTGGCCCGCTTCTCCGGCCTCACCACGCGCGGTCGCTGCCTGCTCGCGGGGGGCGCGGCGACGGCCGCCTGCTCGCTCGTGCTCGACGAGCGGGACCTGCTGCGGATCGGCGCGTTCGTCGCCGTCCTGCCGCTGCTCGCCGCGCTGCTGGCGGCCCGCACCCGGCGCGCCGTGCGCGTCGCGCGCGAGCTTTCGCCCCCGCGGCTGCCCGTGGGCGGCACGGTCGAGGTCACCCTGCACGTGCGCGGCTCTGCGCTGGTCGGTGCGCTGCGGCTGGTGGACACCGTCCCGGACGCCGCCGGGCCGCAAGCGGCCGCTCCGCCCGGCTTCACCGTCCACCGGCTCTCCAGCCGCGGCGGGGCCCGCCTCACCTATCCCCTGCGGCCGTCATTGCGCGGCGTGCACGCCATCGGCCCGCTCACCGTGGGCGCCACCGACCCGCTCGCGCTGGCCGAGTTCGAGCGCGCGGTCACCGGTCCGGACCGGCTGATCGTGCTACCTCGGGTATTCGCGCTGAACGGACTCCCGGCCGCGCTCGGCGCAGGCGAGGGCACGTCCGGGGCAGCGCTCGCCCACCAGGGCCCGGGCAGCTCCGACGTGCTGGTGCGGCCCTACCGGCACGGCGACGAGCTGCGGCGCGTCCACTGGCGCAGCACCGCGCGGCACGACGAGCTGATGGTGCGGCTGGAGGAGCGGCCGTGGCGGGCGGGCACCACCGTGCTGCTCGACCGCCGCGACGCCGCCCACCGCGGCCGCGGCGCCGAGTCCAGCCTCGAGTTCGCCATCAGCATGGCCGCCAGCGTCTGTGCGCACCTCATGGGTCGGGGCGAGCCCGTCGACCTGGTCACCGAAGACGGCACGGCGCTGCCCGGACCACCGCTGGACCCGCTGCTCGACGCACTGGCCGCCCTGCGCCCCTCCGCCCGGGCCGACCTCACCGGGCCGGACCTGCCGACGGGCCGTGACGTCGTCGCCGTGCTCGGCGCCGTCACCGCGGCGCACCGGGAGAACCTCATGGCGCGCCATCCGAAGGGCGGCTACGCGGTGCTGCTCGACACCGCGACGTGGGATCCGGCGGACGGACGGCCCGGCAGCGCGGACGCCTCGGCGAGCGCGCTGCGCAATGCGGGGTGGACCGTCGCCGTCGCCACCGCGGGCACCACCCCCGACCGGGTCTGGGACGCGCTGTGAGGAGGCTGCCGTGGGGTGCCGCGGCGGGCGCGGGCGTCGCCACGCTCCTCGCGAGCGCACCGATCGGCGCGATCATCCAGGGCTACACCTGGCTCGGTCGTGCGATGCTCGCCGCGCTCGTCGTGGTGGCGGTCGGGCTCGTGCTGCACCGTCTGGGCCCGGCGGTGGTGGCAGCAGGCCAGTGCATCGGCCTCCTCATGCTGCTCACCGCCCTCTTCGCGGACACGGCGCTGCCCGGACCCGCCGCGTTCGCCCGGTTCGCAGCGCTCTTCACCGGGGCAGGCACGCAGATCGCCGCGGGCATCGCGCCGGTGCAGGCCACCCCCGAGATCCTCTTCCTGGTCACCGCGGCGTTCGGGGTGATCCTGATCGCGGTGTACGGCGCCGCCGTCCTCGCCCGCGCCCCGGCCGCCGCGGGGGTCCCGCTACTGGCCGTGTTCGCCGTGCCCGCGGCGCTGGACGACGTGTTGCTCCCCTGGCAGTCGGTCGTCTGCGCGGCCGCAGGCTTCGGCCTGCTGCTCGTCCTCCGGGACGGCGCGCGCCGACAGCGGGCGGGCGGGGTCGTGCTGGTTGCGGCGGCGGTGGCCGTCGCGCTGGGGGTCGGCGCGGCGAGCACGTTCGTCGGCACCGCGGGCCGGTTCGCGGGAGCAGGCGCGGGCGCGGGCAGCTCGATCGGGCTCAGCCCGTTCACCTCGTTGCGCGGGCAGCTCACGCAGGACCGTCCCACCGAGCTGTTCCAGGTGCGCGGCCTCCCACAGCCCGCCTACCTGCGCGCGCTGACGCTGAGCACCTACGTCCCCGATGTCGGCTGGCAGGCCACCCGGCCCGGACCCGGGCCCGGACTGCCCGGCACCCTCGGCGTGGTCGCGGGGGCCGCCGTGCGGTTGGCGACCGTCGACGTCAAGAACGTCGGCTTCAAGGACTACTGGCTGCCGCTGTACGGCCATCCCATCGGGGTCGCGGGCCTGTCCGGCCGCTGGACTTACGACGAACGCAGCGGCACCGCGTACACCGCGCGGCCGCGCGCCGAGAACGGCTGGCAGCAGACCGCGGACTTCTCCGCGCCCACCGCGGCGCAGCTGCGCGACGCGCAGGGCGGCACCGGGCCCGTCGCGCCCTACCTCGACACCTCGGGCGTCGACCGGCGCGTGCGCGACCTCGCCACGCAGGTGACGGCACAGGCGGACACGCCGTTCGACAAGGCCATCGCGCTGCAGGACTTCTTCACCGGCCCCCGCTCGGCGTTCCACTACAGCCTGCAGACGGCGCCGGGCAACGGCGACGACGCGCTCGTCGAGTTCCTCACCGCGGGCAAGACGGGCTACTGCGAGCAGTTCGCCGCCGCGATGGCGGTGATGCTGCGGTCGGTCGGGGTGCCCGCACGGGTCGCGGTCGGCTTCACCGGCGGCACGTCCGACGGCGACCACCGCACGATCGGCACCTCGGACGCGCACGCGTGGGTGGAGGCCTGGTTCCCCGGCTACGGATGGCTGATCTTCGACCCGACGCCGCTCGCGGACGGACGCACGATCGTGCCGCCCTACGTCGCGGAAGCGCGGGCCGAGGAGGCGGCGGCCGCGGGAACGCCCGCGGGCGCGGATCCGGCCGACGACCCCCGTCAGGCGCCGACCCCGCAGGCACCGCCGACGCCGGAGCCCATCACCCCCGATGTCCCGGCCCCGGCGGCGCCGAGCGCGGAGCTGCCGCTGTGGCCGCTGGTGCTGGGCGCAGGCCTGGTGCTGGTCGTGGGCGGTGCGTTCACGCCCGCCGTGCTGCGGGCCCGCACCCGCAGGCAACGGCTCGCCGCCGTGGCGTCAGGCGGCCCGGAAGCGGCCGCAGCGGGCTGGGCCGAGCTGCTCGCCGAGTCGACCGACCGCGGCGTACCCGCCAAGGACAGCGACACCGTGCGGGCGGCCGCGCGCCGCCTCGTCCGCGAGCACCACCTCGACGACGCGGCCCAACAGCACCTGCGTGGGGTCGTGGGGGTGGTCGAGGCGAGCTGGTACGGCGGGCAACACCCGGGGCCCGACGCGCTCACCGAGCCGCTGGCGGGCGTGCTGGACGCGGTCGCGGTGAGCAGCCCGCTGTCGGTACGGCACCGGTTGCTGCCCCGCTCGGTACTGCGCCGTGGCGCGCGCCCGGTCGGCACGCACGACGACGCCGCCGCTCCGGTGGAACGGAGCGGCGGCGTCAACGAGAAATCAGGCGCTATTCCTGCTCGAACCGGCGGCGGAAGCGCTCCTCCATCCGGCCGGTGAAGCCGTTCTTCGTCGGTTCCGTCTTCGCGGCGGGAGCCCCGGCCGCCGCACCGACGGAGGTGATGGCCAGCACCGCGCCGCCCAGCATCGCGAGGAAGCCGACGACGCTGACCACCGGGATGCCCCCGAGCCAGGTCCACTGGACGGCGATCCCCACGACGAGCATGACGAGACCGACGACGAACAGGGCAACGCCCTGCAACCGACGGCGCCGGGTGGGCTTGCGTAGCCGTCCACCGCGCACGGTGGACGCGAACTTCGGGTCTTCGGCGTAGAGAGCGCGCTCGATCTGGTCGAGCAGTCGCTGCTCGTGCTCGGAGAGGGGCATAACTTCGCCTCCGGCACTTTCTCGTCCTGTCGGGTCATCGTCCATGGTGCCGGAACGACGCGACGAGCGCCCAGGGTGGGCGTCTAAGGACGAGGATACGAGTCCGCGGGCCCGCCGACTACCCGGACTCGTCAAGCGGGCCCCACGAAAATGCGGACGGGTGTGTTGCGCCGGTCACAGCCCCGCGCGCGATCGACCGCGCGTGATCATTTGCTCCTGACGGGCGACGCTGCGTAGCGTGATCATCGCACCCGGCGGGCGACGGCGTGCAGGCGGGCCGCGACGTCGATCAGCGCGGGCTGCGCGGCGGCCAGCTGCTCCAGCTCGCCGAGCGCTCCCGGCGTTCCGCCGCCGTCGCCCGCCGGAGCCCAGCACTCCAGCACCCCGTCGCCCTGCAACAGCTCCAGCCGGAGGTCGGGATCGGCGTCGAGCACCCGGCGCAGGCCGTCGGCGTCGAGGCGGCGGCGCAGCGCGTCGTCGGGGCCGAACCGCCCGTCGGGGTCGGCGAGCAGCGCCTGCGCCTCGGCGAAGCGGCCGGCGAGCGTGCGCGCGAGGACCGCCGCGAACCGGCCCGTGACCAAGACCGACACCGCCCCGCCCGGGGCGGCGGCGCGGGAGAGGGCGCGGACGGCGGACTGCACGTCGTCGACGACCTCCAGCAGCCTGTGCCCGAGCACGAGATCGGCGCGGCCGACCGGAGCCACCTCGGCGAGCGTGTCGACCTCGCCCGGCACGGCCGTGACCAGGTCCTCGACCCCCGCGTCGCGGGCTCGGCGGCGCAACGCGGCGAGCGCGTTGGGACTCGGGTCGACCACCGAAACCGCGCACCCCGCCCGCGCCAGCGGCACGGCCCAGGCCCCGCTGCCACCGCCGACGTCGAGCACCCGGGGGGCGCGCTCGGGCGCGCGGTCGCGGACCGCCGCGAGCTCGGTCAACACGGCCCGGTACACCGTGCCGCCGTTCCCGCCGGTGACCCGGTGGCCCACGTCGGCGCTCGTCACCGGAGTCCCCCCACCGTTCGTCGAGCCGCCGCCACGGGGCGCAGCCTAGTGCGACGGCCATCGACCTTCACCGGGGTCCTCCTCGCGACCCTCGGCGTTTTCGCCTCGCACGACGCGCGAGGTGCGCTTCGGGTACGCGCACCGCTCGTGGCCACCGCATTGGGCCCGTCACCCGGGCGGTAGGTTCAGCGGGTGCAGGTCGTCGCCACGTTGAGCCTCAAGGGCGGGGTGGGCAAGACCACGGTGGCCCTGGGCCTCGCCGGGGCCGCGCTGCACCACGGGCTGCGCGCGCTGGTGGTGGACCTCGATCCGCAGGCGAACGCCACGATCGCGCTCGACACGGGCCCCACCACGGCCACGGTGGCCGACGTGCTGGACGAGCCCCGCCGCTCGGTGCTCGAACGGGCGATCGCGCCGAGCGGCTGGGGCGCCGGACTGGACGTGCTCGTCGGCGACGAGCACACCGAACGGCACAACCACCCCGACCCGAGCGGCAAGCAGCTCACCCGGCTGAGCCGGGCGTTGCAGCGCCTGCGCGACCCGCGCACGGGAACGCTCCACCTGCCCGGTGACCCGGAGGACCGCAGCGACGACCCCGACGACCCCGCCACCGAGCCGTACCGGTTGGTGATCGTGGACTGCCCGCCCTCGCTCGGCCAGCTCACGCGAAGCGCGCTGACCGCGGCGCACCGGGCTGTGCTCGTAACCGACCCCACGATGTTCGCCGTCTCCGGTGTGCAGCGGGCGTTCGACGCCGTGCAGACCGAACGGCAGCGGGGCAACCCCGGCCTCCAGCCGCTCGGGGTATTGATCAACCGCGTGCGGCCGCGCAACACCGAACACGAGTTCCGCATCGCGGAGCTGCGGGAGCTGTTCGGCCCGCTGGTGCTCAGCGGCGTGCTCCCCGACCGCTCGGCGATCCAGCAGGCCCAGGGCGCCTGCCTGCCCATCCAGCGCTGGGACACGCCCGGGGCCCGTGAGGTGTCGGCCGTGTTCAGCACCCTGCTCGGCCGGGTGCTGCGGGCCGACCGCCCGCGGCGCCCCGCGCCGGTGGCCGGCCCGCCTTCGGGCGTCTGAGGCTGCCACGCCGACCGGCCGACGCGGCCGGAAGGCCAACCCTCGGCCGTCACCCCAGCGGCCGCCACCCGCCGACCGCCGCCCGCAGCGGCTACCACCAGCAGCGCCCGCCGCCCGCAGTGCCCGAGCACCCACCGCAACTGCTGCGGCGGCCTGCGGACATCCGCCCGTCAGCGCCCCTCGACCAGATCGGTGACCAGCTCCACGAACTGCTCGGCCTGGCGCAGCAGATCGTCCGCGTCGCGCGTGCCGACCAGCCGTGCGATACCCGCCTCGGCAGCGGCGCGGGTGGCCGAGCACGAGGCGAAGTAGGCGGCCCACTCGGCCAACTCGGGCGCGACGTCGCCCAGCAGCAGCCACACACTGCGGCTGCCCCGCCGCGGCGCCGGACGGGCGCGCAGCGCGAGCACCGCGGCGCCCGCCCGCAACGCCGCGAGGTAGGCGGCCGGATAGCGCATCAGCGGCTCGGGCCTGCGATGCGCCTCGGCGAGGCCCTCCGCGGCCTGGCGCAGGAGGCCGAGCGCGGCGCGCGGAGTGGGCGCCGCCGACGGGCGCGGCGCGCGACGGGGGGCGGGGATGAGAGCCGGGGTCAGCGTGGCGGTGGTCATTTCGGGGCTCCTTCGGTGCTGGTCGGTGGTCGTTGCGCTGATGGTGCCGCGGCACCCCGACAGTTCCGGGCCGTTGCCGGGCCCGGGGGTGACGGGGCTCACCCCGCGGGCCTGACGAGATCCCAAACGCCCGGGCCCGCCCGCATGCGGAGCACGAACTCGCGGGCAGGCGCATCGGGCTCGCCCGCCGAGCGCGCCTCGACCCGCCAGCAGCGGAGCCGATCGCCGCCGACCGGCATGGGCGACGGGAACGGCCATGGCGACTCCTCGATCCACCGGTCGCGGATGCCCGTGACCAGGAAGCGCGGGCCGCGCCGCGCAGACCGCTCGAACTCGATCGGTTCGCCGTCTTTCCACCGGACCTGGATCGGCGTGGGCCCGCGCTGCCGGAAGGGCCAGCTCAGGGGCGCCATGTCGCACCGCCGATCCCGGCGGACGGGATTCCGGCCGGCCCCGCCGCCCCGGCGCCGCGGCCTCGCTCGCGCGCACCCCCAGCCTTGTCCACCTGCGTGCTCCCTCCGCGGCGAGCCGTACCGTGCTCCGGTGGCCACCCGGCGGCGACGCTTCCCCCGCCTGCCACCGGGTGACCGTAGAATCGAACTTTTGTTCGACCCATTCAGTAGACCTCGCACACGCCCAGACGTCAAGTCGGATGCCCACCCGACGGCGGTCGGCCCGACGGCTCACCGGAGGGCGCGCGCGGCGTCCCTCCGTGGTGTGATGGCGTCGTGACCACGGCACCCGCGCGGCACCTCGTGATGCTCGGCCCCGGCGACCTCGCCGACCGGTTGAGCGAGGCCCTGCAGGTCTACGTGGCGGCGATGGGCTACCCGCCCAGCACGGCCCGACAACGGCGCGCCCTGTGGCTCGACCACGTGCGCAGGCCCGGTTGGCGGGCGGCGGGCTGGATCGACGACCGGGGCGCGCTACTCGGCGTGGCCTACGGCTACACGGGCGGCCCGGGCCAGTGGTGGTACGAGGAGGTTCGGCGCGGCCTACGCGGCACGCAGGCCGAGGCCCGCGGCTGGCTGCGTGACTACTTCGAGCTCACCGAGCTGCACGTCCGCCCGGACGCACAGGGGGCGGGCCTCGGCGACGGCCTCCTGCGGACGTTGCTCACGGGGGTCGAGGAAGGACGGGTGCTGCTGTCGACGCCCGAGTACGGCGCCCGCGAGCCGGGGCGCGCCTGGCGCCTCTACCGGCGTGCGGGCTTCGAGGACGTGCTCCGCGAACACCGGTTCACAGGTGATTCCCGTCCGTTCGCCGTGCTGGGCGCCACGCTCCCGCTCGCGCCACCGCCCCCTCGGTGATCCCGGCGCGGATGGCACGATGGGCCCGTGCCAGCGCCGCTCGTCCCCCGTCGGTCCCGCGCGGCGGTGCGGCTGATCGCCGCGGTCCTGCTGCTGGGCGCCCTGCTTGGCGGGTGCGCGCGGGTGCATGTCGCGCTGGCCGTGCAGCCCGACGACACCGTGACCGGCCAGCTCGTGGTGGCCACGCCCACGAAAGGCGCAGGCGACAAGGGCCCCGCCGTGACGCTCCCCGCGGACCTGCGGTCGGCCGTCGAGGTCACCGGCTACCAGCAGGACGGCTACACCGGCTCGGTGCTGCGGTTCTCCCACCTCTCGTTCGACCAGACCGCGGCACTCACCCGCGCGACCTTCCCGGGGAGTGACCGGACTCAGTTCCTGCTCCGCCGCGCAGGCGGTCGGGTGCTGGTCACCGGATCGGTCGACCTCACGACGGTCGCGGTCGACAAGGCCGACTTCGGCCTCAAGATGACTTTCCCCGGACGGGTGATCGACGCGAACGGTGAGTCCGATGGGGGCACCGTGAGCTGGGTGTTCACCCCCGGTGAGGTGGGGGACATCAGCGCGACCGTGGCCTACGCCGACCCGGGCGCACCCTCGGTGCTGAACTGGACGCTGGGCCTCGGTTCGGTCGTGGCGCTCGCGGCGCTCGTCGTCGTACTGGCCGCACGGCGCATGCGCAACCCGCCGGTCAGCCCGCGGGTGCGCTGACGCCCACGGGCCGCTCGGCGCCGAGCCCGAGCCGGGCGACCAGCTCGGCCGTCGCGGGCGAGCGGTTCAGCGTGTAGAAGTGCAGCGCGGGCACGCCCTCGGCCAGCAGCCGCTCGCAGAGTCGCGCCGTCTCGTCCATCCCGGCGGCGCGGAACGCCTTCGCGTCGTCGGTGAAGGGCGCGAGCCGTTCCACGAGATCGGTGGGCAGCGGCGCACCCGACAGCTCCGGTCCGCGATGCAGGGTGCGCACCGTGGTCAGCGGCATGATCCCGGGCAGCAGCGGCGTGTCGCAGCCCGCCGCGACGAGCCGGTCGCGCAGCCGCAGGAACCCGTCGGGCTCGAGGCACAGCTGACTGATCGCGAAGTCCGCGCCCGCGCGGATCTTGGACAGCAGGAACCGCAGGTCGGAGTCGCCGTCGGGCGAACGCGGGTGCCCGTAGGGGAACGCGGCGACGCCGACGCAGAAGTCGCCGACCTCCTTGACCAGCCGCACCAGGTCCTCGGCGTAGGTCACGCCCTCGGGATGGGCGACCCACTCCCCGAGGGGGTCACCGGGCGGGTCGCCACGCACGGCCAGGATGTTCGGGATGCCCGCTGCGGCGTAGGCGCCGATCACCTGCCGGAGCTCCGCGACCGAGTGCGACACGGCCGTGAGGTGGGCCATCGCGACGAGCGTGGTGTCGGTGGCGATCCGGCCGGTGGTGCGGATGGTGCGGTCGCGGTTGGAACCACCCGCTCCGTACGTGACCGACACGAACGCCGGGTCCAACGGTTCCAGCCTGCGCACCGCTCGCCACAGCTCGGCCTCGCCCGCCTCGTCCTTGGGCGGGAAGAACTCCACCGAGAAGGCCGGACGACGGACGGCCAAGCGTGAAGTGATCTTCGGAACCGTCCTCATGGTGTTCAGAGTAGGGGTGGGCGCAGCGCCGACGCGCCGACGCCCCGGCCCCCCGATACGCTCCGTGGCGTGACGCATTCCGGCGCCCTCGACATCGCCACGGCGGCGCGCGTCGGTGAGCCCGAGCCCACCGACGGGGAACTGGCGGGCGGCATCGAGGCAGCACTGGCCGTCTACCTGGAAGCCCGCACGGCCGAGGCGTCGGCCATCGACCCCCATTTCGCCGCGGCCGCCGACGAGCTGAGCGCCTTCGTGCTCGGCGGCGGCAAGCGCATCCGTCCCACGTTCGCGTGGTGGGGATGGCGCGGCGCGGGCGGTTCGGTCGACGCACCCGAGGCGCTCTCCGTGCTGCGCGCCGTGAGCGCCCTGGAGCTCATCCAGGCCTGCGCGCTCGTGCACGACGACCTGATGGACGCCTCCGCGCTGCGGCGGGGACGGCCCACCGTGCACGTCGCGTTCGCGCGGAGGCACGCCGAGGCGGGCTGGCACGGCAGGCCCGCGCGATTCGGCGCCGCGGCGGCGATCCTGCTCGGCGATCTCGCGATGGTGTGGGCCGACGACATGTTCCACACCTGCGGCCTGCCGCTGGAGACGCTCGTACGGGCGAGCGTCCCGTGGCGCGCGATGCGCACCGAGCTCCTGGGCGGCCAGTACCTCGACGTCCTGCACCAGGCCACCCGCGACACGTCGCAGGCCGCCGCGCTGCGCATCGATCGTTACAAGACCGCCGCTTACACCGTGGAGCGGCCGCTGCACCTCGGTGCGGCACTTGCGGGTGCCTGCTCGGAGCTGATCGACGGGTACCGCCGGTTCGGCGCGGACATCGGCGTCGCCTTCCAGCTCCGCGACGACCTGCTGGGCGTTTTCGGCGATCCGGCCGTCACCGGCAAGCCCGCGGGCGACGACCTGCGCGAAGGCAAGCGCACGCTGCTGCTGGCCGTCGCGTTGGAACGGGCGGACCGCCGCGGCGACAACACGGCCCGCACGGCCATCGAAGCCGCGATCGGCAACCCGCAGCTGAACAGCGAAGAAGTCGAGCGGACGCGCGACCTGCTCACCGACCTGGGCGCAGTGCAGGCCGTCGAGCAGCGGATCGCCGCGCTCACCGGCTCGGCCCTCGATGCGCTGGCCGCCGCGCCCGTCGCCGAGCCTGCAGCCACGGAGCTGGCCGAGCTCGCCGTCACCGCGACCCGGCGCCGCCGTTGAGTCGCACGGTCCGCGGAGCCACCGACCACGTCGTGATCGTCGGTGCGGGGCTGTCCGGGCTGTGCGCCGCCCTGCACCTTCTGGGTGCGGGCAGGCGCGTCACGCTCGTCGAGCGGGCCGCGCACCCCGGCGGCCGGGTGGGGCGGCTCGACCTCACCACCGAGCACGGCACCTTCCGCGTCGACACCGGCGCCACCGTGCTCACGATGCCCGACCTCCTCGACGAGGCCTTCGCCGCCGTCGGGGAAAAGCTCACCGAGCGCCTCGACCTGGTGCCGCTCGACCCGGCCTACCGCGCGCATTTCGCCGACGGCTCCGCGATCGACGTCCACACCGACGTGTCCGCGATGGAGGCCGAGGTGCGTCGGGTGTGCGGGCCTGCTTCCGCGGCGGGCTACCGCGCCTTGCGCGAGTGGCTCGGCGAGCTCTACCGCGCCGAGATCGACACCTTCATCGGCGCCAACCTCGACTCGCCGCTCGCCCTGCTCGGCCCGGACCTCGTCCGGCTCGCACGCCTGGGTGGGTTCGCCCGGCTGGGCCCGCGGGTCGCCCGTTTCCTTCCCGACGAGCGCCTGCGGCGGATCTTCTCGTTCCAGTCGCTCTACGCGGGCGTCGCGCCGGACCGGGCGCTGGGCGCGTACGGCGTGATCGCCTACATGGACACGGTCGCGGGCGTGTGGTTCCCGCGCGGCGGTATGCGCGCGATCGGACAGGCGCTGGCCGACGCGGCCGAGGCGGCGGGGGCGCGGATCCTCTACGGGCGCACGGCCACGGGGCTGGCCCGCCGCGGCGGCCGGGTCACCGGGGTGCGCCACCGCGACACCGCCGACCAGGCAGGCGGCACCGAACTCCTGCCCTGCGACGCCGTGGTGCTCACCCCGGATCTACCGATCGCCGACGCGCTGATCGGCCGGACCCGACGACGCCCGCTGCCCCTGCGGTGGTCGCCCAGCGCCGTCGTGCTGCACGCGGGCCTGCGCACCCCGCGTCCCGCGGCTGCGCACCACACCATCTCCTTCGGCGCGGCGTGGGAGCGGACGTTCGCCGAGATCATCACGGAGGGTCGGCTGATGAGCGACCCGTCGCTGCTGGTCACCCGGCCGACCGCCAGCGACCCGACGCTCGCGCCCCCCGGATCCGACCTCCTGTTCGTCCTCGCGCCGTGCCCCAACCTTGAGCGCGGCCGCATCGACTGGGCGCGCGTCGGCCCGGCCTACCGCGACGAGTTGCTGTCGGTGCTGGCGACGCGCGGGCACCCCGGCCTCACCGACCTGGCGGTCGACGTCACGGTCTCGCGGCTGGTGACCCCGGCCGACTGGGCGGCGGACGGTCTCGCCGTAGGCACCCCGTTCTCGGCGGCGCACACCTTCGCGCAGACGGGCCCGTTCCGACCTCGCAACCTCGTGCCCGGGCTGGAGAACGCCGTGCTCGCGGGCTGCGGCACGGTGCCCGGCGTCGGCATCCCGCCGGTCGTGCTGAGCGGCAAGCTGGCCGCCCGGCGGATCACCGGTTGAGCGGAGCACCCGGGATGGGCGGCGGGTCGATGGCCGCGGAGGGGTCATTCGGCCGGGTGGGCGCGCGCGTGGGAGCATGGATCGTGTCATGAGCGCCTCCGCACGGGTCGACCCCGACTTCCGCTCCGAGCCGTCGACGACTGACGCTCAACGCGCCGCCCGGTTCGGGAATCCGCCGCGCCGTCCGCTGCTGATGGGGCTGTTCGCGGCGTTGATGCTGCTGGTCGGCGGGTTCGGCGCGGGCGGCGTGCTGGTGCGCGATCCGATCATGACGAACTCGGCGATCGGCTTCTGGCGCTACGGCCACGGTCACGACCTGGCCGCCGTCCTCATGTATGCCGGCGTCGGGCTCATGCTGTGGGCCTGGATCAGGCTGGGCCGCGACGTGCTCGCGCAACGGGCGGGCGGACGGGCCGTCCTCACCTGCGCGGCCGCATGGACGGCGCCGCTGCTGCTGGCGCCGCCTCTGTTCACGCGCGACATCTTCAGCTACCTCGCGCAGGGCGCATTGCCCCTGCACGGCTTCGACCCCTACGCGGTCGGGCCGGACGCGATGCCGGGGATCCTCACCGACAACGTCCACTACTTCTGGCAGGACACCCCCGCGCCGTACGGGCCGCTGTTCATCATCATCGCCAAGACCGTCGCGTGGCTGATCGGCAACAACATCATCGCGGGCGTGCTGCTCATGCGGCTGGCCCTGTTGCCCGGGCTCGCGCTGCTGGTCTGGGCGTTGCCCGAGCTCACCCGCCGCCTCGGCGGGCGCGTGCCGGTGGCGCTGTGGGTCGCGGTCGCGAACCCCATGATGGTGCTCAACATGATCGGCGGCGGCCACAACGACCTGCTGGTCGTCGGCTTCCTCGCCGCGGGCGCGCTGCTCGCGCTGCGCGGCAGGCACGCGGGCGGGATCGCGCTCGTCACCTTCGCCATGGCGGTCAAGGCGAGCGCGGGTCTCGCCTTGCCCTTCCTGGTGCTGGTGTGGGCCGCGCACATGACGGGTTCGCGTCCGGTCCGCATCGCCAAGGCGGCCGCGGCGGGCATCGCCGTGTTCGTCGTCGTCTTCGGCGCGCTCACGCTTCTTGCGGGCGTCGACCTGGGCTGGCTGCCCGCGCTCAGCGCCCCCTCGATGATCGTCAACTGGATGTCGATCCCGACGGCGATCGGCCAGATCGTCGGCGGGTTCGCGTCCCTGTTCGGCGGATCGCAGCAGCTGTTCGTCAACATCTTCCGGGGCATCGGCGCCGCCGTGCTCCTGTGGATCGCGGTGCGTCAGTGGTGGGCGGCGCGCGACGGCGGCCCGGACGCGATCCGCCGCGCGGGCATCGTGCTGCTCGCCACGTCGTTCCTGTCCCCGGCCACGCTCCCGTGGTACGTCAGCTGGGGCATGGCCTTCCTCGCGATGACGCCGTGGACGGTGCGCGGGCTGCAGTACCTGGTGATCGTGTCGACGATGCTGGTCATCGTCTACTACCCCAACGGCGAGGACGCCCTCAACAACTGGGGCTACCTCGGGGCGTGGCTGGCGGTGGCCATGCTCGCGGCCTGGTCGCTCGTGCGGCCCGACCCGCTCCGGCTCGCCGCGGGCGCCCGCGACAAGCCCGACCCGGGCACGGCCGCACCGAGCCCGGACGACACGGGCCCGGGCGATCCACCGGAGGCCGCGGCGGAACCGCCCGCGGAGCGCTCCGCGCCCCCGGTGGCCGCCGAGCAGCGCGCGAGCTGAGGCGGTGTCGGGCGCCGAGCTGGACGCCGCAGGGATCCTCGACCCCACCTTGCGCGCCGCCTACGCCACGTGCCGCGCGCTGAACGCCCGCCACGGCCGCACCTACTTCCTCGCCACCCGCCTCCTCCCGCGCGCCCGCCGCCCCGCCGTGCACGCGCTCTACGGGTTCGCGCGATACGCCGACGAGATCGTCGACGACCTCGGCGACAGCCGGTCCGCCGCCGCGAAGGCCGCCCGCCTCGACGCGCTGGCCGAGGAGCTCGCCACCGCGCTCGACGGCGGCCCGGCCGCCCACCCCGTGCTGGCCGCGCTGGCCGACACCGCGCGCCGCTACACGATCGATCGCGCCCACTTCGCCGACTTCCTCACGTCGATGCGCATGGACACCGAGGTCACCGACTACGCGACGTTCGCCGAGCTCGACCGCTACGTGCACGGCTCCGCCGCCGTCATCGGGCTCCAGATGCTGCCGATACTGGGCACGACCGGCCCGCGCGCGGCCGCCGAGCCCTCCGCGGCGGCCCTCGGCGTGGCGTTCCAGCTCACGAACTTCCTCCGCGACGTCGGCGAGGACCTCGACCGGGGCCGCGTCTACCTGCCCGCCGACGAGCTGGCCGCGTTCGGCGTCGACCGCGAGCTGCTGAGCTGGTCGCGCCGCACGCGCCGCCCCGACCCCCGCATCAGCCGCGCGCTCGCGCACCTCGTGGCGCACACCCGCGCGACGTACCGCCGCGCGGCGCCCGGGATCGCGCTGCTCGAGCCGGTCTCGCGAGCCTGCGTCGGCTGCGCGTTCACCCTGTACGGCGGCATTCTCGACGAGATCGAACGCGCCGGTTATGCCGTGCTGCACCGCCGGGTCGCGGTGCCACCCCGGCGGCGGGCCGCGGGCGTCGTCCGGGCCCTGGTCACAGGTCGTGAGTGGAAACAGGGGCTATAGCACTCCTTTCCGCTCACGACCTCCGGTGACCGCTCGGGCGTACCGCTCCCCCACCGCGCGCAGGTGCTCGACCAACGCGGGCGGCCCGTCGACCCGGAACTCCAGGCCCAGCATGCCGATGTAGACGGCCAGCACCTCCAGGGTGTCCGCCCCGGTGACCAGCACCGACGTCGCCTCGTCCACCGACTCGACGACGCCGACCGTCGGGTTGATCCGGGCCAGCACCTCGGCCGCGGGCGCGAGCACCGTGATGCGGGCGTGCACCGCCCAGCCGGCCGCGGCGACCTCGCGCAGCACGAACGCCGTGTAGTCCTCCCCTGGCAGCGGGTCCGGCGGGAACCGCTGGTGCATCGGCATCCGCAGGGTCAGACGGTCGACCCGCAACGCGCGCCACCGCTGCTCCACCCGCGCGACGAGGTACCACCGCCGCTGCCAGCTGACGAGCCGGTAGGGCTCGACGACGAGCGGGCGGTCGCCGTCGGGCGGATGGTCGAGGCGCACCCGCTCGTGGTCGCGGATGGCGGCGGCCAGCGTCGCGAGGACATCGGCGTCGACCTGCGGATCAGGGGCGTTGCTCCCGGTGTTCTCCGGGCCCTGCGAGGTCGCCTCGTGCAGCGCGCCGACCCGGCGCCGCAACCGGTGTGGCAGCACCTGCTCCAGCTTCGCCAGTGCCCGACCACTGGCCTCCTCGATGCCCGCGACGCCGTGGCCCGCGCGCAGCCCGACGGCGACCGCCACCGCCTCCTCGTCGTCGAGCAGCAGCGGCGGCAGCTTGGCGCCCACGCCGAGCCGGTAGTGGCCCGCGGCGCCGCGCACGGCGTCGACCGGATAGCCGAGGTCGCGCAGTCGGGTGACGTCGTTGCGGATCGTCCGGTCGCTCACGCCGAGCCGATCAGCCAGCTCCGGCCCCGGCCAGTCGGGGCGCGCCTGCAGCAGCGACAGCAAGGCGAGCATTCGGGCGGAGGTATCGCGCACAAAGCGGAACTTAACATTCCTGATTGGGTTCTACTGTCCTTCCATGACCGAAAACCTGCTTCCCTTCCGCGTCGCGATCCCCCAGGCCGATCTGGACGACCTCGCCGACCGTCTCGCCCGCACGCGGCTCCCCCAGCCCGCGCCCGGCGACGACTGGGACTACGGAGTGCCCAACCACTACCTGGCCGAGACGGTCGCGCACTGGCGCACGGCCGCCGGACCTGCTCGCCGCGGACATCCGAACGTTCTTCGCCTAACCGCCTGTGAGCGGTAACGAGTGCTCGGGCACTCGTTACCGCTCACAGGCACGCAGTGCTACCGTCCGAACGATCACCGGAGGCTCACTATGACAGCGGTCCTGCGCAGTCACGTCCTCGGCGCGTGGCACACGCCGTCCGACGAGGGCCGACCGCTGTACGACGCCGTCACCGGGGCCGAGGTGGCCCGACTGTCCTCGACCGGCGTCGACTTCGCGGCCGTGCTCGACTACGGCCGCCGGGTCGGCGGTCCGGCGCTGCGGGAGCTGACCTTCCACCAGCGCGCCGCCCTCCTCAAGGCGCTGGCCGGGCACCTGCGCGAGCACCGCGAGGAGCTCTACGCGATCTCCGCGCACACCGGGGCAACGCGCTACGACTCCCGCTTCGACGTCGACGGCGGGATCGGCGTGCTCCAGTCCTACGCCTCGCGAGGCCGCCGGGAGCTGCCCGACGACACCGTCTACGTCGAGGGCGACGTCGAGGCGCTGTCCAAGGGCGGCACATTCCTCGGCCAGCACATCGCGACGCCGCTGCACGGGGTGGCGGTCCAGATCAACGCGTTCAACTTCCCGGTGTGGGGCCCGCTGGAGAAGCTCGCGCCCGCGTTCCTGGCGGGCGTGCCGTCGCTGATCAAGCCGGCCAGCCCGACGGCGTACCTCACGGCCGAGCTGGTGCGGCTGATCGTCGAGGCGGAGCTGCTGCCGCCGGGCGCGGTGCAGTTCGTCGCGGGCTCGCTCGGTGACACGCTCGACCACCTCACCGGACAGGACCTCGTCGGGTTCACCGGCTCCGCGGCCACGGCGGCCACCCTGCGGGCCCACCCCGGCGTCGTCCGCCACAGCGTGCGGTTCTCCGCCGAGGCCGACTCGCTCAACCTCTCCGCGCTGGGCCCCGACGCCACCCCGGGCACACCGGAGTTCGACCTGTACGTCGGCCAGCTCGTCACGGAGATGACGGTCAAGGCGGGCCAGAAGTGCACCGCGATCAGGCGGGCGTTCGTGCCCGCGGAACACGTCGACGCCGTGGTGGAGGCGGTCTCGGCGAAGCTCGCCGGGATCACGGTCGGCGACCCGGCGACGGCCCGGATGGGCGCGCTCGCGGGCCTGGAGCAGCGTGCGGAGGTGCGGCGCGGGATCAAGGCGCTCGCCGACGCGGGCCGGATCGTCTACGGCGACCCGGAGAAGGTCGACCTGATCGACGCCGATGCCGAGCGCGGCGCGTTCCTCTCCCCGATCCTGCTGGTCGGCGACCCGGATCGGGCCGAGCCGCACGAGGTGGAAGCGTTCGGGCCGGTGTCGACGATCCTGCCGTACGCCTCGACCGAGCAGCTCATCGCTTACGCCGCGCGCGGCCAGGGCAGCCTCGTGGGCTCGGTGGTCACGGCCGATCCGGCCTTCGCGCGCGAGATCGTGCTCGGAGCAGCGCCCTTCCACGGACGGCTGCTCGTGCTGAACGACACGGACGCGAAGGAGTCGACCGGGCACGGCTCGCCGATGCCGCAGCTCGTGCACGGCGGCCCGGGCCGGGCGGGCGGCGGCGAAGAGCTCGGCGGGCTGCGCGGCGTGCTGCACCACATGCAGCGCACCGCCGTGCAGGCCGACCCGGACACGCTCACGGCGATCACCGGCCGCTGGGTGGCGGGATCGACGCGCAGCGCCACCGACGTGCACCCCTTCCGCAAGCACCTGGAGGAGCTGTCGATCGGCGACACGATCGTCGCCGGACCGCGCGCCGTGACGCAGGAGGACGTCGAGCACTTCGCCGAGTTCACCGGCGACACCTTCTACGCCCACATGGACGCCGAGGCCGCCGCCAAGAGCCCGATCTTCGGCGAGCGGGTGGCCCACGGGTATCTGACCTTGGCGTTCGCGGCGGGCCTCTTCGTCGACCCCGATCCCGGGCCGGTGCTCGCCAACTACGGTCTCGACCGGCTGCGCTACCTCACCCCGGTCCGGTTCGGCGACGAGATCACCGTGACCCTGACCTGCAAGCAGATCACCCCGCACGGCAGCCAGCCCTACGGCGACGTGCGCTGGGACGCCGACGTCACCCGCCAGGACGGCGAGTCGGTGGCCCGCTACGACGTGCTCACGCTGGTGGCCCGGCGATGACCGCTCGCCTCGGGGAGTCACCGGCACCGGACACGCTCGACCCCGAGGAGCGCATGTCCGTCGATGAGCTGCGGACACTGCAACTCACCCGGCTCCAGCAAACCCTGCGCCGGGCCTACACGCGCGTGCCGCACTACCGGCGCGCGTTCGACGAGGCGGGCGTGCACCCCGACGACTGTCGCGACCTCGACGACCTGGCGAAGTTCCCCACCACGTCCAAGGCCGACCTGCGGGAGAACTACCCGTTCGGCATGTTCGCGGTGCCGCAGGACCAGGTGCGGCGCGTCCACGCGTCGTCGGGCACGACGGGCAGGCCCACGGTCGTCGGCTACACCCAGCGCGACATCGACACGTGGGCCGACCTGATGGCCCGCTCGCTGCGTGCGGCGGGCGCCCGGCCCGGGCACAAGGTGCACAACGCCTACGGCTACGGCCTGTTCACCGGCGGGTTGGGCGCGCACTACGGCATCGAGCGCCTCGGGGCCACGGCCATCCCGGTCTCCGGTGGGATGACGCCACGACAGGTGCAGCTGATCACGGACTTCCGGCCCGAGGTCATCATGCTCACGCCGTCGTACATGCTCACGATCATCGACGAGTTCGAGAAGCAGGGCCTCGACCCGACCGCCTCCTCACTGCAGGTGGGCGTCTTCGGCGCCGAGCCGTGGACGGAGCAGATGCGCGCGGAGATCGAAGACCGCATGGACATGCACGCCGTCGACATCTACGGCCTGTCGGAGGTGATGGGGCCCGGCGTGTCCCAGGAGTGCGTCGAATCCAAGGACGGGCTGCACATCTGGGAGGACCACTTCTACCCGGAGGTCATCGACCCGCTCGACGCCGTGCCGCTGCGCGACGGCGAGGAGGGCGAGCTCCTGTTCACCTCCCTCACCAAAGAGGCACTGCCGATCATCCGCTACCGCACGCGCGATCTCACCCGCCTGCTGCCCGGCACGGCGCGGCCCGGCATGCGTCGGATGCAGAAGATCACCGGCCGGTCCGATGACATGATCATCGTGCGTGGGGTGAACGTGTTCCCGACCCAGATCGAGGAGATCGTGCTGCGGACGGCCGGGCTGTCGCCGCACTTCCAGCTCGTGCTCACGACCGAGGGCAGGCTGGACGCGCTGACCGTGCGCGTCGAGGCCCGCCCCGACACCCCGGCAGGCCGCCGCGTGCCCGCGGCGGCCGAGCTGGTGGCGGCCGTGAGGGAGACGGTCGGGGTGAGCGTGGCCTGTGAAGTGATCGACCCGGAGACCCTCGAACGCTCGCTCGGCAAGCTCAAACGCCTGAAGGACCTGCGCACCCACTGACCCCGCGCTTACGCGGCGTCGGCGCCTTGTCCGTCGGCGAGCAGGATCCCGCGGGCTCTCCGAAGGGCGCGCTGCCGGGTCGGCCCGATGCTGCCCACCGGCATGCCGAGCTGCGTTGCGACCGTCGCGTAGTCGGTCCGGCCCTCGAGGAACAGCACCTTGAGCAGCGTCTGGTGCCGCTCGGGCAGCAGCGCCAGCGCGCGGAGAAGCGCGTCGCGGGCCAGCGCCGCGAGGGCGAGCCGCTCGGGACCCTCCCCGTCGACGAGCGTGTCGATGTCACGATCGCCCAGCAGGTCGGTCCGTCGCTCCTCGCGGCTGGCCCGGATGGCCTCCCGGCGCGCGATCACCGACAGCCACGCGAGGCCTGCGTCCGGGTCGTGCAGCCCCGGCAGGTGGACGAGCGCCGCCTCGATCGTGGCCTGGACGACGTCTTCGGCCGAGGCCCGCGAGAGTCTGCACGCCAAGGCGAGGCGGAAGAGCCACGGGCGGACGAGGCAGTAGAGGTCGCCCAGCGCGGCCTCATCGCCTCCCCGATGGCGCCGAATGCATGCGGAGACCTGCTCCGCGAGAGTGATCTGACCAGTGTGGACCGACATCGTGCTCCCCTCTCGTTCCGACCTGGTGCCGATCGACGCTAGGGAGAAGGGGCCCGTGGGTCTGCGCACTCCGACACAGGCGGGCTGTCATCCAGGGCACAGCTCGAACCGGCCGGGACGGGCAGGATCAGGCCGTGTTCATTGCCCGAATCCGGTCCACAACAGGCGGTCGTCGACGTACTGTCGAAGAGTGGCGATCCTGCGCGGCGTTGCTCACGCCTCCGCCGTGCCCACGCTGAGGTCGTCGCGGATCTTCGCCGGGTTGCCCGACGACGTGCTCGCGCAGTTGGCGGAGGCCTGCGTCCACCGCACCTACCGGCGCGGCCAGTACCTCTGGCACCAGGGCGACGAGGGCGGACGCCTCGTGGTCATCGCGTCCGGCCTGGTCAAGGTGGTGTTGGGCTCCGAACAGGGTGGCGAGGTGGTGCTGCGCACGCTCGGGCGCGGAGAGACGCTGGGCGAGCTCGCGCTCTTGGACGGCTCGCCGCGCTCGGCGTCGGTCGTCGCCGCCGAGCCCACGAGCGTCCTGACGCTGTCGCGAGAGACGGTGCTCGCCCTGCTCAGTCGCCACACCTCGGTGCTCGACGCGCTGCTGCGCTCCCTCGGTGGTCTCGTGCGGCAGCTCAGCGAGCAGGCGGGCGACTTCGTGTTCCTCGACCTCCCGGGCCGGGTCGCCAAGCTCCTGCTGCACCTCGCGGAGGTGCACGGCAACGGCGCCGACCCACCCGTCGTCGACCTGGGGCTGTCCCAGTCGGACCTCGCCGCGATGGTCGGCGCCACCCGGCCGGCCGTGAACAAGGCGCTGCAGGCGATGGCCGCCCGCGGCCTGATCGAGCTCGACGGGCACACGATCGTGCTCCGTGACGTGCCCGCCCTGCGGCGGCGGGCCGATTCCTGACGCCCCGGATGTCCGGAAAGGACGCCTTTCGGACCGACCACGGCCCCCGACAGGCGGCTTGCCTGCGCCCGGCCGACGGCCAACGCTGAGGGCGGCGCTGCCGCGCCCGCGAGGGAGGGGTCGACCGGGATGTCCGCCTCGACCAGCCGGAGGTCGAGCGCCGCCCACACCGCGCGACCCACCCGCTCGAGCGGCTCCGCCGAAGCCGCGGCGACGTCGGCGAGCGTGCACTCGACCCCGACGCACGCCATTGCCCCGACGATGGCCGCATCGTCGGGTGCCAGCTGGTCGAGCGCGCGACCGAGAAGATCGGCCTCCGCGCCGTCCACCCGCATGGCGGCCAGCGCCCGGAGATCCCAGACCGGCGGCCCGGCGTCGGGCCAGGCGAGCACCCCTCCGCGATGGACGAGGCGCAGCAACTGGCGTACCTGGAGCGGGTTGCCCGCCGTGCGGCGGTGGATCTCGGCCGCAACCGTGTCGAGGTGCGGCACGGGCCCGCACACCTCGGTGAGCAGCGCGATGACCGCGGAGGGCGGCAGCGCTTCCAGCGGGATCGCGCACCGGCCGTCGGCGGGCAGCGAAGGGACGGCGTGGTCGAGGTCGTCACACCGCAGCGCAACGACGAGCAGCACATTGCGCAGCGACGCGGCGAGCAGGTCGGCGAGCAGCAGCATCGAGTCCTGGTCGGCCCATTGCACGTCGTCGACGGCGAGCACGATCGGCCGGAACGCCGCGGCCACGCCCACGAGCCGCGCGATGGCCCGCCGCACGAGCGGCCGGAGGTCGGGCGCGTCGCCCGCGGCGGGATCGGCTGCGCGGGGGACCGCGGCGTCGGACCGAGTACCTCGGCCAGCCGGGGAACGACGGCACCCAGCACGCCCGCGTGCGCGCTCAACTGGCCCGCGCACTCCGCCCGCCACCGCGCCAGCTCGGGGGCGGGGGGTGGCATCCATCGCGGCGACGAGCACGTCGAGCGCCGCACCGATCGCGGTGTACGGCGCTCGCTCGCCGTCGCGGAAGCGTCCGTAGGCGAACACCCCCTCGCGCCGGGCGACGTCGTCGCCGAACGCCCGCACGAGGGTGGACTTCCCCACCCCGCTACCCCGCCGACGAGGGCGTACCGGCCGCCCTCCCGACAGGCCGCCGTCAGGGCGTCCGCCAGCTCGCGCAGCGGCGCGTCGCGGCCGACCGGGCTGCCGTCGCGATCGAGGCGTGCCGTGAGCGGCTCGCGTCGGCGCGCGCTGACGCCCATCTGGTCCCCTCCGGCCGGAGCTGCCGCTTCACAGTACGGGGGGTGGACCTGCGGAGGTCAGGCTTTTGCGCAGCGCGGGACGGTCACTCGTCGTCGTCGACGACGTGCACGGCGGCTTCTTCGGCGGAGGCGCCCGCCCCGTCGATGCCGATGTCGGAGGCGAAGGCGTCGGGGTCGTCGTCGCGGACCCCGCCCTCGTCCGGGGCGACGAGCCTGCCCGAACGGCGCTCGCCGACCTGGTCGTCCCAGGCCTCGCCGTCGGTGTCGGCGGTGTCGCCGGTGCCGCCGTCGAAGTCGTCGTCGTTGGCCGCTCGCGCGCCGACGTCGGGCAGCTCGCGAGCGAGGCGGTGGTCGAGGTCCTCGTGCCCGGCGGCCTCGTTCGCGGTGAGTCCCCAGTCGTCGACCGCCCAGGGCCGCTCGGGGGGCGAGATGCCCTCGTCGAGCGGGTCGTCCACGCCGCGGTCGTCGAGCGTGTCGGATTGCTCGAGCTGTGCGGTGTCGTCGAGGTCGTCCTGATCGTCCCGGCTCACGCGCCCGAACCTAGCCCGTGCCCCGGGGATCAGCGACCGCGGGCCGCTCGGCTCACGCGGCGAGAGGCGCGGTGCCCAGCGCTGCGCGGCCGGCCGGGGTGAGGGCGGCGGCGACGCGCTGGCCGACGACGCCGAGCTTCGTCGCGGCGATGAAACCCGCGCGGTGAAGCCGGTGGGCGGCGGACTGGTCGCAGCAGCAGCGGCCGTCGAGGAACAGGTCGGGCTCGGTGCCCAGGGCCAGCTCGGCTCCGCCTGCCGCCACGGCGCGCAGGATCGCTCGGTCGCGTCCGCTGAGGGTGCTCGTGGTGGTCATGGCGGTCTCCGTCGGTGCGAGGTCGGTTGCTGTCCTTAACCACGTCAACTATCGCGACCCGGTTCGACGTTCACACTCATCGCTGCCGTCATCAACGCGTAACGGGTGGGCAGGAAACCCTGCCCACCCGGTAAGCGTCCGTCGTGCGTCAGTGGATGCTGGCCTTCGCGGCGCCGACGCCGGTCAGCGACCGCACCTCCATCTCCGCGTAACGGGTCGGGTCCGCCTTCTCCTTGGCCAGCACCGAGCCGAGGTAGCCGAGCAGGAACGACAGCGGGATCGACACGATGCCCGGGTTGTCCAGCGGGAACCAGTGGAAGTCGACACCCTGGATCATCGACCCGGTGAGCTTGCCCTCCGCGTCCTTCTTGCCCGACACCACCGGCGAGAAGACGATCAGGAGCACGGTGATCGCCAGACCACCGTAGATGCTCCACAGTGCGCCCGAGGTGTTGAACCGCTTCCAGAACAGTGAATACAGGATCGTCGGCAGGTTGGCCGACGCAGCGACGGCGAACGCCAGCGCCACGAGGAACGCGATGTTCTGGCCGTTGGCGAGGATGCCGCCGAGGATCGCCACGATGCCGATCACGATCGCGGTCATGCGGGCCACCTTGACCTCTTCGTTCTTGCCGTCCACCTCGCCATGCTTGATCACGTTGGCGTAGATGTCGTGCGCGAACGAGGCCGAGGCGGTGATCGTCAGGCCCGCGACGACCGCGAGGATGGTCGCGAAGGCTACGGCCGCGATGAGGCCGAGCAGCAGCGTGCCGCCGAGCTGGTACGCCAGCAACGGCGCGGCCGAGTTGGCCTTGCCGGGCGCCGCGTTGATCGCCTTCGGGCCGACGAGCGCGCCCGCGCCGTAGCCCAGGACCAGCGTGAACAGGTAGAAGAGGCCGATCAGGCCGATCGCCCACTGCACCGAGCGACGCGCCTCCTTCGCCGACGGCACGGTGTAGAAGCGCATGAGGATGTGCGGGAGGCCCGCCGTCCCCAGCACCAGCGCGAGCGCCAGCGAGATGAAGTCCAGCTTGGTGAGCCCGGACTTGCCGTACTGCGCGCCCGGCCCGAGCAGCTTGGCGCCCGCCTCGCCGCCCTTGACGACGGCGTCGCCGAGCAGCGCGGAGAAGTTGAAGCCGTACGAGGCGAGCACCCAGATCGTCATGACCGCGGCGCCGACGATGAGCAACGCGGCCTTGATGATCTGCACCCACGTCGTGCCGCGCATGCCGCCGTCGCGGGCGGCGCGGGCGTCGCGCTCGCGCACCCGTTCCACCAGCTCGTCGGCCACGGCAGGGGCCGGGCCCGACCAGCTGGGTGCACCGTCGAGTCCCGCGATGCCGACGGCGGCGACGTCCAACAGCGCCCGCAGCCCGTCCGCGGCGGCCACGACCCCGGGCCCGTCGAGACCCCTGCGCAGGTCGGCGGCGATCCGGCGGCCCGTCTGCAGGGTCGTCATCGCGTCGGCGCCGGTGCGAGCGCCACGCCGCCAACCGAGCGGCGCGCGAACGACGGACATGGCCGGTAAGCGTAACCGGCGGTTCACTAGGGTGACGCGATGTCTCGAACCGTGCGGCTGAGCGACGGCCTCCGCCTCGCCGTGCACGAGCGCGGCGACCCCGCGCGGCCCGCCGTCGTCGCCGTTCACGGCTACCCCGACGATCACCGGGTCTGGGACGGGGTGGCCGCCGACCTCGCCGCCGACCACCACGTCGTCACCTACGACGTGCGCGGTGCGGGCGCATCCGATGCGCCGCCCACCCGCGCGGGTTACCGCCTCGACCGGCTGGCCGACGACCTGGCGGCGGTGCTCGACGCGGTGAGCCCCGACCGGCCCGTCCACCTGCTCGGCCACGACTGGGGGGCGATCCAGGCCTGGCAGGCCGTCACCGACCCCCGGCTCGGCCGTCGGTTCGCGTCGTTCACATCGATCTCCGGGCCGTGCCTCGACCACATCGCCGCCTGGTACGCCCGCCGCGGGCCGGGGGTGCGCGCCGAGACCCTCCGGCAGGCCGCGAAGTCCTGGTACACGCTGCTCTTCCGGCTACCCGTCCTGCCCGAGCTGGGCTGGCGCAGTGGACTGTTCGGCCGGGTGGCGGCGCGATCGCAGCGGGTGCGGCCGCCGGACGTGCGGAACGCGGTGAACGGGCTGGAGCTCTACCGGGCCAACATCGCCGCGACGATGTCCGCGCCCGCGGTCCGGCGGACCGCGGTGCCGGTGCAGGTGCTCGCGCCGCGGGACGACGCCTTCGTCGGCGTCGCGCTCCAGCGCAGCGCGGCGCCCTTCGTCGACAACCTCACCGTGCGCGAGATCGACGGCGGCCACTGGGTCGTGCGGCACCGGCCCGAGCTGGTGGCCGGGCTGGTCCGGGCGTTCGTCCGCGCCCACGGGTGACGCTCACCCCTGGGCGACGTTGTGCCGCAGGCGCGTCAGCAGGGCGCGCAGGGTGTCGAGCTCGGCGTCGGTGAACCCGGTGCGCAACCGGGTGTCGTGGCGCTGGGCGATGGTCCGCAACCGCTGGAACGCGGCGTCGCCCGCCGGCGTCAGCTCCACCAGGTGCACGCGCCGGTTGTTCGGGTCACGGCGACGGGTGAGCAGGCCCTCGGCCTCCATGCCGTTCAGGTGGTGGGTGAGCGTGGCGTCCTGGATGCCGACCGCGGCGGCCAGCTCACGCTGGTTGGCCGTGGGCTGCGCCTTGAGGGAGAGCAGCACGAGCCACGTCGGCCGCGAGCCGCCCGCCCGCGCCAGCGCCGCGTCGAACGCGCGGGAGACGTCGCGGGCGACGCCTGCCAGCTCCAGTCCGATCGGGGTCTGCGCGGGGCGGGGCACCGGGGCACTCTATCCGTTCGACGTCTAATGGCGAGCCGGACGTTTCCGGGGTCCGGTCCCCGGGAACGTCCGGCTCGCCGCGATCATGCGGTCAGGTCGTAGACGGTCTGGCCGCCGACGGTGGTCGGGGTGAAGCTCGCCTGCACCCACGCGGGGATCTGGGCGCTGGCGCTGTCCGAGCTGCCACGCCGCCACCCATACCGCCGCCCATACCGCCGCCGGGCGGGGTGCCGTCGGGAACCGCGGCGGCGTTGCCCGGCGCATCGCCGGTCGGCGGCAGGCCAGAGCTCGACCAGCGCGATGTACCAGCCCGCTGCGGCGATCATCGCGGCGAGCGCGGCGCCGAGCTGCAGGATCCGGGTGCGCAGCCGCGTCGGGCCTGCCACCAGGTACACCAGCCCGAGGACCGCGGGCCGGACCCATGCGGGCTGGGCGGCCCCCGCACGAGCCGCTGCCATCGGGAGGTCGGCGGCGCACCGTGGCGAGCCGATCGTGGACTGGGCGGCGACAACGTCGCGGTACTCACAGGAACTCCTGGGTGTCGAACGACTCGGACGGGTTGGCTTCCAGCCTTGACGTCCGCGCTTTCGCGTCGCCGTGTGCCTCCTGTGCGTCTGCTGTGGCCCGGCCGATCACCCGGTCGCGTGCGCCCGGCCGCCATCGCCCTCTACCGTGGAGCGGTGCAGCAGCACCTGATCGCGATTGGCGTCGCCTTGCTCTCGGCGGTGTGCTACGCCATCGCCGCGGTGCTGCAGCAGCGCGAAGCGTCCCGCCACCACATGCACGGCCTTGAGCTGATCTTCAGCTTGCTCCGGCGACCGCGATGGTGGATGGCGGTGACGTCGACGCTCGCGGGCGCCAGTCTGCACGTCGTGGCCCTCCGGTTCGGACCGCTCACACTCGTGCAGCCGCTGGGGGTGTCCGCGCTGGTCATGGCCCTGCCGCTGGGCGCGTGGTTCGGCAACCGCAAGGTGCTGCGGGCCGAATGGGCCGCGGCGGCCGCCGTCGTGGGGGGCCTCCTGGCCGTCCTCACGCTCGCCCCCCGGCACGTGCCGCCACCCGCTGTGCCCCCGATGGAGCTGGCGGTCGCGATCGCCATCTGTCTGGGCGTGCTGCTGCTGTGCGTCGTCGTCAGCCGGTTGCTGCCGCCGAAGGCCGCGCCGGTCGTCCGCGCGGTCGGGTCGGCAGCGTGCTTCGGCTTCGCCTCCGCGATGGCCCGGTTGGTGGTCGCGGGCAGCGGTCCGCTCCTCGTCCCGTTGCTCGCCTGCGCGTTCTTCGCCGTCACCGGCATGCTGATGATCCAGGCCGCCTACCGCGACGGCGGGCTGGGCGCGCCGCTGGCCACGTGCACGATCGTCGACCCGATCTCGGCGTCGTTCGTCGGCATCGTGCTGCTGGACGAGCACCTTCGCCTGGGCATCGCGGGCGGCGCCGTCGGCTTCGCGGGCCTGCTTCTGACGATCGTCGGGCTCACCGTGCTGGCCCGCCACGCGCATCATCCGCCGAAGGCCGCGGTCACGGTCAGCTGACATCACCGGCGATCACCGGCGGGCGACGGGCCACCCACCGCGTCGCGTCCTCGTAGGCGCGCCCGAGGCGGAGCACCGCGTGGTCCGCGCCCGGTGGTCCGACGAGCTGCACGCCGGTCGGCAGGCCGCGCGGGTCGAACCCGGCGGGCATGCCGAGCACCGGCGTGCCCGCCATCGACCACGGCATCACCGTCTCCATCCAACGGTGGTAGGTGTCCATGTGACGGCCGCCGACGACCTCGGGCCACGCAAGCGTCGCGGCGAAGGGGAACACCTGGGTGCTGGGCGCGAGCACCGCGTCGAACCGCCCGAACAGCGCGCCCACGACGTCGATCCAGCGCTGCCGCACCGCGACCGCCCGGTGGACGTCGAGCGCGGTCAGCGCGAGCCCGTGTTCGATCTCCCAGAGGAGCTCGGGCTTGAGCTGCGCGCGCAGCCGCGGGTCGGCGTGCAGCGGGGCGAGCTCCAGCGCGTTCCAGCCGCGCCAGACGAGGAACGCGTCCCACAGCTCGTCGAAGTCGAACGCGGGCACGTGCTCCTCGACGACGCAGCCCAGCTCGGCGAGGGCGTCGGCGGCCCGGCGGCCCAGCTCCAGCACGCCGGGCTCGGTGGCCAGCCGTCCGCCGAGGTCGCCGACCCACGCCACGCGGGTGCCCGCCACGTCCCCGTCGAGCGCACCGGATGGCCGTCGACCCGGGTCGGCCAGCACGCCCAGCAGCAGCGCGACGTCGGCGACCGTGCGCCCCATCGGCCCGAGTTCGCCGAGCTGGACGACCGGGCCGTGCGGCACCACCGTGCCCGCGGTCGGGCGGAAGCCCAGCACGTTGCCGAACGCCGCCGGGTTGCGCAGCGAGCCCATGGTGTCGCTGCCGTCGGCGATCGGCAGCATGCGGGTCGCCAGCGCCGCCGCCGCCCCGCCGCTGCTGCCGCCGATCGTGCGGGTGACGTCGTAGGGGTTGCGGGTGATGCCGTACACCGGGTTGTAGGTCTGCGAGCCGAAGCCCAGCTCGGGCGTGTTGGTCTTGCCGACGACCACCGCGCCCGCCGCCCGCAGCCGCGCCACGAAGGGCTCGTCGGCGACGCCGACCCGGTCGCGGAAGATCGGTGAGCCTGCCGTCCACGGCAGGCCCGCCGCCTCGGAGAGGTCCTTGACCGCGATCGGCAGCCCGTGCAACGGGCCGCGCTCGTCCGCCCGGTCGCGCGCCTCGGCCTCGGCGAGCACCTCGGCCCGGTCGCGCATCCCGACGATCGCGTTGACCCGCGGGTTGAGCGCGTCGATCCGGTCGAGGTGCGCGCGCACCACCTCGACGCACGACGTCTCGCCGCGCCCGACCAGCGCGACGAGCTCGCCTGCGGAGAGGTCCGGGAGCGCGGTCACAGCAGTGCGGCGGGGACGTCGACGACGCGGCTGCGCAGGTACTCGCCCAGCCCCTTGGCCTGCGGGTCCGGCCGGGTCGACGACGCGACGCCGTCGCCGAGCAAGCCGTGCACGACGACGTTGACGGCCCGCAGGTTGGGCAGCGGGTGGACGTCGATCGGCAGCTCCGCCGCTTCGGGCCCGAGCAGCTCCCGCACCCGCTCGGCGGTGAGGAAGCCCGCCAGCCAGGCGTAGCTCGCGTCGTCGCGGGCCCAGACACCGACGTTGGCGTCGCCGCCCTTGTCTCCCGACCGCGCGCCCACCACCTCGCCGAGCGGGGCGCGCGCGGTAGGTCGTGAGTGGAAAGTGCTGCTATGGCCACGCTTTCCGCTCACGACCTCGGGCGTCGCACCGACGGGCGGATCGGGGATGACGCGGCGTTCGCCGCCCGGCAGCACCACCGTGTGCGTGACGGCCGTGCGTGACACCGCGGCGGCCCGGTACACGCCGAACGCCGACTCGCGCGTCGGCGGCGTGGTCGTGTGGAAGCCGGCGTAGCCACCGAGCGCCAGCTCCATCGTGGCATCGGAGAACGCCCGGCCGACCTTGCGCGGGTCCGGGTCCTTCACCGTGATCCGCAGGTGCGCGGTGGCCTGCTCGTTGGTGGGGGCGTCGGGCCGGTCGAACCGCACCAGCCGCACGTCGACGTCGGCGAACCGCTCCTTGCCGCCGAGCGTGGCGAACAGGAGCTCCTCGGCCCGCGCTGCCTTGGCCTCGACGTCCAGTCCGGTGAGCACGAGCGTCATCGTGTTGCGGAAGCCGCCGACGTCGTTGAGGGCCACCTTGAGCGTCGCGGGCGGCGGGCTCCCCCGCACCCCCGTGATCGCGACGCGGTGCTCGCCGTCGGGGGCCAGCGCGATGGTGTCGAAGTGCGTGGTGACGTCGGGGCCGAGGTACGCGGGCCCGGCGACCTCGTACAGGAGCTGCGCGGTGACCGTGCCGACCGAGACGAGGCCGCCCGTGTCCGGGTGCTTCGTGATCACCGACGCGCCGTCCGCGGCGACCTCGGCGATCGGGAAGCCCGGGTAGCGCCGGTCGGTGATCTCGTGCAGGAACGCGTAGTTGCCGCCGGTGGCCTGCGGCCCGCACTCGACCACGTGGCCCGCGACGACCGCGCCCGCCAGTGCGTCCCAGTCGGTCGGGCTCCAGCCGTGCCACCACGCCGCGGGCCCGACGACCAGCGACGCGTCGGTGACCCGCCCCGTGACGACGACGTCCGCACCCGCCTCCAGCGCCGCTGCGATGCCCCAGCCGCCCAGATAGGCGTTGGCCGACACCGGCTTGCCCGCGACGGGCGGCGTGATCGCGTCGAGCGCGCCGCGCAGGTCGTCGCCCTCGACGTAGGCGACGCGTGCGCCCAGCGCCTCGATCGCCGCCGCGAGCCCCGCCGGGTTGAGCCCACCCGCGTTGGACACGATCTTGATGCCGCGTTCCAGACACGGGGCGAGCACGTCCTCCACCTGCGTGAGGAACGTGCGTGCGTAGCCCGCGCCCGGGTCCTTGGCCTGCGCCTTGGCCAGGATGAGCATGGTGAGCTCGGCGAGGTAGTCGCCGGTGAGGACGTCGATCGGACCGCCCTCGACCATCTCGCGGGCCGCGGCGAGCCGGTCGCCGTAGAAGCCGGAGCAGTTGGCGATGCGAACCGGCCTCACGACGCCACCCGCTCGCGGCCTGCGCCCGCCGGACCCGCGTAGGCCTGGGCGAACCCCATCCACTCCGTCGCGACGGGCCCGCTCACCTGCAGCGTCGTGTCGGCCAGGTGGCGGCGCTGCGTGACGGCGAGGCAGAAGTCCAGCGCGGGCCCGACGACCCGGTCCGGTGCGTCGTCCGGGCCCCAGGTCCAGGTGCCGCCGTCGGGCGCGGCGAGCTCCACCCGGATCGGCGCCTGCGGTGACTGCTTGCCGTTCACGATGTAGCTGTACGCCCGCGCGCCGATCCCGATGTGCGCGACGTGCCGCAGCCGCGCCGTCGGCTCCCGCGCCGCGCCGAGGGTGTCGGCGACGTCCTGGCCGTGCGCCCACGTCTCCATGATCCGCGCGGTGAGCGCCGAGGCCGCGCTCATCGGCGGCCCGTACCAGGGCACCCGCAGCGACGGATCCAGCCCGCGGAAGGCGGCGATCAGCCGCGCCCGGGCGTCGTCGAACCAGGCCAGCACCTCGGCGCCGGACCGGTCGCGGTGCGCCACCGCCACCCCGTCGGGGTCCGGGTTCGCCTGCTCGTCCGCGAACGCCTCCGGCTGCAGCGCCGATCGCAGCGCGGCCTCGTCGAACCAGGCGAGGTGGGTGACCTGGTCCAGCACCGACCAGCCCACCGCCGGGGTGGGCTGTCGCCAGCCGTCCTCGTCGAGCGGGACGAGCAGCGCGCGCAAGACGGCGGACTCGGCGGCGAGGTCGTCGGCGAGCGCGGACATCGACACCGGCATCAGTTCCTCCCCCGACCAGGTGCCGCGCGCCGACGATCGGGGCGCGGCTTCCGAGGCCTCATCTCAGTGCCCTTGCCAGACGGGGGACCGCTTGTCCCGGAACGCGCGCGGCCCCTCCTGCGCGTCGGCCGAGCGGTAGACCGGCGCCCACAGCTCCGGTGCCGACAGGTAGACCGTGCGCTTCGCCGCCGCCACCGACAACGGCGCGTTCCGGTCGATGGTGAGCCAAGCCGCGGGCCCCTCGCGGGTGTAGCGAACCGTCACGGGAACAGCTTCCGCAGCTCGGGCCGGTTGAGCCCTCGTCCTCGTCGAGCCGCAGCGCCACCTGGCCCGCGTGATCGGCGGCGACGCGCCGCACCAAGGTCGCGATGTTCATCCCGGCTCCTCCACCACCGCGAGCGCCTGGCCGCTCTCCACCTGGTCGCCCGGCTGCACGTGCAGCGCGGTGAGCACACCGTCGATCGGCGCGGCCACCGTGTGCTCCATCTTCATCGCCTCCAGCACGACCAGCGGCTGTCCGGCCGTGACGCGGGCGCCGACGGCGGCCGCCACCCGCACCACCGCACCCGGCATCGGGGCCAGCAGCGAACCGGCGTGGGCGTGCGCGTCCGGGTCGGGGAAGCGGGGCACGCGGACGAGCGCGGAGGACCCCGTCGGGTCGTCGACGTAGACGGCGGCGTCGGTCGGGTGGACGGCGAAGGCGCGCCGCACCCCGTCGACGTCCAGCACCACCTGCCCCGGCGCGGCCGAGACCAGCGCGATCGGCAGCGGCTCGCCGTTGACCACGACCTCGACGCCCTCGCGCCGGAACCGGTAGGTGACCGCGACCTCCTGGCCGTCCACCGTGTAAGCGACCTGCTGCGGGTGAGCGGGGACGTTGCGCCAGCCGGACGGGAACGCACCTTTGCGGGCCGCGGCCTCCGCTAGCGCTCCGGCCGCGGCTCGTGGGTGGAAAACGTCGCTGTAGCCACTAATTCCCCTCACGAGGGGGGCGAGCCGCACGTAGCGACCGGCGAGGAACTCGGGGTCGCCGAGGATTGCGACGAGCAGCTCGCGGTTGGTCACGACGCCGTGGATCTGCGCACCTCGCAGCGCGCGGCGCAGACGCCGAGCCGCGTCCGCCCGGGTCGCGCCGTGGGCGACGACCTTGGCCAGCATCGGGTCGTAATGCGGCCCGACGACCGATCCGTCGGCGACCCCCGCGTCCACCCGCACGCCTGCGGGCACCCGGAAGCGGTGCAGGGTGCCGGTGGCGGGCAGGAAGCCTGCCGGGACGTCCTCGGCGTAGAGCCGCACCTCGATCGCGTGACCGTCGATCCGTGCCTCGGTCACCGCGGCGGGCAGCGGCTCCCCCTCGGCGATGCGCAGCTGCAGCGCGACCAGGTCGAGGCCCGTCACCAGCTCCGTCACCGGGTGCTCGACCTGCAGCCGGGTGTTGACCTCCAAGAACCAGAACGCACCGGTGTCGTCCATGACGAACTCGACGGTGCCTGCGCCCGTGTAGCCGATGGCCTTGCCCGCGGCGACCGCGGCGGCGCAGAGCTCGCCGCGCAACGCGTCGTCGACGACCGGGGACGGGCACTCCTCAACGATCTTCTGGTGCCGCCGCTGGATCGAGCAGTCGCGCTCGAACAGGGTGACGACGCTGCCGTGCGCGTCGCCGAGGATCTGCACCTCGACGTGGCGGGGGTCGACGACGTAGCGCTCCAGGAAGACCGTGTCGTCGCCGAACGCGGCCGCCGCCTCCCGACGGGCGCTCGCGACGGCCTCGCCCAGCTCGTCAGGAGCCGCGACGATCCGCATGCCCCGACCGCCACCGCCGAACGCGGCCTTGACCAGCACCGGGAAGCCGATCCGGGCCGCCTCCGCGGCGACATCGACGTCCGGCCCGACCGTGCACCCGGGCAACGTGGGCACCCCGGCCGCCGCCATCAGCGCCTTGGCCTCGGTCTTCGAGCCCATGGCCGCGATCGCCTCCGGCGACGGCCCGACGAAGGTCAGCCCGGCCGCCGCGCAGTCCCGGGCGAACCCGGCGTTCTCCGCGAGGAAGCCGTAGCCGGGGTGGACGGCGTCGGCGCCCGTCGTGCGGGCGGCCGCGATCAGCAGGTCGCCGCGCAGGTAGGTGTCGGCCGGGGCGGCGCCGGGCAGCCGGACGGCCTCGTCGGCGAGCGTCACGTGCGGGAGGTCGGCGTCGGCGTCGGAGAACACGGCGACGGTGGCGATGCCCAGCTCGTGGGCGGTGCGGAAGACGCGCGCGGCGATCTCCCCGCGGTTGGCGACCAGCAGCTTGTTGATCATCTCACATCCGGAAGACGCCGAAGCCGCGACGGCCTGCGACGGTCTGGCAGTGGACGGCCGACAGCGCGATCCCGAGCACGGTGCGGGTGTCGCGGGGGTCGATGATGCCGTCGTCGTAGAGCCGCGCGGTGACGGCGAACGCGTCGGACTCGGTCTCGATCTGCGCCTCGACGGCGGCGGTGCGGGCGCGGTCGGCGTCCTCGTCGAACGGCTTGCCCTGCGCCGCGGCCGACGCCCGGCCGACGATCGACAGCACTCCCGCGAGCTGCGCCGCCCCCATGACCGCGAGCTTCGCCCCCGGCCACGCGAACATCAACCGCGGGTCGTAGGCCCGCCCCGACATCCCGTAGTTGCCCGCGCCGAAGGAGCTCGCCATGTTGATCGTCAGGTGCGGCACGGCGCTGTTGGTGACGGCGTTGATCATCTTCGCGCCGTCCTTGATGATCCCGCCCTGCTCGTACTCGGTGCCGACCATGTAGCCGGTGGTGTTCTGCAGGAAGACCAGCGGGGTGTCGGTCTGGTTGGCCAGCAGGATGAACTCGCTGGCCTTCTTGGCCTCCTCGCTGAACAGCACGCCGCGGTGGTTGGCGAGCACCCCGATCGGATAGCCGGAAAGGCGGGCCCAGCCGGTGACCAACGACGTGCCGTAGCGCGGCTTGTACTCGTCGAACTCGGAGCCGTCGACGGTGCGAGCCAGCACCTCGCGGGGGTCGAAGGGCACCTTGGCGTCGGGCGGCAGGATGCCGAGGATCTCCTCCGGGTCGTAGCGCGGCTCGGACACCGGGCCGGGCGGCGGCCCGAGCTTGCGCCAGTTGAGCCGGGCCATGATCGCGCGGCCGATGCGGAGCGCGTCGTGTTCGTCGACGGCGTAGTGGTCGCCGAGGCCGGACACGCGGGTGTGCATGTCGGCGCCGCCCAGCGCCTCGTCGTCGGCCTCCTCACCGGTGGCCATCTTGACCAGCGGCGGGCCGCCGAGGAACACCTTGGCCCGGTCGGCGACGAGCACGGCGTAGTCGCACATGCCCGGCACGTACGCGCCACCCGCCGTCGAGTTGCCGAAGACGAGCGCGACCGTCGGGATGGCCAGCGCCGACAGCTCCGTGAGCTCGTGGAAGATCCGTCCGGCGGGCACGAACAGGTCGAGCTGGGTGGGCAGGTCGGCCCCGCCGGACTCGACGAGGTTGATCACGGGCAGTCGGTTCAGCCGGGCGATCTCCAACGCGCGCAGGGTCTTGCGCAGCGAGTACGGGTTCATCGCGCCGCCGCGCACGGTCGGGTCGTGCCCGATGACCATGGCCTCCACACCGGACACGACCCCGATGCCGGTGACCACCGTCGCGCCCACCGTGAACGCCGTGCCCCACGCGGCGAGCGTCGAGAGCTCGAGGAACGGGCTGTCGCGATCCACCAGCAGCTCGATCCGTTCGCGCACCGTGAGCCGCCCGCGCGCGCGGTGGCGGGCCACGTACCGCTCGCCGCCGCCCGCGACCGCCAGCCGCAACTGCTCGTCGAGGCGCTCGACCAGCGCGAGCTGGTGCGTCCGATTCGCCAGGAACTCCTCGGCGGCCGGGTCGACGTGCGAGGTCAGGACGGGCACGTCACGCCCCGTAGTAGCGGGCGTGCTCCTCGCGGAGCCGGTTCTTCTGGATCTTGCCGGTGGACGTGCGCGGCAGCGCGTCGGTCACGATCACCGCTTTCGGGATCTTGTAGGGGTCGAGGTGGTGGCGCAGCGCCGCCAGCAGCGTGGACTCCTCGACGGTGGCGCCCGGCTTCGGCACGACCACCGCCGTGATCGCCTCGCTCCACCGCTCGTGCGGCAGCCCGATCACGACGACCTCGCCGACCGCCGGATCCGCCGCGTAGACGGCCTTCTCGACCTCGATCGACGCGACGTTCTCCCCGCCGGTCTTGATCACGTCCTTGGAGCGGTCGGCGAACCAGAGCACGCCGTCGTCGCCGAACTGGCCGACGTCGCCGGAGTGGAACCAGCCGTGCGCGAACGCCTCGGCCGTGGCCTCGGGGTTGTCGAGGTACTCCGTCATCGTGGACGGGCCGCGGTAGACGATCTCGCCCTGCTCGCCGGGCGCCAGCAGCGCGCCGTCCGGCCCCATGATCGCCACCTGGACGCCGACGAGCGGGGTGCCGACCGCACCGATGTGGGTGAGCTGGTGCTCGGGTCGGAACAGCGTGGTGCACGGGCTCATCTCGGTCTGCCCGAAGAGCAGCGCGAAGTCGCAGCCGAATCCGGCCAAGCACGCGCGGATCAGCGCGTCGGGCATGGGCGCCATCGCGTAGACGGCGCGGCGCAACGAGGAGACGTCGCGTCCGGCGAACGACGGGTGCTCCAGCATCGCCCGGTACATCATCGGGAGCCCGAACACCTGCGTGATGCGCTCGCGTTCGACGAGGTCGAGCAGCGCCCCCGGATCGAAGCCGCGCAGCACGTGGATGGTGGCGCCGACCAGCACGGCGGGTGTGCAGAACGCGTTGAGCTGCGCGGTGTGGAACATCGGCATCATGGCGGCGAAGGAGTCGGCGGCCGACCAGCCGGAGTCGAGCGCGGTGGACATCGACTCCAGGTAGATCGCCAGGTGGCTCGCGACCACGCCCTTCGGGAACGACGTGGTGCCCGACGTGTAGAGGTAGGTGAGCGGGTCGCGGTCAGCGACCTCCACGGTGGGCGTGTAGGTGTCCTCGGCCTCGCGGTCGGCGAGCGTGACCCACAGCCGGTCGGCGGGCTCGGCGACGTACTCGGCGTGCAGACCGGGGAGCACGATCACCTCGGTGACGCCGGTGGCCTTGCGCAGGGCATCGCCCATCGCGGCGACGAGCTGGGTCTCCACCGCGAGGCCCTTGGCCCGGGAGTGGCCGAGCACGTAGGCCACCTCGTCGGCCCGCCAGCCGAGGTTGATCGGCACGCAGACGACGCCGAGCTTCGCGCAGGCGTAGTACACGGCGAGGAACTCGGCGCTGTTGCCCGAGGCCAGGCCGAGCGCGTCACCCCGCTGCCAGCCCGCGTGGGCGAGGCCGTGCGCGATGCGGTTGACCCAGAGGTCGAGCTCGGCGTAGGTGAGGCGACGGCCGCCGTCGACGACCGCGAGCTGGTCCGGACGGGCCGCGGCCGTGCGCGTGAGGGAGTCGCCGACGTTGACGCGGTGGATGAGGTCCGACATCAGTAGCTCCTGGGCAAACCGAGTGAATGCTGCGCGACGTAGTTGAGGATCATCTCGCGATTCACCGGCGCGATGCGGAGCAATCGGGCCAGCCCCCAGTACGGGAGCAGCCCGTATTCGGACGCCAGGCCGTTGCCGCCGTGGGCCTGCACGGCGACGTCCAGGGCGTGGAGGGCGGCCTCGGCCGCCGCGTACTTCGCCGTGTTGGCCGCCTCCCCCGCAGGCAGGCCGTGGTCGTGCAGCCAGGCGGCCTTGTGCGTCATCAGCGCGGCCAGCTCGGTCTCGATCTTCGCCTGGGCGAGCGGGTGGGCCACACCCTGGTGGGCCCCGATCGGCACGTCCCACACCTTTCGGGTGGAGGCGTACTCGGCGGCACGCCGCAGCGCGTAGCGGGCGACGCCGACGCCCAGCGCCGCGCCGGTGATCCGCTCGGGGTTGAGGCCGTGGAACACCTGGCGGAATCCCGCGCCCTCCTCCCCCACGAGGGCCTCGGCGGGTACGCGCACGTCGTCGAAGTGCAGCACGAACTGCTTGTCCGGGAGCAGGATGTCGACGGGCAGCGGGGTGGCGACCAGGCCCGGCGCGTCGGTGGGCACCACGAACAGCGACAGCAACGGCGCCCCGTTCGGCCCGCGACCGGTGCGGGCGACGACCATCAGCGCCGCCGCCTCGTCGACCCCCGAGATGTAGTGCTTCGTGCCGTGCAGCACCCAGGCGTCACCGTCGCGCGTGGCGGTGGTGGCCAGGCGATGGGTGTTGGACCCGGCGTCCGGCTCGGTGATCGCGAAGACGACCTTGGTGCGCCCGCTCGCCAAACCGGGCAGCCACTCCTTGCGCAGCTCGGGCGCGCCGAACTCGCCGATCACCTCGGCCGAGATCGCCGCCGAGACGAGCAGGAGCAGCAACGGCGCACCCCGGTTCGCGATCTCCTCGCAGACGATGGCCAGCTCGACGAGCCCGCCGCCGCCCCCGCCGTACTCCTCGGCGACGTTCACGCCGATGAACCCCGCGTCGCCCAGCGCGTGCCAGAGCTCGTCGCAGGGGGTGCCCGCGCGGGCGTGCTCGACGTAGTAGTCGCCACCGAACCGCGCGGCGATCGCGCCGACGGCCGCACGGAGATCGCGGTGCTCGTCGCTCTCGAGGAAGTCCACGGCGACTCCAGTGATTCCAGGTTCACTTGTGGCGACCGTACCGCCCGGCTGCCATGATGGCCAGATGGTCGCGCCCGACACCCGTCGCCGCCGCGATCCCGAGCGCCGCGAGCGGATCCTCGCCGCGGCCGCCCGGCTCGCGGCCGGGCGCGGATTCCACACCGTCGGGCTGGCCGACATCGGCGCGCAGGCGGGCATCGTCGGTTCGGGGATCTACCGGCATTTCGCGAGCAAGGATGCGCTGCTGGCGGCCCTGCTCGACCGGGGAATGGACCGGCTGGCCGAGGGCGCGGCCGCCGTCCTCGCGACGGTGCCAGACGGACACGCTGCCCTGTCTGCACTGGTCAGAGACCATATTGCGGTCGCGATCGAGGAACGCGCCGTGCTCGCCGTCTATCACCGTGAGATCTACACGCTGCCGGAGGAGGACCGCCGTCGGCTGCGTCGGCGGCAGCGGCACTACGTGGAGGACTGGGTGCACCTGCTCGCGCCCCTGCGCCGCGACCTTGCCGACGGCGAGCTGCGCCTCACCGTCCACGCGGCCATCGGCGCCGTCCAGTCCACGCTCTTCTTCCGCAGCGGCCTCGCCCCCGAACGGCAGGCTGCGCTGCTCGACCAGATCGCCCACGCCTGCCTCGGCATCGCGCCCGCCGAGTGAACGGGGAGTGATGTCACCGCCGTAGCTCACGGACGTTCACGGCGAGCAACAACAGCGCGACGAGCGACAGCAGCACGGCGAGCACGATCCGCCAGTTCTGGACAAGAGCGACCACCACGAGCGCGCCGACGACCCCCGTGACCGCCGCCATGCCGAGCCCGACCACGAACGTGAGTAACTTCCCACGGGCGGCCGCCTCGACCCCGACGAAGATCACGACCGCCAGCGCGAGGCTGGGCAGGAAAGCGAACGGCGGCCCGACCAGGAGCAGGACGATGGTCAGCAGGAGCAGCGGCGTGCTGACCGCCCCCCAGATCCGGAGCAAGCGCGGCCTGCCCGGTGGCCGTGCGGGCTCGGTCACCGTCAGCGGGTCGCCGCCGCGGTAGGTCGCGGGGTCCGTGAGGTGCGCGCGGTGGATCTCCCGCTCGTCGGCGAGTCGGGCGCGCTCCGCGCAGAGCTCCGCGAGCGCGCGCTCGGACTGCCGGAGCGCCGAGCGCTTCGCCGCCATCGATCTCTGCGTCCCACCGGGGCCTGCCGCGAGCGAGCGCAGTTCGACAGACGCGCGCCGCAGCGCGGCCTGCTCGGCGGCGACCGCCAGGTCGAGCGCGTGGACGCGGCTGTCCAGCGCCCTGATCTGCTCCCGCAGGTCCGCCGCGGCCGCGGCCGCGGTCGGCGGCTCCTTGCGCAGTCCCGCCCAGCCGAGCGGGTCGGCCCACGAGGCCCGCACGGTGCCGCCGCGGTCGTAGCGCGGACCGGCCGGTGCACGTTCGCCGCCGAGCACGTCGTGCGTGTCCAGGCCCCACAGCCCCCGGTAGTCCCGCACCCATGGCGTCGCATCGGTGACGACGTGGGCATCCCACGCGCGGTCTCCACCGGGACCCACCGCCGTGCCGTCGCCCCGCATGTAGTCCAGGAACGGCAGGCCGAACGCGCCCTTCTGCGGCGTCCACCGCGCCAGCGGCACCAGCCTGCGCACCAGCCGGGCCGAACCCTCGACGACCTGGCGCAGGAGCGGCAGGTCGACCGAGACGACCATGTCGCTCGGCGCGAAGGCCCCAGCGTGCGACCCGGCCCCTGCGAAGATCACCGGATGGTCGCCCTCGCGGAGCAGGCGGGGATCGTCCCAGGCGCGGCGGAGCTCGTCGCCCGCGTGGTCGTGGCAGGACGCCGCCACCCACCGCGGCACCGGCGCCTCGCCGCCGTCGTCCGCGAGGTAGACGGTGATGAGCTCCCAGTCGGCCTCGTGGTCGTTGATGCCGGAGAACGTCGAGCGCCAGTCGTTGAACACGTAGAAGAACCAGTACTGCAGCACCACGTAGCCGCCGTCGCGCAGCACCCGCCCGTGATAGGTGCAGCGTCCGACGTCGAGGTGCTCCCGGCAGGCCACGTCGGCGGCCGCGGCCATGCCGCCGGGCGTGCGGCCCCGCAGCAGCAGCGAGAGCCGCAGCAGCGAGTCGACCACGCGCGCGATCACCCCGACGGCGGCCAACCGGGACGCACCGCGCAGCCGCGGCCGGTCCGCGCGCCGCCACGCCCGCATCGCGGCGCCGCGCAACGGCTGCTGGACGAAGCGCAGCTCCAGGGAACGGCCGGAGCGCTGCCGCCCGGTGGCGGCCAGCCGGTCGAGGGTCAGGCCGCCCGGCTCCACGAGCAGTTCGGCCGTCTCGGGCGGAGTGCCGGGCTCGTGGATCCACAGGCTGCACCGCTCGACGTACGGTCCGACCGCCGTCGGCAGGAACAGCTCGCCGTGTGTGTAGCGGACCACCGGTTCGTAGGCCCGCAGGAGGGCGAGTTCGGCCGCTGGACCAGCCGCATCGGACGTGGGCTCTGGCGGAGCGACGGCGACCACCGCAGCAGGCTACGGCGTGGCGAGCCGCCGCAGGGGCGCTCGGCGCCCACGCCACGCTCGTGATCACCGGCTCGGTGCGGTAGCGGCCGGTTCTGGCCGCTCTACAGCCCGAAACGGTGATCACGAGCGCGCCGGGCGCGCTGGCGTCCGGTCACGGGTCGGCGAACAGCCTGCCCAACGTATGCCGGGCCCCGCGCACGTACCGCGGAGCGGCGTCCGGCGCGGCCCAGGTGATCAGCGCCTTCCACAGCGCCCATCCCCGCGCCCGCGCCCAGGTGCCCGCGTCCTGCCCGACGCCCTGGACGAACCGCGCACGGGCGGCACCCTCGAAGAGCGTCCAGGCGATCACGAGATCGCAGGCGGGGTCGCCGACCCCGGAGGTGCCGAAGTCGATGACGGCCGAGAGCCTGCCCGACCCGTCGACCAGCAGGTTGCCCACCGCGACGTCACCGTGGAACCAGACCGGCGCCGCGGTGTGGGCGGCGGCCAGCGCCGCGTGCCACATCTGCGTCGCCGCGCCCCGGTCGACCCGCGGCCCGAGCACGTCGAGCGCGGCGCGGGTCTCGCCGTCGTACACCGCGAGCGCGCCGCCGCGGTGAAACGAGTGCGCGCCCGCGACCGGGCCACCCGCGGCGTCGACGCCCCACAGCGCGACCAGGAACCGGGCCAGGTCTTCCGCGAAGGCCACCGGATCGGCGATGCGGTCGTCCGCCGCCGGTCGGCCGTCGATCCACCGCCGCACCGACCACGGCCACGGGTATCCGACGCCCGGTGATCCCAACGCCACCGGCTCCGGGATCGGCAGCGGCAGGTGCGGCGCGAGGCGCGGCAGCCAGGTGTGCTCCTTCGCGACAGCCGCCGCGTACCACTCGGCGGTGGGCAGCCGGACGGTCAGGGCGTCGCCGAGGCGGAACGTGCGGTTGTCCCAGCCGCTCTCCGCCACCGCGACGATCGGCAGGTCCGCCCAGGCCGGGAACTGCTCCGCCACGAGCCGCGCGGCGAGCGCCCCGGTGATCTCGTCGCGGTGCACTACGTGGCGTTGCCCGCGAACTGGGCCTCGTACAGCCGCCAGTACGCGCCGCGGGCGGCCAACAGCTGCTCGTGCGTGCCCTGCTCGACGATCGATCCGGCCTCCATCACGAGGATCAGGTCGGCGTCGCGGATCGTGGACAGCCGGTGGGCGATCACGAAGCTCGTGCGGTCGCTGCGTAGCGCGGCCATGGCCCGCTGCACCAGCACCTCGGTGCGGGTGTCCACCGAGCTCGTGGCCTCGTCGAGGATCAGCAGCGACGGGTCGGCGAGGAACGCCCGCGCGATCGTGATCAGCTGCTTCTCGCCCGCCGAGACGTTCGAGCCCTCCTCGTCGATGACGGTGTCGTAGCCGTCGGGGAGGCTGCGCACGAACCGGTCGACGTAGGTGGCGGTGGCCGCGGCCCGGATCTGCTCCTCGCTCGCCGCGGGGTTGCCGTAGGCGATGTTGTCGTGGATCGTGCCGCCGAAAAGCCAGGTGTCCTGCAGCACCATCCCGACGCCCGAGCGCAGGTCAGCGCGGGTCATCGTGGCCGTGTCGACGCCGTCGAGGGTGATCCGGCCGCCGTCCAGCTCGTAGAACCGCATGATCAGGTTGACCAGCGTGGTCTTGCCCGCGCCGGTCGGTCCGACGATCGCGACCGTCTGGCCCGGCTCCGCGACCAGCGACAGGTCCTCGATCAACGGCTGGTCCGGGCGGTAGCAGAACCGGACGTGCTCGAACGCCACCCGGCCCCGGCGCTCCGCGCGGACCGCGGGCACGGCCGGGTCGGGCGCCTCCTCGGGCGCGTCGAGCAGCTCGAACACCCGCTCGGCCGACGCGACGCCGGACTGCAGCAGGTTGGCCATCGACGCCGCCTGCGTGAGCGGTTGGGTGAACTGCCGTGAGTACTGCACGAACGCCTGCACGTCGCCGAGGCTCATCGCCCCCGACGCCACCCGCAGCCCCCCGACCACGGCCACGGCGACGTAGTTGAGGTTCCCGATGAACATCATCGACGGCATGATGATCCCGGAGACGAACTGCGCGCCGAAGCCGGCGCCGAAGAGGTCCTCGTTCTTCTCCCGGAACTCCTCCTCCACCTCGCGGCGCCGCCCGAACACCCGCACCAGCTCGTGCCCGGTGAAGGCCTCCTCGATCTGGCCGTTCAGCGCGCCGGTGTGCCGCCACTGCGCCACGAAGTGCTTCTGGCTGCGCTTGCCGATGGCCCGGGTGAGCCACAGCGACACCGGGATCGTCACCAGCGCGATCACCGCGAGCAGCGGCGACACCACGATCATCATGGTCACGACGCCGATCACCGTGAGGATCGACGTGATGAGTTGGCTCATCGTCTGCTGCAGGCTGGTGGAGACGTTGTCGATGTCGTTGGTGACCCGCGAGAGCACCTCGCCGCGCTGCCTGCCGTCGAAGTACGCGAGCGGGAGCCGGTTGAGCTTGGCCTCGACGTCGCGGCGCAGGTCGAAGATCGTGCGCTGGACGATGCCGTTGAGCAGGTAGCCCTGCAGGTAGCCGAACACCGCGGCGCCGACGTAGATGCCGATGACGGTGAGCAGCACGAGGCCCAACGCCCTGAAGTCGACGCCGACGCCCGGGACGACGTGCTGGCTCTCGATCACGCCCGCGACCGTCGCGTTGCCCGCCGCCCGCGCCGCGGTCGCGGCCTGCTCCGCCGTCATCCCCGCGGGCAGCTGCTTGCCGATGACCCCCGCGAAGATCACGTCGGTGGCCCGGCCGAGGATGATCGGCCCGATCACGTTCAGCGCCACCGAGATCACGCCGAGCACGAGCACGGCCGCCACGCCCCAGCGCTCGGGCCGCAGCAGGCCCACCAGCCGTCGCGCGGACGGGCCGAAGTCCACGGCCTTCTCCACCGGCTGCCCGGCTCCGGCCCACGGCGGCCCTCCGCCACGGCGCTGGGCGGCCATGCCGCGGGCGGCCGAGACGGTGTCCGCGTCCTGGCCGCCGGATTGACGAGGTCGGGTCGGTGCGCTCATGCGGCCGCCTCTTGCGCGGCGTGCTGGGACTCGACGATCTCGACGTAGGTCGGGCAGGTCGACAGCAGCTGCGCGTGCGTGCCCTTCCCGACGATGACGCCGCCATCGAGGACGATGATCTGGTCGGCGTCGGCGATCGTCGACACGCGCTGGGCGACGATCACCACGGTGGCGTCGGCCGTGACCGGCCTGAGCGCCGCCCGCAGGCGGGCGTCGGTGGCGAGGTCCAGCGCGGAGAACGAGTCGTCGAAGAGGTAGATCTCGGGCCTGCGCACCAGTGCGCGGGCGATCGCGAGCCGCTGACGCTGGCCGCCGGAGACGTTCGTGCCGCCCTGGGTGATCGGGGATCCGAGGCCCTCGGGCATCCCCCGCACGAACGCGGCCCCCTGCGCCACCTCCAGCGCCGCCCACAGCTCGTCGTCGGTGGCGTCCGGGTTGCCGTAGCGCAGGTTGCTCGCCACCGTGCCGGAGAACAGGTACGGCCGCTGCGGCACGAGGCCGATGCGGGCCCAGAGGTCGTCGGGCGCGAGGTCGCGCACGTCCACGCCGTCCACGCGCACGGCGCCCGCGGTGGCGTCGTAGAGCCGCGGCACCATCGACAGCAGCGTGGTCTTGCCCGCGCCCGTGCTGCCGATGATCGCCGTCGTCTGCCCGGGGAGCGCGGTGAAGGACACGTCGCGCAGCACCGGCGCGGCCGCACCCGGGTAGCAGAACGTGAGGTCGTCGACCTCCAGCCACCCGTCCGCGCGCGGCGGCGCGATCGGCGCGGACGGCGGCTCGACCGATCCCCGCGTCAATAGCACCTCCATGATCCGGTCGGCGCAGACGGCGGCGCGCGGAACCATGATCGCCATGAACGTGGCCATCATGACCGCCATGAGGATCTGCAGCAGGTAGGCGAGGAACGCGGTGAGCGCACCGATCTGCATCTGGCCCGCGTCGATGCGGGCGGCGCCGAACCACAGCACCGCGACGCTGGAGACGTTGAGCACCAGCATGACGATCGGAAAGATCAGCGCCTGCAGCCGCCCCGCCGCCAGCGCGACCGCGGTGACGTCGGTGTTGGCCCTGTGGAACCGCTCGGTCTCCACGGGCTCGCGCACGAACGCGCGGACCACCCGGATGCCGGTGATCTGCTCGCGCAGCACGCGGTTGATGCTGTCGATGCGCGTCTGCATGAGCCGGAACCGGGGCACCATGCGGACGATGACCAGCCCGATCGCGACGATCAGCACCGGCACGCTGACCGCCATGAGCCAGGAAAGGCCGACGTCCTCCTGCAGCGCCATCACCACGCCGCCCACGCACATGATCGGCGCGGCGACCAGCATGGTGCACGACACCAGCACGAGCATCTGGACCTGCTGCACGTCGTTGGTGTTGCGGGTGATCAGCGACGGGGCGCCGAACCGGTTGAGCTCGTGCGCGGAGAACTCGCCGACGCGGTGGAAGACCGCCGAGCGGATGTCGCGGCCGAAGCCCATCGCCGTGCGCGCCCCCCAGTAGACCGCGGCGATCGAGCAGGTGACCTGCAGCAGCGTGACGGCGAGCATCCAGCCGCCGGTGGTCATGATGTAGCCGGTGTCGCCGCGGGCGATGCCGTTGTCGATGATGTCGGCGTTGAGGCTCGGCAGGTACAACGAGGCCATGGTGCCCACGAGCTGCAGCGCCACCACGGCCATCAGCGCTCTGCCGTAGGGCCCCAGATGGTGCCGTAGCAGGCGAACTAACACGGTCGATCCCCCCTCGTCGCAACCCCGTCCAGCAGGATGCCGACGATCTGGTCGGACGTCAGCGGATTTCCGTCGTTGATCATCGGATGGGTCGAGGCGAACACCAGCATCCGCAGTGCCGTGGCCAGCTCGATCGGCGGCACCCGGAGGTGGGTCCGGTCGTCGCCAACCAGCTCGACGATCGCGTCCTGGAACTGGTCGTTGACCAGGCGGGGCCGCTGTCCGTCCGGCGGCGGTCCCTTCATCCCGAGCGCGTTGATCAGCGTGAACACGGTGTTCAGCCGGTGCTGCAGGATCTCGACCAGGCGGACGAGCCGATCGCGCAGGGGCAGCGCCCGGTCGATCGCGGCGATCTCGGCGAGCGCGGGCCCCGGGTCGAAGGCCCGCTCGGTGACCGCCCGGATGAGCGCCTCCTTGCCCTCGAAGACCCGGAAGATCGTGCCCTCGGCGACCTCGGCGGCCTCGGCGATCTGCCGGGTGGTGACGCCGGGTCCGTGCCAGAGCACCAGGGGCAGCGTCGCGTTGATCAACGCTTCGCGCCGCTCGGCGGGCGCCATGCGGCGGGCGCGTTCGCTGCGGACCGACATGGTCACCATCGTAGATGAGCGCGCACTCATTAATCGGGCCGGGGCGCGGCGCGAACCTACCGACGGGTAGCCCGGCGGCTCGGCGTACCGATCACCGGGGCCTTCTGACTAGTGTGAAACGGCCGCATGATCGCCACTGCGACGGAGGACGCGTGTGAAACCGTTCGTGATCAACAAGCATGGGAGGCTGGTCTTCCCGGCTACGGTCCTCGGCGAGCTGGATTTCTCCGTGATGCATTCGCTCGATCAGTTCACGGCCGTGATCGGACGGGACTTCGAGTCGAAGGCACCCACAGGCAGCGATATCCGCAAACGTGTGGAGACCGGGGCGTACACGGATCGCTTCAGCCTGCTGCGCGATCTCGGGCAGAACCTCTTCTGGGTCAACCGCTACTCGATGACGATGTTCGACAAGCGCCCCACCCGATGGCGGGACCTGCCGAAACGCCGCTCCGACGTCTTCCTCCCGGTGCTCACCCCGTGGGAGGACGGCGAGGCGAAGGTGGCCGCCGTCGAGAACGCGTGGGCCGCGCTCCCGCCCACCTGGGACTCGACCGCCGAGCAGGAGATCTTCGACCTGCTCTTCGACCTCTACCGGCACAAGCGCCACCACGCCACCGAGCTGCCCGCCGTGAAGCCGACGGTCGCCGAGTTCCTGGCGCGGCCGGGCGCGCTCACCTGGGTGGTGCCCGAGCACGACCCGGACTACCCGGTCTTCGGCCTCAGCGACATCATCGACGCCGACGGGCCCGTGCCCGAGCTCGAGGCGCTGCGCCGGTGGGCGATGGTGCTGCACAACCAGTACCCGTGGGACCGCTCCCGCACCCAGCTGCGCCCCGTCGCCGAGATCGGCGACGACGACTGGGTGATCGCCTTCCACCCGCACAACCGGGACGTCGCGGCGTTCCTCGACCGCGTCCGCACAGGCGTCGAGCCCGTGCCCACGGACGCCGAGCCCGCCGTCACCGCCGTGCCTCCGGTGCGGCCCTACCCGGCGGTCCGCGTGCACGAGGTCTTCCGGGTGCAGGCGCACATCGAGTCGCTCGCGGTGGCCCGCGGCGAGATCATCTGCGACAACGCCGACGTCGTGCGCAACGCGAGCTTCTCGTGGTCGCCGATGAGCGCCGACGAGATCCGCACGAAGACCGGGATCGCGCAGCGGCGCTACACCGCCCACGACATCGACCATCTTGCGCTCGCGGCCGCCAAGGGCGCGCTCGCGCACGCCGAGCGGACACCGGAGGAGATCGGCGCCGTCCTGGTGGCCACCTGCACCAGCGAGCGGCTGATCCCGTCGCTGGCCACCTGGCTCTCCGGTGAGCTCGGGATCCTGCAGACCCACTGCTCGGCCGACATCGTCGCGGCCTGCGCGGGCTTCCCGTACGGCCTGTCCGAGGCGGTGCGGCTGCTGCAGGAGATCGAGCGGCCGGTGCTGCTGGTCTGCGTCGAGAAGTTCTCCGACAAGATCGGCGCCGTCCGCACGTCCAGGATGATCTTCGGGGACGGTGCGGCGGCGGTCGTCGTCGCACCCGCGGCCGAAGGCCAATCGGGCGATATCCACGTGTTGAACACCTACGCCAGCGGTCCGTGGTCGCAGGTCAACTCGATCATCTGGCCCAACCCGGAGTTCGACAACGACATCACCGTTTACGGGCCCGAGGTGAAGGCGCTCGCGGGCCGCTACCTGATCCAGATGATCGACGAGCTGGGCAAGGAGCCCGGTCTGAACGGGGGCGCGCTGATCGACGACGTCGAGCTGATCGTGCCCCACCAGGCCAACAAGACGATGATCCTGCAGCTCGCGGCGAAGGCAGGCGTCAGCGCGGAGCAGCTGTACTTCAACATCGAGACGATGGGCAACGTCTCCTCGGCGTCCATCCCCGTGGCGATCGCCGACGCCGTGCGCGACAAGGTGATCACCGGTCCGACGCGCGTCTTCGCGCCGGGCTTCGGCGCGGGCGCGATCGGCGGGTACGCCGTGCTGACCGTCGACCCGACGGTCGTCGCACCCGAGGTGGTTCTCGCGGGCCCGGCGCCCGGCGGCACCACCACGGCCGCCACCACCAGCGAGGACATCGCCGCGGCGTTCGGCGACTAGGCCCAGCCCACCATCCCCGCCCCGACTCACACTTCTCCAGGAGAGGACACGCCATGACCGCACCCACCGACACTCCTTCCGAGCCGCGCGTCGCGATCGTCACCGGCGGCGCCCGCGGCATCGGCGCCGCGATCACCACCGCGCTCGCGCGATCCGGCGTGCACGTGGCGGCGGGATACAGCGCCAACTCCAAGGCCGCCGACGAGCTCGCGGGCAAGCTCAGCGCCGAGGGCGCGTCCATCTCGGTCCACCAGGGCAACGTCGGGGAGCCCGGCGACTGTGAGCGCGTCGTCAACGAGGTGCTCGAGCAGAAGGGCAAGGTCGACTACCTGATCAACAACGCGGGCATCACGGTCGACAAGACCGTCCGCAGGATGACGGTGGAGGATTGGCGCGCCGTGCTGCGGATCAACCTCTCCGGCGCGTTCCACATGACCAAGGCCGTGCTCGAGCACATGCTCGGCAACGGTTTCGGGCGCATCGTCAACATCTCGTCGGTGATCGGGCAGACGGGCGCGGTCGGGCAGGCCAACTACGCGGCGTCGAAGGCGGGGCTGATCGGGTTCAGCCACAGCCTCGCGCAGGAGGTGGCCCGCAAGGGCATCACGGTCAACTGCGTGGCGCCGGGCTACATCGAGACCGAGATGGTGGCCGCCATCCCGGACGACGTCCTCAAGAAGCTCCTGGCGGGGGTGCCGGTCGGGCGGCTGGGCCACGCCCGGGAGATCGCGCGCGCGGTGCAGTTCCTCGTCGACGACGACGCGGGCTACATCACGGGCTCGGTCCTCGCGGTCAACGGCGGCCTCGACATGTAGTCGTGAGTGGAAAACGTCGCTATGGCGACGTTTTCCACTCACGACCCGCCGATGCGGGTGGTGATCGCGCGGGCGGTGCGTGCCACCTCCGCGACCAGCGACGGAGCGACCGCCGGCGCGGCCTGCCCCGCCGCGCAGGAGAACGTCACGGCCACGCCCGCCACCGGATGGTGGGCGTGGTCGAGCACGGCCACCGCGACCGACGCGAAGCCCGGCGTCACCTCGCCGTCCTCGATCGCGTGCCCGGCGCGGCGCACCTCGGCGAGCAGCCGCCGCAGGGCCGAGATCGACTGCGGGCCGGCCTCGTGCCGGGTGACGAACGCCTCCGGGCCCGGGAACAGCGCCCGGACCTGCGCCGCGGGCAGCGCCGCCAGTATCGCCCGCCCACTGGCGGTGAGCTGCGCGGGCAGCCGCACCCCCACGTCGGTGACCAGCGACAGGCGGCCCGGGGCGCGCTCCTCGATCACGTAGATGACCTCGCGGCCGTGCAGCACCACGAGATGCGCGCTCTGCCCGACCCGGTCGACGAGCCGGGCCAGCGGCACCCGCGCCACCCGGGCCAGCGGGGCCTGCCGCACGTAGCCGGTGCCGAGCTCGTAGGCGGCCACGCCCAGGCACCACCGGCGCTCGTCGACCAGGTGCACGACGAAGCCGCTGACCGCCAACGTGGCGAGGAGCTGGTAGGTCGTGGAGCGGGGCAGCCCGAGATCGCGGGCCACCGCGGCTGCGGGCACCGGCCCCGCCTGCTTGCCCAGATGGGCCAGGACCATGAGCGCCTGGTGCGCGGCCGGTACCTTGACCGGTCTCGTTATCGGTTCCGCCATCTGGCCCAGGCTAGCCGACTGTCCGGGATCCCGGACACCTTCGCGCCCGGCACCATGGTGCGCGGACGGCCAACGGGTGTCCCATGGAGCGCGTGCCAGAGACCGTGAGCATCCGCCCCGCCCCCCTGTCCCCCGCCGAGGTCGTCACCGTCGCCCGGGACGGCGCTGCCGTTGCGCTGTCCGCCGAGGCCGAGCACGAGCTGGAGGTCGGCCGGAAGGTGGTCGAGGCGCTCGCCCACGACACGGCGCCGCACTACGGCGTCTCCACCGGGTTCGGCGCGTTGGCCACCCGGCACATCCCGCCCTCGCAGCGCGCCCAGCTGCAGCGTTCGCTGGTGCGCTCGCACGCCGCGGGCACGGGGTCCGAGGTCGAGCGCGAGGTCGTGCGGGCGCTGCTGCTCCTGCGGCTGTCGACGCTGGCCACCGGGCGTACCGGCGTGCGCCCGGAGACGGCGCGGGTCTACGCGGCCATGCTCTCGGCGGGCATCACGCCGGTGGTGCCGGAGTTCGGCTCGCTCGGCTGCTCCGGCGACCTCGCCCCGCTCGCCGCGTGCGCGCTCGCCGCGACCGGCGAGGGCACGGTCCGCGACGCCGACGGCGTCCTGTGCCCCGCCGCCGACGCCCTCGCCGCAGCCGGGATCGTGCCCGTCGCGCTCGCCGAGAAGGAGGGCCTCGCGCTGATCAACGGCACCGACGGCATGCTCGGCATGCTGGTGCTGGCCGCGCACGACCTGGAGCAGCTCGTACGGACGGCCGACATCGCCGCCGCGATGAGCGTCGAGGGGCTGCTGGGCACCGACGCCGTGTTCGCCGCCGACCTGCAGGCCCTGCGCCCGCATCCCGGCCAGGAGCGCAGCGCGGCCAACCTGCGCGCCCTCCTGGACGGCTCCGCGATCATGGAAAGCCACCGCAACCCGGAGTGCACCCGGGTGCAGGACGCGTACTCGCTGCGCTGCTCGCCGCAGGTGCACGGCGCGGTGCGGGACACGCTCGCGCACGCCGAGGCCGTGGCCGCCCGCGAGCTGGCCGCGGCCATCGACAACCCGGTCGTGCTGCCCGACGGCCGGGTCGAGAGCAACGGCAACTTCCACGGCGCCCCGCTCGGGTACGTGCTGGACTTCCTCGCGATCGCCGTCGCGGACCTGGCGTCGATCTCCGAGCGGCGCACCGACCGGTTCCTCGACGTCGCGCGCTCGGCCGGGCTGCCGCCGTTCCTCGCCGACGACCCGGGCGTCGACTCCGGGCACATGATCGCCCAGTACACCGCAGGCCGGGATCGTGGCCGAGCTCAAGCGGCTCGCCGTGCCGGCGTCGGTCGACTCGATCCCGTCCTCCGCGATGCAGGAGGACCACGTCTCGATGGGCTGGGCGGCGGCGCGCAAGCTGCGCCGGGCCATCGACGGGCTGGGCCGCGTGCTCGCGGTCGAGCTGCTCACCGCGGCGCGCGCGCTGGACCTGCGGGCCCCGCTGACGCCTGCCCCCGCGACCGCGGCGGTCGTCGCCGGGCTGCGCGCGCACGTCACGGGCCCCGGCCCGGACCGCCACCTCGGGCCGGAGATCGACGCGGCCCACACGTTCGTCACGACCGGCGCGGCACTGGCCGCCGCCGAGACCATCACCGGAACCCTGAGCTGACGCACCCGTGCGCGGAAACGAGTGCCGGAGCACTCGTTTCCGCGCACGGGCCGACGAAGGAGGCTACTAATCATGGAGGGCGCACGCCCCGTCCGCGCACCGCGCGGCACCACCCTCACCGCCCGGTCCTGGCAGACCGAGGCCCCGCTGCGCATGCTGCAGAACAACCTCGACCCCGAGGTCGCCGAGCGGCCCGACGACCTCGTCGTCTACGGCGGCACCGGCCGCGCCGCCCGCGACTGGCGCTCGTTCGACGCGATGGTGCGCACCCTCACCACGCTCGCGGACGACGAGACGATGCTCGTGCAGTCCGGCAAGCCGGTCGGGGTGCTGCGCACGCACGAGTGGGCGCCGCGGGTGCTGATCGCCAACTCCAACCTGGTCGGCGACTGGGCCACCTGGCCGGAGTTCCGCCGCCTCGAACAGCTCGGCCTCACCATGTACGGCCAGATGACCGCGGGCTCGTGGATCTACATCGGCACCCAGGGCATCCTGCAGGGCACGTACGAGACGTTCGCCGCGGTCGCCGCCAAGCGGTTCGGCGGCACGCTCGCGGGCACGCTCACCGTCACCGGCGGCTGCGGCGGCATGGGCGGCGCGCAGCCGCTGGCCGTCACGCTGAACGGCGGCGTGTGCCTCGTCGTCGACGTCGACCCGGCCCGGCTGCAGCGCCGCGTCGAGCACCGCTACCTCGACGAGCTGGCCGCCGACCTCGACGCCGCCATCGCCACGCTGCGAGACCGCCGTCCGCGAGCGGCGCGCCTGGTCGGTCGGGGTGGTCGGCAACTGCGCCGAGGTGCTGCCCGAGCTGCTGCGCCGCGGCGTCGCCGTCGACGTCGTCACCGACCAGACCTCGGCCCACGACCCGCTGTCCTACCTGCCCCTCGGCGTCGCGCTCGAGGACTGGGCGGACTACGCGGCGGCCAAGCCCGAGGAGTTCACCGACCGGGCGCGGGCGTCGATGGCGCGGCACGTCGAGGCGATGGTCGGGTTCCTGGACGCGGGCGCCGAGGTGTTCGACTACGGCAACTCGATCCGCGACGAGGCCCGCCACGGCGGCTTCGAGCGCGCGTTCGCGTTCCCCGGGCTTCGTGCCCGCCTACATCCGGCCGCTGTTCTGCGAGGGCAAGGGCCCGTTCCGGTGGGCCGCGCTGTCCGGCGACCCGGCCGACATCGCCGCCACCGACCGGGCCGTGCTCGACCTCTTCCCCGACAACGACCACCTGCACCGCTGGATCCGCGCCGCCCAGGAGCGGGTCGCGTTCCAGGGGCTGCCCGCGCGGATCTGCTGGCTCGGCCAGGGCGAGCGCGACAAGGCGGGCCTGCGCGTTCAACGAGCTGGTCGCCGACGGGCGGGTGTCCGCGCCGATCGTGATCGGCCGCGACCACCTCGACACCGGCTCCGTCGCCTCCCCCTACCGGGAGACCGAGGCGATGGCCGACGGCTCCGACGCGATCGCCGACTGGCCGCTGCTCAACGCGCTCACCGCGGCGTCGTCCGGCGCGACCTGGGTGTCGATCCACCACGGCGGCGGCGTCGGCATCGGCCGCTCGCATCCACGCCGGTCAGGTCAGCGTGGCCGACGGCACGCCGCTCGCGGCGGCCAAGCTCGCGCGGGTGCTGACGAACGACCCGGCGATGGGCGTGCTGCGCCACGTCGACGCGGGCTACGACGAGGCCCGCGCCACCGCTGCGGCGCAGGGCGTCCGCATCCCGATGGCGGAGGGGTGAGCCGCGATCGTGGCCGGACCCGTCAGCAGGGGCACCTTCCCGCGATGTGGGGGGCGCGGCCTCGACGACCTCGCGCACGTCGGGCGCGCCCGCAGCGGGGGCTACCGGCGGTTCGCCTGGACCCGGGAGGACGCCGACCTGCGGGAGTGGTTCACGGGCGAGGCCGAGGCCCGCGGGCTCGACGTCGCCGCCGACCGGGCGGGCAACCTCGTCGCCTGGTGGGGCGATCCCGGACGCGGACGGCCCCGGCGTCGTCACCGGCTCCCACCTGGACTCGGTGCCCGACGGCGGCGCCTTCGACGGCCCGCTCGGCGTGCGTCAGCGCGTTCGCCGCGGTCGACGCCCTGCGCGCGGACGGGCTTCGCGCCGACACGGCCGCTGGGCGTGGCGCTCTTCGGCGACGAGGAGGGCGCCCGGTTCGGCGTCGCCTGCGCGGGCTCGCGGATCCTCACCGGCGCGCTCGCCGCCGACCGGGCCGCCGGGCTCACCGACGCCGACGGCGTCGACCATGGCCGATGCCGTCGCCCGGGCAGGCCAGGCGCCGCTGGGTCCCGATCCGGAGGCGCTGCGCCGGATCGGCACGTTCGTCGAGCTGCACGTCGAGCAGGGGCGGGCGCTGGCCGACCTGGGCCGGGCGGTCGCCGTCGGCACCGCGATCCACCCGCACGGCCGCTGGCGCATCGACCTGGCCGGGCGGGCCGACCACGCGGGCACCACCCGCCTCGTCGACCGCGACGACCCGATGCTCGCCTTCGCCCGCGTCGTGCTGGCCGCCCGCGCCGCCGCCGAGCGCCACGGCGCCGTCGCCACCTGCGGCAAGGTCCGACGTCGCCCCGAACGGCGTCAACGCGATCCCGTCGCAGGTCACCGGCCTGGCTGGACGCGCGGGGTGACGACGCCGAGCGGGTGCGCGCGGTCGTCGCCGACGTGGCCGCGAGCCGGCGGCGTCGCTGACCGAGGAGTCGTGGACCGACCGCACCCCGTTCGATCCCGACGCTGGCCGAGCGGCTGGCCGTCCTGCTGGACGACGCGCCGCTGCTGCCGACCGGGGCCGGGCACGACGCCGGGCATCCTCGCCGCCGCCGGGATCCCGACCGCCATGCTGTACGTGCGCAACCCCACCGGGGTCTCGCACAGCCCCGAGGAGCACGCCGAGGACGCCGACTGCGCGGCCGGGGTCACCGCGCTCACGGCCGTGCTGCGCCACCTGACCAGCGGGGGTGCGCAGTGACCTCGTGCGCGGAAACGAGTGCTCAGGCACTCGTTTCCGCGCACAGCCGGTACTGGGCCGCCGCCGCGCACCTGCCCGAGGGCCTCGCCACCGACGTGACGTTCGAGATCGCCGACGGCCGGTTCACCGCCGTGCGCCCCGGTACCGCGCCCGGCGACGCGCGACGGCTGCCCGGTGTGGTGCTGCCCGGCTTCGCCAACGCCCACAGCCACGCGTTCCACCGGGCGCTGCGCGGGCGCACCCACGACGGCGGCGGCACGTTCTGGACCTGGCGCGAGGCGATGTACGCCGTCGCCGCCCGCCTCGACCCCGACTCCTACCGCGCCCTGGCCACCGCGGTCTACGCCGAGATGGCGCTCGCCGGGGTGACGGCGGTGGCCGAGTTCCACTACCTGCACCACGGCCCGGGCGGGGTCCCCTACGCCGACCCGCACGCCATGCGCGCCGCGCTGCGCGCCGCCGCGGCCGACGCGGGCATCCGCCTCACCGTGCTGGACACCTGCTACCTCGCGGGCGGCTTCGACACCCCGCTCGAAGGCCCGCAGCTGCGCTTCGGCGACCGCGACGTGCACGCCTGGGCCGAGCGCGCCGCGGGCGCCGACGGGGTGGCCGTGCACTCGGTGCGGGCCGTGCCCCGCGAGGCGCTCGCCGTCGTGGCCAAGGCCGCCGAGGGCCGCCCCCTGCACGTGCACCTGTCCGAGCAGCCCGCCGAGAACGCGGCGTGCCTGCGCCGCCACGGGCTGACCCCGACCGGCCTGCTCGCCGCCGAAGGGCGTGCTCGGACCGGCCACCACCGCCGTGCACGCCACCCACCTGACCGACGCCGACATCGCCCTGCTCGGCGGCGTCCGGCACCGGGGTGTGCCTCTGCCCGACCACCGAGCGCGACCTCGCCGACGGCATCGGCCCGGCCCGGGCGCTGCACGACGCCGGGGTCGCGCTGTCGCTGGGCAGCGACCAGCACGCCGTCGTCGACCTGATCGAGGAGGCCCGGGCGCTGGAGATGCACGAGCGGCTCGCGACCGGCGAGCGCGGCCGGTTCCGCCCGGCCGAGCTGCTGGCCGCGCTCACCAACCACGCCCCGCTCGGCGGCCCGGACGCCGGGAGGCTCGCCGTCGGCGCGCCCGCCGACCTGGTCGCGGTGCGGCTCGACACCGTGCGCACCGCGGGCGCCGACCCCGCCCAGGTGCTGTTCGCCGCGACCGCCGCCGACGTCGACACGGTGCTGGTCGACGGCGTGCCGGTGGTCGCGGGCGGGGCGCACCGCCTCGGCGACGTGGGCGCGCGGTTGGCGGCGGCGATCGCGCAGGTCACGCCGGACGTGGCGGCGGATGACCGGAGGCGCGCATGAGCACCGTGGTCACCGGGATCGGCGAGCTCACCACGCAGGACGCCGAGCTCGGGACGCTCGCGCGACGCCGCCGTCGTCGTCGACGACGGGCGCGTCGCGTGGGTGGGGACCGCCCGGGACGCGCCTGCCGCCGACCGGCGCATCGACTCGGCGGCCGGGCGGTCGTGCCGGGCTTCGTCGACACCCACTCCCACCTCGTGTTCGCGGGCGACCGCTCGGCCGAGTTCGCCGCGCGCATGGCGGGCGAGCGCTACGACGGCGGCGGCATCGCGGCCACCGTCGCCGCCACCCGGGCCGCGACCGACGACGACCTGCGCGCCGCCGCTGGCCGCCCGCGTCGCCGAGATGCGCGCCCAGGGCACCACGACCGTCGAGATCAAGAGCGGCTACGGGCTCACGGTCGCCGACGAGGAGCGGGCGCTGCGCCTCGCGGCCGAGGTCACGCCGGAGACGACGTTCCTCGGCGCGCACGTCGTGCCGGCGGGTGTCGACCGGCGTGCGTACGTCGACCTCGTCGTCGGGCCCATGCTCGCCGCCTGCGCGCCGCACGCGCGCTGGATCGACGTGTTCTGCGAGCCGCACAGCCCGCACGCCTTCGACGGCGACGAGGCCGCGACGGTGCTGAAGGCGGGCCGGGCCGCGGGCCTCGGGCTGCGGGTGCACGGCAACCAGCTCGGCCCCGGGCCGGGCGTGGCGCTGGCCGTCGAGCTCGGCGCGGCCAGCGTCGACCACTGCACCCACCTGAGCGGCGCCGACGTCGACGCGCTGGCGGGCGGCGACACGGTCGCGACGCTGCTGCCGGGCGTCGAGTTCTCCACCCGCTCCCCCTACCCGGACGCGCGGCGGCTGCTCGACGCGGGCGTCACCGTCGCGCTGGCCACCGACTGCAACCCGGGCACCTGCTACTCGTCGTCGATGCCGCTGATGATCGCGCTGGCGGTGCGGGAGATGGGCATGACGCCCGACGAGGCGCTGTGGGCGGCCACCGCGGGGGCCGCGCAGGCGCTGCGCCGCACCGACATCGGGGTGATCACGCCGGGCGCGCGCGCCGACCTCACGGTGCTGGACGCTCCGAGCCACCGGCATCTGGCGTACCGGCCGGGCGTGCCGATCGCGCGGGCGCTGGAGCCGGGCTGACCTCGGCGTTGATTTCGCGCACCAGCTCGATCGCGTGCCCGAGCGTGGCCACCTGCTCGTCGAGCGTCTCCCCCGCCGGGTAGAGCCGCACGGTGTCCACGCCCGCCGCCTGCCACACGGCGAGCCGCTCGCGCACCATCGTTGCGGTGCCGATCAGCGTGGTGCCCAGCACCATCGCGTCGGTGACGAGCGCGGCCGCGCCCTCCCGATCACCCGCGAGCCAGCGCCCCCGCACCCGCGCGGTCTGCGCGGACCAGCCCTGGCGCGCGTAGGCGTCGTGGTAGAAGTTCGTGCCCGCCGAGCCCATGCCGCCGAGGCTGAACGCCAGCCCGGCGCGTCGCGCGTCGATCATCCGGGCGAGCTCGTCCTCGTCGGCCGCGAACGCCACCTCGGCGCCCTGGCAGATGTCGAGGTCGGCGCGGGTGCGCCCACCGGCCGCCAGGCCCGCGTCGAGGTGGGTGAGGTAGGCGCCCGCGGCCTCCGGCACGAAGCTGGTGCCCAGCCAGCCATCGGCGATCCGGCCGGTGAGCTCCAGCATCCGCGGCGAAAGGGTGGCCAGGTAGATCGGCACGTCCGGGCACGGCGGGCCGGACAGCCGCATCGGCCTGCCCTCGCCGCCGGGCAGCGGGATCTCGACCGTCTCGCCCGTATAGGCGATCTTCTCCCCGGCCAGCGCCATCCGGACGACCTCGACGGTCTCGCGCAGCCGGGTGCGCGGCCGGGCGAACGGCACCCCGTGCAGGCCCTCGATCACCTGCGGGCCGGACGCGCCGAGGCCGAGCAGGAACCGGCCGTCGGACAGGTCGACGAGCGTGCGCGCGGCCTGCGCGATCGCGACCGGGGTGCGGGTGCCGACCTGGATCACGCCGGAGCCGAGCAGCATCCGGTGCGTGCGCCCGGCGAGCCAGCCCAACGCGGTGGGTGCGTCGGAGCCCCACGCCTCGGCGACCCAACAGACGTCGAGCCCGAGGTGTTCGGCCTCCAGCGCCAGGGCGAGCGCGCCGGGCCGGGAGGCCTCGACGGTGGTGGCGGTGCGCACCTCAGTGCCCGGCCACCGGCGGCAGCGCCTCCCCGACCACCGGCGGCAGCCCCTCCCCGACCACCGGCGGCAGCGCCTGCCGGGTCGAGGGCGCGGCCGTCCGCGGGAACGTCCGTGCGACCGTCACCCGTGGCCGCCTGCCGCGATCGACACCGGCTCCCACTTGCGCCACGTCGCGAGCCGGGCCTCGTAGTCCGCCGTCGCGACCGCGAGCGGGCCGTCGCCGAAGAACACCCGCAGCGGCGGCTCCGCGGCGTCGACCACCGCCAGCACGGCCTGTCCGCTCGCCGCCGGGTCGCCGGGCACCGGGTTGCGGGCCGCGCCGCATCCGCTGCACCTCCTCGCGGTAGGCCTCGTAGGCCGCCAGCGGCGCCGAGTGCTTGGCCGACGGGCCCGCCCAGTCGGTGGCGAAGCCGCCCGGCTCGATCAGCGTGACGTGGATGCCGAACTGCGCGACCTCCTGCGCCAGCGCCTGGCTGAGCCCCTCCAGCGCCCACTTGGACGCGTGGTAGGCGCCGATCCCGCCGAACGCGGAGATCCCGCCGATCGAGGACACCTGCAGGATGTGGCCCGAGCCCTGCGCGCGCAGGATCGGCAGCGCGGCCTGCGTGACCCACAGCGCGCCGAAGAAGTTGGTCTCCATCTGGTCGCGGACGTCGGTCTCCGACAGCTCTTCGACCGTGCCGAAGTGGCCGTACCCCGCGTTGTTGACGACGACGTCGAGCCGACCGAACCGCTCGTGCGCCTGCTCGACGGCGGCGAACGCCCCCTCCCGGTCGGTGACGTCCAGGCGGAGCGGCAGCAGCTGGTCGCCGTACTTCGCGGCGAGGTCGTCGAGAGTGTCGGTGTCGCGCGCGGTGGCGGCCACGGAGTCGCCGCGCTCGAGCGCGGCAATGGCCCACTCGCGGCCGAAGCCGCGCGACGCGCCGGTGATGAACCAGATCTTGGTGCTCATGTGCGGTGCAGCGACCGACCGGGCAAGCCTATTCCGGGCGCCTATCCGCAAGCAGGGGCTGTCGCGGGTCCCAGGTCGTGCCGTCGGCCGCGTCGCGGCGTCGCCGCGCGAGCCCGGAAAGCGCCTCCAGCACCACCCGGTTGGCCAGGAGCGCGGTGATCTCCGCGTGGTCGTACGGTGGCGCGACCTCCACCACGTCCATCCCGACCACCGGCAGCTCGTACGCGATGCGCCGCACCGCGTCGAGCAGCTGCCGAGCGGTGAGCCCGCCCGGCTCCGGGGTGCCCGTGCCCGGCGCGTGCCCCGGGTCGCACACGTCGATGTCCACCGAGAGGAACACGCCGTCGCAGTCGTCGAGCGCGATGGCGAACGCCTCCGTCAGGCATTCGGGGAGACCGCGCGCGACGATCTCCGTCATCTCGTAGGACCGCATCCCCTGCGCGGCCATCCAGACGAGGGTCTCGGGGCCGGGCCAGTAGCCGCGCAGCCCCATCTGCAGGAACCGGTCGCCGCGGACCGCGCCGGACTCGATCAGGCGCCGCATCGGCTGGCCGTGGCCGACGAGCGAGCCGAACTCGATGTCGCCGGTGTCCGCGTGCGCGTCGAAATGGATCATCGAGACGCGGCCCGCGCCGACGTGCTGGGCCACCCCGGCGGCGTCCGGCCAGGCGATCGTGTGGTCGCCGCCGAGCACGAGCGGGACCGCGCCGGTGGCCGCGATGGTGTGCACCGCGGCCTGCAGGTCGCGCACCGAGCGCTCGGCGTCGCCGGAGTACAGCTCGACATCGCCCGCGTCGAGCACCCGCAGATCGGTGCCGAGCCCGTCGACGCGCAGCGCGAGCGAGGGCCGCGAGCCGTCGTGGGCCAGGTAGCAGGTCTGGCGGATGTACTGCGGACCGAACCGCGCACCCGACCGGTACGACGTGCCGCCGTCGAACGGCGCACCGAGGATGACGACGTCGGCGTCCGCGTAGGTCGACGGCTCGGCCCAGTCGCAGCGGCCGACACCGAGGAACGTGATGTCCGGCCCGAACTGCGGGCCGTACCGACTCACGGCGCCACGTCCAGCGCCGGGTTGGCGTCGAAGAAGCCGAACGGCTTCAGGTGGAACCCGACGATGTCGACCGGCATCACCGGCCAGTCCTCCACCCGCGGCACGTGGTGGATCCCGAAGACGTACCAGAGCACGACGTCGGTGTCCGCGATCGGGCGGTCGGCTGCCGTCCACACGGGCAGCCCGAGGTCCTCGCCGCTCTGGTTCACGAACTCACCGCACGGCCAGCGCTCGTCCGCGGCGAACGGCGTGACCCACAGGGTGTGGCCCAGCACCTGGGCGCGGCGGAACACCGGCGACGCCGGATCGAGCATCGCCGGGATCGCCCCGCCGGGCACGAGGGTGTACGCGACCGGCGCGCCGACCGCGTTGCGCCGCCCCGGGTTGGTCACCTTCCACGTGCGCTGGGTCGCCCAGCAGACGTCCTGGCGGCCCTCCGCCTCGGTGCGCAGCGGCACCGTGCGGGTGGTGAGCGCGAGCCCGTGCGGGTTGTCCGGCCCGATCGGCGGCTGCGCGGTCTCGACCATGACGACGGTGTTGTCCGGCCCGTCGACCTCCATGTCCAGCCGCGCCACGATGAAGTGCTGGTGGATCGGCGCGTAGGTGGACGCGTCCACGACCGTGCCGTACGGCGGCGCCTCGCCCGCGAACGGCGTGGTGACCATGATCCCGGTCGCGCGCACCTCGCAGTCGATCCCGCCGTCCTCGAAGAACCGCCAGTACACCAGGTACTCGTAGTTGGCCACGGTGACGTGGAACGACACCACGAGTCGACGCCGTCGCCGCACCTGCGCGCCCGTGCGCCCGTCGACGTGCTTCCAGAGCACGCCGTCGTCCTCCTCGTGCACGCAGATCGCGTTGCGGACCACCTGCGGCGCGCCCGCGGAGTCGTGCAGCACGGCGTCGAGGTAGCGGATCTCGCCGAGGCAGTCGCAGCCCAACTCGAGCGAGGTCGTCATGAAGCCGAGGCCCCACTCCCCGACGTCGAACGCGGTGCGCCGGTAGTGGTCGGGCGTGGGGTCGCGGTAGGGCACCACCATCTCGGCGAACGCCATCCGGTAGGCCACCGGCCGTCCGTCGTAGGAGACGGTGTGCAGCACGAGACCCTCGCGGTAGGTGAACCCGAGCCGCAGTTCCCAGCGCTGCCAGGACAGCTCGTGCCCTCGAGCGTGAACGACACACCCTCGGGCTGGGTGACCTGCAGCGGTTTGCGGTCGGTGCGCAGGCGCAAGTCGGGCCGCACGGCGGGGTCGTACTCGCCGCGCACGGGCGGGCGGCCGACGTCGCCCGCGTCGTCGATCTCCAATAGCGCCATCGCGTTGAGGTCGACGATCAGCTTCAGCCCGGACACCGGGTGCGCGTACGGGTTGCCGCCCGGGCTGGCCCGCACCCAGACGTCGCACCAGCCGATCCGCCGCCCCGAGTAGCGCTCGGGGACGAGGTGCGCGCCGTAGGTCCACATGTCGACCAGCACGAGCTCGGGATCGGTGATCCCGCGCCCCGCCAGCGCCGCGCGGACCTCGGGGTGGGCGCGCATCGCCGCGTCGCAGTCGTGCCACTCGTCCACTGTGGCGTGCGGCTGGCGGCCCGGCTGCGGCTCCCACGCGGTGACGGCGTCGGCGGTGAGCGAGAGGTGGGCGACGAACGCCAGCCCGTCGCCGGTGCGCCACAGCACCGCCCGGACCGAACGGGGCACCTCGTCGCCGGGGCGGTGCGCCCGCACGACGTCTTTCGCGGGCTCGACCAGCTCGATCGCCGCGATGCGCCATCCCGGGCGCCGCACGCCGTGCTCGCGCTCGAGCAGGGCCTGGACGTGGCGCATCTCGTCCGCGGTGAGCGGATCGAGCGGGTGCGGGTCGGTCACCGGGCGACCCTAACCGCCGCGGAGGGCGGCAGGGGTCACTCCAGTTCGGAATCGGGCATGTCGGCAGGCGCGGAGTCCTCCGACTCGTCCGTGTCCACGTGTTCCGGCGCGATCAAGGCGTCCGCCGGGCTGTTCAACGACCGGATGCCCGCGTTGAGCACCGCCAGCAGCGGCACGGCCAGCAGCGCGCCCGCGATCCCCCAGACGTACAGGCCCGCGCCGATCGAGAGCACCACGGCCAGCGGGTGCAGCGCGACCGCGCGGCCGAGCAGCAGCGGCTGCAGCACGTGGCTCTCCAGCTGCATCACCCCGATGATCACCGCCAGCACGATCAGCGCGGTGAACGGGCCCTGCGCGACGAGCGCGACGAGCACCGCGGCGGCCCCCGTCGCCACCGCACCGATGATCGGGATGAACGCGCCGAGGAACACGAGCGTGGCCAGCGGCATCGCCAGCGGGACCCGGAGGATCCCCAGCGCGATCCCGATGACCACGGCGTCGACGGCGGCGACGATGGCCGTGGCGCGCACGTAGTGCACGAGGGCGGCGAGCCCCCGGCGGCCCGCGACGTCGACCCGGTTGCGGGCGCCGGCGGGCACGCCCGTGAGGAGGAACCGCCATATCCCGTCGCCGCCGTGCAGGAAGAAGATCAGCGTGAACACGACGAGCAGGAACTCGGTGAGCAGCTCCCCCACGGTGGCGGCCGTGTTGAGCGTGGCGGCCGTGATGTTCGCCTGGTTCTCCTGCAGCGTCTTGAACAGTTGCTGCTGTGCGGCGCCGAGCTGATCGGAGCTGATGTGCAGCGGGCCGTTGGCCAGCCACCCGGTGAGCTCGGAGATGCTCTGGGTGAGGCTCGCGCCGAGCTGCGGCAGGCCGCCGATGACGGTGCGCACCACGAACGTCAGCAGCACCGCCAGCGCCGCCAGTCCGCCGACGAGCACCACTGCGGTGGCCACACCGCCCGGCACGCGCCACTCGGCGCAGCCGCTGGACGGCCGGTGTGAGCAGGGCGGCGAGCAGCAGCGCGACCGCCACCGGGATGAAGATGCCGGACAGGTAGGCGATGATCTGGCCGAGCACCCAGAGCGCTGCGGCGACGACCAGCAGCCGCCACCCGAGGGCGGCGGCCACCCGCAAGCCGCGTGGCACCACGTCGGCAGCGTTCTCCGACTCCCGCCGTCGTTCGACAGCGGGCCCCGCCCAGGGCAGCCGCGGAGTCCGTTCCGACGCCGTCATGGGTCCGGTGTACCCGTTTCCTGCCTCATCAGTCGAGCAGCACGGTGCGCAAGTCGAGCCTGCGCAACACCCGGTCGGCCGCTTCCGGGTCCACGCCGGGCTCCCGGCGGGCGGCCAGCACCTCGGCCCGGGCCGCGGCGAGGGCCTCGGCCTGCACCGCGGACATGATCTCGCGGTGGCGGCGCACGGCCTCGGCGTGCTCGCGGTCCTCGGCCGACGCCGGGTCACCGCGCAGCAGGCCCTCGAGGCGGTCCATCCGCTGACGCAGGGTGTTGCCTACGCCCCGGGGGTAGAGCCGCGTGCGATCCCCCACGCCGACCAGCAGCACCGCGGCCAGCATCAGCCCGACGACGAGGACGAGGATCTCCACGGCCACAGCGTTTCAGCACTGCCCCCGCCCGACCTCGTCAGGGCGGTGATCACCGGTTCGGTGCGGATCCGGCCGGATCTGGCACGGTTTCGCACCGAACCGGTGATCATGGCTGGTGGGAAGGCCGCGCCCTCACGCGGCGAGCGCGTCCGGCCCGAAGCCCGCCTGCTCCAGCCCGACCCGCAGCGCGCCGAGCGCACGCTTGCGGGTGGGGCCGATGCTGCCGATCGGCATGTCCGCGGTGGCGGCCATCGTCGTGTACGAGACCCGCGGGAGGTAGAACAGCGCCAGGATCAGCCGCCTGCCGCGCCCGGGAAGATCGGCCATCGCGTCGGCGATCGCCCGCCCCACCTCGCAGGCGACGACGACGGCCTCGGGCCCGGGCTCGGCGGCGGGCACCCCGGCCGCGGCGACGTCGGCGGGCTCCTCGAACACCGTCTGGCGCAGCACCGCCAGGCATTCCCGGCGGGCGATGGTCCTCAGCCAGCCGCCGAGCCGGTCCGGATCACGCAAGGCGGGCAGGCCCTCCATCGCCCGCAGCCACGTGTTCGCCGCGGCGTCGGCGGAGTCCGCCTCCTGCAGCCGGAAGGACGTCACCACGCCGAGCACCAGGCGCTCGTAGCGGACGACGATCTCGGACCAGGCGCAGGCGCGGCCTGCCGACGCCGCCGCGACCAGCTCGGCGGTCGGCAGATCCGCGAGCGGTCGGGACGCAAGGAGGGGCTGTGGACGACTCGGGCGCATGGTCGCTTCCTCGGTGTGGCCAGGCGTCCACCTTGTTCCACCGATCTTGCAGCGACCTTGCAGGCACAACTACTGCGCGCGCGACCGCCACTCCCGGGCCGCGTCCGCGTCCCCGGCCGCCGCGTAGACGAGCGCGACGTCCTCCGCGATCGCCCCGAGCTCGGCCTCCCCGACGCGGTCGGCGAGCGCGGCGAGCACCTCCTGGATCAGGGGAACGGCCTGCGCGGTGCGGCCCGCCGCCGCCAGCGCGACCGCGCGCCGCCGACCCGCCATCAGCGTGCTGGCGTGCGTCGGCCCCAGCGCGGCTTGGAACAGCTGGTGGGCGCGGGTCTGCGTGTCGATCGCGGCCTCTGCCTGACCGGCGTCGCCGAGCGCGAGGCCGAGGTTGGACAACGTCATCGCGACCCGGGTGTCCTCGTCGCCGAGCACCCGCGCGAGCAGCCCGACGGCCCGCCGGTGCTGCTCGATCGCCTCCACGGGCCGGTGCAGCAGCCGCAACGCGTAGCCGAGCTTGTCCATCGCCTGCGCGGTGTCGGGGTGGTCCGGGCCGCAGACGCGGGTGAACGCGGCGATCGCGCGCCGCTGCAGCTCCGCCGCCTCCTCGACGCGGCCATGGTCTTGGGCCACCATGCCCAGCCCGGCCGTGGCGTGCGCCCAGTCCCGGCCCCCGGGCGTGAGCAGGTCGCGGCCCGCGGTGAGCGCCTCGCCCGCCCGGTCGAGCAGGCCGTCGGCCCAGAGCGTGTAGCCGAGGTCGACCAGCACGGGGGCGGCGAGGTCGTCGCGGTGCACCGCCCGCAGCGTCTTGAGCGACCGCTCGTGGGCCGCGATCGCGCCCGGGGTGTCGTCGGCGCAGTTGAGGACGTGCCCGAGCCGGTTGTAGGCGTGCGCGAGCACGAGCTCGTCGGCCTTCGTCTCGGCGTCCAGCAGCTCCACGGCGCGCCGGTGCAGGTCGAGCGCCGCGTTCAGCCTGCCCGCGGCGTCGAGCACCTCGCCGAGCTGGCAGAGCAGCGTGCCGCGCTGGATGGTCGTGCCTGCCCCGTCCGCCAGGATGTCCAGGAGCCGCAGCGCCGTGGTGAGCACCTGCTCGGCGGCCGGGTAGAGGGCGCGCGCGGCGAACCGGCGCGCCACCGCGGCCAGCCCATCGAGGAGACCGGCAGGAACACGCCGCAGCGCCTCGCAGTGCGCGGCGACCTGGACGAGATGGGCCGCGGCGTCCCGGCCGTCGGCCTCGACGGCCAGGCACAGGCGCGCGGCGGCGTCCAACCGGGCGACCGCCGTCGCCGCGGGCAGGCCGACGCGCACCACGTCCTGGACGAGCCGGTGCACGCGCAGGATCGGCCCCTTGCGGTCGACGAGCGAAAGGCGCAGCAGCTCCCCGATCGCCTCCTGGACGTCCAGCTCGTCGCCGTCGGCCAGCGGCCACAGCATCTCGACGGCGATCGCGTCGGCCGCGAGGAACGAGATCGTCTCCAGCACCGCCGGCGGCGAGAGGACGAACGGCGGCGGAGCCGGTCGAACGCGAGGCCCCAGGTGGTCGCGACCGCGCCCAGCTCGGCCTGGCGCGCCGCGGTAGAGGCGCACGTAGTCGGGCACGGTCATGCCCGTCTGCTCGACGTAGGCGCAGGCCTGCTGCAGGGCCAGGGGGAGGTCGCCGAGCAGCTCGGCCAGCTCACCGGCGGCCGCCGGTGTCGGGGTCGCCGCTGCGCTCGACGACGTAGGCGACCGACTCCGTGCGGGTCAGCGACGGCACCGGGATCGGCCGGGCCAGCCGCCGCCATGCCTGGTCGCGGGAGGTGATGAGGACGTCGCCGTGGACCGAGGTGGGCAGGTAGGGCTCCAGCCGGGCGGGCTCGTCGGCGTTGTCGAACACCAGCACCCAGCCCGGGGCGCGGTCCAGCTCGGCCCACAGCGCGGCGCGGGTGTCCTCCTCGCGCGCCCGGGTGCCGATGCCCAGGGCCGTGGCCAGGTCGGCCAGCCCCGCCGCCGTGCCCGCCGGGTCCTCGGCCGCGATCCACCACGCCACCCGGCCCGCCCGCTGCCGCCGATGGGCCAGCTCGCAGGCCAGCTCGGTCTTGCCCGCGCCGGGCATCCCGTAGAGCACCACCGGGCGGTGGCCGCCGCCGTCCAGCGCGGATTCGACGCGCGCGGCCAGCTCCGGCCGCTCGACGAACACGCGGGCGCGCTGCGGCAGGTTCGACCGGAGCGCGGGACCGGCGGCGTAGACCGAGCCCATCGCCTCGTGGGCGAGCACCGCCGCGTGCACGCGGCGCAGCGGCGGGGCCGGGTCCACCCCGAGCTGATCGGCCAGCGCGCGGCGGCAGCGCTCGTAGGCGGCGAGCGCGTCGGCCTGCCGCCCCGCCGCGTACAGCGCCATCACCAGCCGGGCCGCCAGCGGCTCCCGCAGGGGGTAGCGCTGCGCCAGCTCGCCGAGCCGGTCGACGTCCTCGCCGCCGCGGCCCAGCCGCACGTGCGCGTCGGCGAGCGACTCGGCGGCCGCCACCCGCAGCTCGTCGAGCCGGTCGGCCTCGGCGTCGACGACCACGACGTCCGCGACGTCGGCGACCCCCGCGAACGCGCCGTTCCCCGTTCCAGCGGGCCAGCGCGGACTCCAGCAGGACGGCGGCCTCGGCGTCGGCGCCTCGCGCCAGCGCCCGGCGCCCGCCGTCGACCTCGGCGACGAACAGGTCGGCGTCGACCGTCACCAGCTCCCGGTCGACGACGTAGCCGCCGCGGCGCTGCGGGATCGCGTCGCGCCCGAGCACCTTCCGCAGCCGCGACACGAACGGGTGCACGGCGTCCGGCGCCGCGCGCCCGCCCCAGACGTCCTCGACGAGCCGCTCGGCCGAGACCGGCACGCTGCCCGCCACCAGGATCCGGGCCAGCACCGCGCGCTGGATCGGCCCGCCGAGCCGCAGCGGCACGCCGGAGGCGGCAGCCTCCAGCGTGCCGAGCACACACAGCGTGACCGGCGCGGCGGCGCGTCCCGGCACCCCAGACCCCTCCAAGCATGTTGTGCCCCGCACGAGTTCCTATCAACTCGCCCGGGTGACGTCGAGCCGTTCGGCCCGTTCGGCGCATGGGGTTCGGTCAGCGGCAGCCCGGTGTTAACGCCTGGGGCGAACGAGGCGAACGTTCACACCATGGGCGGCCCCGACTACTCCGCTTGGCACTACACCCCGGACGCCCCCGTTCGGCTCACCGCAGGCCAGGACGACACCCTCGATCTGCGCATTGTCGGTCGGGGCGTGGTCGGCTGCGCCGCTGCAGGAGACCGTGACGGTGCGCTGGTCGACGACGGAGGGTGTCGAGCCGCGGAGCCCACTGCCGAGGCGGTCGTCCCGCCGTCGGACGTGACCGCGGTCGACGACGCGTTCGAGGCCCGGCTACGCACCGTCGACGACGCGCCGGTCACCGGCCCGCGCCCGCTCGCCGTGGCGCCCTACCGGCTCGCGCTGGCCCGGCGGGCCCGCGGCAACCGGTACGTCGAGGCCGTCATCCGCGGCGTCGCGCCCGGCACGACCGTCCGCTACACCGATCGTCGTCCGGCCGACGTCCGGGCCGTCGGTCACCCTGGGCCCGTACTCGGTGCTCGCCGCGGCTCCCGAGTTCGCGGCGGCGGACGTGGTCGGCGGCCGGTACGGGGACCTCGTCGACGCGGGACCGGCGTGGGTCGGGCACGTTCGAGCGCGCGGACGGCGTCACGCACGTGCGCGTCGACCTCGACGACATCCCGGCCGACGGGCCGCTGCCGGTGCAGGTGCGGATCGGCGGCACCTGGCTGTCCGCCGACTACGGGGCAGCGCCCGCCAACCCCGGACGGGCGGCTGCCGCTGCTGGACTGGGCCGCCGACACCGTCACCGTTCAGCGCGCCCGACCCGGACGCGCGCGCCGGTCGCGTTCGACGTCGGCGGCCGGCGGGTCGCCGAGGCCGACGCGGGCGGCCCGGGCCGGGCCCGGCTGCTCATCGCCCACTTCTGCATCCAGGCGATCAACGACCTGCTCGAGGAGCCGTTCTCGGCGGGGTCTACGCGCCGCCGCGCACGTACATGCAGGTCACGATGGCCGACGAGCGCGGCGTCTACTCCTCGCGTCCCGGCGCGGACCGGATCAACCCCGGCGGCTACCGCGACGGCCTGACGATGCACCGCCGCTTCGGCGTGCCCTACCACCTCGCGCTCAACGGCGGCGTGCTCGTGCTCACCGCGCACGACTGCCCGGACGACCTCGCCGCCATGCGCGCCGACCTGGCCGCGGGCCTGCTGCACCCGGCGATCGCGGGCTACGGCTCGCACCGCATCCCGTACTACTCGGCCGAGGCGAACGTCCGCGACATCACCGCGGGCGTCGAGGCCATCACGACCTACCTCGGGCCCGCCGCGGCGCCCGACGTGTTCTACCCCGACCAGCGGCTCTACCGGCAGCGGCCCGCGACCGTCGCGGCGCTGCAGACCGCGCCCGTCCGCTACGTCGTGCTGGACTCGGCCACCGGCTACTACGACAACGCCGCTTCCGTCGAGCCGTCCGGGCGCGGGCGGCGACCTCGGCCCCGGCATGCTCTGGACCGACCGGACGAGCGGCGCGCACGTGCTGTTCATCGACACCACGCTGAAGGACCAGGCGCTCGGCGCGAACCTCGACCCGGCGCAGCCCGCGCCGTGGAAGCCGCCGCTGTCGGTGCGCCGCCGGTTCCTGCGGCTGGCGCTCGACCCGCACCTGCGCGAGCACACCCTGCTCACCTACGGCGACGACTTCGAGAAGGCCTGCAACAACGGCTGGTTCGAGCCCGTGCCCGATCTGCGGGAGAAGTGGGCGGCGTTCCTCGGGTGGGTGGCCGCGCACCGCACGTGGCTTTCCGTCGTCACGACCGCGGACCTCGACCCCGCGCGCGACGCCGCGGGCACGATCGACGTCCTCGCCTCGATCGACGCGACCCTCGACCCCGGCGGCCTGGCCTCGATCGACCTCGACGGCAACCGCTTCCACTACGACACGTGGGAGAAGCGCTGGCGCGACACCCCCGCGTACTGGCTCGGCGACACCCTCGGCGGGATCACCGACCGCGTCGAGAACGCGCTGCGGCTGTGGCCCGACGAGCACCGCGACCAGCTCTACGACACCGCATGGCTCGCGTTCCTCATGGCCCAGCACGAGAACGCCTGGAACATGCAGGCCCTCGAAGGCGACGACCCGAACGTCAAGGCGACGGGTGACCCCGAGGAGTTCACGATCGTCGAGGGCCTCCAGGTGCGCAACGCGCTGGTGTGGCTCGCGGCGTCGGTGTGGGCGACATGGGCGGCGAGGGAGCCCGCGGGCGGGAGCTTCGTCGACGGCGGCCCGGTGTTCGCCGCGCTCGCCGCGCTGCCGCCGGAGATCGGGCTGGACCCCCGCCACTGGGACGGCGACCCGAACCCGACGCTGGCGCTCTACAACCCCGAGGCGCTGGTCGTCGATCGACCGCAACGGCGGCCGCGTCACCCACGCGTTCGTCCTGCGCGACGGGGTGCCGCGCACCGTCAGCGGCACGTTCAAGAGCTACCAGTACCGCGACGCCGCGGGCGTCGAGTGCGACGGCCACGTGCTGCAGAACACCGTCTGGACGCCCAACCACCGCTACCTCGGCGCCGACGTCGGCCTGCTCACCCGGCGCCGGGTGGACTGGACCTACTCCCGGCCGGTGCGCGCGGGCGACGCGGGCACGGCGGCGCGTCGGCCCGGGTCGTTCCGGACAACTTCAACGCCTACACCTGCGGCATCGTCGACAGTGCCGCGGCGGTGCGCGGCGTGCGCTGCACCTACGACCGCGGCTGGGCGCCCGGCGCGCACGACGCAGGGCGAGCTCGATCGACCTGTGGCGCCGCGACGGCCTGGCCCGCCGGACGGGCACCACCGACCGGATGACCTGGCACGAGGACACGACGTTCGCCAAGACGTTCACGCTGGACGGGACGACGCTGCGGGTCGCGCTACACCGGGGTCGCGCCCGGGCACGTGGTGGACAACGAGCTGTGCGTCGACCTGTGGGCCGGGGCGCACGAGGGACGGCTGCTCACCCGGGCCGCCGACGCCGACGGGGTGACCGTCGCGATGGCCGGGGTCGGGGCCGCGCGGCTGTCGACGGCGACGGGCTGCGAGCTGACGGCGGCCAGCCGGGCCGAGACGGTCGCGCAGGCCGCGCGCAGCAGGGCCTGGCCACCGAGTTCCTCACGCTGCACCGCGTGCTGACCGACGCCGTGCAGGTGCGCGCCACCGCCCCCGACTTCACGTACACGATCGAGCTGCGCGCCTGACGTGAGCGGAAGGCCTGACCAGGCGAGGATGCGCGCCATGACCTCCGACGGTCGATGACCTCGCCCGCCTGCGGCCCGGCGTCGTCACCCGCTCGATCAGCCCGGAGAACCCCACCGGCGCCGCGGGCGGCGGTGGGCGGGCCACCGAGGGCACCGGCGCGGGCCCGGCCCGCGACCTCGGGCCGGGCTGGAAGGTGTCGCCGAGCATCGAGATCCCCGCGCACACGACCGTCGACCTCGCCGCCGTCGACGGGCCCGGCCGGATCACCCACATCTGGCTCACCACCCACCCCGACCACTGGCGCACCCTGCTGCTGCGCGCCCGCTGGGACGGCGCCGCGGCGCCTGCGGTCGAGGTGCCGGTCGGCGACCTCTTCGGCCAGGGGTGGGGCCGGTTCGCCCAGCTCTCGTCGTCGATGGTCGCGGTCAACCCGCACGGCGGGCTCAACTGCTACTGGCCCATGCCGTTCCGGGAGGGCGCGCACCTGACGCTCACCAACCTGTCCGGGTCGCCCGCCGTCGTCTACTTCCAGGTGACGTACGAGACCGGCGGCGACGAGTCGGCGAGCGCCTACCTGCACGCGCAGTGGCGGCGGTCCAACCCGGTGGCCGCGGGCGTGCACACGCTCGTCGACGGGGTGCGCGGCATGGGCCAGTACGTCGGCACCTACCTGGCGTGGGGCAGCAACTCCCGCGGCTGGTGGGGCGAGGGCGAGATGAAGTTCTACCTCGATGACGACGACCGGTTCCCGACGATCTGCGGCACCGGCACCGAGGACTACTTCGGCGGCGCCTGGAACTTCGACGTGCCCGGCCAGGGCTACACGCCGTACTCGACGCCGCACCTGGGCCTGCACCAGGTCATCCGGCCGGACGGGCTGTACGAGAGCCAGCTGCGGTTCGGCATGTACCGCTGGCACGTGCCCGACCCGATCCGGTTCGCCGCGGCGCTGCGGGTCGACCGTGCAGGCGCTGGGCTGGCGCGCGGGCGGCCGCTACCTCCCGCTGCACGACGACATCGCCTCGACGGCCCTGTTCTACCTCGACCGCCCGACCACAGCCCGCCCGGAGACCCCTGTGCTGGACGACCTGGAACCCCTCTAGGACGGCGCTGAAAAAGCCGGTCGGGCGGTCGGTGTGGCGCTGGCTGGTGCCGCGACGGTTTGGGATGATCTTCTGGTGCAGGGAGTGGAGCCCGCAGAGCGGGAGCTGTGGGACGCCGCGCAGGTGGTCGGGCATCTGGTCGCGGCGGGGAGCATGTTCGGGTTCCTGGCCGCTCACCGCGCCGATGTGTTCCCCGATGAGGACTACGCGGATCTGTTCTCCACGATCGGTCGTCCGTCGTTGCCGGCGACCCGGATGGCGGCGGTGTTGACGTTGCAGGCGCTGCACTCGTTGTCGGACCGGGAGTGCGCCGAGGCGGTCCGGTGCGATCTGCGGTGGAAGGTCGCCTGCGGGTTGTCGCTGCTTGATGAGGGATTCGACCCGTCGAGCCTGGTGTATTGGCGGCGCCGGTTGGCGAACTCGGACCGGCCGCACCGGATCAACGACGCGGTCCGCCAGGTGATCGAGGCGACCGGGGTGCTGGCTGGTCGGCGGCGCCGCGCGGTGGACTCCACGATCCTTGATGACGCGGTCGCCACCCAGGACACCATCACCCAGTTGATCTCCGCGATCCGGCGGGTGGGCCGCGAGGTCCCCGGGGCCGGCGCGGTGATCGCGGCGGTGTGCACCGGGCACGACTACAGCTCGCCGGGCAAGCCGCGGATCGACTGGGCCGATCCGGGCTCGCGCGACGCGCTGGTCTCCGCGCTGGTCGATGACGCGAACGCGGTGATAGTGGGGTTCGCCGATGCCGAGCTCGAGGAACAGGCGGCGTCCGCGCTGGCGTTGCTGGCGCTGGTGGCCGGGCAGGACGTGGAACCGGCCGAGGGCTCTGATGGGCGCGACGGTCGGTGGCGGATCGCGCGCAGGGTCGCCCCGGACCGGGTGATCTCCACCGTGGACCCGCAGGCCCGCCACACCCGCAAGTCCCCGCGCAACCGCAAGGACGGCTACCGGGCGCACATGGTCGCCGAACCCGAGACCGGGTTGATCACCGACGAGGCGTTGACCATGGCCGCCGGGCCCGAGAACTCCGACGCCGCGGTAGCACAACAGTTCCTGACCCCCTCCGAGCAGGTTCCGGCCGAGCAGGTTCCGGCCGAGCAGGTGCTCACCGCCTCCCAAGACGTCCCCATCGCCGAGGGCCGTGACGCCCCGGCGTCTGGCGGTAACGCTGCCGGCGGTGACGCTGCCGGGCTGGGCCGGGGTGGGAGTTTCGCCTGGTACGGCGACTCGGCCTATGGCACCGGTGAGCTGCGTGGGGTGATCGAGCGGGCCGGGGACGACGCGGTGATCAAGCCCAAGCCGGTGACGCCCGCGGTCCCCGGCGGGTTCACCGTGGATGACTTCACCGTCGACGAGGAGGCCCAGACCGTGACCTGCCCGGCTGGTCAGACCCGGCCGATCTCCCCGCGCCGGACGGTGACCTTCGGCGCGCTGTGCCGAGACTGCCCGCTGCGCGCCCGGTGCACCACCGCGAAGACCGGGCGCAGCATGGACCTACACGAGCGCGACGACCTGCTGCGCGCCGCCCGAGCCGACTGGGCGGCCGACCCCGACCTGCGTGCCGACTACCGCCACTACCGCCCCAACATTGAGCGCACCGTGGCCCAGGTCGCAACCCAGGGCGGGTGGCGGATCAAGCTGCGCTACCGCGGCACCAGCAAGAACCACGCCTGGCTCAAACGCCGCACCGCCGCGCTCAACCTGCGCAACCTCGCCGGTCGCGGGCTGTCCCGCAAGGCCGGCACCTGGGCCCTGGCCACCTGACCGGCTCTCCCCGCCAGCCAGGAGCCGATCCCGGCGCCCGGAACACGCGACAAAGCGCTAACCGTGCCAGCCCCGTCTCGGCCGTCGCCGCCCCCGCCGCGGACTCACCCACTCATCCCACGCGGTCGATCTCGCCGCCACCCAGCGGAACCGGCTTCTTCAGCGCCGTCCTAGACACCATGGCGGAGAGGGTTGACGACGATGAAGCTGGTGGGCATCCAGGGCGAGGTCGCGGGGCGGAGCTTCCCGCTGGGCACGGTACCGATCACGGTGGGCCGCGGCGGCGGCAACGACGTGGTGCTCACCACCCCGCTGGCCTCACGTGCCCACGCCCGGCTCTGGTGGGAGTACGGCAGCTGGACGATCGCCGACTGCGGCAGCAGCAACGGCACCGTGGTCAACGGGCAGCGCGTGCAGGGCACCCGCAGGCTGCAGCCGGGTGACGAGATCACCGTCGGCAACGCGGTCCTCCGCTTCGAGGCGGCCGAGGACGCGGTCGACGTCGACCCGCCCACCATGCTGACCCACGCGGCATCGACGCGCCGCCCGTGCTGAGCGTGACGGTCGCAGGCGGCGGCCCCGTCGGGCTGTCCCTCGCGCTGATGTTGGATGACCTGATGGGCGAGCGGGTCGCGGTCGAGCGTCTACGAGGGGCGCTGGACCCGACGCAACGGCCGTGTCGTCTGGAAGACGAAGGCCGAGGGCAACACCCGTCGCATGCAGGTCGTGACCATCCAGAGCAGGCAGTGGAGAGTCCGCGGACGTCCAGCAGCGCCTGTTCGGCGGCACCGACCACTCCCACATGTGGCCCGCGGGCCCGGACTCGGTCGACGACCTCCCCCCGCGCAACATCCGCATCGCCTACGTCGAGGACCAGCTCCTGGCGCTCGCCAACGAGCGCAAGCGCATCACGCTCATCCCGGAGCGGTTCGACGCGGAGGCCGCCCACGACGACCTCGCAGGCAGGCACGTGCTCGCCATCTGCGAGGGCAGCCGCTCCCGCACCCGCGAGCGCTTCATCGACCGCTTCGGCGCGGCCGACAGCAGCCAGTACTCCGTCGACGGGCGCCACGTCCAGGACGTGGTGCTCGGCCTGCGGGTCAAGTCCGACCTGCCGGACCCGATGTCCGTGCTGCTCACCGTGGCCCAGAACCGGTTCCTGCTGAACTCGCTGCGCGGTGAGGGCTTCCTCAACATGCGCCTCACCGACGAGGAGGCGGCCGAGGCGATCGGGATCGATCCCGTCCGGCAGGTCTTCACCGAGTGCATCCAGGCCCAGCCCTGCGTGATGGAGCGCGGCGAGAACGGCTCGTTCACCTGCTCCACCCACGACACCTACTTCCTGCCCGCCCTCCTGCGGAACTCGCAGCTGTGGGGCCGGGTCGAGGAAGGGCTGCGCATGTTCGGCATCGCCGAGGAGAACCTGACGGCGGTCACCTGCTTCCGGCTCGACATGGTGGCCCGCCCCCGGTTCACCGCCCAGCTCTTCGCGCCCACCGCCACCACGCCCGGCACGTACGGCTTCCTCCTCGGCGACGCCGCGAACGCGATCCACTTCTGGCCCGGCCGCGGGCTCAACAGCGGTCTGGCCTCGGCGCTCTCGCTGGCGCGCACCCTCGCGGGCTGGCGCGGGCGGCCGTTGCGCGACGCCGACTTCGTCCGCCACGAGGCCGTCATGGGGATGCTGCAGTACCGGCACAAGAGCCGGGCGTGGCGGCAGATGGTCACCGCCGACGAGACCGGCGCGCTGCAGCCGATCAAGGACCGGATCGCGCAGGGGATCACGGAGGCGACGGAAGGCGAGCCGGACCGCGAGAGCGCCATCGCGACGCTCATCGAGCGGCTGCGCCGCATCCGGGGCCGTCTCGAGGCGCGCCTTGACGGCCTGCCCGACGACGCCACCTTGCGGGCGCACCTTGAGCGGCTGAGCAGCGAGACCCTGCACACGCTGGTGGTCAGCGAGCCCTGGGACTCGGCGAGCGTCGGCGGCGACGAGGTCGACATCGACTGGCTCCTGCCCGCGCCCGAAGCCGCCCCCGCCCCCGCCTTCGCCGCTGCCCTCGCCGCCGCATGAACCGCTCCTACGCCGTGCCGCTGCCCGACGGCGTCGTCGTCCGGGGCAGGGGACGGCGGGAGCCGCTGCCCACCGGGCCACCGCCCACGTTCGGGCTGTGCCTGGGCCGCGACGACGGCGGCTTCCGGCCCGGCTGGCGGCTCGAGTGGGTGGACTGGCCCGACTTCCGCACACCTCGCGATCCCACGGCGGCCGCAGACGCCATCGTCCGCGCCCACGAGCTGGCCCACGCGGGCGAGCGGGTCGAGATCACCTGCGGCGGTGGCACCGGGCGCACCGGCACGGTCATCGCCTGCCTCGCCGTGCTCGCCGGGGTACCCGCCGACGACGCGGTGGCGTGGACGCGGGCCCACTACCGCCGCCACGCGGTCGAGACGCCCGGTCAGCGCCGCTGGGTGCTGGGGTTCGCCCGGTGGGCCGCAGGGCCTGCAGGCCCGGGCCGCGGGTAGCGGACCGGGCCGTAGGGCGTACGGGTCAGGACGCGGCGGGCACGGCCCGCACGAACTGCGTCGTGTAGGTCTTCGTGACGTCGATCGTGTCCTTCTGCGGCTTCACCGACGGCGATGACGTGCCCAAGACCGCGAGGACGTTGCGGGCGCCCGCTTCGTCGATGACGCCGTCGGTCGTGAACATGGCCTTGGAGTCGTTCAGGGCGGCGACGTAGAGGGCCGGGTCGCCGCTCGCGTAGTCCGGCGGCATCTTCGCGGCGATGGCGGCCGCGTCGTTGGTCGTGATGAACCGCAGCGTGCGGACGAACGCGTTCGCGAGCTTCTGGGCGGTCTGCGGGTGTTGCGCGACCCAGTCGCAGGAGACGTAGAGCGAGCTGGCCGGGTACAGCCCGCCCAGCGCCGCCTGCGTGCCCGCGACCGTCCGCATGTCGACGAGCACCTTGCCCGCGCCGGTCTGCACGAGCTTCGCGATGGTCGGGTCGGTCGTCATCCCGGCGTCGATGCCGCCGGACGTGATCGCCGCGATGAACTTGGCGTCGGCGCCCGCCTGCACGGTGGTGTACCCGGTCGTCGCCACCCCGCCCTTGGCCGCGAGGTACTGGGTGAGGAAATCGGTGGACGAGCCGCTCGAGGTGACGCCGAGCTTGCGGCCCGCGAAGTCGGCCGGGCCCTTGATCGTCGGCGCCTGCGCGGCGGACACCATCTCGGCCTCACCCGGCACGTTGGCGAACTGGACGATCGACGTGATGCACTTGCCCTTCGCCTGCAGGTCGATGGTGTGGTCGTAGAACCCGACCACGCCCTGGGCCTGCCCGGCGACGAGCGCGGTCTCGGCGGTCACGCCCGGCGGCCGTGTCGACGAGCTTCACGTCCACCCCCTCGTCGCGGAAGTAGCCGAGCTGCTCGGTGAGCTTCGCGGGCAGGTAGATGACCTTCGACTGGCCGCCGACGAAGATCGTCACCGGGCCGTCGTCGGCGGCGGGCGCGGAGCGTGCGGCCTGGGTCTGGCAGCCGGTGAGGGCCAGGCCCGCGGCGAGGGCCCCGATCAGTGCGGTGCGGATGCGCATGGTGTTCTCCTCAGACGGTGGTGGCGGCGGTGGCGGTGGACGGCGGGCGCCACCGCATGAGGCGGCGCTCCAGCAGGCCGAGCAGGAATTCGGCGGCGAGCGCGAGCACGGTGGTCAGCACCATCCCCGCGTAGATGCCCGCGGCGTCGAGGAGGCCCTGCGACTGGTTGATCAGCAGGCCGAGGCCTTCGGTCGCGCCCGCGTACTCGCCGACGATCGCACCGATGAGGGCGAACCCGAACGCGGTGTGCAGGGACGCGAGGATCCAGGACGTCGAGCTGGGCACGACGATCGACCACAGCACCTGGGTGCGGCTCGCGCCGAGCATCCTGGCGTTGTCGACGAGGCGGCCGTCGACCTCGCGGGCGCCCTGGAAGGCGTTGAAGAACACCGGGAAGAACACGAGCACGAACGCCGTGGCGACCTTGGACTGGATGCCGAGGCCGAACCACACGAGGAACAGCGCCGCCAGCACGATGCGGGGCACCGCGTTGAGCGCCTGCAGGTAGGGCGAGAGCACCTCGGAGAGCAGCCGGGCCCTGCCGAGCAGGATCCCCAGCACGATGCCGATCACCGCGCCGAGCAGGAAGCCCGCGACGGCCTCCTGCAGGGTCACGGCGATCTGCTGCCAGATGGAGCCGATCGCGGTGCCGTCGACGAACCAGGACACCAGCTTGGCGGCGATCAGGGAGGGCCGCGAGTAGAAGAACGGGTCGAGCCAGGTGGCGGTCAACGCCTCCCAGAGCCCGAGCACGGCGACCAGCACCGCCACCCGGAGCGTGTAGACGAGGGCCTTGTGGCGCCGACGGGCGGCGCGGGCGCGCTGGCTCGCGCGCGCACCACGGGCCGCCTGGTCGGCGGAGAGGGCGGAACGGTCAGCCGCGACATCGGTCCGGGTGGCCTGCTCAAGCGGCACGACGGGCACCCGCCTCCCGTGCCACGGCGACCTCGGACGAGAGGCACGCCCAGATCTCCCGGTACACCGCCACGAACTCCGTGGTCATCCGCAGTTCCTCCACGTCGCGCGGGCGGGACAGGGCGACCGGGAACTCCTGCTTGATCCGGGCCGGGCTCGCGGTCATGACGACGACCCGGTCGGCGAGGCTGATGGCCTCCTCCAGGTCGTGGGTCACGAACACGACCGCGGCGTCGGTCCCGCTCCACAGCCGCAGCAGCTCGTCCTGCATCAGCGCGCGGGTCTGCACGTCCAGCGCGGAGAACGGCTCGTCCATGAGCAGGATCCGCGGCTCGGTGACCAGCGTCTGGGCGAGTGCGACCCGCTTCCGCATGCCGCCGGAGAGCTGGTGCATGTAGTAGTCCTCGAACCCGGACAGGCCGACCCTGGCGATCCAGTCACGGGCTTTGGCGTGGGCGGCGTCCTTCGCGACACCGCGCCAGCGCGGGCCCGCCGCGACGTTCGCGAGCACGGTCCGCCACGGCAGCATCGCGTCGGCCTGGAACATGTAGCCGACGCCGTCCGGGATTCCGACGACCGGTCTGCCGTCGACGAGCACGGTTCCGTCCGACGGCGGGGCGAGGCCCGAGATCAGGGACAGGGTCGTGGACTTGCCGCATCCGGTCGGCCCGACGACGGCCACGAACTCGCCCGCCGCCACGTCGAGGTCGACGTCGAGCACGGCGGTGTGCGCCGTGCCCGACGAGGTCAGGAAGCGTTTCGTCGCATCTCGCAGTTGCACCACGGGCGTCACGGCTCTCCTTCGGTGAAGTGGGCGCTCGACCCGGACGGTAGGAACACCGGGCGCGTGCGGCGCGGTTGTCCGCGTAGTGCGACTAGCGCACGCAACGCGCGTTCTGCGCATATTGCGCACGGGCGTCGACCGGCTGCGGACGGCTACCGTGTCGCCTCATGCCGGGGCGGACGATGCGGTTCACCACCCAGCTGCTGCTCGTGCAGATCGCGATCATCACCGTGGTGCTCGGACTGGGTTTCGGGCTGGTGGCCGTGCAGATACGGACCGGGCTGCTCGACCAGTACGGGCAGCGTGCGCTCGCGGTGGCGCGCTCGGTCGCCGCCGACCCCACGCTGGCCGCGGCCGTTGCGCGCGAAGACCAACCGGGCGTGCAGGCCATCGCCGCGCGGCAGCAGCGGGCGACCAACGCGCTGTTCGTCGTCGTGACCGACCGCTCGGGGGTGCGGTTGGCCCATCCCGACCCCGAACGGATCGGCGAGTCGGTGTCGACCGACCCGAGCGTGGCGTTGGGCGGGGGCGAGGTCGTCGCCGTCGAGACCGGGACGCTCGGGCTCTCCGCGCGGGGCAAGGTGCCGCTGCGCTACGAGGGCACCGTGGTCGGCGAGGTGAGCGTCGGCTTCGCGGCCGACGACGTGCTGGCGCCGCTGATGGGCCTGCTCGGCCGGTCGGCGGTCTTCGCCGCCGCCGCGCTGGCCGTCGGCGCGGTGTGCTCGCTCCTGCTCGCCCGCACCTTGAAGCGGCGGACCTTCGGCCTGGAGCCCGCCGACCTCGCCGATCTCGTCCGCGAGCGCGAGGCGGTGCTGCGCGGGGTCGGCGACGGCGTGCTGGCCGTTGACGGCGACGGACGGGTCAGCATGTGCAACGACGAGGCCCGGCGGCTGCTCGGCGCGCCGGTGGAGATCGGCGCCGCCGTCGCCGACCTCGACCTGCCGCCGCGGCTGCGGGCGCTGTTCGAGGCGGACGGAGCGGACGGCGCTGCAGGGCCGCAGGCGGGTGCGGACGTCGTGAGCGTGGCGGGCGCCACCGTGCTGCTGGCGCGGCGCCGCCCGGTGACGATGGACGGGCGGAGCCTGGGCAGCGTGCTCACGCTGCGCGACCGCACGGACGTCGAGCGGCTCACCGACGAGCTGGGTGCGGTGCGGGCGATGACGGTCGCGCTGCGCGCCCAGCGGCACGAGTTCGCCAACCGCATGCACACGGTGCTCGGGCTGCTGCAGGCCGACGCCCACGACGACGCCCGTCGACTACCTCACCGGCTTGTCGGCGGGCGCGGCCGACGACACGGCCGATGACCTGCCTGCGATCGGCTCCGCCACGCTGCGGGCCTTCCTCGCCGCGAAGGCGGCGCACGCGGCGGAGCGGGCGGTGCACTTCGTGGTGTCGGAGACGAGCTGGCTGCCCCAGAAGCTCGTCGCACCGGTGGAGGTGGTCACGGTGCTCGGGAACCTGGTGGACAACGCGCTCGACGCCGCACACGCATCGGCCGTGCGCCCCGCCCGGGTCGAGGTCGACCTGGTCGGCGACGGCGCGGCGCTGGTGCTTTCGGTGGTCAACACCGGTGACGGCGTGCCCGCGGACCAGGTGGAGCACATCTTCCTCGAGGGGGTGTCGAGCCGGGGACCCGGTCGCGGGCTCGGCTTGGCGATCGCTCGGCGCACCGCCCGCCAGGTCGGCGGCGACGTCACGCTGACGGCACGAGGCGGCGGCGGTCCGACGGTCTTCCTCGCCCGGCTGCCCGGTGTGCTCGCGGTCGACGCACCCGTCACCGTGGCGTCGGAATGATCGAGGTACTGGTCGTCGACGACGACTTCCGCGTCGCACAGGTGCATGCCGCGATCGTCGACGGCGTGGAGGGCGCGCACTGCGCGGGTGTGGCCCGCGACGCCGCGGAGACCCTGCGCTGCGTCGCGCGGCTGGCGCCGGACCTGGTGCTGCTCGACAACTACCTGCCCGACATGCCCGGGGTGGAGCTCGCCAGGCGGCTCACCGCCGACATCTTCCTCGTCACGGCCGACACCTCGGCGGAGTCGGTGCGGGCCGCACTGGCAGCGGGCGCCCTCCAGTACCTGATCAAGCCGTTCGCCGCGGACCAACTGCGCGAACGGCTGCGCGCCTACGTGCGCTATCGCACCCTCTTGCGCGCGACTCCGGACCTCACGCAGGACGGGGTGGACCGGCTGCTCGCGGCGCTCCGCGAGGCCGACCGGCCGCCCCCGCCGAAAGGCCAGTCGGCGGCCACCGCGCGGCTCGTCCGCCAGGCGCTGCAGCGC
>CAWIOI010000018.1:0-203790 GCA_963837575.1 uncultured Actinomycetota bacterium
GAACCTCCAGGCCGGGCAGGGCCAGATCACCCACCTGGGCATGCCACCTGTCCGGCCGCCCGCTGCGGATCCTCAGAGCGCAGCGCCGGCATGAGCCCTTCCCCGGACCCGCTGATCACCGCCCGTCGGCGAGACAGCACCAACCGCCGCCAGCGAGTGCTCGCCGTGCTCGATGAACTCGCCGCGGCCGGCGAGGAACTCACCGTGTCCTCCGTCGCCCGCGCCGCATGCGTCGACCGGACCTTCCTCTACCGCCACCACGACCTGCGCGCCAAGATCGTCGCCCGCGCGGAAGCACCCACCGCGGGCCCGACCGCGACCACAGTCAGCAAGCGGTCTCTGCTCGCCGACCTCGCCAACCTCCGCGACCAGAACGAACGTCTCCGACGGCAGAACACCAAGCTCGCCAGCCGCCTCTCCGAAGCCCTCGGCGACGAGGTCCTCCGAGACAGCGGCATCGCGCGCAGCGACGAAACCGAACAACTTCGAACCCGGCTCAACCAGCTCGAACAGCAGATCCTCGACCTACGCCAGGAACTCGAAGACCGCAACGACGAACTCACCGCCGCCAGGGCCACCAACCGCGACCTCATGGCAGAACTCAACGGACGATGTCCACGGTGAGCAACACCTGTCGCGCACCACTGCCAGACCCCTGACCAGGCAAAATAGGCGATTAGAGCCGGGCTACCCCGAGAGAACTCGAAAACCACATCATCCCAGGTCACAGGACACCTATCTCCATCTCCCCCTACGCTAATCGCGGATTGGGTCTGATGGCCGGACCCCCTCCAGCCCCGTCCACCAGACGCCGCACGCAGCCTGCCCTGTGACGCGGCGAGATAACCCGACTTGGCCAACCGCTTACCTGTTGAGAGCGCACTGTTGACCCGGGTCGGCCGCTGCGGCCCGGTCGCATCGGCGGCCGAGTCTCGAAGGCTACGGCGAGTCCGGCACAGGTGGGGAGCCGGTGCGCAGTTTCGGGATCCGCAGCTCCAGATCTCCAGCCGGGGTCGACAAGGTGCGGGTGCGGTGACCGTTGCGCAGGTTGGTACGCGTCTCGGTGCGCTCGTGCAGTGCGGCGCCGATCGTGTCGGTGAGCTCGGCCTCGATCAACGCCTGATAGACCGTCTGGTTTCGGCAGAGACTCACGCGATGGCCCGTCCAGCGTGATCAGGCGCGCCGCACGGACCAGCACTTACACCACTGGGCCGGGACGCGACCCAGTCGCCCGATAATGATCGATTCCGAGACGCTCATCGCTGGCGCCAAGTTGGCGTCTCAGGCTGTGGACGTCGGGAAATGACCGTGATCACGTACCGGGCATCGTCAGTGGGCAACGACAAGCACGCAACAGGCACGCAGCGCGCACACGACGAGCACGCCGCCGCCACGGACGACCGCGCACGCACTGCAAGCGCGATGGGCGCCCCCGGGGCTGCGATGCGTGACCCGATACGGAATACGAGAGCGGGCGCCACTCGCGCGTCGGGATGGTCGACTGCGGCAATAAGCTGCTTGCACGGGGCTCGTTGGGCTAGCGGGCTGTGCGAGTCGCCCCAATGATCTCTCGCTGGCCCGTCCTAAGGGCCTGTGAGGAATTAAGTGTTGTCGTCTTGGGCGTGTCGTGGGTGATCCTCGGCTGGGTGCAACGTGTAGTTCCATTCGCCGTGGAAGTCGTGGCGGGTCAGGACGCCGGTGGTGGTCAATGCCTTCATATCCCGGTCGGGGATCTTCACTCCGGTCGGGTAGGGGGCGGTGTCGAGTTCGGCGTGGACGCGTAGTCCGGTGCGGGTGGCGGTTGCGGCGATGGTCTGCACGATGACGTCGTGGCTGGTCAGTGGCCGTCCACGCCAGTTCATGGAGATGTGGGAGAACAGCCGGTGCTCGATCTTGTTCCATTTTGAGGTGCCGGGCGGTAGGTGGCAGACAGTGATCGTCAGTCCGGTGCGGGTGGCGAGCTGGGCCAGTTCGGTCTTCCACAGTCGGGTCCGGTAGCCGTTGGAACCACCGCCGTCAGCGGTGATCAGCAGCCGGTCGGCGTCGGGGTAGGCCGTGCGCCCCACCGCCTGCCACCAGTGGGCGATGGTGGCGGCGGCGAATGCGGCGGTGTCGTGGTCGGTGCCCACGCCGACCCAGCCGGTGTTCGTGGTCAGGTCGTAGACACCGTAAGGGGTCACCTTGCCCAGCAGCTTGTCGATGAAGTCATAGACCTTGACCTGCTCGGGCTGACCGCCCGGTTGCCACTCCCGACCGGCGTTCCGGTACTCCCCGACCAGCTCTTTCTTCTTCGCGTCCACGCTGATCACCGGGCAGCCGGCCGCCTGATGATCCTTCACCCGCTCGTTGAGGTAGCCGAACTGGGCGTCGCGGTCGGGATGCTGGGCGCCTTCGAGGGTCTTCAGGTTGGCCTGCAGGCTGTACCCGGCCTCGATCAACAACCGGCGCACCACGAACTCGCTGACCTGGTGCCCCTGCCTGCGCAGCGCCGCGGCCAGCGTCCGCAGCGACTTGCACGTCCAGCGCAGCGGTGACTGTGGATCCCCCCGCGAGTCCGGGTCCACCAGCGCTTCCAGCGCCGCCACCAGGTCCGGGTCGTTCGCCTCGGCCCGCTTGCGTCCACCCCCGGCCCGCCGCGAGCGGCCCACCGGCGGCGGCTGCGCATCGTCGAGCTCCGAGCGACCCCGCCGCACCGTGTCCGCGGCCACCCCGACCGCGCCCGCCACCACGGCCGCTCCGCCGGGCCCCAACTCGCGCGCCTCAGCACCCAGCCACAACCGCCGCTGCCGCTCGGTCAGATGCGGCCGCAACGCCTCGTACCGACGCGCGAGCGACTCCCCAGCGACGGCCATAGCACGAACCGTACTGCCCTATCGGCAAACAAGACGTTATTTCATCACGATTCCTTAGGGGAATCGCCGAGCTGAGTAACTATCTGAGTAACAATCACCCTGCACAACGACACATCTACATGGACGTCCATGGACCAAAGACGTGCTGCGAGCTGCGGAAACGCGCTGGTCAGCAGCTTGCACAGGTTGCTTCACACCGAAGAGGTCACTGGTTCGATCCCAGTATCGCCCACCAGCGCAAACGCCCCTTTCTGAAGATCAGAAGGGGGCGTTTGACAACAGTTCTGACAACAACGGTGACGCGTCTGCCCTGGTGAGACCGTGATCTGACTGTCGAAGACCTCGCTGTAGATCCCGAACGTGACGCTGACGTGCGAGTGGCCGAGGATCACCTGGGCGTCCCGGGCGGGCACACCGAGGTCCTAAACTGGTAACCGGCATCCTTCGAACCGGTCGAATGCCTTCCACTGGGACGATCGTGGTGGGGGAATTCGTCATGGTTGGTGATCGCGGGCGTGGACGAGTTGGGCGGCGTAGCGGTTCCAGTCCCCGCCGGTGTCGCGCACCCAGCGGACCGCGGTGGTCGGGTGCAGGTTGAGTAGCTCGGCGAGGACGGCGGCGGGTAGCTGGGCGGCCAGCGAGGTGAGCGCGGCGCGGCGGCCGGGTTGGGCGTGGATGCCCAGGGTGCGTAGGCGCTCGCCGAGCCGGGCGGGGGTGAGTGGGCGGCCGGGCAGGTGGCCGGGGAACAGCCAGGTGCTGGTAGTCGGGGAGCCGACACCGCGGTAGCGGCGCCCGTCTCGGGCGAGGGCGACGACGAGGCCGGCCAGCGGCTCGGGGAGGTGCACGTCGTGGTGGCCGAAGCGCAGCAACACCTGCTGGTCGCGGTGGGTGAGCTGGTCGGTGGTGAGCGCGGTGATCCGGGACAGGGGTTGGCCGTAGAGCAGTAGCAGCGTGCCACCGACCCGGTCGGTGAGCTCGAGGTCGGCGTCGTGTAGTAGTTGGGCGAGCTGGGCGAAGCGGTCGATGTCGCTGGTGGCGGCGCCGGGGGTGCGCCCGAGCCGGGGCACGTGCAGCGGGCGGCAGTGGTCGTGTTCGCCGGCCCAGTCGAGGAAGTCGCGAGCTTGGTAGGTCTCGGGTCCGCCGGCCAGCCAGGCGTCGATGTCGGCCTGGGTAGCGTCGCGCAGGCGCACGTGGCGTTCGGAGAGCCAGGTCAGGAACCGGGCCGCGGCGCTGATCTGCCGGCGGGCCCGACGGGTGTAGGTGTGCGGGCGGGGGTGCCGTTCGGCGCCACGGCGTAGCCGGCGTAGTACCCGCCAGGTGGCGAAGGCGGCGACCAGCCGCCGGTCACCGTCGTGGTCGATGCCGGCCAGGAGCTCGGCGAGGAAGCGTTCGGTGCGCACCAGCGCCTCGTCGCGGGCGGGCAGCGCCTGGTTGGCGACCAGTATGGCGCGTAGGTAGTCCGCGGCGCGCCGGTGCGGGTGCGCGTCGAGGGCCTCGTGGCTGAGCGGCATGGCTCCGGCGGCCAGCTCAGCCAACAGCTTGGCGCCGGCGCTGCGGCGTAGCCAGTTCAGCGCGCTGCGCGGGGCCGGGGCGGCCACGATCGCGTCGAGCACGACGCTCAGCTCGGGTGCGATGTGCTCGGTGCCGCCGCGCAGCAGCTCGGTGGTGCGTCGGCGCAGCGCGCACCGCGCGCAGTGGCCGCGTTCGTAGAGTTTGTCCTCCACGCCGCAGCCGCCGCAGACGTGGCCGGTGATCGCGCTGGCCGCCAGTCCGGCATGTTCGGCGCAGTCGGCGCAGGTGCTGGCCTCCGGGCCGGGCGGGGCGACCAGACGACGCGGCTGCCCGCAGCCGGCGCAGGTGCCGCGGTGGCGCAGGGCGACGGTGTAGCAGGGGTCGCAGACCGGGCCCTCGGGCCAACGGACGGTTGGTGGCCGGTGCTTGCCGCAGTGCGCGCAGACCGCCCTGGTGCGCGGACGGCAGGCTGGGCAGGTCGGGCGGCCCGCGCTGAGGTAGGCGCATGGGCGGCGGCGCCCACAACCCACGCAGACCGCCTGGTTGCCCCGGAAACACGAGTCGCAAATCTCGGGTTCCGTCGCGGGAGGTTGTCTCGATCTTCGTGGAATTTGAGGTGGCGGTCCCTCACCTGAGGCCTGCCGTGCGGTAGGTCTTCGGGTGATCCGCCAAGAACACCTCGAAGGAAGGCAGGGACCGCCATGAAGACCGTACCGACCGTCCGCCTCGCCGACGCTTCCGAGACCGCCGGGTTGCCCGAGTGGCCGGAGGAGATCCAGCTGGCGATGACCGACATCGCCGGTGTTGCGCGCGAGGGACTGCTGGCGATGAGCGTGGCCGCCGGGATGGCGGTGATGCAGGCGATGTTCGAGGCCGAGATCGCCGCGGCGTGCGGGCCGAAGGGCCGCCACGACGCGGGCCGGGCCGCGGTGCGGCACGGCACGGGGCGGGGCTCGGTCACCCTCGGCGGCCGCAAGGTCGCGGTGACCCGACCTCGAGCCCGCACCACCGACGGCCATGAGGTGCCGCTGACCAGCTATGCGCACTTCGCCGCCGAGGACGTGCTCACCCGGGTGGTGATGGAGCGGATGCTGGCCGGGGTGGCGACCCGGCGGCACGCCCGCACTGGCGAGCCGGTCGGCGAGCAGGTGAGCGGCGTGCAGAAGTCGACGTCGCGCTCGGCGATCTCGCGCCGGTTCGTCAAGCAGACCGAGACCGCGCTGGCCGAGTTGATGGCCCGCGACCTGACTGGTGAGGACATCAGGGTGCTCATGCTCGACGGCGAGCACCTGGCCGAGCGCTGCGTCGTGGTCGCGCTGGCGATCCTCGCCGACGGCACCAAGAAGCCGGTCGGGCTGTGGGAGGGCTCCACCGAGAACAAGACCGTGGTTCGTGCCCTGCTGGCCGACCTCGTCGCCCGGGGCCTGTGTTTCGACGACGGGCTGCTGGTGGTGCTCGACGGCGCCAAAGCGCTGTCCGCGGCGGTGCATGAGGTGTTCGGGGCTAAGGCGCTGATCCAGCGCTGTACGTTGCACAAGCGGCGCAACGTCGCCGATCACCTGCCCGACAAGGACAAGGCGTGGGTGGACGCCAAGCTGGTCAAGGCGTTCGTCCACCCCGACCCCGACCAGGGGCTACGTCGGGCCAAGGACCTCGCCGGGCTGCTCGCCAACAGCCACCCCGGGGCCGCGGCCAGCCTGCTCGAAGGGCTGGACGAGATGTTCACCGTCGCCCGCCTGGGCATCGACGGCCGCCTGGCCAAGACGCTGACCACCTCGAACCCGGTCGAGTCGATGATCTCCATTGCCCGCACCACCAACCGCAATGTCACTCGCTGGCGCGACGGACAGATGGTGCTGCGTTGGACCGCCGCCGGCATGCTCAACGCCGAACGATCCTTCCGCCGCATCAAGGGCTACAAGCAGATGCCCCAACTCGTCGACGCGCTACGCCGACACACCCATCCCGGTACCGCCCGAGCCACCGAAACTGTCGGTGCCGCCGCCTAGAATCGCAGTGGTGGACTTTCGCACTTTGGCCCTGACTGGTTGACGTAGCCGGGCGCTCTCCGGATCTGGATTATCCGCGCGACCAACTTGAGCGTGTGCTCGCGACACGCCGTTCGTGATCCGTGATCAGCAGGCCAGACCGCAAGACCATCTGTTTGTGCCAGCGCAAACAGATGGGAGACTGGGATGGCCATGCCACAGAAGCCGTCGGAGCGGATGCCGGGGCTGCTGCGCGGGTCACTGGTGACGCTGCGCCGCCGCTGCGGTAAGCCGAGCTGCCGGTGCGCGGACGGCGAGCAACTGCACGAGACGCCGGCGCTCAGCTACTCCGACGGCGGGCGGACCCGGGTGCTGACGCTGACCGAGGCGGACGTGCCGGCGGTGGCCGCGGCGCTGGCCCGGTACCGGGCCGCGCAGGCGGAGCTGGAGGCGCGGGCCAAGGCCGGCCTAGCGGCGCTGGCGGACCGGATCGCCGCGGACCGGGCCGCCGGGCGGCGGCCCCGGCGGGGCCGGTGATCGGGTGGACGGCGCTGCTGGAACTGACCCGCACCTGTTTCCGCGCGCCCAGCTTCGCCCTGTTCGCCGACCTGCTGTTCGGCTGGGTGTGCGCGCCGGGCCGGCGCACCATCACCGCGATGATCGCGGTGGCCGACCCGGCCGGGCGCCGGGCGCATGACGCCTACCACCGATTCGTCCGCGACGGTGCCTGGGCGATGAGCGGCCTGTGGCGGGTGCTCGCCGTGCACGCCATCACCCGATTCGCCCCCACCGGGATGGTCATGCTGGACGTGGACGACACCCTGTTCCACAAGGCCGGCCGCAACGTCGAGGGCGCCGGGGTGTTCCGGGACGCGGTGCGCTCCACCGTCCGCCGGGTGGTCTACGCGCTCGGGCTGAACCTGGTCGTGCTCACCCTGCGGGTCACCCCGCCGTGGGGCGGCCCGCCGATCGCGCTGCCGGTCAACGCCCGGCTGCACCGCAAGAACGACACCACCAGCACCGTCGAGCACGCCGCGGCGACGGTCCGCGAACTCGCCGGGTGGCTGCCCGACCGGGAGTTCCACCTGTGCGGGGACGGCGCCTACGCCTCGCTGTGCGGCGCCGGCCTGCCCCGCACCCACCTCACCAGCCGGATCCGCCGCGACGCCGCGCTCTACCAGCCCGCGCCACCGCGCACCGGCAGACGCGGCCGGCCCCGCACCAAGGGCGAGCGGCTGCCCACCCCCACCGGGATCGCCACCAATGCCCGCGCCGCCGACTGGCAGCAGGTGGATGCCGAGCTGCGCGGGCGAACCGTGCGGCGGCTGGTCCTGGTCCGCGACGTGCTCTGGTACACCGTCAACAAGCGCGACCTGCTCCGGCTGGTCATCGTCCGCGACCCGGACGGGATCGAACCCGACGACTTCTTCATCACCACCGACCACACCGCCACCGGCGCCCAGGTCGCCTCCCGCTACGCCGACCGCTGGTCGATCGAGGTCTGCTTCCGCGACATCAAGCAGGACCTCGGTGCCCAGGACCCGCAAACCTGGAAACGCCAAGGCCCCGAACGCGCCGCCAGCCTATCCCTGTGGCTGCACGCCCTCACCTGGTGCTGGTATCTCGACACCCACCCCACCGGTGGCACCTGGATCACCCGCCCCTGGTACCGCCACAAGACCACGCCCAGCTTCCTCGACGCCCTCGCCGCGCTGCGCCGCGTGCTCTGGTCACAACGAATTACAGCGCTGTCAGCCCCCGCAGCCGAAGACACGAAAATCACTGACGTGCTGCTGGACACGCTCGCCTACGCGGCATGAGCAAACGCCAGACTGCGAAAGTCCACCAGTGGATCGCCACCGAGAATCCACGAGACTCGGGACAAGCTCCGTCGCGGCCGCGGACCGCGATCCGCCGGATCCGCCCGCAACGCCCGCAGCGCCGCTGCGGACGGTCGGCGCAGCGCGCGCAGACCGGGCGGGCCTGGTCGTCGCGAGCAGCGACCGGCTTGACCACCCCGCAGCGGGCGCAGGCGGTGGCCAGCTGGCGGGATCGGCAGCGCGGACACACCCCGCCGTCATCCGAGCGGGTCAGCGGCCGGTCGGTGCGCCCACACCGGACGCACGCGGCTTCGGGCAGTCTCGACCCGGCGATGCGCAGCGCCGTGAGCAGCCGGCCGACCACCGGCGGCGCACCCACGTGCAGCGCGGCGGGATCGGCGGCCAACGCCGCGGCCAGTACTCGGGTCACCGCCGGATGCGTCAGCGTGGCGCCCACCGCGGCGCTCGCAGCCGCGACCGGCAGCGCCGGGTCGGCCGCCGTGACCGCGGCGAGGATCTGTTCGCGCCGATCCACGTGTCAGGCCTGCGCGGGCGGTGCGACCACCCGGGCGCGGCGCGGACGCGGTGGCGGACCGGCCGGGTCCGCCCGCCGCGACGGTGCTGAGCGGGTGTCGCGGTAGGGCTCGATCAGCTCCCCGGGCGTGCAGCCCAGGATGTCGCACAACGCGGCCAGGGTCTGTAGTGACAGCCGCTGTGGCACCCCGGTGACCAGCCGGTAGACCTGCTCGCGGGACAGACGTACCCCGCGCTCGGCCAGTCGCGGCACCAGCTCCGAGGTCTGGAACATCTCCCGCTCGGCCATGATCCGCCGCAGGTGCCACCGGTAGCCGACCGCGGTGCTCACCGCGTCGTCCCCGCCGCCGTCGTCCCCGCCGCCGTCGTCCCCGCCGCCGTCGTCCCCGCCGCCGTCGTCCCCGCCGCCCGCGCGGCAGCCGTGTCGGTGCCGAAGGCGCGCTCCAGCGCGGCAGCCAGCATCCTGTTCTTCGCGTCGGTCCCGACACTGGTGTAGACCGCGGTGGTCGAGGCCCAGGAGTGCCCGACCTGTTGCTGGACGAACAACGGATCGACCCCGTCCTCGATCAGGTGCGAGACGTAGGAGTGGCGCAGGCTGTGCACCGACAGCTCGGCCGGTAGCCCCGCCGCGGCCCGCCACAACGCGAACCGGTCATCGACCTGGCGGGGCGAGATCCGCCCGCCCCGCTCGGTCAGCCACAGCGCCGGATGCGCCGCGGCGGGGTAGCGGGGTCGAACCTCCTTCACGTACTGCTCCAGCGCCTCGACCGCCCAGGGCATCACCGCGGCCACCGCCCGGCGCCGCGGCGGGGACCCGCGCATCGCCTTGCCAAACCGGACCTGGCACACCCCCAGCCCGCCCAGCGCCGGCGCCGCCGGGTTCGCGGTGAAATCGGCGACGTCGAGCATGGCGACCTCGCGGCGGCGCAGACCGAACGCATAGCACACCTTGAACAGGGTGGCGTCGCGAAACGCCGCCAACCAGCCCTTCCGCCCCGCCGCGACGACCTGCTCCACACGGTCGTCGGCGGCGTCGAAGAATGCCTGCAGCTCCGCGCGGGTCAACGGCCGCCGCGCTGGGCGGCCCTCATAGTCGGCCACATGCACTGCGGTGTTGCCCTCATGGCAGATCTGGGTCGGCCGCGCCCCGAGCTCCTGCTCGCACTCGCTCACCCAGCCATAGCGCGGGTCGCACACGTAGTCCAGGAACGCCGCGATCGCGCCCTGATAAGCGCGCACTGTGGAGTGCGCCCACCCGCCCGCGTCGATCCACGCCTCCAGCTGTGCCGGGCTCCACGACCACGGCCACCCGCCGGTGAACTCGGTGAACCGGCGCACCGTCCGATCCCGCGACCCGATGATCGACTCACCCAGCCGCCGTGCCCGCTGCTGGCCAGCCCACCCGGCCAGCATCGCCTCGAACAGCCCCGACTCCCGCCGCAGCGGGGTCGCCGCCGTCACCAGCGACAGCGCCGCCGACCCCGCCACACGCATCCCCTCGCCCACCCGCCGCCCCTCGCCTACCGGCACCAGATGCCACAGCGTGGCGCCAGATGCAACGCAAACAGATGCCGCATCGTGGCAGCCAATGCAACAACCGGCGATCACCAGCAGGTCAGCCCGCGTGTCGTACCGCCCCGTCAACCAGCCCGGACCACCGACCCGAAACCGCAGGCCCTGGTCACGCGGCGATCACACACAGCGTCGAATGTTGCATCCGCTGCAACTCCGCTCATTTCCATGCAGGGTCGCGGCGGTGCGCCGGAGGTCGTGGAACACGATCGGGGGCAGTCCGGCAGCGGCGACGATCCGGTCGAACGACCGGGACAGGTTGTGCGGATCCACCGGGCGTCCCGTGCGGGTGGTGAAGACGTAGCTGGTGTCCGCCCAGTCGCGCCGGCGGCCGCGCGTTGCTGCTCCTGGCGGGCGCGCTGGGTCTCCAGTGCCTCGCGAGCCAGGTCGACGATCGGCAATGTCCGCACACCCGCTTGCGACTTCGTGGGGCCGAGAACGAGCTTGCCACCGGCGCGGGCGAGGCTGGCCTGGATGTCGATGAGGTTGCGTTCGGTGTCGATGTCGCTCCAGCGCAGCGCAGCGATCTCTCCGCGGCGCAGGCCGTACACCAGTGCGAGCACGAAAACGGAGTGGGCCGCATCGCCACGGGCGGCGTCGAGGAAGCGGCGGGCCTGCTCGGCGGTCCAGGCCAGCCGACGGCGTCGCTGCTCGCTGGGCAGGGTGGTCAGCTGGGCGACGTTCCGCATCACCAGCTGCTCCCGCTGCGCCCGGCCGAGCGCGGAGCTGAGCACCTCCCGGATCCAGCGCAGCTTCTGCACCGAGTCCCCCGCCGCCTGACGGGCGTTGAGGAAACGCTGCACAGTCGCGACGGTCAGCTGGTCGATCTTCTGCGTGCCCAACGCGGGGCGCAGGTAGAGCTCGATCACGGTGCGGTACTTCGCGATCGTCGGCCGCAGCCGCGGCATGGCGACCTCGGCGAGCCAGTAGTCGAGGTACTCCCCCACGGTCGGCGACCGGGTCGGCATCACCACGCCCGCGTTGACCCGCTGGGCGATATCGGCGAGCTTGCGGGCGACCTCGGCCCGGGTCTGGCCGTAGACCCACTTGCGGCCGCGGGTGCCGTCCGGGCGGATGACGAGATCGCCGCCGCGTAGCGGCTATCGGCGCGGCGGGTGATCGTGCCTTCGCCGTTCCCACGCTTGCGACCGCGCCGTGGTGGCGGAGTCACGTCGACGTGCCCGCGCCGAGCCTCGCGACGTAGGCCTCGTCGTCGCGCACGCGGACGCGGTGACAGCGACCCAGGTGGATGCTGGGCACCCGGACCAGGTCACGACCTGGCCGCGAGCCCGCGGCGAACTGCAACGCCTGCACGTGGGCACGTTCACCGGCCCGGCTGGGCTGTTCCGCCAGACCACATCGCCCAGCGCCGAGACCCGCCAGCTGCACACCGCCCTCGACCTCGCCCTGCCGCCGCGGATCCTCGACCTCGACCCGGGAGCAACCGCCAACGCGCTGACCAGGCACTACACCCTGGCCTAGTCACACGACATGCCACCAGGCCGACAACCGTTTGCCCAGCTCAAAGCACGTATTCGGGCACTTTTAGCCGAGGTCAGCTGCGGAACCCAGGCCGCTCGGCGGTCCAGCCATTCGACAGTGCCGCCGCCCGGTGCCGACCGAGATAGCTGGACGACGTTCGGCCCGACCAGCTCCTCGCAGCGTCGGCGCGGCGAGTTTGGCACAGCTACCAGCGTTTTCGTTAATTTCCGGCGGCCGACCACTACTGGACTGGGCTCGTCGCCTACTGTGACGCCGCGGCCCGACGGGCACCGAGCGCGAGTTCGTTGCTGCCCCCACCCGCACGCCGATGACGCGTGCTCCCGTGGGGGATCCTGAGTGGCTCTGTACCGTGACAAGGCCAGCTCTTTGCTGGCCAAGGCGAAGGCGAAGGAGCTGCACGAACTGCTCGCTCAGCAGGCTCGCATCCAGTTCGACGCTGGCATCGGCGTCAGCGAGCTGCGCTCGTGGGAACTGAGTCTCCCGGAGTTCCTCGCCGATCTTGAGCACGTTGGCCTCGGTCATGTCGAGGTTCTGTTGGAACATAAGCTGCCCTACACGCCCAAACGCGTGGACGCTCTGTTGTGCGGCGTTCATCCGACAACACGTAAGCCGTCTTACGTGCTGGTGGAACTGAAGCAGTGGACGAATGCCGAGTCTGCAGGTGACGGCCTGGTGCACGTTCCACAGTATGGAAATCAGCCGGTGTTGCACCCTGCTGAGCAGGTGCGCCGCTATTGCCAACAGCTCGTTGACTTTACCCCGATGCTGGCCAACGGGCACGGCGGGGTGTGGGGCCTCGCCTACTTGCACAACGCAGGTGCATCAGGGTGGAAGCTCACCCAATACCGCATCGACGAGTTCGGTCAGCTCTACACCCGCGATGAACGCCAGCAGTTCCTCGGCAAACTCACCACCCTGCTCGACACCGACTCAGTCACCGGGAGAGACGCAGGTCACGCTGCAGACGAGCTCCTGAACGCCCCCAGGTTGCCGTCCAAACAACTCCTGCGGCATGCGGCAGACGAGATCAAACACCGGGAGCAGTTTGTTCTGCTCGACGAGCAGGAGGTCGCGTACAAAGTCGTCGAGCAGGCGGTGAGCAGGGCCAACCGCGAGAACACCAAGACGGTTGTGATAGTGATCGGAGGGCCCGGTTCGGGGAAAAGCGTCATCGCCCTGAGTCTGATGGGGAGGTTCGGGCGCCAGGGCCGATCAGTTATGCACGCCACCGGATCCAGCTCGTTCACGAACACCTTGCGCAAGATCGTCGTCGGATCTCGCAGTACCCGAGCTCAGCAGACTTTTGTCTACTTCAACACCTTCATCGGCGAGCCCCCGAACAGCCTCGACATCGTCATCTGCGACGAGGCCCACCGAATTCGCGAGACGAGCGTCAACCGCTTCACCAAGGCCGACAAGCGCTCCAAGGCCAAGCGTCAGGTCGAGGAGCTGATCGACGTCGCTCGTACGCCTGTATTCTTGCTCGACGAACAGCAGGTCGTGCGCCCGGGCGAGATGGGAACGGAAGCCGAGATCAGCGCGGCCGCGGAGAAGGCGGGCTGCCAGGTCGAGGTTGTCCGCCTCGCAGGGCAATTCCGCTGCGGCGGCTCACAAAAGTACGACGAGTGGGTGCTGCGGCTGCTCGGGCTGACCGCGAGGGCGCCGGTGCCATGGTCGGAGCTCATCCGCAACACTGATGAGGACTACGTCGTCGCAGCGCTTCCCTCCGCCCAAAAGCTTGAGTCCTGGCTGCTCACCCGCCGGCCCGACTCCGGTGACACAGCTCGTATCGCAGCGGGCTACTGCTGGCGGTGGAGCGACCCGGTCGTCGTCGAGGGCAGGAAGACCCTGGTCGACGACGTGACCATCGATGAGTGGCGGCGCCCTTGGAACGCGAAGCCCGAGAAGCCCGTGCCGGACGTCCCGGCGTCGCATTATTGGGCCAGCGACGCACGCGGTTTCGGGCAGGTCGGCTGCATCTACACGGCTCAGGGCTTCGAGTACGACTGGTCCGGCGTCATTTTCGGCGACGACTTCGTCCGTCGCGGCGGACAGTGGGTTGCTGGGCGGGACAGGTCGTTCGACGGTCAGGTCAAAAGGGCCTCTGAGCTCGAGTTTCCCGCCTTGATCCGCAACACGTACAAGGTGCTTCTCACTCGCGGCATGAAGGCGACAGCCATGTACTCCACCGATCCGGAGACGCAGGCGTTCCTGGAGCAAATGGCCCGCTGAGGTCGGCCCCCGCCGCCATCCGCCTTTGACGGGAGGACCCAAACCAGCGGCGCGTTTGAGATCGATCACGGCTTTTCGACCTCAACGCCGTACCGGGTGGCGAGTTCGACGAGGCCGTCGTCATAGCCCTGCCCGATGGCGCGCAATCGCCAGGAGCCGTTTCGCCGGTAGATCTCCGCCAGCAGCATCGTGCGCTCGGTGGTGGCGGCATCGAAGGTCGCGGTCGCGGCGGTGACCAATCCGCCATCAACGCTCATGGCGACCGCGCCGAGATCGCAGAATGTACTGCCGCCTGCGAGCGCCGCCGCGACGACGATCTTGGCGTGGTAATCCTCGATGACAGCGAGATCGACGCGCACGCTCTGCTCGCAGTCGCCGTCGACAGACAGCGCAGCCGCGCCGTGCTCGCTGACCGGAGAGTTGTAGAAAACGAAGTCCTCGTCGGCGATGATGCGCTCGTCGTCACCGACGAGGAACGCGACCACGTCGACTTCGGCGCGGTATCCGAGGCCCTCGGCGGTCCAGGCGACGTTGACGGTCCATGCGCCCACGCCAGGCAGATCGATCACTTCGCCGCGGACGAGCACCGGTACGCCGGGACCAGCCGTTTCGCTCCGATGACGGCCGACGTAGCCCGCAAGTTCGGCTTCGACCACGGGCGGCAGTCCGGTTTCCGTAGCCGGTGCGGGGAGTGGGATCCCAAAAGCAGAGAGGCCTGTGTGGACCGGCAGACCGACCTCACGGATCCGGCCCAGACGACGGTCCGCCTCGCCGCCCGCCATGAGCACCACGTCGGTGACACTCGCGCTGAAGTTGACGGCCACATGGCCGCCGCCCGCGGTGATCTCGGTGCGCACCCAGGGCGACGCGCAAAGTCGTTCTTGCTGGTCAGCGGCTGCTTGACGAACGCACTGTTGGTCGTGTCTGGTGAGCGTGTGGCCTGGTGTGCTGGTTGATCAGCCGCACCCGGCGGTGACGTTGAGTACTCGGCGGCCGCCTGGGTCATGTTCGACCGGAGGGTGGACGGACCGGGATCGATCACCGCTGGTGATGATCACAGAGTGGTCGCGGCCGGTGTGTCCGGCGTGGGAAGGGCAACGGAGCCCGTAGGACGAGGACTTCCTACAGATCTTCGTCTTCTCGGTGGCTCCGTTGCACGTGCAGTCTGTCATTGCCGCCCGGTCCGTCGCGCCGGTGGTGTCTGCCCCGCCGGCGCAGGCTGCGGTGGGGGTTCTGGTTGAGCAGGCTGCGGTACTGGCACGGGCCGGCGTGGACGGGTTGCTGGGGTGTTTCGCGGCGATCGACGATCCGCGCGACCGGCGCGGGATCCGACACGCGTTGCCGACGATCTTGGGTTTGTGCACGGCAGCGGCGACCTCGGGGCAGGTGTTGTTGGCCGACATCACTGCCTGGATCAGCGCCGCGAACCAGGAGGTGTTGGCCGCGTTCGGGTGCCGCCGAGACAGCACGGGCCGTTTCACCCCGCCGCACCCGGACACCGTGGATCGGTTGTTGGCGCTGCTGGAGGCCCAACAGGTGGCCGATGAGGCCGGGGCGTGGCTGGCCGAGCGGGCCGGGGTCGGCCCGGTGGGCGCGCCGATCGCCGGCCCGGGCTGGTTGCCGGCGATCGCGGTGGACGGAAAGGCGGTGCGCGGCGCGGTCGACCAGGACGGACAGGTGCCCTACCTGTTGGCCGCGGCCACCCACAACCGGTCGGTGGTGCTGGCCGAACGGCTGATCGGGGCCAAGACCAACGAGGTGCCCGAGTTCGCGCCGCTGCTGCGCGGGCTGGCGAGCCGGGTCGGCGGGGTCGGCGGGTGCGTGTTCACCATGGACGCCGCGCACACCGTCCGCTCCCACGCCGCGCTGATCACCTCGGAGTTGTTCGCGCACTACGTGATGATCGTGAAGCAGAACACGCGCACGCTCTACGACAAGATCGACACCCTGGACTGGACGAACGCCCCGATCGCCCACGAAACCCTCGACGTCGGGCACGGCCGGCGCGACAAGCGCACCATCCGGGTCCGCGACGCCCCCGAAGACCTCGGATTCCCCGGCGCGGCGCAGGTGTTCCTCCTCGAGCGCTACACCACCCGCACCATCCGCAAACGCCCCAAAGGCTCCCGCCGCTACAAGAAGACGCAGGTCCGCACCGCGGTGGCCGTCCTCGGCGTGACCAGTCTCTCGGCCCGCGAGGCCGGACCCGAGCACCTGGCCGGCTATGTCCGCGGACAGTGGACCATCGAAAACAAGATCCATTGGGTGCGTGATGTCACGTTCCGTGAAGATGCCTCGCAAGTCCGGAAAGGCCTCAGGTTTCGAGTGATGGCTACGCTTCGTAACCTGACGATCGGTCTCCTCCGACAAGCCGGCTACACCCGCATCGCCGCCACCATACGGAAGATCCGTAACGACCCGCTTCTGCTACTCACCATCCTCGGCCTGCAGCAACGTCCCGAAACCCGCTCATGACCAGCAGAAACGACTTTGCGCCTCGCCCTGGTGCGCACCTGGGCCGCCTGCTCGTGGGTACCTCCGATCACCAGGACGCGGTGCCCGCTCAACGGTCCGTGCGGCGCTGTCCTGGATCGTGGCGGCGCCATAGTCTGCTGCGTGGCCACCCCGTGTTCGTCGAGGTCACGAGTTCGCCGGGGTGGACGTCCTCGAGCAGTCGCCGCAACGTGGGCTCGTCGATGATCGGGATTCCCTCGGCTCGCGCCTGGACCGCCTTGCGGGTGCGGTACTCGGGATGGTTGGTGACCAGCACGCTGGTGAGGCGGCTGACCGAGCGAGTTACGTCCAGCCCGGCGGCGACGAGTCGTTCGACGATGCGTTCGCGCGGTTCGCTCACCGCGCCCGTGACCGCGATCCGCATCCCCTGCACCAGCGGCTGGCCGGGTTCGAGCCTGCCGGGGTTGTGCCACGGGCACCGCGGAGTCGTCGCGCGTGGCGGACCAGCACCGATCTCGGCCTCGCCGTTGCACCCGACGAGTGGGATCGGCAGGTCGAGTCGGGCGGCGAGGAGCAGGCTGTGTGTGAGGATCCGAGCCAGCACCTCCACGTCGTCGAGCGCGTCATGGGCCCGCCGCTGCGGGACGCCCCAGTACTCGGCCAAGGTGGCGAGCTTGTGGTCGGGCACCACCAAGCCCGAGGCGTCGGCTGAGGGCGAGCGTGCACAGCCGCCGCTCAACTGTGAGCTTCAGTCCTGCACGATCCATTTCCGCCGCGAGGAAGCGGTAGTCGAACGCGGCGTTGTGCGCGACGAGGATGCGCCCATCCAGTAGCGCCAGTAGGTCGGGTGCGATCTGAGGAAACCCGGGCGCCCCTGCGAGCCGGTCGCGAGTGAGGCCGTGGATGTGCACCGGTCCGGGATCGACATCGGCGTTGACGAGCGAACTGAATCGCTCCTGCGGACGGCCCGCTGCATCCAGTGCAAGGGCGGCGACGCTCAGCACGCGGCCGGTGTCGGGCTGGAAGCCGGACGTTTCGACGTCGACGACGGCCCAAGAGTGGTCGGCGCCAAGGGAGGAATCGATCTGCGTCGTCACACCCGTTCCTTCGTCCGCCTGCAGCGCCGCTCAGGCGGTTCCGAGCGTGTCACGTTTAGCTGTGGGGGGATCGCATCGCACGATTCGTCCGTTACTGGCGTTCGGCCCGAGACGCGACGATCACTTGATCAGGTGGCCGAGACTGCGGTCGGTTTGCCCTCTACTACGGTGAGCCGCATCCACGGTCGGGGACCGAGGGGCAGAGCCCGACAGCTCTTCCCTGATCGGTGAAACCGAACTTGGGGAGCGACGACGTGGCCGCGCTGCACATACTCGGTGACTGGCACGGCCCAGGCGAGGAGAAGACAGCCCGCACGCTGGCAGCCGAGCTGCCCGCGAGCTGGGACGTCATCGCTGGTCGCGATGTGCCGGACGGGATGGGCACCGTCGACATCGATCTGATCGTCGTTTCGCCGCACGCGGTCTTCGTGTGCGAGGAGAAGGCATGGGGTCGCCACGTGGTCGCCGGTGAGGTCGCCTGGTACGTCAACGGCGATCGCCGGCACAACCCGGACAGCCAGGTCCAGCACGCCGCGCGTGTCCTCGCAGGCCGGATGAAGGACCGCGTACGGGGATGGCGCGACGTCCAAAGGCAATTCCCGCGCGGGCATCATGCGGTACGCGGACACGTCGTGATGTCCTACGACGGCGTGCAAATCGAGGGCGCTGACGAGCTCGGCCACGACGTCGTCCTACGGCTCGGCGAAACCGCAGCGACCTTGATGCGGCTCGATCGGTCCTGCCCGCACGCCATGCGGGCCGCTGCGGTCGCACGTTATGAGCTTCCTGCTCGGACTCGCGGCCGCGTGCTGCTGCAGCACCACCGGCCCAGATCTTCCAGTACCGAGTCGACGGTCGCCCGATGCGACGCGGCAACGCGCATGGTCTACTCGAGCCCGAACCCCTGCGGGCGAACTAGTGGACCTGGTCTGCGTGCCGGTCGACGGCGCCGCCGACCCGGAAGCAGCGCGGCGCTTGGCCACCCGCGAGCACGACGCCCTCGCGGCTCTTGCCGCGCATGACCGGACGTGGCGGGTGCAGGGCTGGTTCGAGTGGAACGGTTACCTCGTCACGCCGATCATCGTCGGCACGGACGGGACCAGCCTCGCCAAGCTCGTCGCATTCACGGCGAAGCGCAGATGGCAATGGCCAAGTGCCGCCAGAGGTCGGTGTACCCGTCGTGCGGGACGCCTTCCAGGCACTGGCCGACGTGCACGAGCGCGGCATCACCCACCGCGCGCTGCGGCTGCGCAACATCGAGGTCACTGCGGAGAACCGGGTGCGGTTCCGCGACTTCGACCGAGCGCACCTGCCGTCGGCGGCGACGATCGCGCCCGCGCTGGACGACGCTCACGCCTCGGCTGCCTTCCGCGCGCCCGGCGCGACGATGGAGATGTTCCAACCCGCCGACGACCTCTACAGCCTGGCGCTGTGCCTGGTCCAGTGGCTCTACGGCGACGGTACCGACCAGCCCGACCACGAGCTGGCCCGCCGCCGAGCGCAGCAATATCCCGAGGTGGGTTCGGTGTTGGCCCGCTGCCTGTCCCGGGCTCCCGGCCCGCCCTTCACCGCCGCGGACGCTGTCGCGGCGACCACGCCGGAGCCAACTCGTACCGCCGGTCGAGCGCCGAGGACGTCGACGTCATCGGGCCGGGAGCGATGCTCGGCGGCCGCTACCGGCTGCTGCGCCCGCTCGGCGAGGGCGCGTGGGCGGTGACGTGGCTCGCCCATGACGAGAACCTTGACGAGCGCCGCACCGTGAAGCATCTGCGGCCGGGACGGGTCACCCCCGAGCAGGTCAAGGCCGAGTACGACAGCGCCGCGGCGTTGCGGAGCTTCCATTGCGCCCGGATGCACGACAGGCTCGCGCGGCCGGAGCCGGGTGTGCCTCGTGCAGGAGTACGTGCCGGGCGAGACGCTGCACGAACTGACGTCGGGACGCCCGGAGCTGGACCAGGAGCAGGCCCGGCGGATCGCCGTCGACGTGCTGCGCGGCCTCGGCCGACGCGCACGAGCAGGTCGATCTACCACCGTGACGTCAGCCCGCACAACATCATCGTCGGCGACGACGGGCGCGCCGTAGCTCATCGACTTCGGGCTCGCGTCGCGTGCCGAGGATCGCGCAGTCGGCGGTCGGGTCGCCGCCGTTCACCGCCCCGGAGGTGTGGACGCGCCGGCAGCTGGTCGCCCGCCGCCGACATCTACAGCGCCGCGGCTTCGGTGCTCTGCAGGCCATGCTCGGCCGCTGCCCGTACGCCGGGCCCGGGCATGGACGAGCGGCGCGATGCTCGTCCCGCCAACCGCCGACCAGTTGCGAGCGCTACGGCCGCGCGCTCCTGGAGACGCTCTACCGGGCGGTCGCGTACGAGCCCGCCGACCGGCCTCAGGACGCCGCGGCGTTCGCGGACGAGGTGCTGCGTGCCAGCGACAGCGTCCCGCGCCGCGGCCAGCGCATCGTGAACCCGACCGTCGACGAGCTCCGCGGGCTCTACCGTCACAGCAGCATCGGCAACGCGGGCAACCGCGGTATGGACGACACCTTCGCCCGCGACGACCTACGTGCCGAACCCAGCTCGACAGCGACCTGCTCCCGGCGATCCTCGACGGTGAGCTCGACGTCGTCGTGCTGTCCGGCAACCCGGGCGACGGCAAGACCTCGTTCCTGGTCCACGTCGGCGACGCGCTGGACCGGGCGGGCGCGATCACGCGTCGCACGAGGACGCGGCGGGCTGGCGCCGACGGCTGGACGGGCGAACATTCGCCGCCGTCTACGACGCTTCGGAGTCGCACGGCTGACCTGTCCTCCGACGACCTGCTCCATCAGGCCCTCGAACCCGAGACGACGACGATCCGGCGAGCCGCACTGTCTTGATCGCCGCCAACGACGGGCGCATCGCCCAGTTCTTCGCCGAGCACGCCGACCGCTACCCGGAGGTCGCCGCGCAGCTGGAACGTCAGCGGCTCGGCGCCGCCGGCACCCGAGGGCGCCCGGATCGTGCTCGTGGATCTCAAGCGCCGCGCACTGGCGCTGCCCGACCTCGACCGGCCCTCGCTCGGCGCGAACATCCTCACGTCGCTGACGGCGTTGCACCGCTGGGAGGTCTGCGGCGGATGCGAGGCCCGTGCCGTGTGCCCGATCCGGCGCAACGCCGAGCTGCTGCGGGCAGGCCGGGCGCGGCGCACGGTGGCCGAGCTGCTGCTGACCAGCCATCTCGCCGCAGACGCCGCGCGCAACCGTGCGCGACGTCCGCTCGGCGTTCGGCTGGCTGATCACCGGCGATCTGCTCCTGTGACGACGTCCACGATGATGAGAGCACGGTCGCGACCCCGCGCCGCGGCAGGCTGGCGCCTTCGATCTGGCGTTCGACCCGCGACAGCGGCGACTACCTCGTCCAGGAGTGGTCGGAGATCGACCCGGCCGCGCCTGCCCGCTCCCGCCGCGGCCCGGGCGGCACGCGGCTGACCGCGAGCTGGTGCCCGACCTCGGCAGCCTCGAGCGACGGCGCATGGCCCACCTCAAGCGCGCGCTCTTCTTCGGTGAATGGGCCGTGCCGGCTGCGGGAGCACGAGGTGCGCAGCTACCGCTACCTGCGACGCGTACCTCGCTGCGCTCGGCGATCCGGCAGGGCGCTGCGGCCGATCCTGCTCGGGGTCTCGCGCGTGCTCGCTTTCTCGGGCTACGACGAAGAAGGCGCCTGGCGTTGCGCGACCGCGTGTTCGACGACCCGCCGTGCGGGCGATCGTCGTGGTCAAGGAGCTGCCCGTCGGCGAGTTCCGGCTGGTGACCGTGGCGCGTCGGCCCCGTTCGTGGAGTCGTTCCCCGACCAGCTGGAGCTGCACGCTCACGTCAAGGGCGCGGCTGCGGATCACGCTCGACACCGCCGAGCTTCTGCTGCGCTCCGCCGACGGGGAGATCCTCGGCGACCGCGCGTCGGCCGCGCTGCGCCAGGAGATCGAGGGCTTCGGCAACCGGCTGCGGCTGCAGCCCGCCCGCTCCGTCCGAATCGTCGACGGCGCCGGGCGTCGGTCACCGCCACCGCCGACGCCGCGGGCCGCATCGTCCGGGAGCCCGCCGATGACGATCAAGCTGCCACTCGCCGCTGCGGACCTACCAGTACCGGCCGCTGACGGTGTTCTCGTTGCTCGACACCGACACCGACCGGGTGCTGCCGCAGCTGTTCGAGATGTGCGTCAAGGGCGGCCGGTCGAGCCGGTCGCGCACCGGACGCCGGGGACTACGCGGGCTACCGCGAGGCGCTGATCGACAGCGGCGCCGTCGTCGGGTTCGACGACCGGCGCGACCAAGCGCTGCTCGACGGCTGGCTGCGCTCGTGCGTGGTCGACATGGGTGCGGTCGGACGCGCGCAAGACCGGCGAGCAGATGCTGGCAGTCGCGCCGCTTACCCTGGCCGCCTACCGAGCGGGCTGCCGAAGGAACGCACCCGCCATCGCGGCATCGACGACGTCGTCTACCGCCTGCTGCTCGAAGCCGTCGCCCGTGACTGCCCGGTACCGGCTCCGGTGCCCCGACCGCTGCCTTGCGCGAACTCGTCACCCGCACGGTCGGTCGCGGCCTCAGGATCGGGCCGCGGCCCACGCTGGGAGCCGCAGCTCGACGATCCGGCGCAGCTCGACATCGGCGCGCTGCTCGAGTTCCGGTTCGTCGAGGGCTTCGCGATGGGCGACGCGCGCGAGGTCGACTCGACCGCCGCCGGACAGCCCGCTGCCCGCGGTCGCCGCCGACCTCGGCGCCCTGCTGCTCGCCCACCTGCGGGTCTACGGCGAGCGGCTGCCGATGCCCGCGCTGATGTCGAGCTTCGCCGCGCTGATGGCGATCGGGATCTTCACCTTCAGCCTGCGCGCTGACGCCGCAGCGCGCGAGCTGCTGCGCGCGGGCACGGCCCGCTCGACCTGGCCGATGGAATCACGCCCGCCGTCACCGCTGGAGCTCTACTGCGACTTCACCGGCGACCTCGGTTCGGAGTCCGACCGGCTGTCGCGCGCGCTGCGTCGAGCGCGATCTCGACCGGGTGCGGCTGGCATTCCGCGACCGCATGACGTTCGTCGTCGTCGAGAAGGCGCTGACCCGCATCCCGGGCGAGCCGGAGCGACGGGCACGGGCTCTCGGCCGCAGGCCGGCTGGTGCAGCTGGCGGCACTGCGCGAGCCACCGGCGCGTGGAGTCCTACGCCGAGGCGCCGGCTCGACGACCTCGTCGCCGACGCGCGGTCCTCGAGCGGATGCGACCGAGCCCGAACTGGAGTTTCCTGCGGCATCCAGTCCGCCGACAGCGCCCGAGCTCGACAAGCTGCTCGACGTCCTTGAGTACGTCAACCAGGACAAGGCCGTCACGAACGCGGTGGCGTGGTATCTGGTCGGTCGGGGGCCTGGAGAAGCCGTACGGCCTGCTGCGCGGCGACGTACGCAACCGCCGGTCCTGGCGCTACGCGCCGGGCGACGAGCTGCTCACCGCGCTGCTGCTCGCCGTCTTCGTCGAGCGGCAACGGCACAGCCCAGCCGCTCGACGATGCCGCTGCGCGACGTCCTCGACGCGCTGCGCGCACCGGTTCGGCATCCTGATCGACCGCCCGCCCGCCTTCCTCGACGGCGCCGAGGCCGCGCGAGGCCGCAACCGCCAACCTCGAGGCGTTCACCCACGGCTCCAGCTGCTCGGGCTGCTTCGACAGCCTCTCCGACGACTTCTCCGTGCAGGTCGTCCGCCACCCCCTCGGAGACGTCTGATGACCGCGACGCCGCCCGACGCTGCCCGTGCTCGTCGTCGACTCGATCGCCGAGCAGATCGCCGGCGTCGCTGGACGGCCGCGAGGACGGCCATTGCGTCCGCATCGACAGCATCCGGCGGGCCGACGCCGCACTGCTCGTCGCAGTCGCTCCGCGACCGGCTGCCCTACGGCGCAGCGGACGTGCACGTGCTGGTCGACCGGCACGGCGAGGCCGACGGCAAGCTGCCGATCCCGGCCGAACGTGCCGTCGAGCTGCGCAACCGCAAGGAGCGGCCGCTCGTGCTGATGGTGCCGGTCGGCAGCCGGCTCGGCCGCGAGCTCGCTGGACAACAGCTTCGCCCGGATCGACGTCACCGGCCTGCTCGGCCGCAGGCGGCGAGGCCCTCGGTCGCCGCCCTCGACGGACGCCGACCTGGCGGCAGGCGTCCGGCAGGTGGCGCGCGAGCTGGGCCGCAACCGTCCGGTCGAGGCGTGGGCGCGCTACGTCGCCGCGGTCGCCGCCGAGCCGTCGCTGGGAGACGCTCGGCGCCGCGCTGCTGGATGGTCGGGCTCATCCCCGACCTCGGCGGGCCCGAGCTGGTCGGACGGCTGGCCCGCAACGCCGCGTGCGTGCGGGCGATCTCGCGGCCCGCCCGGGCCGGTGGCTTCGGTCGCCGACCGGCTCACGGCCGCCGGGCTGCGAGGAGGGCGCCGACCCGCGACGCGGATCGCGCGCTTCTGTCGACCCTGACGATCGACCTGTCTGACGCACCCGCTTGGGCGCGCGGCTCGCTGCCTCCCGCGACAGCTGACGTTCGACGCGCTGGCCGCTCGTCGAGCGGCGGACCGGTCGAAGTCGGCAGCGTCCGCTCGAGCCGTTCCTGAAGGAGGACGGCACCCTGCGCGCCGGCACGCGGCTCAACCAGGCGAACGCCGGGCGAGCTGCCCTACGTCGAGACCGGGCCCGGCACTCCCGGCTCGGTGACGCTGGTCTGGCGGACCGACCCGGCGAAGCACCGACGCCGTCCACCGCTGGCTGCTGGAGGCGTGGCCGCCCGAGGACCTGCGTGACCCGGACACCGAGCCGGTCGGCGCGGCAGACCGTGAAGGGGGACAAGCGGCGCGCGACGATGCGGCTCGACCTCGCCGAGGACGAGCTCGCCGACGGCGCGCTGCTGGTCGTGCGGCTGACCGCGATCGACGAGGACGGCCAGCCCGTGCGGCTGCGCGGCGGCGCGGAGGCCGTCGACGAGAGCCAGCAGTTCGCGGTGCGATGGGAGGACGACCCCGTCGCCGCGGCGCGCCCGCCGGGCCATCGACCCCGTCGCTGCGCGCAGGCCCGGCTGGACGCCGCCGTCGAGGGGCAGGACGACCTCCGGGAGGAGCGCCCGAGCTGGAACGGCGGCGCCTTCTCGCTGCGCCTCGGCGGCCGGCGGACCGTCCTGCTCGCGCTGAGCCCCGCCCTGGTCGAGCCTGCAGCGACGGGCGCTCGCACGAGCGCGGCCGCGTCGTGGCCTGGGAGGCCGACGGCCGACTGGGCGAGGTGCTCGATCCCGACGAGTTCGAGCCCGTGCGCGGCACGCTGCCCCACGGCCTTCGCCGAACGGCGCCGTCGGCTGTTCGACCGGCTGCGACGAGCGGCACCCCCGCGACGTCGTGGAGACGCTGGACTGGGACGACGAGCTGCGAGCTGCGGAGGTGGTCGCGCCTACTGCCAGAGCTACCGGCGCGCGCTGGACTCGGCCGCCGACCCGGAGTCGCGGGGCGCGCTGCTCGCGCTCGACACTGTGCGCTCAACGTCGCCACGGCCGGGCACCGCCCCATCGCGGCGGTGCTCGTGCTTCCGCTGCACCCGATGCGGCTGGCGTGGGCGGCCGAGTACGACGCGACGCTGCAGCGCGCTGGGCCGACGAGCTCGAAGCGGTGGGCCGGACGAGCGCGCGCCGCAGCGCAGTCGGTCGACCTGGCCTCGTGCGACCGGGTCACCCCGGCGAACCTGCCGTTCGCGGTGCTCGGCGTCGACGGTTCGCCCTTCGTCTACGTCCGCGAGGCGACTCTCGGCACCGGCGTCTACCTCGACCCGGCCGAGGCCGAGCCGGGCGCCGCCGTCCAGGCGGTGTTCGACGTGCTGGGCCTCGACCGCCGCGACGTCACCCCCGAGCTCCCGCCCGCCGCTCGTCGCCGAACGCATCGCCGCCTACCGCGCCGTCAACCCCGGCCAGGACGCGCTGCGGCTGCTCGCCTACAACGCCGGCTCGGGCGAGCTGCTGGCGCGGGCGCTGCACGACGCGGTGCTGCGCGAGCCCGACGGTGACGACGAGCTCGCCGCCGCCCCGCCCCGGGTCGAGATCACGGCCTACAGCAGCCGGCCGTCCTACACCGACCCGGTGCCCGCGCTCACCGACCTGCAGCGGCCGGTCGCCGCGCAGCAGGTGCGCGGTGCCCGCTCGCACCTCACGCCGCCGCTGGGGCTCGCGTCCGTCCGCACGACCGGCTGCGCGCACGACCGCGACGCCGCGCACCTGGGCGTGGTCGCCGACCTCGCGCGTGACCGCACGCGCGGACGCCGACGGGCGCGGCCGTGGCCGTGCCCGACGCGGCAGCGTCGTTCCGCAACCTGCTGACCCCCGCGCCAGACCCAGCGGGTCACGGCGCCGGCCCGGTCTGGCGGACGGCGCCCGCGGTGCGGGTGCGCAACCGCGACGGCGCCGCCGACGCGGTCGAGGCCCACCGCGCCTACCAGGCCGCGCTCGCCGATCGCGCTCGGCTACCGCGGGGCGGACCGCTGGCGCTCACCGCGCACGCTCGGACCCGGCCGAGCTGGCGACGCTGCGGGCGGCGCACGAGCGCTGCGGACTGGGTGGTCACGCTCGACCGCAATCTCGGCATCGACCTCTTCACCGCGGCGCCGGACGGGTCGCCGCCCTACGTGCTGGACTACGCCCCCGACTTCCTGGAAGGCCTCGGGCCGCGGCTGACCGTCACCACCACCCACCGCGGCGACGTCCAGCGGCTGCTGGCCGACGCGATGGCCGGGCTCGACCTCGCCGACCGTCGACGAGTCGGTCCGGGTGGTGCTCGATCATCTCCAGGTCGTGTCCGGGCGGCTCGCGCTGCGGCTGGTCGGGCGAACGACGCTCGCCACCGAAGCCGTCAGCCTCGCGGCGCTCGTCGCCTACCTGCGGCGGCGCGGCGGGCTCGACGGCTGCCGTCGTCGTGCCCGTCGACGCCCACCAGGAGGTCTTCGGCGACTCGCGTCGGCGACGCCGGCGTGCGGCGCTGCGACGTGCTCCTGGTCCGGACGACGGCCCGGACGATGCGCATGGAGTGCGTCGAGGTCAAGTCGCGGCGGGCCGCCGCGCTGCCTGCGGCGCTGGTCGACGACATCGTCGACCAGCTCGACGCGACCGTCGGCGATGCTGCACGAGACGTTCTTCCGCACCGACCCGCCCCGCATCGACGCCGAGCTCCAGCGCGCTCGTCTCGGCGGCATCCTGCGCCACCACGCCGACCGCGCGCTGGCCATGGGCCTGCTCGACGCAACGCAGGCGCGGCGAGGTCGAGAGGCATGGTCGAGAGGGTCGAGGACGGCGCGCTCGTCCCGGAGATCAGCCGGCGCGGCTACGTCGTGAGCCTCGGCGGGCTGGCTGGGTTCCCGGCCGAGCACCGCGGGGTGCGGATCGACGTGCTCACCGCGGCCGATCTCGAGGAGGTCGGGTTCCCGTCAGCGCCGGCGCGACCGTGCGGCGCCCGAGCCCGACTGGGCCGCCGATTCGATCGACGCGAGCGCCCGCCGCCGTCGACCGCCGCTGCGGGCGATGCGGCCGCAACCCGCTCCGCGGCCGAGGTCGCGATCGCCACCGCCGCCGTCCGGGCCACGGTCCCGACGGTCGAACTGCCGCGCCGTGACGCCGCCAGGAGCCTCCGAATCTGCGTCACGAAGGACCCGCTGCGCGCGGCCTTGCCTGCGCCGCCCAACGCCATTGGTCGCTCAGGCGACCCGACTGCCGCAGATCGTGGAGGTCGTGCTCGGCCAGGACGCGCACGCCGAAGAGGTGCGTTGGCGGATCAGCACCGTCGGCAGCCCGCACCTGTTCGTGCTGGGCATCCCCGGGCAGGGCAAGTCGGTGACGACCCGCCGCATCCTGAACTCGTTCGCCGAGCAGGGCTTGCCCGCCCTCGTCCTCGACTTCCACGGCGACATGGCCGCCGCCCCGCCGGTGGCGCCGCCGTCCTCGACGCCGTCGCAGGGCCTGCCGATCTCGCCGTTCGAGACTCGACGAGCCCGGCCCGGCTACCGGAGGCGGCCTGGGAGCTCGCCGAGGTGATCGGCTACGTCTGCGGGCTGGGGGAGATCCAGCGCAACGCCGTCTACGAGGGCGTCCGCGACGATCTACGAGCAGCACGGCTTTCCCCGTCCCGCCGGCCCGACCGACTGGCCGACGATGGACGAGCTCGCCGCGGCCGTCGGCGCGGCCGAGACGCACCGGGCGGAGCCGCAACGTCGCCGCCCGCCTGCGCCCGCTGAGCGACTTCGGCCTGTTCGTCCGACCCGCGCGAGAGCCGCGGACTTCGCCGACCTGCTGCGCCAGGGCGTCGTGCTGGACGTGCACGGCCTGATGGAGCAGGTGCAGCGCGCCGCAGGCGCGTTCGTGCTGCGCAAGGTCTACCGGGAGATGTTCCGGTGGGGCCAGACGACGGCAGCTGCGCCTCGCCGTCGTGCTCGACGAGGCGCACCGCCTCGCCCGCGACGTCACCCTTCCGAAGATCATGAAGGAGGGCCGCAAGTACGGCGTCGCCGTCGTCGTCGCGAGCCAGGGCGTCGAGGACTTCCACCGCGACGTCCTCGGCAATGCGGGCACCAAGGTCGCGTTCCGCTGCAACTACCCGCAGAGCCGCACAGTCGCGGGCTTCCTGCGCGGACGGACAGGGCCAGGACATGTCGGACGCGCTGGAGCAGCTGGCGGTCGGGCAGGCATACGTCTCGACGCCCGACCACGCCGCGGCGCGCAAGGTGTTCATGGCCAAGGATTGAGCACGGCCAGCACGGTGTCGCACCAGCCTTCTCACCACAGGTCGAACTACACTCACCACGTGAGCACGCCCCGCGACGAATTGCGCGAGCTCGTCGAGCAACTGCCCGACGAGCAGGTACCGGCCGCGGTCTCCGATCTCAAGGCAAGGCTCACCGCCGTCGGCCAGGAACGACCATGGCCTCCAGCCTGGTTCGCCGTCGCCGAGGGATCAGCGTCGGATGTGTCCGAGCGCGTCGAGGAGATCCTCGCCGAAGGCCTCGGTCGACGTCCCGCGTGATCCTGGTCGACACTGGCCCAATCGTCGCAGCCGTCCTGACTCGTGATCGCCACCATCGCGCCTGCGTGGACTTGTTCACCGCCGCCCACCTGAGTGGTGACGTCCTCGCTCTGCCTTCGCCCGTCGTCACCGAAGCCTGCTACCTGCTCGCGCGAGAAGCAGGCGCACGAGCCGTAGCGGCATTCCTCTGATCGCTGGGCGACGGCGACCTGACCGTCGTCGGTCTCGAAGCCGGGGACTGGCGCCGGGCCGCCGAACTCGTCCTCCGCTACGCCGACCTGCCGTTGGGTGCCGTCGACGCCTCCGTCGTGGCCGTCGCCGAACGCCTCGGCCTCACCGAGATCGCGACGATCGACCGACGGCATTTCAGCGTGGTCCGACCGCGGCACGTCGACGTCTTCACGCTCCTCCCGGCTTGACATCAACCGTGACAACAACGCGGGCGCACAACTGCCGTCATCAACGACATCGGCGAACACAGAAAGACCTGGTCAGCGGCTTGCAGCAGGCGACAAAACGGACTTCACACCGAAGAGGTCACTGGTTGATCCCAGTATCGCCCACCAGCAAACGGCCTGGTCAGAGCCTCAATTCGAGTCTCAGACCAGGCCGCTGTTGATGCTGCAGTCGGATCGGACGCCACGATGGGCGCCGACCGTTGCTAGGTTCCCGAGGTGCTCATCGCCTCGCTCAACGCGTGGGGCGGCGCGAGGTACACCGACCTCGCCCGATGGCTGCAGGACTCCTCGTTCGACGTGATCTGTCTGCAAGAGGTCACCTCCACGCCCGGCGCGTCCGGGTGGACGACCTTCGCGGACGGCGAGCGAACGCTGCCGCAACGGGCGAGCCTGCTCGCTGACGTGCGCGCGCTGCTGCCGCGCCACCAGCCGCTGTTCCTGACCAGCGATTCCGGGCCGGTCACCGGCGAGGACGGCCGCCGTCACCGGCAGGCGTTCGGGCTGGGCACCTTCGTCGCCGACCACCTGATGATCGTCGGCGCGCGGACGTCGAACGTGCACGGCAGCTTCATCGAGCACGACGAGTGGCCCCGCGACGACCGTCCCCGCACCGCGCTGGCGCTGCGGCTCATCGAGCCGGGCGCCCGACGCGCGGTCACCCTCGTGCACGTGCACGGCCTGCGCGACCGGCACGGCAAGACCGACACCCCCGACCGGCGTGCGCAGGCCGAGCGGATCGCGCGCCTCGTCCGAGCGGTCCGCGAACCCGACGACCTGGTCGTCGTCTGCGGCGACCTCAACGTGCTGCCCGACAGCCAGACCTTCGCCATCCTCGGCGCGGTCGGCCTCGTCGACCTCGTCGGAACCGCCGACACACGCACCTCGCACTACCCGAAACCGGTACGCCACGCCGGCTACGTGCTCGTGTCCGATCCGACGGCCGTCCGGCGGTTCGACATCCTCGCCGAGCCCGAGGTGTCCGACCATCGCGCGCTGCTGCTGGAAACCTGATCGTCGAGTAGGTACGTGGCCGGCCTCGCACGGACAAGATCATGACGAGCAATCTCAGCAGACGCGACCGGGCGATCCGTTCCGGCGTGGGGCCGCGGCGCGCGGAGAACGCGGCCCGCGACACCGCCGTCCCGACGTCGCTCGCGCGTGGGATGCAGTCGCGGGTGGTCAGCGCCGAGGTCGCCGACGAGCTGCGGCAGCTCATCCCGCACGCCGAGCAGATCAACATGGCCGACGCGGGCCACATGGTCACCGGGGACGACAACGACGTGTTCACGCTGTGAGCGCCCGGTCAGAGCCAGGCGGGTCGGGCCGCTGCCAACGCCGCGCGGTGGTCCGGGTGGGCCACCGCGATCAGCCGCTCCACCCGCTCCGACATCGAGCATGCCCGGATGTCGGCGATCCCCCACTCGGTCACCACCACGTCCACATCGCTCTTGAGTGAGGTGACCGGGCCGACGATCTGCGGGACGATCCGGCTCACCCCGCGCGCGGTGGAGGCCAGTCCGACGACCGCCGCACCGTCGGCGCCGCGATGCGCGGCCCGGAAGAAGTCGACCTGCCCCCCGACCCCGCCGACGAGGCGCCCGCCCGCGTACTCCGCGCCGAGCTGGCCGAGCAGGTCGACCTCCACCGCGGAGTTGATCGCCACGAACGGCGTGAGCGCGGCGTCGGCGAGCTCGGCGGTCAGATCGGCGTTCGTGGCGAACTCGACGTTCGCGGCGCCGTCGAGGAACGCGTAGAGCCCGGGGCTGCCCAGCGACAGGTTCGCGACCACGCTGCGCGGACCGGCCGCGAGGGCACCGGCGGCGGACAGGTCGACGAGCCAGTCGCCGACGAGGCCCGAGCGCACCCGCAGCCCCCGTCGAGCGCGCAGCGCCGCCCCGACGGCGTCGGGCAACGACCCCAGGCCGAGCTGGAGCACGGCGCCGTCGGGGACCAACGTCGCGATGTTCGCCGCGACCGCCCGCTCGACCTCGCTCGGCGGGCGGGCCGGTGACCCGGCCAGCGGCGCCGCGGTGTGCAGCGCGGCGGTGACGCGGGAGCGGTGCAACCGGCGCGACGACCGGGTGCGCGGCATGTTCTCGTTGACCTCGACGAGCACGGCGCGCGCCCGTTCGGCGGCTACGACGCAGTAGTCGACCGACCCGCCGAGGTCGTAGAAGCCGTCGGCGTCGGGCGGCCCGACCTGCAGGAGGACGACGTCGACGGGCAGCAGGCCGGACGTGACGTGATCCTGGATCCGGCTCGCGTGCAGGGGCAGGTAGTCCAGGACGCCCGGCGCCAGGTTGCGCACCGCGCCGCCGCCGACGTAGGCCTTCACCCGCGGATGCCCGGGCACAGCCACGGCCCACGCGTCGGCCACGCAGTAGCCGCAGAGGGCCGTCACTCCATCCACCGCCTGGGCCGCGGCGACCAGCTGCGCGACCAGCGTCGGCGGCTCCGCGACCGTCTGGCCGACGACGACCGTGTCCCCCGGCCTCAGGAACTCGGCGACGTCGGGGACAACCCGGTCAGCCATCGGCACCCACCGCCCCGTCGGCGAGCACCTCCTCGACGGGGACGGCGTCCCGAAGCGGTCCGGGCGGCGCGGCAGGCCTGGCCGAGAACCGGGGCGTGGGTGCGGCCCCCGACACCACGGCGTGGCTCGCCGAGCACGGCGTCGCGGTGGCGTCGACGTTCACGCCGTCGGTCGCCCGCAGCGTGCGCTCGGCGTGGGTCTCGGGCACCTGTTTCACAGCGTCGACGTCACAGGGGTTCGATTCCGCCCCGCTTCACGAGCTGTGCGGCGATGACGTTGCGCTGGATCTCGTTGGTGCCCTCGCCGACGATCATCAGCGGGGCGTCGCGGAAGTAGCGCTCCACGTCGAACTCGGTGGAGTAGCCGTAGCCGCCGTGGACGCGCACGGCGTTGAGCGCGATCTCCATGGCGACCTCGCTGGTGAACAGCTTGGCCATCCCGGCCTCCATGTCGCAGCGCTCGCCCGCGTCGAACTTCTCGGCGGCGTAGAGGATCAGCTGACGGGCGGCGACGAGCTTGGTCGCCATGTCGGCGAGGTAGTTGCCGATCGACTGGTGCCGCCAGATCGGCTTGCCGAAGCTCTCCCGCTCTTGGGCGTAGCGCAGCGCGTCGTCCAGCGCGGCCTGCCCGACGCCCAGTGCCCGCGCCGCGACCTGGATGCGGCCGGTCTCCAGGCCCTTCATCATCTGCCCGAAGCCCTTGCCGGGGGGGCCGCCGAGCACGGCGTCGGCGGGCACCCGCATGTCTTCGAAGATCAGCTCGCAGCTCTCGACGCCCTTGTACCCGAGCTTGGGCAGGTCTTTCGAGACGGTCAGGCCGGGCCCGTGCTCGACCAGCAGCACCGAGATGCCCTTGTGCCTGGGCCGGGCGGCGGGGTCGGTCTTGCACAGCAACGCCACCAGCCCGGACCGGCGAGCGTTCGAGATCCACGTCTTCGACCCGTTGACGACGTACGTGTCTCCGTCGAGGCGGGCGGTCGTCGTCATGTTCTGCAGGTCCGAGCCGCCGCCCGGTTCGGTGAGCGCCATCGTGGCGCGCAGTTCGCCGGTGGCCATCCGGGGCAGATAGCGGTCCTTCTGCTCCGCGGTGCCGAAGGTGAGCAGCAGCTTGGCGACGACGGTGTGCCCGCCCATGGCTCCGGCAAGGCTCATCCAGCCCCGGGCCAGCTCCGCGGTGACCATCGCGTAGCAGGGCATCGACACCGGCGCCTCCCCCCACGGCTCGGGGATGGCCAGGCCGTAGATGCCGAGCTGCTTCATTTGCTCGATGAGCTTCTCCGGATAGCTGTTGGCGTGCTCGAGTTCCCGGACGGCAGGCTTCACGTCCCGGTCGACGAACTCGCGCACGAGCGCAACGACCTCCCGCTCCTCAGTGCTGAGCACGTTCATGGCTGCTCCTCCTTCGCCCTGGTTCCGCTCGCCGAGCACGGTGCACGTCGTCGAGAAGGACACGTGCCGAATATGACGCACATTCAGTACGCCCTCGCCAGCTTGAGCACGTTGTTCGAAACGTAGTTGAGCACCATCTCCTGCGAGAACGACGGCCTGGTTCTGCCCGATCGGCCGGTTGAACACCACCCGCTCCTTGGCGTATTCGGTGGCGATACCCAGCGCCGCGCTGCCGGGCCCGATCCCCTCCAGCGCGACCATGATGCGCTCCGGGTTGCGGTCGTCGAGCAGGTAGCAGAAGCCCTCGTCGATCTCGCCGACCACGTCCTCGTCCCGCATTCAGCGCCCGTCGCTCCTTTGGTCCGTCCCGCCTACGACCTCGGCGCGGACCGCTGCCGTGTCGGCGCCGAGGGCCGGGACGCTCCCCTCCCGCACCTTCCAGTCCGTGGCCAGCGCGGGCGGCAGCAGGGCGGGGACCGGACCGACGGGCGTGTCGACGTCACGCCACCGGCCGCGCTCGGCCAACTGTGGGTGTCCGGCGAGATCGCCGACGGTGTTGAGCCGGGCGTTGCCGATCCCGGCCGCGTCGGCCAGCCGCTGGATGTCGGCGAGGTCGCGCTCGGCGCACCAGGCCCCGACGATCGCGTCGAGCTCGCCGCGAGCCGCGACCCGGCCCACGTTGCGCGCGTAGCGGGCGTCCGCCACCAGGTCCGGGCGTTGCAGCAGGTCGTCCGCCAGCCGGCGCCACTCGCGGTCGCTGGTTGTGCCGAGCACGACGGTCTGCCCGTCCCGCGTGGGGTACGCGCCGTAGGGCGCCACCATCGGCGAGCCCATACCGACCGGCACCGGCTCCGGCCCGCCGTGCAGCACGGTGTTCAGCGCGAAGCCCATCATCTCGCCCACCGCATCGAGCATCGCGACCGGGATCACGGCGCCACGCCCTGTGCGCTCACGGTGATACAGCGCGGCCAACACCGCGGAGTAGGCGTAGAGCGCCGTGCCGATGTCCGCGACCGGGATCCCCGACTTGGCGGGCGCCCCGGCCAGGCCCGTGATCGAACAGGTTCAGCCACACGAAGTGGGCGGCGAGCCCGCGCACCACGCCGTCGTAGTGCCGGGCCGTGTCCCCGACACCGGGGTTCTCGACCTTGATCACCCGGGCGCCGAGGTCGGCGAGATGCCGCGTGCACAGCGGGGCCGAGATGGCCTGCTCGATCGACAGGACCGTGACTCCCTCGAGCGGCGCGTGCACGTCGCGTCTCCTTTCCGCCGAACGACGCTCAGTTCGTTCCGATCGCCTCGGCAAGCGCGACGATGCCTTCGGCCGTCTTCGCGTGCGCGAGGCGATGTGCCTGCCTTCGCAGTCGACCGCGGCGCTGCCCTGTGCCTCGGCCGCACGGAACGCCTCGATCATGCGCCGGGTGTGGTCGACCGTCTTCGGGGACACGTCCTTCCGGTGGCGCTGCCGAGCACCCTCGACCAGACTGATCCTGTCGGTGAGCCGACGATGACCGACGGTGCCGACGCGGTGTCGCGACGGATCCGGAGGAGCGATGGACGCTACCGATAGCGCGTCCGCGCAGCCTGCGTTGTCGACGACCCGGGGTCAGTCCGCCCTCGACGACCGTGTCGGGTCGACGGTGCTGCGCATGGCCGTGGGCGCGCAGTTGCGCAAGCGTCGCGAAGCCGCGGGCGTCAGTCGTGACGAGGCGGCGTATCTGATCCGGTCGTCCGGGGCGAAGGTCAGCCGGATGGAGTTGGGTCGACACCGTTTCAAGGAGCGTGACCTGGTCGATCTGCTGGCCCTTTACGGCGCGGACGAGACCGAGCGGGATGAGTTCCTCGATCTGGCGCGGCAGGCCAACGCGCCCGGTTGGTGGCAGCGTTACGGGGATCTGTTGCCGTCGTGGTTCGAGACGTACGTGGCGATGGAGCAGGCGGCGTCGGTGATCCGCACCTATGAAGTGCAGTTGGTGCCCGGGCTGCTGCAGACCAACGAGTACGCCCGGACGGTGGTCCGGCTCGCGCACAGCGATCCGGAGGAAGTGGAGCGGCGGGTTGACCTCCGTCGCCGCCGTCAGGAAATTCTGACCTCGTCGAACGCTCCGCAAGTGTGGGTCGTGATCGACGAAGCGGCGCTGCATCGCCCGCCGGGCGACGGTGAGCTGTGCCGGGCGCAGCTGGAACACCTGCTCGAAATGAACGAGCTGCCCAACGTGTCCCTGCAGATCGCCACCTTCGCCCGGGGGGTTCATCCGGCGACCGGCGGTCCTTTCACGATCCTGCGCTTCGCCGTGCAGGACCTGCCGGATGTGGTCTACCTCGAACACCTCAACGGCGCGCTGTACCTGGACAAGGCCGCCGACGTGGAGGACTACGTCGACGTGTGGCACCGGCTCTGCACCCAGATCGATCCGCCGGAACAGAGTCGGTCCACACTGGAGAAGATCCGGGCGGAGGTATGCGGACCGGGGTGATCCGCACCGACGTTACTCACCGCGGTGGCGATCCGAGGGGCGGCATGGCCATGACAGAGGTTGCGACGGGCGTCGACCGGATGGTTCCGAACTCCACCCGGATGTGGAATTACTGGCTGGGCGGCAAGGACAACTACCAGGTCGACCGCGATGCCGCCGACGCGATGCTCGCGATCTACCCCACGTACGCCCTCAAGGCCCGCACCTGCCGCTACTTCCTGCATCGTGCGGTCCGCTTCCTCACGGTCGAGGCGGGCATCCGGCAGTTCTTGGACATCGGCACGGGTCTGCCGAGCGCCGAGAACACCCACGAGGTGGCGCAGCGGTTCGCCCCGGAATCACGCATCGTCTACGTCGACAACGACCCGCTCGTCCTGGCGCACGCCCGATCGCTGTTGACCAGCTCGCCGGAAGGCATGACCCACTACATCGACGCCGATCTGCGGGACCCCGATCGCATCCTCGCCGAAGCCCGCCGGTCGCTGGATTTCCAGGCGCCCATCGCGCTGTTGCTGCTCGGCGTGCTCGGCCACATCGCCGACTACGACCAGGCCTGCGCCATCGTTCGGCGGCTCCTCGACGCTCTGCCGTCGGGAAGCTATCTGGTGCAGTGCGACGGGACGACGACCGACGCGTCGTACCTCAAGGCCTTGGAGGACTACAAGGACACGGGCGGCCTGCCCTACATCCCACGTGGGCACGAGCAGATCGCCGCGTACTTCGAAGGGCTCGACCTCGTCGAGCCGGGCGTGGTCCCCATCCACCAATGGCGACCGGATCCCGAAGTCGTCGGCGTTCCCGCCGCCGTCGACGAGTCCGGCGGAATCGGCCGCAAGTCCTGATCCCAGCGGAGACGTCGCCGTGTGTACGCGACGTATGCACGTGCATCTGAACTTGCGAGGGCCGCGGGTGGGGCCTATGGTCGCCCGCGTTGGGAAGTGGGCCCATCGTGCGTCGCGGTCAGGATGGCGGCCACAGCGCGGTTCCGTTATGTCGAACGTTGTCGAACTCGTGGAGTGCGGATGGCGCGACACCGCGGGTCTGCTCGACCACGTCTGCGCAACGAATCGGTCGGGCTGGGCGCCGGGCGTCGGATCGCGCTGACGGTCCTGGCGGGATCCGTCACGGCCTTTGCCGCGCTCCTCATATTGCGGTCGATCGGGACGGCGAGGTTGGCCCGAGATCTCGTCCTGTTCAACCTGGCTCATCTGGCCGCGGCCTACCTGTGCTGGTGGCCGCGCGGGGAAACGGCTCGGTGTCGTCGAGCCTGGCGGCTGCTGGCCATCGCCATTCTCCTGTCCACGGCAGGCAACGCCTGCTTCACGTTGATCCCCGGCGCGACCCTCGCACCCGTGCTGAATTCGCCGCCGATCAGCGACCTGCTCTATCTCATCGCCTACCCCGTCATGAGCGTCGCCGCGGTGCTGCTGGTCCGCGCGCGCGGACGCCACATCGCGCCTGCTGTCTGGCTCGACGGGTTGGTCATCGGCCTCGGCGCCGCCGCGGTCGTCGCGGCATTGGTCCTGACCCCGCTGCTGCGGCCCGAGCCGCCGGTGTCGGGGCAGGCCGTCATCGAATTGGCCTATCCGGTGGCCGATCTGACCCTGCTGATCGTCCTGGCCGCGGTCGGGAGCATCACGCGGTTCCGGCTCGACCCGCGGTTCGCGCTGCTCGGGCTGGGGCTCGGTCTCACGCTCGTGACCAACCTCGCCTACCTCGTGCTCTACATGTCCCGGAGCTACCACGAGGGCGATCCCGTCGACCTCGGCTGGCTCCTGGCGTTGCCACCCATCGCGGGGGCGGCCTGCCTGCCGGGGCCTGCCCGTCAGCCCGACACCACCCTGCAGACCGGGCCGATCGAACGCACGGCGATCGCCGCTCCCACGGTGGCGGGGCTCGCCGCCTTGGCGGTATTGACAGGCGCGGTGCTGATGGGCGAGTACCGCCTTGCCCTGCCCCCGGCCGCGGGCGCGCTCGCGGCCGCCTGCATCCTCGTCGCGCTGCTGCGCGCGGCCTTCACCCTGCACCAGCTCCAGGCGTTGCCCGAAGCCCGCCGCGAGGCCCGCACCGATCCGCTCACCGCCCTGCCCAACCGGCGGCACCTGCAGGAGTGGTGCGCCCGCCTGCTCGCTCGGCCCGACGCGGCGCCGCTGACCCTTCTGTTGATCGACCTCGACGGCTTCAAGCTCGTGAACGACCACCACGGACATCCCATGGGGGACGCGCTGCTCGTCGAGGTGGCCAACCGCTTCGCCGCGACCATGCGGCACGACGACCTGCTCGGCAGGCTCGGCGGCGACGAGTTCGCGGCGGTTCTGCCCCGGACGACACCACCCCAGGCCCGGATGGTGGCGCAGCGGATGCACGCGGCGCTGGCCACGCCGATCGTCGTGGCAGGCCACGCGTTCGAGGTGGACGCCAGTGTGGGCATCAGCGCCGCCGGACGCCCCGGTATGAACACGGCCATGTTGTTCCGCGAGGCCGACATCGCCATGTACCAGGCCAAGAAGACCCGAGCCGGAACGGCCATCGCCGCTCGCGACTTGCCGACGGCGGACCGCCACGCCCACCGTGACGACCTCGCCAGACGCCGCGCGTAGGGCACGCAACACCCGGACAAAGAGCATCTGATACCCCAAACGCTGCTAGGCTAAACATCGGCTCAACGTGATGCCCGCCACTCTGGCGGTGTCCGGGAGAGGTGTCCGATGACCAGCAACGATGATCTTCCCGATGGCCGGTCCGCTTCCGTCAACGGCCGGGCAGGCACGCCCCTGTCCGTCGGCAGCGCGCTGCGGTACGGCTGGCACCGCTTCCGCGCCAACCCGTGGACGTGGATCGGCGCGATCGTCATCGCGGCGATCATCCAAAGCGTGCTGAACTCCCTGTTCGGCAACCGCAGCGCTTTCCGCGTCGACACCTTCGGCCAGTCCCTCTGGACGATCAGCTGGATCATCGGATCCATCGTGACGACCGTCGTCGGCTACCTGATCAACGCCGCTCTTGTCCGCGGCGCCCTGCACGAGGTGGACGGGCAGCGCCCGAGCCTCGGGTCCTTCTTCCGCTTCACCAACGTCGGCAACGTGATCCTGGCCAGCATCCTGGTCGGGGTGTTGACCGCCATCGGGCTGATCCTGCTCGTGATCCCCGGGCTCATCGTGGCCTTCCTCAGCTGGTGGACCCTGCAGTTCGTCATCGACCGCGACGACTCCGCGGTCGAGGGCCTCCGCGCCAGCTTCCGCGCGATCTCGGCGCAGGCCGGTCCGGTGTTCCTCCTGGCCCTCGCGCTGATCGGCATCAACATCCTCGGCGCGATCCTCATCGGGCTCGGCCTGCTCATCAGCATCCCGGTGAGCGCCATCGCGTCGACCTACGCGTACCGCATCGTGAGCGGGCAGCCCGTCGCCCCGGACCACGCCGACCACCCGATCTGAGTGGGAGGACACGCCCTCAGCCGAGGCCGAGCCCCCGACGTCCGATGGTGTTGAGGTCGTCGAGGCCGAACCGGTCGTCCCACGTCTGCTCGTAGTGCTCGGCGGGGAAGTCGCTCGGACTGGCCCCGGTGCGCAGGTCCTCCCGCACCGCGGCGGCGTAGGCGGCGTTGCGCGGGCACCACGGGGCGGCGGGGATGTACATGACGTTGCCCCAGCCCTTCTGGTCGGAGACCGGGGCGACGCCGTGGACCATGTCGCAGTGCCACCACACCGAGTCGCCTGCGCGCACGTCCGGGATGCCGGTGACGGCCTGCATCAGGAGCGGGTGCCACCTCTCGTCGGCGGGGAACACCTTGCCGACGGTGACGCCGCACATCTCGTCCTCGGGCACGTCGGCCAGCAAGGGTCGCAGCATCAGGTAGGCCATCGCTTCGGGGATCGGCACGGTGTGCAGCACGCCCTGGTCGTGGTCCATGTCCGACAGCGCCGTCCAGCCCTGGAAGGTGCGGAACACCGAGGTCATCGTCGAGCCGGGGTACTGCGGGCCTGCGGTGCGGTGCGCGGCGTCCCACGGGTCGTACTGCTCGACCGTGCCGTCGAACAGGTGGCGGAACGCGTGCTGGTTGGCCGTGGTCATCCACAGGTCGAGGGTGCCGGGGTCGAGGTGGGTGCCCAGACCGGCGGAGTCCGCGCCCGGCGGCCTGCGGCGGATCCGGTCCGGGTAGAGGCAGTCGCGGTCGGGCTCGAACCACACCACGCCGTCGGACTCGTGGTGCCAGCGGCCGTTGAGGAACGCCTGCACGCGGGCCATGCGCTCGCTCTGGCGGGCCTGCATCTGGGCGGGCGACCAGTAGATCGGGTAGATCTCGGGCTTTGATCCGACGGTGCCGAAGAAGTCGTCGCCGGGGCCGCGGTAGGTCTCGAAGAACCGGTTGCGCTCCACGTAGTCGACGATCGCGGCGTCCCAGGCCAGCGCCTGCTCGCGCGGGAAGTGCCCGCGGATCACCGCGCAGCCGCGCCGCTGCAGCTTGGCCAGCATCTCCGGGGCAACCGTGCCCGCCGCGATGGCGGCGTAGTCGATCACCGGCCAGACCGGCTCCCCGCGCTGCTTCTCGGCAGCGATCTCGGCGACCCGCGCCGAGACCCGCTCCTCGACGACGGCGAAGACCTCTTCGACCGTGCGGCCGGAGGCGCCGATGCGCGCCCGCAGCGCGGTCTTGACCTCCCGCACCGCCGCCCGCAGGTCGTCCGGGGTGGTCTCCCAGTGCGGCAGCGCGGGCAGGACAGCGGTGGGGACGCTCACGACGATCCTTTCAGTCAGGACTCCTTACTTGAAAGACACGGTAGACCTCACGCGGCGGCTAGGCAACACTCCTTACTAAAATGTGCGGGTGACCCCCGCGAAGCCGTCACTGGAGCTGCTCCGGTCGCTGACCGACGAGCACGTCCTGCGCGCGCTGATGGACCATCCGCGCCTGACCCGCGCCGAGATCGCCGCCCACACCGGCCTGTCCAAGCCGACGGCATCGGAGAGCGCGCGCAGGCTCACCGAGGTCGGGCTGCTGCGCGACACCGGCGAACGCACCACCGGACGCGGGCGCATCGGCAACTACTACGCGCTGGCCACCGATCTGGGCACCGCGCTGGCGGTCGACATCACGGCGACGGCCGTGGTCGTCGAGGCCGTGGACGTGTACGGGCACACGGTGGCGCGGGTCGAGCGGGCGCTCCCCCGACCCGCCGACCCGACGCACGTCGCCGATGCGCTGCGCGCCTGCGCGGGCGACGCCGCGAAAGGGCGCGTCCACCTCGCCGTCGTCAGCGCCGCCGACCCCGTCGACCGCGTCACCGGACGGCTCGTCCACCTGCCCGACGCGCCCTTCATGGTCGGCGAGCTCTCCCCCGCCGACGTCCTCGCTCCCCTCGTCGACGGCCCCGTCGAGACCGACAACGACGTGAACTGGGCCGCCCGCGCCGAACAGGCCCTCGCCGGGGACGGCGCCCTCGCCGACTTCGCCTACCTGTACCTCGGGGAAGGCCTCGGCTGCGCCGTCGTCAGCGACGGCGAGGTCCGCCGCGGACACCACGGCCTGTCCGGCGAGATCGCGCACCTCCTCACCACCGGCCCCGACGACCGGGCCGTGCCCTTCACGCACGTCTTCGCCGAGCTCGGCCTGCGCCGCCCCGGCACCACCGCCATCGACGACCGCCGTCTCGTCAGCGTTCTCGACGACGAGGACGTCACCCGCGACCGGCTCGCCCGCGCCGTCGCGGGCGTCGTCGCGGCGCTCATCGCGCTCACCGATCCCGAGTTCGTCATCCTCGGCGGCACGTGGGGCACCCATCCCCTCCTCCGCCGCGCGATCGACGCCCACGTCGACCGCCTGCCCCGCGCGGCGGCGCTGCGGCCTGCCGCCGTCCTCGACCAGCCCGCCTTCACCGGCGTCCGACGGCGCGCCGTCCAACGCCTGCGCGACACGGTCATCGCCCGCCGTCCGACCCGCTGATCAGCCGCCCGAGGGCGTTGATCACCGGTGGCGGCTCAGAGCCGGGTCGCGGTCATGACCAGCCCGGCGAGCGCCCGGGAGCGGCTGTGCGGCGGCCACGCGATCACGGTCGTCACGGTGGGCGCGTCCACCAGTGGCACGGCGGCGAGGTCGTCGCGCAGCTGGGTACGGACCGACTCGGGTAGCACCGCCGACGCCCGGCCCAACGCGATCAGCTGCAGCAGCTGCGCGTGGTCGCGCACCTGCGGACCGGGGCCGTCCGGGTACGTGCCGTCCGGGCCGGGCCAGCGCGGCAGGGGCAGGCCGGGCAGCGCGGCGACGTCGGCCGTCCGCAGCTCCGCCCGCGTGGTGAGCGGGTGGCCGGCGGGCAGGACCACGACCTGCCCCTCGGTGTGCAGCTCCTCGGCGTCCAGCCCGACGGTCGAGTCGAACGGCCGGTGCAGGAGCGCCACGTCGGCCCGCCCGTCGCGCAGCAGCCGCTTCTGCTCGCCCGGTCCACACAGCAGCACATCGACCGTGACCGCCCCGGGTTCGGCGGCGTAGGCGTCGAGCAGCTTGGCCAGTAGCTCGCTGGACGCCGCGGCCTTCGTGACCAGGACCAGGCCCGGCTCCCCGGCGGCGGCGAGCGCGGCCCGCCGGGCGCGGCGACCGGCGGCGTCGACCGCGTCGAGGGCCGCCCGACCCTCGACGAGCAGCACCGACCCCGCGTCCGTCAAGGTGACGGTGCGGCTGCTGCGTTCCAGCAGCGCCACCCCGAGCCGCCGCTCGAGCTGCCGGATCGCCCGCGACAGCGGCGGCTGCGCGATGCCGAGCCGCTGCGCCGCCCGCCCGAAGTGCAGCTCCTCGGCGACGGCGACGAAGTACCGCAGCTCACGCGTCTCCATACGGCCACGGTACCGATGGGCCCGGCGCGGTGAACTCGATCGATACCCCGCAGGTATCGCTGCCCACCCACACGGTGTTGGCCGCTCGGCCGCGGCGCGCGCAGCATCGAGGTCATGAACGAACGCACAACCGCGCTGGTCACCGGCGCGAACAAGGGCATCGGTTACGAGATCGCCGCGGGCCTGGGTGCCCTGGGCTGGAGCGTCGGCGTCGGCGCCCGCGACCGGCAGCGCCGCGAGGCCGCCGTGGAGAAGCTGCGCGCGAACGGCGTCGACGCCTTCGGAGTGCCGCTCGACGTGACCGACGACGCGAGTGTGACGGCGGCCGCACGGTTGATCGAGGAGCAGGCGGGTCGCCTCGACGTGCTGGTGAACAACGCGGGCGTGACCGGCGGCATGCCGCAGGAGCCCACGCTCGTGCACCCCGAGACCGTGCGGACCGCCGTCGAGACCAACGTGATCGGCGTCATCCGCGTCACCAACGCCATGCTGCCGCTGCTGCGCCGCTCGGCCTCGCCGCGGATCGTGAACATGTCCAGCCGGGTGGGCTCACTCACGCTGCAGACCACCCCCGGCGCCGAGACGGGCCCGATATCCGGCGCGTACTCGGCGTCGAAGACGTTCCTCAACGCCGTCACGATCCAGTACGCCAAAGAGCTGCACGACACGAACATCCTGATCAACGCGGGCTGCCCCGGCTTCACCGCGACCGACCTCAACGGCTTCCGCGGCATCCGGACCCCCGAACAGGGCGCGGCGATCGCGATCCGGCTCGCGACCCTGCCCGACGGCGGGCCGACGGGCGGGTTCTTCGAGGACGACGGCGTGGTGCCCTGGTAGGTACGAGGGTTCAGCGCGGCCCCGGGGCTCCCACCTGGGCGAGCCAGGCCGGAAGACCCTTCGGCGCCCCGCAGTAGCCGAGGTGGCCGTCGGGCCGGACGGCGACGACGTCCGTGCCTCCCAGGTCGGCGAGCCGGTGCACGTGCAGGAGGGGCCGGACGGGCATCGACTCGCCGGGCACCGACCGCCCACCGGGAAGCAACACGTGGACTCCGGGTCGGGCGAGCAGCTCGTGCAGCCTCGTCCGCTCTCCCTCGGACGTCGTGACCGACCGGTCGGGCAGCCGGTCCCCGGCCCGCAGACCGGCGCACGCGCGGGGAGAGCCCTCCACGGAGAGCGGGCTGGCGCGGTAGTCCTCCCGGAACCGGGCGAGCAGCCGCACGACCTCGATGACCAGGCGTTTGCGGCCCAAGGCCAGTGGCAGGAGCGGCGCGGCGAGCGGGGCGAGCCCACCGCGGACGAGCATGGCCAGCGGATCCGTGGCGGACTCGCCCCAGAACACGGCGTGGGTCAGCGCGAGCACGTGGCGGGCGACCGGTCGGCGTTCGAGGTCGTAGGAGTCGAGCAACTGCTCCGGGTACGCGCTCGTGGCGGCGAAGGCGAGCTTCCAGCCCAGGTTCGCCGCGTCCTGGATCCCGGTGTTCATGCCCTGCGCGGCCGCCGGGGAGTGCGTGTGCGCGGCGTCCCCCGCGAGGAACAGGTGCTGCCGACGGTAGGCACCCGCCAGCCGGTGCTGCACGCGCACCCGGCTCGACCAGCCGACCCGGGTGATCCGGGCCGCGAGACCTGAGTCGCCGAGCAGTCGCTGCAGCTCGGTCTGGGGGACCGGCGGCCCGGGACGCCCGAACGGAAGCTGCGTATCGGCGCACGGCCGGGTGGCGAGCAGGCGCCAGGTCGCGCACTCGCCGAGCGCGAACACGAACAACAGCCCGGAGCGCCCGACGACCACGTGGACGACGCCCGGGGCGAGGTCGGCGTCCAGCTCGACGTCGGCCAGCACGATCTCGCGGCGGTAGCCGCCGCCGTGCCACCCGATGCCCGCGACCCGCCGGACCAGGCTCTCGGCGCCGTCGCAGCCCGCCACCCACCTACAGGGCAGCCGTTCGAGCCGGTCCGGACTTCGCAGCGTGGCCTGCGGGCCGCACGAGGCGCCGTCCGCGAGCCCGACCAGCTCGGTGCCCCGCTCGACCGGTACTCCGCGCTCGTGGAGCGCCGCGGCGAGCACGGCCTCCACATCCGCCTGGCGGAGCATGGTCAGATGAGGGTAGGCGGTCTCCGGGAGATCGAAGCCTGCGAGCCGCACCGGAACAACGCGCCTGCCCAGGTGGACGCGGGCGGCCGGGGCGGTGTCCGCCCGTTCCAGAAGCGCGTCGACGACGCCGAGCGGGCGTAGCACCTCCAACGTGCGGGCGTGCACGATCAACGCCCGGGACGGCCGGAACACGGCCGGGCGACGCTCCACCACCCGGACACGCGCACCGTGCGCCTGGGCTTGCAGCGCCAACGCCAACCCCGTCGGGCCCGCACCGACCACCAGGACGTCCGGCGAGGAGCTCACGCGACTGCGACCGGCCGCCACCATTGCCCGGCGCGCTCCCTCGTTTCGGGCTGCGCCAGGAGCTCGTCGCGCCGCAGCCCGGGAAGCACGGCGTAGTGGATCGAGCAGCGAACGCACACCAACGCGAGCACCCACCACAAGGCGCGCACGTAGGCCTCGGCGAGGGCCGGACCGTCCCATTCGTAGAGGCCCCGGTAGACCCCACGCTCGTCGTGCGCCAGCCACAGCTTCGACACATAGCCGGGGAACCCGACGAACAGCGGGGTGTTGAGGAGGCTCTCCATCCGGAACGCGGCGTGGCCCCGGCCGCGGACGCCGCGCAGCCGGAACTCCACGACGAGCACGCACGGGTCTCGCGGCGACGGGCGGTCCACCACGGTCTCCCGGTAGATCCGGGCCGACGTCCCGTCCGCGAACCGGATTCGGGTGCCCACGTAGGCCCGGGGCAGGTGGACGCGGCGCCGGGCGAGCAGCACCGCGGTGGTCGCGGCGCACCGGGCCAGCGCGCGGAGCGCCGCCAGGACGGGCAGGGGTCGTTGTTCTCGGGTCGCACCGCTGCTGATCTCCATCGTCCCTCCCACGCGCTCCGTGGCCGGAAGCGAGCGTCCCTCCGGCGCTGTTCCCGCGGCCACGGCCGAGCGGCCGGGAACGGCGGGTCCATCGCACCTACCTGCCGCCGCACGCGGCGACGAGGATCGAGGACGGAGGTGAGATCGATGCGAGTGACGTGGAGAGACGGGATCGCAACGTTGCTGGTCGCAGCCGTCGTCATCCCGTACATCGGCTATCTGATCAAGGGCAGCATGCCGTTCCTCCAGGATCCGCGCGGCGTGGCCGGAACCGGTCTGATCCTCGGCCTCACGGCCGGGCTGGTGATCGGGCCTGCCGGGTTCACCGGGGCCCGGGGCCGGGTCGCGGCGCTGCTGGCCGGGCTGACCGCCGCTCTCGGGATCATCACGGTGATCTGGGGCGAACTGGGCACGCTCAGCGAGGTCTTGCTGGCCGTCTTCATCGGCGGAATCGTCGTGACGTGGGCGGTCGCGGAGCTGGTCGAGACGGGGTTCCTCGGCGCCGAGCCGAGACACCTCGCACACCGGTAGCGCACACCGGTAGCGCGGACCGAGGGCGCGGTCGCGGGTGGGGTCCACCGGCGGCCGCGCCTTCCCGGTGCCGGAGACGACCTCGCGGAGGTGCAGGACGATGCTCTTCGACCAGCACAGGACGTTCGCCGATCGCCTGCAGGCAGGCAGACGGCTCGCCGAGCACTTGACCCATCTGGCGGGACCGGACCTCCTGGTGCTCGGCCTGCCCCGCGGCGGTGTGCCCGTGGCGTTCGCGGTCGCCGAAGCCCTCCGGGCGCCGCTGGATGTCGTCGTCGTCCGCAAGCTGGGCGTGCCCTTCCAACCCGAGCTCGCGATGGGCGCCGTCGGCGAGGACGACACGCTCGTGTTCAACGAACGCGTCATCCGGGCCACCCGCGTCAGCCAGGCCGAGTTCGCCGAGAGCGTGCGCCGGGCGCGCGAGGAGGTCGCGGGGTACGCCGAACAGTTCCGCGGCCCTCGGCAACGCACGGCGATCGCAGGCCGGACCGCGCTCATCGTGGACGACGGGATCGCGACCGGGGCGACCGCCCGGGCGGCCTGTCAGGTGGTCCGGGCGCAGGGCGCGGCGGCGGTCGTCCTGGCCGCTCCGGTGTGCTCACCGAGTGCGGCGGCCAGCTTGGAGGAGCACGTCGACCAGCTCGTCTGCTTGCAGGTGCCCGCCGACTTCGCGGCCGTGGGGCAGTTCTACGACGACTTCCGCCCGGTTCCCGACGCCACCGTGGTCGAGTTGCTCCTCCGCGCGGAGCACCAGGACGCCGGGGCGCAGGCCGCGGCCGATCCGCCGCAGGCACCTCTCATCGACGTGGAAGTCGAGATCCCGGCCGCCCCCGCGCCCCTCCCCGGCAGGCTCACGGTGCCGCCGCGGGCGCCGGGGCTCGTCCTGTTCGCCCACGGCAGCGGCAGCAGCAGGCGCAGCCCCCGCAACCAGTACGTCGCGTCGGCGTTGCGCCGCGTCGGGCTCGGCACGCTCCTGTTCGATCTGCTCACCCCGGACGAGGAACGCCACCGCCGCGCGGTCTTCGACGTCGAGTTGCTCGCGTCGCGGCTGGTGACGGCCACCCGATGGGTGCGCGGATTTCCCGAGCTGCGCCCGCTGCCGATCGGCTACTTCGGTGCGAGCACCGGCGCCGCCGCAGCGCTGTGGGCCGCGGCCGGGGACCCGGCCATCGCCGCCGTGGTCAGCCGCGGCGGCCGTCCCGACCTCGCCGCGCCACGCCTGGCCGAGGTGAAGGCGCCGACCCTGCTCATCGTCGGGGGCCGCGACGAGACCGTCGTCGAGCTCAATCGCCGTGCGCGGAGCGCCCTGCGCGGGGAAAGCCGACTGGCGATCGTTCCCGGTGCGACCCACCTCTTCGAGGAGCCCGGCGCATTGGACCGGGTGGCGGCGCTCGCGGCGCAATGGTTCCGCGACCATTTCGCCGCTCCTGCCGACGGGAGCGCGTAGCGGCGGAAGAGTCCGGCGTCGCCTACCGCAGCGCGGCCCACGCCAGCACGACCAGCGCCAGCACCTTGACGACCTCCAGCCCGATGTAGGCGTGGTGGGCCCGCGAGCGCCCGGCGACCTCGCCGTGGAGCACCCGGTTCGAACGACGCACCAGCACGGGCCGCACCAGAGCGAGCTGGGCCACGAGCACGACGACCGCGACGGCCCCGGCCGCGACCAGCGCGAGCGGGTGGGGCCCGAGCGCGGCGGCGAGCACGACCGCGACCGCCAGCACCACCTCGACCCGGTTGAGGGCAGCGAAGACGACCCGGCCGATGCCGAGGCCCAGCACGAGCGTGACACCGGGGGCCCGGAACTTCAGCGGGGCCTCCAGGAAGGAGATCGCGAGGACCATCCCGAGCCACACGCACGCGACGCCGCCGACGACGGCGTTCACGACCCCTCCTCCCGTCGGCAGGCGGTCGCCGACATCACTTCCCGAGCCCGAGCATCCGGGCGGCGTTCTCCTTGAGGATCAACGGTCGCACCTCCTCCTTGATGTCCAGTCTGGCGAAGTCGGCGAGCCAGCGGTCGGGCGTGAGGACCGGGAAATCCGAGCCGAAGAGCACCTTGCGCTTGAGCAGTCCGTTCGCCGCGCGCACGAGCTGCGGCGGGAAGTACGTGGGCGACCAGCCGGACAGGTCGATGTAGACGTTGGCCTTGTGGGTGGCGATGGAGATGGCCTCGTCCTGCCACGGCACGGACGGGTGCGCCAGCACGATCGTCAAGTGCGGGAAGTCGGCGGCGACGTCGTCGAGCAGCATCGGCGCGGAGTAGCGCAGCTTGATGCCGCGCCCGCCGGGCAGGCCCGCGCCGATGCCGGTCTGCCCGGTGTGGAACAGCGCGGGGACGCCCAGCTCCTGCAGGGCCTCGTAGAGCGGGTAGTAGGCGGGGTCGTTGGGCTCGAAGGCCTGCATGCTGGGGTGGAACTTGAACCCGCGCACCCCGTGCTCGGTGACCAACCGCCGTGCCCGGGCGACGGCGGCCTTGCCCGCGTGCGGGTCGACCGAGCCGAACGGGATGAGGATGTCCGGGTACGCGGCGGCCTGGTCGGCGATCTCCTCGGAGGACAGCGGTGGGTGCCCGGTGCCCGCGGGGGCGTCCACGGTGAACACCACCGCGACCATTCGCCGGGCGTGGTAGTACTCGGCGATCGACGGCAGCGTGGGCGTGCGGTCCTGGTCGGCGCGGAAGTACTTCGCGGAGGCGTCGAGCAGTTCCTGGTCGAGCGCGAAGCAGCCGTGGCCGTCCTGCTCGATGTGCACGTGGACGTCGATGGCGGCCGACGCGGCGAGATCCATGGTTCTCCTACGGTCCGATGCGGGCTTTGGCGGCGAGCAGGGTGGCCGGGACGGCGCTGCTCATGACCCTTCCTCCGGCCGCGCCCGTTCGATCGGATGCTCGACGGCCGCCCGGCGCCGCAGCTCCACCCGCCGGACCTTGCCGGTGGCACTCACCGGCAGCTCCTCCACGAACTCCAGGAAGTTGGGGATCTTGTAGCGGGCGAGGTGCCCGGCGAAGTGGGCGCGCAGCTCGGGCTCGGTCAGCGTCATTCCCTCGCGCACCTGCACGTAGGCGACGCCGACCTCGCCCCAACGGGTGTCGGGCACGCCGACGACCGCGCAGGCCGCGACCGCGTCCAACCCGGCCGCGACGGCCTCCACCTCGGCGGGGTAGACGTTCTCCCCGCCGCAGATGTAGAGGTCCTTCACCCGGTCCACGACCTGCGCCCACCCGTCCTCGTCGACCCGCAGCACGTCGCCGGAGCGAAACCACCGGTCCTCGACGAACGCGGCCTCCGTCTCCTCCGGGCGGTTCCAATAGCCGTCGAACACGTGCGGCCCGCGCACCACCAGCTCCGCCGGTTCACCACCGGCAGGCTCGAGGCCGTCGTCGCGCAGCAGCGCGACGTCGGTGAAGAAGTGCGGCACGCCGACCGCGGTGGGGCGGGCCACCGTGCCCTCGTGCGTGCTCATGTACACCCCGGGCGCCGCCTCGGTCATGCCGTAGCCCTGCAGCAGTCGTACACCGCGCGCCAGCCACGCGTTCGCCACCCGCTCCTGCACCGGCGAACCCCCGTACTGGACGAGCGTGAGCGAGCTCAGGTCGGCGCCCTCCCATGACGGGTGCTCGCACATCATCTGCAGCATCGTCGGGACCGCCGAGAAGCCGGTGATCCGCGCGGCGGACACCCGCTCCAAGATCAGGCCGGGGTCGGGCTTGGGCAGCAGCTCCACGCGGCCGCCCTTGAACAGGGTGGGCAGCGTGACCTGGCCGATGCCGACGCAGTGGAACAGCGGGGCGACGCACAGGGCCCGGTCGGTGCCGAGCACGTCGACGTGGGCCAGGAAGTTGACGGTGTTCCACGTCAGGTTGCCGTGGGTCAGCACGGCGCCCTTGGGCCTGCCGGTCGTTCCCGAGGTGTAGAGGATCAGGGCCGGGTCGTCGAGCGCGACGGGCGGCTCCGCATCGAGGGCGGGCCCCGCCGCGACCTCCGCCGCGTAGTCCCGCCCGCCCACCGGACAGCTCGCCGGGTGCACGGCCAGGACGTGCCCCAGCGTGGGCGGCAGCGGCCGGGCGGCGGCGACCAGCGCGTCGGTGTCGGCGCTGTGCACGAGGACGGACGCGCCCGCGTCGTCGAGCATGTACCGGATCTCGGCGCCGGAGAGGCGGTGGTTCAGCGGAACCGCGATGGCGCCGAGCAACCAGGTGGCGAAGAACGTCTCGAACACCTCGACGGCATTGACGCCCAGGTAGGCCACCCGGTCGCCGCGGCCCACCCCGAGCCGCCGCAGTGCGCCTGCGTACCGGGCCGTGCGCTCGGCCAGCTCGGCGTAGGTGAGCGCACGGTGCGGGTCGACCAGCGCCGTCCGGTCGGGCGAGATCCGGGCCCGACGGGCGGGCCAGGTGCCCAGCCCCGGGTTCGGGCCTGCCATGAGCCGCATATCGCCTCCGTCCCCGTTTCAGGAATCTTGATGCCCGAGACCGGACGAGCCGAGTCACGATGCGGTCACGGTCTGCCCGGTCGGCAATCCCCGGCGGACGCCGCGCCGTACCACCTGCACCGCCGCGTCTGATCGTCGAGGAGACCCGATGACCCGCTCGTCCGCCGTAGAGACCGCCGCCACGACAGCAGGCTCCGGCGTGCTGCGGGCGCTGCGCGTCTTCGCGACGGCATCCGTGCTGTTCATCGTCCTCCAGGGGCTGTCGGCGGGCGCGCTCCTGTCCCGCAGTCGGATGGCCATCTCGCTGCACTTCGGCGGGGCGATCGTGGTGCACGTGCTCACCGGGCTCACCGCCGTGGCCGCCTTCCTGCTCATGCGGCAGCGGCAGGCCCCGCGGTGGCCGACCGCCGTCGCCGCGGCGGTCTTCGTCGTAGGATTCGCCCAGGCCGCGATCGGCGAGGCGGGAATACTCGCGGTGCATGTGCCGCTGGCAATGTTGTTGCTGATCGGGGCGGTCATGGTGATGGGATGGTCGTTCGCGCAGACGCGACCCTGAGACCTCCGGGGGGTCGGGCGGTGCGCGGGCGGCAGGTCGATCGGATGTCCGACGACCTGCTGCTCGCGGGCCTGACCGAGGGTGACGCCGAGCTGTCGGTCGCCTTCGTGCGGCGCTTCCAGGGATCGGTGTTCGGGGTGGCGCTGACGGTGTTGGGTGACCCGAGCCTCGCCGAGGACGTGGCGCAGCAGGCGTTCGAACGGGCGTGGCGGCACGCGGCGCTGTTCGATCCGCGACGCGGCGCCGTCCGCACCTGGTTGACGACGATCACCCACAACCTGGCCGTCGACGCGGCCCGCACACGACGGGCGGTCCCGGTCGACCCGCTGGAGCTGGAGGACGTGCTGGCGGGCGACACACCCGAGGGCTCGGTCATCGCCGCGGAGACCGCCGAGGAGCTGCGGGCGGCCATCCGGGCGCTGCCCGCCGAGCAGGGCCGGGCCCTGGTGCTCGCCGCACTCCGCGGGATGACCGCCCGCGAGGTCGCCGCGAGCGAGGGGATCCCCCTCGGCACGGCCAAGACCCGCATCCGCACGGCGATGCTGCGGCTCGCCACGACGCTCGAGAATCGGCGGGACCGGCCATGACGACGTCGGACCCCACCGCGAACTGCGGCCGATTCCGGGAGCTCGCCCCGGAGATCGCGCTCGGTCTGGTGGCGGGCCACGAGCGCGCGGAGGCATTGGCCCACCTGCAGAGCTGCCCCGCCTGTCGGCAGCACACGACCGAGCTCGGCGTCGTGCACGACCGGCTGCGCGCGCTCATCCCGCCCACCGAGCCGCCCCTCGGCTTCGAGCAACGGGTGCTGGATCGGCTCGGCGTCAACCGGTCACCGCTGCGTCCGCCCCGCCGGTCGCGCTGGATCAGCGGCGCGGCGGCCGCGGCGGTGGTCGCGGCGGCGTTCGCGGGCGGCTGGGCGACCGGCAACGCGAACCGGCCGTCCACGCCCGCGCTCGCGCCCGCCGTGGCGAGCCCGCTGCTGGCGGGCACCCGGCACGTGGGCGATGTCGTGGTCAGCCTCAACCGGCCCGACTTCCTGTCGGTGTACCTGGAGGTCGCCCGCCCCGGGCGGCTGAAGTGCGAGCTGCTGCGCACCGATGGTTCGGTCGCCGCGACCGAGACCTACGAGGCGGCAGGCGGCACGGGCTGGTGGGGCATCGACCGGCCCAGCGCGGACGTGGCGGCGATCCGGGTCAGCGACGCCGGGGGCGACGTCGTGGCCGTCGGCGGCCTGCCTCGACCCTGACGTCTGCAACCGGATGCCCGCGGTCGGGGTTCTGCACGACATGATGACCACCGCGATCCGCACCCACGACACGCCCCACGGACCGCTCACCCTCGTCGCGAGCGATCACGGCCTCACCCGGGTGAGCTTCCGCGCCGTCCGCCGGGCCGTCCCCACCGCGGGCCCGGCCGCGCACGCCTGGCTCGACCTCGCCCGCCGCGAGCTCGACGCCTACTTCGCGGGCGCGCTGCGCGGGTTCACCGTGCCCGTCGACCTGCGTCGGGTCGAGGACGGGCACCGGCGCATCCTCGATGCCCTCACCGACGTCGGCTACGGCCAGACCACCACCTACGGGGCCCTGGCCACCCGCCTCGGGCTGATCGACGACGGGCCACGCCAGGTCGGCGCGGCCATGGCCCGCAACCCCGTCCTGATCGTCGTGCCCTGCCACCGCGTGCTCGGCGCGGGCGACACCCTCACCGGCTACGCGGGCGGGCTCGCCGTCAAGCAGGCCCTGCTCGACCTCGAACGCCGCGACGGGCCCGGGCAGCTCAAGCTCGCCATGTGACCGGGGCGGACTCACTCGCGGTCGGGACCGGGAGTGCGGCGCTGCTCCACGGCACCCGGAACGTCTCGACGATCCGCGGACGCGGCACGACGTCACGCAGGTCGGCCCGGTGCCGGGCCTGCGGCGTGACGTCGATGCCGACCACCTGCACCACCAGCTCGTCGGCGCTGACGCGCAGGCGCAGATGCGACTTCCAGTCCTCGATCCGGAGCCCGGAGAACGCCTCGAGGGTGTGGCAGCCGAAGCGGTCGGCGACGTGCAGGTACGTCACGAAGACGACCGTGCCGACCGCCACCAGAAGCAGGATCGCCAGCAGGTAGCCGTACCAAGGGGGCCGGGCCGGGTCGGCGACGAGCGCGGCGACCAGCGCCGCCACGGCTCCGGCCGCGACGAGATGGGCGAGCGTGTGGCCGGTCAGCAGCAGCCCGATGGCCCACTGTCGTCGGCGTCGGGGCCGGACGGCATGGGCGCCGGACGCGGCGTAGAGGCCGAGCAACACCGCGACGATGCCGGTGGCCACCCAGAACTGCCACGCGCGCGGCCACCCGAACGGCCAGTGCAGGAGGAAGGTCAGGAACAGTGCGACGTCGGCCGCCCCGATCAGCGCAGGCAAGGACGGCCCGTTGCGCCAGGCCGCCGAGAGGAACCGGGACCGGCCGATCGCCCGGGACGTCGCGACGCCGGGGTAGGCCGCGGCGCGCTCGTACCCGACCGTCGCGCCGGATCCGCTGGGCCACGGCCGCAGCGCGATGGACAGGTGCTCCGGCAGGTGGTGGGTGGAGGCGAGGAACGCACCTCCGCCGCCGCAGGTCACCAGTTCCGGCGCGAAGGGTTCCGCGGTGGGCGGGGCGTTGTCGGGTGGCGGGGTCGGCGCCGTGCAGGTGTAACGGGCGTAGTGGTGCTGGTCGCCGGTCAGCACGAGCCGGATCCGATGCCGTTCGTCGTGGCCGAGCACGCGGTCGACGAACCACAGCAGCGTGTAGAGCGGGCTGTCGGCCTCGGCGGAGTAGGTGCCCCCGCCCGCCCGCTCGGCCTCCAGCCAGCTGGGCGTCGCCGTGCAGAGGATCACCTTCGCGTCACCCAGGTGCCTGCGGGCGTCGCGGAAGTAGGACAGCTGCTCGGCGTCGATCGGGGCGTCGAGCTGGCTGTCGACGGCCCACAGCCACCAACGCGGGGACAGCTGCACCGCGAAGTAGCTGCGGGATTGGAACGCGCCCCAGCCGCCGACGTCGTCGCGGTGGTCCGGCCCGGGTACGGCGATGAGCTCCTCGCCCGGCGGGGCGTCGCGCTGCACCCAGGACTCACAGAAGTTGCGCCGGAACGAGGCCAGGCCGTCGTACCAGTCGTGGTTGCCGGGCAGCGCCATCACGGCCGGGAGGTCGACCACCCCGTCGAAGCCCGCGGCGGTCCGCAGCACCTCGTTGAGCCGCTGCTCGTACTGCAGCGCCGACGCCACCGGATAGACCTCGTCCCCGCCGAACACGAGCAGATCGGCCTGCGCGCCCCGGCCCGCGAACTCGGGGTCCGGCGGGATCGCGGCGGCTCCGGACACGCAACGGGCGGTGGCGAAGGTCGCGTTGAAGCCGTCGCCGGTGTCGGCGACGTAGTCCACGAAGACCACCCCCTGCGGCTCCCGGTCTTCCGCGGGCAGCCGGTAGAACTCCCGCGGGCTGGTGGCCATCGTCTCGCGCTTGTCGGCGTACTTGGCGAACGACGAGGCCTGCAGCACATCCAGCGCCGTGCGAACGAGCTGGGGCACCGACAGCCATCGGACGGCCGGGACCTGGTGGACCGCGGGGGCGTCGCGCTGCACGGCGTCGAGCACGCGGACGAGCGGCGCGGGCAGGCCCATGGGTCCTCACCTCTCGGCTGGTTGACGACGCGGCGTCGGTGCGGCGCCATCACACCATCTCAGAGCGGCAGCGCGAAAATTCGCTCGAGGTGACCCTGCAACGCCGCCGCCGTCAGCGGCGCGGCGCGCAAGCCCAGGTACCCGTCGGGCCGGATCAGGTAGCCGCTGCCCGGGGCCGCGCCGTAGGCGCCGCGGAACTCATCGGCCGCGTCCACGATCACCGGCACGCCCGCGACCTGGAGCTCGGCGTCGGGGGTGACGACGTACATCCGCGCCCGTCCGCCGAGGACCATGTCGATCTCATCGAGGTCGGGCAGCGACGCGGTGCCGTCGGCGTAGAGCAGGAGCGTGTGGCCCGGATCGGCGAGCAGCTCGAACAGCCGCAGGGGGAAGTTGACCTCGGCACGGCGCAGACCCCGACAGTCGGGGGCGCGGTCACCGGGACGTGGCCCGTGGGCGTCGTCTTCCGCGGCGCCGACCAGCGGGCTGTCGCGGTAGTTCACCAGCAGCTGCGCCTCCCGCCGGAGGACGATCGTGGGGTCGTCCGAATCGGCCTCGATGCCCTGCCGGGCGTGGCGCACCGTGCGCCCGACGACCTCCTCGCCGACCGGATGACGCTCGGCGTGATAGGACTCGAGCAGGCCGTCGGCCGCGACGCCCTGCACGGCAAGGGCGAGCTTCCACGCCAGGTTGACCCCGTCCTGGATGCCGGTGTTCATGCCCTGCGCACCGGTCGGCGGGTGGATGTGGGCCGCGTCGCCTGCGACGAGCACCCGCCCCACGCCGTACCGGTCGACCAGCCGATGGCTGATCCGGAACACCGAGGACCAGCGCAGATCGTGCGCGCGGGTCGGCTCGGGGGCGAGCCGATCGAGCACCGCCTGGATGTGGTGCAGGCCCGGCGCCCGGCCGCCCTCGATCCCGTGCTGCACCTCACCGGTCGCCCGGGTGGCCAGCTCATCGGGGACCAGCATCGACATCCGGTACCGCCCGACGCCGGGCAGCGGGATGCACACCAGCACGTCGTCGACCCGGCCGTCGGTCTGGTGCATCGACCGGACGCCGTACCCCGCGGGCAGGGACCAGTCCACCTCGACGTCGCCGAGCATGTACTCCTCGGGGAACGCGGCCCCGGTGAACGCGAGCCCGAGGCCTTTGCGGACCAGGCTGTGCGCGCCGTCCGCACCCACGAGGTAGGCCACCCGCGTCGTCTGCTCCCCGTCCGCGCTCGCGAGCCGCACCGTGACGCCGTCCGCGTCCTGGTCGAAGCCGACGAGCTCGACCTGCCGCTCGACGTGCCCGCCGAGCTCTCGCAGCCGCGCGGCGAGCAGGCCTTCGGTGACGTTCTGCGGCAGCGCGACGAACCCGAACGGCACGTCCGGCGGAACGGCCAGGTCGAGGCGGGAGACCTGCGTGCCGTTGACGTACAGGAGCTGGCCCCGCAGCGGTGTCGCCGCATCCAGCGCGTCTCGCAGCAGCCCTTGGTGCTCCCACACCTCCAGCGTCCGCGGCTGGATGCCGACCGCCTTCGCGTACGGCGCGGCCTCCGGCAGGCGGTCGATGACCCGGCATTCAACCCCGCGCCGCCGCAGTTCGAGGGCGACCGTCAGCCCCACCGGTCCGGCCCCGACGACGAGCACATCGTTCGCCACCCGCCCCGCCTCCCCTGATCTACTACTGATCAACCACACCCTGCCAACGCCGCCGTTCGGTCCACAATGGCTACGCAGCGTTGAGCAACGATCGTGTCGGCGAGGGCAGTGCGCCCGCCCACGGCTGCGCCTGCTCCAGTTGGGCGGCCAGTCGCAGGAGCGTGACCTCGTCGCCGAAACGCCCGAGGAAGTGCACGCCGAGCGGCATGCCGTCCGGCGCCGTCGCGAGCGGGACGGACATCGCCGGGTTGCCGGTGATGTTCGCGACGACCAGCGGGTAGGCCACGGTCGGCGCGCCGCTCGTCAGCGCCCGCAGCGGCTCGGCGTCCGTCGAGGTGATCTCGCCGATCCGCGCGGGCGGCGCGGACATGGTCGGGGTGAGCCACAGGTCCACGTCACCCAAGAAGCCGGCCACGCCGCGAGAGAACTTCTGCAGGTCGCCGACCGCGAGCAGGTAGTCGGCGGCGGTGACGCGAGCCCCGGCCTCCCGGTAGGCGCGGGTGAGGGGGTCCAGCTCGTTCGGCTCGGGCTCCCGGCCCCGGTGGCGGACCCAGTAGGCGACGATCCACGCCGTCGCCGCGTTGAAGACCGTTCCGATCGCGGCGCCGACGCGGCCGTCGAGGCCGGGGAGGTCGGCCTCCACCAGGTCGTGGCCGAGGCTCGCGCAGAGGGCGACCGCCTCGTCGAGCGCCCGGACGCAGTCGGGGTGCCCGAGGCCGCCGTCGGGCAGGCGGGCCGTGTAAGCGATGCGCAGTCGACCGGGGTCGGCCCCGACCTCGGCCGCGAAGGGCCGGGCCGGTGGCGGGGCCGGGTAGGGGTCGCCCGGCGCCGGGCCCGCGGTGGCGTCGAGCAGCGCGGCGCTGTCGCGCACCGAGACGGTCAGCGCGTGCTCCACCGCCCAGCCGCCGACGGCGTCGCCGTACTCCGGGCCGAGCGGGTTGCGCGCCCGGGTCGGCTTCAGTCCGAACAGACCGCACGCCGACGCGGGATAGCGCAGGGAGCCGCCGAGGTCGTTGCCGTGGGCCATGGGCACCATGCGCGACGCGACGGCGGCGGCGGACCCGCCGCTCGATCCGCTGGTCGAGCGCTGCAGGTCCCACGGGTTGCGGGTGGGGCCGTGCAGGCGCGGCTCGCAGGCGGGCACCATGCCGAACTCGGGCGAGTTGGTGCGCCCGAGGATCACCAGGCCCGCGCGGCGCAGCCGGTGGACCAGCTCGGAGGTGTAGGTGGACACGTTGTCGCGCAGGAACTCCGAGCCCTCGCGGAACGGGGTGCCCTCGACCTCGACGACCAGGTCCTTGAGGAGGTAGGGCACGCCGCCGAACGGGCCCGACGGCGGTCGGGCGGCCGCGGCTCGGGCGTGGTCGTAGAGCGTGGTCACCACGGCGTTGAGCGTCGGGTTCAGCCGTTCGATCCGCTCGATCGCCGACTCGACGAGCTCGGCGGCCGACACTTCGCCGTCGCGCACGAGCGCGGCCTGGGCCGTCGCGTCCAGGGTCGCGATCTCTGCTGCCGTGGTCATGGGCTGCTCCTCGGTCGTCGGCACCCGCAAGGCGCGAGCTCGGGCCCCCGTGGGCCTCGATCCTTCCGGAGGTGGGGACGCACGGCATCTACCTGCCCGATCCCCCGATGCGGTGGCGCCTCTGAGCCGGGCCCACCCGCCGTCATCGATCGGTAAGGCGCGCAGCACTGCCCTCGCCGCCGGTGCCATGCCGATGATCGAGGTGTGGAACGCGTGCTGATCGTGCTGGCGAAAGCGCCGGTGCCGGGCCGGGTCAAGACCCGCTTGTGCCCACCCGCCACCCCGCGGCAGGCGGCCGACCTGGCCGCCGCGGCGCTGGCCGACACCCTGGCGGCGGCGCGACGGGTGCGTGGCGGCCCGGGTCGTCGTCGCGCTCGACGGCGAGCCGGACGCCGCGCTGGCCGCCGCTCTGAGCGGGACGACGGTCATCGCGCAGCGCGGCGGCCCGCTGGGCGAGCGGATCGCCGCCGCGCACGCCGACGTGGCCCGGCTGGCCCCGGGCGCGTGCACCGTGCAGATCGGCATGGACACCCCGCAGTGCGACCCGGCCGTCCTCGGCGGCTGCCTCGACGCGCGTGGCCCGCCCGGGCGGCCCGGACGCCGTGCTCGGCCCCGCCGCCGACGGCGGGTGGTGGGCGCTGGGCCTGCGCGAACCTCGCCACGCCGACCTGATCCGGCACGTTCCGACCTCGCGCGCCGACACCGGCGCCCGTACCCGCGCCGCGCTGGAGGCGGCCGGGCTGCGGGTGGCGGCGCTGCCGCAGCTCACCGACGTGGACACGATGGTCGACGCCCACGCCGTGGCGCGCGCCTGCCCGGGCTCCCGGTTCGCCGCCGCGCTGCGCGCGGCCGTCGGCGCATGACCGGCCCGCGACGGCGCTCCGTGCCCGGCGTTCGACGCCGCGCTGGTCGGTGGCGGGGCGACGCTCCTGGACAGCGACGGCGAGCAGGCCGACCTGCCCGTGCGGCGGTGGAGCGGCCCGGCCGACGCCGACGACGCCTGGCTGCTCGACCGGTGCACGGGCCCGACCGTCGACCTCGGCTGCGGCCCGGGCCGCCTGCTGGTCGAGCTGGCGCGCCGCGGTGTCCCGGCCTTGGGCGTGGACCACTCCGCGGTCGCGCAGGCGCAGTGCCGGGCGCGTGGGGTGGTGATGGTGCGCCGGGACGTGTTCGCCCGCGTTCCCGGCGAGGGCCGATGGGGGCACGTGCTGCTCGCCGACGGGAACGTCGGGATCGGCGGGGACCCGGCGCGGCTGCTCGTCCGCGCCGCGGGGCTGCTCGCCGTCGGGGGGACGCTGCTCGTGGAGACCGACCCGGAGCCCGAGCGGGACTGGCGGGGAGCGGTCCGGGTGCGCACCGCCGCCGGGTTCGGACCGTCGACGCGGTGGGCGCGGGTGGGCGCGGCGGCGCTCCGCCGCCTGGCGGCTGCCGCTGGGTCTCGCCGTCGTCGCGGAACGGCCGGGCCCGCGGGCGTTCGTCGCGCTGCGGCGGTGAGCCGATCAGGCGGTCGACCCGCGCGCGGACGGGCGCAGCGACGGCGAGCGTGATCTCGGCACGGCAGCCCGCGCCGTGGTTGGCCATCGAGATCCCGCCTCCCTGGGCGGCCATCAGGCCCTGCGCGATCGACAGGCCCAGCCCGGCCCCGATGTGCTCGGTCGGTGTGCGGGCGCCGCTGCCGCGGTAGCCGACGTCGAACAGGAACGGCAGGTCCGCCTCGGGGATGCCGCCGCAGCCGTCGTCGACGTGCAGCCACGCCTCGCCGCCCCGCGTGCCCGCCGACAGCCGCACGGTGCCGCCGGGCGCGGTGTGCCGCACGGCGTTGGCGAGCACGTTGCGCAGCACCCTGCGTGAGGTCGGTGTCGCTGCCCAGCACCGTCGGCCAGGTCTCGGGCGCCTCCGCGACCACGGCGACGTCGGCGTGCGCCTCCGCGGCGACGGCGTCGGACGCGATCTCGGCCAGCGCCAGCGGCTCCAGGGTCAGCTGCAGCGTGCCGGACGTGGCCCGGGAGAGCTGGAACAGGTCCTCGACCATCGCGGTCATCCGGGTGCGCCTCGCGGCGGATCCGGCCGAGGTAGTCGCGCACCTCGGCGGGGTCGCGCACCACCCCGTCGGCCAGGGCGTCGGCCATCCCGCAGATCCCGGCGAGCGGTGAGCGCAGGTCGTGGCTCATGCCCGCGACGAGCCTGCGCCGCGACTCCTCCGAGCGCCGCTCGGCCTCCACCGCCTCGCGCTGCCACATCGCCTCGCGCGCCACCCGGCGGCCGAGCAGGAGCCCGGCGGGCACGGTGACCGCGGCGACGACCAGGCAGACGACCACGGTGCCGACCAGCTGCGGCGTGTACATGAACCCGCTCACGCCGAGCACCCCGACCAGCGCGGCGACGAGCGGGACGAGCACGAGCGCCACCATCGTGGCGGTGAGCGAACGGCGGCGCAGCCGCAGCAGCACGAGGCCGCCCACCACCGCGACGGGCAGGGAGAACAGCGAGGGCCAGCGGCGCGGCCTGCAGCAGCTCGGCGATCATTCCGTGACCATCTCGGGCACCCAGGGGTCGTACCGGTAGCCGGTGCCCCAGACGGTGGCGATCCGGCGCGGGCCGGGTGGGGTCGGGCTCGATCTTCTCGCGCAGCCTGCGCACGTGCACGGTGACCGTGGACTGGTCGCCGAACTCCCAACCCCAGACCTCGGCGAGGAGCTCGGCGCGGGTGTAGGCGCGGCCGGGGTGGGCGAGCAGGAACGCGAGCAGGTCGAACTCCCGGCCGGTGAGCGGGAGCGTCGCCCCGCCGCGGCGCGCCGCCCGCGCTCCCGGATCGACGACGAGGTCGCCGTCGACGAGCGGAGCCGTGGACGCGGCCGCCGTCGCCCGGCGCAGCACCGCGGCGACCCGCAGCACCAGCTCGCGGGCGCTGAACGGCTTGGTGACGTAGTCGTCGGCGCCCAGCTGCAGGCCCGCCACGCGGTCGTCCTCGTCGCCGAGCGCGGACAGCATCACGATCGGCAGCCCCGGGTGGCTGTCGCGCAGCGCCCGGCACACCTCCAGCCCGTTCAGCCCGGGCAGCATCACGTCGAGCACGACGGCGTCCGGCGGGTCGGCGCGGGCGGCGCGCAGTCCCGACGGGCCGTCGGCCGCCTCGTCGACCGCGTAGCCCGCGTCGCCGAGGTAGCGGCGGGTGATCTCGCGGACCGTCGTGTCGTCCTCGACGACCAGCACCCGGGGTGTCACACCGACCAGGCTAGATCTCCGGACGGCCCAGGGCCTTAGGGCTTTCTTACCGCTCACACCGATCGCCCCCCGCCGCCGTCGCCCGCTCCTACCGTCTCCGTGTATGAAGTTCCGCAGCCCGTTACGCGGGCCGTGGCTGACCTCGGTGCTCGGCGTCGTCCTGCTCGCCGCGCTGCCGTTGGTGATCGTCACGGGCCTGCTGGACTACGTCGCCTACGGGCCGGGCCAGTCGATCCCCGGTGACGTCGGGCTGTTGCACCTGCCCGCCGTCGACTGGCCGACCCGCCCTTCGTGGCTGTTCCGGCTGACCCAGGGCCTGCACGTCGGGCTGGGGCTCGTCCTCGTGCCCGTGGTGCTGGCCAAGCTGTGGTCGGTGATCCCGCGGCTGTTCACGTGGCCGCCCGCGCGGTCGCCCGCCCACGCGCTGGAGCGGGCGACGCTGCTGATGCTCGTCGGCGGGATCCTGTTCGAGATCGTCACCGGGCTGATGAACATCCAGTACGACTACGCGTTCGGGTTCAGCTTCTACACCGCGCACTACATCGGGGCGTGGGTGTTCCTCGCCGGGTTCGTCGCGCACGTCGCGCTGAAGCTGCCCGTCGCGCGCCGAGCGTTGCGGACGCGGTCGCTGCGCGCCGAGCTGCGGGTGCCGACGTCGCGCTGCCGGAGCCGGTCGACGACGGGCTGGTCGCCACCGAACCCGGCCCCGCCGACGATGAGCCGCCGCGGCGCGTTGGCGCTGGTCGGCGGGGGTGCGCTGTTCGTCGCGACGATCACGGCGGGCCAGACGGTCGGCGGCCCGCTGCGCGACCTCGCGGTGCTGCTGCCCCGCGGCCGCGACGACTTCCCGATCAACCGGACGGCCGCCGCGGCGGCGATCTCCCCCGCCGCCGTGGGCACGGCGTGGCGGCTGTCGCTCGGCGCCCGCACGCTGAGCCGCGCCGACCTCGCGGGCCTCCCCCAGCACACCGCGCGGCTGCCGATCGCGTGCGTCGAGGGCTGGTCGACCGTGCAGGACTGGACCGGGGTGCGGCTGCGCGACCTGGCCGCGCTGGCCGGGGTGCCGTCGCCCGCGTCGGCGTTCGTCGAGTCGCTCGACGCCGGGCCGTTCGGGCGGGCGACGCTGTCGGCGGGCCAGGTGCTCGACCCGGACGCGCTGCTCGCGCTGCGGGTCAACGGGGCCGACCTGAGTCCCGACCACGGCTACCCGGCCCGGGTGATCGTGCCCGCGCTGCCCGGGGTGCACTGCACGAAGTGGGTCCGCTCGATCACCTTCCGGGCGGCGTGATGGTCACCTTGACCCGGCGGGTGGGCGCCTCGCCCGCCCAGCTCGCCCTGCTCGTGGCCTGCCTCGGGCTCGCCGCGTACGCCGCGTTCTTCCTGCTCGGCGACCCGGCGCTGCTGCGGATGCTGGTGTGGTTCGCCGGCGCGGCCTCGTGCACGACCTCGTGCTCTTCCCGCTGTACGCCGCGGCCGACCGGGCGCTGGTCGCGGCGGCCCGCGGCCGGGTGCCGCTGATCAACCACGTCCGGGTGCCCGCGCTGGGGGCCGGGCTCGCGCTGCTGATGTTCTGGCCCGGCATCGTCCGGCAGGGCGAGGCCACGCACTTGGCCGCCACGGGCCTGGACCAGGCGCCCTACCTCGGTCGGTGGCTGGCGTTGTCGGCGTTGTTGTTCGGCGCGTCCGCGGTGCTCTACGGGGCGCGGGTCGCGGCCCGTCGGGTCCGGGCGTGATCGCCGGGTTCGGTGCGCGAGGTGCGTCAGCGCACCCCAGGCACCGAACTTGGCGATCATGGGGACGGGGGGTCAGGGCGGGACCCGGCAGGCGGGGCGGGCTGGTCGGGGTCGCGAGCCGACCTGGTGGCCGTCGCTGCGGCGGCCGGGCTCGTCTGGCCGCCGCGCTCGTCGGGCAGCGGCTGCTCGCCGACGGTGCGCGCCTGGTGCTGCCGTTCCCGCCGCTGTTGGCGCAGTGGCTGCCCCACGTCGGCCCGGGCACGCCACTCGCCGTCGTCGTCGCGGTGGCGGTGGTGGCCCGCGGGCCTGCGTGGGCCGAGCGGCTGTCGTGGCGGCGCTGCCCGCTGCTGGCGGCGTGGCGCCGCGGCGAGCGCCTGGACACTGGCGCTCGCGCTCGTCGACGGCTGGCAGCGCGGCGTCGTCGACCGCCTCACTTCGACCGACGAGTACCTGCACGACGTGCCCCGCGCGCCCGCGACTCGCGTGCTGCTGCGGGAGTTCGCCGCGCACATCCTCACCCCGGCCGTCGACCCGAGCCAGACGTGGTTCTGGACAACCCACGTCGGGGCCCACCCGCCGGGCGCGTTCTTGATCTTCGTGCTGCTCGACCGGATCGGGCTCGGCGGCGGCGGCCCGGCCGGGCTGCTGGTCATCGCGGTCGGGGCGTCGTCGGCCGCCGCGATCCTCGTGGCGGCGCGGGCGTTGGGCGAGGAAGCCCTGGCCCGCCGCGCGGCGCCGTTCGCGGTGCTGTTCCCGGGCGCGGTGTGGGTCGGGGTGTCGGCGGACGGGCTGTTCGCGGGGTGCTGGCGTGGGCGGTCGCGCTGCTCGCGCTCGCCGTGGGCGCGACCGGGCGGCGCGCCGCCGTCGCCGCGTTCGCAGGCGGCCTCCTGCTCGGCGGGACGGCGTACCTGTCATACGGACTGGTGCTCGGCGTGCTCCTCGCGGCCGCGGTGCTCGGGCAAGCCGGAGCGCGCGGGCGCCGCGTCCTCATCGCGCTCACTGACGAAGACGGTGGCGCTGCGGCCGCGCCACGGGGCGGTCGTCGGGGCGGAGGGAGTGGCGCCCTCACCACATCGTCGGGCGGTCGCGGGGGCGGAGGGGGCGGCGTGTCATGGGTCGGCCGCCGTGGTGGAGAAGCCTGCGGCGCCCCGCCGCGGTGGCGCATGGCGGGGCTCGCAGCGTCGGGCGCGGCGCTGGTCGTCGCCGCGTTCGCCCTGGCCGGGTTCTCGTGGCTCGAGGGCTACGCGAACGTCCGGGTGATCTACGCCGCCAGCGTCGCGGCGGCCCGGCCGTACCCGTACTTCGTGTGGGCGAACCCGGCCGCGGCGGTGTTCGCGATCGGGCCCGCGGGGCTGGCGGGCGCTGCGCCGCATCGCGACCCGACCGGCCGGTCCGTACCTGGTCGTCGCCGCCGCGGTGGCCGCCATGCTGGTGGCCGACCTCTCCGGCATGTCGAAGGCCGAGGTGGAGCGGATCTGGCTGCCGTTCGCCGTCTGGACCTGTCTGGCCTGCGCGGAGCTGCCGCACCCGCGTCGGTGGCTCGCCGCGCAGGCCGCGCTGGCGCTGCTGGTGAACCACCTGCTGCTCACCGTCTGGTGAGCAGCAGCGCGCCCATGTCCCGCACGGCGCGGGCGGTGCCGACCACCGAGCCGCTCACCTTGGACCGACCCCCGGCCCGCCGCGTGTAGCGCACCGGCACCTCCTCGATCCGCCAGCCGGCCCGGCCCGCGCGCAGCAGCAGCTCCAGCGGGTAGCCGAACGCCCGGTCGGCGACGCCCAGCCCCAGCAGGGCCTCCCGGCGCGCGACCCGGATCGGGGCGATGTCGTGCACCGGCACGCCCCGGCCGCGCAGCAGCCCGGCGACGACGCGCGTTCCCGGCCCGCGCGTGCCACGGCCACACCCCGGGCTCGGTCGGGACGCGGCGGCCGACGGCGAGATCGGCCCGGCCCGCGCGCACGGCGTCGGCGAGGGCGGGCAGGACGGCGGCGTCGAGGGAGCCGTCGCCGTCGAGCACCGCCACCAGGTCGGCCCGGGCTCGCCGCAGCCCGGCGTGCACGGCGGCCCCGTAGCCGCGGCGCGGCTCGACCACCACGCGCGCACCCGCGGCCCGGGCTACGGCGGCGGTGTCGTCGGTCGAGCCGTTGTCGACGACGAGCACCGGCCAGCCCGGGGGCAGCGCCGCCAGCACCGACGGCAGCGCGGCGGCCTCGTCCAGGCAGGGCAGCACGATCTCGACGTCCACCCGTCGAGCATCTCCCGGCCGGTGCGCCGCCGACCCTTACGGTTCGGTGGCGACCGGGGCGCGCAGGGGGTCGGTGGCGAACGCGCCCATGCCCGTCGGCGAAGCCCGCCCGCGCGGTGAACCCCAGCAGCGCCGCGGCGCGGGCGGGGTCGGCGACCACGTGCCGCACGTCCCCGGCCCGCGCGCCGCCGACGATCGACCGGCGCCGGGCCCCGCATCGCGCTGCGCCAGCTCCGCCGCCATCTCGCCGACCGTGTGCGGCTCGCCGGAGCAGACGTTGACCGGGGTGCAGCCGGGTCGGGGCGTCGCCGAGGGCGAGGACGTTGGCCGCGGCGACGTCGCTCGACGTGCACGAAGTCCCGGCGCTGCCTGCCGTCCTCCATCACGCGCGGCGGCTCGCCGCGCTCCAGCGCCGACCGGAACACCGACGCCACCCCGGAGTAGGGGGTGTCGCGCGGCATCCGTGGGCCGTACACGTTGTGGTAGCGCAACGACCACACCGCTCCCCCGGTCTGGCGCGCCCACGCCCCGGCAGGTGCTCCTGGGCGAGCTTGGTGGCGGCGTACGTGCTGCGCGGGTCGAGCGGCGCGTCCTCGGGCACCAGGCCGGGTTCGAGGTCGCGGCCACAGACGCGGGCAGGGCGGCTCGAACCGTCCGGCGGCGACGTCGGCGGCCGCGCGCGGCCCGGGCCGGACGACGCCGTGCTCGGCGCAGGTGTAGCGGCCCTCCCCGTAGACGACCATCGACCCGGCCAGCACGAGCCGGGTGACGCCCGCCTGCGTACATGGCGGCGAGCAGCACGGCCGTGCCGAGGTCGTTGTGGGCGGCGTAGGCCGGGGCGTCCGCCGCGTCCACGCCGTGGCCCACCATCGCCGCCTGGTGGCACACGGCGTCGACCCCGCGCAGTACCGCGCGCAGCGCGTCGGGGTCGCGGACGTCGGCGTGGACGAACTCCCCCACCCACGGCGGGGCTGCTCGCCGCCGTGCGCCTGCGGGATCAGCGCGTCGAGGACGACGGGCTCGTGTCCCTCGGCCGCGAGTCGGTCGGCGACGTGCGAACCGATGAAGCCCGCCCCACCGGTCACCAGAACCCGCACGGCCGGAGCGTATCCGGCGGCTGCTATAGCAGCGCGGCGGCGTGGCGGGACAGCGCGGCTTCCGCCCGATCGACCCACCAGACCAGCTCGGCCGCGGCCGAAGCGCTCCCAGCCGTGCTGCACCGCGCCCACGAGCGGGAGCGGGAAGGACGCCCGAGCGCGGCCCGGCGGCGGCGCCGCAGGATGCACGCCGCTGGACCGAGCTCGGGCGCCGGTCAGGCCAGCTGGATCACCGAGCGGGTCATCGCCGTCCCGGCGGGGGCACGTCGACCGGAGGCAGCCCGGCGCCCGGCGGGCTCTGCCGAACATCGCCCTGCCGAAATGACATCGCCCTGCCGGACATCGCCTGCGGCGGCGGCGCGCGTGTTGGACTGCGCGTCCTCGGCGGCCGACCGCCCCTCCTCGGCGACCGTGCGTCCTGCGTCGCTCGCGGTGCTCTTGACCGACTCGACGGCCTGCTGGGCGGGCTCCTGCAGGTTGTCCTTGACCTCCGTCGCGGCCTGCTTGGCCGCCTCGGCCACCGGACGGCCCAGGTCACCGGCCTTCTCCGTGGCCTGCTGGGCGACCCGCTGCTCCTGGCGGCTCGCGGGCAGCAGAGACGAGATCAGCCAGCCCGCCCCGAAGGCGATCACGCCAGCGGCCAGCGGATTGCCCTGGGTCTGCCGACGGACAGCCTGTGGCGCGTCCTGTACCGCGGCGGCGGCAGATGACGCCGTGTCGGAGATCGTCGACGCCGCCGACGAGGCCGTGTCGGAGACGTTCGCCGACGCCGATCGTGCCGTGTCCGCCACCGCGTGGCGGGACGATCCGGTGGCGGTCTCGCCGTAGTAGCCGCGGTACGGGTCGTAGGGGTCACCGTAGGCCCCGGGGAAGGTGGATGCGGGCTCGTTGCTGCCCATCACCCGGTCGGTCAACTTGCGTCCGGCCGCCTTGGCGCGGTCGACCCGGCGCGCGACGACGCGGCCCGGGGTGACCTTCTCGGTCAGCGCGTTGACGTCCGAGCTGAGGTGCGACTGGGTGCGCTCGATCTCGCGGCGGATCTGGTCCGGGTCATCAGAGCTGGTCATGCGTGTCCTCCTCGGGAGCCCTTGAGGGCATCGGGCACCTGGCTGAGAGTTTCGACGGTGCGTTCGGGGGTTGGGCGAACCCGACGAAGCCGGGACCGGCCGGTGATGAACAGGACGGCGGCGATGGCCGCCCAGATCAGGGCGACGAGCAGCGCGGCCCAGCCGGGGTCCATGACGTTGGACAGCCCGGCCCACAACGCGACGGAGAGGAACAGGAGGACGAAGAACGCGGCGAGGGCCGCGCCTGCCATCGCACCACCGCCCTTGGCCGTCTTCGTCGCCTCTTGTTTGAGCTCGGCCTGTGCCAGCGCCAGCTCTTGGCGTATGAGCGTCGAGAGGTCGCGGGTGACGTTCCCGACGAGGTCGCCGAGCGACACGTCCCCGACGTCCTCGGGTACACCTGCGGGCGGTGCGAGCGGCACCGATTCCCCCGCCGGGTACGTGCCCGCGGGCGGCACTCCCTGGGGCGGGCTGTAGGGATCCGCGGCCGATCGATGCGAAGGCGGGGGCACGGTCATCGCCAATCCTCCGAACGGCCTTCCCCCCGGTGGTGCAGATCGTCGACGTACTCGCCGACGGTCTGGTCACCCAGCGGCGCGGGGTCCCGAACGTCCGGGTGGACGGGGATGTTCGGCTGCGTGGGCGCGTCCGGTGTCGTCGGCGGCAGGCCGCCCGGCACGTCGGAGTAGGGCGTGGTCCCGGTGCCCGGCGGGGGCGGGGGCACGACCGGCGGAGGCGCGGCTGCGGGCGAACCGGGTACGGCGTGCGGCGGGACGGAGGTCGGCGGCGGCATCGGGGCGGGTGCGGCGGCGAACGAAGGTGCGGCCCCCGCGTAGCCCTCGCCCCGTGCGGTGGCCCGCCCGGTCGGGTAGCCGTCGCCTGCCCCCCGGTCATCCGAGTCCCGCTTGGCGTCGACGGTGCCGCGGGTCAGTCGCCCGGCGAGCACCCCGGCGGCCGCCGCGCCGAAGAGGAAGGCCCCGGGACGGCGCCGGGCCAGCCTGCGCACCTCGTCGACGAGTTCACCGGGTTCACGACGGCCGAGCCAGTCCGCCAGTCCGCCGAGCCGGTCGGCGGCCGCCGCGGCCAGGTCCGACGCCGGGCCTTGGCGATCGCCGCTTTCGGCCATCTCGTGGAGCTCTCCGGCGAGCGAACGCAGCCCCTCGGCGGCGTTCTTCTGCGTGGAGCGGGCCTGCTCGGTCACCTGCTCGCGGGCCTGCCCGAAAAGGTCGCGTGCCTGTGTGCGGGCCTCGCGGGAGACGCGGGACGCTTGGTCGGATGCGGTGTCCGCCACGCGCTGGCCTGCCGCGCCTGCCTGCTCACGCGCCACGTGCGTCGGAGGTTCGTCGCGGGCGACCGCCGAAGCGGGGGGACTGCCTGTGTGCTGAGTCATGTCGAAGTGCTACCCGAGCCATTCGCGGTCAAATCGCCGGAGAGCAAGGAATTCCACCGAATTGAAATGACCATGGATTGAGGAAAAGGGCATGCCGAATGAGGCCCTGCACACTTCGCTGAAACCGAACCTCGGCGGGCTGGGGGGCCGGGCCTTCGGTCTGAGGCGCCAGCCGAGGCGGCCTACCCGCTTAGCGCACATCCATGCATGCGGAAACTTTCCTGTCGGGCCGTGGTTAACCGCGACGATGTCGGTGATCCGAGGGACCTCACGTCACCACCCTAAGGAAAGCGAGTTGAGATCGTGTTCCTGCACCGCCAAGAACTGCAGTTCAAAGCCACCCCGGACCAGCCAGACGCGGTCTACGCCCGCAAGCTCCAGGAGGTCCTCGGCGGCCAGTACGGCGAGATCACCGTCGCCATGCAGTACATGTTCCAGGGCTGGAACATGCACACTCCCGGCAAGTACCTCGAGAAGGCCCCGCTGGGCCCTACCACATGACCGACGACCACGGCGTGCGTGATCTGCTGTCGTTCCTGCTCGCCCGCGACACCATGCACCAGAACATGTGGCTCGCCGCCGCCGCCGAACTGCAGGCCGAGGGCGCCGAGAAGCTCCCGGCGCCCTCGAACTTCCCGCAGAGCAAGGAGTTCACCGAGGTCTCTTACCAGTACCAGAACTTCAGCGACGGCACCGCCGCCTCCGAAGGGAGCTGGGCCAAGGGCCCCAGCACGGATGGCAACGGCGAGTTCACCTACCACGAGGGCCCGACCACCGTCGCGCCGATGCCGCCGCCCACCCACCCCGACAGCCGCTTCTACGGAACCACGAACCTGCCCAACGTCCTGCAGAAGACCGCAGGCCGCGTCCAGGACACGCTCGGCAAGGAGTAGCGCCTGCCACCCGCCGCAGAGCCGCCCGCCCGCCCGCCGCAGGCTCCTCGCCGGGCGTGCGTCCGGCGCGGGCGCTCTGGCGCTGCCCGGAGGGCTCAGGTGAGCGACCCCGACACCGCACAGCGACGACGCATGCGTCCGAGGTCGAGGCCGCCGCGGCCGTTCAGGGCGTGCCTGCCGCGCGAACCCGTGCCCGACGAACGAGCACGAGCCCGGCCGCGGCGAGCGCCAGGACGACCGGAACGACACCGAGCGCGGCCGTCAGCGACGTGGCGTCCGCGAGCGTCCCGACGGTGAGGGGCGCGAGCAGCACCGCGAACGCCGTGACGCCCACGGCTCGTCCGCTGGCCGACGCGGCCCGATCCGGTGCGAGCGCCACCGTCACCGACAGCCCCATCGGAAACAGGTTGCCCAGCCCGAGCCCGAGCAACAGCAGGCCGACCAGCGCCTGCGCGGGCCCCGTCGACGGCCAGAGGACGGCGAACCCCGCGGCGGCCAAAGCGAGGGCGAAGGTGAGCAGCCGCGCCGAGTCGTAACGGCGCGCCAGCCTGCTGCTCAGCGTGCGACCCGCGACCACGCCGCCGAAGTAGCCTGCCATCAGCGCAACCGCGGTCTCCGACGGCACGTGCGCGGCGTCCTCCACGAACGTTGCGCCCCAAGCGGTGATGCACCACTCGGCCGCGGTCATGCAGAAGAGCATGGTGGCCGCGATCCAGAACGCGCCGGGAAGACGACCTTGCGCCGCACGCGACGGCGGCGGCGCGTCGATCGCCAGCCGCCGGTTGCTCCACCAGGCGAGCACGGGGACCACGAGGGAGCTCAGCAGCGCGACCCGCCAGCCCGCGTGCAGCGCCGCCGTGAGCGTCAGCGAGCCGATCAGCACGACATACGCGACGCTGGCCGCCACGTTGGCCTCGGCCAGTGCGATTGCGGTGCGACGCCCGTGGTGGTCGGCGAGCGTGGCTTGGATCGTGGCGAGCAGCAAGCCGCCGCCGACGCCCATGACGAGGACCGAGCCCACGGTCACCTCGGCGATGCGGCCCGCGGTCAACCCGACTGCACCTGCGCCCATCAGCGCGGCGGCCGACCAGAACAGCGTGCGCCGTCCGACCGCGCGTTCGAGCCGGGGGGAGAGCAGGCCCGCGATCACGCTTCCGGCCGCGAAGGCCGCGACGTGCAATCCGCCCGTCGAGTAGCTCAGCGCGAGCTCGCCGCGCAGATGGACGATGACGAGCCCGGGCGCCGCCTGCAGGTAGGCGAACCAGGCGAGCATCAGGTACGCGATCCAGGTGAGCCGATCGCGACGAAACCCGGTCATCGATCGTTCGGACACCATTTTAACGTTACACAGCTAGAGTGGCGGGATGCCAGGACAACGTCGGGCGACGATGTCGCACGTCGCCCGGGAGGCCGGGGTCTCGGCCATGACCGTCTCCTACACGTTCAACCGGCCCGACCGTGTCGCCGAGGCCACCCGGCAACGGGTGCTTCAGGCCGCCGAGCGCCTGGGCTACCCGGGCCCCGACCCCAGCGCACGTTCGCTGCGCCGCGGCCGCACCGCGTCCCTCGGCGTCGTCCTCGGCGAGCACCTGACCTACGCCTTCGACGACCCCCAGGCCACCCGGTTCCTGGCGGGCATCTCCACGGTCTGCGTCGAACACGGCCTCGGCCTGACCCTGATCCCCAGCACGGGCGGTGCGCAGGACGCCGACCGGGTCCGCGAGGCGGCCGTGGACGCCATGGTGCTGTGGACCACCGCCGACGACGACCCGATCCTCGAGGCGGTGGTGCAGCGTGGCCTGCCCGCCGTCGTGCACGGTGGGCCCGCCCGACGCGGGATCGACCTCGTCGGCATCGACGACCACGCGGCGGCCCGGGCGGTCGCGACGGCCGCCTTCACCGCCGCCCGTGCTCCGGCCGTGCTGTGCTTCCCGCTCGACCGCGCCCGACAGCCTGCGGTTCTCCACGGGCCCTCCCCCGACGCCGCCGCCTTCAGCGTCACCCGGCACCGGCTGCGGGGCTACGCGGACGCGGTCGCCGACCTCGGTCTGGAGTGGACGCGCGTCCCGGTGGTCGTGCTGGCCAGGAACGACCGTGCCGAAGCCGAGGCGGCCGCGCTGCGCCTCCTGCGGGACGACGACACCGGGGTGGACGCGATCGCCGCGATGAGCGACGAACTCGCCCTGGGCGTCCTCAACGCCGCCCGGCGCCTGGGCATCGAGGTCCCGGGACGGTTGGCCGTCACCGGCTGGGACGACAGCGCGGCGGCCGCGTCGGCGAGGCTGACGACCATCGCCCAGTCACTGCGGGCGCAGGGCGAACTCTGCGCCCGCTCCGTCATCGAACCCCAGATCGCGACCGCCCGGACCACGCCCGCCTGGCAACTCGTCACCCGGGGAAGCACCCGCACGCCGCCTACGTGATCGGCGATCCTCCGGTGACGCCCAGCACCTCGGAGGTCATGTAGCTCGACTCCTGCGACGCGAGGAACACGTAGATCGGGGCCAGCTCGGCGGGCTGCGCCGCCCGGCCCATGGGCGCCTGCGCCCCGAACGACTCCAGCTTCTTCTCGTCCATCGTCGCCGGGATCAGCGGCGTCCACACCGGTCCGGGCGCCACGGAGTTGGCCCGGATCCCGCGCTCGGCGAGGTTGCTGCCGAGGCCCTTGGTGAAGTTGACGATGGCGGCTTTCGAGGTCGCGTAGTCGAGCAGGTGCGGGGACGGCTGGAAGGCCTGCACGGAAGAGGTGGTGATCACCGTCGAGCCCGGCTCCATGTGCGGCACAGCGGCCTTGCACAGCCAGAACATGGCGTAGACGTTGGTCTTCATCACCCGGTCGAACTGCTCGGACGTGATGTCATCGATCCCGCCGTCCAGCGACATCTGGTAGGCGGCGTTGCTCACCAGCACGTCGATCCCGCCGAGCTCGCGCACCGCTCGCCCGACGACCTCCTGGCAGCTCTGCTCCTCGCGCAGATCAGCGGCCACGGTCACCGCCGTTCGCCCCGCGTCGCGCACCCAGCGTGCGGTCTCCTCGGCGTCGTCCTTCTCCGCCTCGAGGTGGGTGATGAGCACGTCCGCGCCCTCGCGGGCGAACGCGATCGCTACGGCGCGCCCGATCCCGGAGTCTCCCCCGGTGATGACCGCCCGCTTCCCCTCCAGGCGCCCAGTGCCCCGGTAGGTCTCCTCACCGTGATCCGGCCGCACGTCCATCGCGTCGGTACGCCCGGGATGCTCGATCGTCTGGTCGCCGCTGCCCGGCGCGGCGTGCTGCTCCGTCGGGTCCTGCTGGGCGAACTGGTCCTGGGTCATGACGATCGGATACCCGATCGCCACCCGGACACGCACGGCCGTGCCATTGCCTTCAGGTCAAGGGCAGGCCCACGTAGTTGTCCGCGAGGAGCTTGGCCGCCGAGGGCGAGCTGACGATCATTTCGAGCTCGGCGATCTGGCGGCGCAGGTCGAAGTCGGTGGCGGCGCTCATCGCTCAGCGGCAGATCGGGGTCGTGCCGATGTCGCGCCGCGACCGCGTTGACCCTGGTCGTGCGCGACCTCCGCGCCGTGCTGGCCGGCCGCGCCCAGTTCGTAGCCCGCCGACTTCATGATCTGCGGCAGCCAGGTGTTCAGGCCGTAGACCAGCAGCAGACCCATGAACGACGTGATCCAGAACGCGAGCGCGGTCAGCACCGCGCCGACGTGGTAGCCCGTCATCATGTTGGTGGTCGCCGCACCGCCCCGGCCGCGCGCCGCGTACTCGTTGATCAACGCGAGCGCCGTCGGGAGCACACCGCCAAGGCCCAGCCCCGCCAGGAACCGCAACAGCCCGAAGAACCACGGGTTCGTCGCGAACGCGCAGGCCAGGGTCAGCACCGAGAACGCGATGACCGTCCACAGCATCGTCTGCCTGCGCCCGATGTAGTCGGAGACGGTGCCGACGACCAGAGCCCCGACCATCACCCCGACCAGGCCGACCACGGAGACCAGCGAGGCGGTGTTGGGCGTCAGACCCCAGCTCTTGTCGCCCAGCAGGGAGGGCAGCACCACCCCCAGCACCACCAGGTCGAAGCCCTCCAACGCCCACCGCCAGCCAGCACAGCGGCGCCACCCAGCCTCGATAGCGCTCACGGAGGTTCACCACGTCCACAGCCATCGAGCTCTCCTTTGGGACGTCGTCGACGGTCCGACTGATCGTGGGTGCCCACTTCACGCTCGGCAAACCCGCCTCTCCGCCCAGTGAGCGAACCCGGACCGGCGAAGCCGCGTCATTGAGACGGGCCGCGCGTGGGTATCCGGTCCTCGTGAGCGATCAGGGAGCACGCGCGGCCGCACCGGGACAACTGACCGGCCTGGTCGTCATCGTCGCCGTGGTTTCGGCCGTGTCCGGCATGCTCTACGGCTACGACACCGGCATCATCTCCGGCGCCCTCCTGCAGATCACGAAGGACTTCGGCATCGCGGAGGGCTGGAAGCAGGTCATCGCGGCCAGCATCCTGCTCGGCGCCGTGATCGGGGCGCTGACCTGCAGCAGGCTCTCGGAGCGGCGGGGGCGCAAAGGCACGCTGGTGATGTTGGCCGTGGTGTTCGCGGTCGGCTCGCTCTGGTGCGCGTTCTCCCCGAGTCCGCTGGTGCTCTCGCTCGGGCGCATCGTGCTCGGCTTCGCGGTGGGCGGCGCCACGCAGACCGCGCCGATGTACGTCGCCGAGCTCGCGCCGCCGAAGTACCGGGGTCGGCTCGTGCTCGCGTTCCAGATCGCGATCGGCGTCGGCATCGTCATCGCGACGGTGGTCGGCGCCTCCGAGTCGATCGTGTGGCGGCTGTCGATCGGCATCGCCGCCGTTCCCGCGGCGATCATGCTGGCGTTGCTGCTGCGGCTGCCGGAGAGCCCCCGTTGGCTGGTCCGACGGGATGAGCGCGACGCCGCCCGGGAGGTGCTGGAGCGTGTCCGCCCCTCGGGCTACGACGTCGAGGGCGAGCTGAACGAGATGGCCGAGCTCGCCCGCAAGGAACAGCGGGCCCACACGCGCGGCTGGTCCGGCCTGCGCGAGCGCTGGGTGCGGCCGGCACTGGTGCTCGGCTGCGGAATCGCGATCTTCACCCAGCTCTCCGGCATCGAGATGATCGTCTACTACTCCCCCACGATCCTGACCGACGCCGGGTTCTCGACCGACGTCGCACTGGACGTGTCCGTCGCGCTCGGGCTGAGCTACCTTCTCGCCCAGCTCGCAGGCCTGGCCGTCATCGACCGCGTCGGGCGCAGGCGGCTCACCCTGATCATGATCCCGGGCGCGGCGGTCAGCCTGTTCGTGCTCGGGCTGCTGTTCGTCACCGGTCACGGAGGGCGCGACTCGATCGCGTTCGTGGTGGCCTGTCTGGTGGTGTTCATGCTGTTCAACGCGGGCGGCCTGCAGCTGATGGGGTGGCTGACGGGATCGGAGACCTACCCGCTGGCGGTGCGGCCCGCCGGGACCGCCGTGCAGTCGGCCGCCCTGTGGGGCACCAACCTGCTCATCACCCTGACCCTGCTGAGCCTGATCAGCGCCATCGGCGTCGGGCCCGCGATGTGGCTCTACGCCGCGTTCAACGTCGCAGCCTGGCTCTTCGTGTTCTTCCGCATGCCCGATCTGACCGGCGCCAGCCTCGAGGAGATCGAGGGCAAGCTGGCCGACGGCCGGTTCCGTCCCGCCGACTTCCAGCGCACGCCGGCGTCGACCTCCACCTGACGACTTAACTGACCGGTCGGTAGTATTCTTGTCGTCATGGCTTCATCCCGTAGGCAGTCTGCCCGCGCCCGGGTCCTGGACGCCGCCGACCGGCTGTTCTACGAGCAGGGTGTGCGGGCGGTCGGCGTCGAGGCGATCGCCGCGGCCGCTGACACGGCGAAGACGACGCTGTACGGCCACTTCGGGTCGAAGGACGGCCTGGTGGTGGCCTACCTGGAACGCCGGGCCGCGGCCGCGCGGGCCCGCCTCGAAGGCGGGCTCACGGCCCACGGCGGACCGCCGGTCGAGCGGCTCCTGCACGTCTACGACCTTCTGGCCGACGAGCTCGCCGAGCCCGGTTACCGCGGCTCCCCATTCGTCAACGCCTGCGTCGAACTCGGCGACGACCACCCGGCGGCGGCCGTTGCCCAGGCGCATCGGCGGTGGCTGCGCGAGATCTTCGCCGGTTTGGCCGCTGCGGCCCGCGCGCCCGAGCCGGAAGCGCTGGCGGCGCTGTTGCTGCACCTCTACGAGGCCGCGATGGTCGCCGCGCAGATCGACGGGGACGCCGCCGCGGCCCGGACAGCTCGAGCGATCGCCGCGGCGCTGTTCACCCCTCCCTCGCCCGGCCCCGACACCCTCGGGGGCCCGCCGCCCCTGGTGGCGGAGGCCTGCCCACCACCGGCCGCCGTAGAGACCCGGGGAGGCCCACCGCCCAGCGGCGCCACCTCGCCCGGACCACCGCCACACGCAGATGCCGCCGCCCGCCCGCCGGCAGGCCCCGACGCGTCGCCAGGTCCACCGCTCGGCGTCGACACGACCGCGCCGCGCATACCGGGCGGGAGCGCCGAGGCGCACCGGCTGGTGGCCTTCCTCAACACCGCCCACCTCCCCGACGGTGACGACCAGCTATCGGACGACCGCGCGGGCCCTTGGCTCGCGGCGTGGCTCGCCGACGCCCGCGCCCTGCCCGCCGGGACGATATGGGCCGCCGCCCCCGACGGTACGCACGCATCCGCTCCCGGCGGTGCTCCCGCAGCCGACGCCACCGGTGTCCCCGCATCCGCGCCCGGCGGTGCTCCCGCAGTCGACGCCACCGGTGTCCCCGCATCCGCGCCCGGCGGGGTCGCGGCCATCGCCGCGGCAACGGCGGAGCTGATGCGCCTGCGGGAGGGCCTGCGTCAGCTCGCCGTCGTCAACTGCGGCGGCCAGGCGGATCCCCACCTGGTGGCAGAGGCGGCGGCCGTGCTGCACCGCGCGCCGCTGCTCGTCGACCTCGCGGGCGGCGGCGAGCCGCGGCTGACCGGCACCCCTGGCTCCGACACGGCCCGACTCACCGTTGCCGTCACGGCGCAGGCCTACCTCGCGGTGCGGGCACGCGGCGAGTGGCCCCGGCTCAAGGTGTGCGCCTCCCCCGACTGCCGGTGGGCCTTCCTGGACACCACCCGCAACCGCTCACGCCGCTGGTGCGACATGGCCGGATGCGGCAACCGGGCCAAGAACCGCACGTGGCGGGAACGTCACGATGCGGTAACCAGCAAAATGATTTGAACGGTTAGCCATCGGTCCATAGTGTTAGTGACTGGCAAACACCGAACGCCGGTCACTACCTGGAGGGGCCATGGATGGGCATGCATCCCGTCGCGGTCAGCTCGCGATCGCCGCGGCTGCCGTGGCATACGGGGTCGACACCGCGCTCTCCGTCGTCGCCCTACACGGCCTGCGACCCGCCGACCTGCTGACGATCGAGCTCGGCGGCTCCGCGGCCGCGCTGCTCGCGGTGGCGGCGAGCACCGGACGGCTTCGTCGGCGCGGCGCGGGCCGCGCGCTGGCGCAGGGTGCCGTCCTGCCGGGATTGAGCTTCCTCCTCGGCAACCTCGGGCTCGCCCGCACCACCGCCACGAGCGGAGCGCTGCTCCTGAGCGTCGACACGATCGCCACCGTGCTGCTCGCCGCCCTCCTCCTACGGGAACGCATCGGCGCTGCGGTCGCCGCAGCCCTCGCGTTGGGCACCGCAGGAACTGCCCTCGTCGCCGTGTACGCCCCCGGTGCCGCATCTTCGGACGCCGCGGGATCCGCGACGGTCGGCAATCTGCTGATCCTCGCGTCGGTGATCGGCGGCGCGGGCTACGTCGTGTGGTCGCGCCGCACCGTCCAGCGCGCGGACGACGACAGCATCGGCCGCACCGCCTGGCAGTTCCTCGGCGCCGCCCTCGCGGTGTCGCCCTTCGTCGTCGGGTCCTGGTGGACCGGCGGGAGCCGGATCGGCACGGCCGAACCCCACCAACTCGTCGCCGCGGCCGCCGTGCTGCTGTGCGGCTTGGGCGCGCTGCTCGCGTTCAACATCGGGATCGGCGCGGTCAGCGCCTCCCGCGCGGGCTTGATCTTCACCCTCCAGCCGCTTGCCGGAGCGGTGACCGCGGTCGCCGTTCTCGGCGAACCCCTCGTGGCGGGGCAGGCCGTCGGCGGCACACTGATCCTGGCCTGCCTGCTCCTGCTCACCAGGGAGGAGCCACCCCGCCGGCCCGCCGAAGAACCCGGGGCCGTGCCGATGTCCACCACCACCACGAGATGAGGCAGCTATGGGCATCCTGTTCTGCGACACCGCACTCGCCCAGCGGATCGAACGGGCCGAGACCCGGCTCATCGTCGACGCAGGCCGCGCCGCACAGGCCCGCTCGGGAACCGACGGCTTCCAAATCCCCATCGCGGGCGGGGTGGCGAGCTTCGCCGAGCCGGACTCGCCGTTCAACAAGGTCGTCGGCCTCGGCTTCGACGGCGTGCCGGGTGTCGACCAGCTGGACGTGATCGAGAAGGCCTTCGCCGCCCACGGCGCGCCGACCCAGGTCGAGCTCGCGCACCTGGCCGAATCCGCAGTCGGTGAGCTGCTCAGCGACCGGGGCTACCGGCTCGAGTCCTTCGAGAACGTGCTCGGCCTGGCCCTCGACCGCGACCCGGAAGTAATCACCCCGGCCGGCATCGAGGTACGCCTCAGCACCGCCGACGAGCTCGACGCCTGGATCGCCGTGGTGACCGACGGCGCCGTCCACCCCGACACCCAGGGCCTGCCCTGGCACGACGAGTTCCCGCGCGAAGCGATCGAGAACGCCGAGCGGGACTTCGCCGCCGCAGGCGGCACCCGCTACGTCGCGCTGCGGGAAGGAGTGTTCGCGGGCGGCGCCGACTTCCGCATCACCGACGGCATCGCCCAGCTCGCGGGCGCCGCCACCGCACCTGCGCACCGCCGCCGCGGCGTCCAGAGCGCGCTGGTCGCCGCGCGGCTCGCCGACGCCAGGGCCGCGGGATGCGACGTCGCCGTCATCGTCACCCAGCCGGGCTCCAAGTCGCAGCAGAACGCGCAACGCCGCGGCTTCGACCTGCTCTACACCCGCGCGACGCTGGTGAAACACCGCGTGAGGCCTCACCGCCGGTGGCGGAAGGCGTCCAGCAACGTGTTGATCGTCTGCTCCGAGAGCGTCTCGGTGACGTGTTCGGCGGGCACGATGCCCAGCGCGGTGACGGTCGCGCGCATCTGGCGCAGGTAGCGCAGGCAGGCGTCGCAGTCGATCAGGTGTTGGTCGATCGCGGCGACCTCGTCTGGGGGAAGGGCGTTCTCGAAGTAGTCGGTGACGAGCTCGACGAGTTCCTGGCAGGCGATGTCCCGCGGCGTCATGAGGCGGCCGTCTCCCAGGCGGCCCGCAGCCGGGCCCGGCCGCGGTGCAGGAGGACGCGCTGGTTGGCCGGAGTGAGGTCGAGCAGCCTGCACACCTCCTCCGCGTCGAGGCCGTGGACGTCGCGCAACTCGACGACGGCCCGCTGTCGCTCGGGCAGATCCCCCAGCGCGGCCGCCAGCACATCACGAAACTCGCGCGCCAGCAGCGCGGGCTCGGGACAGGTGTCGATGGGGACGGCTTCGTCGCGCCAGTGCCGCGGCCACTCGGGGTCGTCGTCGCCCCGGAACCGGGCGGGGTCGACCGTGGGCCCCGCCAGCTCGGCGTTCATCCGGGCCTCGCGCTTGCCGTGGCGGCGCGCCGTGTTGACGAGGATGCGGAACACCCAGGTCCGCAGGTGGGCGCGGCCCTCGAACCCGTCGAGCGCGCGCACCACGCCCAACCAGGTCTCCTGGACGACCTCCTCGGCCGTGGCGTGGCTGCGCACGTGGGCCCGCGCGACCCGCAGCATCGCGGGCGACCATGCCCGCACGACCTCGGCGAACGCGGCCTGGTCGCCCGCGCGCAGGCGGGCGACGAGGTCGGGGTCCGCGATCCGCACGTGCGCACAGTAGACCGGTTCACGACGGCACCGACTCCGCGACGCGGGGCAGGAGGCCAACCGCGAGCGCCGGGAACACGAGCACCGACACGAGCCCGGCCGTCACGAGGCCCGCGGCGATCGCCGGGTCGAGCAGCCCCATCTCCCGGCCGATGGCCGTGGCGGCGATGAGGAACGGCAGCGAGGTCGCCTGCAGCAGCGCCAGCACCAGCAGCTCACGCCGGGACAGCTCGCGGTGGAAGGCCAGCGCAGGCAGACCACGGACGATCAGCAGGGCGAGCAGGAACGCGGGCACGGTGGCGAGCGCCGCCGGGTGCTCGACGAGCCCCCGCAGGTCGAGGGTGATTCCGCTGGTCACGAAGAAGACGGGCACCAGGAGGCCGTAGCCGACGGCGTCGAGCTTGACCGGGTAGAGCGGGTGCGTGTGCTCCGGGTCCGGGTCGAGGGCGCGTACGAGCATGCCCGCCAGGAACGCGCCGAGGATGGCCTCGAAGCCCAGGGCCTGCGCGGCCAACGCCAGGCCTGCGACGAGCAGCACGGTCCAGCGCACCCGGATCTGCGCGCTCGTGTCGGCCAGCCGCGCCACGAGCGCGGTCAACGGCATCGAGTGCTCCACGCCCGCGACGGCGAGACCGATCGCGACCAAACCGGCCAGCAGGAGCACGAGCAGCAGGATCCGGCCCGCGAGCGGGGTGTCGCTCCCGGCCAGCCCGACCGACAGCAGCACCACCGCGGCGACCTCGCCCGCCGACGCCCCGGCCACCGCGATCCGGCCGATCGGGCGGGCCAGCGCGCCCGCGTCCGCCAGCACCGGCACGACGAGGCCCAACGACGTGGCCAACAGGGCCACCCCGATCACGACCGCTCCACCGACGCCGAGCGCGGCCAGCACCGCGACGACGCAGGCCGAGGCGACGAGGGAGATGGCGAGCGAGACGGCGACCTGCCTGCCGAGGGTGCCGCGGAACCGTCGCAGGTCGATCTCGGATCCGGCCAGGAACAGCAGGAACGACAGGCCGAGCAGCGCGAACGCGCCCAGGGTCGCGTCCGGCCGGACGACTCCGAGCACGGACGGACCCAGCACGATCCCGGCGACGATCTCCAGCAGCGCGCCCGGCAGCCGCAGCCGCACGGCGACCAGCGGCGCCACCGCGGCCACCGCGAACACGAGAACGAGCGTGACGCTCACCGTGCGGCTCCGCCGCTCGTGAGTGGATAACGTCGCCAGGGCAACTTATCCACTCACGACCGGGTTCACGTCAGCTCCGCGTCGGCGTGGACGTGCAGGAGCGCCGGTCCGTCGGCCGCGAAGAGCTCCTTCATCCCGTCGTCCAGCTCGTCGGCGCGGTGCACGGGGATGCCGGTGGCTCCGCAGAGCCGGGCGTAGGCGGTGAAGTCGGGGTTGACCAGCGAGGTCTGCCACACCGGGTACTGGCCGGCCAGCTGCTCCTTGCTGATCTTGCCGAGCACCCCGTTGTCGAGCAGCACGTGCTTCACGGGCAGGCCGTACTTGACGGCCGTGGTCAGCTCGGCGAGGTACTGGCCGAAGCCGCCGTCGCCGGTCACCGCGACGACCGGTCGCTCCGGGTGGGCGAGGGCGGCGCCCATCGCGGCCGGGAAGCCGAAGCCGATCGAGCCGAGGTAGCCAGACATGAGCACGGGCTGGCCCGCGCTCTCGAAGTAGCGCCCGAACGAGTAGGCGTGGTTGCCGACGTCCACCGCGATCACGGCGTCGGTCGGGCAATGGGCGGTGAGCGCGGCGAACACCGCGGCGCTCGCCACGCCACGGCCGCGGTCGTCGACCGCGCGGCGGGCCTTCTCCGCGCGCCAGATCGCCCAGCGCGCGGCGACCTCCGGCCGCTGGTCCACCGCGGCGCTCTCGCCCAGCCCGGCGAGCAGCGCCCGCAGCGTGACGTCCGCGTCGCCGAGCACGCCGACATCGACGGCGTGGAAGCGGCCGATCGCGGACGGGACGTCGTCGACCTGCACGATCGGCTTGTACGCCGCGATGCCCGTGTGGTTGGCGAACGACGCGCCGACGACGAGCAGCAGTGTCCGACTCGTTCATCAGCCAGGACGCCACCGGCGTGCCCGAGCGGCCCAGCACCCCCGCGCCGAGCGGGTGGGTGTCGGGTATCAGGCCCTTGGCCCGGAACGTGGTGAGCACCGGGGCGCCGAGCCGCTCGGCGAGCCCGCGCACCGCGTCCGCCGCCCCGCGTGCGCCCTGCCCGACGATGATCACCGGACGGCGGGCGGCGCGGAGCCGGGCCAGGGCGGCGTCGAGCGGCGGGGGTGCGATGCGCAGGTCGGCCCGCCGTCCCGCGGGGAGCGCGGCGGGCGCGTCCGACGGGAGGTCCTGCACCTCGTCGGGAAGCACGAGGTGGGCGACGCCGCGCCCGTCCAGCGCGTGCTTGACGGCGGTCGCGGCGAGCTCGGCGTGGTCGGAGCCCGCGTGCACGGTCACCGTGGACAGCGCGACGTCGCGGAAGACGGCCGAGAGGTCGAGGTCCTGGAACGCGCCGCGGCCCAGCACCTTCGACGGCACCTGCCCGGAGATCGCGATCACCGGCGCGCCGTCGAGCTTGGCGTCGTACAGCCCGGTGAGCAGGTTGGTCGAGCCGGGCCCGGCGATCGCGAAGCAGGCCGCGGGGCGCCCGGTGAGCTTGCCGTAGGCCGAGGCGGCGAACGCGGCGGCGCCCTCGTGCCGAATGCCGACGTAGCGCAGCTCGCCGCGGGCTTCGGCGCGCCGCAGCGCCTCGGCGAACCCCAGGTTGGAGTGCCCGACCATGCCGAAGACCGTGTCGACCCCCCACGCGACGAGCGTCTCCACCAACACGTCGGACACCGATCGCGGGCGGTCGGGGACCGCGGGCAGCTCGACGTAGGTGCCGTCGGCGCGCTCCTCGACCGGGTACGCCGCGGGCGCGTCGGAGAAGCCCGCGGGCGGGCGCCCGGTGGTCGGGCTGTAGTCGTAGCCGTGCCACGGGCAGCGCAGCCAGCCGTTCTCGATCGAGCCCTCGCCGAGCGGGCCGCCCTGGTGCGGGCAGTGGTTGTCCAGCGCGCCGACGCGCCCGCCGCAGCGGGTGAGGGCCACCGAGCGGCCGTCCACGATCGCGGTGCGGACCCGGCCCTCGTCGGGGACCTCATCGAGGCGGTGCCAGGCGCCGGTCATCGGGCCACCCCCGCGTAGCTCACGCCGACGAGGTCGGCGACCTCGCGTTTCCAGCTCGTCAGGTCTCTCGGGGTGAAGTGCGACAGCGAGTCGTGCCCGCAGGCGCGGGCCAGCACCACCATCAGCTCGGTGATCGCGCCGAGGTAGCGGGTGAGCTGCTCGGCCGCCCGCTGCACGGGCAGGCGGGCGCGCAGGTGCGGCTTCTGGGTGGCGATGCCCATCGGGCAGTTGTCGGTGTGACAGGCGCGCATCCCGACGCAGCCGATGGCCTGCAGCGCCACGTTGGACACCGCGACGGCGTCGGCGCCCAGCGCCAGCGCCTTCACCATGTCCTGTGCGCGCCGGAAGCCGCCGGTCGCCACGAGCGTGACGTCGCGGGCGCCCGCGAGGTCGAGATGGCGGCGGGCGCGGGCGAGCGCGGCCATCGTGGGCACGCTGATGGTGTCGCGGAAGATCGTCGGCGCGGCGCCCGTGCCACCCCCGCGGCCGTCGAGGATCACGTAGTCGACACCGAGGTCCAGCGCCGCGTCCAGGTCCTCCTCGATGTGCTGGGCCGACATCTTCACCCCGACCGGGATGCCGCCCGAGCGCTCGCGGATCCGGTCGACGAGGGCGCGCGCGTCCAGCAGCGTCGTCCAGTCGACGAACCGCGCAGGTGAGACCGCGGGCGTGCCCTCGGGGAGTCCCCGGACCTCGGCGATCCGGCCCACCACCTTGGGCCCGGGCAGGTGCCCGCCGGTGCCGGTCTTCGCGCCCTGGCCGAGCTTGAGGTGCAGCGCCTGCACCCGGTCCAGGTGCATCTCGTCCCAGCCGAACCGGCCGGACGCCAGCTCGTAGAGGTAGCGCGAACACTCGGCCTGCTCCTCGGGCAGCATGCCGCCCTCGCCGGAGCAGATCGCCGTGCCCGCCCCCTCGGCGCCGCGCCCCAGCGCGATCTTCGCCTCCGCCGACAGCGCGCCGAAGCTCATGTCGGAGACGAACACGGGGATATCGAGGCGCAGGGGGCGGGCGGCGGCCGGGCCGATCGTCACGGACGTGTCGACGCACTCGCCGTCCAGCCGCGGGAAGCGGTGCAGCTGGGCGGTGAGGATCTGCAGGTCGTCCCAGCTGGGGAGCTGGTCGCGCGGCACGCCCATGGCGGCGACCGCGCCGTGCGCCCCGGCCAGGCCGTTCTTGGCCAGCCGGTGGATCTCCGCGACGAACGGCTCCTCGGCGGTGTCCTGGTGGGGGTCGTCGAACAGCCGGTCGTAGGTGGAGGTGACGCGCCGCTCCGGCCGCATCGACCGGTACCCGACGAGCTCGTCCTTGTCGAGCAGCACCTCGCCGTCGACGACGTGGCAGCTGAACTTGTAGATCCGCTCGGCCGGGTTGTAGGCGGAGACACCGGTGTCGAGCCGGTAGTCCCAGCCGTGCACACCGCAGATCAGGTTGGGGCCCTCCACGCGGCCGTCGGCGAGCAGCGCGCCGCGGTGCGGGCAGCGACCCTCGAACACGTGCACGGCGCCGCCGCGGCGCACCAGCACGAGATCGATGCCGTCGGCCTCGGCATGCGCGGGGGTATCGTCGGTCAGCGTGTCGAGGCGGGCGATCGGGAGAAGGCTCGCGTTCATCTGTAACGCTCCGGGGGTCGAGGAACACGGTTCGTCGACTTGAGTGCCGTACGACCCGCCGGCCGTTACACGCAGGAGGACAGATGGACGAGCAGGTGCTGACCGCCACCCGCCGGTCGCTGCACGCCGTGGCCGAGCAGTTGCTCGCCGGGCCACAGCACCGCGCCAAGGGCACGATCCGGCTGCGGATCACCCCCGGCGGGTTCGGGCAGGTGGCGGGGCCGTGGCGGGTCGAAGGCGGTGAGCTGGTGGGGCCCGACCTGCGGGTGCCGCTCACCGGCACCATCGCCGAGGTGGCGCGGGCCGCCGGGGTCGAGGCGGGCCCGCCGACGATCTACGCCGACCACGCCGACCTGGCCGACGACGCGCCGCTGGCGGTGGACCCGGCGGCCGCGGCCGAGCTGGCCGACTGGTTCGCCCGCGGCGAGGCGGGGATGCGCGCGTTCGTGCCCGACGAGCAGCCGGTGCTCTGGCCGGAGCACTTCGATCTGGGCATCGCGGTCGACGAGGTCAACTACGGGATCTCGCCGGGCGACGCAGGCCACGCCGCCCCGTACGCCTACGTGGGGCCGTGGACGAAGCGCGAAGGCCCGTTCTGGAACGCGGCGTTCGGGTCGCTTTGCCCCGCCGACCAGCTGCCCGACGCCGAGGCGGTGGCCGCCTACTTCGGGGCGGGCCGGGGTGCCGCGGCGGGCGACGCCTGACGCCTACGCGGCCACCGGCACGCTCACCGCGCTCCCGACGGCCAGCGGACGGGCGAAGGACGGTGCGCCCGGCAGCTCGGTGCGCACCACCTCGCTCATCGCGAAGCCCGCCGCCTGCAGGGTGTCCAGCGTCGGGCGGTTGCAGTCGCAGCACACGATCAGGCCTCCCGGACCCGCCGCCGGAGCCGTTTGAGCGTCGCGGGCTCCGGCTCGGCAACCGTGGGGCTCTCGACGGCAGGCCCGTAATGCGCGAGGTTCGCCCCCGTGCGGCCCCCGATCTCGAGGACCCGGCCGGTCGCGCCCGCGAGCAGGCCCGCCCGGTGCGCGGCCAGGCCCGCCGCCTCCGTCTTGGCGATGAGCACCCGCGGGTGAGCATCACGTGCCGGGCCAGCACCGCCCACCGGCGAAGAGCGGCCTGGGGTCGACGGGCAGGTTGGTCGGCGGGTTCACGATGATCGTGTCCGGGTCGTCGGGAGTGAGGGCCGCCTCGCAGTCGCGGACGGCGGGGTCGGTCGTGTTGGCCATCCAGAGGTCGACGTGCGGCGTCCGGCTCTCGTTCCACTCGTCGATGCACGGAGCGCAGTCGTCCTCCATGACGAAGTACTTCTTGATCGGCGGGTAGTAGACGAGCACCCCCGGCCGGATCTCGCGGGGATCGGTGGCCAGCGAAAGCGGGTCACCCGGGGTGCCGGTGCCGCCCGCCGCCGGGTGCCGGGAGTTGGGGTAGGCGATGTCGGCGCTTCCCGGCGGGTCGTTGTCGGACGCCGCGTAGAAGGTGACCTCGACCCGCTGCTGTAGCCCCTGCTGCGGCGGCGCGGACGGCGTGGCGATCGGCGAGGCCGACACCGTGGGCGTCGTCGGCGCCTGCGCCGGACCCGCGCAGGCGGCGATGACGAGCGCCCCGACGGCGAGGACGGCCGCGAGGGCGGCGCGGACGGTCATGACGCGGACCGCGCGGTCGGTACCCCGCTGAAGTCGCCGACGCGCGGAATCTTCTGCCAGCGCAGGGCGATCCCGGCGGCCGCGGTGGCGATGGACTGGATGAGCACCGCGTACATCAGCTGCCGGTACACGAGCTGTTGCGCGGGCAGCAGCCACAAGGCCCGCACCGGCTCCCGCTCGAGCCGGAACGCGACCGCGCCAAGCAGCAGCTGCACGAACATCACGCCGCCCCAGGTGATCGCCGTGACGACGGGGTCGAGGAACACCAACCCGTAGACGAGGTAGATGTCGACCAGCGGCGCCAGCAGCGGAAGGATGATCTGGAACAGGGCGGTGAGGCCGAGGCCCACCCGCCCGACGTGACCGGACACACCCCGTTCGACGACGGCGTGCCGGTGCTTCCACAGCGACTGCATGATCCCGTAGCTCCACCGGTAGCGCTGCCGCCACAGCTGGCCGAGCGTCGCAGGCGCTTCGGTCCACCCCCGCGCGTCGGGCTCGTAGACCACCCGCCACCCCGCCCGGCCCAGCGTGATCGCGAGGTCCGTGTCCTCGGCGAGGGTGTCGGCGCTGATCCCACCGACCGCGCGCAGCGCGCGGGTCCGGTAGGCGCCCACCGCGCCGGGCACGGTCGTCACGACGCCCCACATGTCCTGCACCCGCCGGTCGATGTTGAACCCGACGACGTACTCGATGTTCTGCAGCCGCGACAGCAGGCCCTTGCGGTTCGCGACGCGCGCGTTGCCCGCCACCGCACCGATCGCCGGGTCGGCGAACGGCGCGACGAGCGCGGCCACGGTGCCCGGCTCGAACACCGTGTCGCCGTCGATCAGCACCACGATCTCGTTCCGCGCCGTCGCGATGCCCGCGTTGAGCGCGGTGGCCTTGCCCGCGTTGGCCTGCCGGATCACCCGGACGTTCGGCAACGCGAGGTTCTCGACGAGGTCGGCGGTGCCGTCGGTCGACCCGTCGTCGACGACGACGATCTCGACCGGATGGGTCGACGCGGCGAGCGACCGCACGGTGGACTCGATGGTCTCCCGCTCGTTGTACGCGGGCACCACCACCGTGACCGGGCCCGACGGCGGTTTGCGCAGCGGGCTCGCATGCGCGACGGCGTGACGCGCCCGGCGCGTGCGCCGCCCGTGCCGCAACGCCACCACCATCACCAGCAGCGTGCGCAGCACCACCAGCCCGCCGACGAGCAGCAGGCTCCACTCCAACGCGGTGACGATGTGGTCGGCGATCGCGACCGCGACCAGCATGATCCGGCCGAGCGTGAGGTCCACGGGTCCGGCCGGGAAGTTCGCGGGCGGAAGCCCCGCGCCACCGCTCACGGTCGTGAAGGTGAATCCGTCGCGCTGCATCTCCGGGATCAACCGGTCGAGCGCCGCGACGGTCTCGCTCCGGTCGCCGCCCGCGTCGTGCAGCAGCACCACACCGCCGTGGCCGTCCTCGGGGACGGCGTTGTGCACGATCGCGCCGACCCCGGGCCGCTCCCAGTCCAGGCTGTCGACGTCCACCAGCGCGGTCACGTACCCCTGCTGCCCCAGCCGGGAGATCACGCCGAACCGGAGGTTGTCGAGGGCGTCGGGCTCGGACGAGTACGGCGGCCGCACCAGGTAGCTCAGCTCGCCCGTGGCCCCGGCCAGCGCGTACTGCGTCTCGGTCATCTCCCGGTCCACCCGGTCCGGCGACACTTCGGCCAGGTCGGGGTGGGTGAAGGTGTGGATGCCGATCTCCGAGCCCTGCGCGCGGATCTGCCGGATCAGCTCCGGGTCGCGGGCCGCCGACGACCCGACCACGAAGAACGTGCCGGGCACGTGGTACTTCGCGAGCACCGCGAGGATCTGCGGCGTCCACGTCGGATCCGGACCGTCGTCGAAGGTCAACGCCACGGTGCGCGGCGGAAGGGCGATGCTCTGCCGACGTCCGTGGGTCAGGTCGATCACCGGCCCGCCCTCGCTCACCGAGGCGGGGACCGCCGAGTCGTCGCCGTCTTTGCCCGCTCCGCGCTCGTCGATCCCGATCTGCGACCGCACCAGGCCGTTCAGCAGCAGCACGCTGCAGAACATCGCGACGACCAGGATGATCAGCAGCCATTTCGGGCGCGCTCTCCGGCGGCGGTGGACGGCGGCGGGGACGGCATCGCGGTGTCCCACCACCCGCAGCGTCATGGCGACGTGCCCCCCGTCTGCACGGACGACGCAAGGCTGTTGACGGCAGGCGGTGCGACCGCTCCCTGCGGCGCAGGCGCGGCGTACGGAGCCTCCAGCGCACCCTGCGGGAGATCCGCGGTCTCCGACCCGAACACCACCGACCGCGACGGGACGCTCGGCAGGTTGGGCAGCGGCCCGACCGACGTACCCGTCAGGCTGACGCCGATCACGGCGAGGTAGGCCACACAGGACAGCGCGACCAACCAGCCCAGAGCGATCACCCAGCGGCGTCGGCGCCCGGTGGCGTCCACGAAGACCGGGACGACCGGGCCGACGCTCAAGGCTTCGTCGGCCGGTTCGTCCCTCACTGCTGTTGCCAGCTGTTGATTCATTTTTTCCCCCACGCCACGGCGACGGGACCCGGCTCTGAGCCCGGTCCCGGCGTCGCGCAATTCATGGACCGCCGAGGCGGTCGTGCTCCTCCCCCCGAAGGGCACGAGAACGACGGTACTCGCCTCAGGCCCGGCGCCGCCGTCGATAAACGTGTGGTCTGGACTACGTCATCGCCCGCAGACTTACCCGGTCGACAGGGTTTCCTGCCTGCCGCGAACACGTTCCTGATCCCGGCGATGAGTTCGCGAAGCGGCCTCGGTCTACAGACTGAACGTGTCACAAACCACAGATCCCGCCTCGCACCTTCGGAGACCGCCATGACCACCACCAGCACCCTCAGCGGACGCGACCGGGCCATCCTGCGCGCCGTGGCGGCGGGCGGGGCGGAGCTCCAGCTGGGCACCGAGCCCGACCTGTTCTTCGACGGCCGCTGCTGCTGCGACCAGTCCGCCGCCCACCAGCTCGTCCGGGCAGGCCTGATCGCCGCGGCCACGCTGGGCCTGGTCGGCCAGCGCGTGGCCGCCACCCTCACCCCCGCCGGGCACCAGGAGCTGGGCGCCTTCGCCCTCGCCGCGTAGGGACGTATCACCCGCTCCGCGCACGCGCTCTTCCTGGCATGTCGAAGCCTGTCCCGGCGCTCGTCCCCACGTTGGCGGGGGCCATCGCGGCCGTCGCGGTGCTGCTGCTGATCGGTTGGCCGGGCCGTCCACCGCTCACGGGCGCCGCCGTCGTCACCGCGGCCGCAGCAGTGGTCGTCATCTCGGTCCTGCTCGTCGCGCGCGTTGCCGCGGCGGCTCACCGGACCGTCCGATCCGAAGCCGCCTCCGCGCAGGCACCCGCCGCCGTGCCCATCCCGATCCCGCCTGCTGTGCCGCCGTCGAGCGTGCTGGCGGCGTAGGGCGCTCAGCCGTTCGCCAGCACCGCGTCGAGGATCTCGCCGAACCGGGCGGTGATCGAGATGTGGCCCACGCCCGCGAGCCGGTGCAGGCGCCCCAGTCCCTCCGGCAGCCGGGCGACGAAGTCCTCGGCGTGGTGCATCGGCACGAACCTGTCCGCGTCGCCCTGGAAGATCTCGACCGGCAGCACGACGTCCGACCACGCGACTTCCCACGGGCTCGCGTACAGCCGGTAGTCGGCGGCAACGCCCTCACCACCGTGCCGTGTCGCCTCGGCGAACGACCGCATCATCGCCCGGCCGGTGCCGTCGCCCAGCGCCGCCCGATCGGTTTCCGACACCTCGCCTGCGACCGACCGCAGCGCCACGCCGGGCGCGATCCGGGTGACCAGCCCCTGCATCCGCAGCAGCCGCGCCGCGCGCCGGGGGTTCTGCACGCTCAGATCCATGAGCTGCAGATCGGACTTGGCCATCCCGGCCCGGGCGCCCTCACGGTCGTCGATCGGGCCGGCACCCGCCATGAGGCCCACCCCGCGCACACGGGCGCCTGCGCCCGCGGCGACCGCGATCGCGTACGGCCCGCCACCGGAATAGCCGACGACCGCGAACCGGTCGATCCCGAGCGCGTCGGCCAGCGCCGTCACCTCGCCCGCGTAGCCGGCGATCGTCCGGCCGGGCAACGGGTCCGAAGCGCCGATCGCCGCCCGGTCCGGGACGATCACGCGCGCCCCCCGCTCCCGGGCGGGTCGGTCGGCGAACCCGTGGCCCAACCGGCTGGCCGGGACGCCGTGGAACAGGAACACCGGCGCGCCCGTCGGGTCACCGTGCTCGACCAGCGCCACCCGTCGGCCCGCGACCGTCAGCACCGCCGTCTCGGCATCGGACACGTCCTCACCGTACGACGATCGGGCGGCAGGCAACTGGAAGGTCAACTGGAAGGTCCTGTCGTGTCGGGACGGCGCCGGTCCTGCCACTGTGGAGGCGTCGAGGGGAGGCGCGGTGCACCTGACGGTCGAGCTCCTCCGCACCGCCGATGGACGACTGGAGGGCGTCGTGACCACCGAGTCCGGCAGGCAACAGCAGTTCTCCGGCACGCTCGACCTGCTGCGGATCCTGGAGGAGCTCGATCCGCCCACCGATCCGTCCCTCGGCCACGCGGTGTCGCGATGACCACGAGGCCGAGCCCGGAGCCGGGCACGCGCGCCGCCGCGCGGATCGCCGCGATCAGCGGCTTCGTGTTCGCGGTCCTGTTCGTCGTCGCGCTCGTGTTGGTGCACCGGGCGCCCACGCTCGGCGACCCGGACTCGGCCTATGCGACGTTCTACGCCGACGGCGGCGACCAGCTCTTCGTCGCCATCGGGCTCTACCTCGTCCCCTTCGCAGGCATCGCTTTCCTGTGGCACATGACCGCGATCCGCAGCGTGCTGGACACGCTCACCCCGGCGCCCTCGACGATGGCGCACGGGCTCAACCTCCTGTCCGGCATCATCTTCGTGACCCTGATGTTCGCGGGCACCGCCGCGGTCGGCGCGGTCGCGTTCGGCGTCTACTTCGGCCATTCGCCCGCCGAGGATCCCGCCGTGGCACGGGCGCTCACCGACGTCGGCTACGGGCTGGTGTTCGTCTTCGCGGTTCGCGGGGCAGGCATGTTCGCCCTCACCACCACCACGTTGCTGCGGGGCGCCAAGGTCCTGCCGACGATCCCCGCCGTGGCGGCCTACCTGCTCGCCGCGTTCCTGCTCCTCGCCGTGACCAAGAACGCCGCCGCCGTCCTCGTCTTCCCGGCGTGGGTCGTGCTGATCTCCGCCTTCCTGTTGCGGCACGCGGCAGGGTCTCGATCGCTCCCCCACCGCACTCCCGACACCCCCCCACCGTCCCTCGGAGGAGCGACCCGTCATGACCGCCACCACCCCTGCGGCGTCGAGGTCCCTCGACGACATCCCCGGCCCCAAGGGCGTGCCGGTGCTCGGCAACATGTTCGAGATCAAGCAGGCCACCCTCATCCAGGACCTCATGAAGGTCGCCCGCGAGTGGGGGCCCATCTTCAAGATGGTCACGCCGAGGGGTCCGATATATGTCACGTACGGCCTGGAGATGGTCGACGACCTCTGCGACGACACCCGCTTCGACAAGCTCGTCGGGCTGAGCCAGCGGGAGTTCCGCAAGACCCACAAGAGCGCGGGGCTGTTCACCGCGGACACCGACGACCCGCTGTGGAAGTCCGCGCACGACATCCTGCTGCCCAGCTTCAGCACGTGGGCGATGAAGGGCTACCTCGATCCGATGATCGACATCGCCGAGCAGCTGTGTCTCAAGTGGGAGCGGCTGAACCCCGACGAGCCGATCGACGTCACCGCCGACATGACGCGGCTGACCCTGGACACGATCGCGCTGTGCGGGTTCAGCTACCGGTTCAACTCGTTCTACCGCGACAGCCAACACCCCTTCATCGAGGCGATGATGGGCGCGTTGCACGAGACCCAGGCCCGCCAGCGCCTGCTCCCCGTGGCGGTCAAGCTGCGCCGCGGCGCCCAGCGGAAGCTGATGGCCGACAGCAAGTACATGGACGACACGGTCGGCGAGATCCTCGCCGAGCGGAAGGCGAGCGGTGATCCCGGCACCGATCTGCTGGGGCACATGCTCGTCGGCACGGACAAGCAGGGCCACTCGCTGCCCGACCACAACATCATCGCCCAGTGCGTGACGTTCCTGGTCGCGGGCCACGAGACGACCAGCGGCCTGCTGTCCTTCACCATCTCCTACCTGCTCAAGCACCCCGAGGTCGTCACCCGCGCGCAGGAGGAGGTGGACCGGGTGCTGGGCACCGACCCGTCGGTGCCGCCCACGGTCGCGCAGGTCCAGAAGCTCGGCTACATCCGGCAGATCCTCGACGAGACGCTGCGGCTCTGGCCGACCGCGCCCGCGTTCACCCGCCAGGCCCGTCAGACGACCACGGTGGGCGGATGGGGCCCTTTCGAGCCCGGCCAGTCGATCATCGCCTTGACGCCGATGCTGCACCGGCTGACCCAGGTGTGGGGCGCGGATGCCGAGGAGTTCAACCCGGACCACTTCGCGCCGGAGCGCCGCGACGCCCTGCCGCCCAACGCGTTCCGGCCGTTCGGGTCGGGTCAGCGGGCGTGCATCGGGCGCCAGTTCGCCCTGCAGGAGGCGACACTGGTGCTTGGCATGCTCCTCCAGCGCTTCGAGTTCATCGACCACGCGAACTACCAGCTCAAGATCAAGGAGTCGCTCACCCTCAAGCCCGACGGGCTGACGATCAAGATCCGCCCCCGCGCCGGGCGCACGTGGGGCGCGGCGCCGCGGCCGGTGGCGGCCGCGGCCAACCCGCGCACCCCGGCGCTCGCCGTGGCGCCCGCCGACCGGCACGGCACCCCGCTGCTCGTGCTCTTCGGTTCGAACCTCGGCGCGTCGGAGGACATCGCCTCACGGATCGCGCGGGAGGCCACCGACCGCGGATACACGGCCCGCACCGCCGGTCTCGACGACGCGGTCGGCGAGCTGCCGACCGAGGGCGCCGTCGTGGTCGTCACGTCCTCCTACAACGGGCAGCCGCCGGACAACGCGGCCCGGTTCGCCGCGTGGGTCGACGACGCAGGCACCTCGGCGGCCGGGGTGCGCTACACGGTCTTCGGCTGCGGCAACCGGGACTGGGCCGCGACCTACCAGGCGGTGCCGACGCGGATCGACGCGGCGCTGGAGGCGCGCGGCGCGACCCGGGTGTACCCGCGCGGCGAAGGCGACGCGCGCGGTGACTTCGACGCCCAGTTCGAGGCCTGGTACGCCGGGCTGTGGAACGCGCTGGCGGCGGGGCTGGGGCTGTCCGCGGGCGCCACGGAGGCGGCCGGGAGCGGCCCGCGGTTGGCCGTGGAGCTGGAGCAGCGCCGCACCGCGAGCCCGATCCTGCAGTCCTACCGCGGCCAGGCCGCGACCGTGCGGGTCAACCGTGAGCTCACCGCGCGGGCAGGCACCCCGGGCGGCCGGTCGGTGCGGCACCTGGAGATCACGCTGCCCGCGGGCGCGTCCTACGCCGCGGGCGATCACCTCGGGGTGCTGCCCCGCAACGACGTCACGCTGGTCAACCGGGTGCTCGCCCGCTTCGGCCTGGACGCGGGCCAGTACGTCACGATCACGGCGACCGGGAGCACCCCGACCCACCTGCCCGTCGGCGAGCCGTACCCGCTGCTGGGCGTCCTGGCGGGCTGCGTCGAGCTGCAGGACGTCGCGAGTCGCGCGGGCCTCGCGGCGATGGCGGCCCACATGCCCGAAGGCCCCGCCCGCGACGAGATCGCGGGCCTCGCGGGCACCGACGACGAGGCGAAGGCGCGCTACCGGGAGCAGATCGCCATCCCCCGGCGCACCCTGCTCGACGTGCTCGACGAGCACCCCGAGTGCGACTTGCCCTTCGCCGAGTTCCTCGACCTGCTGGCGCCGTTGCGGCCGCGCTTCTACTCGATCTCGTCGTCGCCGACGGCGAGCGCGGACGTCGCGGTGACCGTCGGCGTACTCGAAGGCCCGGCGCGTTCCGGCGACGGCTCGACGTACCGCGGCGTGTGCTCGGGGCACCTCAGCGAGGTCCCCGACGGCGGCACCGTGTTCACGTTCGTCCGGCAGCCGAGCATCGCGTTCCGGCCCCCGGAGAACCCGCACGTGCCGATGATCATGGTGGGCGCGGGCACCGGGATGGCCCCGTTCCGCGGGTTCCTCCAGGAGCGGGAGTCGCTGCGCGCGCAGGGCGTCCCGATCGCCACGTCGCTGCTGTTCCTGGGCTGCCGCGACCCGGAGGACGACCTGCTCTACGCCGACGAGCTGAAGGCGTTCGAGGCCGAGGGGGTGGCGACGCTGATCCCGGCGTTCTCCCGGGTCAAGGGCTACCCGCACCGCTACGTCCAGCACGCCCTGGAGGCGTCGGCCGACCAGGTGTGGGCGGCGATGCAGAAGGACGCCGTGGTCTTCGTGTGCGGCAACGCCTCGACCATGGCCCCCGGGGTGCGGGCGGCGCTGGTCGCGGTGTTCCGCGCCAAGACAGGCGCGGGCGAGTCCGACGGCGAGGCTTGGCTCGCGGGCCTGCGCGCCAGCAACCGCTACCTCGAGGACATCTGGGGCGAGAAGGCGGTGGTGTGACCCCGGCCCCCGGCCATGATCGCCGCGTTCGGTGGATTTCGTGCACTGGCGCACGGAATACGGCGAAGTCGGCGATCTTGTGGACGGTGAGGGCGAACGGCGCGGCGGCGCGGGCGTCAGAGGCCCAGGTCGCGACCGATGACCTCCTTCATGATCTCGGTGGTGCCGCCGTAGATGCGGGTGATGCGGGCGTCGGCGAAGGCGCGGGCGATCGGGTACTCGTTCATGTAGCCGTAGCCACCGTGCAGCTGCAGGCAGCGGTCCACCGCGCGGCCCTGCAGCTCGGTGCACCACCACTTGGCCTTCGCCGCGTCCACGGCGGTGAGCTCGCCCGCGTTGAGCGCCAGCACGCAGTCGTCGATGTAGCGCTGGGCGATGTCGACCTCGGTAGCGAGCTCGGCCAGCACGAACCGCGAGTTCTGGAACGACCCGATGGGCTGCCCGAACGCCTTGCGCTCCTTGACGTACGCGAGCGTCCACTCCAGAGCCGCGCGGGCCGCGGCGACCGCGCCGACCGCGATCGACAGCCGCTCCCGCGGGAGGTTCGTCACGAGCTGGGTGAAGCCCCGTCCTTCGGTGGGCCCGAGCAGGTTCGTGACGGGCACGCGCACATCGGTGAACGCCAGCTCGGCGGTGTCCTGGGCGTGCTGGCCGAGCTTGTCCAGGTTGCGCCCGCGGGTGAAGCCGGGCATCCCCCGTTCGATCACCACGAGCGACATCCCCGCGTGCCGCGCGGTGGGGTCGGTCTTCACGGCCGTGACGACCAGATCGGCGTTGATCCCGTTGGTGATGAACGTCTTCGCGCCGTTCACGACGTACGCGTCGCCGTCGCGGCGGGCCGTCGTCGCGATCGCGGCGAGGTCAGACCCGGCGCCGGGCTCGGTCATCGCGATGGCCGTGATCAGCTCACCGGAGGCGATGCCCGGCAGCCACCTCGCCTTCTGCTCCTCGGAGCAGTAGGCGAGGAAGTAGGGCAGGCAGACGTCGTTGTGCAGCGTGATGCCCAGCGCGGCGGCGGCGGCGCCGACGCGCATGATCTCTTCCATGATCACGGCGTTGAACCGGAAGTCGGGCACGCCGCCGCCACCGAACTCCTCGGGCGCGTCGATGGCGAGGAAGCCCGCCTTCCCCGCCGCGGTGTAGACCTCACGGGGGACGATCCCGGCCGCGTCCCACTCGTCCAGGTGCGGGACGAACTCGGCCGCGAGGAACCGCCGGAACGACTCCCGGAAGGCCTCGTGCTCGGACTCGTACAGCGTGCGGCGCATGGAAGGGACGGTGCCACACAATCGGCTCACCCGGGGGATCGAACCTGCGCCGTGTGCGCCCAGAACTCCCGCATGACCGCGGGTGCCGCCGGGCTCTCCAGAGCCACCGCGGTCAGCAGGATCGTGATCGCGTGGCCCACGGGGTCGACGTACGCCGCCGTGCCGGAGCCGCCGACCCAGCCGTAGCGGCCCGGCACGTTCCACGGCGCGGTCCGCGCGACGTCCACGCTGCCGCCGAACCCCCAACCCTGCCCGTCCAGGAACAGCGTGCTCGCGGCGCGCTCGGTCGCCGTCAGGTGGTTGGTGGTCATCAGCGCGACGGACTCCGGGGAAAGCACCCCTGCGCCCGCCGCCAGCAGCATGCGTTGGAACGCCATTAGGTCGTCCACCGTGGACACCAGGCCGCCCGCGCCCGAGCAGAAGGCGGGGGCTGCGCTCCACTGGCCGTCCGGCGGATCGGTGACCACCAGCTCGGACCCGTCGCGCCGGTACGCCGTCGTGAACCGGTCGAGGTCCACATCGGGCACGTGGAAGCCGGTGTCGCGCATCCCGAGCGGTGCGAAGATCCGCTCCCCCAGGAACTCGGCGAACGGCCGGTCGACGACCCGGGCGATCAGCACGCCGAGGATGTCGGCGCCGGTGTTGTAGAGCCATCCCTCGCCGGGGTGGTGCAGCAGCGGGATCGTGGCCAGCGTGCGCATCCACTCGTCCGGCGGGGCCACCTGCCCGGGCGCGGGTGGCCCCTGCCGCAGTTCGCTGAACAACAGTCCGACCGCCGGGAGCGAGAAGTCGGCCGGGAAGCCGTGGCCGTTGCGGAAGGTCAGCAGGTCGCGCACGGTGATCGCCCGGCGGGCGGGCACCACGTCGTCGACGGGCGACTCCGGTGTGCGCACCACCATCGGGGAGGCCAGCTCGGGAAGCCAGCGCGCCACCGGGTCGTCCAGCCCCAACCTGCCCTCGTCGACGAGCACCATCGCGGCCGCGGCGGTGATCGGCTTGCCGACCGACGCGATCCGGAAGATCGTGTCACGGGTCATCGGCGCCCCGTCGATGCTGCGGGCGCCGACGACGGCGACCTCCACGTCATCGCCGGTGGCGACCGCGGCCACCGCGCCGGGGAGCTTTCCGGCCCGCACGTGCCGGTCGAGCATCTCGGTCACCGTCACCGGGGTCATCGCCACCTCACTCGTCGGGTACCAGTGAGACCGGCGGCGCCCCGCAGAATCATCGGTTGACGGCGCGTCGGCACTCGACTTCGATCGGTGATCCGCCGACCCACTCCGAACCCCACACGGGAGCGCCATGGCCCGCCGTCAGGACCCCACTCCGGTTCCGGGGGAAGAGGCGTACGCCCGGCGCGACCGCGACGCCCAACTGAGCCAGTCGGCCATCGTCCTGTCGTTGGGGGCGGCGGCCGCGGGGTACGCCGAGCGCGTCGACCGTCCCACCGACATCGGGCTCCCCGCCGACCTCACCCCGCTCGGCCAACCGGAGCCGATCCCGCTCGCCGAAGCGGTGGCCCCGTTGGGCATCACCGTCGACGAGCAGCGGGGGCGGCGCGGACCCGAGGTCTCGGCGAGCACGCGCGCCGCGCTCATGGATCGGCTCGTGGCCGACCCCAACCCGACCAACGCGGCGGCGCTCGTCGAGGCCTGCCTGCGCAGCGAGAACCGGCTGGTGCGCACCTCCGCGGCGGTCGCCGCGCTCGACACCACCGGGCCCCGCGACGACGTGCTGGCCCAGCTCGTGGACGGCGCCTCCCGGGGCCGCGGGATGGCCAAGGACATCGGCCGGATCGGCCTGGCCAGGGTCGACCCGAGCCATCCCGCGCTCCGCCGGGCCGTCGGCCGCCCGTCGCGCCTCGCCGGGACCGACCGGCCCTCCCACACCGCCTTCCTCACCCACGGGACGTTCGCGGCGCTGACCACGTGGTGGCAGCCCGGCGGCGATTTCTACACCTACCTCGACGCGCTCACCCCGCCGCTGCACCTGCACAACCCGAGCTTCAAGTGGAGCGGCCTGTACTCCGACGGCGCGCGCAGGCTCGCCGCGCAGCAGATGCTCGCGTGGGTCGCGGACCAGGGACTCCACCAGCCGGACCTGTTCACGCACAGCCACGGTGGCACGGTGGCGAACCTCGCGACCGGGCTCGGGCTGCAGCTCGACCGGCTCGTCCTCTTGAGCTGGCCGGTCCACCCGGAGTGGTTCCCGGACTTCGACCGCCTGCAGCGCATCATCGACATACGGGTCCACCTCGATCTGGTGATCCTCGCCGACCGCGGCGGCCAGACGTTCACGCCGCCGCCCGCCGCGGCGGGCAAGGTGACCTCGCACGTCAACGGCTGGTTCCAGCATTCGGACACGCACAACCCGGACTACTGGAACCGGTACGGCCTCGCCGCCACCCTCGGGTCCGGCCTGACGGTATGAGCGCCGCCGGGGCCGCGCGGCTGCTCGCCGCGGGCGCGGCGTGGCGGCTCGCCGGTGCCGCGCCCGCGGGCCGCGCCCTGGTCGGCGCGCTCGCCGACGGCGACGAGACCGAGCGGACCGTCGCGGGGATCCAGCTCACCCGCGCAGGCGACCGCTCGGTGCCGCTGCTCACCGACGCCCTCCTCGCGGGCGGCGCCCCCGGCCTCGCCATCGACGTGCTGGCAGGCATCGGCACCGACGAGGCCAGAAGCGCGCTGCGTCGGGTGGCCCGGGGCGCCGATCCCGCCAACCGGGAGTCGGCCGAGCGAGCGCTGCGCACCCTCGACGAGATCGACCGCCACGACCGCCCCTGACGAACGACCCCCCGCTTGCGGCGAGCAGCGTTCGGGTATCGCATGGGTGGCCTCGACAGCGTCCGAGAGGAACCTGCCATGACGTCCGGCGCCGCGGTCGGTACGGAAGACCAACTGGTCCAGGCGGGGCGCGCGACGATCATGGCGTTCGTCCCGAACGCGACCGTGCTCATCGTGCTGCGGTTCCTGCTCGGAGTGGCCGAGGCGGGATTCGGCGCTCGGCGCGGTGATCTCGACGCAGATCATCCAGAACGGCGACGGGCTGTTCGGCCTTCCGGGGTGGCGGGTGATGTTCCTGATCGAGGGCATCCCGTCGGTGCTGCTGGCCATCGCCGTCTGGTTCCTGCTCACCGATCGGCCCTCCGCGGCCGGATGGATGCCCCAGCCGGAGCGGGACGCGCTGTTGGGCAACCTGTCCGGCTTCGTGGCGCCCTACGTCACCGGGGCGCTATCCGACGCGACCGGCAACAACCGGCTCGGGCTGTGGGTCGTCGGGATCTGCATGGTGTCGGCCGCCGTCATGACCTGGATGCTGCGCCGCACGCGGAATCGCCCGGGCGCGCAGGTACTAGACGAATGACGCGTCGGCGGGCGCGCGATAATGACGACCCACCACGACGACGGGAGCACACATGGCCGGCTACGACGACGAGACCGTCAACGCGGATCCTCGCGGCGTCGAGCCTCCTGGGCGGCGGATCGACGCGGGCAGACTGTGGGCGGGTGGGGCCGCGAGCGCCGTGGTCGCGGCGCTGATCGGCCTCGTCGGCGTCCTCGTCATCCGCGCGGTGTTCAACGTGGCGTTCGCGGGTTCGCGCGAGGCCGGGGTGTTCGGCGACTCCAGCACCGTGGTGCTGTGCGCCCTCGCCGCGCTGGCCGCGATCGCCGCCACGGGTCTCGCCCACCTGCTCGTGCTCAGCACGCCCCGCCCGCTCGCCTACCTCGGCTGGATCATCGGCCTGGTGACGGCCGCGGCCGTCGTCACGCCGTTCCTGTCCAACCGGCCGATCGGGGTGTCGCTGGCCCAGGCCCTGATCTACCTCGTCATCGGCCTGTCCATCGGCAGCCTGGTGCCCGGCGCCGCCGCGAGCGCGATGCGGTCGAGCAGGCGGCGGTACGAGGCCCGGCCCGGCCCCACGGGCACCTGGCCGGAGTGAGGTTCGTCGGCTCACACCGCGGTTCGGGCCGCGTTCCGGTGGATGACGCGCGCGATGGCGGTGGCGGAGGCGAGCAGGGTGTCGGCGTCGTCGAACAATGACGCCTCGAGCACCGCGTGGTCGCCCTCGCGGTGCTTGACGCGGCCGCGGGCCACGATCCGCCCGGGGCGGGTGGGGCGCAGGAAGTCGACGTTCATCTGCAGGGTGGACTGGAACTCGTCCGGCGCGAGGGTGGCGAGCAGCGCGGGCCCGACGGTGTCGTAGAGCATCGCGGCCAGGAACGCGCCGAGCACGTTGCCCGCGGGGTTGGTGAACTCCTCCCCCGCGGTGAACGCCAGCTCGATCGTGCCTGCCTGCTCGTCGGCGGCCACGAACGCGAACCCCAGCGTGCGTGCGGCCGGGGGCACCGGCGCCCGGCCTTCGACGCCGTCCCAGAACGGACCCGTTCTCATGTGAACCCTGCCCCTCTCCCGGAATTGCAGCGGGCCGCCGATCAGCCTGCGGCAGGCGGATGGGCCCGGCCATCCCAGGATCCTGGGGTCATACTCGGGCGATGGCGGTCGCATCACCGGAACGCGTGCGGCGGAACCTTCTCCGGCTCACGCGCCGCGGCCTGGGCGTGCAGGAGTTCGCCCGGCAGGCGGCGCGGGTCGTGGCGGGCGCGGTGCCCTTCGACGGCGTCTGCGTGCTGACGATGGATCCGGCCACGCACCTCCCGACCGGTGCGGTGGTGGAGAACGGGCTCCCGGACGCGGTGACGGCCCGGATGACGGAGATCGAGCTGTCCGGCGCGGACGTGAACGCGTTCGCCACGCTGGCCCGCGCCGAACGGCACGCGGCAGGCCTCAGCGCGGTGACCGGCGGCGACCTCGACCGCAGCCAGCGCCACCGCGAGCTCCGTGGCCCGCACGGGCTCGGCGACGAGCTGCGCGCCGCCCTGGTCAGCGAGGGCACCACCTGGGGCGCGCTCACCCTCCTGCGCGGCCGCGACCGGCCCGACTTCACGCCGTCCGAGACGGAGCTCGTGGCCACCGCGGCAGGCACCGTGGCCGACGGACTGCGGCGCGCAACCCTGCTCGACGCCTGCGCGGCGGCTCGCGCCGAACGGGGCGTCGGCCTGGTCGTGCTCGCCGCCGACGGCGCGCTCGTCGCCGCCGACCCGTTCGCCGAACGGTGGCTGGACCAGCTGCAGGAGGGTGCCCCGCGCGCCGCGCTTCCGCTGGCGGTCATCGCCGTCGCCTGCCAGGCGCGGCGTATCGCCGCAGCTCAGGCCGCCGAGGGGACGGTCGCTCGCGCCCGGGCCCGCACCGGCGCCGGACGGTGGCTCGTGCTGCACGCCTGCAGCCTGACGGGCCGCGACGCGACCACGACCGTCGTCGTCGAGCCGGCCCCGACGCACGAGATCGCGCCCCTCGTCGCCAGCGCCTACGGGCTCACCGAGCGGGAGCGGGCCGTGACCGGGCTCGTCGCGCGCGGGCTCGCCACCAAGGAGATCGGCGCGGAGCTGCACCTGTCGGCCTGGACCGTGCAGGACCACCTGAAATCGATCTTCGCCAAGGTCGGGGTCCGCAGCCGGGGCGAGCTCGTCGCGCGGCTGTTCTTCCCCGCCGAAGCGCCGGAGCTCACCGGCTGACGATCAGCCCGAGCAGGCCGGACACCGCGACGCCCACGGCGACGACCCGCACCGACGGCGGAACGTCCGTACGCGCAGGTCCCCTTACCCGAGAGGTAATCGCCGTACCTACCTACCGGGCCTAGCGTCGCGGCATGGCGTACTTCACGAACACCGACGGCATCCGCTTCTACTACCAGGATCACGGCCCTGCGGAGGGCCCGGCCGTGCTGCTGGTCTCCTCGTGGTCGCTCGACTCGACGATGTGGGAGTACCAGGTACCCGCGCTCGTCGACGCCGGGTACCGGTGCGTGGCGATGGACCGGCGCGGGCACGGCCGCTCCGACGAGCCGGGCGTCGGCTACGACCTCGACACGCTCGCCGACGACCTCGCCCGCCTGGTCGCCCACCTGGGCCTGACCGAGCTCGCCGTGGTCGCGCACAGCATGGGCTGCTGCGAGACGGTCCGCGCCCTGCACCGGCACGGCACCGCGGGCGTGCGGCGGGCCGTGCTGGTCGGCACGGTCTCGCCGCACATCGAGGGCGTGGTCGGCGCCGAGGCCTACGCCGCCGCGCTCGCCGAACTGCGCGCCGACCGTCCCGCGTGGTTCACCACCCGCCGCGACGGCTACTTCGCCCGGCCGCAGTCGGGCGTCAGCAGCGCGCTGGCCGACGAGGTGATCGCTGCGGCGCTGCGGGTGCCGATGGAGGTGTTGATCGCCTGTCAGCGCGCGGGCACCGCCACCGACGTCAGCACCGACCTCGCGGCGCTCGACATCCCGACCCTGTTCATCCACGGCGACGCCGACGAGTCCGCGCCGCTGCCGATCACCGGCAAGCCGTCGGCCGAGCTCGTGCCGGGGGCCGAGTTGGTCGTCTACCCGGGCGGCCCGCACGGGCTGTACGTCTCCCACCGGGAGCGGTTCACCGAGGACCTGTTGCGGTTCCTCGCCGCGTGATCAGGACGTGTGGTGGACCTCCTGCAGCGCGTAGACCGGCGTCGGGATGCCCTCGGCGCGGGCCTTGAGCTGCAGCGCCAGGTAGAGGGAGTAGTAGCGCGACTGGTGCAGGTTGCCGCCGTGGAACCACAGCCCCTCCTGCTGGGTGGGCTTCCACATGTTGCGCTCCTCGCCCTCCCAGGGTCCGGGGTCCTTGGTGGTGTCCGAGCCGAGGCCCCAGACCTTGCCGACCTTGTCGGCCATGTCCGTACCGACGATGTCGGCGGCCAACCCGTTCATCGAGCCGTAGCCGGTGGCGTACACGACGAGGTCGGCGGGCAGCTCCTCGCCGGTGTCGAGCTTCACGCCGGTCTCGGTCAGCTCGGTGACCTGGCCCTGCTTGACCGGGATCTTGCCGTCGGCGACGAGGTCGCCCACACCGACGTCGATGTAGTAGCCCGAGCCGCGGCGCAGGTACTTCATGAACAGGCCAGAGCCGTCCTCCCCCCAGTCGTGCTGGAAGCCCCTGGCCTCCAGGCGGTCGTAGAACCCCTTGTCGCGCTCGGCCATCGCCTGGTACTGCGGGATCTGGATCTCGTGAAGGATCCGGTAGGGCAGCGACGCGAAGATCGTGTCGGCCTTGAACGTGGTGATGCCCGCCGCGACCGCGCGCTCCGAGTAGAGGTCGCCGAGGCCGATGTCCATCAACGTGTCGGACTTGACGATGTGGGTGGAGCTGCGCTGCACCATCGTCACGTCCGCGCCGACCTCCCACAGGGCGCCGCAGATGTCGAACGCGGAGTTGTTCGACCCGATGACGACGACCCGCTTGTCCTTGTAGTCGTCCGGGCCCGGGTGCTGCGAGCTGTGCTGCTGCTCGCCGCGGAAGATGTCCTGGCCGGGGAACGACGGGATGTTCGGCTTGCCCGACACACCGAGCGCGAAGACGAGCTGCTTGGGGTGCAGCACGACCTCCTCGCCCGCCCGGTCGACGGTGACCGTCCACTCCTTCTTCTCGTCGTCCCACGTGGCGTTCTTCGCGGTCGTCGAGCCCCAGTAATTGATCTCCATGACGCGCGTGTACATCTCGAGCCAGTCGCCGATCTTGTCCTTCGGCGCGAAGATCGGCCAGTTGGGCGGGAACGGCAGGTAGGGCAGGTGGTCGTACCAGACGGGGTCGTGCAGGCACAGCGACTTGTACCGGCTGCGCCACTGGTCGCCGGGCCGCTCGTGGCGGTCCACCACGAGGTGGTCGACGCCGAGCTGGCGCAGTCGGGCGCCGAGCGCGATGCCGCCCTGACCGCCGCCGATCACCAGGACGTAGGGGTCGCGGTCGCGGCCGAGGCCGTCGATCTCGGCGGTGCGCCGCTCCTTCCACGTGACCCGGTCCTTGTAAGCGCCGTGCTGCACGCCCTTGGGCCTGCTCGTGCCCTGCTGTTCCTCGTGGCCCTTGAGCTCGTCCAGCGTGGTGAGCAGCGTCCAGGCGCCTTCGTCGGCGAGGCGCAAGAGGCCCGATCCGCGACCGAGCGCCGTCTCGAACCGGATCCACGCCGTGACGATGCCGTCGGCCTCGGCGGGTTCTTCGCCATCGGCGATCCGGAAGTTGGTGGCGTCGGTCGCCGCCATCGTGTGCCGGAGCAGGTCGGCGACGCCCTCGCGGCCTTCGACGGTCGTGATGTTCCACGTGAACGCGATGATGTCCCGCCAGAACGACGTCGTGGCGAACAGGCCCGCGGCGCGGTCGGCGTCCTTCGCGGCGAGCGCGGCGGAGAAGTCCGACAGCCACTTCTCCACCCGCTGCCGCACGGGCGACGCCGTGCCGGTCTCCGGCTCGATGGTCTGGGTCATGGGCGCTCCTTCGATCCCGTGCCGCCGCGGCGCGGCACCGGCGTCCAGACAACTCGATCTCGGCCGCCGTCGGAAGAGGCACCGAGGCAAATGGTCAGGGCGTCCCGACCGGGGCCCGCGACACCGTGACCGGGGCGCGGCCGAGCCGGGTCGCCGCGCGGGTGAGCATCGCCGCGACGACCGCCGGGTGGATCCGGCGGACGAGCGCGAAGTACGCGCGCCCGCGCCGGTTGTGCAGCCGCACGACGGTGGTCAGGACGACCCGGGTGGGCTCGACCGTCACCACCGCCCGAAAGTCCAGGTGCCGCGCGTTCGTGCCCGCCACGGCCTCGGTCGCGGTTCGAGACCGGACGGCGAACGCCGAGCGCCCCGCCCGTTCGATGCCGATCAGCCCGACCACGGCCTCGCGCGCCGCGAGCAGGGAACGCACCCGGCCCGGTGGGTCGTCGAAGATCGCCGACGCCCACACCGCCGGGTCGGTCGACATGCCGGGTCGCAGCCGGACGGCGAAGGCGTCGGCGAAGTCGACCCGGGGCAACACCGAAAGGGCTCCGGCTGCCGGCTCCGTCGCGCGGGCCCGCGGCCGGGAGGTCCACCGGGCGAGCCGGGCGATCGTGGAGAGCCGGGTCGCGCGGGCCGGACCGACGCCGAGGGCGATCTCGGCCCGGTCGAGGATCTGCTCGACGATCCCGTCGTGGACCGGCCGCAGCACGCACGGCCAGACCACCCGCATCCGGCCGTGTGCCCGCCCGTCCACGACGTGGCGCAGGAGCGTGCGCTCCGGCCCGAGCGGCACGACCTCGAACCCGTGCCACCCGGAGAGCCCCTGCCCGGGCTCCAGCGTGAACACGATCCGGCTGCCGGGTGCGTAGGCGCTGACCCGGTAGCGCAACAGGCCGTGGCCGCCCGCCATGCCGATCACGGGCGGCCCGGCGAGCCACATCGGCGGCCACTCCGGCGACGGCCACAGCACGTCGTGGGGGCCGCCGACGCCGTCGAGCAACGGCGCGACCGCCGCGGCCGGGGCGTCGAGGACCCGTTCGTGGACGTTGTGCACGCGCATCGCCGACCTCCATACGCCACCGTATGGTTTGACCATACGCTAGCGTATGGCCGTGGAGAAGCGCCTTTCCGCCGACGACTGGGCGGCGGTCGCGCTCGCCGCGTTGGCCGAGGGCGGGATGACCGCGGTCGCGGTCGAGCCGCTCGCCGCTCGGCTCGGCGCGACGAAGGGCAGCTTCTACTGGCACTTCGCGAACCGCGAAGCCCTGCTCGCCGCCACGCTGGCACGCTGGGAACGCGTCGGCACCGAGGACGTCATCGCGGCCATCGAGGGCGAGCCCGACCTCCGCGCCCGGCTGCAGCTCCTGCTCGCCCACGCGTTGGACGGGGGGTCGCGCGTCGAGCTGGCGTTGCAGCCCTCCGCGACGCACCCGCTGGTGGCACCCGTACTGGCGCGGGTCACCCGCCGCAGGCTCGACTACCTCACCGACCTGTTCACGGGCCTCGGCTTCGACCGGGACACCGCCCGTGAGCGCAGTGTGCTCGCCTACACCGCGTACCTGGGCCACGCCCAGCTCACCCACGCCACCCCGGACGCCGCGCCGGACGCTCTCCCGCGCTACGTCCGGTCGGTCGTGGCCGTCCTCATCAGGCCGTCATGAACAGACGGGCCGGGCGGAGGCATCCTCCCTCCACGCGGCCCGTCTGGGTCAGCCGACCTCAGCAGGCATTGCCTGCCGCGCCCGCGAACCCGGGTTTCTCCCTGCTCGCGGCGCCTGCGGGCGGAGTGATCGCCCCTGAGCGCTGTGGCGCATCGGGTTGCCGCGACCAGTGCCCTTCGTCGACGGTGACCTCCGCGATCTCGAAGGTCGTCTTGTACGGCCCGAAGCTCACGTGGTTGTTCACCGCGTAGAGCGCCTGCGGTGCGCACAGGAACAGCGCGAGCGCCTGATCGAAGCAGTGCCTGTCGATCTCCTCGGCGATGCGCACCAGCTCGGTGCCGTCGAGCTCGACGGCCATCCGCGCGAACAGCGCGTCGAAACCCTCATCGGGCGGCCCGGCCCGGAACGCCCCGTCCGCACCGAAGAACTCGCGGTGCACGGCCGCGGGCGGCGCCTCCGAGGAGAGGTCGAACCAGGCGTGGACGAGCAGGTCCCACGGCAGGTCGAGCTTCTTCTCGATCAACGCGCGTGCTCCGGCGAGCGCCTGCTCGTCGGGCACCGACGTGACCTCGACCGCGACGTCGAGCGCCCGCCGCAGATCGCTCGCGATGAGCTGCGCGATGCCCGTGAACGGTGCGGGTGTCGCGATGCGGATCGGCCGCCCGGCGGGCCAGCCTCCTTTCTCGAAGAGCCGTTTGGCTTCGGCGGGGTCGTACGGATACGGGGTAGCGCCCTCCGGGAAGCCCGAGCACCACGGCGGCGTCATCGCGGGCATCGGGTCACCGACCCGGTTCAGGCCGCGCGGATCACCTCGGAGAGCACGTCGAGGGCCTCACCCAGCAGGTCGTCGCCGATCGCCAGCGGCGGGAGCAGCCGCACGACGTTGCCCCAGCTGCCGCACGTCAGCACGATGAGCCCGGCCTGGTGCGCCGCGGCGGCCACAGCCTTCGTCGTCGCCGGGTCCGGCTCGGTCGTGCCGGGGCGCACGAACTCGACGGCCAGCATGGCGCCCCGGCCGCGGACGTCGCCGATCCGCGGGTCGTCGGCCTGAAGCGCGCGCAGCCGCGGGAGCGCCGTCTCGCCGATCGCGGCGGCCCGCGCGACGAGGCCGTCGGAGCGGATCGTCGCCAGCGCGGCCAGGGCCGCGGCGCAGGAGACGGGGTTGCCGCCGAAGGTGCCGCCGAGCCCGCTCGCGTGCGGGGCGTCCATCAGCTCCGCCCGCCCGGTGACGGCGGCGAGCGGCATGCCGCCCGCGATGCCCTTCGCGGTGGCGATGAGGTCGGGGACGACGCCCTCGTGCTCGCACGCGAACAGCCGCCCGGTCCGGGCGAAGCCGGTCTGCACCTCGTCGGCGACGAACACGATCCCGTTGGCGCGCGCCCACTCGACAAGCGCGGGCAGGTAGCCGGGCGCGGGCACGACGAAGCCGCCCTCGCCCTGGATCGGCTCGATCACCAGCGCGGCGAGGTTCGCCGCGCCGACGTGCCGCTCCAGGTACTCGATGCTGCGCGCCGCTGCGGCGGCCCCGTCGAGGCCGTCGCGGAACGGGTACGACATCGGCGCTCGGTAGATCTCCGGCGCGAACGGCCCGAACCCGTTCTTGTAGGGCATGTTCTTGGCGGTCATCGCCATCGTCAGCGAGGTGCGGCCGTGGTAGGCGTGCTCGAACACCGCCACGGCCGGGCGCCCGGTGGCCAGCCGCGCGACCTTGACCGCGTTCTCCACCGCCTCCGCACCGGAGTTGAACAGCGCCGAGCGCTTCTCGTGACGGCCCGGCGTGATCGCGTTGAGCTCCTCGGCGACGGCGACGTAGCCGTCGTAGGGCGTGACCATGAAGCAGGTGTGGGTGAACGCCGCCACCTGCGCACGCACGGCGTCGACCACCGCGGGCGCGCTGTTGCCGACGGTGGTGACGGCGATGCCCGAGCCGAGGTCGATGAAGGAGTTGCCGTCGACGTCGACGACCACGCCGCCGCCCGCAGCCGCCGCGTACACGGGCATGACGCTGCTGACACCTCCCGCCACGGCGGCCGAGCGGCGCGCGGCCAGCTCCCGCGATCGCGGGCCGGGCACGTCGGTGACCAGGCGTCGCACCTGCGGCAACGTCGGTCCGCCGAGATCGGCGGCGGTGGTGGCGGTCATGGCGACTCCGTAAGGCACAAGTGGTGGGACCCACGCCGACGGTAGGGACCGCGGGCGCCGCCGGGAAGGGCGGCGACCCGGCTATTCGTAGACGAGCTTCTGCGGCCCGGGGTAGATCCAGGAGAGCGCGTCGCGGAGGCTGTCGCGCCAGTTCTCCCAGCTGTGACCGTCACGGGTCTGGAGGAACCGCACCGTCATGCCCGTCGCCTCGAACGTGGGCACCATCGACCGGTTGGGCGTGATCAGCGGCTCGAACACCCCGCAGCTGACGAAGAGCCGGTCGGCCACCCGCCGCGGCCGGGCCCGGTAGCGGTTGACGAACCTCACGACCGGGTCGAACACGGGACCGCCGCCGTGGTCGGCCCCGGCGATGTCGGTGAACACGAACGAGCCCGACATCAGCGCGAGCGCGCCGTAGGTGTCGGGCGAGCGGTACGCGGCCGAGAGCGCCGCGACCGCGCCGAAGCTGGACCCGAGCAGACACCGCCCGGACCGCTGCCCGACCAGCGGCAGCTCCGACTCCAGCCGCGGCAGCAGCTCGCGGGTGAGGAACCGGGCGTGCGCGGGCGAGTCGGCGTACTCGACGAGCCGGTCGCCGGGGTGCACGAACGCCGCGACGAGCTCGGCGACGTCGAGCCGGTGCACGAGGTTGTCGAGCACGGTCTTGGCCGCCGCGTACTGCAGGAAGTCGCCACCGTCGTGCACGACGAGCAGCGGGTACGCGACGCTGCGGCGAAACCGCGCGGGTAGGTAGAGGGTGACGGCGCAGTCGCGGCGCAGCGCACGGCTGGGCACCACGATGTCGGTGAGGGTGCCCGGCCGGGCGTCCGGGTCGAACTCGGTCCAGTCGGGCGTCGCGTAACCGTGCGCGAAGCACACCGACGACGTGCCGACCGGGCTGTAGGAGACCTTCGGGTTGAGCGGGTCGTTCCCGCCCTCGACGTGCTCGCCGCGGCGGACCTCGATCTGGTAGTTCACCCGCGAGCCCGCGGGCAGCTCCAGCACGACCGACCACAGGTCGGTGCCCCGGATCCGGCGCAGCGGCAGCCGGTCGGGCAACCCGGTGATGCGGTGCACGAGGTACACGGCGTCGGCGTCGCCGCGCCACAGGAACGTGCACCGGTCGCCCTCCACGATCGGCACCTCGTGCCGGGCCAGGAACCGGTCGACGGCCGTGTCATCCGGTCGCCGCTCCTTGAGGCGGTTGATGGCGAGCTTCATGCGACGCCGCCGCCCGTGAGCGGAAACGAGTGCTCCGGCACTCGTTTCCGCTCACGGCCGAGTGAGCCGTCGGGGTGGACGATCAGCGCGTCCGCGGGGAGATGACCGTCCGGGCCGAGGTCGAGCCGGGTGCCGTCGTCGAGGATCACGCAGCGCGCGGGCGCCGCGCGCACGGCCAGCTCCGCCATCCGGGCGGGGTCGTCGACGCGCAGGCGCCGCCGCGCGTGCGGCAGCAGCACCGCGTCGGGGATCCAGCCCAGCCCGACGTCGGCGAACTCGGCGTGCGTCGGCCCGTGCGCGGCCCGGTCGTGGAAGAGCAGCACCCGGTCGGTGAGCGCCATCGCGCCGGCCGACCACGCGACGACGATCGGTGGGGCCGTCACGGCGAACAGCCGCAGCACGTGCCCCAGCACCCCGACGTGCCCACCCGCGACGGCGAGCGCCGCCGCCGAGGCCAACACCTCGGCGACCGCGGCCCGGTGCCCCGCCACCACCGGGCGCTCCGCGGGACGCCACCGCTCCGCGAACGCGGCGCGCTCCTGCGCCACCCGCGCCAGGTGCCGGTCGTCGACGAGCCGGACGACGGCCTCGGCGTCCGCGCGGGCCTCCTCCCGCAGCCGCGGGCCGCCGCCGCCGCGCCGGGCGACCTCGCGCAGCGCGCCCAACACCCCGTCCAACTGCACCAGGTGCAGCTCCTGCTGCTCGGCGAGCGCGGCCCGGTGCGCGCGCTCGGCCTCGGCGTACTCCGGATCGCGTTCCAGCACGTCGTGCCAGCGGGTGTACAGGGCCAGGTTGACGCTGCGGCCGTCGAGCAGCAGATCCAGCTCGGCGTCGTCGGGCTCGCGCTCCTGCCAACCCGCCGTGATCGTCGCGACCGGCCCTTCGAGGCCGACGGCGTCCAGTGTCGGCCGCCGTTGCGGTCCCAGGATAATGATCATGAAGCGTACACGTGCACCGTCCGGCCCACGTCGTCGAGCATCCCGCGCAGCACGTCGTAGTCGGGATGGCGCATGCGGACGTAGGCGTTGGCCCAGTAGCCCGCCTCGACCGGCTGCGTGGGGGTGCCGGGCTCGGGCAGGTGCGCGTCGATCACCCATTCGCCGAGCCGGGCCTGGGCCTCGTCGACGCCGGAGTAGCCGCTGATCTGACCGTCGCGGTCGGGCCGCAGCGCGACGATCCCGGTGGCGAACCGGCGGGAGGGCCGCGCCGCGATGTGCCCGTGCACGACGGCCTCCGCCCAGGCCCGGTAGAGGTCGAGGTCGTTGCCCGCCGAGTAGAGGTCCCACGCGCCGACGCCGGGCGGCCTGCAGCCGATCTCCGAGAACCGCAGGCCCTTCGGCCCGAAGAACCACTCCATGTGGGTGGCGCTGGTGCCGATGCCCAAGGCGGCGTTGACGCGAGCGCCGAGGTCGCGCAGCTCCTGGTAGTCGGCGACGGTGTCGATCCGGTTCGTTGAGACGAACTGCGGGGAGATCCAGCGTGTGCGCATCGCCTCCAACACGTTGGGGTAGTAGTGCGACACGAAGTCCACTGCGGAATGGCCTTCGATCGAGACGGTGTCGTAGAAGCCCTCGTGGCCCTCCACGAACTCCTCGACGGCGATCGACTCGACGCCCTGTCCGCCGAAGCGGCCCAGCGCCTCGTCGAGCTGACCGGCGTCGTCGACCCGCACGGTGTCCAGTGCGCCCGCGCCGGTGCGCGGCTTGAGGATCACCGGGAAGCCGATGTCGGTGACGAACGCGTGCACGTCGGCCGCGGAGGTGACGGGCGCCGACGCGGCGGTCGGGATCCCGGCCGCGCGCAAGACCTCTTTCATGGACGGCTTGTCGCGGCACAGCCACGCCGTGCGCACGGACGTGCCGGGGATCGTGCACGCCTCGCGGGCCTGCGCGGCAGCCATCGTGTGGGCCTCGATCGTCGACTCCAGGCGGTCGACCCAGACCTTGTCCTGCACCCAGCGGACGGCGTCGGTCAGCACGCCCGCATCGACCACCGTGGACACCTGGTGGTAGTGCGTCATCCAGCTCTTGAGCTCGTCGTCGAGGTGGTCGACCGGCCGTTCGCCGATCCCGATCACGGAGGCGCCGACCTCGGCGAGGGCCCGCACGAAGTGCCGCTGGGTCGGCGGGAAGGCGGGCTCGACGAAGACGATGTTCACACCCCGGGACTGTAGCGTCACCGGGCATGGTGAACGCCGCGTTCGTCGCCCCGTTCCTGATGCCCGCCACGGTCCGGTTCGTGGCCACCGCGGCCCGCATTCCCGGCGTGCGGCTGGGTCTGGTCACGACCGTGCCCGCCGAGCAGGTGCCCGCCGACCTGGCCCGGGACCTGGCCGGGCACTGGCGGGTCGACGACGCGCTGGATCCCCGCCAGATCGCGGACGCCGTGGCGGGGCTGTCGGTGCAGCTGGGGCCGATCGAGCGGCTGGTGGGCGCCCTCGAGCAGTTGCAGGTGCCGCTCGCGCACGCCCGCGAGGCGCTGGGCATCCCGGGCATGGACGCGGCGACCGCGCGGAACGTGCGGGACAAGTCGCGGATGAAGGAGGTGCTCACCGCGGCGGGGGTGCCGTGCGCGCGCCACCAGCTCGTCCGCGCTCCCGACGAGGCGTTGGCGTTCGCGGCGGCAGTCGGGTTTCCGCTGGTCGCGAAGCCCCCCGCGGGCGCGGGGGCGCAGGCGACCTACCGTCTCGACGACGCCGACGCCCTGCGGAGCTGGCTGTCGGCGATCCCGCCGCGCCCGGAGTCGCCGGGCCTGCTGGAGGAGTTCCTCGTCGGCGACGAGTTCACGTTCGACAGCGTGCAGATCGGCGGCGCCACGGTGTGGGCGTCCATTTCGGACTATCGGCCGCCGCCGCTCACGGTGCTGCGCAACCCGTGGATCCAGTGGACGGTGCTGCTCCCCCGCGAGCTGTCCGACCCGCGCTATCGGGAGATCTTCGATGTCGGCCCGGCCGCGGTGCGGGCGCTGGGCGTGCGCGACGGCCTCACGCACATGGAGTGGTTCCGCCGCCAGGACGGCTCGGTCGCGGTCTCCGAGGTCGGCGCCCGGCCGCCCGGCGCCCAGATCGCCACAATGCTCGGGTACGTGCACGACGTCGACTTCTTCCGGATGTGGTGCGAGCTGGTGATCCTCGAGCGGTTCACGCCGCCGGAGCGGAAGTACGCCTCGGGCTGTGTTTACCTGCGCGGGCAGGGCCGGGGCCGCGTGCGGGCCGTCCACGGCGTCGACGAGCTGCAGCGGCGGCTCGGGCACCTCGTCGTGGAGGCCAAGCTGCCCGAGCCGGGGCAACCCGCGTCGACGGGCTACGAGGGCGAGGGCTACGTGATCGTCCGCGACCCGGACACCGCGGTTGTCGCCGACGCGCTCGACGCCATCGTGAACGGGATCCGGGTCGAGCTGGTGGAGGCGCAGTGAACGCTCGTGAGCGGATAACGTCGTTCCCACCACCATTTCCACTCACGACCGGCGGCGCCGCATGAGAACCGTGGTGATGTTGTCCCCCGGCTACCCGGCTGAGATGCCGTACTTCACGCGGGCGCTGGCCGCGGTGGGCGCGCGGGTGGTCGGCGTCGGCGACCAGCCGCCGCACGAGCTGCCCGCCGTGGCCCGCGACGCGCTCGCCCACTACGAGCACGTGTCACTGGCCGACGAGGGCGCGGTGCTCGCCGCCCTCCGCGGGCTCGCCGCACACGCCCGGTTCGACCAGGTGGAATGCCTGTGGGAGCCGTACATGATCCTGGCCGCCCGGATCCGGCAGGTGTTCGGCCTTCCCGGCATGACGGTGACCGAGACCGTGCCGTTCCGCGACAAGGAGAAGATGAAGCAGGTACTCGACGCCGCAGGCGTCCGCACCCCGCGGCACGCGAGCACCACCACGGTCGCGGGCGTGTGGGAGGCGGTCGAGCGCATCGGCTACCCGATCATCGTGAAGCCCATCGCGGGCGCCGGGTCCGCCGACACCTACCGCGTCGACTCCTCGGCCGAGCTGTCCGACGTGCTCCCCCTGCTGCGGCACGTAACGGAGGTGAGCGTCGAGGAGTTCATCGACGCCGAGGAGCTGACGTTCGACACGGTCTGCGCGAACGGCGAGATCCTCTTCGAGAACGTGATGTGGTACCGGCCGCGGCCGCTGCAGATGCGGCTGCACGAGTGGGTCAGCCCGGTGTCCATCGTGCTGCGCGACCTGTCCGTGCCCGAGCTCGCGGGCGGCCGGGCGATGGGCCGCGCGGTGCTGGACGCGCTCGGCTTCCGCACCGGGTTCACGCACATGGAGTGGTACCGCACGGCATCCGGCGAGGCGGTGTTCGGCGAGATCGCGGCCCGACCGCCGGGCGCGCGGGTCGTCGAGCTGATGAACTACTCCTGCGACGCCGACCTCTACGTCAGCTGGGCCGAGGCGGTGCTGCTCGGGCACCTGCGCACGCCGATCATGCAGCGCTTCAACTCCGGCAACGTGTTCAAGCGCGCGAACGGCCAGGGCCGGATCACCGCGATCGAGGGCCTGGACGCGCTGCTCGCGGCGTACGGCGAGCACGTCGTCAACGTCGACCTGCTCCCGATCGGCGCGTCGCGCCGCGACTGGCGCACCACCACCGTCGGCGACGGCGGCGTGGTCGTGCGGCACCACGAGCTGCAGAAGGTCATCGAGATGACCGACGCGTTCGCCCGCGACCTCCAGCTCTACGCGGGCTGAGCGGAGCTTGCGGAGCGAACATCAGGGCTGACCGTAGACCGAGACGTGCCGCACGCTGCGCCCGTCGAACGGCTCGCCGGACCATCCACCCCACCGGTCGCGCAGCCGCAGCCCGGCGAGGCGGGCCATGAGGTCCAGCTCGCTGGGCCAGATGTAGCGCAGCGCCAGCGGGTTGAGCGCGACGCCGCCCGGGCCGAGCCCGACGTGGCACTTGTCGACCCGCTGGGTGGCCCGGTCGAAGCGGCCGACCTCGACGGTCACCCCGTCCGGGCCGATCATCCCGGCATCGACGTACTGGTCGACGCCCTCACGGTCACGGCGCAGCCCGTACATCGGATCGGGCACGACGTTCTCGACGACGAACACGCCGTCGGCGGCCAGGTGCTCGGCGGCGTTGGCGACGCAGCGCACCTGCTCGTCCTGGGTGATCAGGTTCATCAGCGAGTTGAACACGACGTAGACCAGCCGGTAGCGCTCGGGCATCGTGACGGTCGCCATGTCGCCGCAGACCACGGTGAGCGCGTCGCCGCCGGGCTTCGCCCGCAGCCGGTCGATCATCGCCTGCGACAGCTCGATCCCGTCGACGCGCACTCCGGTCGCCGCGAGCGGCAGCGCGATCCGACCGGTGCCGATCGCCAGCTCGAGCGCCGGGCCCGCGCCCGCCAGCTGGACGAGCCGGGCGACGGCCGCCTCCTCGTCGCCCCGCGGCGCGTCGTCGTAGGTCGCGGCGACCTCCGGGCCGAAGCTGGTGCGCGGGTCGAAGGACATGGTGTGGAACGGCATCGCGCCATTCGAACGCCGCGGGCCCGACCGCGGCAACTCAGTTCGGGACCGCCGCTACCTTCGCGTCCCGCACCCAGAGCCCGACCAGGCCGCGGAAGTGCGCGACGAACCGGTCGTGCTCGTGGACCGGGTAGGTGGCCTTCACCGTCTCGACGAGCAGGGCGTCGAACTCCGCGCTGTCCACCCACTCCAGCACCACCTCGTCGAGGTGGGCGAGGCGACTGGCGCAGAAATCCAGGTAGCGGTCGGTCTCGAAGTAGTCGTCGGCGAGGCGGCGGTAGGCGGTGAGCTTCTCGCGGTAGGAGAGGTCCTCGCGGTCGGCGACCTCGAAGTACTTCGCCGACTCCAGGTGCAGGTAGTACTTGCGGCCGGTCACGAGCGTGAACACGCTCCAGCGCACCAGCGCGGCCATGGCCCACGGGAAGTAGTAGTGCAGGGAGGTGAGCGAGACGTCCGGGCAGGCGTTGGCGTAGTCGATCGGGTGCACCTCGGTGCCCGCGACGAGGTTCTCGCAGGAGTTGAACTCCCACTTGAAGAACGCGTTGACCAGCCGGGAGATCGTGACGACCTCGTCGCCCACCTCGGGCGTGAGGAACTCGTGGGCCACCTCGTAGCGGTCGTGCATGGGCAGCTCGGGCCGGAACTTCATCACCATCGTCTCGGCGCCGATCGACAGCGACCGGGCGAACACGTCGTAGTTCTCGACGGCCTTCTGCAGGTGCATGAGCCGCTGGCCGGAGTCGTCGTAGGCGATGTGCAGGTCGTCGGCGTTCTTGATGCGGGTGACGCCCACCCACGCGCCGCCGTCGTAGGGCTTCATGAAGAGCGGGTAGCCCATGCGCTCGGCGATCGCGTCGAGGTCGAACGGCTGGTTGTAGCGCCGCGCGGTGTAGGCGAACTTCGCGTTGTCGGGCGGGTTCTTGAAGGGCACGAGCACGGTCTCGGGCACCTTGAGGCCCAGGCGCATCATGGCGCAGTACGCGGCATGCTTCTCCATGCTCTGGAACGTGAACGGGCTGTTGAGCAGGTACACGTCGTCCATCAACGCGACCTTCTTCAGCCACTCGCGCGGCACGTAGTACCAGTACGCGAGTCGGTCGATCACCAGGTCGTAGCGGGGCTTGGCGCGCAGGTCGAACGGTTCGATGGTGATCCGCTCGACGTCGAAGGCGTGCTCGTCGCCCGAGCCGGAGCGCACGGGGCCCAAGCGCCGCATGAGCGTCTCGAACGCCGAGGGCCAGTCCTCTTCGGTGCCCAGCAGCAACCCGACCAGGTGTCGGTCCACGGGTCCTCCTCCCTAGGTCATCCGGGCCAGGTGGTGCGCGAGCTGGCGACGCCACCACGGCCAGTCGTGGGCGACGTCGTGACCCCACACGTCCAGCTCGTGCGGTATGTCCTTCGCCGCGAGCAGGCCCGCGAGCGCCCGGGTGCCCGCCAGCGCGCCGGTGGTGTCCTCCCACATGCCCTGCCCGCAGACCAGCGTGAGGTAGCACGTTGTGGCGCAGCCAGGCCAGGTGGTCGCCGTGCAGGTTCGCGATGTACGCGGTGGGGTTCTGGAAGTAGAGCGCGTCGCCCTGCTCGCCCCAGCCGTGCCACGTCGTCGGGTCGTAGTTGCCGGACAGGCACAGCGCCTGCGGGAACCTCTCGGCGTGGCGGAGGGCGAAGTTGGCCGCGTGATAGGCGCCCATGCTCGCACCGAGGGTGAGGATCGGCTGGGGGCCGCCGCAGTCGTCGTGGATCCACGGCGCGACCTGGTCGAGGATCCACGACTCGAACGCCCCGTGGCGCCGCGCGCGCTCCTCCAGCGGGATGCCGCGGTCCGACCAGGACGCGGAGTCGTAGCTGTCGACGCAGTAGAGCTTGACGCGGCCCGCGTCGAGCAGATCGGCGACGGTCTCGATCATCCCGTTGGCCTCGAAGTCACCCGCGCGCCCCGCCTCGGTCGGGAAGACGAGCACCGGTCGGCCCCAGTGGCCGTAGGCGAGCACCGTGCCGTTCGCACCGATCGCGGGCGACCAGAGATCGAGAGCCCGCCGTGTCATGGTCGCACCGTAGCCGGACGAAAGGCGGTTTCCCACCGCGCGCCGTTAACGTACCATCGGGTACATGATTACCGATAGCAGCGTGGAGGTCGCGGCGCCCGCGGCCACGGTGTGGGGGGTCTACGCCGACGTCGAGCGCTGGCCGGAGTGGACGGCGTCGATGACGCGGATCGAGGCGCTCGACGGCCCGGACCTCGCGGTCGGGAAGCGCTTCGCGATCAAGCAGCCCCGGCTGCCCCGGCTCGTCTGGACGGTCTCGGCGCTGGAGCCCGGTGCTGGGTGGACCTGGCAGCAGGGTGCGCCGGGCGGGCTGACCCTCGCCGTCCACGAGGTGGTCGCGCTCGGCCCGGAGCGCACCTTGGTGCGGCAGCGGATCGACCAGCGCGGCCCGGTCGGCACCCTCGTCGGGGTGCTCATGCGCGGGCTGACCCGGCGCTACCTGGCGCTGGAGGCCGAGGGGCTGAAGGCGCGCTGCGAGCAACGAGTTGCCCCGCCCGCGTGACGACGCGCGGCGCCGGGAGCTGCTCGACGCCGTGATCGATGCGTTCGCGGGGGGTGGCATCGGCAGGCGGCCGCTCCGCGCGCTCGCCGAGGAGGTCGGCACGAGCCACCGGATGCTGTTGCACCACTTCGGATCGCGCGACGAGCTGCTCGTCGCCGTGGTCGAGGAGGTGGAACGGCGCCAGGCGGCGGTGTTCGACGCGATGCCCGACGACCCCGCGGCCGCCTTCGCGGCCATGTGGGCCGACCTGCGCCGCCCCGAGCTGCGGGCGTTGGAGCGGCTGTTCTTCGAGTGCTACGCCCGGGCGGCACAGGGCGAGGTCCCGTTCACCCGGCTGCTCCCGGCGGCCGTGGACGGCTGGCTCGACGCGGCCGACCGGCACACCGGCGGCGCGGTGCACCCGGCGTTGGCCCGCCTGGGCCTCGCCGTCACCCGGGGCCTGCTGCTCGACCTGGTGGCGACCGGCGACGAGGCGGGCGTCGACGCCGCGGCCGCGGCCTTCGCCGACCTCCTGCGCACCGCCGACGCGTCTGCCACCCTGCCGACGTAGTCGGGCCGCCCTGTCCCACGCCGCCCGGCCCGCCCGCCCCGCCCCATGATCACCGGTTCGGCGCACGAACCGGTCAGGAATGGCCGCTTGTGCACCGAAACGGCGATCATGGCTGGGGCTGGGCTGGGCCGGAGTCAGGTGGCGCGGCCGTCCCACGACCACCGCGGGAGCGGCAGGCCGTCGGGCACCTGCTCCGCCGAATCGTGGTAGACGGCCATCTCGTGGGTGGTCGCCCAGGCGAAGTAGTCCGACAGCGTCGCCCGCGTGCGGTCGTCGAGCCCGACGTCGAGCAGCGCCTGGTCGAAGCACGCCACCGCGCGCTGGTCCATCTCCTCGTGCGGGCCGTTGCCGCTGTGCAGCCGCACGACGGCGGTCTCGTCGCCGTACGCGCCGCTGTACAGCGGCGGGCCACCGAGGGCCTCCGCCCAGTACGCCGCCAGCCGCTCGGAGTGGTCGGGCCGGTAGCCGTGGCTGAACGCGTGGCTCACGATCTCGTCGGCCAACACCCGGGCGTGCCACGCCTCGGCCAGCCGCAGGAGTCCGTCGAGGCCGCCCGCCGCCTCGTACACCGTCGCCACCGCGCCAGGATTTCACGCCCTTCCGGGGACGGCCCGGCCGAGGAGCGCCAGCGCGGTGGTCCACGGGTCTTCACCATCGGTGGCACGAACCGGCGCGAACGCCGCGCCGGGCACCGTGCGGGCCGGGCCGGCCGGAACCAGCCGCGCCTGCGCGAGCACCGCATCGACCAGCGGTGGGTCCGGCCGCCACACGCGCCCGAGCGCGGTCGCGACGTCCCAGCCGTGCACGACCGTGTCGAGCAGGTGGAACCCGATCACGACGGAAACCGGGAACCGCCGTGCGGTCGTGATCTCCGGCAGCAGCACGGCGTCGGTGCCCGGGTGCGCCGCCGCGTCGAGCAGGTCGGCCACCGACGCGGGCCACGCGGCCACATCGGGCACCGGGGCGTACGCGGCGACGTCGGTGCCGCCGCGCAGCGCGTCGGCGAACCCGTGGTTCTGCCCCGTCATGTGGGCGAGCAGGGCCGCGAGATCCCAACCCGCGCAGGGCGTGGGGCGACCCAGATCGGCGGGCCGAACGGCGCGGACCAGCTCCGAGGTGCGGTCGAGGGCCTGATGGTGGAGCGTCATCGTCTGCATATGTAGATGGTCTACTTATGTAGACGATATGTCCAGCGCTATTGTCTCGCCGTGGCCGATCCCGAGCTCGCCGCCGCGTTCGACCGGCTCACGCGCCGCGCGGTCGCGATCGAGCTGCCCGTCCTCGCCGCGCACGACCTGACCATGTGGGAGTACGTCGTGCTCTCCGGCCTCGTGGACGGCCCGGCGCAGAAGCAGGCCCGGCTCGCGGAGGCGGTCGGGCGGGACAAGACCCGCCTGATCCCGATCCTGGACGCGCTGGAGGCCCGCGGGCTGCTGGCCCGCGCGCCCGACCCGGACGATCGCCGCAACAAGATCGTCACGCTCACCGATCCGGGCCGTTCGCTGCGGGCGGCCGTGTCGAGCGCCATTCGCGTCGCCGAGGAGGAGGTGCTCCGCCCGCTCGACACCGCGGAGCGCCGGACGTTCCGGGCCCTGCTCGGGCGCCTCTACCGCGACGGAGCGTCTGACACGCGGTGATCGCCGCGTTCGGTGCGGGAGGTGTGCCTGCGCACCACCGGCACCGCACCCGGCGATCATGGCCGACCCGCGCCTGATCGGTACGGGCCCTACGCTGCCAGCCGTGGAGTTGCACCTGCGCGTGGACGGTCGCGGCGACCGCACCCGGCAGGTGTACCAGCAGGTGCGGGCGGCCATCGCGGACGGGCTGCTGCGCCCGGGTGAGGCCGTGCCGTCGAGCCGCGAGCTCGCGCAGCGGCTGGGGGTGGCGCGCAACACCGTCACGCTCGCCTACGACCGGCTCGCCGCGGAGGGCTTCCTGCGGTCGCGGGTCGGGGCGGGCACGTACGTCTGCGTGGAGGGGGTGTCGCCGGTGTCGCGGCGGCCCGCGGACTCCCCCCTGCGTCCGCGGGCGGTGTGGGACACCATCGACGGCGGCCCCGACATGTCGGCGGTCACGGCCGAGTACGACTTCCGCACCGGTATCCCGGACGCGAGCCGCTTCCCGTTCGCGACGTGGCGGGCGCTGCTGTCCGAGCAGATCCGGTCGACCACCGTCGGCCGCGGCGCCCACATCGGCGCGGCGGGCGTACCCGCGCTGCAGGCGGCGATCGCGCGCCACGTCGGGGTCTCGCGCGGGGTGCGGGCGGACATCGAGGACGTGCTCGTCACGAGCGGCAGCCAGCAGGCGATCGACCTGGTGGCGCGGGTGCTGCTGGCGCCGGGCGACGTCGTCGCCGTGGAGAACCCCGGCTATCCGCCGCCGCGGGGCGCGCTCACCGCGCTGGGCTGCCGCGTGGTCGGGGTGCCGGTCGACGCGGACGGCCTGCTCGTCGACGCGCTCCCCGCGGACGCGCGGCTGGTCTACGTCTGCCCGTCGCACCAGTTCCCGCTCGGGATGGTGATGTCCCTGCGCAGGCGCCGAGCGCTGCTGGACTGGGCCGAGCGGGTCGACGCCGCGATCATCGAGGACGACTACGACAGCGAATTCCGCTTCGGCGGCCGGCCGCTGGAGACGCTGCACCGGCTCGACAGCACCGGACGCGTGCTGTACGTCGGCTCGCTGTCCAAGGTGCTGCTGCCGACGTTGCGGCTGGGGTTCGTGATCGCGCCGCCGCCACTGCACGAGGCGCTGCGCAAGGCCAAGCACGTGGCCGACTGGCACACCTCCGTGCCCTTGCAGGGCGCTGCGGCCGCGTTCATCGACCAGGGTCACCTCGCCCGCCACATCCGACGCATGCGCGGCGTCTACACGTCGCGCCACGTGGCCATCCAGGAGGGGCTGGCGGGCCCGCTCGGCGAGCATCTCGAGGTGATCCCGTCGGCGGCCGGGCTGCACATCGCCGCCCGCATGCGGACGCCCGCCGACGACTCCGCCGACGTCGCGGTCGTGGCGCGGGCGCAACGGTCCGGAGTGGCCCTGCAACCCCTCTCAAGCTTCCGGATGGCGGGCACCGCGACGCCGCCCGGATTCATGTTCGGCTACGGGGCCATCGACGTCGCCGCCATCCCGGAAGGGTTGCGCAGGCTGCGCACCTGTCTGGCGGTCTGACCCCCTCGACGGCCACGGAGCACGCCCCCAGTTCGGCATCACCTGCTCCGGCCAGGCGACGAGCGGCCAGAGCATTCGCACCGTCGCACCGTCGGAAGCCGGGTGCAAGGATGGCCGGGTGGCGTCGACAGGGCCTCGCGCATGGCTGGAACGGCACGATCCCGGACTCGCGGTCGTCAGGCGCGCCGCCCGGGTCACCCTCGTCGCCTGCGTGGCCTTCTACCTGTGCCGCTACGTGCTGGACAACGTCACGATGGCCCCGTACGCGCTGTTCGGCGTGGTGGCGATGGGCGCGCTCTCGCAGATCCCCGGCAGTCCGGGCCAGCGCGCCCGCACCCTGCTGGCCGTGCTGCCGGTGGGCTGGCTCCTGGTCACCCTCGGCACCCTGCTGTCGGTGAGCACCGCGTCGGCCGTCGCGGGCATGTTCGTGCTCGGATTCGCGGTCGCCTACGCGGGGATCGGTGGCCCACGCCTCGTCGGCCTGGCGACGGGCACCCAGCTGCTGTACATCCTCCCCTGCTTCCCGCCGTTCGACCCCGGCTCGCTGGGCCTCCGGTTGGCCGGGCTGACGCTCGGCGTGCTGCTGCTGGCCGCGGCGGAGGTCACGCTGTGGCCCGACGCGGTGCCGACGCCGTACACCGCGAAGCTCGCCGACGCCGTCGCCGCGCTCGCGCGCTGCCTGGACGCGGTGGCCGACATGTGGTCGGGGCGCCCGGAGGGCCGAGAGCGGTTCGCGGACGCGCTGCCCGAGGCGGCCGCCACCGCGGAGGCGCTGCGGCCTTCGCGCCTCCCCCCGGGGCAACGGCCCGCCTCCGCGGGGCGCCGGGACCGGGCGCTCGCGTCCGCCGCGGGCTCGGCCCGGCTCCTGCTGGGCCGCACGGTGGATCTGTCGCTCGTCGACGACCACTGCGCCGTCACGCTCCCGGCGGCCGCCGCCCTGCTGCGCCAGACCGCGTCGTGCGCCGCGGCGGCGGCGGACTGGCTGCGCGGGGCCGAGGACGAGGTGCCCGACACGGACCGGATCGCGGCCGCGCTCGTGGAGTTCCGCGCCGCCCGCGACACCATCTCGCCCGACGGCGTGCCGCCCGCCCGGCTGCAGCTCGGCTCGCTCGCGCTGAGCCTCGGTGAGTGGACCAAGTCGATGGTGGCCGCGATCCGGATCGCGGCGGGCGCGCCGATCCCGCCGGACAGCACGCCGCCGTCGGCCCAGCCAGGCCCGCTCTGGTACGCCTACCGCAGCACCCCGGGGCTGTGGTGGCACCGGCTGCGCGAGCACCTCACGCCGCGCTCGGTCTACTTCCAAGGCGCGCTGCGGCTGGCGCTGGCGCTGGCGGTGGCCCGGCTGCTGGCGGGCGTGTTCGACCTGTCGCACGGCTTCTGGGTGCTGCTCACCGTGCTCACCCTCCTGCGCACGTCGGCCGCCGACACCCGGTCGGCGCTGCGCCCGGCGTTGGTCGGCACGACCGCGGGTGCGCTCGTCGCCGCCGCGCTGCTCGTGGTCGGGCTGCCCCCGACGGCGTACGCGATCGCGCTGCCCATCGTGATGCTGGTCGGCTTCGCCGCCGGGCCGCTGCTCGGCCCCGGGTGGGCGCAGGCGCTGTTCACGCTGGTCATCGCGTTCGTCTTCGCCCAGGTCTCGCCGGTGGACTGGCGGCTGGCGGAGGCGCGCATCGTGGACGTCGTCATCGGAGCCGGGGTCGGGGTGCTGATCGGGCTCCTCGCGTGGCCACGTGGCGGCTCGGGCGAGCTGCACCGCGCCACCGGCACGTTCCTCGGGGCCGCCGCGCTGGTGGTGCGGGACACCGTGGCGGTGCTCGCGGAGGACTCCGCCCAGGGTCGGGCGCTGCCCCGGGCCCGCGAGACGGGCATGCTCGCCGACGCCTCCTATGCGCTCTACCAAACCGAGCGGCACCCGAACTCCCGGGTCGACTGGCAGGCCACGCTGGTGGCGGGCCACCACGCCGTGCGGGGTGCGGAGGCGCTGCTGCGCGGCTGCCCCACGGGCTGCCTGCTGGCCTGCCTCGACCCGCTGACGGCGGCCGCCGAGGACGTCGCCCAGAGCTACGAACGGGTGGCGGCAGGCCTGATCGCCCGCGATATCAGCGCCGCGACCGAACTCCCGGCCCGACCGATGCTCGACTGGCCGACCGACCTCGGCCGGGACCTCTACCGGCTCGCCGACCTGCGGGTCTGGCTCGACGGCCTCCGCGACGACCTCGGCCGGATAGCCGGGGCGCCGCGGGACGAGGCGGACCTGCGCACCCGCGTCGCGCACCTGGCCGACGGTGCCGCGGGCTAGACGTGTCCCGTGGATCAGCAGCCGCGGTCTTCGCGCCCAGATGGCCCCTCGCTGCGTTGTCGGACGTCTCGAGTACGCCCGGTACGAGAGCCGTCCTCCGCCTTGCGAGGAGCCATCTGGATCACGAATCCCATCGGCCGTGATCCACGGGACGCGGCCTAGACGCCCCGCACCCGGGCGATGTATCGCTCGGCGGAGCGGCGGACCGCGCCCGGGCCGTCGGTGAGCACCACCCGTCCCCACCAGCCGCCATAGATGCGGTCGAACCGGAACGGGGCGACGCGGTCGACGATGGTGCGCACGGTGTCGGGGTCCAGCGGGATGAGGTTGGGGTAGCTCCACATGAAGCTCACCCACTCGCGGTCCTGGACGACGGTGATGGTGTCGCCGGTCAACAGCGCGCCGCGGCCGTCGGAGCCCGCGGCCCAGTGCAGCACCGCGGCTCCGTCGAAGTGGCCGCCGATGCGGGCGAGCGTGACGCCGGGCAGGACGTCGACGCAGTCGTCGAAGAGCTCGACGCGGTCCGAGCGGCGCTGGATCCACTGCTCGTCGGCTCGTGGGAGGAGCACGCGCGCGTCGAAGGCGTCGGCGAAGTCGCCGTAGGCGGCGTAGAAGTGCGGGTGCGAGATGCAGATCGTGTCGATGCCGCCCGCTGCGGCGATCGCCTCCCGTGCGGCGTCGTCGAGCAGCGGGATCGCGTCCCACAGCACGTTGCCGTGCGGGGTGCGGACGAGCAGGGCACGCTGCCCGATCCCGACCGCAGGCGCGACGCCGATCCCGAGCAGACCCGGCTCCTCCTCCCGGATGTCGGTGGCGTGGTCGCGGGCGAGCTCCGCGGCGGTCGTGAAGCGCTGCCCGTCCCAGCCGACGTACTGCCGCTCGTCCTCGCAGATCGGGCAGCCCGCAGGGGGCTCGGTCGTATCGGGGTACTGCACGGCGCAGGTGGCGCAGATCCAGGCGGGCACACCCGATCCTGGCTCACGCGCCGACGGCGCGCAGCACCGACACGGTGGTCGAGCCCTGCCCGACCACGTAGACCAGGCCGTCCTTGGGGCCGACCGCGACGGCGACCGGGCCGTCGGCGACCGTGAACGGCTTGCCCGGTTGCATCGTCGCGGTGTCGAACCGCACGACGGTGTCGGCGTCCTTGCTGGTGACGTAGAGACGGCTGCCGGTCGCGTCGAGGGCGACCGCGGTGGGGGCGGGATCAACCCGCGCGGCCGTCACGTCGGACGTCTTCGCCACCGTGTTGATCACGGAGATCGTGCTGCTGCGCTGGTTGACGACGAACAGCCGCCCGCCGTCGGGACTGATGACGATGCCGATCGGACCGTCGTCGACGACGGCGCGGGCGATCGGCGTCGCCGCGGCCGTATCGATCAGCGTGACGTCGTTGGAGTCGAAACCCGCGACGTACAGCCGCTTGCCGTCGGGGCTGACCACCATGGCGCGGGGGCGTTTACCGGCGGGGATGGGCGACCCGACGGGCTTCGCGGAGGCGGTGTCGACGACGGTGACGGTGCCGTCGTCGCCGCTCGCGACGTAGAGGAGCTTGCCGTCCGGGCTGATCGCCAGGCCGTCCGGCGAGCGCCCCACGGGGATCGTCGCGGTCGCCGCGTTCGTGCCCGTGTCGAGCACCGTGACCTCGCTCGCCGCCGAGTCGGCGATGTACAGCCGACGGCCGTCCGGGGCGACGACCACGGCGTCGGGCCCGGCGCCTGCCTGCGGTTGTCCGTCGAGCGCGCGCCGGGTGGTGGTGTTGATCACCGAGAGGGTGCCTGCGTCGTGGTTGGTCACGTAGGCCCGGTTCCCGTCCGGGGACAGATCGATCTGGGCGGGGCCGCCGCCGACGGGGATCGTCCCCACCAGCTCGAACGCGGGCGTGCCCGCGAGCAGGCGGGGAAGCAGGATCGCGGCGGCGGCGACCACCGCGACGATCGCGGCCAGCGGGACGAACCAGCGGCGTCTGCGGCCGGGGCGTTGCGGAGCGGAGGGGGCGGACGGCGGTGATGCCGCGACGTCGTCGACGGACGGCGCCTGCGGCGGGGGTCTGCGCTCGGCGGGCGCCGGGACCGGGGATGGACCGGGCCACATCACGGGCTCGGGCCGGGCCGGGGGCTCGGGGCGGGCCGAGGGCTGGGCGACGGTTGCGGCGTCGACCGGCCGCCGCGGGCCGGGGGCGGTGGCCGGTCGGTCGGGCGTGTGCGGTCGAGGCGTGGAGCGCAGGGATTCCCACCGGTTGGGGGTGGCGGTCCGCTGGGCCGGGCCGGGCGTCGGTCGACCGGTGCGCTCCGAGCCTGCGCTGGGTGTCTGGTCGACCGGCTCCGGTGCCAGTCGAGGGCGCGGCGGCTGACCGCTCGCCCGCGCGCCAGGCACCACAGGGCTGGTGCGCCTCGTTGCCTCGGCGCCCGCGGAGCCGCCGGTGGTCGGACGACCGCCCGCCGAGCCCGAGTCGGCGCCTTCCCGCGGTGGGGCGGCTCCGCCGGGTGTTGCCGACCCGGCCGATCCGGTCGACGTGGCCGACGTGGCGGGGGCGGCTGACGTAGCCGTAGTCGACGGCGACGGCGCGCGCGTGGCCGACGACGGGGAGGACGACGGCGATGCATACGACTTCACCAGCGATGGCGATCGCGGTTGCACCGGCGACGAGCCGGGGTCCTCGACGACGGCGGGCGTGGGTCCCGAGGCCGCCGCCCGCTCGGCGCCAGGCGATCCGGCGGTAGGCAGACCGGGGCCAGGCGATCCGGCGGTAGGCGACCCGGCGCTGAGCGATCCGGGGCCAGGCGATCCGGGGCCGGGCGATCCGGCGCCAGGCAAACCGGGGCCGGGCGATCCGGCGCCGGGCGAACGGCCCGTCCCCCCGTTCGGGGCCGCGGACGGTTCGTCCGGGTCGGCATCGCGGTCATCCGACATCGCGGTGCCGGGTGTCGACGCCGCCGCCGAAGCGACGACGGGCAACGCCTGCTCCGTCTCCGTCACGCGGACGATCTCCGGCTCCGTCTCCGGTGTGGCCGTGGAAGCGCTCGCGACGAGGGCCGCCCTCGCGGCCTCGGCGAGATCACCCGCCGTGGGATAGCGGTCGTCCGGGCTCATCGCCATGCCGCGAGTCACGACATCGTCGAGGGCGGGCGGGATAACCGCGCCGTGTTCCGACGGCCGCGGCCGCGGGGCCGTCAGGTGCGCGCGCAACGCCTGCAGCAGGTCCGAGGCCGGGAACGGGCGGTGCCCGGTGAGGCACTCGAAGAACATGCAGGCCATGGAGTAGACGTCGGCCCGCTCATCGACCCGCTCGCCGCTCATCCGCTCCGGCGCCATGTAGGCCGCGGTGCCCACGGCGAGCCCCGGTCGGCTGAGCGTGGAGCCACCGGCGAGGGTGCTGGCGATTCCGAAGTCGGCGAGATAGGCGAAGCCCCGCACCGCCGCGCGCTCGGGCGGCCCCACCAGGAGGATGTTCGAGGGCTTGACGTCGCGGTGGATCAGGCCTTCGGCGTGCGCGGCGTCGAGGGCGTCGGCGACCTGGGACATGACGTCGACGGCGCGCTCGGGCCCGAGCTTGCCCACCTTCAACACCTTCGCCAGGTCGGTACCTTCGACGAGACGCATGTCGATGTACAGCAGACCGTCGATCTCGCCGTAGTCGTGGATCGGGATGATGTGCGGCTCGCGCAACTTCGCCGCCAGCGCGGACTCCCGCTGGAACCGCGCGCGGAACTCACGGTCCTGCGCCATCTGCCGCGGCAGCCGCTTGAGGGCGACGACGCGGTTGCGCCGCTCGTCCCACGCGCGGAAGACCTCGCCCATGCCGCCGCGGCCGATCAGGCTCTCGAACCGGTAGGGTCCGAACCGTTCGGGGTTCATCGGCTCATCCGCGGGTCATGCGGACGCCGACGCGATCGACCGCGCGGTCGCGGAGCACAGCGCCCCACGCCTCCCCCGTCGGTCCCACATCACTCGTCCCGTCGCGTCGGCCCGGACCCGCGTTGCGCAGGCTTCCGCGCCCGATCATCCCACCGACCTTTCCACTCTAGTGTGCCCGCCGACCTCGACCACAGCGCCGCAGGCGGCCGGGTTGCCAGGAGGTAAGAAAAGCCTGTCCCCTCCGCATGGTCCACGCGCCCCTCAGGGCAATGGTTCGGCCGTCCGCTCCCGACAAGACTTGGCGCACTGCAGAGCCGAGGAGTTAGAGCGAGATGTACCAGAACTACGGCGGGAACGAGCCACTTCGGACCTACCCGGAGAACGCGCCCGTGCCTGCCCCGAGCGAGCAGCCGTCCGCAGCCCCGGCGCGCCGGTTCCGGCCCGCCGTGCTGGCCAGCGGCGCAGCGGTGCTGACCATCGGCCTCGTGCTGGCGGCCGTCCTGTTCGCCGAGCCGTCGTCCGCTCTCGACGGCATCCCCCGCGTCGTGGTCCCGTTCGCGGTGACCGAGCCCGAAGCCCCCGCCCCGGCCCCGCCGCCGCCGCCCGCGCCGGAACCCCCGGCACCCCCGGCGCCCCCGGCGCCCGCAAATCCCGCCCCGCAGCGGCCGATCGTGCGGCAAGACCCGGCTTACGTGGCGCCGTCGCAGCACCCTTCGTCGTCGGGCTCGTCGAATTCCGGTGGTTGGGACAACAAGGACAAGGACCACGGTTCGAGCTCGTCGAACTGTGACTGGAACTCCGACCACTCCAGCAGCTCCAACTGCGGACACGGTTCGGACTCGTCGAACTGCGGGTCGGGCTCCGAGCACTCCGGCAGCTCCAACTGCTCCGGTTCCGGCTCGGGCAGCAGCTCCGGCTCCGGCTCAGGTAACGGCGCTGGCTCGGGCAGCGGCTCGGGCTCGGGTAGCGGCTCGGGCTCAGGCAGCGGCTCGGGCAGCGGCTCGGGCTCAGGCAGCGGCTCAGGCAGCGGCTCAGGCAGCGGCTCGGGCAGCGGCTCGGGCAGCGGCTCGGGTTCCGGCAGCGGGTCCGGCTCCGGCTCGGGCAGCGGCTCGGGCTCCGGCTCGGGCAGTGGCTCGGGCTCCGGCTCGGGCAGCGGCAGTGGCTCCGGCAGCGGCAGCAGCGGCAGCGGCTCCGGCAGCGGCTCCAGCTCCAGCAAGTGACCGAAGCCGCAGGCCGAGCCGCTCGGCGCTGCGAGGAGATCGGCCGACGTCGTAGGGTCGGCGCATGGAGTATCGGCACCTCGGACGATCAGGCCTGCGCATCTCGACGATCACCCTGGGCACCATGGGCTACGGGGGAAGGGGCTGGGCGAAAGCCGTCGGCGAACTCGACGTCGACGCGGCGCAGCGGCAGATCGGCATGGCCCGCGACGCAGGCGTCAATCTGATCGACACGGCCGACGTCTACTCCGAGGGACTCTGCGAGGAAATCGTCGGCAAGGCGCTGGGCGCAGGCCGTGACGACGTCCTGCTCGCCACGAAGGTGCGCCTGCCGATGGGCGACGGGCCCAACGACGCGGGCCTCTCCCGCCACCACATCATCCGCAGCGCCGAGGCCAGCCTGCGCAGGCTCGGCACCGACTGGATCGACCTCTACCAGGTCCACGAGTGGGACGGGGCGACCCCGCTGGAGGAGACCCTCTCGGCGCTCGACCATCTCGTGCAGTCGGGCAAGGTCCGCTACATCGGTGTCTCGAACTACACCGCATGGCAGGTCATGAAGGCGCTCGGTGTCTCCGAGCGGCTCGGCCTTGCCCGCTTCGTCAGCCAGCAGGTCCACTACTCCCTGCAGGCCCGCGACATCGAGCCCGAGCTGGTGCCCGTCGCGATCGACCAGGGCCTGGGCATCCTCGTGTGGAGCCCCATCGCGGGCGGGCTGCTCTCGGGCAAGTACCGCCGCGGGGTCGACGCTCCCGAGGGCAGCAGGCACCTCGGCGAGTGGGACGAGCCGCCCGTCTACGACCAGGACAAGCTCTACGACATCGTCGACGTGCTGGTCGCGGTGGGCGAAGCGCACGGCGTCTCCGCGGCGCGGGTGGCGCTGGCGTGGCTCCTGGCCCGGCCCGGGGTCACGTCGCTGATCGTCGGGGCGCGCACCGATGAGCAGCTGGCCGACAACCTCGCCGCCGCCGAGCTCACCCTCACCGCCGACGACATCGCCCGCCTCGACCAGGTGAGCGCCGATCCGCTGCGCTACCCGTTCTGGCACCAGGCGAAGACGTCAGGCGGGCGTCTCAGCCCGGCCGACCGGAGCATCCTGGGCCCGCATCTGCCCGAATGACCCGAACGCGCGGCGGCGGGTGAGCACGCACAGGGTGGTCACGCACACCGCCAGCCAGGCGCCGCCGAGGAACCAACCGGTCACCACGTCGGTGAGCCAGTGCACGCCGAGGTAGAGCCTGCTGATCCCGATCACCAGGACGCCCGACGTCGCCGTGGCCACCGCGCAGGCCCGCAGGGCCGCCCGCCGGGTGACCAGCACGACGACTGCGGCCAACACGCCGAGCACCACGATCGACCCGAGGGCGTGCCCGGACGGAAGGGCCGGGTTGGTCTCGATCATCAACCGCTCGGCCGCCGGGGGGCGGACGCGGCCGTAGAGCCGTTTGAAGCCGTCGATCAGCAGGGCTGCGCCGATCGTGGCCGCGAGCACGACGGCGGCCTCGGGGCGGCGTCTGCTCCGCCACAGCAGCACGGCGGCGACGATCGCGAGCACCGCCATGCCCGGGACGTCACACAGGACGCTGACCGCCTTCATCACAACGGTGACCGGCTCGGCGCGGTGGTCGACGAACCACGCCCACACGTCGCGATCCGCGAGCCCGGGCGTGCGGAGATCGGCCACGCGATCGACCACGGCCGCCTGGGCAACGAGCAGCAAGGCCGTGGTGCCCGCGCCGACCAGCACCGGCACCCGCACCGCGCCCGGGACGAGCCCGCCCAACGCGGTGCGGCGTGTGGCCAGCACGACCGTGGCCACCAGGGCCCACACGGCCGCGACCGACCAGGCGATCCTCTCGCCGATGTCCGCGAACCACATGACCCAATAGTGGCGGCGTGTCGCTGTGACCCCGATGAGAGCGCAGGCCAGACGGAGTGTCGCGCACCGATAACGTTGTGATCACAACATTATCCGCGCACGGTCTCCGGATCGATGCGCAGCAGCAGCACCTGGTCGGGGTGGACGATCGGGGCAGCGACCCCGACGTGCTCCAGGGCGGCGCCGGTGAAGACCAGGCCGGGAAAGCCCGTGTCGATCGGCACGTACGACAGATCCGGCGGGGGCGTCGGCGCAGGCGTCGCGGGTTCGCCCCACCACCGGGGCGGCTTCAGTCCCGACGGCGCCGAGCCGACGAGGACGGGCCGCACCCGATAGGCCCGCTCCGGGTCGAGGCCGCGGAACCGCAGACGCGGTGCCGGCTCGGGGTAGAGGCTGTCGGCGGGCGTGAACGCGAACAGCGCCCGCGACCGGTCCGGCGCCACCACGCCGTGCAGGTGCACCCGGTCCCCCACCCCGTCCATCCGGACGAGGTCACCGCTGAGCAGGAACCCGCGGTGCTCCTTGTAGAACGCGATCCACGCCGTGAGCTCGGCCACGTCTCGCTTGTCGGCCTCCGCGAGGTCCCACTCGATGCCCAGGTGCCCGAACAACGCCGTGCCCGCGCGGAACCCGAGATCGTGATGGCGACCCGTCACGTGCGAGCGGCCGGAGGCGATGTGCGAGCCGAGGTACTCCGGCGGCAGCAGTTGGCCGGTCCAGCGCAGCATCCGCTGCCGGTCGTGCGGGTCGATGTTGTCCGACACCCACACCCGGTCGGTCCGCTCCAACACCGCCAGGTCGATCCGAGCCCCACCCGACGAGCAGGACTCGATCTCCAGGTCCGGGTGCGCCGCGCGCAGTTCGTCGAGCAGGCGGTAGAACGCCAGCGTCTGGGCGTGCACGCCGGGGCGTCCGCCGTCGGTCTGGGTGCCCGCCTCGATCAGGTCGCGGTTGTGGTCCCACTTGATGTAGCCGATGTCGTATTCGTCGAGCAACGCCAACATCTGCCCCTTGACGTGCGCGTACGCGTCGGGGATGCCCAAGTTGAGCACCTGCTGGTGGCGCGCCTCGACCGGCCACTCCGGCCGCGCCGACATGATCCACTCGGGGTGCGCGCGGGCCGCGTCGGAGTCGGCGTTGATCATCTCGGGCTCGAACCACAGGCCGAACTGCATGCCCAGCTTGCGCACCCGGTCCACGAGCGGGTGCAAGCCCGCCGGCCAGACCTCGTCCGAGACCACCCAGTCGCCCAGGCCCGCGCGATCGTGGCGACGGGCGCCGAACCAGCCGTCGTCGAGGACGAAGCGCTCGACGCCGACCTCGGCCGCCCGATCGGCCAGATCGAGCAGCCGGTCGCGGTCGTGGGCGAAATACACCGCCTCCCAGACGTTGAGCGTCACCGGCCGATGGGGCATCACCGGCCGCGGTCGGGCCCGCAGGTGGCGGTGGAAGCGGCGAGCAACCTCGTCCAGGCCGTCGCCGAACGCCCCGTAGAGCCAGGGGCTCGTGTAGGTCTCGTCGGTGGCGAGCCGGATCTCGCCGGGCAGCAGCAGCTCGCCGCCCCCGAGCAGACACTGGCCCGTCGCGACGCGCTCGGCGTAGTGGACGTGGTTGCCGCTCCACGCCGTGTGCACCGCGTGGACGCGGCCCGCGGCGAACCCGAAGCCCGCCGGACCCGCGTGCAGGACGTAAGCGCTGTCGGCGCCCGTGCGACCCCGGCGGTTCTCCCGCAGGTGCACGCCCGTGTGCAGGGCCGTGCGTTGCGGCACCCGCTCCTGGTTGTGCCTGCCCGCGAAGTCGAGCAGTTCGTCGGCGTCGGCGGGCACCGGAAGGGCGGGCGTGAGGCCGTCGACCGTGTAGGGCACGTCCGCGAGGTTCGTCACGGCCGCCCGCATCCGCACCAGTCCGGTCTCAAGAAGTGCCACGACCAGAATGAGCCGGAGCTGGGCCTGCTCGTCGATCGCCCGGAACTCCACGCTCGCGGCGCCCGCGGTGACGTAGCCGGTGACGGGCCCGCCGTCCATGCGAATGTCCGTCACCGCGAACGCGGGCGACCACTGCCGTCCGCCGCGCGAGCCCACGAGCCCCGGTCGCCCGGTCCATCCGGTGTGGTGCTCGGGCAGCACGGCGAGCCGTGGCGCAACGTCCACGTTGTTCGAGCCGATCACCGGAATCGCCGCGGTGGCCAGCGCGGCGGCCTGCTCGGCGGTCATCGGCCCTAGTGCGGCTCCCCAGTGGACGACCGCGGGCAGCCGTCCGTCCGTCGCATCGAGGACGAGGCCGACACCGCCGGCCGTCAGAGCGATCAGAGCGCCGGAACCCGCGTCGTCGAACGTCATGCCCCGAGCTCACTCCTCGTCGAGAGATCGTGCAGATCGGCCGAGGACACACGCTGCCGATGGCCGCGAGCCTAAGCGACCTACACGGGCCCGTCCCGTGTCGTCGGCTGCGGCGTGCCGATCCGGTCGGTGAACCTTCCAGATCGCCCGACCGGGCGAACGGTCGCGGCGGCGCCCGCTCCCAAAGGGGTGTCGGCATCGTTGGGGTAGCGAAGGTTCGCTCGGGCGGGTGGCTTTCGGCGAACCGTGCCCGAATGCGCCCGGTGTGCGTCGCCCGTCCGGGCGTCGCTCGTTGGACGCAACGTGGACCAACCGGAGAGTCGCAGCGCGGACGGCATCGTCGTTCTCGCGGTGGACGACGAGGAGCCCGCGCTGGCAACGCTGACCGACCTGCTGCGAGATCACCCCTGCGTGACCGAGGTGCACCAGGCCAGGGACGCGGCGGGCGCGCTGCGGCTCCTGCGGTCCGGCCCCGTCCCGCAGGCGGTCTTCACCGACATCGCGATGCCGGACATGACGGGGATGGAGCTGGCCCGGGCCGCGGCGGAGCTGGCAACGCCACCGCCCGTCGTGTTCGTGACCGACCACGACGACCGCGCCGTCGACGCCTACGAGATCGGCGCCGTCGACTACGTGCTCAAACCCCTGCGCCCGGAGCGGCTGGACATGGCGCTCGTGCGGGTGCTGGCCCGGCGGGCGAAGATGCCGGTCGCGTTCGCGCCGCCCGAGGAGATCGTCCCGGTCGAGCTGGCGGGCCGCACGACGCTGGTGTCGCGCTCGGACGTCCGGTTCGTGGAGGCCCGCGGCGACTACGCACGGCTGCACACCGAGGACACCACCCATCTCGTGCGGATCTCCCTCGCGACGCTCGCGGACCGGTGGCGAGACGCGGGCTGGGTGCGGATCCACCGCTCCTACCTCGTCGCCGCCGACCGCGTGACGGCGCTGGAGGCAGGCGGCGTCGGGCACGTGGTGCGGCTCGGCCGCGGCCGCGAGGCCGTCGAGCTGCCGGTGAGCCGTCGCCACCTGCGTGAGGTCAGGGAGGCGTTGGCGCGCTGACCGCGGTCGCTTCGGCTGGCACCGGCACGGTGAACTCCATGTCCCTGGCGATGTCGCCGCGGTTCATCTCGTAGCGGTCGAGCAGGTAGTTCTGCCGCAACACCCACGGGGCGCGGGTGCCCTGGCGCGGCAGCGCGGCAAGCGACCGCCGGATGTAGCCCGAGGACAGATCGAGCAAGGGCCGGGTGGCCATCCCGGACGGTGACCGCGGCGTCGCGACCGCGTAGCCCCGCTTGTCCATGTAGGCGAGCAGCCGGGTGACGTAGCGCGCCACGAGATCGGCCCGCAGCGTCCAGGACGCGTTGACGTAGCCGATGCAGAACGCCAGGTTCGGCACGCCGGAGACGAGGCAGCCGCGGTAGGCGACCGTCGCGCCCGGCTCGACCACCGCGCCGTCGACCGTGACCGCGATGCCGCCCCACGCCACCAGCTGCAGCCCGGTGGCCGTGACGAGCACGTCGGCGGGCAGCGCACGGCCGGACGCGCATGTGATCCCGGTGGGGGTGACGGTGGCGATCCGGTCGGTCACGACCTGCGCCGCGCCGTTCTTCATCGCGCGGAAGAAGTCGGCGTCGGGCACGACGCACAGCCGCTGGTCCCACGGGTCGTAGCGGGGGGCGAAGTCGGTGGAGAGGGCCGCGGGATCGGGCAGCACGCGCGCGAGGCCCGCCCGCAGCATCCGCTTGCCGAGGCGCGGCGCGTGGTGGCAGATCTGGAAGAAGGCCTGCGTGGTCAGGATGTTCTTCCAGCGGGCCGCGGCGTTGCCGAGCCGCGGGGGCAGCCGTCGCCGCAGCGCGTCGGACACGGGATCGGCGCCGGGCAGCGAGATCATCCAGGTGGGCGAGCGCTGCAGCATGGTCACGTGGGCGCCGCGCTCGGCCAGCGCGGGCACGAGCGTGACCGCCGTGGCCCCGCTCCCGACGACGACCACCCGACGGCCTGCGACCTCGAGATCCGCAGGCCACTCCTGGGGGTGTACGACCGGCCCCCGGAACGTCGTGAGGCCGGGGAGGTCGGGCGTGTACCCGTGGTCGTAGCGGTAGTAGCCGCAGCACAGGTAGAGGAACGCGCAGGTCCAGTGCTCGGTCGCGCCGTCGGCGGTGCGCACCTCGACCGTCCAGCGCTGCCGGGCCGACGACCACGCCGCCGCCACGGCTCGGCGCCCGAACCGGATGTGCCGGTCGATCCCGAGCTCGGCGGCGGTGTCCCGCAGGTAGCGCAAGATCGACTCGCCGTCGGCGATGGCCTCTGCCGCTGTCCACGGCCGGAACGGATAGCCGAGGGTGAACATGTCCGAGTCCGAGCGGATGCCCGGGAAGCGGAACAGGTCCCACGTGCCCCCGAGCCCCTCGCGGGCCTCCAGGACCGCGAACGTGCGGCAGCGGGTGCGCGGTCTGCAGGCGGTGGGCTGCCCCGATGCCCGAGAGACCCGCTCCGACGATCAGGACGTCCACATCGTGCATGCCCGCCACGGTAATCCGCGGCGGACCGAAGCCCCGCTAGAACTCGTGGGCGTGGTCGTAGCCGAAGTCACCGTCGGGGTCGATCTCCCGTCCGATGCCTGCGGATCCGACGTGGGGGCGCCGCGTGGCCCGGCGGGCGGGCGTGACCAGCGCCGCACGCACCTCGTCGAGCATGTCGTAGCCGTAGTCCCCGGAATGCTCGTGCTCCGCCACTGAGGCTCCCCTCACCGACCCGAACACCGAAGTCACGCTGCGTGCTCGCTGCGCCACTCTCCGGTGCCAGATCATCATCACCCGGCGGCGCGTCGCGAGCAAGACCGTTCCCCCTCCGTGAAACGGCGGACACCCGGTCGGGTTCGGGGCAGGATGGGCCCATGGAGATCGCCGATCTGTTGGTCGACGCGTTCGACCGCGTCCGCGGGACGGTGCTCCGCGCCGTGGAAGGGCTCACCGAGGAGCAGCTCACCGCCCGGCTCGACGCCGACGCCAACTCGATCGCCTGGCTGGTCTGGCACCTCACGCGCGTGCAGGACGACCACGTCGCCGACGTCGCAGGCATCGAGCAGGCCTACACCGCACAGGGCTGGGCGAAGCGGTTCGGGTTCCCCTTCGACCCCGCTGCGGTCGGCTACGGCCAGAGCAGCACCGACGTCGCAGCCGTCCGCGTCTCCGACCCGGCGCTGCTGGTCGGCTACTACGAGGACGTTCACCGGCAGACCCTGCAGTACGTGCGCGGACTCACCGCCGCCGATCTGGAGCGCGTCGTCGACGAGGCGTGGGATCCGCCGGTGACGCTCGGCGTCCGGCTGGTGTCGGTCGTCAACGACGACCTCCAACACGCGGGGCAGGCGGCCTTCGTGCGCGGGATCATCCAACGGCGCTGACGGGACCCGGGTGCTCGCACGGCGCACGCCGATGAGGCACCCTCATGCCTGTGGCCCGGGTCGTGCTCGCTGTCGACGGCAACGCGATCGTGCACCGGGCCTACCACGCGCAGGCCGTCACCGGCTTCCGCTCCCCCGACGGACGTCCGCGCTGGGCGGTCCGCGGGCTGCTGACCCAGCTGGTCGCGGCCGTCGAACGGGTGGGCCCTGACGTGGTCGTGGTGGGCTTCGACGACCCCGACGCCAGCGATCGGCGCGCGCGGTGGCCGGACTACAAGGCGCACCGCGTCGCCAAGCTCGACACGCTCGTCGACCAGCTCGCCGCGGCGGCCGACGCGCTGCGCGAGCTCGGCGTGGCCGTCGTCGTGCCGACCGGGCTGGAGGCCGACGACGTGCTCGCGTCGGTCGCGCGGCAGGCGCCCGCCGTGGGCGCCACCACCGTCGTCGTGACCTCCGACCGCGACGCCTTCGGCCTCATCGACGCCCACACGCGCGTCCTGCGGATCATCAACGGCGGCGTCGCGGCGTCGCCGGTGCTCACCTCGGAGCGGCTGGTGACGCTGCTGGGGGTGCGGCCCGAGCAGTACCGGGACTTCGCCGCGCTGCGGGGTGACCCGTCGGACAACCTCCCCGGTGTGCGCGGCATCGGCCCGAAGACGGCCGCGCGGCTGTTGGCCGTCTTCGGCGACGCCCGGGCCGCGTTCGACGATCTCGCCGCGGTCGCCCAGGCTCTCGGGACCGGGGTGGCGGCGCGGCTGGCCGCGCCCGGAGCGCGGGCGACGTGGGAGCTGAACTGCCAGGTCATGACGATGCGCGCGGACGTTGCCGTCGACCTGTCGGGAACCGCCGGGGCCTTGCCGCTTCTGCCCGCGGCGGTACGGGCCGCCTACGGGTGCCTGGAGCTGCCCTGGACGGCGGCCACCGCGTTGCGGGTGCTGGCCGGTGACCTGTCGGTGTCTGCACCGCCCGCGCCCGTCGAGCCGGACTGGAACCCACCGCCCCGGCGCGGCCGGTCCCTGCCGCCGCTGCGGAAACGCCCCACCGCAGACCAGCTCGCCCTCTTCTGACGCTATCGGGCGCGCGGCGGTGTGCCCGTCGGGGCGGGCACTCGCCGCAGCCAGGGCGGAAGGTTCCCGGACGGTGGTGGCGGGCGCCGGATGTCGCGGGTGCTGCCGAGCAGGGCGCGCATGTCCGCCGTGGCCGCCGCCGGACGGGCGAGCTCCACCGCGATGACGGGCGCAACCCGCCACAGCGCCCCGACCAGGCGCTCGTCCACGAGGTCGGGCACCCGGTCGACCGCACCGATGACGATCACATCCGGGCGCAGCGCCGCGACCGCCGCCGGGTTCGGCGCGCGCGGCGGGCCGACCGGCGCGATCCCGTCCAGCGTTCCGGCGCATCCGACGATCACCGCCCCGAGACCGAGCAGCAAGGTGGCGACCTCGACGTCGGTGGCGACCAGGCGGCGCACGGCGGGCGGCAGCGGCACCGAGGCCCCGGTCGCGTCGACGAACGTTCGCCGCATGCTCCCCGCCGCGCTGACGAGTCCGGTGAGGGCGGAGGTGCGCCCGGCGTTGCGGCGGGGGTCCTCCCGAGGGGGCATGGTCGGCAGCGTATGCGGCGCCGCGGCAGCGCGCGCGTGATCGGCGGCGGCGCGACACGTGGCGCGACACGTCGCAAATGCTGGCGTTGGCCCGCAACGTCGTTGAGCATCCGACCGAGTAACAAGCGAATGCGGGCTGGCAGCGGCGGCGGGAGCGAACGGATGACGGTGCAGGAGCGGTTCCGTCGCCGCCGCGGCGGCGGTTTGCCCACCGTCAAGACCGCAGGCGCCGCCCGCCGTCCGTCGGTATCCGTGTCCCTGCCGCGGCGGGTCGGGCCCGGTGAGCTGCTGGTGGCGGTCGTCGCCGTCGCGACGTTGGCCGCGGTTGCGGTGCTGGCGTCGACCGGGATGCTGGAAGTCACGCTCGTAGCCGTCGGCGTCGGCCTGTCGGTGTGGGGATGGCAGCGCGTGCGGAGTTGTCGCGCCGCAGACGTGGGGCACGACGAGCTCGTTCGACTGTGGTCCCCGCAGGCCGCGCCGTCGGAGGTGTTGCCTGCGCAGCAGACGTTGGCGACGCTCCTCGCCCCGGAAGGGGGGCTGACCAAGCTGGAAGGGCGCGACGAGGAGCGAGCCGAACTGCTGCGGTGGTGCACCGACCCGGCCGCCGTCCCAGTGCGCGTGCTGGCCGGGGTCAGCGGCGTGGGCAAGTCCCGATTGGCCATCGACGTGACCCGTGCGCTCCCGGAGGGATGGACGGCGGGAATCGTCCGACCCGGAATGACCGCCCCGATCATCCCGGCTGTCGTGAGCGCCGGAACGTCGGTGCTGGTCGTGGTCGATGACGCGGACACCGAACCCGCTGCCGACATCGCCGCGCTGATCCGGCACGCCGCCGGAGCGGATCGCCGGGTTCAGGTGCGGGTGCTGTTGGTGGTGCGGGACGCGGACACGTTCGGCACCGTGCTCGACGAGCACGTGCCCGCCGGAACCTGGGAACCCACCAAGCTGCAGGTCTTCGGTGGGGATGCGGATCGGCGCCGGTTCTTCGCTCAGGCCGTCCGGGACTTCCGCGGCCTCTCCGACGAGGAGCCAATGCCCGCGTGGGCGATGCCGGAATGCGGCCCGGTCGGTGCGGACGACGAACCGATGGCCGTCACGCAGATGCGGGCCGCCCTCGCCGTGCTCACCGACGACCCGGCGATGCGCACCGCCGACCGCGAACAGCTGGCCGACGGGATCCGCACGGTCGAAAGGCAGCGGTGGAGCAGCGACACCCTCGAACCCGAAGCCCAGGAGGAGGCCGTGGTGGCGCTGCTGCTGCGCGGCCCGCAGGGTATGGACGACGCGGTCAGCGCGTTGCGGACGCTGCCGCGCTTCCGGGACGACGACGAGGACGCCGTCCGGGCCGTCGCGACGTGGGCCCGCCTGCGGTATCCCGCCGTCGGCGACGACGAGAACGCCGACGGGCCGTGGCTGGACGCGCGGCCCGCACTGTTGCGCGGAGCGCTCCTCGTGTCGGCGGTCGACCGGCACCCAGCGCACGTAGCCGCCGCGCTCGAGGCCGACCCGCAGGCGTTCCTCCGCATCGCGCGTGACGTCGTCGACCACCCGCGCACCGCGGCGCTGCTGCGCACGCTGTTGACCGACGCCGGGCTGGTCGCGGTGATCGAAGTCGCCGTGCTCACCAACGCTCTGAGCCTGCGCGACGACCTCGTCGAGGCGCTCACCGACCGCTCGCTACCCGACGTCGAACGGCTGCTCCCGATCACCGAAGCACCGCTGTGGTCCCCGCTTCGGGTCGCGCTGCGGCGGGCGCAGGTGCGGCACCTGCGGGAGCAGGCCCAGGACGGCCCCGCCGACGAGCATCGCCCGCGGCTGGCGTGCGCTCTCACCGGCCTGGCCTGCACGCTGCGGGAAGCCGGTGCGCATGGCGACGCCCTCGTCCCGATCCGCGAAGCCGTCGAGCTCAGTCGAGATCTTGCCGCCGCGCATCCAGACCGGCACACCCCCGACCTCGCCGCCGCCCTCACCGGCCTCGGCGTGAGCCTGCGGGAGCTGCGCGCGGACGATGAGGCCGTCACCGTGACCCGTGAGGCGGTCCAGCTCTACCGGGATCTCGCCGCCACCCACCCCGACCCCCACCTCCCTGATCTGGCCCGCTCCCTCATCGACCTCGGCGCCGTTCTGCGGGCGGCCGGGGCGCACGACGAGGCCCTGACCGCGGGCCGCGAGGCCGTACAGCGGTGCCGCGAGCTGGCCGCCACGAGCCCCGCACGCCACCTTCCCGACCTCGCCGCCGCCCTGGCGGGCGTGGGCGTGGACCTGCGGGAAACCGGGGCGCACGACGAGGCCCTCACCGTCACCCGCGAAGCCGTCCAGCTCTACCGGGACGTGGCCGCCAACGCCGCCGACCGCCACAGCCCCGACCTCGCCCGCGCGCTGACCGATCTCGGGGCCGTTCTGCTGGCGGTAGGCGCGCACGAAGACGCCCTTGCCGCAGGCCGCGAGGCGATGCGGCGCTACCGCGACCTCACCGCGGCCCGCCGCGACCGGCACCTCCCCGACGTCGCCCGCGCCCTCACCGTCCTCGGAGCAGGCCTGCGGGAGACCGGAGCGCACCGGCCAGCCCTCGCGACCGGACACGACGCCGTCCGGCTGCACCGGGAGCTGGCCGCCGCCGACCCGGTCCGCCACACCGCCGGACTCGCCCGCGCCCTCACCGACCTCGGCGTCGGCCTGCGGGGGGTGGGGTCCCCCGACGACGGCCTCGCCCCCGGTGTCGAAGCGGTCCGCTTGCACCGGGAGCTGGCCGCCGCCGACCCGGTCCGCCACACCCCCGCCCTCGCCCGCGCCCTCACCGACCTCGGCATCAGCCTGCGGGCGTGGGCGGCGCACGACGACGCTCTCGCCGCGACTGGCGAGGCCGTCGAGCTGGGCCGGGAGCTGGCCGTCGCCGACCCCGCACGCCACACCCCCGAGCTGGTCCGATCCCTCATCAGCCTCGGCGCAGGCCTGCGCGCGCTCGGCCGCCGACCGGAGGCGGTGCTGCACGAGGGCGAAGCCGTCGCGTGGTGGTGGCAGCTGACCCAACGACGCCCCGGCGAGTTCGACGAGCACTACCGGGATGCGCAACGGCGGTACTTCCGCACCTTCAGCCTGTACGACCACGAGGCCGACGACCTGCTGACCGCCGAACTCATCGCCCGCGGCCGAGTGTTGAGCTACGTCGAAGGCGCGGTATGAGAAGCCGCGGACGAGCGCGTCCGTAGCAGGGCGTAGAGGATGATCGCGATCGCGGCGGTCGTCGCGGTCGTGATCACCGCTCCGGCCGTCGACGGAGCCGGGAAGAGGCCGTCGGCTCCGTTGCTCGCCGCGTGTACGAACACGGCGGCCGCGACCCCTCCCTGCAAGCGCTCGGTCACCGTCCAGATCGTGTAGCTCAGCGGCACGAACGTGACGAAGAACAGCAGCCCGCGCCAGCTCAACAGGCCGAGCTCGGACTGCGACGTGCCGCGCAGCAGGAACAGCGGCAGGTGCCACATCCCCCAGGCCAGTCCGAGGAGGAGGGCAGTCATTGCGGGCGGGAGCGCGCGGCGCAGCCGTGGCTGCGCATACCCCCGCCAGCCGAACTCCTCGGACAACGGCCCGGTGACGAGGGTGAACCCGACCACCGCCAGCGGCCCGCCCATCGCGGCCACCAGCCGTCCCGTGGCGGCGAGGTCGATCGAGCCGGTGAGCACCGCCGCCGTGACCGCAGGCACGGCACCGAGCAGCACCGCAGGCAACAGCCAGCGGTGCGCGGTGCGAATCGGGTTGCGTCCGCTTCGCCGCCGCCGTCCGATGAGCCACAGCGTCGCCGCGACGATCGTCGGACCAAAGGCTCCGACCACGAACAAGGTGTAGGGCACCGGCTCGTCGAGTGTTCCGCCGGTGAGCAGCGCCGCACCCCACAGCAGCCAGCTGAAGGCGAACGTCGCACCGAAGAACAGGGCGAGGTCGGCCGTCAGCGATGCCTGGCGGACCTCGCGGTCGAGGGTTTTCATCTGGCCATCACGGCCTGCGCGGCGGGCGATCCACGACCGCGACGCTACGCGGCTCCAGCACGTCCTTTCTTCGTCGCAGAACGGCCTTCGCGCTCGCACCCGGCCGCCTCGCACGGGACGACCCGCCCGCCCCGGGCGTACGCACGACCACCGTGACGTGCAGATTCAGTGTCGTCCCCGAGATCGTTGTCTAGGCTCCACTTGCGACCGACGGCGCACCTCGCGTTCGCGATCGGTGAAACCGTCAAGAGGCGAGATCGCCGGAGACGATCAGGACATCGACGTGCTCCCCACTGGCCGTCCCACCAGCGCCGGGCGTCGAGCGCGGGGCGTCCATCCGTTGTCGCGCATGAAGGTTCTCGTCACGGCTGATCAGGACGGCGGGCTGAGCACGGTGAGCAGATGCGCCACCGTGCGGGCGATGCGGGTCCGCGCGGGCCGCAGGTACTTGCGCGGGTCGACGAGGTGCTCGTCGCCTGCCAACGTCTCCCGGACCGCAGCGGTGTAGTCGACGTTCAGTATCGTCCCGATATTGATCTTCGTCATGCCTGCGCGGACCGCGGCGGCGAGTTCGTCGTCCGGCACGCCGGACGAGCCGTGCAGCACCAGGGGAACCGGCACAGCACGCGCCAGGCCTGCGATCAAGGCGTGATCGAGGGAGGCGGACCGGTTGGTCATGGCGTGCGAGCTGCCCACGGCGACAGCGAGCGCGTCGACTCCGGTGGCGGCCACGAACTGCGCGGCCTCGACCGGATCCGTGCGTGCTCCGGGGGCGTGTGCCCCGTCTTTGCCGCCGACCTCGCCGAGTTCGGCTTCCAGGTAGATGCCGTTGGCGTGCGCCCATTCGCGGGCCGCTCGGGTGGCTTCGACGTTCTTGCCGTAATCGAGCTTCGAAGCGTCGTACATGGCCGAGCTGATGCCTACGGCGGCCGTTTGGCGGAGCAGGTCGTCGTCCTCGACGTGGTCCAGGTGCAACGACACCGCGACCGTGGCCGCCCCGGCGATCGACCTGGCGGCAGCGGCGATCGGGGCGAGGCGCCCGCCGTGGAAGCGGACCGCGTTCTCGCTGATCTGCAGGATCACCGGAACGTCGACGTGCTCGGCGCCCTCGACTACGGCTTCGGCGTGTTCCAGAGTGATGATGTTGAAGGCACCGACTGCGACGTGGTTCGCGACGGCCCGGTCGACCAGCTCACGCGTGGTGACCAGCGGCATATGGATCTTTCCCTTCGTCGGCAGGCTTGACAGATACCCAACAAAACGGAACGGTACACAGCAATACACAGACGTACAAGCAGCGAAATGCGCCGGGTGAAGATGCAGACGTGGGTTGTCGGTTTGGACGTCGGGACCGCCTCCTGCAAAGCGGTCGTCATGACGCCGGACAGGCGCGAAATTGCGGGGGGCCACGCCGCCACACTCTGGACGACCACAGCCCATGGCACCGAGATCGAGGGCGCGACACTGGTTCACGCCGCCCGGTCCGCCCTGAGCGACGCGGTTGCCGCCGCACCGACCGGGCGCATAGTAGGGGTGGGGGTCGCCAGCATGGCCGAGTCCGGCGTCCTCTTGGGCCGGGATGGCCGCGCCGTTGCGCCGGTGATCGCCTGGCACGACACCCGCGACAAGGCCGAGACCGACGATCTTCGCGTCCAGCTCGGGGCGGAATTCAGCGTCCGCACCGGACTGCCGTTGCGTCGGCAGTGGTCGCTGACCAAGCACCGATGGCAACTCGACCACGATGCGGCGGCCGCTGCCGCGGTCCGTCGACTCGGGGTGGCGGAATGGATCGTGCACGCCCTCGGCGGCGACCAGGTGAGCGAACAGTCGCTGGCTTCCCGCACCGGATGGCTCGACCTCCCGCGGCGGAACTGGTGGGACGAGGCGCTGGCCTGGAGCCGCACCGACCGTCCACTGCTTCCCGAGCTGGTCACCTCCGGTGAGCCGGTCGGGACCGCGCACGACCACTGGGACATACCCGGACTGGCAGGCGCCACCCTCACCGTGGCCGGTCACGACCACCAGGCCGCGGCCATCGGCGCCGACGCCGCCCGCGTGCACGCCGAACTGGATTCCTGCGGCACCGCCGAGGCCTACGTGCGCACGGTGCCGCCCGGGCTGCCTGCCGACGACATCCGTGCACTCACGGACGTGGGAATCACCGTCGGCTGGCACGCCCTGCCTGAGCACTGGTGCCTGCTCGGCCGTCAGCGTCGCCATGACAAGACGGCCGACGACGACTGGGCGGCAAGAATCCAGCATCACCTGCACGCGACACAGAGGAACTCGATGGACGTGACGGCCCTCAACGGCTCGAACCCCGGCCAGAACAAGCCGCTCTACTCCGCACAACGCCGACAGGCCATCCTCGACACGCTGGCCACCAACGGTCGAGTCGACGTCGCAGCCATGGCCGACGAGCTGTCGGTCACCAGCGAAACCGTGCGCAAGGACCTCACCGCTCTCGAACGCCAAGGTCACCTGCGCCGCGTGCACGGCGGCGCGATCCCCCCGCAGGACCTCTCCTTCGAACCCGACGTCACCACCCGCATCGCCTACGCCGAGGAGAAGCGGCGCATCGCCAAGGCCGCGCTGGCCCATCTACCCCGCACCGGCACGATCCTCATCGACGCAGGCTCCACGACGGCCCGGCTCGCCGAGCTCATCCCACCCGACCGCCATCTCACCGTCTTCACCAACACGCTGCCGATCGCGCTCACCCTGACGGCCAAGCCGAACCTCACCGTTTACACTCTCGGCGGTCGCGTCCGGAACCTCACCCTTGCCGAGGTCGACAGCTGGACCGCCCGCAGCCTCAGCGAGATCAACGTCGACGTCGCCTACCTCGGCACCAACGGCATCTCCCTCGACCGCGGCCTCACCACACCCGACGCCGCCGAAGCAGCCGTCAAGCACCTCATGCTCCGGTGCGCACGCCGACCCATCCTGCTGTCCGACCACAGCAAGATCGGCCAGGTCTCGACGCACAAGTACGGCGAACTCACTGACGTCGACCTCCTCATCACCGACACCGGCATCACCGCCGCCGACGAGGAGGCCCTCAACGCTGCCGGACTCACCACGGAGAAGACGTGATCGTCACCCTCACCCCCAACCCCGCCGTCGACCGCACCGTGTTCGTCGACGCCCTGCGCCCGGGCACGATCACGCACAACGCGCGGAGCTGGAGCGAACCCAGCGGGAAGGGCGTCAACGTCGCTCTCGCTCTGGGCGCCCACGGCCGACCCACCCTCGCCGTGCTCCCGGTCGGCGGCCCTGCAGGCGCACATCTCGTGGAGATGCTGAACCGAACGGGCCTGAGCTATGAGGCGGTGGCCATCGCAGGCGAAGTCCGCGTCAACATCAGCATCACCCAACCCGACGGCGTCGTGACCAAGATCAATGAGCGGGGCCCCGCTCTCACGGATGCGGAGGGTCACGCGCTCCTCGACGCGGCCCAGACCCATGCGCAGGCAGGAAGCTGGCTCGCAGGCTGTGGCAGCCTCCCCGGCGGCCTCACCGACGACTTCTACGCCCAACTCGTCGAGACCGGCCACCGCGCAGGCGCCCGGGTCGTGATCGACACCTCCGGGCCACCCCTGATCAAAGCCCTCGCGGCCGGACCCGACCTGGTCAAGCCCAACGCCGACGAGCTGGCCGACGCCGTCGGCGCAACCATCACGACGATCGGTGACGTCGTCGAGGCCGCCCAAGAGCTGCGGACCCGCGGGGCCAACGCTGTGCTGGCCAGCCTCGGAGCCGACGGAGCACTCCTGGTCGACGTCACGGGGGTACGACACGGGACGGCGCCCGTCGACAACGTCGTCAGCACAGTTGGAGCAGGCGACGCGATGCTCGCCGGATACCTCTCGGCGACGGGCACCGACCATGCGCTCACGGTCGCCCTGTCCTGGGGCGCCGCCGCCGTCCAACACCACGGCACGCTGTTCACCACCGTCGGCCACACCACACCCGTGACCATCAGCGACAGCGTCCCGCTCAACCGAGAGCTCTCCCCCTGATCCCAAGACAGCGGCATACCCGCGCAGCTGATCACCGCATACTCGGCAAGCGGCTCCCGCTCGGCCCAGGCCCGGGTGCCCGTGGCGATGTCGCCGATGGGGTCGCGCGCCGGTGAGCAGCGAGGAGAGGATCGCGACCGTCTCATGACGGAGCGGTGGGCGGTGGCCTCGAGCGCGTGGGCCTGCACCTGCCAGTCGAGCGCGGTGGCCCAGGCGGCGTAGCGGCCGAAACCCTCACCTGCCGCCATCGCCTGCGCGTTCAGTGCGGCGACGGTCATCGACGCCGCCCACGGCGACCGTGCCGCTGTGTTGCAAGTGGCATCGGCGACGACCGGAAAGACGCACGGTCTGCCACCGCGATGAGACGCACAGGTGGGCGTTCCCCGCGGGGAACGCCCACCGTGAAGCGCCGAAGATCAGCCGATCCCGCGGCTTCCGCGCGTGCCCGTCACGGTGTCCCAGACCCGCTGCGGGGCCTTGACCATGCTGTCGATGGTCGTTGCGAACAGTTTGGTCGGCAGGAACATCAACCCGACGACGGACTCGATGCCCGCGACGGCCGGTTCAGCCCACACCGCAGGCCGCTGCGAAAGGTCGCTGGGCTTGAGAGCCCAGCCCTGACCGCCCCGAGGCCCCGGAAGGCCCTGCGGTCCGGGCTCGCCCTGGGGTCCAGGCGGCCCGGCAGGCCCCGGCTGGCCCGCCGGACCCTGCGCCCCGACCGGCCCCGGAAGGCCCTGCGGTCCGGGCTCACCCTGCGGTCCGACCGGCCCCTGCTCGCCGACCGGGCCCTGCGCCCCGACCGGCCCTTGCGCCCCGACCGGCCCCTGCTCGCCGCGCTCACCTTTCTCGCCCTGCTCGCCGCGCGGGCCCGGCTCGCCGCGCTCACCCTTCAGGCCCTGCTCGCCGCGCTCGCCCTGCTCGCCGCGCTCACCCTTCTCGCCCTGCTCGCCGCGCTCACCCTTCTCGCCCTGCTCGCCGCGCTCACCCTTCTCGCCCTGCTCGCCGCGGGGGCCTGCCGCACCGGGCTGACCGGGACGGCCGGGGAGACCCTGCTCGCCTCGCGGGCCGCGTTCGCCCGAAGAACCATTCCCGTTGGCCGTGGCCTGGTCGGTGCCGCCACGACGGGCTGACGCGGACGGGGAATTCGTACCTTGTGCCATGATTTCCTTTCACTGTCCCGGACAACAGCGACGCAGAATCACTGTCGCTACCCCACCGCGTCGTGGTGGCCGTCATGTGATATTCGCGTTCGATTGGAACTGCTGTCTGGGAAACTTCTCCAACAAACGGAGCGGAACGTGCGGAGGCGCAGTCGAGAAGGACGATCTGATCGAGATTCCGACTGCACCTCTGAACTTAGGAGGTCGACGGCGCCATAGCCAACCATGGAGACGATCGTCTCACGCAGGTTTGGCGATCTTGTATCTGGCTAGGAGGCTCGCCGTTGATCCGGCCCGCGCGTATCGGCAAAAGCTCCAAATTGGAGCCGAGGGCCGCGGCACGGAAAGCGGTTCATGAACAAATTGAATCGCGGCTCGTCGCGGACGACGACGTCCACTACGAACGTCCCGACTCGCACGAGGCCCATCAGGCTCCCGCGAGCCGACTGCCTGCGAGCGTGGCGAGACCGGTGTCGAGGTCGACGCGCGGGGTCCACTGCAGGAGGTCGCGGGTCGTGCGTTGGTCGAACCAGTGGGCGGTGGCGAGCTGCTCGGCGAGGAACCGGGTGATCGGCGGGTCGCCGCGGCGGTGCAAGGGGGGTAGCGGGCCCAGGCGAGGTCGGCCGCGGCGCCGACGAGCGTGGCGACGGGTACGGGCACCGCGCGGCGGGGCGGGGGTACGCCCGCGGCACGGCAAATCGCCGCGATCAGTTCGGCGACCGGCCGGGGTTCGCCGTTGGAGACGACGAGCGCGCGACCGTTGATCGCACTGCAGCGGTCGACGGCGGCCACCAGCGCGTCGGCGGCGTTGGTGACGTAGGTGGTGTCGATCAGCGCGGCGCCGGTCCCGACGACGAACAGCCGTCCGGTGCGGGCGCGGTCGACGATACGGGCGACCAGTTGGGGATCACCGGGCCCCCAGACGAGGTGGGGTCGGACGGCGACGACGTCCGGACCACCGGGGTCGTGCGCGGCGGCGAGCACGAGCCGCTCGGCGGCGGCCTTGCTCCGCGCGTAATGGCCGCGGGCACCCTCCGGGTCGGCCGGGTCCGCGCGCGCTCCGACGAGCGCGGCGCCGGTGTGCGCGACCGCCGGGGTGGATACGTGGACCAGACGGGGGACGGCGGCGGCCCGGCAGGCATCCAGAACGGCTCGGGTGCCCAGGATGTTGGTGCGGGCGTACTGCCACCACGGACCGACGACGTCGACCTTCGCCGCCAGGTGGACCACAGCCTCGTGGCCCGCGACGGCGGCTTGCACGGCGGCGGCGTCGGCGACATCGGCGAGGACCTCCGGATGGTCCAGCCCGGACGGTCGGCGCTGTAGCAGGGTGACCTGGTCGCCCCGGCCTGCCAGCGCTTCGACCGTGGCCGCGCCCAACATCCCGCTGGCCCCCGTGACGAGCACCTTCACGGGGTGTGTCCGGCACGATCGCCTGCGAGCACGCGGCTCGCCCACCGCGCCACCCGGATGCGGTCGACCTTGGAGGCGTGCCGAATGTCGACGGGCAACCGGGAGGTGACCAACACCGCGGCCACCGGGACCCCGGCGGCCCGTCGGACGGCAGTGGCGAGCGGCTCCGGGGCAAGCACTGACCCGGGTCGAGGCGCTCGTTCGACGGGGACGACGACGACGGCGACCTGCTGCGCGCCGACCGGCCCGACCCCGATCACCGCTGCGGCTTGCACGCCCGCGAGCGTTTCGACGCGCTGCTCGATCCCGACGGGGGTGACGGGGCCGTCCGCGGTCGACACGAGATGGGCGACGCGACCCTCGACCCACAGCCTTCCCTGGTCGTCGAGGTGGCCGACGTCGCCGCTGCGGTGCCACCCCGGGTGGCCCGCGCTGCGGTGCTCGACGGCCCACAGTTGGTCGTAGCGGTCCTTGACGTGCGCGGCGCGCACGCATACTTCGCCGGTGCGACCAGGCTCGGCGGTCAGTGCGCCGTCGGCGGCTCCGTCGGCGGCGAAGTGGACTGATCCGCACCTGCACGCCGGGCACGGGGCTTCCGACGCAGACCCCGTTTCCGGGACCTGCACGATCGAGCTCGGCGGCGGAGACGTCGGTGACCGGCAGGGCCTCCGTCATCCCGTACGGCGTGTGCGCCTCGGCGTGCGGCAGGACGTCGCGCACGGCGTGCAGCAGGGCAAGCGGCACCGGTGCTCCGGCGGATACCAACAGCCGCACGCGGGCGAGCGCGGCGCGCTGTCGTGGGTCGAGGGCGGCCGCCGTCGCTACGACGGTGCGCAATACCGCGACCGAGGCGAAGACCACGGTCGCGTCGACCGCGGCGGCGGCGTCGGCCAGACCTGCCGCGGTCAACGCGCCGGGCGCGACGGCAGACGGCACCGCCGAGGGGATGCCGAGGGCGGGCCCGTACAGCACGAACGGCGGGAACGCGGCGACCAGCGCATCGGTCTCGGCGATCCCGTACAGCGCGCGCAGCGTCTCGAGCTGCGCCTGCAGCTGGCCATGGCGATAGACGACACCCTTCGGCGGCCCGGTGGCGCCCGAGGTGAACAGCACCGCCGCCTCGGCGTCAGCGGACGGGTCGGGTGGCGCCGCACGGCCTGCGCCGAGTCGGGCGAGGTCGACCAGCCGGTGCGGGGCGCCGAGCAGTCGGGCGGCGGCGCGACCGATCCGGCCTGCCGCGACACGGTGGCCGGGCACCCGCAGTGCCGCGGCCAGCGCGAGTCCACGGGGAACGGCGATCACGTGCTCCGGATGCGCGCTGCGCAGAGCTCGCGCGATCCCGGCCGCGCCGAGCCCGGCGTCGGCCACCACCACCACCGCACCGGCCCGCCAGCACGCATACACCGCAGCGGTCAGGTCCGCCCCCGGCGGGATCAGGAGCGCCACCCGCTGTCCGGACCGCACTCCGACGGCGGCAAGGCCTGCTGCGAGCTCCCGCACCCGCCGCTCGAGCAGGTCGAACGACGTCCTGTGCGCCGCCCGGCCGACCTCGACGATCGCCCACGCGTCGTCGCCTGATCGCGCAGCGAGCCCCGACCACACCGGCGCTCCCGGCGGGGCGGGCGCGGCACCCGGGAAGCGCGCGCTGGTCGGCGAGGATCCATTGCCAGGCGTCGGTCGCCGCCTGCGGCGCGTCCTCGGTCACCAGGTGCGAGGCCTGCCCGTAGAGGTGCACGTCGGCGTGCGGCAGGCGGGCGTTCAGGTCACGGAGATAGCGCTCGGAGAACACCGGATCGCGCGGGCCCCACTGCAGCAGCACCGGAACCCCGCCGAGATCACGCAGTCCATCGGCGATGCGTTGCAGTGTCGCCGCGCTGACGTGGTCGGGCTCGAGCGGGATATCGGCGACGAACTGCTCGACCGTGCGGCGACGGTCAGCCGTGGCGTAGGGGGCGGCGAGGGCGGCGCGCACCGCGCTGGGCAACGCCGGCCGGGACAGCAGCCCCGCGACGCGCACGAACAGGGGCGTGACCGTGCAGGCGAGGCGCCGCAGGAGGCGGCTGCGGGCAAGCCGGATGAGCACCGGCGCGTCCCGGCCCGCAGGCTGCTCGACCGCGGTGTTGGCCAGCACGAGCCCGCGCACCCGTTCGTGGTGCGCCAACGCCCAGCCCAGCGAGATCGGGCCGCCCCAGTCGTGCGCGACCACCACGACCGGCCCGGTGATCAGCAACGTCTCGAGGACGGCCGTGAGATCGTCGATGCGCTGCGCGAGCGTGCGCGGCGTGACCGGGCGCTCCGAGAATCCCATCCCCAAGTGGTCGACCGCGACGACCCGCCAGCCGCGCGGGGCTTGGGCCAGGATCCGGCGCCAGAGGTAGGACCACGTCGGGTTCCCGTGTACGCACACCACCGTGCCCGCCGACGGCTCGACGCCATTGTCGAGAACGTGCCAGGTGCGGGGCACCCCGTCCGTGTCCGCAGCGGTGACCAGTCGGGACCACCGCGGGTTCAGGCCGGGCAGACCGGGCGGCGGCAGCGTGGCCGCGGCACCACGCGTCCGCGTACCGGTCACCACCGGAGTTCCGCGCAGCAGGCGTTCAATCCGGAGCCCGCTCCCATCAGCAGCACCCGATCCCCCGCCTGCAGGCTGTCCACCTGGGTCGCCAGCGTGAAGGGGATGGTGACCGGCCCCATGTTGCCGCGTGTGGGAAAGGTCAGCGGTACCCGTGCCGGGTCGATCTCCACGGTGCGGCACATCGCGGCGGTGTGGGCGCGGGAGACCTGGTGGGCGATGTAGCGGTCCATGTCCGACCAGTCGAACTCGGCGGCTGCGTCGTCCCAGACTGCCCGCGAGAGCGCCATCCCGGCGTCGAGCAGCCCCTTGGCGTCGGTGTGCATCGACTCCAGGTCACCGATGCACAGCCGGTGGTGTTCGGTCGCGGCCCGCGTCACCGCGGCCACGAACCGGTGACCCTCGGGGTGGTCGTCCGCCCGGCCGAGCACCATCGCGGCGGCACCCGACCCGAGGGTGAGGGTCGCGAATTGGGCCAGCACCTCCGCGCGGGTGGTCTCGGGCCGCGCCAGCCGCTCCAGCGACACTTCCTGGGTGTGCCGGGCGCCCTCCCCGTCGACCACCAACGCGTACTCGATGCGTCCGGAGTCGATCATCGTCGCGGCGAGCTGCATCCCGTTGAGGAATCCGAGACACGCGTTGGCGAGGTCGAAGTTGAGACACGTGGTGGGCAGTCCCAGCGCGGCGTGCACCGCCACCGCTGCCGACGGCTCCAGGTGGGCCCTGCTCACCGAGGTGTCGATGAGCAGCCCGATCTGCCCGGGGTCGACTCCCGCCTCGGCCAGCGCCTTCGCCCCGGCCATCGACGCGGCGTCGGAGAAGCTGACGTCCACGGGCCACCATCGCCGCTCCCGGATCCCCGCCAGACCCTCCAACATCCCCGGCCGCAGACTCACCCGCCGGTAGGTCTCGGCGAGTCGGTCGTCGAACTCGTCAGACGTCACCACCCGGGGCGCGTCGACTCCGCACACCGACAGCACCGCCGTGCTGCTGAACCGGTGAACCGAACTGCCGTTCACCCGCAGCCCCCCGCGCCATCGCCCTTCACACCCGATTCGACAGGTGGGAGAGCGCCGGGAATACGCGCGCCCAGTCCCACCGATCCCATGGCCCCGGACAACCCGCCCCACACAAGCGTCGACAACTCCTCGCTCAATGCGTCGCGGCTCATCGTCCGATGGTTCAACCACCACTCGGCCGCGGCGTACACCATGCCGAACAGACCGTGCGCCCACGCTTCCGCACCGCCCGCGTCCAGCCCCTCGTCCGCCAGCCGCTCGGTGAGCGCCGCCGCCAGCACCCGCGTGATCTGCGCACGGGCGTCTTCGACCACGCTCGTCCCGACCCCCGCCCGTACGGAGGCGCGCAGCACGAACCGCCACAGCTCGGCGTCCTCCTCGACTCCACGCAGAAATGCTTCGATCACCACACGCACCTTCTCGGCCGGGTCCCGATCTCGACGCAGCTCATCGGTCACCCGCTCCAACAACACCGTGACCGCCAGTTCGCTCACGGCCCCTTGCAGGTCCGCGCGGTCGGCGAAGAAGCGATAGAGCACCGGCTTCGTGACCCCTGCGACGTCCGCGATCTGCGATACCGATACGGCGGCCCCGATGCGGCGCACTGCACGCACCGTAGCCCGGACGATCTCGGCCCTTCGCACAGCGACGCGCGTCTCCCGACTCGTCGCCGTCCTCAGGCCCGCGCCCCGCTGCACCGCTCGTGACGGGCCCTCCGACACCGGGCCGCCGCCCGCGTGTCCGGGATCATCGTCGCTGATCAAGACGGGTCGGCCTGCCTGCAGGTCGTCGGCGCCGGCGGCGCAGCAAGCGCGTCATCCGCGGCCTGCGCAGTCACCCACTCCCCCGGCCTGGCCACGCCATACCGCAAGTGCGGCCGGGCACCTCGCGTGCGCGGCCGCCCGAGCGGTCGACGCCCTCATGCCGCTCGACCGCCGTGCCGAAGCCGACCGGTAGGACAGGGGTGAACTCGCTCATGAGGCTCCTCACAGCTCCCGACAATCATCGACGCAGCCGAGGACGCGCCGTACCGCGCACGTCGTGCTGCGCATGGGCACGCCACCCCGCGCACGGCGGACGTACCCCAACTCGACCAAGTGAACCCGCCCGGCAGGAGTTCGGCTCGTCGAACGGCGCCCCGCAGGCTTCACGGCGCTCGGACCACGACGCCCTCGACCATGCTGCGCGACCCGTTCGGGGCCGGCCGGGATGCGTCCGGCTCAGGCAGAACACTCGCGTCGGGGTGGTGGCGGTTGTCCAGGTGGTTGCGCGGGAATGCAGAGATCCTTGCTCCCGACGATCAGCAGCAGCGGCTCGGCACTGACCAGGCCGAGCCGCTCGAGGCCATTCAGACGTTGACCGCCGAGGTCCAGTGCGCCGCGAACGGTGTGCACGAACGCGTCACGCGCTCCTTTGACTCCACGCCCATGATCAACCCGAAACGCCTGATGGACGAGTTCGACAGTCGGCCGTTCGGCTTGCACATGTCCGTGGCAGCCCCGCGCAGGCGGCTTGGCGCCTGAAGGGAATGCGGCGGCGCGGGTGGGCAGCAGGTGATCCCCCTGCGCGCCTTGCCCGCCGGCCTGGCCCGCTAGAGGTATTCGGCGCCGGTGTGGCGGCCCGGGGCGGGTTCGGGGAACGGCGTGAACCGCAGTCGCACCCCACCGGCCACCGCCGCCTCGCTTTCGGTCTCGTCCTCCGGCTCCTTGTGGATGCCGGTGGTGATGATCCCGGCGGCATTGATCACGTCGAGTTGGGCCAGCAGCCGCGCCAACGCCGCCGTGGCGGGACTGGGGTCGCGCCCGGTTTGGATCAGGGTGCGGTGCAACGCGGTCACTGTCCAGTCCTCCCGGCGGCCGCTGCCGATCGGCACCGCCACGACCACATCCAGCAGCCAGCGCGCCGGTTTACCGGTCAGCGCCGGGGTCTGGTGTGCGTCGATGCCGGTGATCTGGTCCGCGCGCAGCAGCCCGTCACCCAGGGTCTGCACCCAGACCCGGTCCAACCCCATCCTCGCCTCCTACCCGTCCTCCTCCGGCTCCCGGCAACTCTAGCAAAACTAACATCTCTAGTATAGATACTTACCACCCCTCGGCGTGGATACGGCCCCACTTAGGGCGACCGACCCGCTTCATGGGTCGAACTGAGGCTTGCGAGAAGAGCAAACCTCTAGCTATGATCTGAGTTATCGGGGTGGTGCCAAGGCTACCGCTTCGGCTGCATCGCCGCCGTTGTCGTCGACCCAGAAGGGAGTGGCTTCGCGATGCTGATGCGTACCGACCCGTTCCGGGAGTTGGACCGGTTGACCCAGCAGGTGTTGGGCAATGCGCCCGGGACGTGGACGCGGCCCACGGCCATGCCGATGGATGCCTGGCGGGCCGGAGACTGTTTCATGGTGGCGTTCGACCTGCCCGGGATCGAACCGGACGCGATCGAGCTGGACGTGGAACGCAACGTGCTGACCGTGAAGGCCGAACGGCGTCCTGTTCAAACTGGCGAACAAGTGGAGATGCAGGTGGCCGAGCGCCCGCTAGGGGTGTTCTCCCGGCAGCTGTTCCTCGGCGACTCCCTCGACACCGAACGCACCGAGGCGCACTACGAGGCCGGGGTGTTGACCCTAGGCATTCCGATCGCGGAGAAGGCCAAGCCCCGCAAGATAAGCATCAGCCCGGGCGAGAGCCAGGCCAAGCAGATCGACGCCTGACCGTCTTGCCGGGCCGCGCGCCGCGACCACGACCGCAGGAATACGACACGACTACGGAATCGATCCCCGCTCACCAGGGATGATCTGCCATGACCGTCACGGACGCCATTGTCCCAGCTCCACCCACCCACGACGCCGGTCCCGGGACCTCTCGTGGCTCGGTTGCGCCGCCGGTCGACTCGACGATTGACACGACGCCGGTCGCGACGCGATCGGCACATGCGGGCGCGCTACCCGGGGAGGACCAGGAATCGCAGGACGGCCGCGACTGGGACGAGCTCGAACGGAGCCTGCTGCGGATGGAGTTCGAGGCGATCGTCGCCGCCGCCTATCCGGCGGTCATCGAGCGGCCCCGCCCCGTTCCACCGCCTCGGCGGGTCGGCACCGTTGTGAGCTCCGCCCGAGTTGGCGACCGCCTGGTCTCCACCGGCGGTCGCCAACTCGGGCGACCCTGGCCCGGTGCCGCGGCCGGGATCGGTCCCCGCGAGCGCAGCCCGCCCAAGGGGCCCGGAAGCGAAAGTATTTGAACGCGGCGCGGGTGCCCGTCGCCACCATCACCGCAGATCGGGCGGACACACCCCGGCCCTGGGATCCGCCACCGCGCCAACGGGCGCATCCACATCGGTGACCGGCACTCCTGACCACCATGAAGGGCCCCGCCCATCCAGGCGGGGCCCTTCATGGTGGCGTCGCACCACTCGCTGTCACACTCCGCGGCTGCGGCTCACGGCGCCGCCGCCCGATCTGGTGCGGTTGAGGTGAAACAGCCATCACCTCGGCCGATCCCGTGATCCTTCACGCCTGACATCAGTCGCGACCGGGCCTCCTCCCTTGCTTGCGGGGGGCCCGCTGTCAACGCTCGCCGCGATCGGGCGGTCATGCTCGCCGTCCGCCGAGGTCCCTTGCGTATCGCGCTGCAGTGGCGTGCGGGATTCCAGCTCGGTGACCCGGGCACGGGCGGCGTCGAGTTGGTCGCGTGCGGCGCCGAGTTCTCGGGCCTGGGCCACACCCAGTTCGTCGCGGGCGGTGGCCAGCTGCTCCCGGGTGAGCGACAGCTCGTCCTGCAACGCGACGATTCGGGTGGCCGCCTCCAGGGTCAGGCCCTCGTCGAACAGTTCTCGCAGCCGGGCGGCCAGCGCCAGCTGCCGACGCGAATAGCGGCGATGTCCACCCTCGGAGCGCTGCGGTGTCAGCACCCCAGCCGCGTCCAGGCTGCGCAGAAACGCCGGGCGCACCCCCAGCAGCTGTGCGGCCTGGCCCATCGTGACCGCCGGAAAATCCTCATCATCCAGCTGGCCGATGCCCTCGTTGCCGCTGCTGTCGTCGAGACTTGCCGAACTCGCGGTCAACCTTCCACCCCCGATGCGGGCCGGGGGCGATGATATGACCAGAACGGGCCCGGGTCCGGTCGCACGCGGCCAGACCCGGGCCGGGTCGATGACGAACTATTGGATTCTTCGCCTTCTTCGAGCGATCACCTCCCGCGTGCGTGATGTGATCGGTCGCCGTCCCTGTGGCGCTCCCTGTCCAACTTCCAACGATGGTGATTATATAGCGGCGAGTGCAGGTTGTGTCAATCCCTGGTTCATCCACTCGGCAGAATTTGGCCAGCGCGTTGCACAAGGCGTCGCCTACGGCTCGTCAACCACCGTGGCGCTGTCGACAACCTGCAGTGAATCATGCAGTTTAGCCGTGGCCGAGGACATCGTGGGCTGCGGCGGTGCATCTGCGGGCAACGGCTGGTCCAGCGGAGATGTGCCCGTCGCCGCTGTGGGCGTGGCGTTCGGATTGCGGGCGGCAGCGCTCTGTACGCTCATGCTCGCGGGGGGTGCGGTGGTCGACGCCGCGGCCGTCGGTGCCGTGGGTGCGGCAGCGACGGAGCTCGGCGTAGAGCGAGTCGAGCACCCGCCTTCAGCCGCCCGACGAAAAGCCGCACGTGCTTCTCCAGGTACTTCGCGTACATCGCGTGGGTGGTCCGGCCGACATCGAGCGTCTCCAGATAGTGGTCGAGCGTTCGTCGACCTGGGCGAGCATCCGCACCCGGGTAGCCTCCGCGAGCGCGGCGGCCTTCGGGCCGGGCGGGATCACCTCGACTGGTCGTGCCGCTTGCCGGTCAGCGGGACCGGCACCGGCGTAGACGTGCCGCGGGTGCGTCGACGCCGCGGCTGGGACCGGGCCATGGCGCGAGCAGCAGGCACGTTCGCGTCACGAAACGTGTCATGGGCCAGCGGCGGCCATGAGGCACCACGCTGAAACCGCTGGTCAGGCCGGTGGGCGCGGCAGGGATCGAACCTGCGACCGCTCGGGTGTAGGGCCGGCACTCCACGCCGCACGACGCCTCTACCGGCGCCTCCAGACCGCAGACCAGCCTCTCCAGTCGCCGCACGCCTCGCCGCTCATCACGATTTCGCACCACGTTTGATTCCATGCCCACGATCAACCAAGGGCTGGCCTGCCGAGCCCCGACGACGATGGGCAGGGGACGTCAGGCCACGTGCAGCCAAGCCCGGAGCGCCTGACGGATGACGTCGCTGACGCTGGTGTCGTCGGCGTCCGCGCGGGCGGCCAGCGCGGTGCGCAATTCCGGATCGAGACGAACCGGAACGACCTCCGCCGGGGCTACACCCATCGGTCGCCGACCGCCCCTGCGGCGCACCGCCGCCACGTCGTAGCCTGCCGCGGCCTCGTCGGCCAGCCGGTCGACCAACTCCTCGGTCACCGGCACACCCCCGGACGTCCGGTGCTCTTCCTCTCGCTCAGCTGTCATCTCGGCTCTCTTGTGTCATGGCAAGAGTCCTCGGTACTTGGGCCTCATGCGCATCGCGTGAATGACCAATTCATCTCCGTCGTCGAGCAGCACACGACGATCTCCAGGAGATTGCCCGCACGATCCGGCCCCAGCCGCAACTCACGGCGTGGCCTCCTGATCATCGTCCGACAGCGGGTAGGCGACCAGGTACCCCTCCGCCGCGTGGATCGCGTCCTCCTCGGCCACACCGTGCTTGCGCGCCGAGTGGTGGACATCCACCGAGCAATCGTAATACGAAACTCGGTCGTCGCCAAGCTCACGGCAACCACCCGCACGATCACGGGCCAGCGCAGGGATACGCCACGGGAGTCACCCACGGTCTGCGAGACGGTAGGGATCGAGAGCGACAAGCAGCCGCTCAGGATGCGCCCTGTTGCGATGAGCGCTCGTCCCGTGGTGCGAAAGCAGTGTTTCGCCGACGAGGCAGAACGATCTACACGGCGCCATTATCCCTGGTCAGACTGGTGGGCGCGGCAGGGATCGAACCTGCGACCGCTCGGGTGTAAGGCCAGTACTCCATCGCGCACGATGCCTCGACCAGCACCTCTGGATCGCCGACCGTCCTCTTGAGGCACCCGACGCCCCACCGCTCGCCGCGATTTCGCACCACGTCTGATTCCACGCCCATGATCCAGGCGAGCCGACTGCGCTACTCCGTCACCTTCGGGTGGGCGGGGCTGGCGGCCACGACCCAAACGATCCGTCGGTCCGGATCGGGGCAGTACCAGATCCGCCCCGCCGCGGTCACCTCGTACTGCCACTGGTCGAACAGGCGCCCGCCGATCTGCCGCTGCGACAACTGACCCCGCAACCGATGCTGGCGCGCAGGATTCTCCGGGCGCAACGGCCGCTCCGTCAGCACGATCCATGCTTCCCACGTGTTGGCGTGAGCGACCCGACACAGCTCCTCCCAGCCCTTTGCCGCCTCCGACGTCGCGAACCGCGCCTCCCACCCGCCCGGACGGGCAGGCGGCGCTACGCGATCACCGCGCTTGGCTGGCACGGCTCATGCCCCGTCGGGCGCAGGCACCGGCCCCAGGTCGGCCTCCAGCGGCCTCGTCAGCTCCTCGACGAGAGCCGGGTCGGCGTAGGCCGCCGCGGTCGCCTTCCACTCGATCAGCACCTGGGCCAGCACCGACCATCGCCCCAGCTCCGCCGAGGCCCCCACCGCGCGCACGAAATCGACGGCAAACGCACGGCGCTCCGCGTCCGGCAGCAGGTCGACCCACGGGAACTCCTCCCGCAGGACATCGGCGGCACCCTCCGCAGGCAGGTGGGCTAGAGCGTTCCGCAGAGCCCGTGCAGCACTCATCGCGCCATCGGCGTCAGCGGTGGCGCTGTCCTCGCGCACCAACAACAACGGCACCCCGTCACGCCGGCGAACGCGCACGTCCCCCTGGTCGGCGAGCGCGGCCACACCTTTCGGATCGCGCTGCAGCTCGCTCCACTGCACCTCGGTCGTCACAGCCACCATCCTGAACATTTTCAGAAGTTGACGCAAGGCTACCAGCGGTTGAGCCGCGTCGGCTGCTTCACTTGATCTACACCGTGGTGCGAACCCGCGTCCTGCCGAGTCAACCGGAGTGAAGATTCGCAGACGGACCACGAACGTTTTTGCAGGTCAAGCCGTGGGCGCGGCAGGGATCGAACCTGCGACCGCTCGGGTGTAAGCCGAGTGCTCTCCCGCTGAGCTACGCGCCCGGGAACGCCGGGCAATGGCCCCGGCGCACGCGTCAAACGGCCGCGAGGGCCTTCTTCCACGCGCCCTGGTCGCGCGCCTCGCCGGGACCGTTGACCTCCGAGAAGCGCACGGCACCGGTCTTGTCCACCAGGAACGTGCCGCGGAGGGCGAAGCCCGCGCTCGCGTTGAACACCCCGTAGTCCTGCGCGACCTTGCCGTGCGGCCAGAAGTCCGAGAGCAGCGGGAACGCGTAGCCCTGCGCGTCGGCCCACGCCTTCAGCGCGAAGGGATGGTCCACCGAGACCGCGAGGATCTGCACGTCGGGGTTCTGGAACGACGCGAGGTCGTCGCGCACCGCGGTGAGCTCGCCGGTGCAGATCCCGGAGAACGCGAACGGGTAGAACACCACCAGCACGCTGCGGTCGCCGCGGAACGACGACAGCGTGACCTCCTCGTTGTTCTGATCCTTCAGGGTGAAGTCAGGGGCTTCGGTTCCCACCTCGGGGGCCATTGTCACTACTCCTCATCGGCCGGGACAGGCGCCGCCGCTCAGCCTAGTGTCCACCTCGTGCACATCGCGGACTGGTTCCTGACCGCGGGCGAGATGGGAAACCCGGCCCGCGGGCTCGCGCCCTGGACGACGGGGAACGCCGTAACGCCGCTCGTCGACGGCAGCGCGTACTTCACCCGCCTGGTGGCGGAGGTGCGCAGGCTGCAGGCGGGCGACTGCCTGTTCTTCACCGACTGGCAGGGCGACGCCGACGAGCTCCTCTGCCCGGAAGGACCGACGGCGGCGCAGCTCTTGGGCGACGCGGCGCGGCGCGGCGTCGTCGTCAAGGGGCTGATGTGGCGGTCGCACTCGCGGAAGCTGTCCTACAGCGAGGAGGCGAACCGGCAGCTCGGCGACGACGTCAACGACGCAGGCGGTGAGGTGCTGCTCGACCAGCGCGTCCGCCGCGCGGGCTCGCACCACCAGAAGCTGGTCGTGCTGCGCGGTCCGGGTCACGACATCGCGTTCGTCGGCGGCATCGACCTGTGCCACGGCCGCCGCGACGACGCCCGGCACCTCGGCGATCCGCAGGCAGAGCCGATGGCGGCGGAGTACGGGCCGAACCCGCCGTGGCACGACGCCCAGCTCGAGGTCCGCGGCCCGGCCGTGGACGCGCTCGACACGACCTTCCGGCAGCGCTGGAACGACCCGCGCTCCGTCGACACCGACAACCCGCTATCCAGGCTGAAGGACCGGCTGCGCCGCGTCGACATCAGCCCCGACCCGCTGCCCGCGCCGCTGCCCGCGCCCGATCCGGCCGGGTCGTGCGCGGTGCAGGTGCTCCGCACCTATCCCGCGATCCGGCCGCGCACACCGTACGCACCGCACGGCGAGCGCACGGTGGCCCGCGGGTTCGTCAAGGCGCTGGCCCGGGCCCGGCGCCTCGTGTACCTCCAGGACCAGTACCTGTGGTCCCCGCACATCGCCCGTGTGCTGGCCGGGGCCCTGCGCGCGGAACGCGACCTGCACCTCGTGGTGGTCATCCCGCGGCACCCCGATGTCGACGGCCGTTTCGCGCTTCCGCCCAACCAGATCGGCCGCGTGCAGGCGATCTGGGCCTGCCGCGACGCGGCGCCGGACCGGGTGCACGTGTTCGACCTGGAGAACGAGCACGGCACCCCGGTGTACGTCCACGCCAAAGTCGCGCTGTTCGACGACGTGTGGGCCGCCGTCGGCAGCGCCAACCTCAACCGACGCTCGTGGAGCCACGACAGCGAGCTGACCGCCGCGGTCCTGGACGAGCAACGCGACGAGCGCGACCCCGTCGATCCGGCGGGGCGCGGCGACGGTGCCCGCGTCTTCGCCCGCGACCTGCGGCTGGAACTCATGCGCCAGCACCTCGACCGCGCGCCGGGCGAGGATGCCGACCTCGTGGACCCGCACACCGCGGTTGCCGCCATGGAGGCAGCGGCGGGCGCCCTCGACGCCTGGCACCGCGGCGGCAGGCACGGCCCGCGGCCGCCGGGCAGGCTGCGGATTCACCACCCCGAGCGGATGTCGCCCCTGACCCGCCTCTGGGCGACGCCGCTCTACCGACTCGTCTACGACCCCGACGGGCGCTCGGTGCCCGACCGGTGGCGCGGACGGTGGTGACTCCAGGTCAGCGGCGAGACTTGCCCGCCTTCGGTGCGACCAGCCGGGAACCCACCCAGCCGTCGCTCACGGTGGTGTTGGACGTCTGTGAGAACCCGGCCGTCGAAGCCGCCTCGGCGATCTCACTGGGCTCCACATGACCCCGTCGTCCCGTCTTCGGCGTGAGCACCCAGATGACGCCGTTGTCGGCGAGCGGGCCGATGGCGTCCATCAGGGCGTCGGCGAGATCACCATCACCCTCCCGCCACCACAGCAGGACGAACTCGATGACGTCGTCGGCGTCCTCGTCGAGCAGTTCGTCGCCGCAGCGCTCCTCGACGGCGTCCCGTACGGCCTCGTCGACATCCTCGTCCCAGCCGAGCTCCTGAACGACCATCCCCGGCTCAACGCCGAGCTTGCCCGCGATGTCGGGCGTTCGCCCGCCATCCCCCGCGGCGACCACGCTTCTCGTACCCCACTCCCTGTTGACCGTATTCGGATGCGGAATCCGAACACGGGACTCGTCCGGGCGCAACCAGTCGTTACGAGTTGAGCCCGTGAGGGGCACGATAGGGGACACCGAAACTCTCCACCCGAGCACGAGCCACGCAGGGAGAACTCTTGACCGGCCAGTCAGGCGCCGACACGCCTTCGCGGCGCGTCCACGTCATCCGCGACGGGCTCGCCGCCCACCTGCCCGACATCGACCCGGAGGAGACGGCTGAGTGGCTTGACTCCTTCGACGCCGTGCTCGACGCGGCCGGGCAACAGCGCGCCCGGTACCTCATGCTGCGCATGCTGCAACGGGCCCGGGAGCGGCACGTCGGCGTCCCGTCGCTCACCAGCACCGACTACGTCAACACCATCCCCACCGACCGCGAGCCGTGGTTCCCCGGCGACGAGGACGCCGAGCGGACCTACCGCCGCTTCATCCGGTGGAACGCCGCGATGACGGTGCACCGCGCGCAGCGGCCCGGGATCGGCGTCGGCGGCCACATCTCGTCGTACGCGTCGTCGGCCACGCTGTACGAGGTCGGGTTCAACCACTTCTTCCGCGGCAAGGACCACCACGGCGGCGGCGACCAGGTCTACATCCAGGGCCACGCCTCCCCCGGTATCTACGCCCGCGCCTACCTGGAGGGTCGCCTGTCGGAGGACCGGCTCGACGGCTTCCGCCAGGAGCTGTCGCACGGCGGCCCCGGCGCGGGGCTGCCCTCGTACCCGCACCCGCGGCTCATGCCGGACTTCTGGGAGTTCCCCACGGTCTCGATGGGGCTCGGCCCGATGAACGCGATCATGCAGGCGCGCTTCAACCGCTACCTGGCCGACCGCGGCTTCAAGGACACGTCCGACCAGCACGTCTGGGCGTTCCTCGGCGACGGCGAGATGGACGAGCCGGAGTCCCGCGGGCTGATCCACATCGCCGCGACGGAGAGCTTGGACAACCTCACGTTCGTCATCAACTGCAACCTGCAGCGGCTCGACGGTCCCGTCCGCGGCAACGGCAAGATCATCCAGGAGCTGGAGGCGTTCTTCCGCGGCGCGGGCTGGAACGTCATCAAGGTGATCTGGGGCCGCGAGTGGGACACCCTGCTCGCCGCCGACCGGGACGGCGCACTGATCAACCTCATGAACGTCACCCCGGACGGTGACTACCAGACCTACAAGGCCAACGACGGCGGCTACGTCCGCGAGCACTTCTTCGGCCGCGACCCGCGCACGAAGGCCCTGGTCGAGCCGATGAGCGACGACGAGATCTGGGGTCTGCGCCGCGGTGGGCACGACTACCGCAAGGTCTACGCCGCCTACGCCGCCGCGCTGGAGCACCACGGCCAGCCGACGGTCATCCTGGCCAAGACGATCAAGGGATACGGCCTCGGGGCGCACTTCGCGGGCCGCAACGCCACCCACCAGATGAAGAAGCTGTCCCTGGTCGACCTCAAGCAGTTCCGCGACGAGCAGCGCATCCCGATCAGCGACGCCACGCTCGAGGCCGACCCCTACCTGCCGCCCTACTACCACCCCGGGATGGACGCGCCGGAGATCCGCTACATGGCCGAGCGCCGGTCCCGTCTCGGCGGCGCGCTGCCCGCGCGACGGGTGGTCGCCAAGCCGCTCGTGTTACCCGGCGACAAGGTCTACGACGTGGTGCGGCGCGGGTCGGGCAAGCAAGAGGTCGCCACCACCATGGCGTTCGTCCGGCTGCTCCGCGAGCTGATCAAGGACAAGGAGATCGGCGGCCGGTTCGTGCCCGTCATCCCGGACGAGGCGCGCACGTTCGGCATGGACTCGATGTTCCCGACGCAGAAGATCTACAACCCGCACGGCCAGCAGTACACGTCGGTGGACGCCACGCTCATGCTGGCCTACCGGGAGTCCGAGCAGGGCCAGCTCCTGCACGAAGGGATCAACGAGGCGGGCTCGGTCGGCTCCTTCACCGCGGCGGGCACGTCGTACGCGACGCACGGCGTGCCGATGATCCCGGTCTACGTCTTCTACTCGATGTTCGGCTTCCAGCGCACCGGTGACTCGATCTGGGCGGCCGCCGACCAGATGGCGCGCGGCTTCCTGGTCGGTGCCACCGCGGGCCGCACCACGCTCACCGGCGAGGGCCTGCAGCACAACGACGGGCACTCGCTGCTGCTGGCCGCGACCAACCCCGCCGTCGTGTGCTACGACCCGGCGTTCTCCTTCGAGATCGCGCACATCGTGCGCGACGGGCTGCAGCGCATGTACGGCGGTGACGGCAACGGGTCGGAGCTGTCTGGCGAGAACGTCATGTACTACCTGACGGTCTACAACGAGCCGTACGTCCAACCCGCCGAACCGGAGGACCTCGACGTCGACGGCCTGCTGCGCGGCCTCTACCGCTACGTCGGGTCGCCACGGACCGACGGTCCCCAGGTGCGGCTCGCCGCCTCCGGCGTCGCGCTGCCGTGGGCGCTCACCGCCCGCGACATGCTCGCCGAGGAGTGGGGCGTCGGCGCCGAGGTGTGGTCGGTGACGAGTTGGGGCGAGCTGCGCCGCGACGGCGTCGAGGTCGAGCGGCACAACCTCGTGCACCCGGGCGAGGAGCAGCGGGTGCCGTACGTGACGCAGGCGTTGGGTGACGGCGGGCCGGTCGTCGCGGTGTCGGACTGGATGCGGGCGCTTCCGGACCTGATCCGGCAATGGGTGCCCGCGCCGTTCATCTCGCTCGGCACGGACGGGTTCGGCCTGTCCGACACCCGGCCCGCGGTCCGCCGTCACTTCAACGTGGACGCGGAGTCGATCACCGTGGCGGCGCTGCGGGTGCTGGCCGACCGCGGCGAGGTCGACCGTTCGGCGGTCACCGACGCGGCCGCGAAGTACCGGATCGACGACCCGCAGGCCGCCGGGCCACAGACCAGCGACAGCGGCGTGGCCTGAGCCTGGGACGGGTTGACGACGAATCAGCGTCCGCCGAGCCCCGATACCGGGCAAATCCACAGGTCATTGGGGCTCGGCAAGGCCGCGATTAGGCGATACGCTCCGCGCGACGCCGACCACATGCGATCGTGGCGGCGCCGCAGAACCGGGTTTGCAGACGCCCGGCGCAGGAGTACGAGGAGAGTCAAGAATGGCAGAAGGCACCGTCAAGTGGTTCAACAGCGAGAAGGGCTACGGCTTCCTCGCGCCCGACGGTGGCGGCGCGGATGTGTTCGTGCACTACTCCGCGATCCAGAAGAACGGGTACAAGAGCCTCGACGAAGGCGAGCGCGTTTCGTTCGACATCGAGCAGGGCCAGAAGGGGCCACAGGCCAGCAAGGTCACCCCCCTCGGCTGATCGTCGCCGGGAGCGGCGGTGTCGGCGCTCCGCTCAGCCGAGCGCCGCGTGCATTTCCCAGATCAGCACCTCGGCCCCGTCCGGGTCTGCCGTCACCCGCTGGCCGTCCGCACCGGTGATCCGCGCCGCGTCCCCGGTGGCGAGTACCCCTGTGCCTTCCAGCTCCACGGAGCCGCGCGCGACGAAGAGGTGGGTCAGCGGGGCCACCGGCGACGTCGTGGACGCGCCGGGTGCGAGACGCGCGGCGTAGAGGGCGGCGTGCTCCTGGCGGATCGAGATCGCGCTCTCGTGCTTGTGCTGCGGCATTCCGGATGCCACGACGACCAGCTCGCCTGCGTCCAAAGTCGGTCCGATGTCGAGCTGCTCGTAGCCGGGCGTGATCTTCTCGGTGTCGGGCACCACCCACATCTGGACGAAATGCACGTCGTCGACCGCGGCGTGCGCGTCGTTCTTCTCCGAGTGCAGGATCCCGGTGCCCGCGCTCATGCGCTGCGCCAGACCGGGATGGATCACGCCGGAGTGCCCGGTGGAATCCTGGTGGACGAGCGAGCCCGACAGCACCCAGGTGACGATCTCCATGTCCCGGTGCGGGTGGGTCTCGAAACCCGTGCCCGCTTTCACGATGTCGTCGTTGTTCACCATCAGCACGCCGAAATGCGTGTTGGCGGGGTCGTAGTGCGGGCCGAAGGAGAAGCTGTGGCGCGAGTCCAACCAGTCGATGTTCGTGTGGAACCGCCGGTCGGCACGGCGGATGTCAACCGCCATCGGACCCCTTTCCGGTCTGGAGTGGTTGCCGATGCAACAGTCGTGACGGGCGTGCTGTTCCCATGCTGCCCCACGTGACGACGACGCTCTCGCCCGCCACCCTCCGGCGCATCGAGCTGGCCTCCGGAGAGCTCGCCGCCACATGCCTCGCCGAGATGGAGCGCCGCCAGCCGTGGTTCGGGCAGCTGCCCGCCGACCAGCGCGCGGGCGTGCTGCTGGTGACCCAGACGGGCGTGGCGAACTTCGTCGCGTGGCTGGGCGAGCGTGGCGAATCGATACGGCTCACCGCGGAGGCGTTCCGCATCGCGCCCCACGACCTGGCGCAGCGGCTGTCGCTGCGCCAGACCGTCGACCTCGTCCGGATCGCCACCGACGTCTTCGAGCACCACCTGCCGTCGCTGGCCGCGGACGAGGCCGAGCGGCATGCGCTCGTCGAAGGCATCCTGCGATTCGGCCGTGAGATCGCCTTCGCGGCCGCCACCGTCTACGCGGGCGCCGCCGAGACCCGCGGCGCCTGGGACGCCCGCCAGGAGGCGCTGGTCGTCGACGCCGTCGTTCGCGGCGAGACCGACCACGCACTGGTCTCCCGGGCCTCGGCGCTGGGCTGGGACGCCGCGGCCGCGCTGCGCGTCGTCGTCGGCAGCCCGGCGAGCGGGCCGCGGGAAGGACCCGGAACGCTGCGCCGCGAGGCAGGCCGCGCGGGCCGCTCCGTGCTCGTGGGCGTGCAGGGCAGCAGGCAGGTCGTGCTCGTCTCAGAACCCACGGAGCAGCAGGCACCCGTCCCGGAGCGGTTGGCCATCGGGTTCGGGCCGGGCCCGGTCGTCGTCGGCCCGGTGGCGCCCGACCTGGCGCGAGCGCACGCCAGCGCCCGCGACGCGCTCTCGGGCTTGCGCGCCGCGCCCGGATGGCCCGCCGCCCCGCGGCCGGTGGCCGCCGACGATCTCCTGCCCGAACGCGCGCTCGCGGGCGACGCCGTGGCCCGCGCACGGCTCGGCACGGTCATCGCGCCGCTGGCGACGAGCGACGAGGTGCGTCACACGCTGGAGGTTTACCTGGAGGGCGGCGGCGCACTGGAGGCGAGCGCGCGCTCACTCTTCGTGCACCCCAACACCGTGCGCTACCGGCTGCGGCGGGTGAGTGAGATCACCCGGCTCGACCCGACCGACCCCCGCGATGCGCTCGTGCTGCGGGCCGCCGTGATCGTCGGCCGCTTGGACGACCAGTGAGCTGCGGAGTTCCTACAATCGAGAGCGCCGTCATCCGGGCCGAGCCGGTGCCTATTTGGAGGAAACCTCCAAACAGCGCCCGTCGACTTGGTGCCTGCCGCCATCCCGCGCAGCCGCCGCACGGTGTTCGCTTCACGCTGTGATCGCGCTCCTCGCGCCGGGCCAGGGATCGCAGTCCCCCGGCATGCTCACCCCGTGGCTCGACGACCCGGACGCGGAGGCCACGCTCGCGAGGTGGTCCGCTGCGATCGATCTCGACCTGCACCGGCTCGGCACCACGGCGGACGCGGAAGAGATCAAGGACACGGCCGTGACGCAACCGCTGGTCGTGGCCGCCGCGCTGTTGGCCGCGCGCAAGCTCGACGTGCCACCGGGTGCCCCCGTGGCCGGGCACTCCGTCGGTGAGCTGGCGGCCGCAGCCATCGCCGGTGTGCTCGATCCGGACGCCGCGGTGGCGCTGGCCGCGGTCCGGGGCCGGGAGATGGCCGCAGCGTGCGCCCTGGAACCCACGGGCATGAGCGCGGTGCTCGGCGGGGACCCCGGCGATGTGCTCGCCACGCTCGAACGGCTCGGACTCGACGCCGCCAACCGCAACGGCGCCGGGCAGATCGTCGCTGCGGGCCCGCTGCCCGCGCTCGCCCAGCTCGCCGAGCAGAAGCCGGACAAGGCGCGCGTGGTGCCGCTGGCCGTCGCGGGCGCGTTCCACACCCGGTTCATGGCTCCGGCCGAGGAAGCGCTGCGTGCTCGCGCCGCGGCGATCGTCCCGGCCGACCCCACCCGCCCCTTGCTGTCCAACGCCGACGGCAGCGTCGTCGACACCGGACAGGAGGCGTTGCGCAGGCTGGTCACGCAGGTCACCCACCCGGTGCGCTGGGACGCCTGCATGGCGATGCTCGGTGACCTCGGCGTGACCGCGGTGATCGAGCTGCCCCCGGCGGGCGCGCTGGTCGGGCTGGTCAAGCGGGAGCTGAAGGGCACTGCCACTGTGGCGCTGAAGACCCCCGACGACCTGGAGAAGGCGGCCGTTTTGATCAAGGAACACGCATGAGTACCCGGCTGCGGCTCACCCCGGCCGTCGCGGGTGCCCGGATCCTCGGCCTGGGCAGCGTCCAGCCCGACAACGTCGTCACCAACGACGACATCGCCGAGCGCATGGCAACCAACGACCAGTGGATCCGCGACCGGGTCGGCATCCAGACCCGCCGCATCGCCGATCCCGAGACGAAGCTCGTCGACCTGGCCGCGGGGGCGGGCGAGCTCGCCGTGAAGGACGCCGGGCTCACCCCGGCCGACGTCGACACCGTGATCGTGGCCAGCTGCACGATGCCCAACCCGATTCCCAACGCCGCGGCACAGACCGCCCACAAGATCGGGATGACGGCGCCAGCCGCGTTCGACCTCAACGCCGCGTGCGCGGGCTTCTGCTACGCGATGGGCACGGCGGCGGACCTGATCCGCGCGGGCTCCGCCCGGCACGCGCTGGTGATCGGCGCCGAGAAGCTGTCGGACTGGCTGGACTGGAACGACCGCTCCACCGCGATCATCTTCGCGGACGCGGCAGGTGCCGCCGTGCTCGGTCCCGCGGCCGACGAGGACACGATCGGGATCGGACCGGTGGCCTGGGGCAGCGCGGGCGACATGGCCAGCACCATCCTCATCCGAGACGACAGCACCTCCCGCGCGGGCGGCGGCCTGCACCAGGAGGGTCAGGCCGTCTTCCGGTGGGCCACCACCCAGATCGCGCCGATCGCGCTGCGGGCCATCGAGCTGGCCGGGCTCACCCCCGCCGACATCGACGTGTTCGTGCCGCACCAGGCCAATCTGCGCATCGTCGAGGCGGTCGCCAAGCGCCTGCGGGCCAAGGGCGCGCGCCAGGACATGGTCGTCGCCGACGACATCGTGCACTCGGGCAACACCTCGTCGGCCTCGATCCCGATGGCGCTCGACCACCTGCGGACGGCGGGCCGGGCGAAGTCCGGAGACGTCGTACTGCTCGTCGGGTTCGGCGCGGGCCTGTCCTATGCGGGCCAGGTCGTCGTCCTTCCTTAAGATCCCACCAAATCCCGTGAAGAAGGAGAAAGCACCGTGGCTGACAACGCCGAGATCCTCTCAGGCCTCGCCGAGATCGTCGAGGAGGTCGCCGGCATCGACACCGCCGAGGTGACCGCCGACAAGACCTTCGTCGACGACCTCGACATCGACTCGCTCTCCATGGTCGAGATCGCCGTGCAGGCCGAGGACAAGTTCGGCGTCAAGATCCCCGACGAGCAGCTCGCCGAGCTGAAGACCGTCGGTGACGCCGTGGACTACATCGCGACGCACCAGTGACGAGAGCCCACACCGAAGACATCGTCGTCACCGGGCTGGGGGCCACCACCCCGCTCGGCGGGGACGTCATGTCCACCTGGGAGGCGATGCTCGAGGGCCGTTCCGGCGTCCGGAGCATCGACGACGAGGACCACGAGTGGGTGCGCCGCTATGACCTGCCGGTGCGCATCGCCGCGCCGCTGGCGGTGTCCCCGCTCGAGGTGATCCCGCGCGTGCAGGCGCGCAGGCTGGACCGCTGTGAGCAGGTCGCGATCGTCGCCGCCAAGGAGGCGTGGGCGCACGCGGGCCTCGGCGAAGCCGGCGAAGCGGTCGATCCGGAACGGCTCGCCGTCGTGATCGGTACCGGCATCGGCGGCGCGGTCACCCTGCTCGAGCAGGACGACCTCCTCGAGGGCCCCGGCCTGCGCAAGGTCTCGCCGCTCACCGTCCCGATGCTCATGCCCAACGGGCCCGCCGCGTGGGTGGGCCTGGAGTTCAAGGCCCGGGCGAGCGTGCACTCGCCCGTGTCGGCGTGCGCGTCCGGGGCGGAGGCGCTGGCGTGGGCGGTGCGGCTGCTGCGCGCGGGCGAGGCCGACGTCGTGATCGCGGGCGGCGCCGAGGCCTGCATCACCGGCATCACCGTCGCCGGGTTCGTGCAGGCCCGCACCCTCTCGCAGCGCAACGACGAGCCGGAGCGCGCGTCGCGGCCGTTCGACAAGGAGCGCGACGGGTTCGTGCTCGGCGAGGGCGCGGGCATCATGATCCTGGAGCGGGCCGAGCACGCCGCCGCGCGCGGCGCCACCGTGCACGGGCGCGTCGCGGGCTACGGCATAACCTCCGACGCCTACCACATCACCGGGCCCGATCCCGAGGGCAACGGGCAGAAGCGGGCGATGGCCAAGGCGGTGGCCGACGCGGGTCTCACGGCCGCCGACATCGACCACGTCAACTGCCACGCGACGTCCACGGTCGCGGGCGACCCGGGAGAGGCGCGGGCCGTGGCGCAGGCGTTGGGCGACCAGGTCGTGCTCACCGCGCCGAAGTCGGCACTCGGGCACATGGTCGGCGCCGCGGGCGCGGTGGAGAGCATCGTCACCCTGCTGTCGATCCGCGAGGGCGTCATCCCCGCCACGCTCAACCTCGAGAAGCTCGATCCGGGCGTCGAGCTGGACGTCGTGGCCGGTGAGCCCCGCAAGGCCGACATCGACGCCGCGCTGTGCAACTCGTTCGGCTTCGGCGGTCACAACGTCGCGGTGGCGTTGACCAAGGTCTGACCGCGAGCGTGGGCTCCCCTTGGGCCCACGCCGCGGTCAGCTCCGCAAGCTCCGCTCAGCTCCGATGTTCGCTCCGCAAGCTCCGCTCAGCTCCGATGTTCGCTCCGCAAGCTCCGCTCAGCCGACCTGGTAGAGCCAGGTGACGGGCGCGCCGTCGCCCGCGAGCCGGTACTGCTCCAGCGCCTCGTCCCAGGCCTCGCCGAGCAGTTCGCGCATCCGCAGCGGCACCTGCGGCAACGGCGTGTCGGCGAGCAGGGTGCGCAGCTGGTCCTCCCCCACCACGATGTCGCCGTTGGCGCTGGTGCGCCCGCGCCACAGGCCCAACGTGGGCACGTGGCAGAACCGCTCGCCGTCAACGCCCGGCGTGGGCTCCTCCGTGACCTCGAAGCGCAGCATCGTCCACGCGCGCAGGGCCCCGGCGATCGCGCCGCCGCTGCCGACCGGACCGGCCCACGTGCATTCGGCGCGCATCTGCCCCGGCGCCCCGGGCTGCGGGGTCCAGTGCAGGGACACGCTGGTGCCGAGCACGCCAGATATCGCCCACTCGACGTGCGGGCACACCGCAGTCGGCGACGAGTGGACGAAGACCACGCCGCGTGCTTCCACTGCAGACCTCCATCACAGACGAGGATCGTCTTCCCCTACGCCCTCGCTCCGTGGCGGCCCGCCTCGGTTGTGAGATCAGTTTGCCGGGCATCGCCCGCCATACCAAACCCGACACGCCCGAAATCGACTAATCAGGGTGCGTAGTGCGCCACCCCGTCTTGCACCGTCCTCGTCGCGATGCCGCGTTCGACGAGCACCTCGAGGTGCGCCATCGTCTCCAGCGTCGCGAGCATCTCGTTGAACGGGTCGAGCTCGGCCAGCGTGCGCTCGTGGCGCGTCCAGGCCAGCACGCCCGCCACGGCGTAAGCGGTGGTGCGGCCCTCGTCCAGCGCGGCGAGGGTGGCGTCGAGGCGCTTGGCGTGGTGCGCGATCAGCTCGTCGATGCGCTCATGCACCCGCATGCCGACCGGGCCGTGAGCGGGCAGCATCCGCGCGTCCGGCCGCTTGCGGACCAGCTCCAACGAGGAGAGGAAGTCGGCCAGCGGGCTCACCTTCGGGTCCGGCTCCAGGCCGATCGACGGCGTGATCCGGGGCAGCACGTGATCGCCGCAGAACATGATGTCGGCGGCCTCGTCGGCGAAGACCATGTGGCCGCGGGTGTGGCCGGGGGTCTCGACGGCGACGAGCGTGCGGTTGCCGACGATCAGGCGCTCGCCGTCGGCGATCCACTCGTCCGGCGCCGCCCAGTCGGCCATGTCGAGGTGCGGGGACCGGAGCCCCTGGAGCTTCGCCAGCACCGCGTCTCCGCCCGCGCGCCGCAGCCGGGTCGCCATGATCGGCGCCTCGGGCTGGTCCGGATCGTTGATCGTCTCCAGGCCGCGCCGCTCACCCGTGCCGAGCGCAACCCGCGTCCCGAACGCCCGGCGGACGGCGACGGCCTGGGTGTAGTGGTCGCGGTGGATGTGGGTGACGAGGAAGCGGCGCACTTCCGGGAACCCGGCGTCCAGTTCGGCGAGCCCGGCGCCCAACAGCTCCCGCGCCTGCGGGATCGCCCAGCCCGCGTCGATCAGCGTGATTTCGGCGTCGTGGCGGACGGCGTACACGTTCACGGCGCGCAGGCCGTCCATCGGGAGCGGCAGCGGGATCCGGTAGACGTCGGGAGCGCAGCGGTACACGCCGGGACGGGTCCAGTCACCCGCGCCGGACAGGTCGTCGTCCTCGATCACCAATCGACCCTACGTCCGTCGCGATGACGCGGCCGAGTGGATGTGGCGATCAGCGCACCCGGCCCCGCGGGACGAGCCGGGCGGGCGGCAGCTCCGGCGCGTCGAGGGCACGGCCCGCATCGGGCACCGCCGTGAAGCCGCCCTCCTGCCAACGCTTCCGGGCGGCGGCCACCTCGTCACCGGTGCGGGCGACGAAGTTCCACCACATCACGATCTGCTCCGCGAACGGCTCGCCGCCGAGCACGAGCAGCCGGGCGGGCGCGTCGGAGGAAAGGCGCAACGACGACCGGCCGGAGCCGAGATAGCCCAGCGACCCGGGTGGCAGCGGTCCCCCGTCGACCTCCGGTGTGCCGGAGACGGTGAGCACCGCGTGCTCGAACTCCGGTGTCAACGGGAGCAGCGCGGGGCCGTCCAGCTCGACGTCCACACCGACGATCGGCGTGTACGTGCGACCGGGCGAGCGGGCGCCGCCGACGTCACCGAGCAACACGGTGGCGCGCAGGCCCGCAGCGGTGAGGACGGGGAGGCCCGCGTGGTGGTCGAACGCGGGCGCGACCGCTCGGTCGGCGTCGGGCAGCGCCACCCACAGCTGGGCGCCGTGCAGGAGTGGGCCGTGGTTGTGCGGCGACACCTCGGAGTGCGCGATCCCGCCCCCCGCGGTCATCAACCCGAGGTCCCCGGGGTGGATCACGAGGTCGCTGCCCAGGCTGTCGCGGTGGTGCACCTCGCCTTGCAGGATCCAGCTCACGGTCTGCAGCCCGATGTGGGGATGCGGCGGCACCTGCATGCCCGGGCGGGCAGCGATCTCGTCCGGCCCGTAGTGGTCCACGAAGCACCACGCGCCGACCATGCGTCGTCCGAGGGTGGGCAGCAGCCTCCGCACGACGGTGCCCGCACCCAGCGGCACCGCACGGGCGGGCAGCAGCTCACGGACCGGCCCCGCCGTCGCGGCGGCGGCGCACACCTCGACCGGCGTGTCGACTGCGGTGTTGCTCACACAACCACCGTAGGTCTCCGGGTGGGCGAGAGTCACGGATCGGTCGTGCGGGCGACCGATCCGTGACTCTGAGCGAAGGTCAGCTGCAGCCGCTGGTGGAGCCGCAGCCCTCGCAGAGGTAGCAGCTGCCCGCGGGCCGCATCTTCGTGCCGCAGGTCATGCACAGCGGCGCGTCGGCCGCCTTGCCGAGGCGCAGCTCCAGCAGCTCGGTGGAGCTGCCGACCTCGACGGGGGCCGGGGCCATGCCACCCACCGCGTGTGGCGCCTGCTCGACGTCGACGCCCGTGCGCAGCCCCTCGACGTCCACTTCGTAGGTGTCGGCGACCTGCGCCGAACGCTCCTCAGCCGAGAAGATGCCCAGCTGGGCGCGCTTCTCGTACGGCAGGTAATCGAGCGCGAGCCTGCGGAAGAGGTAGTCGAGCACGCTGGTGGCGATGCGCAGGTCGGGGTCGTCGGTCATGCCCGCGGGCTCGAAGCGGAGGTTGGAGAACTTCGAGACGTAGAACTCCAGCGGGATGCCGTACTGGAGGCCGACCGAGATCGACATCGAGAACGCGTCCATCACGCCCGACAGCGTGGAGCCCTGCTTGCCGAGCTTGACGAAGATCTCGCCGAGCCCGTCGTCGGGGTAGGAGCCCGCGGTGAGGTAGCCCTCGGCCCCGCCGACCGTGAACGACACCGTCTGGCTGGGCCGCTTCTTGGGCAGCCGCCGCCGCACGGGACGCGCCTCAACCGGCTTGCCGGCCTTCGCAGTGCCGTCGTCCGAGCCCTTGGCCGTCCTGCCCACCGAGAGCGGCTGGCCGACCTTGCAGTTGTCGCGGTAGATCGCCAGCGCCTTGAGGCCGAGCTTCCAACCCTCGCGGTAGATGCCCTCGACGTCCTCGACGGTGGCCGACTCGGGCATGTTCACGGTCTTGGAGATCGCCCCGGAGAGGAACGCCTGCACCGCGGCCATCATCCGCACGTGCCCCATCGGCGCGATCGAGCGGGTGCCCATCGCGCAGTCGAACACCTCGTAGTGCTCGGGCCGCAGCCCGGGGGCGTCGACGACGTGGCCGTGCTCGCCGACGTACTCGACGATCGCCTCGACCTGCTCGGGCTGGTAGCCGAGGCGGTCGAGCGCCCGCGGCACGGTCTGGTTGACGATCTGCATCGACCCGCCGCCGACCAGCTTCTTGAACTTCACCAGCGCCAGGTCGGGCTCGATGCCGGTGGTGTCGCAGTCCATCGCCAGCCCGATGGTGCCGGTGGGCGCGAGCACGGAGGCCTGCGCGTTGCGCCAGCCGTTGCGGGCGCCGACCTGCAGGCATTCCTGCCAGGCGATCGTCGCGAGCCGGTGCACCGGTGCGCTGGCCGGGAACGTGCGCACGTCGTCGTTGGCGGCGGCGTGCTTGCGCATCACGCGCTGGTGCGACTCGGCGTTGCGGGCGAAGCCGTCGTACGGCCCGACCACCCCGGCGAGCTCGGCGGAGCGCTTGTAGGCCGCACCCGTCATCAGCGAGGTGATGGCGGCGGCGAGCGAGCGGCCGCCCTCCGAGTCGTACGCGTGGCCGGTGGCCATGAGCAGCGCGCCGAGGTTGGCGTAGCCGATCCCGAGCTGCCGGAACTTCCGCGTGGTGTCCCCGATCGGCTCGGTCGGGAAATCGGCGAAGCAGATCGAGATGTCCATCGCCGTGATGATCAGCTCGACGCACTTCTGGAAGCGCGCCCCGTCGAACTGGCCGTCGGAGCCGAGGAACGTGAGGAGGTTCAGCGAGGCCAGGTTGCAGGAGCTGTTGTCCAGGTGCATGTACTCCGAGCAGGGGTTGGACGCGGAGATCCGGCCCGACTCGGGGCAGGTGTGCCAGTCGTTGATCATGCCGTCGTACTGGATTCCGGGGTCGGCGCACTCCCACGCGGCCTGCGCGATCGTGCGGAACAGCTTCCGGGCCTCGACTGTCTCGATGACGTCGCCGGTCAGCCGCGCCCGCAGGCCGAACTCGCCGTCGGACTCGACCGCACGCATGAACTCGTCGGTGACGCGCACCGAGTTGTTGGCGTTCTGGTACTGCACCGAGGTGATGTCGGAGCCACCGAGGTCCATGTCGAAGCCCGCGTCGCGCAGCACGCGGATCTTCTGCTCCTCCTTGGCCTTGGTGAGCACGAACTCCTCGATGTCGGGGTGGTCGACGTCGAGCACGACCATCTTCGCGGCCCGGCGGGTGGCACCGCCGGACTTGATCGTGCCCGCGCTGGCGTCGGCGCCGCGCATGAACGAGACCGGCCCGGAGGCGGTGCCACCCGAGGAGAGCAGCTCCTTCGACGACCGGATGCGAGAGAGGTTGAGGCCCGACCCGGACCCGCCCTTGAAGATCAGCCCTTCTTCCCGGTACCAGTTGAGGATCGACTCCATCGTGTCGTCGACGGCGAGGATGAAACAGGCCGAGACCTGCTGCGGGCTCGACGTGCCGACGTTGAACCAGACCGGTGAGTTGAAGCTGAACACCTGGTGCAGCAGCATCCAGGTGAGCTCGTGGGCGAACACCTCGGCGTCGGCCTCGGTGGCGAAGTAGCCGTGCTCGACGCCGGCGCGGAGGTAGACCGCGACCACTCGGTCGATCAGCTGGCGAAGGCTCGACTCGCGGTGTGGCGAACCGACGGCCCCGCGGAAGTACTTGCTGGTGACGATGTTGGTGGCGTTGATCGACCAGAAGTCAGGGAACTCGACGCCCCGCTGCTCGAAGTTGACCGAGCCGTCGCGCCAGTTGGTCATGATGACGTCGCGGCGCTCCCACGTGACCTCGTCGTACGGGTGCACGCCGGGCGTGGTGTGGATGCGCTCGATCGTGAGCCCGGTGGACCGCTTGGCCGCGGTGGCCGCTGCGCTCTTCTTGCCGCGCCCGCTGGATCCCGGCGCGGCCGATCCCGGTGCGCCCGATCCGTGCGTGGTCCCGACGATCTCGGTCATGCTGTTCCTCTTCCTGCGGCGCGACGACTGGGGTTCGGCGCTCCGGGTCGGCGATGGCGTGCTGGTGGAGCAGGCAGTGCTGGGACGGGGGTGGACGCCCGACGGCGGTGGCGGGCAGGGATCGGCCCGCCGGATGTCCCGAGTGTGGGGCACCCGGGCACCGGCGGGATTCAGGAGTCCGGATCCGCGCCGGGGCGGCGGAGGTCGGCGATCTCCTTCTCGAAGTCCTCTATCGAGGAGAACGAGCGATAGACGCTGGCGAAGCGGAGGTAGGCCACCTCGTCGAGCTCGCGCAGCGGGCCGAGGATGGCGAGCCCGACCTCGTGGCTGGGTACCTCGGCGGCGCCCCCGGCCCGGACCGTCTCCTCGACGCGATGGGCAAGTTGGGCGAGCGCGTCCTCGTCGACGGGCCTGCCCTGGCAGGCGCGCCGGACACCGCGGACGACCTTCTCGCGGCTGAACGGCTCGGTGACGCCGCTGCGCTTGACGACGGCGAGCACGGCCTCCTCGACCGTGGTGAACCGACGCCCGCAGGAGGCGCAGGAGCGGCGACGGCGGGTGGCCTGCCCGTCATCGACCTCTCGGGAGTCGATCACGCGGCAGTCCGAGTGCCGACAGAACGGACACCGCACAGCTACGCACCCCCTCCCCCGGGCCGGCGGAGCGAACCCCACCGGTAGTCGAACAACACGAGTGTAACCACAAGATGTGGGGGTAATGGAAGCCAGTGGCTCCATTGTGATGGCGAGTCGCCCGAATGGGGGCACCGGCGTTCGCGCCGTTCGCCAGGCGCTGTCGAGCCTGTGCGCACCGTCATCACCGGCCGGGCTACAGGGGCACCCGCAACACCTCCCCGGGCCACACCCGCAGGGAGGTGAGCGAGTTGGTGGCGACGATCCGGTCGACCAGGGCCGCCCGCTGTGGGCCGGACGCCCCGGGCGCGACGCCATCGGCGACGTCCCACACCGTGCCGGGCGCGGCCACCGTGACGGTGACCTCGGCGGCCTGCGCGACGGCGGGTGCATCAGCCCCCCTGGCGTGCGCCGTGAGATCCGCGATGCGACCCAAGCCGACGACCACCGCCGCGGCGGCGAGCGCCAGCGCGAGCCCGGCCATGACGCGCCGGACCCGATAGCCCCGACGCAGCGCCTGCGGGCGCGGGCGGCGGACCAGTAGCCGCGGCCCGGCCGCCGGCGACAGCGGCTGAGCGGGGCCCTGCCGAGGCACGACCGAACTGCTAGCGCCTGCCGGATCGGACGCCGTCTCCCGAACTGCCGCTGCGCCGCGCCCGTGACCCGACCCGCCGACGGCGGGCCGCCGCTCGACCGCGCTCGATGTGCGGCCCCCGCGCTCGGCGCCTGCCGTCTCGACCACCGGGCGGCGGGCGGCGCAGCCCGTATCGGGACGTGGAGCGGCCTGCGGGACGGGTGGGCGCACCGGGCGCGGCCCGGACGCCGCCCGCCGCGACGGCCGGACGGCGCGCCGCAACTCCTGCTCCCCCGACACCGGAAGGTCGATCCCGTTGTGGCCGTGCTCCCTCATCCTCGCCACCCTCTTCCGACCGCTCTCGCCTCAAACACGCGTTCGAACGAACGCTTGCGGGGTGTCTACCACCCGGCACCGACAAAGTTGGAGAAAAGTGTGCGTGTCGTTCGAACATGTGTTTGGCGATCATCGTGCGGAGGGCTACGGTCATCCGCGAAGGCGGCGCAGACGTCCGTTCCGACCAGCTCGGACACCGGTCCACACCGGTCGGGAGCGGCACGCGCCGTGCGATCACCGGCAGTACGCCCGAGGAGGAGCACACGACATGGCAGCCGACGAGCCCGGAACAGGCGACACCGCCCACGGGACCGCGGAGGTCCGCCCCTTCCCCGATCCCCGGCTGACGGCCCGGCAGCGCAAGGTGTTGCGTGTCATCCGCGAATGGGTCGACGAACACGGCTACCCGCCCAGCGTCCGCGAGATCGGCGACGCGGTCGGGCTGCAGTCCACCTCGTCGGTGCACCACCAGCTCCGCACCCTGGAGCGGAAGGGCTACCTGCGCCGCGACCCCAACCGCACCCGCGCCGTCGACGTGCGCCTTCCCGAGGAGCAGCCCCACCCGCCCACGGACGACATGGCGAGCGGCCTGGCCACGGGCGACCTCCACCCGCAACCCGCGTTCGTCCCCCTGCTGGGCAACATCGCGGCAGGCGGCCCGATCCTCGCCGAGCAGGCCGTGGAGAGCGTGTTCCCACTGCCGCGCGAGATCGTCGGAGAGGGCACCCTGTTCCTGTTGCACGTGCGCGGGGACTCGATGATCGAGGCCGCGATCACCGACGGGGACTGGGTGGTCGTGCGCCAGCAGCCGGTGGCCGAGAACGGCGAGATCGTAGCCGCCATGATCGACGGCGAGGCCACCGTGAAGACATTCCGGCGCCGCGACGGGCACAACTGGCTGATGCCCGCCAACCCGGCTTATGAGCCGATTGCGGGCGATGACGCCACCGTGCTGGGTCGGGTGGTCGCGGTGCTGCGGCGCCTGTAGTCACTCCGGCCCGGGCACAATAACCACGTCATGCCCGCCGGCCCGCTGACGATCGGCACGCGTCCTCCTAACGGCCGTCCGGCACGCCGGCCGCCACCGTCCACCCGAGACACCGCACCCGTCACGCGCAGCCGCTCCGGCGAGGCTCAGGAGCGGGAGGGCTCGGTGACGTAGGGCAGGACGAGCGGGGCCAACTCGGGGCCGACGCGGGCGCGCAGCAGTGTGCCCTCCGGAGTGTGCTCCTCCGCGAGCACCTCACCCTCGCCGTGGACCCGGGCGACCAGCGAGCCCTGCGCGTACGGCAGCAGCAGCTCCACCTCGACCTCCAGCCGGGGCAGCAGCTCGGCGATCCGCTCCCGCAGGCGCGCGAGCCCGTCGCCGCGGCGGGCCGAGACGAAGACCGCGTCGGGCAGCACGTGCCGCAGGCGGGCGAGCTGGATGTCACCCGCGGCGTCGATCTTGTTGACGACCAGGAGCTCGCGCGGCATCGCGCCGTGCTCGGCGCCGATCTCGGCCAGCACCTGGCGGACGGCCGTGATCTGCTCCTCCGGCAGGGCGTCGGCGGCGTCGACGACGTGCACGAGCAGGTCGGCCGCGGCCGTCTCCTCGAGCGTCGACCGGAAGGCCTCGACGAGCTGGTGGGGCAGGTGGCGGACGAAGCCGACGGTGTCGGTGAGCGTGTAGGTGCGCCCGTCGTCGGTGGTGGCGCGGCGCGTGGTGGGGTCGAGCGTGGCGAAGAGCGCGTCCTCGACCAGCACCCCGGCGCCGGTGAGCCCGTTGAGCAGGCTGGACTTGCCCGCGTTGGTGTAGCCGACGATCGCCACCGACGGCACCTCGTGGCGGCGACGGGCGCCGCGCTGGGTGTCGCGCACCTGCTTCATGGCGCCGATCTCGCGCCGCAGCTTCGCCATCCGGGTGCGGATGCGGCGGCGGTCCAGCTCGATCTTCGTCTCACCGGGCCCGCGCCCGCCGATGCCCACGCCGCCCGCGGCACGACCACCGACCTGCCGGGAGAGCGCCTCACCCCAGCCGCGCAGGCGCGGCAGCAGGTAGGACAGCTGTGCGAGCTCGACCTGCGCCTTGCCGTCGCGGGAGCGGGCGTGCTGGGCGAAGATGTCGAGGATCAAGGCCGTGCGGTCGATCACCTTGACCTTGAGCTTGTCCTCCAGCTGCCGCAGCTGGCCGGGCGAGAGCTCGCCGTCGCAAATGACGGTGTCGGCCTCGGCGGACTCGACAGCGGCCCGCAGCTCGTCGACCTTCCCGGAGCCGATGTAGGTGGCCGGATCGGGCTGCGGACGGCGCTGGATGAGCCCGTCGAGCACCTGCGATCCCGCGGTCTCGGCGAGGCGCGCCAGCTCGTGCAGCGAAGCGTTGGCCTGTGTGGACGTGCCCGACGTCCACACCCCGACGAGCACGACGCGCTCCAGCCGGAGCTGTCGGTACTCGACCTCGGTGACGTCGGTGAGCTCGGTGGACAGGCCGACCACCCGGCGGAGCGAGGAGCGCTCCTCCAGGTCGAGATCGCCTGTGGTGAATACGGGTTCGGTCATCGTGTCAGTCATGCTCCCACGTCAACGCGGACGGCGTCGCCGTTGTTTCCGGGCGCTAACGTGACACCGTGCGCCATCACGATCTCGTGGTCATCGGCAGCGGATCGGGGAACTCGATCGTCGACCACCGCTTCACCGATCTCGACGTCGCGATCGTCGAGCACGGGGTCTTCGGCGGCACCTGCCTCAACGTGGGCTGCATCCCCACGAAGATGTACGTCTACCCGGCCGACATCGCCCAGCACATCCGGCATGCCGACCGTTACGGTATCGACGCCACGCTGGACAAGGTGCGCTGGCGCGACATCCGGGACCGGATCTTCGGACGCATCGACCCCATCTCCGCCGCGGGCCACGCGTACCGCGCGCAGCGCAGCCCGAACATCACCCTCTACGACGGCCACGCCCGGTTCGTGGGGCCGAAGCAGATCGTCGTGGAGGGGTCGGACGGGCAGGCGGAGTTCACCGCCGACCGCATCGTGATCGCGACGGGCAGCAGGCCGGTGATCCCCGATCAGGTCCGGGACGTGCCGCACCACACCTCGGACACGATCATGCGCATCGACGAGGTGCCCGAGCGGCTCGTCATCCTCGGCAGCGGGTACATCGCGGCCGAGTTCGCGCACGTGTTCTCCGCCTTCGGCTCCCGGGTGTCGATGATCGGCCGTAGCGGGCTGCTGCTGCGCAACCAGGACGAGACGATCGCCGAGCGCTTCACCGGCTTGGCGTGCGATCGCTGGGACGTGCACCTCGGCCAGGAGGTCACGGCCGCCCGGCCCGACGAGTCGGGGGTCGCGCTGACGCTCGTCGACGGCACGACGGTCCGCGGGGACCTGCTGCTGGTGGCCACGGGCCGCATCCCCAACGGCGACCTGCTCGACGTGGACAAGGCGGGCGTCGAGGCCGACCGGGAGGGCCGCGTGCTCGTCGACGACCAGCAGCGCACCTCCGTCGACGGCATCTTCGCGCTCGGTGACGCGAGCTCGCCGTTCCAGCTCAAGCACGTCGCCAACCACGAGGCCCAGATCGTGCAGCACAACCTCCTGCATCCCGACACGCCACGGCACACCGACCACCGGTTCGTACCGTCAGCGGTGTTCACCGACCCGCAGATCGCCGCCGTCGGCCGCACCGAGGGGCAGTGCCGGGCGATGGGCCTCGACTACGCCGTGAAGATCCAGGAGTACGGCGACGTCGCCTACGGCTGGGCGATGGCGGACACCACCGGATTCTGCAAGCTGATCGCCGACCGCGGCACCGGGAAGCTGCTGGGCGCGCACGTCATGGGCCCGCAGGCGGCAACCGTCATCCAACCTGTGATCCAGGCCATGTCGTTCGGCCTGGGCGCCAAGGACATGGCGTCCGGCCAGTACTGGATCCACCCCGGACTGCCGGAAGTGGTGGAGAACGCACTCCTGGGGCTCGATCTTTGACCGATCCGCGGTGTCACGTGGGCTCGATTGCCTGTAGACAGGAGAGCAAGGTTGCCCTAACCCCCGAGAGGAATCCATGACCGTCACTGAGAGCCCGACTCGACAGCCGGGCCCCCAGCCCATCCTCGATGGCACCCGTGGCATCCCACAGCAAATCGGTGTGTACGTGTTCGTGGTGGTCCCCCTGCTCGCATTGATCGCGGCAATCCCGTTCGCCTGGGGCTGGGGCCTCGGCTGGGCCGACGTGGCCATCGCCGCGGTGTTCTACGTGATCACCGGCCTGGGCATCACCGTGGGCTTCCACCGCTACTTCACCCACGGCTCGTTCAAGGCCGCGCGCCCGCTGCGCATCGCGCTGGCGGTGGCGGGCAGCCTGGCGATGCAGGGTCCGGTGATCGACTGGGTGGCCGACCACCGCCGCCACCACGCGTTCTCCGACAAGGAGGGCGACCCGCACTCGCCGTGGCTCTTCGGCACGAGCGCAGGCGCTGTCGCCAAGGGCTTCTGGCACTCGCACACCGGCTGGCTGTTCAACCGCGACCAGACCAACGAGAAGCGGTTCACCCCCGACCTGCTCGCCGATCGCGACGTCATGCGCGTGAACCGGCTGTTCGTGCTGCTGTCGGCGGCCACGCTCGTGGTGCCCGCGCTGCTCGGCGGTCTGCTGACCTGGTCGTTGTGGGGCGCGGTCACCGCGCTCTTCTGGGCAGGCCTGGTGCGCGTCGCGCTCCTGCACCACGTGACGTGGTCGATCAACTCGATCTGCCACATGATCGGGAACGCGCCGTTCGCCGCGCGCGACCACTCGCGCAACGTCTGGCCGCTGGCGGTCCTGTCGTTCGGCGAGTCGTGGCACAACCTGCACCACGCCGACCCCACGTGCGCGCGCCACGGCGTGCAACGCGGCCAGGTCGACATCTCCGCCCGGGTGATCCAGGCGTTCGAGAAGCTCGGCTGGGCCACCGCCGTGCGCTGGCCGACGCCGCGGCGGCTGGAGCGCCTCGCCGCGAAGGCCTGACGGCTCGTGAGTGGATAACGTTGTTCCGACGACGTTATCCACTCACGACCTTCAGGCGGCCGGGTCGAACGGCTGTGCGGGGGGCGTCTCACCGCGGATCTCCCCCACCAGCCGCGTGACCTCCGTCATGATGGCCGCCGTCACGCCGTTGAGCGCGGTGCGCGTGCGCGGCCCGCCTTCCCAGGCCGACAGGTCGACCGGCGGGCCCGCCACGATCGACACCTGCCTGCGCGGGATGACCCGGGGCAGCGGCTTGCCCGGCGGCAGCACGTCCTGCGTTCCCCAGTTCGCCACCGGGATCACCGGCGCGCCCGTGACCAGCGCGATCCGCCCGATCCCGTTCTTCGCCTTCATGGGCCAGCCGTCCGGGTCGGCGGTGTAGGTGGCCTCGGGGTAGAACACGACGATCTCGCCGCGCTGGATGGCTGCGATCGCCTCGCGGTACGCGTCGCCGGCGCGCGCCGACTCGCGGTACACCGGGATGTGGCCGCCTTTGGCGAGCACCGAGCGCACCACCGGGATCTGCCACAGCTCCGCCTTGGCGAGGAAGCGCGGCATGCGCCCGTGACAGATGCAGAACGCCACGTTGAAGATCGGGTCGGTCAGCGAGACGTGGTTCGCGGCCAGCAACGCGCCGCCGGTGCGCGGCAGGTGCTCGCCACCGCGCCACCCCACCCGGGTGCCGAACATCGTGAACGGCCACAGCAGCGTGATCGCGAGCCCGAACCAGAAGCCTGCCGTGCGCCACTTCCGGGTGAACGACAGCCGCAGCTTCGCCCCGGTCGTCAGCGGGGTCACCGTGTTCATGCGCGCTCCTGTCGGACCTTGGTCATCTCGCGGATCATCCCGTGTGGAGGCACGATCGTGTTTCGGGCCCCCGCCACCGGGCGTGGTGTGACGTCGCTCTCAGACGTCGACCGCGTTCGGGGCGGGGGCAGAACACGGCTTGAGAGAAATGAGGTCGCGTGCCCGACACCCTTCCCCGTCTCGAGCCGGTCGGCGAGCCACCAGCCCAGCCGCCCGCCGTCGTGCTCGTCCTGCACGGCGGACGGGCCCGCAGCTCGGAGAGCGGCGAGCGCAAGCGGCTGACCTACCTCCGAATGCTGCCGTTCGCCTGGATGCTCGCCCGACGCGGCTTGGCCGTCTACGTCCTGCGGTACCGGGTGCGCGGCTGGAACGCGCCCGCGCGCGACGCCATGGTCGACGCCCGCTGGGCGACGACGGCGCTGGGCGAGCGCCACCCGGGAGTCCCGCTCGTGCTGCTCGGGCACTCGATGGGTGGCCGTGCCGCGCTCGGGGCCGCGGACGCGGCGAACGTCGCGGCGGTGTGCGGGCTGGCGCCGTGGCTGGACGAGAGCGACCCGGTCGCGCAGCTCGCCGGGCGCACCGTGCTCATCGCGCACGGCGACCGGGAACGCTTCACCGACCCCGCCGCGTCGTTCGCCTACGCGATGCGGGCGAAAGCCGCGGGGGTGGCGGTCTGCCGGTTCGAGCTGCCGGGCGCGGGTCATTTCATGCTCACCCGGGTCGGTGACTGGAACGCGCTCGTGCGGCGGTTCGTGCTGGGCGTCACCGGCCTCGAACCCCTCGCCCCGGAAATTGCGAACGCACTGGCGCAACCCGCCCCGCACGGCCTCGCCGCCCAGCTCAGGGAGATGGAGTCCGCCCGATGACCCGTCCGACGGCCGCCGTGATCGGCTCCGGTGTCGCCGGGCTCACCACCGCCTACCTGCTGCAGCGCCGCTACGACGTCACGCTCTTCGAGGCGGACGGCCGGTTGGGCGGGCACGCCCACACCCACGAGCTACCGACCTCCGACGGCGGCACCGTCGACGTCGACACCGGCTTCATCGTGCACAACCGCCGCACGTACCCGAACCTCCTGCGGCTGTTCGGCGAGCTGGACGTCGCGACGCAGGACTCGGACATGTCGATGAGCGTCCGTTGCGCGGGCTGTGGCCTGGAGTACGCGGGCGCGCAGGGGTTCGGCGGCCTGTTCCCGCACGTGTCCAACCTCGCGCGGCCCGCCTACCTCCGGATGCTCGCCGAGGTGCGGCGCTTCCACCGGCATGCCCGCCGGGTGCTGGCCGATGACCGGGCGGGCGACGTCACGCTCGGCGCGTTCGTCGCCGTCGGCGGCTACTCGCGCTACTTCGTCGAACACTTCCTGCTGCCCGTCGTCTCGGCGGTGTGGTCGGCGGGCGAGACGGTCTCGCTGGCCTACCCGGCCCGCTACCTGTTCGCGTTCCTGCACCACCACGGGATGCTCGCGGTGACCGGGTCGCCGCGCTGGCGGACGGTCGTCGGCGGGTCGCGGCGCTACGTCGAGGCCGCCGTGAAGGGGCTCACCGCCGTCGCGGTGTCGACGCCGGTGCGGGCGCTCGTGCGCACCGGCGCGGGCGTGGAGATCCGCGACGACGCCGACACGACGTACCGCGCCGACGTCGCCGTGGTCGCGACCCATCCGGACCAGGCACTCGCGCTGCTGGCCGCGCCCACCGCCGCCGAGCGCGAGCTGCTGGGCGCCTTCCGCTACTCGCGCAACGTCACCCAGCTGCACCACGACACGTCCGTGTTGCCGCGGCGGCCGGGCGCGCGGGCGTCGTGGAACTACCTCAAGACCACCTGCGGGGTCCGCGACGCGCCGGTGCTCGTGAGCTACGACCTCAACCGCCTCCAGCGGCTCGCCGAACCCGACGACTACGTCGTGACGCTGAACGGCGCCGACCGCGTCGACCCGCGCCGGGTGATCGCCACGATGCACTACGAGCACCCGATCTACACGCCGGGGTCGGTCGCGGCGGGCAGGCGGCTCCCGGAGCTGAACGACGGCACGCTCGCGTACGCCGGGGCCTACCACGGCTGGGGCTTCCACGAGGACGGCTGCGCCGCCGGGGTCCGCGCGGCCGCGGCGTTGGGAGTGGCGTGGTGACCGAGGTCGCCGCCTCGCCCGCCGGCGTGCGGACGGCACCGGCGCTCTACGACGTCGAGGTGCGCCACATCCGGCAGGCCGCGCTGCACCGCGACTTCCGCCACCGCGTCTACCTGTGGCTGGTCGACCTGGACGCGCTGCCCCAGCTCCCGCTGTGGCTGCGACCGTTCGCCCGGTTCACCGCCCGCGACCACCTCGGCCACCCGCGGGGCACGATCCGCGGCAACCTGGACCGCTATCTCGCCACCCACGGGATCGACCTGCGCGGCGGGCGGGTGTTGATGCTCGCCAACGCCCGCGTCCTCGGGTACGTGTTCAACCCGCTGACGGTCTACTGGTGCCACCGGCCCGACGGGGAGCTGGCGTGCGTCGTCGCCGAGGTCCACAACACCTACGGCGAGCGGCATTGCTACCTCCTGCGCACCGATGGCGCCGGGCGGGCACGGGCCGCCAAGGCCTTCTACGTGTCGCCGTTCCTGTCCGTCGACGGCGAGTACCGCATGCACCTCCCGGTGCCCGACGACCGGCTGGCGCTCGCGATCACGCTGCGGCAGAAGGGGTCTACGGCCATCGTCGCCACCGTGACCGGCGTGCGCAGGCCTGCCGACCCCCGCTCGCTCGTCGGCATGCTCGCCCGTTTCCCGCTGGTGACGCTCCGCACGTCGACGCTCATCCGCAGGCACGGCATCGCCCTGTGGCTGCGCCGCCTGCCCGTCATCCCCCGACCGCGTCACGCACCGCAGGAGAGCGTCCAATGACCACGTCCCCCGTCGCAAGGCGCTCGAACAAGCACCTCGTACCGCGACCGAGCGAGGGCGTCTGGCCGGGCCTCGCCTGCCCGCCGCACTCCGTCCCGCGCGCCCGCATCGCGGAGGCCCTCTTCCGACGGGCGGTGCGCACGCTGCCCGTCCGTGTCGTGTTCGCGGGCGGGGAGCGCATCGGCCGCGGCGGCCCGGACTCCCCGGTGATGCGGATCGTGCGGCCCGCGGCGTTCTTCCACCGGCTCGGCTGCAACTCCAAGATCGGCTTCGGCGAGTCGTACATGGTGGGCGACTGGACCGCCACCGATCTGGCCGACCTGCTCACACCGTTCGCGGCCCGGCTCTCCACGCTCATCCCCCCGCTGCTGCAACGGATCGGGCGGCGCTTCGCCGAGGCCCGGCAGCCGCAGGAGGAGCGCAACACGGTGGAGGGCTCACGGGAGAACATCCATCGCCACTACGACCTGTCCAACGAGCTGTTCGCGACGTTCCTCGACGAGACCATGAGCTACTCCTCGGCCTGGTTCTCCCGCCCGGGTGAACGGCTCGCCGACGCGCAGCTCCGCAAGATCGACGGCATCTTGGACATGGCGCGGGTCGGTCGCGACATGCACGTGCTGGAGATCGGCACGGGCTGGGGCGAGCTGGCCGCGCGAGCGGCGCAGCGGGGGGCCCGGGTGACCACGCTGACCCTCTCCGCGGAGCAGGCGCGCCTGGCCGAGCAGCGGCTGGCCGCGGCAGGCGTTGCCGACCGGGTCCACGTGCTCCTGCGCGACTACCGCGAGGCCCAGGGGGCCTACGACGCCGTCGTCAGCGTCGAGATGATCGAGGCGGTCGGCGAGCGCTACTGGCCGACGTACTTCACCGCGTTGGACCGGCTGCTCAAGCCCGGCGGCCGGGTCGGCCTGCAGTCGATCACGATGCCGCACGACCGGATGCTCGCGTCGCGCGGCGACTACTCGTGGATGCACAAGTACGTGTTCCCCGGCGGGCTGATCCCGTCGGTGCAGGCGATCGAGCGGCACCTGGCGCGGGACACGACGCTGCGGGTCTTCGAGCGGCACAGCTTCGGAGATCACTACGCGCGGACGCTCGCGCGCTGGCGGGAGAACTTCCTGTCCCGCTGGGAGACCGTCGCGGCGCTCGGGTTCGACAGCACCTTCCGGCGGATGTGGGAGTTCTACCTCGCCTACTGCGAGGCGGGCTTCCGCGTCGGCTATCTCGACGTCTTCCAGTTCTCGCTCGCCCGTGCGCGGTAACGGGTGCCAGAGCACTCGTTACCGCGCACGACACCTTGGAGATCCCTTGCGCCAGCCCGTTGCCCCCCGGCTCGCCGAGCTCGTCGAGCGCCTCCTCCGCGCACCGCTGCCCGTTCGGATCCGCGCGTGGGACGGGTCCGAGGCGGGCGCGACCACCGGGCCCGTCGTCGTCATCCGGCACCGGCGGGCCCTGCGGCGCCTGCTGTGGAACCCCGGCGAGCTGGGGCTCGCGCGGGCATTCGTGGCGGGTGACCTCGCGGTCGAGGGCGACGTCGCCGAGGGCCTCTCCCGCTTCTGGACGCTGGCGAAGGCGCAGCGCCTCGCAGGCCTGCGCCCGACTGCGGGCGAGGTGCTCGCGGCCGCCCGGCTGGCGCTGCGCCTCGGCGCGGTCGGCCTGCGGCCGCGGCCGCCGTCGTCGGAGGCCCGCCTCTCCGGCGGCCTGCACACGCGACGCCGTGACCGGGCCGCGATCGCCCACCACTACGACCTCTCCAACGACTTCTACGCGTTCCTCCTCGACCCGCAGATGGCCTACTCCTGCGGCTACTGGACGGAGGAGGAATCGGCGTCCTACGGCCTCGTCGACGCCCAGCGCGACAAGCTGGACCTGATCTGCCGCAAGCTCGCGCTGCGGCCGGGCATGCGGCTGCTGGACGTCGGCTGCGGATGGGCGTCGCTGCTCGTGCACGCGGCGCAGCACTACGGCGTCCGGGCCACCGGCGTGACGCTGTCGGCCCAGCAGCGGACCTACGGGCTGGCCCGGGTCGAGGCGCTGGGCCTCGCCGACCGGGTCGAGATCCGGCTGCAGGACTACCGGGAGCTCACCGACGAGCCCTTCGACGCGGTCGCGTCGATCGAGATGGGTGAGCACGTCGGCGAGCACAACTACCCCGAGTACGCCGCCCGGTTGCACCGACTGCTGCTCCCGCACGGCAGGCTGCTGGTGCAGCAGATGTCGCGCGGCGCCGCGGGGGTGAACACCGCTCCGGGCGGCGGCCCGTTCATGGAGCGCTACGTCGCGCCCGACATGCACATGCGCCCGCTCGGCGCCACGCTCGGGCTGCTGGAGACGGCGGGCCTGGAGGTCGTCGACGTCCACTCGCTGCGCGAGCACTACGTGTGGACGGTCCGGCCCTGGCTCGACACCCTCCAACAGCGGAGGGCCGAGGCCGTGGCGCTGATCGGCGAGGAGCAGTGGCGGGTGTGGCTGCTCTACCTCGCGGGCGGGCTGCTGGCGTTCGAGGAGAACCGGATGGGCGTGCACCAGATCCTCATGGTGCGCCCCGACGACCGGGGCCGCTCGGGCCTGCCGCGGGGCCGGACGTCGACGCTGGGGCGCGACCCGGAGCTCGACTCGGCGAGCGCCGGAATCGCCCAGCCGACACGATGAGCGTCATGCAGGCCTACCCGTGGGGCGCCGCGCTCACCAACCTGTGGGTCACCGCGCTCGTCGTCGTGGCGACGTTCGGCGTCACCCTGTTCGTCGCGGTCCGCGTGCGGGGCGGGCGGCACGACGGGATCGATGTGGTGTGGGGGCTGGGCTTCGCCGTCGTCGCGCTCGTCACGCTGCTCCTCGCCTGGGGCGCGGGCGACCTCTGGCGGCAGCTGCTGATCACGGCGCTGACGTGCGTGTGGGGCCTGCGGCTGGCCGTCCACATCGCCCGCCGCAACCGGGGCAAGCCCGAGGACCCGCGCTATGTCGCGATCATCGAGCAGGCGAAGGGCAACCCGGTCGCCCATCTGGTCCGCAAGATCTACGTGCCGCAGGCGGTGATCCTCTGGGTGGTGTCGTGGCCGGTGCAGCTGGGCCAGTACGGGTTCGCCGCGGGTGTGCTGTCGATCGTGGTGACCGTGCTCGGGGTGCTGTCGTGGGCGATCGGGTTCTTCTTCGAGACGGTCGGCGACGCCCAGCTCGCCGCGTTCCGCGCCGACCCGGCCAATAAGGGCAAGGTGATGGATCGCGGCCTGTGGCGCTACACCCGCCACCCCAACTACTTCGGCGACGCCGCCGTCTGGTGGGGGCTCACGCTGCTCGCGCTGCACCACGCCGCCGGGCTGATCGGGCTGCTCAGTGCGGCGCTGATGACGTGGCTGCTGGCCAAGGGCACCGGCGCCGCCCTTCTGGAGCGTTCGATCGGGCAGCGTCGACCCGGCTACGCGGAGTACGTCCGGCGCACGAGCGGGTTCATCCCGCTGCCGCCGAAGAAGGTGGCGTCCTGATCCGTCAAACGGGGAGCGCCGGGAGGCCGTCCAGCGACGTGGCGTTGCGGGTGGCCCGGTACTCGACGAGCTTCTCGGGGCCGCGGCCGCGCGCCCAGGAGTCGAGCACGTCCCGCTCCTCCACCAGCGCCATCTTCGGCACGGCGTAGCCGCACGAGTCGGACACGCGCGCGACGTCCACCACGATCACCGCACGGGCCTGGGGGCGCCGCGCCTCGCCCGCCGCGCCGAACACGGCGATCGCGGCCTCGAACCCGGGGTCCTCGCGGAGGACGACCCGCCCGGTGCCGTGCAGGCGCACGATGTTCGGGCCGCCCTCGAACGCGCAGAACATCACGCAGATCCGGCCGTTCTCGCGCAGGTGGGCGACGGTCTCGATCCCGCTGCCGGTGAGGTCGAGGTAGGTGAACGTGTGCGCGTCGAGCACCGTGAACGTGCCACGGGTGCCCTTGGGCGACACGTTCACGAGCCCGTCTCCGGCCAGCGGCGCCGTGGCGACGAAGAAGAGCGGCTGCGCCTCGATGAAGGACGTGAGCTTGGCGTCGATGCCGTCGTAGACCTTGGCCATGCCTCTACGGTGGCACGAAATCAGGGCAGCGTGAGGATCTCCGACCCGTCCGCGGTCACCAGCACGGTGTGCTCGAACTGCGCGGTGCGCGAGCCGTCGGCGGTGACGACCGTCCAGTCGTCGGCCCACTTCTCGTTCTCGCTGGACCCGATGGTGATCATCGGCTCGATCGTGAACGTCATCCCCGGCTCCAGCGGGATGTGCACGGACGGGTCGTCGTAGTGCAGCACCACGAGCCCGCCGTGGAAGCTGCGGCCGATGCCGTGGCCGGTGTACTCGCGCACCACGCCGTAGCCGAACCGCTTCGCGTAGGACTCGATCACCCGGCCCACGATGGACAGCTCGCGCCCCGGCCGGACCGCCTTGATCGCCCGCATCATCGCCTCGCGGGTGCGCTCGACGAGCAGGCGTGATTCCTCGTCGACGTCGCCCGCGAGGAACGTCGCGTTGGTGTCGCCGTGCACGCCGCCGATGAACGCGGTGACGTCGATGTTGACGATGTCGCCGTCCTCGATCACGGTGGTGTCCGGGATGCCGTGGCAGATCACCTCGTTGAGGCTCGTGCAGCACGACTTCGGGAATCCCTTGTAGCCCAGCGTCGACGGGTAGGCGTCGTGGTCGACCAGGTACTCGTGCACCACCCGGTCGATCTCGTCGGTGGTGACGCCGGGGGCCACGGCGGCGCCCCCCGCGGCCAGCGCCTGCGCCGCGATCCGGCCCGCCACCCGCATCGCCTCGATCACCTCGGGCGGCTGGACGTCGGGCCAGGTGTTGGGCGCGGGCCCCGCCTTGCCGACGTACTCCGGGCGGGGAATGTGCGCGGGCACCCGACGCCCTGGCGTGGCGGTGCCGGGGACGAGCAGGGCGCGTGTGGGCATGGCTCCAGTGTAGAAGCGCCTACCGGACCCGGTGGGCCACCCGGTGCGCCACGAGCGCGGACAGGCCGCGCCAGCCCAGCAGCAGCACCCCGAGCGCGCACGTGGCCACGAGCACGAAGGAGAGCGGCAACCTGCCGAGGAACGCGAAACGCACCAGGAGCCCGATGACCGCGGTGCCCGCCAGCACGGCGAGACCCGCGCGCAGACCTGCCGGGCGGGCCCGCACGAGCGGCGTGGCCCACGCGGCGGCGAGCCCCACGCCGAACGGGGCGGCCGTGGCCAGCAGGCCGAGCACGTCGGCCGACTCGTCGTGGCTCGCCCGGCCCACCGCCGCGAAGACGATCACCGCGACGACGTCGGCGGTGAGCGCGAGCGCAGGGATCCGGCTGCGGGACACGCGGCACAGCGTATGTCACCCTCCGCCGTTCAACCTAAGGCCGCGAGAAACCGGTCGGCCACCTGCACGGCCGGGCCCGAGGTCCCGCCGTCGACGATCAACACGGCGAACGCAAGGTCGCCGCGGTAGCCGACGAACCAGCCGTGGGCGCGGCCGTCGTTGGTGTACTCGGCGGTGCCGGTCTTGCCGAAGACCTCCCCACGGCGGGTGAGCAGCTTCGCCGTGCCCTCGGTGACGACCGCCCGCATCATCGGCCGGAGCTGGTCGAGCGCGGGCAGATCGGGCGGCGTGGCGGGCGTGAGCACCTCGGTCGGGCGGCCGTGGATCAGCTGCGGCACGACCGTCGCCCCGTGCGCCACGGTGGCCGCGGCCAACGCCATGCCCAGGGGCGTCGCGATGACCTGGCCCTGGCCGAAGCCGTTCTCGGCGCGCTGCACGGTGTCGGCCGAGGGCGGCACCGCGCCGGTGACGGTCGTCAGGCCCGGCACGTGGTAGTCCGCGCCCAGGCCCAGCCGCAGGGCCGCACCGGGCAGCGCGTCGGGCGGCAGCTGCGCGCCCAGCTGCGCGAACGTCGTGTTGCAGGACCGGGCGAAGGCGGTGCGCAACGGCACGGTGCCCAGGTCGAACTCGCCCTCGTTGGGCACCGGCCGACCGCCGATGACGGTGACGCCGGGGCACGGCTCCGGGGAGTCGGCCGTCAGGTGCAGGCCCGCTACCGCCGCCGTGGCCGTGACCATCTTGAACGTCGACCCCGGCGGGTAGCGCCCGGTCAGCGAGATCGCGCCGGCGGCGTCGGCCGGGCCGTTCTGGGCGACGGCCAGCAGGTCGCCGGTCGAGGGCGCGACCGCCACGATGACCGTCGGCTGGGGCACCGGCTCGACGGCGTCCTCGGCTGCGGTCTGGATGGCCAGGTCGAGGCCGGTGGCGACGGCGGTGCCCGCCCGCGAGGGCGTCTCGACGAGCGCTGTGATCGGGTTGCCGGTGCCGTCCACGGCGAGCACCGACCAGCCCGGTGTGCCGTCCAGCTGCTGCGCGGCCTCGCGGCGGACGGCGGGCAGCACCTGGCTCGCGAACCCGGCGTTCGGCGCGAGGAGCCGCTGCGCGCTGGTGAACCGCAACCCGGGCAGGTCGTGGATGGCGTTCTTGACGCGCACGTAGTCGGTCTGCCGCAGCACGGCGACGGTGAAGCTCTGCCCGTCCGGGGTCTTCGTCGCCCCGTCGGTGATCGACGCCTGGGTGATCTCGGGGTCGATCGGACCGAGCGCGCTCGCGAGCGTGCCCGCCACGGTCGCCAGGTTGCCCGCGGCCCGCCGGTCCAACAGCACGGTGACCACCGGCGTGGCGGTGAGCAGCGCCGCGCCGCCGCGGTCGACGACGGGCCCGGGCTGGGCGTCCTCCGTGCGCAGCGCCACCCGTTGCCCGGCGCCGAGCTGGGGGTGCAGCGCCGACGGCGACCACTGGACGAGCCAGCCGTGGGGGGCGTCGTCCCTCGGCCGCAGGTTGAGCTCGTTCAGGTACTGCCAGTGCCGGTCCTGGCCGAGGTCCCAGTTGACGTCGACGGAGGCCGTCGCGCGGTCGGTCGCCTGGCGCAGCTGGCCCACCGTGGCCGTGAGCCCGACGGGCGCGAGTGCTGTTCGGGCCGCCGTGAGCAGCTCGGACGCGGCTTTGGGATCGTCGGTGGCGGCGGCCGCGGCCGGGATGTCCCCCGCCGACCACGCCGCGAGGAAGGCGGCGACGGCCTTGTCCGGCCCGTTCGCCGAGAAGACGCCGCACCCCGACAGCAGAAGGGTGAGCGCGGCGACGAGGGAGAGGCAACGGGCGCGGCGCACGGGCGCGAGTATGCCGAGGAATCCGCGGCGCGGGGCGAAGCCCCCAATATGCCTTGTCGTGTATATACGTAATCAGGTATGTTCAGGCGCCATGAGCACGTGGGCGGCGTTGGTCGATCCGCAACGGCGGGCATTGCTCGACGAGCTGCGCGGCGGTGCGCGGTCGGTCGGCCAGCTCGTGGAGGCGTTGGGGTGCAGCCAGCCGACCGCGTCGAAGCACCTGCGGGTGCTGCGCACGGCCGGGCTCGTCGACGTCCGCAAGGACGCCCAACGCCGCATCTACGCGCTGCGCCCCGCACCGATTGCGGAGATCGACGCCTGGCTCGCGCCGTACCGACGGCTGTGGAACGAGCGGCTCGACGCGCTGGGCACCTACCTCGACAGCCAAACCGAAGGGACATCCCGATGACCGATCGCGGCACCTACGTCGAGCACGAAGGACGTCCCGCCGTCCGCTTCACACGCCGCTACGCGCACCCGGCCGAACGGGTGTGGGCGGCGGTGAGCGAGCCCGCCGGGCTGCGGCACTGGTTCCCGTCGGGGGTCGAGCTGGAGCCGCGCGAGGGCGGCCGCATCGCGTTCCGCGACGACCCGAACGTCCCGGCCGAGACCAGCGGCACCGTGCTCGCCTACGACCCGCCGCGGTGGTTCGCGTTCACGTGGGGTGGCGACGAGCTGCACCTCACCGTCGAGCCGGACGGCGAGGAGGCCTGCACGCTGACGCTGCTCAACGTGCTGCAGGCGCGCGACACGGCGGCCCGCAACGCGGCCGGTTGGGCGGTCTGCCTGGCTGAGCTGGACAAGTACGTCCGCGACGGCGCCGCCGACGGCCCGCACAGCGCCACCGCCGAGCCGTGGAAGGAGCACTACGCGGCCTACGTGGCGGCGGGCGTGCCCTCCGGCGCGCCGATCCCGGGTTAGAACAGGACCGTCGCGAAGCTCGCGATCTGCGTGAAGCCGACCTTCTCGTACGCCCGGCGGGCCGGGTGGTTGAACCCGTTGACGTACAGGCTCGACACGCGGCCCATGACGGCGAGCCGCTCGACCACGGCGGCGGTGCCCGCCGTGCCCAGCCCGCGGCCGCGGTAGGCCGGGTGCACCCAGACGCCCTGGATCTGCCCCACCCGCGACGACAGCGCGCCGATCTCGGCCTTGAACACGACCTGGTCACCCTCGAACCGGGCGAAGGCGCGGCCCGCCGAGACCAGCTCGGAGACGCGCGAGCGGTAGCCGGCGCCGCCGTCGCCCGCGCGCGGGTCGATGCCGACCTCTTCGGTGAACATCGCGATGGCGGCGGGGAGGTAGCGCTCCAGCTCGATCGGGCGTACCGGGCGCACCAGCAGGTCGGGCGCCACCGCGGGCGGCCCTGCCAGCACCATCAGGGGCTGGTCGGCGCGCACCTCGCGGCAGGGCGCCCAGTGCACGGCCAGGTTGTCCCACATCGGCAGCACCAGCTCGGCCCGCCCGACGATCGACGAGCAGCTGCGGCCACCGCGCCGAGCCCGGTCGGCGAACTGGCGCAGCGTGGCCCGGTCGCCGCGGATGGGCACGAGGTTGGCCCCGGAGAAACACAGCCCGGTCAGGTGCGAGCCCGCCGACCACAGCTCGCCGCCGAGCCGCCACGGATCCAGCCCGGCCACCTCGACCCGCGCGGCGACCATGCAGGCAGCCACCGGATCCTCGTCCAGAGCCGCGCGTACTCCGGCGCGGTCCCGGTCGTCGAGGAGCCGCGCTCCGGCGACACGAAGCACGTGTCTACGTTGCCATACCGTCGCCCGGCTGACGAGATCGGCCACCGTTCAGCCGACCGTGACCTGGGGCTCACCCGCGCCGTCAGCGCCGTCCATGCCCTCGGCGAGCTTCATCGCCTCCTCGATCAGCGTCTCGACGATCGCGTGCTCAGGCACGGTCTTGATGACCTCGCCCTTGACGAAGATCTGCCCCTTCCCGTTGCCGGAGGCGACGCCGAGGTCGGCCTCCCGCGCCTCGCCCGGCCCGTTCACCACGCAGCCCATCACCGCGACGCGCAGCGGCACCTCCATGCCGGTGAGCCCGGCGGTGACCTCGTCGGCGAGCTTGTAGACGTCGACCTGCGCCCGCCCGCACGACGGGCACGAGACGATCTCCAGCTTGCGCGGGCGCAGGCCGAGCGACTGCAGGATCTGCGCGCCGACCTTCACCTCCTCGACCGGCGGCGCGGACAGCGAGACGCGGATCGTGTCGCCGATGCCCTGGCGCAGCAGCGCCCCGAACGCCACCGCCGACTTGATCGTGCCCTGGAACGCGGGGCCCGCCTCGGTGACGCCCAGGTGCAGCGGGTAGTCGCACTGCTCGGCGAGCAGCTCGTAGGCGCGGATCATCACGACCGGGTCGTGGTGCTTCACCGAGATCTTGATGTCGTGGAAGTCGTGCTCGGCGAAGAGCGAGGCCTCCCACATCGCCGACTCGGCCAGCGCCTCCGGGGTGGCCTTGCCGTACTTGTCCATCAGCCGCTTGTCGAGGCTGCCCGCGTTGACGCCGATGCGGATCGGGGTGCCGTGGTCGCGCGCGGCGGCCGCGATCTCCTTGACCTGGTCGTCGAACTTGCGGATGTTGCCCGGGTTGACGCGCACGGCTGCGCAGCCCGCCTCGATCGCGGCGAACACGTACTTGGGCTGGAAGTGGATGTCGGCGATGACCGGGATCTGCGACTTGCGGGCGATCGCGGGCAGCGCGTCGGCGTCGTCCTGGCTCGGGCAGGCGACCCGGACGATGTCGCAGCCCGCGGCGGTGAGCTCGGCGATCTGCTGGAGGGTCGCGTTGACGTCGGCGGTCAGGGTGGTGGTCATGGACTGCACGGAGATCGGGTGCTCCGAGCCGACACCGACCGGTCCGACCTGCAGCTGCCGGGTGGGGCGGCGCGGGGCCAGGGGCGCGGCGGGCGGGGCGGGCATGCCCAGGGAGACGCTCACGACCTCCAGTATTCCGCGCCTTCGCGGCGGGCGTGGTGAGACTCCGACTACTGGGGCAGCACGACCGGGTTGACGATGTCGGCGACGAACAGCAGCCCGCTCCACGCGATGAACACCAACGCCACCACATAGGCCACCGGCATCAACTTCGCCACGTCCACCGGGCCGGGGTCGGGGCGCCCGAGCATCCGCGCGCCCCGCTTCTTGATGGCCTCCCAGATCGCCGGGAAGATCTGCCCGCCGTCCAGGGGTGGGATGGGCAGCAGGTTGAACAGGAAGAGCGAGATGTTCACCGCGGCCAGGAGCTGCAGGAAGAACGACAGCTCCGCGGCGGCGGGCGCGTCGAGCGCGAGGATCTGGCCGCCGATCCGGGACGCGCCGACGATGCCGACCGGCCCGTTCTGGTCGCGCTTCTCCCCCAGGAACACCGAGCCGAACAGGCCCGGCACCCGCGACGGCAGCTGGATGAGCGCCTCGCCGGTGCGCCCGACGATGTCGCCGATCGCCGCGAAGACCGCGCCGAGGCTCTGCCGGGCGTAGATGCCGACCAGCCCGACGCCCAGGAAGCTCGCCCGCACCGTCTGGCCGGGGTGCGCGGCGTCCTCGACCTGGTTGTCGATGAGCGTGGGGTTGAGCGTGACGAGCTTGCCGCCGCGGTCGACGACCACCGTCACCGTGCCCTTGGCCCCCTGGATCGCCGCGCGCAGGCCGTCGCCGTCCTCGGCGTCGAGCGGCTTGCCGTTGAAGGAGACGATGCGATCGCCCGGCTGGAAACCCGCCGCGGCGGCGGGCGTCTTCGGGGCGCCCGCGGGGCAGTTGTCGGACGCGGCCGACGCGGGCACCACGCAGGCGCTGACCGTGCCGATGGTGGTGCCGCTCGACGGCACGCCGATCCCCATCAACACGATCGCGAAGAGGACCACCGCCAGGATGAGGTTCATGAACGGCCCGGCGAACATCACGATGATCCGCTTCCAGGGCGCGCGCATCCAGAACTGGCGGTCGTCGTCCTCAGGCAGCACGTCCTGCGCGGACTGCTGCCGGGCGTCGTCGATCAGGCCCTGGAACGGGCCGGTGCGCCTGCTGCGCCCGAGCGTGCTGCCCTTGGCGGGCGGGATCATGCCGATCATGCGGATGTAGCCGCCGAGCGGGACGGCCTTGAGCCCGAACTCGGTCTCGCCGACCTTCCGCGACCAGATCGTGCGGCCGAACCCGACCATGAACTCGGGCACCTTGATGCCGAACCACCGCGCGGTGGTGAAGTGGCCCAGCTCGTGCCAGGCGATCGAGAACAGGATGCCGAGGAAGAACAGCACGATCCCGAGGACGGTCATCATCGGGCGACTCCTGGGCGGTGGGCGAGCTCACGGGCGCGGGCGCGGGCCCAGTCCTGGGCGGCCAGCACATCCGCCACGGTAGCGGGATCAGCGCTCCATTCGTCGGCAGCGTCGAGCACCCGGGCGAGCGTGTCGGTGATCCCGACGAACGGGCAGGCCCCGGCGAGGAAGGCGCCGACGGCCTCCTCGTTGGCCGCGTTGAGCACCGCGGGTACGCAGCCCCCGAGCGCACCCGCAGCGCGGGCGAGCCGCACGCCGGGGAAAGCGTCGTCGTCGAGCGGTTCGAACGTCCAGCTCTGCGCGGTGTCCCACCGGCACGACGGCGCCGCGCCCGGCAGCCGCTCGGGCCAGGCCAGCGCGAGCCCGATCGGCAGGCGCATGTCCGGGGGGCTGGCCTGGGCGAGCGTGGCGCCGTCGCGGAAGGTCACCATGGAGTGGACGATCGACTGCGGGTGCACGACGACGTCGATCCGGTCGTAAGGGATCCCGAACAGCAGGTGGGCCTCGATCAGCTCCAGGCCCTTGTTGATCAGCGTGGCCGAGTTGAGCGTGACCATCGGGCCCATGTCCCAGGTCGGATGGGCCAGCGCCTCGGCGACGGTGACGTCGGCGAGCTCCGCGCGCCGCCGTCCGCGGAACGGGCCGCCGGACGCGGTGAGCACGAGCCGGTCCACCTCGGCGGCCCGTCCGCCGCGCAGGCACTGGGCCAGCGCGGAGTGCTCGGAGTCGACCGGCACGATCTGCCCGGGCGCGGCGGCCGCCGTCACGAGCGCACCGCCCGCGACCAGGGACTCCTTGTTGGCCAGCGCGAGCGTGGCCCCGGCGGCGAGCGCGGCCAGGGTGGGGCCGAGGCCGACCGCGCCGGTGATGCCGTTGAGCACCATGTCGACGGTGGTGGTGGCGGTGAGCTCGGTCGCGGCGTCCCGATCCCGCGAGCACCTCGACGCCCGGCAGCAGATCGCGCAGCGGGCGCGCCGCGTCTTCGGCGGCCACGGCCACCCGCGGCACGCCGTGCGCGCGAGCCTGCCGCGCGAGCAGCTCGACATCACCGCCGCCCGCGGCCAGCCCGGCGACGGTGAAGCGCTCGGGATGCCGGGCGATCAGCTCGAGCGCCTGCGTGCCGATCGAGCCGGTGGAGCCCAGCACGAGCACAGATCGATTACCAGTCATCGACTCCCATCATCCTCGGCCGGGTGTTGTGCGACGATACGGCCGTGGCGAGCAACTCCCGCGAGGTGGCGAAGTCCTCTCCGATCTCCCCCGACGACGAGCCGTCGGCGGAGTGGGGCTGGCACGGCGGCTTCCCCAAGGGCACGGTCATCGGCGGCGTGATCACGATCATCCTGTGCCTCGCGTTCATCCCCGGGCCGTACCAGAGCCATACCCAGGACATCTGGCTCGTCGCGATCGCCGTGGGCATCGCTGCGGCGATCGTCGGGCACGTGATCCGGCGTCGGAACTCCTGGCGGCGCTGAGCCGGTGTCGGGCAGCGGTTCGGCGGTCGAGCTCGAGGTCGACGGGCGCACCGTGCGGATCTCCAACCCCGACCGCGTCTACTTCCCCGCCCGCGGCGAGACGAAGCTCGACCTCGCGCAGTACTACATCGCCGTCGGCGAGGGCGCTCGTGCGGGCGCTGCGGAACCGGCCGTGCATGCTGCACCGCTTCCCCACCGGCGTGACCGGGGAGAAGGTGCACCAGAAGCGGCTCCCGCGCGGCGCGCCCGACTGGATCGAGACGGTGCGCGTGCACTTCCCGCGGTGGAACCGGACGGCCGATGAGCTGTGCGTCCAGCGGGTGGCCGACCTCGTGTGGGCGGTGCAGATGTCGACGGTCGAGTTCCACCCCTGGAACTCCCGCCGCGGGCACGTCGAGCAGCCCGACGAATGGCGGATCGACCTCGATCCCATGCCGCGCGCGTCCTACGCCGACGTGCGACGGGTCGCCCATGTCGCCCAGGAGGTGCTCGCCGAGATCGGCGCGGTCGGCTGGCCGAAGACCTCCGGCGGCAAGGGGATGCACGTCTACGTGCGGATCGAGCCGCATTGGGGCTTCCAGGACGTCCGCCGGGCGGCGCACGCGTTCGCGCGCGAGGTCGGGCGGCGCTGCGACCTGGTCGACCTCACGTGGTGGCGCAAGGACCGCGACCCGGCGTCGATCTTCGTCGACTACAACCAGAACACCCGCGACCACACGATCCGCTGCGCCTACTCGGTGCGCGGGGTCGCGGAGGCGCTCGTGTCGGCCCCGATCCGCTGGGACGAGGTCGACGACGCCGATCCCGGCGATTTCACGATCGCCACCATGCCGAAGCGCTTCGCCGAGCTGGGCGACCTGCACGCGGGCATCGACGATGCCGTCTACGCGCTGGACGAGCTGCTGGAGTGGGCCGACCGCGACGCCCGCGACGACGACGAGCCCCTCCCCGAGCTCGACTGACTCGTGAGTGGATGACGCTGTTCCCGCAACGTTTTCCACTCACGACCTCGCGCGCAGGGCGGCGTACGCGGCCGTCAGGTCCGGCAGCTGGTAGTGCGCGTTCAGGCCGCTCGGGTTGGGCAGCACCCACACACCCGTCGCGCCGAACGGCTCCTGGGGGCCGATGACCGCGCCCGGCGCCGCGAACGCCGTCCGGTAGGCCGTGATCCCGACGACGGCCAGCCAGGCCGGCTGCACCCGCGCCACCAGTTCCCGCAGCCGCGCCCCGCCCGCGACCAGCTCGGCGGCGGTCAGCTCGTCGGCCCGCGCGGTCGCCCGGGCGGCCATGTTGGTGATGCCCAGCCCCAGCGCGGCCAGCTCCCCCTGCTCGGCGGGCCGAAACACGCGCGGGGTGAAGCCTGCGGCGTGCAGCACCGGCCAGAACCGGTTGCCGGGCCGCGCGAAGTGATGCCCGGTGGCCGCCGAGACCAGCCCCGGGTTGATCCCGCAGAACAGCACCGAGAACGGCGGGTCCGTCGGGCCCGGCAGCACGTCCGGGATCGTGCGCTCCCGCGCGGCGGCGAGCTCGACGGCGGAGAAGCGCGGCACCCGAACACCCTAGGCTGAGCCCGTGGACCTGCCCGTGATGCCGCCCGTCAAGCCGATGCTGGCCAAGCCACAGCCGAAGATCCCGACCGGGAAGCTGTACGAACCGAAGTGGGACGGCTTCCGCTCCATCATCTTCCGCGACGGCGACGACGTGGAGATCGGCAGCCGCAACGAGCGGCCGATGACCCGCTACTTCCCCGAGGTCGTGGACGCGGTGAAGGCCAACTTCCCCGAGCGCGCGGTGATCGACGGCGAGATCGTGGTGCTCGACCGCGACCGCAACTGCCTGGAGTTCGAGGTGCTCCAGCAGCGCATCCACCCCGCCGCGAGCCGGGTGAACCTCCTGGCGGTGGAGACGCCCGCCAGCTTCGTCGCGTTCGACCTGCTGGCGCTGGGCGACGAGGACCTCACCGAACGACCGTTCCGGGAGCGCCGCGCCCGCCTGGAAGAGGCGCTGGCCAAGGCCGGTCCCCCGGTGCACCTGACGCCGATCACCGACGACCACGCCGTCGCGACCGGATGGTTCGACCAGTTCGAGGGCGCCGGGCTCGACGGGCTGATCGCCAAGGACCCGGAGGGCACCTACCAGCCGGACAAGCGCGTGATGACCAAGGTGAAGCACGAGCGCACGGCCGACTGCGTGGTCGCGGGCTACCGGGTGCACAAGTCCGGCCCGGACGCGATCGGGTCGCTGCTGCTCGGGCTCTACCAGGACGACGGCAAGCTGGCCTCGGTCGGCGTGATCGGCGCGTTCCCGATGCCGCAGCGCCGGGCGCTGTTCCAGGAGATGCAGCCGCTGGTCACGACGTTCGACGACCACCCGTGGGCGTGGGCCCGCCAGGAGGAGGGCGACCGCACCCCGCGCAAGGGCGAGGGCAGCCGGTGGAACGCCAACAAGGACCTGTCGTTCACGCCGTTGCGACCCGAGCGGGTGGTCGAGGTGCGCTACGACTACATGGAGGGCGTGCGCTTCCGGCACACCGCGCAGTTCGTGCGGTGGCGCCCCGACCGGGAGCCGGCCTCGTGCACGTACGAGCAGTTGGAGCAGCCGGTGACGTTCGACCTGGCCGAGGTGCTGGGGCTCAGGTAGCGGCGAGCTGGCCGCAGGCGGCGGCGATCTCCCGGCCGCGGGTGTCGCGCACGGTGCAGGCGATCCCGGCCGCCTCCACCCGGCGGACGAACTCGTCCTGGCGCTTGCGCGGCGACGCGTCCCACTCGCTGCCCGGTGTGGGGTTGAGCGGGATGAGGTTGACGTGCACCCGCTTGGCCCCGATCTGCTGCCGCAGCACCTTGCCGAGCAGCTCGGCGCGCCACGGCTGGTCGTTGACGTCGCGGATGAGCGCGTACTCGATCGACACCCGCCGTCCGGTGGCCTGCGCGTAGCGGCGCGCCGCGGCGAGCACCTCGGCGACCTTCCATCGCGTGTTGACCGGCACGAGCGTGTCGCGCAGCTCGTCGTCGGGCGTGTGCAGGGAGACGGCGAGGGTCACCGGGAGCCCCTCGGCGGCGAGCTTGTCGATGGCGGGCACGAGGCCGACCGTGGAGACGGTGACGCCGCGCGCCGAGATCCCGAGCCCGTCCGGCGCGGGTGCGGTGATCCGGCGGACGGCGGCGACGACCCGGTTGTAGTTGGCCAGCGGCTCCCCCATGCCCATGAACACGACGTTGGACAGCCGTGCGGGGGCGCCGAGCGCGCCGTCGCGGGCGGCGGCCGCGGCCTGGCGCACCTGCTCGACGATCTCCGCGGTGGACAGGTTGCGCTGCAGGCCGCCCTGGCCGGTGGCGCAGAACGGGCAGGCCATCCCGCATCCGGCCTGGCTGGACACGCACACCGTCGTCCGGTCGGGATAGCCCATCAGCACGGTCTCGGCGCGGGTGCCGTCGTGCGCGGCCCAGAGCGTCTTGCGAGTGGCGCCGTCGTCGCAGGCCAGCTCCTTCACCGGGGTGACGAGCGGTGGCAGGAGCGTCGCCAGCGGGTTGCGCGCCGCCGCCGGCACGTCAGTCATGGCGGTGAGGTCCGCGGTGAGGTGGCCGAAGTAGTGGCGGGCGAGCTGGTCGGCGCGGAACGCGGGCAGGCCGAGCGCGGCGACGGCGGCGCGCCGCTCCGCGGGCTCCAGATCGGCGAGGTGGCGGGGCGGGAGCGCGCGCTTGGGCGCGTCGAACACCAGGGGAAGAGCGGTCATGACGCCCTCCAGTGTGCCCTAACCGTGAGACGCGCGGCCCGACCCCGCCATGATCACCGGTTCGGTGCGTGAACCGGCCATATCCGGCCGGATCTGCACCGAATCGCCGATCACCGGGACTCTTCACGACGGGCGCGGGCCTCGGCCAGCAGGCCGGTGCGCTGGGCGCCCGCGAGCCAGAGCACAACCCCGGCCGCCATGCCGACCAGGCCCTGGGGCAGCAACGTGCCCGCGGAGTCCAGGGCGAAGAGCGCACCGGTCGCCGCGAGCACGAGCAGCAGGGCGCCCGCGGCGAACAGCGCCCGCTCGTCGAGCGTCGAGGCGAGGGGGAACAGCGCGGCGCCGGTGACGGCGCAGGCCACGGGCACGCCGAGCTCACCGAGGTCGACCATCCCGAGCAGCGGGCCCGCGGCCACGCCGAGCGTGACGGCCACGAACGCGATGCGCAGCAGCCGGGTGCGACCGCCCGGAGGGAGCGGCGCGCCGCCGCCACGGCGGCGCAGAGCGGCGATCAGACCGCCCGTCACGCCGAGGCCTGCGGCGAGTACGGCGGTGCTCAGGCCCGCCGAGAGCGCGACGGCGCCGACGGTCCACCACAGCCCGCCCAGGAGCGGCTCGAGGAAGGGCACGACGGGAGAGCGCATGGCTGCCACGGTAGCGAGCGGGGATGGGACCCCTCCCCGGGTGGGGGCCGCTAACGGGTGAGCCGCTTGTGTCGTACGTGCAGGCGGTAGCCGACCGGGATCGTCACGCCCGTGCACTGCGCGAGCGCGCGGGCGGCCACGGCGGCCGAGAACTCGATGCGCAGCACGGCCTCGCAGGTCGCGCGGTCGGGGAAGCGCCAGATCGTCGGGATTCGCTGCAGGGAGAAGCCCTGGCGGGTGAAGAAGCGCTCCGCGGCGACCGGGTCGTAGTGCGGGATGTCGGCGCGCATCCAGTCGCCGTAGGGCGAGACGGTGGCGTCGAGGTCGACGATCGCGAGCGCACCCCCGGGCCGCAGCACCCGCCACGCCTCGGCCAGCCCGGGCTCGCAGCCCTTGCCGAAGAAGTACGCGGTGCGCGCGTGGACGAGGTCGACCGACGCGTCGGCGAGCGGGAGCCGCGCCGCCTCGCCCCGCACGACCGGCAATCCCCTGGCCTGTGCGC
>CAWIOI010000019.1:0-148616 GCA_963837575.1 uncultured Actinomycetota bacterium
TGCGCACCCCGCTGCCCGGCCCCGCGAACCCCGGTACGCCGATCGCCACGATCCACTGCCCGGCGCGCGCGGTCACCGTCCACGAGCTCGACTACTCCCCGTGGCCCGACGAATCCTCCTACGACGCGCTGGGGCGCCCGGGGATCGGCGGGTCCAACGGCGCACTCCACCGCGACCTCGCGCGCGAAACCGAAGCGGTGACCCCCGCCCACGGCCTCCCGCTGAACCGGCCAGACGGTATGCCGTCGCCGCGCACCACGGTCGAGGCGCTGTTCAGCGAGCTCACCGCCGAGACGAACGCCCGGGCCGCGGGCCGTCACCCCGGCCCGACCGGCGGTCCGACAGGCACCGGCCCGTTCGGGGCCTACGGACGCGCGTCCGAACCCCCCAACGGGCGCGCCTACCCGGCTGCCCCGCCGGTCGACGAGCTCTTCGGCCCGCTGGTCGACCTGCCCGCCGAGCAGCATCCGGAGGCCACCCCGATCTACGAGGCGGTCGCCTCGGCCTGGTTCCGGGAGGACGCCGCGAACGACGGCGCGGCCGACTGGGAATCGCCGGGCGATCGCGAATGGCGGGCCGCGGCGGAACGGGCCGCGCACCAGCCCGAGGACGTCACGTTCACCGCCGAGGGGCTGCCGCGGCGACGGCCGGGCGGTCGGCTGGTGCCGCCCCGGCTGTCCGAGGGAAGCAGTGCAGGCGGGGAAGGCGCCCACGCCCGCCCCGGCGCGGCGCCCCCCGAACGGGTGCCCGACCGCGTGCCCGACCGCGTCCGCGAGCGCCTGGCCACCTACCAGCGCGGACTGCGTCAGGGCAGGCACCGGGCCGACCCGATCGACCCCGGCGATCCCGCCGCCTGGTGACTTCTCGGCCCTTCGTGCTGTTTGTCGTGCCGAATCCACCGGTCGTCGCACCGCGCGCATAGGTCGTAACAGCGCGTGTGAACGCTGCGAGGATGCAGGTAGTTCGCGCATCGGGCGTGGGCGGGGGCGAGAGGATGAGATCGTGGTGGTCGGACGCCGTCCGGGCCGCAGGCAGGCCCGCCGCGCCGGCCGGTGGCCGCGCTCGCGCCGCACCGACCGGATCGAGGACCTCGTCGCCTGGGTGCTCACCGCCTGCGCCGCAGGCGTCGTGCTGGTGGCCGTCGCCGTCGGCCAGATCGGCGTGGAGCACACGTTGGCCCGGGCGCGAGCAGAGGCGGCGACGCGCATCCCCACGCGCGCCGAGCTGCTGGAGGACATCGATCCGGCGATCCTGGCCGACGGCTCCCGGTCGCACACCGCCCTCGCTCGGTGGACCGGGCCCGACGGCCGCGTGACGCAGGGCCGCGTGATCGTCGGCAGCAAGCAGTTCGTCGGCGACACCGTGCCGATCTGGACGGACCCCACGGGGCGGCTCGCGCAGGCCCCCACCCCGGCGGCCACCGCGACAGCCGTCGGCTGGACCTGGGGTGTGGCGATCGTCCTCGGGGGCTGGGCGGTGCTGGCGCTCCTGTGGACCGCGGTGCGCGCGGCCACCGCGCGCCACAACGCCGCCGCATGGGCCCGGGAGTGGGCCCTCGTCGAACCGACCTGGAGCGGCCGCGTGCCTTAGCTTCGGGGCGTGGTATGCCACCCTGAAGCCGTGTCCCACCCCCATGCCGCGTCCCACCCTGATGTCGCGTCCTACGACGTCGCCGCCCTCCGCGACCGCTTCCCCGCGTTGAAGGCGGGCTTCGCGCACTTCGACGGGCCGGGCGGGTCCCAGGTGCCGGACGCGGTCGCAGACGCGGTGGCGCGGACCCTCGTCACCCCACTCGCGAACCGGGGGACGGTCACCGAGGCGGAACGCACGGCCGACGGCATCGTCCGCGACGCCCGCGCGGCCATGGCCGATCTGCTGGGCGCGGACGCCCGCGGGATCGTCTTCGGCCGCAGCATGACAGAGCTCACCTTCGCCATGGCGCGCACGCTCGCGGCGACCTGGGAGCCCGGCGACGAGGTGGTCGTCACCCGCCTCGACCACGACGCGAACATCCGGCCGTGGCTCCTGGCCGCAGCGGCCGTCGGCGCGACCGTCCGCTGGGCCGAGTTCGACCCGGAATCGGCCGAGCTCAGCGAGGACGACGTCGCCGCGGTCCTCTCGCCCCGCACCCGGCTGGTGGCGCTCACCGCCGCGTCCAACCTGGTGGGCACCCGGCCGCCGGTCCGCGCGATCGCCGACCTGGCCCACGCCGCGGGCGCCCTCGTCTACGTCGACGGCGTGCACTACACCGCGCACGTGCCGGTGCACGTCGACGTGCTCGGCGCCGACCTGTACGCCTGCTCGCCCTACAAGTTCCTCGGGCCGCACTGCGGCGTCCTCGCGGCCGACCCGGCCCTGCTCGAGACCCTGCGCCCGGCCAAGCTCGCGCCCTCGACCAATGACGTCCCCGAGCGGTTCGAGCTCGGCACGCTGCCCTACGAACTGCTCGCGGGCACCACGGCGGCCGTCGAGTTCATCGCCGGGATCGTCCCGGGTGGCACCGCCGGATCGCGGCGGGAGCGGATGCTGGTGTCGATGGCCGCCGTCGAGGCCTACGAGGACGGCCTGCGCGCCCGGATCGAGGCGGGGCTCGCGGGGCTGCCGGGTGTCACGGTGTACTCCCGCGCCGCCCACCGCACGCCGACGCTGCTGCTCGGGCTGGGCGGGCGCGAGCAGGAGGCGTACGCGTTCCTCGCCGAGCGCGGCGTCAACGCCCCCGCCGGGTCGTTCTACGCGCTGGAGGCGTCCCGACGGCTCGGCCTCGGCGACACCGGAGCCCTGCGCGTCGGGCTCGCCCCCTACGTCGACGACACCGACGTCGACCGGCTGCTCGCCGCGTTGGACGCGTTCACCGGCGCCTGAACAGCGGCGGCAGGAACCGCAACATCAGCGCCGACCACGTCAGATGGGTGAGCAGCGGAGCCTGGATCCCGCCCGTGGCGCGGCGCTGCCACGCGAACAACAGTCCCATCACGCCCGAGGCGAGCACGAGCGCCGGGTTGCGGGTGGCGGTGGTGGCGAGCACGTACGCGGCGGTGGAGGCGGGCACCGCCCGGTGGCCCGCGGCGTCGTACAGCGCGCCCCGGAAGAAGAGCTCCTCGGCCGCGCCGTTGACCAGCGTGGTGGCGAGCACGAGCCCGCCCGTGCCCGTGTCGGCCCCCACATCGGCGTACTGCAGCACTTTCGCGATGGCCCGATCCAGCACCGGGATCCGCCGCGCCACGAGCGCCGCGGCGTAGAACGCGCCGAACGCCCCGATCCCGGTGAGGACCGGCCCGACGACGGGTCGGCGCCGCGCTGCTGTTGACTCCGTCGCAGTCCCGGTCGCAGTCCCGGTCGCAGTCCCGGTCGCAGTCCCGGTCGCGGTTCCCGTCGCAGGGCCGGTCGGGGTCGTCGTCGGGGTCGCCGTCCAGCCGCGGTGCAGCGGCCCGGCGGCCAGGCCGCCTGCCGTCCAGGTGAGCGCGGTCGCGCCGGTGAGGGCGTAGAACGCGGGCGAGCCCGGCCGGGTCGACAGCGACGCCCCGAGCACCCCTACCCCCACGACGGCCGTCGCCCCGACGACGCGTCGCCGTCGGCGTGTCCTCGCCGAGATCCCCCATCCCTCCACGGTGCCACAGGCCGGTTCGTTCCCCAACGTCGCGGCCGAACGGGACATGAGCGGGGTCCGGGCGCCGGAAAACCCCGCTCACGTCCCGTTCGGCCGTCGGGTGCGCGCCCGGGTCAGCTCGGCCACGATCCGCTCGGGCTCGCCGTACACCTCGAGCTTGGTGTACCGGTAGATCCGCCACCCGCGGTCGACCAGCCTGGTGTAGCGCCCGACGTCGCGCAGCACCCGACCGGGTTCGGTGTGCGGGTCGCCTTCGTACTCGATCCCGATCATCAGGTCGGGCCACGCCAAGTCGAGCCAGACCGCTGTCCGGGCGGCGACGTCCTGGACGACCCACTGCACCCGCGGCCGCGGCAGCCCGGCGTCGACGATCAGCAGCCGCAGCCGGGTCTCCATCGGCGACCCGGCGTACGGGTCGGCCAGGGCGAGCACCTCGGGGATGCGGGCGACGCCGCGATGGCCCCGGTAGCGGACGGCGAAGTTCAGCAACAGGTCCGGGTTGAACCGGTGGCGGTTGGCCAGCCGGTCGACCGCGACGACGGCCTCCCGCCGATCCGGGCCCCGGGCGAGGTCGAACGCGGTGCGCAGCGGTGTCGTGCAACGCACGTCGCCGACGCGGATGATCTCACCGGGGTGCAGCCGGTCGCGACGCACGACGAGACCGGGATGGCAGCGGATCTTCCCGGGCACGGTGATCTCGGCTGGAGCGTCGGGGTGGGGCGCGCAGTCGGCACCCAGCAACACGGCGGCGGAGTAGCCGGAGAGCACGCCGCACCCCTCGACCAGCCGGTAGGCCGCCAGCGACCGCAGGGCCAGATCGGGCGGGTCGCCGGATCGGGTGTAGACGTCGGGCAGCAACCGCCGGTAGCGCGGGCCGCGCAGCCGGTCGCGCGTGACGAGCCCGGCCGCGACCGCGCGCGAGCCCCGGAACGCGACGGGCCAGCCCGGCACGGTGGACATCGCCGCAGGATGACGCACCCCGCGCCAGTGCCGTGGCGGTTTGGCGGATCTCGCGCGCGAGCGGGACATGAGCGGGGTCCGCGCGCCGGAAAACCCCGCTGACGTCCCGTTCGAGCGCGGACTCACGGCTAGGCGCGCAGGCCGGCAGCCCGGGTGTGCTCGAAGATGAGGTTGGTCTCGGTGCCCGCGATCGCGGGGTCGCGGTTGAGCAGGTCGCCCACGAAACGGCGGAGGGCGTCGGTGCTCGCGGTGGCCACGTGGACCAGGAAGTCGTTGCCGCCCGCCACGAAGTAGACCTGCAGCACCTCGGGCCGCCGCGAAAGCTCGGCGGTGAACTGCGCCATCGCACCCCGCGCGTGCGGCTGCAGCCGGACGGCGATCATCGCCTGGAGGTCGTGGCCGAGGGCCTTCGGGTCGACGTCGGCGTGGAAGCCGCGGATCACGCCCGTCTCACGCAGCGTCCGCACTCGGGCAAGGCACGTCGACTGCGCGATCCCGGCCGCCTCTGCCAGCTCCTTGTTGGACACACGGGCGTTGTCGACGAGCGCCCGCAGGATCGCGCGGTCGGTGTCGTCGAGTGGCCGAACATCCTTCGACGGGCCACGCCGTGCGTCCGCCGTTCCCGCAGAAGGCAGAGGCATGTGGCCAATATAGAGAATCTTCTGCGAGAAAGTTGCTGTTCAGTCGTGCATATCTTCACGCTATGGCCATGCGAATCGGTGTACCCCGCGAGGTCAAGAACCACGAATACCGCGTTGCGCTGACCCCGAGCGGGGCGCGCGAGCTCATCCGTTCCGGCCACCACGTGCTCGTCGAGCGCGGGGCGGGGCTGGGCAGCTCCATCGCCGACGCCGACTTCGAGGCCGTGGGCGCGCGCATCGTGCCGACCGCCGACGCCGTCTGGGCCGCGGCGGACCTGCTGCTCAAGGTGAAGGAGCCGATCGAGCAGGAGTACCACCGTCTGCGCCGCGACCAGGTGCTGTTCACCTACCTGCACCTCGCCGCGTCGCGCCGCTGCACGCAGGCGCTGCTCGACTCCGGCACGACGGCGATCGCGTACGAGACCGTGCGGTTGCCCGACGGCACGCTGCCGCTGCTCGCCCCGATGAGCGAGGTCGCGGGCAGGCTCGCCCCGCAGGCAGGCGCGGGCGCGCTGCTGGCCGCCGCGGGCGGGCGTGGCGTGCTGCTGGGCGGCGTTCCCGGAGTGCGCCCCGCCGACGTCGTCGTGATCGGCGCGGGCGTGTCCGGGCAGAACGCCGTCGCGATGGCAGTGGGCCTCGGCGCCGACGTCACCGTGCTCGACCTCGACGTCGCGAAGCTGCGCCACCTCGACGACCGCTATGCGGGCCGGGTGCGCACGGTCGTATCCAACGCGCACGAGCTGGAAGTGGCGTGCCTCGCGGCCGACCTCGTGATCGGCGCGGTGCTCGTGCCCGGCGCCCGCGCCCCGAAGCTCGTGGACAACGACCTCGTGCGGCGGATGAAGCCCGGATCGGTGCTCGTCGACATCGCGATCGACCAGGGTGGCTGCTTCGAGGACTCGCGGCCCACCACGCACGCCGACCCCACCTACCGGGTGCACAACTCGGTGTTCTACTGCGTCGCCAACATGCCCGGCGCGGTGCCGCACACCTCGACCTACGCGCTGACCAACGCGACGCTGCCGTACGTGCTGCGCCTGGCCGACCTCGGCTGGGCGGCCGCGCTCGCCGCCGACCCGGCGCTGGCCAAGGGCCTCGCGACGCACCACGGCGCGCTGCACAGCCTGGAGGTCGCGCACGACCTCGGCCTGACCTACACCGAGCCGGACGCGCTCGTCGCCGTCTGAGCCGACACCGCCGGGCAAGATCCGGCGCGGGCTGATCGTCGGGTCGTAGGGTGCGCGGTGTGTCCGCCCTCTGGTGGTTCGTCCTGCTCGGCGTGCTCGTCGTGCTGCTCGCGGGGGGCGCCGTCCTCACGCTGCGGCGGCGCGACCACGCGAGCGAGCACGTCATCACCGCCGAGCCGGAGGACCGGCCGCTGGCGGCCGTGGTCGTCAACCCGACGAAGATCGAGGACGCGGACCGCGGGCAGGTGGCCACCGTCTGCGCACAGCTGGGCTGGGCGCCCCCGCTGTGGCTGCCCACCTCGCCCGAGGACCCGGGCACCGGGCAGGCGCACGAGGCCATCGCGCGCGGCGCGGACGTGGTGATCGCCTGCGGCGGCGACGGCACGGTGCGCGCGGTCGCGCAGGCGCTGGCGGGCACGGGCGTCGCGATGGGCCTGCTGCCTGCAGGCACCGGCAACCTGCTCGCGCGCACGCTGCGCCTGCCCACCGACGTCGCCTCCGCCACGCGGGTCGCGCTGACCGGCGACGACCGCCCGATCGACGTCGGGCGGCTGTGCGCCGACCACGGCGACCCCGCCAGCGACCTGGGCGAGGACCCGGCCGACCCGGCCGATCGGGACGACGAGCGGGTCTTCCTCGTCATGGCGGGCACCGGCCTGGACGCGACGATCATGCAGAGCACGCCGGAGGAGCTCAAAGGCCGCGTCGGCCCGTGGGCGTACATCATCTCGGGGCTGCGGGCGATGCGCGGACGGCGGGCCCGGGTGTCGATCGTCATCGACGGCGCTCCGCCGCTGCGGCGCCGCACCCGGATGGTCGTCGTCGGCAACACCGGCACCCTCGTCGGCGGCCTCGCGCTGATGCCCGACGCCACGGTCGACGACGGGCGACTCGACGTGGTGAGCCTCGCCCCGAAGGGCGTGTTCGGCTGGCTGGGGGTCGCGGCACGGGTGGTGACCCGCAACCGGCAGGGAAGCAGGCGCATCGAGCACTGGCAGGCCCACGAGATCGTCATCACCTCCGACGTCGCCCAGCCCGCACAGGTGGACGGCGACCTCATCGGCGAGGCCCGCGAGCTGCGGGTATGGGTGGACCCGGGCGCGCTCGTCGTTCGGGTACCGGGCCGGGTGGAGCGCGGCGCGAGCTAACGTCAGTGACCGTGCGGACGGTCCAGGTCATCGGCATCGGGGCGGGCGACCCCGAGCACCTCACGCTGCAGGCCGTGGCCGCGCTGCGCCGCACGGATGTGTTTCTCGTGGTGGACAAGGGCGAGCCGACCGCCGACCTCGCGGCGCTGCGCGCGGAGCTGCTCGCCCGCCACGCCACCGGCCCGTACCGGGTGGCGACGATGCCCGATCCCGAACGCGACCGCTCCGCGGGCCTGACCGGGACGGCCTACGCCGAGGCGGTGCGCGACTGGCAGCGTCGCCGCGCCGCGCACTACACCCGCGCGCTCGCCGACGAGGTGCCCGACGGCGGCGTAGGCTCGTTCCTGGTCTGGGGCGACCCGGCGATCTACGACGGCACCCTGCGCATCCTGGAGAACCTCGAACTGCCGCTGACGGTCGTCTCCGTCCCGGGGGTCAGCGCGGTACAGGCGCTCGCCGCCGCACACCGGCTCGTGCTCAACCGCACGGGCGGGGCGTTCACCGTGACCACCGGGAGGCGGCTGGCGCGCGACGGGATGACCGGCGACGACGTGGTGGTCATGCTCGACGCCCGCTGCGCGTTCGCGGGCCTGCCCGCCGACGGCGTCGACATCTTCTGGGGGGCCTACCTGGGCACGCCGGACGAGGTGCTGATCGCGGGCGACCTCGCCGCCGTCAGGGACGAGATCGTGGCGGTGCGGGCGCGGGAACGGGCCCGCAAGGGGTGGATCATGGATACCTACCTGCTGCGACGGCGGTGAACGTTCTGCTGCTCGGGGGCACGGCCGAGGCCCGACGGCTGGCGGCCGCCGCGGCGCACCGGCCGGAGATCGCGATCACGTCGTCGCTCGCGGGCGCGGTGGCCGTGCCGCTGTTGCCCGAGGGGGATGTGCGGATCGGCGGCTTCGGGGGCGTCGCGGGGCTCACGGGGTGGCTGCGCGACCACGGCACCGACGCCGTCGTCGATGCCACCCACCCGTTCGCCACGCGGATGACGGCCGCGGCGGTCGCCGCCACGAGTGCGCTGAACCTGCCGCTGCTGGCGCTGCGTCGCCCCGGCTGGAGCGCCGGACCCGGCGACCGCTGGTATCGGGTGCCGGACATGCGCGCGGCCGCCGCGCTGGCGCCGCGCCTCGGCGGGCGGGTGTTCCTCGCGATCGGGTCCGGGGGCGTCGCGGCCTTCGCCGACGCGCCCGGCTGGTTCCTGCTGCGCGCCGTCGACCCGCCCGCTCCACCGCTGCCTGCGCGGCACCGGTTCGTCCGCGACCGGGGCCCGTTCACCGCCGACGCGGAACGGGCGCTGCTGCGCGAGCACCGGATCGAGGTGGTGGTCTGCCGGGACAGCGGCGGCGACCTCACCGCCGCCAAGCTCGTCGCGGCCCGCGAGCTGGGCCTGCCCGTCGTCATGGTGGACCGACCGGCCGCCCCGGCGGGGGTGGAGACGGTGGCGACGGTCGACGAGGCCGTGGACTGGCTGCTGCGGCGCCCGTGAGCGGTAACGAGTGCCAGAGCACTCGTTACCGCTCACGGGTCAGTTCGGCGCGCACCCCGACCAGCCGCACGGGCCGCCCCTTGGTGAACCGCTCCAGCACGGTCAGCGCGGCCGCCTCCAGCGCTGCGGTGTCGGACGTCGGCTCCGGGAGCGTCATGCTGCGCGTCTTCGTCGTGAACGGCGCGAACCGCACCTTGACGCCCACGCGCGCGGCGGGCCTGCCTTCGGCCCGCACGTCGTCGGCGACGCGGCGGGCGAGCGTCGCGGCGGCGGCCTGGACATCCGCCCACTCGGTGAGATCGGCGGGGAAGGTCTCCTCCCGCCCGTGCGAGCGCGCGACCCACGGCTCACCGCGCACCTCGACCCGGCCGATGCCGCGCCCGAGCTGCACGTACCACGGGCCGAGCGCGGGGCCGAGCTCGGCGGCGAGCGCGGCCGGGTCGGCGGCGCCCAGCTCGGCCACGGTGGAAAGGCCCCGTTCGGCGAGCTTGGCCGCGGTCTTGGCACCGATGCCCCACAGCGCGCGCGTCGGGCGGTGGCCCATCACCTCGGCCCAGTTCTGCGCCGTCAGCGTGAACCGGCCGCCGGGCTTGCCGAACTCGGTCGCGATCTTCGCCCGCAGCAGGTTGTCGCCGATCCCGACCGCGCACGACAGGCGCGTCTCGCCCAGGACTGCGGCCTGGATCCGCCGGGCCAGATCGTCCGCGGCGGTGTCGTCGGCGACGGTGGCGCCGACGAACGCCTCGTCCCACCCCATGACTTCGACGGTCACGCCGTCGAAGCCCTGCAGCACCGCCATGACCTCCTCGGACGCCGCCTCGTAGGCCGGGTTGTCGGCGGGCAGGAACACGGCGTCCGGGCAGCGTGCGAGCGCCGCGCGCAGCGGCATGCCGGACCGCACGCCGTACTCCCGCGCGACGTAGGACGCCGTGGCGACGACACCGCGGCGGGTCGGGTCCCCGTGGCCGCCGACGACGACCGGCCGCTCCGCCAGCCCCGGGCGCCGCAGGATCTCGACCGCCGCGATGAACTGGTCGAGGTCGACGTGCAGCACCCGGTACACGGAACCCTTCTAGCGCTGCGGCGAGGGGTTGACCAGTCGGACCACCGACGAGGCCGTGCGCAGCGAGCCGATGCCGGTGGGGTGGAACGGGAACGCGTCGGTCATGCCCTGGATGTCCGGGCCCAGCCCGTCGGAGTGCGGGTCGCACAGCAGCGATAGCTCCGGGCGGGCGACCGCGAAGCCGTACTTCTCGGCCCCCGCGGCGAGGACGGCGTTGAGCTGGTCGTTGCGCGCCGTGAGCAGGGCGATCTTCGTCGGGTCGAGGCCGGGGTGGCCCGCAGCCTTCGTGTCGGCGCAGGCGGCGTCGTGCGCGAACGCGCCGTAGGAGGTCACCACGATCACCTGGGGACGGCCGGGCAGGTCGTTGAGGTCGACGAGCAGGTCGCCGTAGGCGCGGTCGAATGCGGCCAACCGGTAGTCGAACTCGCCCTGGGAGAAGGCGTCGGCGCAGTCGGGGACGCCGTAGCAGTAGCGGAGGAAGTCGGTCCATCCCACGTCGTTGGGCCCGATCTCGACGACGACGAACCGCAGGCCCTGCACCTGGCGCAGCACGCCGACCTGGGCGGGCACCTGCTGTCCCCCGATGTCCTGCGGCCCGCGCAGGCCCGCGGTGACCGTCGCGTCGGGGCAGGCGAGGTTGAGCACGCGGGCGGGCAGGAGGTCGCCGATCTCGGAGGCGAGCGAATCGGTGCTGCGCTTGCACACGGCGTCGTCCGGACGGGCGTACGGCCCGGTCGCGGGCACCGGCGGACCGCCCAGCCGGGCGGCGCGCGAGTCACCGATGACGGCCCCCGCGTAGCCGGTCACCGGCGGCCCGACGGGGTCGGGAGAGAGGTGGTAGGCGCCGACGAGCTGGGCGAGCGAGGTGACGCCGCGCAGGCCCTGAACCGTGCCCGTCCAGGCCAGGGCGCCGCAGCCCACCCACGCGAGGATCGACACCGCGATCGCGAGCGCCGTCGTCCGCCTGGTCGCCCCCACGCTGCGCCGCCAGACGTCGGGCGGGGGCGCGAGCCCCTCGTGCGCGACCCGGCGCAGCACCACCAGGCTGCGGATCCCGACCGCCGCGAGCGCCGCGACCAGCGTGAACGCGAGCAGGCCCGCCCCGGCCCAGAGGTACCAGTCGAGGAACCCGTCGACGATGGCGTCGACCGCCGCGTCGCGGGCCGCCGGGCCGCGGTCGGCGTCGAACACGGCGGCGGCCCCGGCGTTGCGCTGCACCGGGCCCATCGTGAGCTGGGGGCGCAGCGGGCCCCACACGGTGAGCGGCCGCAGGTCGAGCGCGGTGTTGCCGACCTGCACCAGCCGGGCGGGGCCTGCCGGGGTGAGCTGCGGTGGCCGCGCGCCCACGGTGATGACCTGGCCGAACGCGACGACGTCACGGCCGGGGGTGAGCGCGATCGTCGTCGGGATGCCCGCGACCAGGCAGAACGTCACAAGCGCGACGGTCGGCCACTGGCGCAGGGCGGCGGGGCGCCTGCGTCGGTCGTACAGGGCGGGCCCCCTCCTGCTCCGGCGAGACGCCCAGCATGCGCTGCGCAGTGCCGCCGAGGGAAGAGGTCGGCGGCTCACCCGATCGGCCGGTTCGGGCCCGGCGTGGCGCTAGTCCGGGCGCGCGCGTACCGCCAGCAGCGCGACATCGTCGGTCGCCGGGCTCGACGAGAACCGCTCGACGGCGTCGCGGACCATCGCGACGACCTCCCGGGCCGACCGTCCGGGCGCCCGCTTCGCGAGCGCCAGCAGCCGCTCTGGCCCGAACTGCTCGCGGCCGCGTCGCCGCTCGGTGACGCCGTCGGTGTAGAGCAGGAGCGTGTCGCCGGGGGCGAGCCGGAAGGTGGTGGCCTCGACCAGCATCTGCGGCAGCAGACCGACGGCCGTGCCGAACGCCCCGACCTGCTCGGCGCGCCCGTCGGCCCGGATGAGCACCGGCCGTTCGTGCCCCGCGAGCAGCAGCTCGACCGCGAGGCCCGGCGGCTCCTCCGGGCCGCTCCTCCGGACGAGGGCCGCGGCGAGCGTGCAGAACTGCAGGGGGTCGGCGGTCTCCATCATCACGTCGTTGAGCATCCCCACGGTTTCGGTGAGCCCGTGCCCGCCGCGCACCAGCACGCGCAGGACGTCGCGGACGAGACCGGTGCGGGCCGCGGCGTGCGCGCCCTTGCCGCAGACGTCGCCGATCGCGACCAGGAAGCGCTCGCCGTCCACGGTGAGGACGTCGTAGAAGTCGCCGCCGACGTCCGATCCGCGGCTGGCGGGCAGGTACTCCGCCGCGAGGTCGATGCCCGGCGGCGTGGGGAGCGCCCGCGGCAGCAGGGCCTGCTGCAGGGTCTGCGACACCGCGACGTGGGCCGCGGCGCTCTGGGCGTTCTGCACGGCGAGGGCGGCCCGCCGGGCGATGTCGGTGATGAGGACGACGTCTTCGGGCGCGTGCGGCCGTCCGTCGGGCCGCCCCACCAGCAGCGTGCCGATCGTGGCGCCGCGGGAGCGCAGCGGCACCGCAAGACCGTCGGTCGGCGCGGCGATGCGCACGGGGGCCGCTTCGGCGCGCGCCGCCTGGTCGAGCAGGGCGCGCAGCTCTCGGGACGGGCCGGGGCGGGCCTGCGGGTCCAGCGCCGCGCGCAGCTCGGGGAGCTCGTCCTCATCGGCGTGGGTGAGCGCGGCGAGCCGCAGGGTGCCCGCCCCGCCACCGTCACCGACGAGGTGCACCGCGCACCAGCGCCCGAGCCGCGGAACCACCACCTGCGGGACGACCGCCACGGCCAGCTCCACCGACAGCGACTGGCCCAAGAGCTCGCTGGCCTCGGCGAGGTACGCCATCCAGGCCCGGCGGCGCTGGTCCACGGCGCGCAGCCAGCGCGTTTCGACGGCCATGGCGACGCGGTAGGCGACCAGCTCCACCAGGTCCTCGCCGCCGTCGGGGTCGCTGGGCGGCCCGAGCAGCCGGACCGACCCGCGCAGCGGCGGGGTGACGGGCAGCGCGACGTCCAGGACGACCGCCCCGCCCTCGGGCCCGGCGCGGGCGACCTCGGCTGCCCCCGCGCCGTCGCCCTCGTCGACGACCACGGCCACGGCGTGCACGTCGAGCACGTCGCGCAGGCGCCGGACGAGCTCCTCGACCAGTTCCAGGGGCTGCAGCCGGTCCACGAGGCCTGCCGGGACGTGCAGCAGGCGCCGCGCCTGCTCGGGGCTGACCCGCCGCGGCGCGTGGTCGGGCGGCGCCGCCGGGGCGGCCGCGGGTGGGGTGGGCGTGCTCGCGAGCGTGAACCAGACCGCGTGCCGTCCGTCCGCGTCGTGGCGCGTGCCCCAGGCCGTGGCCAGGCGGGCCACCAGGCTTAGCCCGCGGCCGTGGCTCGCGGCCCGGCCGTAGCGGTGCCGCGGCTCGGACAGGTGCGCCTCCAACGGGCCGGAGCCGCGGTCGGTGACGGTGACGGTGAGGACGGACTCGTCGACCTCGAGGTCGACTTCGAACTCGGTGCCCGCGTGGAGCACGGCGTTCTCGGCCAGCTCGCTGGCCAGGAGGACGGCGGATTCGGCCACCTCGGGGTCCAGGTCGGGGATCGTGTCCAGCTCGTCCTGGAGCATGCGGCGGGCCTGCCGGGCGGAGCGCGCGTCGGGCGGGAGCCGGAGCCGCCGCTGTAGCAAAGCAGGCACGGGGTGCAGTGTGCCCGGTGGCGGTCCGAGCCGCTTGGGTGCGTCGGCCCCGGCGCGGTGTCGGCCCGAAGCGGGCGACGACCACCGCGCGGATCCGGTCCACTACCCTGGCCAATCGGCGTCGGGCGGCTGGCCGTCGGCGGAGCGGCCCAGGCGTCCGAGAGGGGAGGCCGAGACCCGTGACGACGGCCCGGAAGGCGCGGAACCTCGATCCCGTCGAACCCGCTGCCTCGGTGGATCCGGTGCTCGCCGAGCTCACCGACGCGCTGGCGCAGCTCCGGCGCGGCCGGTTCGACGTGCGGCTGCCGCGTCGCGAGGGCGCGGTGGGTGCGCTCGCCGACCAGTTCAACGACATGGCCGCCGTCGCGCAACGGCACAACCGGGACCTCCTGAGGATCGGCCGCAGCGTCGGCCGCGAAGGCCGGATGGGCGACCGGCTCGACGAGGAGTCCTACGACGGGGCGTGGGCCGACGGCGCCCGGGCGGTCAACGCGCTGGTCGACGACCTGGCCGCGCCCACCGCGGAGATCGCGCGCGTGATCGAGGCGGTCGCCGAGGGCGACCTGTCACAGCACATGGCGCTGGAGATCGAGGGCCGCCCGCTGCGCGGTGAGTACCGGCGCATCGGCCGCACCGTGAACACGATGGTCGACCAGCTCTCGTCGTTCGCCGACGAGGTCACCCGGGTGGCCCGCGAGGTCGGCACCGACGGGCGGCTGGGCGGCCAGGCCGACGTGCGGGGCGTCGCGGGCACGTGGCGGGCGCTCACCGACTCGGTGAACACCATGGCCTCCAACCTCACCAACCAGGTGCGCTCGATCTCCGACGCGGCCACCGCCATCGCACAGGGCGACCTGTCCCGCACGATCACGGTGAGCGCGCGGGGCGAGGTCGCCGGGCTCGCCGACACGATCAACGCGCTCACCGCCACGCTGCGCCTGTTCGCCGACGAGGTCACGCGTGTGGCCCGCGAGGTCGGCACGGAGGGCCTCCTGGGCGGGCAGGCGACCGTGCCGGGCGTCGCGGGCACCTGGAAGGACCTCACCGACGCCGTGAACGTCATGGCGGCCAACCTCACCGCCCAGGTCCGGGGCATCGCGCACGTCGCCACGGCGGTGGCCACCGGCGACCTGTCGCAGAAGATCACCGTGGACGCCCAGGGCGAGATCCTGGAGCTCAAGTCGACGGTGAACACGATGGTCGACCAGCTCGGCTCCTTCGCCGACGAGGTCACGCGCGTGGCCCGCGAGGTCGGCACCGATGGTCGGCTCGGCGGCCAGGCCGTGGTGCCCAACGCGGCGGGCACCTGGCGGGACCTCACCGTCAACGTCAACGAGCTGGCGTCGAACCTCACGATGCAGGTGCGCAACATCGCCCAGGTCACCACGGCCGTCGCCCGCGGCGACCTGTCGCAGAAGATCACCGTGGACGCCCGGGGCGAGATCCTGGAGCTGAAGTCGACGGTCAACACGATGGTCGACCAGCTCCGGTCGTTCGCCGACGAGGTCACCCGGGTGGCGCGCGAGGTCGGCATCGAGGGCAAGCTGGGCGGCCAGGCCCAGGTGCGCGGGGTGTCGGGCACGTGGCGCGACCTCACCGTCAACGTCAACGAGCTGGCCTCCAACCTCACCGGCCAGGTGCGCAACATCGCCCAGGTCACCACGGCCGTCGCCCGCGGCGACCTGTCGCAGAAGATCACCGTGGACGCCCGGGGCGAGATCCTGGAGCTGAAGTCGACGGTCAACACGATGGTCGACCAGCTCGGCTCGTTCGCCGACGAGGTCACGCGCGTGGCCCGCGAGGTCGGCACCGAGGGCAAGCTCGGCGGCCAGGCCCAGGTGCGCGGCGTGTCCGGCACGTGGCGCGACCTCACCGAGAACGTCAACCGGCTCGCGCTCACGCTGACCTCCCAGCTGCGCGTGATCTCGGGCGTCGCGACGTCGGTGGCCAGCGGTGACCTGACGCAGGAGATCCGGGTGGCGGCGGCGGGCGAGATCGCCGACCTGAAGGACAACATCAACCGGATGATCGCGACCCTGCGCGAGACCACGGCGGAGAACGCCCAGCAGAACTGGCTGGATTCCAACCTCGCGCGCATCGGCGAGCAGCTGCAGGGCCAGCGCGACCTCGGCGAGGTCTGTCAGCTGATCATGAACGAGGTGTCGCCGCTGGTGGACGCCCAGGTCGGGGCGTTCTTCCTGGCCGCGGACCGCCAGTACGTGATGGTCGGCGGCTACGCGCAGGCCCTCGGCACGCCGCCGATCGCGTTCGTGGCGGGCGAGGGCCTCGTCGGGCAGGCGGCCGCAGGCAAACGGATCATGCACGTGCGCGACGTGCCCGACGGGTACCTGACGATCCGGTCGGGCACCGGGTCGGCGACGCCGCGGGCGGTCGTCGTGCTGCCCGTCCTGTTCGAGGGGGAGTGCCTCGGGGTCATCGAGCTGGGGTCGGTCACACCGTTCTCGCTGCTGCACCTGACGTTCCTCGGCAGGCTCGTGGACACGATCGGCGTCGCGCTGGCCACCATCCAGGCCAACCGGCGCACCGAGGAGCTGCTCACCCAGAGCCAGCGGCTCACCACCGAGCTGCAGGACCAGTCGGCCGAGCTGCAGCGGGCCAACGCCGAGCTGGAGGAGAAGGCCGAGCAGCTGTCCCGGCAGAACCGCAACGTCGAGATCAAGAACATCGAGCTGGACGCGGCCCGCCGCGGTGTGGAGGAGAAGGCCCAGCAGCTCTCCCAGGCCAGCCAGTACAAGACCGAGTTCATGGCCAACATGAGCCACGAGCTGCGTACGCCGCTGAACTCGTTGTTGCTGCTCGCGCGGCTGCTCGCGGAGAACCCGGACGCCAACCTCACGCCCCGCCAGATCGAGTTCGCCAACACGATCCACGGCGCGGGCTCGGACCTGCTGCGGCTCATCGACGACATCCTCGACCTCTCCAAGATCGAGTCCGGGCGGTCCGATCTGGACGCCGCTCCGGTCGTGCTGGTCGAGGTGCTGGGCGACCTGGAGCAAGCGCTGGGCCCGCAGGCCGAGGAGAAGGGGCTCACGCTGGCCGTCGACATCGGCGCGGACGTGCCCTCGACGCTCACCACGGACTCCCAGCGGCTCCAGCAGGTGCTGCGCAACTTGCTGGCCAACGCCGTGAAGTTCACCGACATCGGCGGGGTCACCCTGCAGGTCACCCGGTCGGGTGGCCCTCGGGCCGGGTTCATCGCGTTCGCGGTGCGCGACACCGGCATCGGCATCCCGGCCGGCAAGCTGGAGATGATCTTCGAGGCGTTCCAGCAGGCGGATGGCACCACGAGCCGCAAGTACGGCGGCACCGGGCTCGGGCTGTCGATCTCCAAAGAGCTGGCGCGCATGCTCGGTGGGCGCATCGAGGTGTCCTCCACCGTGGGGGAGGGCTCGGTGTTCACGCTGTTCGTGCCCGACGAGCCGCCCATCACGGCGGCCACGTCTCCGCGCGCGCAGACGCCCGCGCCGGCGCCGCTGCGGGGCCCCGCGTTGCGTACCGCCCCGGCCGTGCCGGGGCTGGCGGGCGCGACCGTGTTGATCGTCGACGACGACGTGCGCAACGTCTTCGCGCTCACCAGCGCGCTGGAGCTGCACGGGCTCACCGTCCTCTACGCCGACAACGGCGCGAGCGGAATCCGCCTCCTCACCGAGCATCCCGAGGTCGACGTCGTGCTGATGGACACGATGATGCCCGACCTCGACGGCAACGAGACCACCCGCCTGATCCGCGAGCTCCCCGGCGGCCGCGAGCTGCCGGTGGTGTTCCTCACCGCGAAGGCCATGCCGGGCGACCGGGAGCTCAGCCTGGCCGCAGGCGCGACCGAGTACGTCACGAAGCCCGTCGACCTCGACGAGCTGCTGGCCCTCATGTCCAACTGGGTCACCCCGCCGCGCCGTCCCCGGCGGGTCGTCCGATGACGGGCCGTCCCCGCGTGCTGGCGGTCGACGACCGGAAGGAGAACCTGCTGGCGCTGCAGGCGATCCTCGAAGGACTCGCGGTGGAGGTCGTGTCCGTCACCAGCGGGGAGGCGGCGCTCAAGCGGCTGCTCACCGAGGACTACGCGGTGATCCTGCTCGACGCCCACATGCCCGGCATGGACGGTTTCGAGACCGCGGGGCACATCAAGCAGCGCGAGCGCACCCGCCACATCCCGGTCCTGTTCCTCACCGCGGTGGACTACGACCCGCACCTGGCGTTCCGCGGGTACCAGGCGGGGGCGGTCGACTACATCACCAAGCCGTTCGACCCGTGGGTGCTGCGCTCGAAGGTCGGCGTGTTCATCGACCTGTGGACGGTGCACGTGCGCCTGGCCGAGCAGGCGGCGGAGTGCGCGCGGCTGCGCGCCGCCGTCGAGGACGCGGTGGATCTTCTCGAAGAGGGTGCGGCCGCCGAGGCGCACGACCGGCTCAAGGCGGCGCGGGACGGCTGAGCGAGCGCTGCACCCGGGTCACCGCGTCCGGCGACGGGCGAGCTGGGCCAGCCCGGGCGCCACGAGCAGCATGACGATCACGCGCAGCACCTGCGTCGCCACCACGAACGTCACGTTCCCGCCCGCGGCGATCGCGATCGCGAGCACGGCGTAGACACCGCCCGGCGTGGTGGCGAGGTAGCCCTCCAGCACCGTCGTGCCGGTCGTCAGGGACAGCAGCAGGCCCAGCCCCGCGCAGGCGGCGATGATCGCGACGATGAGGACGCAGGCCAGGGGGAGCACCGTGACCACCGTGCGCAGGCTCTCCCGGGTGAACCGCACCCCGGCCTGCCAGCCGATCACCGCATAGGCGAGCTCCACGACGACGTCCGGCGGCGCCGCTGCCGACCACAGGCCGCTGACGGTGAGCGCGATGGCGACGGTCATCGGCCCGAGCAAGCCGCCCGCGGGCACCCGGGCGAGCGTGGCGAGGCCGAGGCCCACCGCGGTGCAGACGACGAGGAAGCCGAGCGAGCCGAGGACGGAGCCGACGGAGCCGCCTCCCGCGGTCGACGCGCCGCCGCCCGCCACCGCGCCGTAGCCCAGCGCGGCGACCACCGGCATGGTCGCGGTGACCATCCCGACCCGCAGGTACTGGACCACCGCCACCACGCGGTCGTCGCCGCCGAGATCGCGGCTCACCGCCACCAGGCCGGACGCGCCGCCCGCGGTGAGCGCGAGCATCCCGGTCAGCGGGGTGACGCCGCGGTGCAGGCTCAGGAGCAGGCCCGCCGCCATGCTGACCGCGAGCGTCCCCACCGTGATCAGCAGGACCGGGAGCCAGTCGGCCGCGAGGCCCGTGAGCGTCGAGGGCTGGGCGAGCACCCCGATGACGACGCCGATCACGGCCTGCGCGAGCGTCGTCGCGCGGCGGGGGATGGCCGCTGGGGCCTGTCCCGCCAGCGCCAGCACCGTGGCGACGATCAACCCCGCGAACAGCGCGGGCGACGGGACCCGCAGCAGCGCGGGCACGACGGTGACCGCCGCCGTGCCGACGACGAGCAGCACCCAACGCCGCCGCTCGCCCGCACCCACCTGCCGATCTTCGCCCCGCCGCGCGGATCCCGCCGAGGAGATCTCGCTCACCGCCGATCGCGGGTCTGGGTTCTTCCGATCGCGCCCGCGGCGTCGGGGTGCCGTCCTACACTCGCGCCGTGGACTCCCCACCCGAGCGCCCCGTTCAGCTCCGCAACGATCTCGACGCCCTGTACGGCCTGGTCGGCGAGCTGCAGATCACCGTGCGCGGCATCGCGGCGACGCAGCAGGAGCACGGCGTGCGGCTGGACGCGCTGCAGATCGGGCAGGACGAGCTGCGGGCCGGCCAGGACGAGTTGCGGGGTGATGTGGCCGCGCTGCGCTCCGGCCAAGACGAACTGCGTTCCGGGCAGGCCGAGTTGCGGGGTGATGTGGCCGCGCTGCGCTCCGGGCAGGACGAGCTGCGGGCCGGCCAGGACGAGCTGCGGGGTGATGTGGCCGCGTTGCGCTCCGGGCAGGACGAGATCCTGCGGCTCCTGCGCGACCGCTCCTAGGCGGGGTGGGAAGGCCGGTCCGCGAGCCGGGCCCGCACGGCCGCGGCCGCCGTCGTCATCGCCCGCAGCTTGGCGCGGGCGACGGTCGCGGGCAGGTGCCGCAGCCCGCAGTCGGGCGTCACGAGCAGCCGCTCCGGCGCCACGACGGCCAGGGCCCGCTCGATGCGCTGCCCGACGAGCTCCACCGACTCGACCTCCGCGGTCTTGACGTCCAGCACCCCGACGCCGAGCACCCGGTTCCAGCCGTACTTCTCGATCAGGGCGAGGTCGTCGTCGCCTTTGCGCGCGAACTCCAGGAGGAGCTGGTCGACGGCCGCGTCGAGCACGGCGGGGAACAGGAAGTCGTAGTGCCCCTCCCAGAGCGGACGGGCGTAGCGGTTGCCGTAGCAGACGTGCAGCGCCCACGTCACCGGCACGTCCGCGACCACGATGTTCACGGCCTCGATGGCCAGTGCCGCGTGCTCGGGGTACCCGGCGAGGAACGGCTCGTCGAGCTGCAGCAGCTCGGCGCCCGCCGCCGCCAGCGCCTTGGCTTCGGCGTTGAGCACCCGGGCGAGGTCGCGCACCAGGTCGGCCCGCCCTGTGGAGTCGCCGTAGCCCGCACCGTCGCCGGTGCGCAGCCGCCGCGACAACGAGAACGGCCCGGTCATCGAGAAGCGCACGGGGCGCTCGGTGAAGGCGCGTGTGAAGGCCAGGTCGGCGGCGAGCCCGAGCGGCCCGGGCCCGACGTCCGGGATGCGGGTGACCAGCTCCAGGTCCAGGTAGTCGAAGTAGAAGGCCTTCACCGGTTCGCGGGCGACGACGCCGGGCACGCGGGCGAGGATGTGGTCGACGTCGTTGTCGCGGCGCAGCTCCCCGTCGCTCACGACGTCGATGCCCGCCACCTCCTGGTCCTTGAGCGCCGCCTTGATCGCCATGTCGTGCATGTCGGCGAGCTGCGTGCGGCTGACCCCGCCGTGGTAGGCGGCGGTCTTGGCGCGCTCCAGCCAGTCGGGGACGGACCAGGAGCCGATCACGGTGGTGGTGAGCATCGTCAGTCCCGGACGTCGGCGGTGAGGGTGACGATGTTGCTGCCGGGCCGGGCGAAGGGGGTGAAGGCCACGTCGAAGCCCTTCCGTGCGCCGATGTGGGCGAGCAGCGGCCCGTTGACCCAGTTGACGACCGATCCGTCGTACTTGCCCGGCCCGCGGAAACCGGTGCGGTACTGGTCGGTCGCGGTGACGAAGATGTCGTGGCACTGCAGCCGCCCGAACGGGTGGAGCAGCGGCAGCGTCTCGGCGAAGCTGGCGGCGGCGCCGTTGGCGGCGTGCAGGCGCACGTCGCCGCCCGTGGCGGTCATCGGCCGCAGCAGCTCGCCGCTGATCCCGGGAGCGATCTCGTACGTGTCGAGGCCGTAGAGCGGGACGTAGCGCTCCTGCAGCCGCAGGCCCGTCCAGCAGGCCCGCCAGAACGCGACCCCGGCCGCCGGGCCCGGGATGTGCGTCGGCGCCGCCTCGGCGAGCAGCGTCGGCCCGAGCCGCAGGAGCTTCTCGATCAGGCCGCCGAGCGCGTCCGGCGTGGTGGTGACGCTCGCGGCGATCGCGGCGGCGTCGGCCTCGTCGAGGTAGGCGCGGGTCTGCACGAGGTGCTCGCGCTGCCCGATCGTGGCGATCTCGTCGGTGGGGAGGTTGTCGTAGACGTTGGAGATGTAGACCAGGAAGACCTTGAACCGCAAGAACCCCAGGGCCGTCATCGGCCGCAGCGCGTCGAGCACGAGCGAGCTGACGTGCTGTGCGTGGTCGGCAACGGCCGTCCTGGCCAGCTCCAGGACGTGCGGGGAGTAGTCGCCCATGAGGTAGTGCAGGCGGCGGTAGTACCGGTGGCCGTGTGCGGCGTCGAGCTCGCGGAACGCGTCGAGGAAGGTGCGGGCCTGGTTGCCGTTGCCGACACCGAGCTCCACGACGTAGAGCTCCTCGGGCAGGGCGTGCCGCTGCTCGAGGGAATCCCAGACGGCGAAGAGCTCCTGGATCATCGTGCGCACCGGCTCGTCCTCGCGGGCGTCGCTCTGCCCACCCGGGAGCGCGGACTCGTAGCCCCGGCCGGTGGCCTCCTCCCAGGCCTCCAGATGCTGCCAGTAGAGCGTGTTGAACCGCCAGATGAGGCTGCGGCTGGTCGGGCCCCACTCCTCGAGCGTGCGGTGCCTTCCCGCCTCGCCACCGGTGCGGTGCGCGCGGAAGGCCGCGGCCACGGCACTCGCCGTCACGTCCGCGTCGGCCGCGCGACGCAGGTCGACGGCCAGCTCCAACACGTCGCCGACGGTGCTGGGCACCAGCATGACCGGCGGGCGGAAGCTCTGGCGGTACTGCACCCATTCCGCCGTGATCCGCAGCCGGGTCAGATCGACCTCCGGGTCGTCGATCACCGCGTCGAGGACGGGCGCGAGGGCGGGAACCAGGTCAACGGCGTTCTTGCCGCGCAGCCGGGCGGTGGGGCGGATCTCGACGTGCATGTCGGCCCCCGTCGCCGTCGCGGATCTCCTGATCGGACGATAGGCGGACGGAGACCCCGTCGGCCATGATCAACTTTCGTTGACGTGATCTGCGTCACCCGATACGTTCGCGACGCGTAGCGCGGGCGATCACCGTGGGTCACCCGAAGGCCACGCGCACGGCGCAAGCGACGCAACCGACATCGGGAGCAGACACACATGGCCGACTACGATCCCCGCACCGACACCGGCATCCCCACCGAGCCCGTCGGCTCCCTGCCACGACCGGCGAAGCTCCAGCAGGCGTACGCCAAGTTCGACGCGGGCGAGATCGAGGAATCCGAGCTCCAGGAGCTGCAGGACGCCGCGGCCAAGGACTCCGTCGAACGCATGGAGGCCACCGGTTCGCCGATCGTGTCCGACGGTGAGCAGCGCTGGTCGAGCTTCGCCACCTACCCCATCGCCACCACGCTCGCGGGCACCGGGCTCGCGCCGATGCTCGGCCCCGGCGGCCAGTTCTTCGCGATCTTCGCCGACGGCCACGGCAGGCAGCTGCCCAAGCTGGTGCACGGCCCGTTCGCCTACAACCAGTACGCGGCCGACGCGTTGCGCAAGTCGATCCGGTACGCCTCGAAGCCGATGAAGCAGGCCGTCATCGCCCCGTCCATGCTGGCGCTGCTCTACCCGCTGAAGGACCCCGTGGAGGGCTACAGCCGCGAGGAGTTCGAAGCCGCGCTGATCGACGAGTGCGAGAAGGACATCCGGCAGGCGTTCGCCGCCGGGGCCGCGCACGTGTCGGTGGACTTCACCGAGGGACGGCTGGCCACCCGTGAGGACCCGCGCAACCCGTGGACGGGGGCCGGGCTGCTGCCGCACTTCATCGAGCTGATCAACCGCGTGATGGCCCGGTTCAGCGCCGACGAGCGCAAGAACATCGGCGTCCACACCTGCCCGGGTGGCGACCGCGACTCCGTGCACTCCGCGGACGTGCCCTACAACAACCTGCTGAGCACGATGTTCGACATCAACGCGGGCTACTTCCTCATCCAGCTCGCGTCCGAGCGCGACCGCGACCCGGTCTTCGAGATCATCGGCAAGAACCTCCGCACCGACGCCGACGGCGTGACCCAGATGGCCTATCTCGGCACCACGGTCACCCAGTCCCCGCGCGTCGAGTCGGCGCAGGAGATCGCCGACCAGCTGATCCGGGCGGCGAACTTCATCGACAAGAACCAGATCGGCTCCACCGACGACTGTGGCTTCTCCCCGTTCTCCATCGACGAGAAGCCCAACCACGGCTCGCCCGACTTCGCCCGCGACGTGGCCTTCGGCAAGATCAAGTCGCGGGTGGAGGGCTCGCGCATGGCGGCCGAGAAGCTGGGGCTGTAGCCCCGGGAGGGGCATGATCGTCGTCCGCGGCGTGCGGTGCGGCCGCGCCGCGGGCGACGATCACGAACGCGCCTCGGGGCCGTCCTGGTCCGAGGACGGCTTGTCGCGCAGCAGCCGTTCCGTCGTGGCGTCCTCCGGCTCGGCCGTGGCGGCGTGGTCGGGGAGAGGTTCGGCGGGGATGACGTCGTCGGCGTTCGGGTGCTCCTCGGCGACCGGGAGGCCTTCCGGTGGGGTGGCCGTGTCGTCCGGCGCGGCAACGGCCGGGACGCCGTCCGGGGGCGTCGCCACGTCGGCGGTGACGAGGTTGGCGGTGTCCAGCGTGTTCAGCGCGGGATCGACAGCCGGGAAGACGTCCGTCGGCGGCTCCTCGGCGGCGTCGACGACCGGGATCGACTCGGTCGGCGAATCACCGGCGGGATCGACCGGGCGGGACTCCGGCTCGCCTCCCGCGGCAACGGCCGCGCCTGCCGCTTCGGTCGCGGTGCTCGTGGACGCGCCGGAGGTGGCCGCGGCGCCGGTCGGCGGGCCCGCGGCCGGGGTGGCGGCGGGCGCTGCACGCGACTGCAAGGCCATGAGCCTTCGCTGCTGTGGCCGCACGAGCACGAGCCAGGCCAGCAGGAGACCGATGAGGAAGGCGATCAGGTACCAGAGCCAGGTCTGGCCGTAGAGCCACGACACGGAGCAGTCCTCCAGGATCCGGGGCGGTCAGCCTGCGGCCGAGAGATCGTCGGCGCGGTCATCGCCGAGCCGGGCGACGCGCCGGCGCAGCGGGCGGGCCCAGAACAGCCAACCGGCCAGCACGCCGAGCAGGAACGCGACGAGGACCCAGACCAGCGGCAACAGAGCAGAGACCTCCACGCGTCGAAGTTCGCCACATACTCACGCCAGGCGCACGTCAGCGGCGTTGCTGGTCTGGCCGAGTACGCCCGGTACGAGGCGCAGACCTGCGCCTTGCCGAGCACACCGGATCCGCCGATATACGACGACTTCCGGCGAGACCTAGACGACGGTGATGTCGACGCGGCGCGCGAACGCCCGGTCCGTCGCGGTGGTGTCCTCGCCACGCCCCCGCGCGGCGAGGTGGTCGGCGGGGACGCCGCCCGCCACCAGCGCGTCGCGGACCGTCGTCGCGCGCTGGTCGGACAGCTGTTGGGCGGTGAGAACGCCGTTGCCGCGGCCGGTGGCGACATAGCCGTCGATCTCCAAGCGGGCCGCCGGTACCGCCCGGACCGCCGCGAGCACCTGCGCCAGCGTGGCCGAGCCCGGTGGCGTGAGCTGCGAGCTGTTCGGGTCGAACGTGATCGGCGCGCCCGCCACCAGCGCCGCGATCTTCGCCTGCAGCGCCTGCTTCGCGGCGGAGTCGAGCTCACCGGCGGTCGCGGGAGCAGGCGCGGGCGTCGGCGTGGGCGTGGGCGTGGGGGTCGGGTTCGCCGCGCTCCCGCTCTGACCCGCGCCCTGACCCACGCCTTGACCCGCGCCCCCGCCGACCGACGCCACCCGCACCCCGGTCGCGCCCGCCACGACCTGGGCCGCCCGGGCGGCCGCGGCACCGGACAGGCCGGTGATCGTCGCGTCCCGGCCGTCGAACCGGACGGTGGCCCCACTGATACCCGCGGCCGCCAGCGCCGCCTGCGCCCGCTCGGTGAGCGCGCTCTCGATCTGCGGCCGCGGCCACAGCAGCGTGAGCCCGGCGAGCACGGTCGGCACGACGACGGCGGCCGCGACCAGCAGCAGCCACGGCGGCCGCGGCGCGGGGCGGCCGCCCGATGCACGGTGAGCAGGCCCGGCGTGCGAAGGCCCAGCATGAGATGGCACGGCGTCCTCGCCTCTACCGGGGATCGGGTCACGGGCGCGGCACCCGAGCCCGGAATGGTCCGGGCCGTCGGCACCGGCCTCATCGGTCGTGATGATCACGTAAGGATGTCACGGATCGGCGACGGGGCGAGATACGGCTCGCGGGACACCACCGACCCGCCCACCCCGCGGAGCCGCACGTTCGCGGGCGAGGAAGACTCGGGTCAAACCGATCTCTCGTGGAGGAGCCCATGACCGACAACACCCAGCGCGTGGCGATCGTCACCGGAGCGGCGCGGGGAATCGGTGCCGCGACCGCGCTGCGGCTCGCCGCCGACGGGCTCGCGGTCGCGGCGCTCGATCTGGACGAGGGGGCCGCGAAGGGCACGGTCGACGCGATCGAGGCGGCGGGTGGTCGCGCGGTGGCCGTCGGTGCGGACGTGTCGGACGCCGCGCAGGTCACCGCGGCCGTCGAGTGCGTGGCGGCGAGCCTCGGCGGACCCACCGTGCTGATCAACAACGCGGGTGTCACCCGCGACAGCCTGCTGTTCAAGATGACCGAGGGCGACTGGGACGCGGTGATGGGCGTCCACCTGCGCGGCGCGTTCCTGATGGCGCGGACCGTGCAGAAGCACATGGTCGACGCGGGGTGGGGGCGGATCGTCAACCTGTCCAGCACGTCGGCGCTCGGCAACCGCGGCCAGGCCAACTACTCCACGGCGAAGGCGGGCCTGCAGGGCTTCACCAAGACCCTCGCGATCGAGCTGGGCAAGTTCGGGGTCACCGCGAACTGCATCGCGCCCGGCTTCATCGTCTCGGAGATGACGCGGGCGACCGCCGCGCGCATCGGCCAGGACTGGGAGACCTACGTCACCGCCCGCTCCGCCCAGATCCCGGTGGCCCGCGCGGGCCAGGTCGAGGACATCGCGCACGCGGTGAGCTTCTTCGTCAGCGAGGGCGCTGGCTTCATCTCCGGCCAGGTCCTCTACGTCGCAGGCGGCCCGCGAGCATGACAGGGTCCTGACCCGGCGTCGACCGATCGGTCAGGCGTTGCGGTCGGACAAGACCGTGCCCCAGGCCGGGATCGTGTCGCTGCCGATCGTGATCTCCTTGTCGCTGGTGTTGACCACCAGCACGCCGTCCGGGGCGCGGAACGCCAGCAGCGAATCCGTTGGCGAGTGCCCGATCTCGACGTCGCCGTGCGAGAGGCGTGGCACGAGCCACTGCCACGGCGCGGTGAGCGGGGTGGCCTGGCCGCCGCCGTCCTTGGTGCTGTCGGTCCACAGCGCGGCGTACTTGAGGCCCTTGCTGCCCTGCGGGCCCCACTTCAGCGCACCCGCGGCGCCGGAGCGGGCCATGGCGCCGATCGCGGCGAGATCGGCCACGGCGCTGGCCGGGGCGGACGGCCCGGCCTCGACGCCGTCGGGTGCGTCGGGGTAGTACTCGGCCCACCAGATCGGGAGCTGGGTGCGCTGCCGGATCCACTGGTCGACGGCGGCGAACTTCGCCGATCCCTGGTCGATGGACGGCGGGTTGGTCTTCTGCTGGGTGCTGGTGGAGCCGTCGAGCACGATGAAGTCGGCGCCCACGTTGTGGGACAGCCAGTAGTCGACGACGTCCAGGGAGCGCTGGTCGGCGACCCCCCAGTCGCCCTGCAGCGAGGACGCGGTCGGCTGGTCGGGGTCGAGGCTGGTGATCACGTCGTACGGTCCGCCGACCTGGACGTCGGGCCGCACGGCCTTCACGGCCTTGTAGACCTCGTTGTACAGCGCCGTGTAACCCTCGTAGTCCCAGCGGTTCTTGTCGTCGTCGTAGAAGCCCTTCAGCTCGTTCCACACGAGCACGCGGCCGACCTGCGGGTAGCGCTGCACGGCGGCGGCGGCGAGCTTCGCGAAGTCGGCGTAGTGCTCGGGAACCGGCGCCTTCTCCAGCTTGTCCCAGTCGGTGGCGCCGTCCGGGCCGCCCTTCATCCAGTCCGGCGAGCAGCACAACGTGAGCATCGCCTTGCCGCCGGTGTCCTTCACCAGCTCCATGCGCTTGTCGAGGCTGCCCCAGTCGAACTCGCCGGGGGAGGGCTCGGGGTTGAGGGTGCCGAAGCCCATGAGGTGGATGTTCTGGTTGACCGCGCCGTCGTCGGAGAGGATCTTCATGCCCCGGTTGCGGGCACCGTTCGGCTCGGAATCGTCGAGGCTGTCCTGCGTGTGCGTGACGCCGAGGTCCATCTTCGCGGGCTGCTTCACCCATCCCCAGTCACCGTCGAAGGGGATCGTCTTCTTGGCGACGTCGGAGGGAGCTGGGGGCGCCGAACTGGAGCTACCGCCGCTCGAACAGGCGGCGAGCCCCACTGCGAGCACTGCGCAAACGGCGGCGAGCAGGCGGACACGCAAGACAAAAACCTCGTCCCGATCAGAAGGGCCGGTATGGGGAGCCTACCGACGGTCGGGATCGAGCCTCCCAGCGCGTCGCTGTGGCGCCGCTGAGAGTGTCATACGACGGCGCGCACGAACTCATGCCCCGCCTCGTTCTGCACGACCACCGCGGCGACGTCCGCCAGCGCGACCGCCGCCGATCCGTCCACCGACCCGCCCGGGGTGGCCGACACCACCCACGATCCCGCGATCTCCTGCGACCCGTTGCGCGCCACCACCACGATCCGGCAGCGCTCTCCGGGCGGGATGCCCGTCACGGAGGCGGTGAGCCGGACCCAGCTGCCCGCCGGGCCGAGCGTGGCGCGCATGGCGGTGCCGCCCGCGCCTGTCCCGTTGAGGACGAGCGCGCCGACCGCCGAGCCCGGCGGCGGCACGAGCGGCACGCTGGCCCGGCCGATCGCCACGCCGCCACCGGCGACGGCGGCCACCACGACGGCGGCCGCCGCGACGACGCCGAGCAGCCTGCGGCGCCGTCGCATGCCCGTCTCGGCGCGGATCTGGCGCAGCGTGCGCTGCAGGACCAGGTCGCCTTCGGGTGGTCCGTCGAGGAACGCCTCGGGCGGCAGGTCGCCGAGCACGCCGGTCATCTCCCTCAGCTCCTCGTACTCGCGGCGGCACATCGCGCAGCCGTTCACGTGCCGTCGCGCGGCGGCAGCCTGCTCGGGGGGGAGCAGGCCGAGCGCGAGCGCACCCAGCTCGACCGGGTCGTGCCGCGGGTCGGGGCCCGTCATGCGCGCACCCCCTCAGTCTCGGTCAGGCGCTCGCGCAGTGCGCGGAGCGCGTAGTACGAACGGGACTTCACCGTGCCCGCGGGGATGCCGAGGGCGGTGGCGGCCTCGGCGAGGCTGCGCCCGTGGAAGTACAGCTCCTGCAACACGCCGCGGTGGTCTTCGGACAGCCCGTCCATGGCCTCCAGGACGGTCACCGACGCCACCACCCGGTCGGCGTGGTCGCGCTCGACCGGCGGAAGCGCCGGGTCCTCCGGCACCTCCTGTGGACGGGCGGCCCGGGCGCGGATCCGGTCGGTGACGAGGTTCCGCGCGACGGTCAGCAGCCAACCCCTGGTCGAGCCCCGCCCGTTGGTCATCACCTCGGGGTGGCGCCAGGCCCGGATCAGCGTCTCCTGGACGATGTCCTCGGCTGCGGCTCGGTCGCCCAGCAGCCGCGTCGCGTACGCCAACAGGGCCCGACCGTGCTCGGCGTAGACGGCGTGCACCAACGCCTCGTCGACCGCCCGCTCGCGAGCCATGCCCCTCCTCGGGGTTGCCCCTTTGGTGATCCGCGGAGCGCGACGGTAGTCGCAGCGGATCCGTCGCGTACACGTATCGCAGACGAGACGGGTTCGAAAGAATGTCGGCGTGAACCGCGACTGCTCGGGATCCGTGAGGTCGACATGAGGAAATTCGCGCCGCTGCTGACGCTGTTGGCCGTGGTCGTGCTCGGCGGCGTGCTCTTCGCCGTCAACGTGCTCGGCAACCCGGGCAACCAGGCCGCGCAGCCCGCCGCGGCGTCCGAGCCCCAGGCCGTGGCGGCCGCCGACCCCCGCGCCCGCCGCCCCGCCACCCGCGAGCGCGGCCCCGTCGGCCGCGGCACCCGCCGTCGGGGAGAAGGCCTACGCGGGCCGGTCCGCGGGCAACGAGGTGACCGTCGCGATCGCCGTGAAGGACGGGCGGGCGGTCGGCTACATCTGCGACGGCAAGAAGACCGAGGCGTGGCTGGATGGCACGGTGTCCGGGTCGGACCTCGCGCTCAAGAGCAAGGACGGCACCTCGACGATCGAGGGCACCGTCGACGACGCGAAGTCGTTCGGCACGGTCGCGGTCGGCGGCAAGCAATGGCCGTTCGCGGCGCAGGCCGCCAAGGCGCCCGCGGGCCTCTACGAAGGCCGGGCCCAGGTGCGCGGGGTGATCAACCGCATCGGCTGGATCGTGCTGCAGGACGGCACCCAGACGGGGATGCGGGACCAGGGCACCGAGAAGATCGCGCCGCCGGTCCTCGACCCGGCGCACCCGGACGCCGTCGTGGTCGACGGGGTGCCGGTCACCGTCCGCACGGTCGGCGGCGGCGACCCCGTGGTCGGGCAATGAGCGCGCCGACGCCCGCGGGCAGCTCGGCCCGCACCACCACGATGGCGCTCGCCTTCGGGATCGGGACGCTCGTGGCCGTCGGGCTCGGCGTGTACGCCCGTCTGCACGACGCCGCGTTCTTCGCGTTCAACCTCGCGGGCTTCTCCTCCGGCACCGCGGCCAAGGCGTGGCTGGCGACCCTGGCGTTCCTGCTGGCGCTGGTACAGCTCGGCTCGGCAATGATCATGTACGGGCGGATCCCGGTGCGGGCGCCGCACTGGATCGGCACGTTGCACCGCTGGTCGGGGCGGGCCGCAGTGCTGGTCACCGTGCCCGTGGCCGTGCACTGCCTCTACGCGCTGGGCTTCGAGACGGACGCGCTGCGGGGCCTCGTGCACTCGGTCGCGGGATGCTTCTTCTACGGTGCTTTCGTGGCCAAGATGCTCGTGCTGCAGCGCCACGAGGCGCCCGGTTGGGCCCTGCCGATGCTCGGCGGGGCCGTCTTCACCGGTTTGACCGTGCTGTGGCTCACCGCTGCCGCCTGGTTCTTCGGCACCTCCGGCGTCCACTTCTAGATCCGGCCCGACCCCGGCCTCCACCACTCCCCGGGAGGAACACTCCATGTCCACACTCGATCGCCGCTCCGTCCTCGTCGGGGCGTGCGGCACCTGCGCCGTCGCACTGGCGGGCTGCGCCGCCTACGGGCCCGGCCAGGCCGCGCCCGCGCCCGCGCCCTCCGTGCAGCCGGGCGGCAGCTCCGGCGGCGGCTCCGGGCAGACGGCCGGCAAGCTCGCCGCCACGGCCGACGTCCCGGTCGGCGGCGGCATCATCGTCCCCGCCGCCGCCCTGGTGATCACCCAGCCCAAGGCCAACACGTTCAAGGCGTTCTCGGCGATCTGCACCCACCAGGGCTGCACGGTCTCGACGGTCGAGGGCGGCACGATCAACTGCCCCTGCCACGGAAGCCAGTTCGCCATCGCGGATGGCTCGGTGGTGAACGGGCCCGCCCAGAAGCCGCTGGCCGCCAAGAAGATCAAGGTGTCGGGGGGTTCCATCACCGCGGCCTGACCGGTCCGCCGCCCTTTCCGGCGCCCCGGCGCCGTGTCCGGTTTCACCTGCACAGCCCCTGCGGAGCCGCTCCGCCTGCCTAGACTTCCCCCATGGTCGACGCGGACACCCCACCCCCCGCCCCGCCCGACGAGCTCGTACTGGCCGGGGAGTTCCCCGCCCCGACGCGGGAGCAGTGGACCGCCATGGTCGACGGCGTGCTGCGCAAGTCGGGTCGGATCGACGCCGACGCCGAGGCGGGCGCCGGGGTCGGCAAGCTCGTGCGCCGCACGCCGGAGGGCATCCCGGTGGCCCCGCTGTACACGGCGGCCGACGTCGCCGACCTCCCGCCGATCGGCGTGCCGGGCAGGCCGCCGTTCGTCCGCGGCGCCACCACGGACGGCGCGGCTCCCGACGGTTGGGACGTGCGGCAACGCCACGAGGACCCCGATCCCCGCGCCGCGCACGAGGCCGTCGTCGCCGACCTCGAGAACGGGGTCAGCTCGATCTGGCTGGCCACCGGCGACGGGTCGGAGCTGCCGACCGTGCTCGACGGCGTGTTGCTCGATCTCGCCCCCGTCGCGCTCGACACCGGCGGGGCGGACACCGGCGCCGCGGCCGCCTACCTGGCCCACGCCGCCCGCGTCCTGGCCGACCCGGCCGCGCTGCTGGGCACCCTCGGGCTCGACCCGATCGGGCTGCGGGCGCGCACCGGCGTGAGCCCCGACGTGGCCTCGGTCGTCCCGCTCGCGCAGCAGGTGGCGGCCGAACACCCGCTGACGCGCGCGATCGTGGTGGACGCCCTCGCGGTGCACGCCGCGGGCGGCTCCGACGCCCAGGAGCTGGGCTTCTCCATGGCGGCCGGGGTGGCCTACCTGCGCGCGCTCACCGACGCCGGGCTCGAGGTCGCCACCGCGGCCCGGCTGCTGGAGTTCCGCTACGCCGCCACCGACGAGCAGTTCCCGACGATCGCGAAGCTGCGCGCCGCGCGTCGGCTCTGGGCGCGGGTGCTGTCCGCCTGCGAGGCCGCCGACGCGGGCGGCCAGCACCAGCACGCCGTCTCCTCGCCGACCATGTTCACCCGCCGCGACCCGTACGTGAACCTGCTGCGCGGCACCATCGCCGGGTTCGCCGCGGGGGTCGGCGGCGCGGACGCGGTCACGGTCGCCCCGTTCGACGCGGCGCTGGGCGCGTCCACCCCGTTCGCCCGCCGGGTCGCGCGCAACACGCAGGCGCTGCTCGTCCAGGAGGCGCACCTCGCGCGGGTGATCGACCCGGCGGGCGGCGCGTGGCTGGTGGAGTCGCTCACCGACGCCCTGGCCCGCGCCGCGTGGGCGTTCTTCCAGGAGCTCGAGTCCGCGGGGGGCGCCGTCGTCGCGCTCGACGCCGGGCTGGTCGCGGCCCGCGTCGAGACGGTGCGGGCGGCGCGGGAGAAGGCGGTGGCCACCCGCCGAACCCCGATCACCGGCGTGAGCGAGTTCCCGGACCTCGCGGAGGTGCCGGTGGAGCGCGCACCGCGCCCGTCGACGCCCAACGGGGGCCTGCCCGTCTACCGGCCCGCGGCGCCGTACGAGGCCTACCGGGACCGCTCGGACGCGGTGCTCGCCGCCACCGGCGCCCGCCCGACGGCGTTCCTGGCGACGCTCGGTCCGCTCGCCACCTACAGCACCCGCGCCGCGTTCGCGCGCAACCTACTGGCGTCCGGCGGGATCGACGCGGTCGAGGCGGGCCCGACCGAGACGGCCGAAGCGGTCGCCGCGGCCTGGGAGCAGGCGAAGGCACCGGTCGCGGTCCTCTGTTCGGGCGATGCCCTCTACGCCGAGCGCGGGGAGGCGACAGCGGCGGCGCTTCGGGCGGCCGGGGCGCGGCACATCCTGGTTGCGGGCAAGGTCGACGTGCCCGGGGTCGACGGGCAGCTCTACGCGGGCTGCGACGCGCTCGCCGTGATCGACGGCGCCTACGTGGCAGGAGGCTCGGCATGACCATCCCCGACTTCACCGGCGTCGACCTCGGCCCGGACAACGCGGCCGCGACCGAGTGGGGCCCCGGCCCTGCGGTGTGGGACTCGCCGGAGGGCATCCCCGTCAAGCCCCTCTACACCGCCACCGACCTGCGCGGCGTCGACTTCCTCGACACCTACCCGGGCATTGCGCCCTACCTGCGCGGCCCGTACCCGGCGATGTACACCACCCAGCCGTGGACGATCCGCCAGTACGCCGGGTTCTCCACCGCCACCGAGTCGAACGCCTTCTACCGGCGCAACCTCGCCGCGGGGCAGAAGGGCCTCTCGATCGCGTTCGACCTCGCCACGCACCGCGGCTACGACTCCGACCACCCCCGCGTCGCGGGCGACGTCGGCATGGCGGGCGTCGCGATCGACTCGATCTACGACATGCGCCAGCTGTTCGACGGCATCCCGTTGGACCGCATGTCCGTGTCGATGACGATGAACGGCGCGGTGCTGCCGGTGCTCGCGCTCTACATCGTGGCGGCCGAGGAGCAGGGCGTGCCGCACGCGCAGCTCACCGGGACCATCCAGAACGACATCCTCAAGGAGTTCATGGTCCGCAACACCTACATCTACCCGCCGCAGCCGTCGATGCAGATCATCTCCGACATCTTCGGGTTCACCTCGCGGGAGATGCCGAAGTTCAACTCGATCTCCATCTCCGGCTACCACATCCAGGAGGCCGGGGCCACCAACGACCTCGAGCTCGCGTACACGCTGGCCGACGGGGTCGAGTACCTGCGCGCCGGGATGGACGCGGGCCTCGGCGTCGACGTGTTCGCGCCGCGGCTGTCGTTCTTCTGGGGCATCGGCATGAACTTCTTCATGGAGGTCGCGAAGCTGCGCGCGGGCAGGCTGCTGTGGGCGAAGCTGGTGAACCAGTTCTCGCCGAAGAACCCCAAGTCGCTGTCGCTGCGCACGCACTCGCAGACGTCGGGCTGGTCGCTCACGGCGCAGGACGTCTACAACAACGTCGTCCGCACGTGCATCGAGGCGATGGCCGCCACGCAGGGCCACACGCAGAGCCTGCACACCAACGCGCTGGACGAGGCGCTGGCGCTGCCCACCGACTTCTCGGCCCGCATCGCGCGCAACACCCAGCTGCTGCTGCAGCAGGAGTCGGGCACCACCCAGGTGATCGACCCGTGGGGCGGGTCGTTCTACGTCGAGCGGCTCACCTACGACCTGGCCCGCCGGGCGTGGGGACACATCACCGAGGTCGAGAAGGCGGGCGGGATGGCCCGGGCCATCGACGAGGGCCTGCCCAAGCTGCGGGTCGAGGAAGCCGCCGCGCGCACGCAGGCCCGCATCGACTCCGGCCGCCAGCCGGTCATCGGGGTCAACACCTACCCGGTCACGGCGGACGCCGAAGAGAAGATCACTGTGCGGGTCGTCGACAACGCGGGAGTGCGCGCCGAGCAACTGGCCAAGCTGGCGCGGCTGCGCGAGGAGCGCGACGACCGGGCGGTCTCGGCGGCCCTGGAGGCGCTCACCCGCGCGGCCGCCGCGATCGCCGAGGGCGCGAAGCGCGGCGACGACCAGAACCTCCTCGCGCTGTCGGTGGCGGCGGCCCGGGCGAAGGCGACCGTCGGTGAGATCTCCGACGCCTTGGAGAAGGTCTTCGGGCGGCACGCGGGCCAGATCAGGATCATCTCCGGGGTGTACTCCGAAGAGTCAGGGACCAGCCCCGCGGTGGCGCAGGCCCGTGCGGCGGTGGACGAGTTCGCCGAGGCCGAGGGCCGCAGACCACGCATCCTCGTCGCCAAGATGGGCCAGGACGGCCACGACCGCGGCCAGAAGGTGATCGCCACGGCGTTCGCCGACCTGGGCTTCGACGTCGACGTCGGCCCGTTGTTCCAGACCCCCGACGAGGTGGCGAGGCAGGCCGTCGAGGCCGACGTGCACGTCATCGGCGTGTCCTCGCTCGCGGCCGGGCACCTCACGCTCGTGCCGGAGCTGCGCGACGCGCTGGCCGCGCTCGGACGGCCGGACATCGTCGTGATCGTCGGCGGGGTGATCCCGCCCGACGACGTGCCGCGGCTGAAGGAGATGGGCGCCGCCGCCGTGTTCGGGCCGGGCACGGTGATCGCCGAGGCCGCCGTCGAGCTGCTCGCCGCGCTGGAGGACAGCTGAGCCTGTGCGCGGAAACGAGTGCCAGAGCACTCGTTTCCGCGCACGACCGCCGGAGGCGACGTGGCTAGGCGGCCCGTCGACGTCCCGGCGCTCGCCAAGGGCGTGCTGGACGGCTCACGGGCGCCGATCGCGCGGGCGATCACGCTCGTCGAGTCCGCCCGGCCCGACCACCGCGAGGCGGCTCAGCAGCTGCTCATGGAGCTGCTGGAACACGCGGGCGGCGCGCACCGGGTGGGCATCAGCGGCGTGCCCGGGGTCGGGAAGTCGACGTTCATCGAGGAGCTGGGCGGCCGTCTGACCGCCGAGGGGCATCGGGTCGCCGTGCTCGCCGTCGACCCGTCGTCCACCCGCACCCGGGGCTCGATCCTGGGTGACAAGACCCGGATGGCGCGCCTGGCCGTGGACGAGAACGCGTTCATCCGGCCTTCCCCGAGCGCGGGCACGCTCGGCGGCGTCGCGCGGGCCACGCGCGAGACGATCGTGGTCATGGAGGCCGCGGGCTACGACGTCGTGCTCGTCGAGACCGTCGGGGTGGGCCAATCCGAGGTGGCCGTCGCGGCGATGGTGGACACATTCCTGCTGCTCACGATCGCCCGTACCGGCGACAGCCTGCAGGGGATCAAGAAGGGCATCCTCGAGATCGCCGACGTCATCGCCGTGAACAAGGCCGACGGCGAGCACGCCCGCCCGGCCCGCGCGGCCGCCCGCGAGCTGTCGGCCGCGCTGCGGATGATGGCGCCGATCCTGCCGTACTGGCGGGCGCCGGTGCTGGCCTGCAGCGGGCAGAGCGGCGCCGGGATGGGCGACGTGTGGGCCGCCGTCACCCGCCACCGGGCCACGCTCGACGAGCACGGCGAGCTCGTGCGCAAGCGGGCGACGCAGCAGGTCGACTGGATGTGGTCGATGGTGCGCGACCGGCTGCTCGACCGCCTGCGCACCGACGACGGAGTCCGTGCGGCGCTGCCGGAGGTGGAACGGGCCGTCCGCGCGGGCACGCTCACGCCGACGCTGGGTGCCGAGACGCTGCTCAAGCTGCTGTGAGCGGTAACGAGTGCTCCAGCACTCGTTACCGCTCACAGCGGTAGGGTCGCGCCGTGCTACCGCCACGCCCGGTGATCGGGATCCTGCACCCGGGGGCCATGGGCGCCGCGGTCGGCGCGGCGCTGAAGCCCGCGGCGAGCGCGGTGATCTGGGCGGCCGCCGGGCGCAGCCTCACGACGTCGAAGCGGGCCGAGACGGCCGACCTGGTCGGCGTGCCCGACGTCGCCGAGCTGGTCCACCGGTCCGACGTGATCATCTCCGTGTGCCCGCCGGACGCGGCGCGGGCCATGGCGGAGGAGGTCGCCGGGCAGCTCGACCGGTCCCGGCCCGGCCCGCTCTTCGTCGAGGCCAACGCCGTCTCGCCCGCCACCGTCGCGGACATCGCCGAGCTCCTCGGCGCCGAGCGGGTCATCGACGGGGCGATCATCGGCCCGCCCGCGTGGGAGCCGGGGCGAACGGTCGTGTGGCTGGCGGGTGCGCAGGCGCCTGCGGCGGCCGCGCTGTTCGCGGGCTCGCCGTTCGCGGCGCGGGTCCTGCCGGGCCCGGTGGGCGCCGCGAGCGCGCTCAAAGCGTGCTTCGCGCTGCAGAGCAAGGCCCTGCCGACGCTCTGGGTGACGCTCGACACCGCGGCGCGCGCCTACGGCGTGGCCGACGAGATCCGCGAGGAGCTGCACCGCACCGGGGTCGACCTCGACGCCCACCTCGCCCGGATCGACGCGCAGGCCAGGGGCAAGGCCTGGCGCTGGGTGGGGGAGATGCAGGAAGCGGCCGACGCGTTCACTGCCGTGGGCCTGCCCGACGGGTTCTCCCGGGCCGCGGCCGCGACCTACGAGCGGATGGCGGCGGCGGACCCGACCGACCGCGCGAACCCGTGGGGACTGCGCGGGCCGGGCGGCGAATAGCGCCCTACCAGCCCCGGTTGCCGCCCTCGGCGAACACCGCCACGCCGGACGGGCTGCCCGTGAGCCCGGTCACGGCGAGCCCGCCGACCGCGGCCATGACCGCCAGCGCGGCGAGGACCACGGCTGTCGCCAGGCGGCGACGACGGGAACCGGCATGGCCATCGCGGCGAATCGGGTGCGGCGCATGGCGATCAGCTTGACGTGCCGGGCCCCGCGCGGTCGCCCGGTGCGGCGGGAGATCACCGGAAGGTGTCGCATCGGGGCACCTCCATCGGGTGACGCGCTCGGCGCCGCGTGACCGGCGTCAACCCGAAGGGCCGAACCGCTCGACGCGGATCACCCGGTCCGGCACGCCCGCCTCCCGCAGCCGCTCAGTGGCGGCGTCGGCGAACGCGGGTGAGCCGCACACGTAGACGTCCTCGTAGGCCGCCCCGGCCGGATTGCCGACGCCGCCGCGCACGAGCGGCGCGACGTCTTCGACGGTCATCCGGCCGGGTCCGCGCGGATCGTCCGGCGGCGCCGACCGGGTCCACACGATCCGCACCTCGGCGCCGGGCAGCTCGTCGGCGTAGTAGAGGTCGGCGGGGGTGCGGGCCGACACCAGCATCCGCAGCAGCTCGGCGCGGCCGTCGCGGCGGGCCTGGCGCAGCATGGCCATCAGCGGCACGACCCCCGACCCGCCGCCGATGAGCACTGCGGGCCGGTCGCCCGGCCACACGAAGAAGAGGCCGATGGGGCCCCGGACCTCCAGCTCGTCGCCCGGTGCCACGACGTCGTGCAGGAACTCCGAGACCTCGCCGTCGACGAGCCGCTCGACCGTCAGCTCGATCTCGCCGGTGTCGTCGGGCGCCGAGGCGACCGAGTACGAGCGGGAGGCGGTGTACCCGTCGGGCGCGGTGAGCCGCACCACGTAGTGCTGTCCGGCGAGATGACGACGGGGTTCGGGGAGGCGCAGCCGGTAGGTCTTCGCGGTCGGCGTCTCGTCGTGCACCGCCAGCACCCGGGCGGCCTGCCAGCGCAGGGTGCGGCGGTGGGTGGTGCCTGCGGGGGTGGTCACCGGCTCAGTCTCCCTGGTAGCGCTGCTCCTTCCACGGGTCCCCGCGGTCGTGGTAGCCGTTGCGCTCCCAGAACCCGGGTTCGTCGTGGTCGAGCAGGCGCAGCTCCGCCACCCACTTCGCGCTCTTCCAGAAGTACAGGTGCGGCACGAGCAGGCGCGCCGGTCCGCCGTGCTCGGTGGTCAGCGGCCGTCCGTCGGCGTCCCAGACGACCCACGCCTTCCCGTCGGTGACGTCGGCCAGCGGGAGGTTGGTGGTGTAGCCGGTGTGGGAAACCGCGACGACGTGGGTGGCCTCGGGCCGCACGCCCGCCGCGTCGAGGAGCGTGTCGACGGAGACGCCATCGAAGGTCATCCCGAGCTTCGACCAGGTGGTGACGCAGTGGATGTCGCCCGCGTAGCGGGCGGGGGGCAGCGCCCGGATCTCGTCCCAGGTCCAGGTGATCTCCCGCTCGACGAGCCCGGAGACGGTGAACGTCCAGCGGTCGGTCGCCAGCCGCGGGGTGGCCTCGGCGTGCAGGACCGGCCAATCGTCGCGGGCGTCGTATTGGCCGGGGGGCAGGCGGGCATCGTGCTCGCGCCGTCGTCCGAGGAAACCACGGGTCACCGTCGCCATGCCGACTCCAATCGCCGTGAAGGCCGGTTCATTCCCGACCGCGTTGCCGCCGCAGCCGGGGGAGGTCGTTCTCGGCCAGCGCGGTCCAGAATCGCAGGGCGGCGTGTTCCAGCTCCAGGCCGAGCTCCAAGGTCGGCGAGCCGTCGCCCGCGCGGCCGAGGAGGTCGTCGTAGCGGGCGATGCGCCTGCGGTGCTGGGCGATCTGCTCGGCGGCCAGCGTCGCGACCTGGTCGGGTTCGCCGACCTCGTGGAAGAACAGCTTGAGCTCGGCGATGTCGCGCACCTGGAAATGCTCGGCCGTGGGCGCGGCGAGCCATTCGCGCAAGGCGTCCAGGCCGGGACCGGTGAGCGAGTACGTCTTGCGCCGCCGTCCCGCGTTCTCCACCGACCGGGCCAGCAGCCCCAGGTCGGCCAGCCGGTCCGGCTCGGCGTAGAGCTGGGCGTGCGGAAAATGCCAGAACAGCCCGACCGACTCCCCGACGGCCCGCTTGAGGCTGTAGGGCGTGCAGTGGCCGTGCAACGCGATCATGCCGAGAACGACGTACGACGTGGTGGTCAGCCGCAACTCCGGCACGGAGAGATCGTAACCCGATCGTGTCCATGTGGTATCGACTGGACGATCCGCAACATACCGTCGGTGACCGACGGTCAAATTCGATCCAAGAACGGTCGCTGGCTCTTCACGATCTTGTGACGGGCGGTGTCGAGGTCGAACCACGCGGCCCGGTCGACCTCCGGGAACGCCTGGGTGCGGCCCGACCGGGGCGGCCATTCGAGCTCGAAGGTGTTGCTGACGATGTGGTCGGCGTCGAGGTCGCCCGCGAGCGCGAACGCGGCGATGACCTTGCTGCCGGACCGGACGGTGCCCAGCTCCCGCAGTTCGCCCTCGGGTGCGGGGGAGCCGAGCTCCTCGGCGAACTCGCGGCGGGCCGCCGCCCGGGCGTCCTCCGACGGCGGGTGTACGCCCTTCGGGATGGACCAGGCGCCGTCGTCCTTGCGGGCCCAGAGCGGGCCGCCCATGTGCGCGAGCAGCACCTGGACGGCGCCGTCCGGGCCGGTGCGGTGCAGGAGCACCCCGGCCGAGTGCACGGTCACGCCGCGTGGTCGTCCCGCCAGGCGATCCACGCCTTGAGCAGCCCGAGGTCGTGGTGCGGGCCGCCGAAGCCGACGGTGAAGAGGCTCGCGCCTGCGGCCAGCAGCGCGTCGCCCACCTGCTCCGGGGGCTTCTGGACGCCGATCGAGCGTTCGATCTCGGCGGGGTCGCGGCCGACGTCCGCGCAGTGGCCGTCGAGGATGGCGTTCTTGCGCCGGAGCACCTCGACGTCGCCGAAGCTGTGCCAGATCCGGGCGTGCTCGGCGGTGTAGCGCAGCGTCTTCTTCTCCCCGCCGCCGCCGATGAGGATCGGGATGTCGCGGGTGGGCGCCGGGTTGAGCTTGCCCCAGCGGCTGCGGATGCGCGGCAGGGCCTGGGCGAGGTCGGCCAGCCGCGAGCCGGGCGTGCCGAAGTCGTAGCCGTACTCGTCGTAGTCGCGCTCGAACCAGCCCGCGCCGATGCCGAGGATGAGCCGTCCGCGGGAGATGTGGTCGACGGTGCGGGCCATGTCGGCCAGCAGCTCGGGGTTGCGGTAGCTGTTGCACGTGACCAGCGCGCCGATCTCGACGCGGGTGGTGGCCTCCGCCCAGGCGCCCAGCATCGTCCAGCACTCGAAGTGCTTTCCGTCGGGTTCGCCGTAGAGCGGGAAGAAGTGGTCCCAGTTGAACACGATGTCGACGCCTGCGTCCTCGGCCGCCGCGACCGTGTCGCGGATCTGGGCGTAGTCCGAGTGCTGCGGCTGGAGCTGCAGGCCGATCCGGATCGGGTGGGTCATACCTCGATCTTGCCCTGCGCGGTGGCCGGGCGCGGCGCGAGGTCAGGTCAGGCGCTCGGCGATGGCGTCGGCGGGAAGCGGCGGCGAGAAGAAATACCCCTGGCCGACGTCGCAGCCCAGGTCGTGCAGCTGCGCGCACTGCTCGGCCGTCTCGATCGCCTCGGCCACGACCGTCATCCCCAGCGAGTGCGCGAGGCGGATGAGCGTGGCGGCGATCTCGACGTCGACGGCGTCGCCGTCCGGGCCGCTGACGAACGGGGCCGCGAGCTTGAGCGTCTGAACGGGCAGGCGGCGCAGGTAGGCGAGGTTGGAGTAGCCGGTGCCGAAGTCGTCGATGGCGATCCGGACGCCCATGTCGGCGATGGCCCGCAGCGTCGACAGCGACGTCGAGCCGTCCATGGCGTCGCTCTCGGTGAGCTCCACCTGCAGGCCCGACGCGGGCCAGCCGGTCTCGGCCAGCACGGCGGCGATGTCGGTGACGATCCCGGGCTCGCGGATCTGACGGGCGGCGAGGTTCACCGACAGCAGCAGCGGCGCGGCCCCGCGGTCACCGCCGCGGCGCGCCGACCAGGCTTTCGCCTGCCTGCACGCCTGGGTCAGCACCCACCGACCGAGCGGGACGATGTGCCCGGTCTCCTCGGCGACCGGCACGAACCGGTCGGGTCCGATCTTCTCCCCGGTGGGCAGGTTCCAGCGGACGAGCGCCTCCACGCCGACGGGCACGCAATCGGCCAGCCGGACGAGGGGCTGGTACTCGAGCGAGAACTCGCCCGCGGCCAGCGCGTCGGCCATGCGGGCGGCGAGCGCGAACCGGCTGACCGCGCGCCGGTGCAGCCGGGGCTCGAACTCGGCCACGCCACCGCGGCCGTGGCGCTTGGCGCGGTTCAACGTCGTGTCGGCGGCCTGCAGGAGCGCGCCCGCGTCGGGGAGGCCGAGGCCGTTGCCGGGCACGATGCCGATGGTCGCCGTGACCACCACCCGGTGGCCGCCGAGGTCGAACGGCCGCGCGACGGCCGCCAACGCCCGGCCAGCGAGCGCGCGCAGGGCGACGACGTCGACGTCGACGGCGAGCACGACGAACTCGTCGCCGCCCGCGCGGGCCACCAGGTGCCCGTCGGGGCCGAGGTCCTCGGTGAGGCGCCCCGCCACGGCCCGCAGCAGGTCGTCGCCGATGTCGTGGCCGAGGGTGTCGTTGACGCCGCGGAAGCCGTCGATGTCGATGGCGCAGAGGCCGACCCGACGGCCGCCGGACTCGTCGAGCGTGAGCTGGAGCTTCTCGGCGAGGACCGCGCGGGTAGCGAGACCGGTCAGCGGGTCGTGGTCGGCGTGGAAGCGCAGCCGGGACTGGAGGCGGAACCGCTCGCTGACGTCCTCGACCAGGCAGATCACGTAGCGGGGATCGCCGGACGGCCCGCGGACGAGCGAAAGGGAGGCCTGCACGCGGACCGGCGAACCGTCGCGGTGCAGGTAGGTGCGCTCCAGGGTGACCCGGTCCCGCTCGCCGTCGAGGAGGCTGCGCACCTCCTCGACGGAGCCGGGCTCGTCGTCGAGACGGGCGAACACGTAGACGTCGGTGCCGACGAACGCCTCGGGGCCGCGGCCGAACATCGCGCAGAACGCCTGGTTGACCTCGACGACGGTGCCGCCGATCGCGATGATCATGATTCCGGCGGCGGCGTGGCTGAAGACGGCGCCGAAACGGGACGCGTCCGCGTCGGCGCCGTGCGGGTTGCGGGGGACCGGGTCGGGTGCGGCTTGCTCGCGCACGACCAGTTCGCGCGTGGCACCCACGAACCCGGCGGCCAGCGCGGCGGTGAGGTCGGGTGCGCGAGGGTGCTCGGCGAGCTCGCGCTGGAGCACGACCAGGGTGCGTTCGAGCATGGCGGGCTCGCCGAGGCCCGCGGTGACCAGCGCCGCCCCCACCGCGCGGGCGATGGGGAGGGCCGCGCGGCCGTGGACCACGTCGAGGAGGCCCGCGGCGAGCGGGGCGAGCCGGTGGCGCAGCGTGGCGCCGGAGTGCGGACCCGCGAGCGCGGTGGCCCAGGCGTCGAGGAGCGATTCGGCGGGGTCGTCGCAGGCGGAGCGCGGACAGGTGCCGTCGGCCGTCATGGTCGGTCCGCCCTCCGCACCGCCCGCGACGCAGCACTGCGACCGGGCGAACGTGTCACTCTGCCGTCGCGGAACCCTAACGGACGGGCCGACGACGCGCCGCAGACCGACACGCGGCGCGTGCCGCCTGTGGCGGCTCCTACTCGGGGTCGTCGGGTGCCTGCGCCGTCTCCCGTTCGGGGCGGCGGCCGCCCCGGCGCATGTCGCCGGTGGTGATGCGGCGCCCCGGGTCGACGAGCCGCTTCCACTTGGCCTGCGCGGCCTGCCTGCTCGAGAGCTGGGCCTGCACGGCGTCGGCGACCTGCGCCCACGTCAGCCCGTCGGCGCGGAGCTTGCGGATCAGGTCGCGCTCGTAGTAGTCGGCGAGCCTGCGCATCTCGTGCACCAGCGCGTACCAAGCGGCCGCGGCGTCGCCGGTGAGCGGGCCCACCGTGCTGCGCTCCTTCAAGTGCTCGAGGAGGGCCTGCGGCGACCGGTCCCGGGTGATCGCCGGGTCCACCCGCTCCAGCCAGCGTCGTGCGTCGTCGTACCTCACGGTGTCAGTGAATCATTGACGCGGACAGATCGTCGTCGAATCGACGACGACACGCCGCCTCGACCGACCGCCGCCCGGCACCGGTGGGCCGGGCCGGCCGCCGAGGGCGGTGGCGCCACCGGTGCCGCGGGCCTGGCGGGCCTGGCGGGGCGGCGGGGCGGCGGGGCGGCGGACGCGGCGGCGCGGCGGCGCGCGGCGGGGCGGCGGACGCGCCGGTGCGGCGGGGCGGCGGCGCGGCGGGGCGGCGGGGCGGCGGGCGGCGGGGCGGCGGCGGTGCGGTGAGTCGCGCAATCCGACACGGCGAGTTCGACATTTGAGCGTGCCGAGATAGCGATCTCGCCGTGGCGAGACGCGGGACTCACGTCAGGGCTGGGGGGCGACGTCGGACACCCAGACCACCGCCACGCCCTCCTCGTCGGAGGCGGTGAGGTCGATCTCGGCGGTGATGGCCCAGTCGCGGTCGCCCGCCGGGTCGTCGAACACCTGCCGGACGAGCCAGCGCTCCGGCTCCTCGGTGATCGTCACCAGCGCGGGACCGCGCGCGGCCGGGCCGGTGCCGATCGCCGTGAACGTGTCGCCGTACTCGGCGAAGTAGGGCTGCAGCGCGGAGCGCCAGGCGTCGGCGTCCCAACCCGCCTCCGCGTCGAGCTCGCCGAGGAGGTCCCACCGCCGCAGCGCGGCCAGCTCCACCCGGCGGAACAGCGCGTTGCGCACGAGCACCCGGAACGCGCGGACGTTGCGGGTGACAGCGCCCGGGACCTCGTCCAGCGGCGGGGGAGCGGAGTCACCGCCGCCTTCCCCGGCTGCGAGCGCCTCCCATTCGTCGAGCAGCGACGAGTCGACCTGGCGCACCAGCTCGCCCAGCCAAGACTCGATGTCGGCGAGCTCCTCGGTCTTGGCCTCGTCGGGCACGGTCTGGCGCAGCGCGCGGTAGGTGTCGGCCAGGTAGCGCAGCACGAGGCCCTCCGAGCGCGCGAGTTGGTAGAAGCCGATGTACTCGACGAACGTGAGCGACCGCTCGAACATGTCGCGGGCCACCGACTTCGGCGACAGCCGGGCGTCCTCGACCCACGGCGCCCCCCGCCGGTAAGTCATCAGCGCGGCCTCCAGCAGCTCGTCGAGCGGCCGTGGCCAGGTGACCTCCTCCAGCCGGGCCATCCGCTCGTCGTACTCCAGGCCCTCGGCCTTCATCGCGGCCACGGCCTCGCCCTTGGCCTTGCTCTGCTGCGCGTACAACACGGGGCGCGGGTCGTCGAGCGTGGCCTCCACGACGGACAGGACGTCGAGCGCGTAGGTCGGCGACGCGCGGTCGAACAGCTCGATCACGGCGAGCGCGAACGGCGAGAGCGGCTGGTTGAGCGCGAAGTCGAGCTGGAGGTCGCCGACGATCGCCGCGATGCGGCCTTCGGCGTCGGGCTCGGGCAGGCGCTCGACGACACCCGCGGTGAGCAACGCCCGGTAGATGGCGATCGCCCGCAGGATGTGCCGACGCTGCCGCGGCCGCGGCTCGTGGTTGTCCTCCAGCAGGTGCCGCATCGCCGTGAACGCGTTGCCCGGCCGCGAGATGACGTTCAACAACATCGCGTGCGTCACCTTGAAGTGGCTGGTCAGCGGCTCGGGCTGGGCCGACTGCAGCTTCTCGAAGCTGGTGGCCGACCAGCCGACGAAGCCCTCCGGCGCCTTCTTGCGCACGATCCGGCGCTTCTTCTTCTCGTCATCCCCGGCCCGCGCGAGCAGGCGCGCGTTCTCGACCTCGTGGTCGGGCGCCTCGGCGACGACCGTGCCGACCGTGTCGTACCCCGCGCGGCCCGCCCGGCCCGCGATCTGGTGGAACTCGCGCGCCTTGAGCGGGCGGGTGCGCTGGCCGTCGTACTTGGACAGCGCCGTGAAGAGCACGGTGCGGATCGGCACGTTGATGCCGACGCCGAGCGTGTCGGTACCGCAGATGACCTTCAGCAGCCCCGCCTGCGCAAGCGTCTCGACCAGCCGGCGGTAACGGGGGAGCATGCCCGCGTGGTGCACGCCGATGCCGTGGCGCACCAGCCGCGACAGCGTCTTCCCGAAGCCCGCGGTGAACCGGAACGCGCCGATGAGGTCGGCGATGGCCTGCTTGTCGGCCTTGCTGGTGACGTTGACGCTCATCAACGCCTGCGCCCGCTCCACGGCCGAGGCCTGGGTGAAGTGCACGACGTACACCGGCGCCTCGTGGGTGGCGAGCAGCTCGGCGATGGTCTCGTGCAGGGGCGTGAGCACGTAGCGGTAGTGCAGCGGCACCGGGCGCTCCACCGACGTGATGACCGCGGTGTCGCGGCCGGTGCGGCGGGTGAGGTCGTCGCGGAAGAACGTGACGTCCCCGAGCGTGGCGCTCATCAGCAGGAACTGCGCCTGAGGCAGCTCGATCAGGGGCACCTGCCAGGCCCAGCCGCGGTCGGGATCGGCGTAGAAGTGGAACTCGTCCATCACGACCGAACCGACGTCGGCGCGGGGGCCGGTGCGCAGGGCGAGGTTGGCGAGGATCTCGGCGGTGCAGCAGATGATCGGCGCGCGCTCGTTGACGGCGGCGTCGCCGGTCAGCATGCCGACCCGCTCGGCGCCGAACGTCTCGATCAGCTGGAAGAACTTCTCGCTGACGAGCGCCTTGATCGGCGCGGTGTAGAACGTCCGGTGCCCGCGGGCGAGCGCGGCGGCGTGCGCGGCCACCGCAACCAGTGACTTCCCGGACCCGGTCGGCGTCGAGAGGATCACGTTGCCGCCGGTGACGAGCTCCAGCAGCGCCTCCTCCTGCGCCGGGTAGAGCGAGAGCCCGCGCTCCTCGAACGCCCAGTCGGCGAAGGCCTCGACCAGGTCGTCGGGGTCGGGGATGGGCGGGAGCCGGTCGGTGAGCGTCATGGTGTGTCCATCGTCCCCGGCGCATGCGGGAGGGTGAACTCCCGGGTACTGCGACGACTACCGTGAGCAGGGTGACGAGGGGTCCGCGGTCGATGCCGGATCTCGTGCCGCCCATGCAGGTCGCCGCGGGTACCGGACAGGCGCCGGGGGGCCCGGACTGGGTCGTCGAGCTCGCCTGGACGGGGCATCGCTGCGTCGCGTACGTCGAGCCGGAGGGTCGCACACGCCTGCTGAGCTCGGGAAACGTCTCGATGACCCCGGCTTATCCCGAGCTGCTGCCGGAGCTGGAGCGGCATTCGCCGCGGCGGGGGATGATCCTCGACGGCACCCTCGTCGCCCGCGGCGAAGAGCACGCCCCCCGTGTGGCCCGGCTGCAGCGGCGCAGCGCCCGTTTCCGGCCCACCGAGCGGCACATCCGCACGGTGCCGGTCGATCTGCAGGTGGCCGACCTCCTGTGGCTCGACGGGCACAGCCTCGTCGACGTGCCCTACCGCGACCGGCGCACCCTGCTGGAAGGGCTCGGCTTCGCCACCGCCCCGGTGTGGACGACCTCGCCGATGCCGATCTCCGAGCTGCCGTCGCTGCTGCGCATCGCGGAGGCCAAGGGGGTCGAGGCGCTGCACGCGCGCCATCTGGCGTCGCGCTACCGGCCGGGGCAGCGCTCGCCGCTGTGGGTGCGGGTGCCGGTGCCGCGGATCGGGCGGGTGCTCGTCGGGGGGTGGACGCCGGTCGATCCGCGCAGGCCCGACCGGATCGCGAGCCTGCTCGTCGGGGTGCCGGAGGGACGCGGGCTGCGCTACGTCGGCCGGGTCGGGGTGAGCGGCGACGAGCGGCGCCCGGTCGCGGGCCTTCGCCAGCTCCGCCGCGACGACTCGCCGTTCGCGGGCGGAGTGCCGCCGGACGTCGCCCGCGACGCGATCTGGGTTGAGCCGCGGGTGGCCGGGCTGGTCGACTACACCGGGTTCACCGCGGACGGCAGGCTGCGGCTCCCCCAATGGCGGGGCACGGCGGGTGCGGGCTCCGCCGCCATCCCATGGGCGCGGCGCGCGGACGCCCCGGACGAGGACACTTCCCGCCGGACCTCCGCGCCGCTGTCCGCGCCGGACGGGGACGCACGCGCCGATGACGTGGCCCCACCCGCCGCAGGCGCCGATCCCGCCGGCGCCGGCGCCGCTGATCCGGTCACCCCGGATCCCGCCGGCCCCGACGGTGCCATCGCCAGGGCCGCCACCTCCTCTGCGCCGGTCACCCCGGAGCCCGCCGTCGCGCGGCAGGGAGGCGCCGAGTCCGCCACCGCCGAGCGCGGCACCGCCGCCTCCACCACCGCGGGGCAGGTCGCTCCACGGGCCACCGGCGCGGAGTCCGCCCCTGCTGGGTTTGCCACCCGAGGGCCTGTCGCCGCCGAGTCCACCGCCGCGGTGGCCGCAGGCGAATCGGCCACACCTGGGCTCGCAGGCGCGGCATCCGCCCCTGCCGGGGCTACCGCCCGAGCGCCTGCCACGGCCGGCTCCGCCGCCCGCGAATCCGCCGCCCCCGAATCCGCCACCCCCGAATCCGCCACAGCCGGGTCCGCCACCGCCCCGATAGCGGATGATTCGGGCGCCGCCTACCCCGGCCACGACGCCGCCCCGTCTACCGAAGCGCCGGTCGAGGCCCGCCGGCTCGAACAGCACTTCGTCTACAACTCCCTCAACGCGATCGCCTCGCTCATCCGCACCGACCCGGCCCGCGCACGGGAGCTGCTCGTCGGATTCGCCGACCTCAGCCGGGCAACCGATCGGCCCACCGACGCACCGAGCACCTTGGGGCACGAGCTCGCCACCGTCCGGGACTATCTGGCGCTGGAGCAGGCCCGGTTCGGCAAGCGCCTGCGGGTCGAGATCGAGGTCAGCCCGGCGCTGCAGCGCGCCCCCGTCGAGCCCCTGCGCCTACTCGCGGCCGTCCGCGACGCCGTGCAGCGCGACATCGAGCCCCGCGCCCAGGGTGGCGTGCTCTCCGTCACCGCCCGGCCCGCAGCAGCCGGCTGCGTGGTGACCGTGACGGGCGGCGCGGGGGAGCCGCGGGTACTCGACCTGGCGGCGCACGTCACCGTCTGACGCTCCGCGCAGAGCGACCAGGTGAATATCCGCCGGATGGTCGCGTCCCGTGATCGCCGGGTCGGTACCTTGCGTCCATGCTCGGCCTCCCAGACGGCTCCCGCGCGTGCCTCTTCGACCTCGACGGTGTGCTCACCGACACCGCGAGCGTCCACGCCGCGGCCTGGAAGCAGATGTTCGACGACTATCTGCGCGCCCGCGCCGAGCGGGACGGCGCGGGCGCGCCGTTTCGTCCGTTCGACGTGAAGGCCGACTACGGGCCTTACGTCGACGGCCGTCCGCGGCTGGACGGCACCCGTGGCTTCCTCGAGTCCCGCGGCATCGACCTCCCGGAGGGCTCGCCCGACGACCCGCCGACCATCGAGACCCTGTGGGGGCTGTCCACCCGCAAGAACGACCTCGTCCAGGAGAAGATCCGCACGGTCGGCGTGGACGTCTACCCCGGCTCGGTCCGCTACCTGCACGCCGTGAAGGACGCGGGCATGCTCGTGGCGTGCGTGTCGTCGTCGGCCAACGCCGCGCAGGTGCTCGAGGTCGCAGGCCTCGCCTCGTTCATCGACCACCGGGTCGACGGCGTGGTCGCGACGGAGCGCGGCCTCCCGGGCAAGCCCGCGCCCGACACGTTCCTCGCCGCCGCGGCCGACCTCGGCGTGGCCAAGGAGCAGGCCGTCGTGTTCGAGGACGCGCTGGCAGGCGTGGCGTCCGGGCGCGCGGGCGCCTTCGGCTTCGTGGTCGGCGTGGACCGCATCGGCCACGCCGACGCGCTGCGCGCGCACGGCGCCGACATCGTCGTGCAGGATCTGGAGGAGCTGCTCTCATGAGTCCGGATCCGAGCCGTCCGTTCACCGTCGAGCCGTGGCACGTGCGCGAGACGAAGCTGGACATGGCCGCGATCGGGCAGGCCGAGTCGGTGTTCGCGCTGTCCAACGGCCACATCGGACTCCGCGGCAACCTCGACGAGGGCGAGCCGTACGCCACCCCCGGCACGTACCTCAACTCGTTCTACGAGAAGCGGCCGCTCCCGTACGCGGAGGGCGGCTACGGCTATCCCGAGTCCGGTCAGACGATCATCAACGTCACCAACGGCAAGCTGATCCGATTGCTGGTGGAGGACGAGCCGTTCGACCTGCGCTACGGCGAGCTCCGCCACCACGAGCGCGTCCTCGACCTGCAGGCGGGCACGCTCACCCGCGAGGTGGAGTGGGCTTCGCCCGCCGGGCGCGTGGTGAAGGTGCGCAGCGTGCGCATCGTGTCGCTCACCCAACGGGCGATCGCGGCGATCCGGTACGAGGTCGAGGTGCTCGATGCTCCCGCGCTGATGGTCGTGCAGTCGGAGCTGGTGGCGAACGAGCAGTTGCCCTCCCGACACGAGGCCGATCCGCGGGTCGAGGCCGCGCTCTCCGATCCGCTGGTGTCCGAACAGCACGGCACCCACGACAACGGTGCGTGGCTGATCCACCAGACCCGCCAGTCCGGCCTGCGGGTGGCGGCGGCGATGGACCACGAGATCGAAGGCCCCGAGAAGCTGAAGTTCATGTCCGAGGCCACCGAGGACATCGGCCGCAGCACGGTGATCACGCGGCTGCAGCCGGGCCAGCGGCTCTCGATCGTCAAGTACCTGGCCTACGGCTGGTCGGCGCGCCGCAGCCAGCCCGCGGTGCACGACCAGGTGCGGGCCGCGCTGGCCGCGGCGCGCTTCACCGGGTGGGAGGGCCTGCTCGCCGAGCAGCGCGAGTACCTCGACGCGTTCTGGTCCACCGCCGACATCGAGATCGACGGCGACGCCGAGCTGCAGCAGGCCGTCCGCGTCGCGATCTTCCACGTGCTGCAGGCGGGTGCCAGGGCCGAGCGGCGGGCGATCGGGGCGAAGGGCCTCACCGGCGACGGCTACGACGGCCACACCTTCTGGGACACCGAGACCTTCAGCCTCCCCGTGCTGTCGTTCCTCGCCCCGGACGCCGCGGCCGACGCGCTGCGGTGGCGCCAGTCCATCCTCCCGCTGGCGTACGAGCGGGCCGAGCAGCTCGGCCTCTCGGGCGCGACGTTTCCGTGGCGGACGATCCGCGGACAGGAGTGCTCGGGCTACTGGCCCGCAGGCACGGCGGCGTTCCACATCAACGCCGACATCGCCGACGCCGTCCGCCGCCACATCGCCGCCACGGGCGACACGGTGTTCGAGCGCGAGGTCGGGCTGGAGCTGCTGGTGGCCACCGCGCGGCTGTGGCGCTCGCTGGGCCACCACGACTCGTCGGGCAGCTTCCGCATCGACGGCATCACGGGGCCCGACGAGTACACCGCGATCGTCGACAACAACGTCTACACCAACCTCATGGCCCAGCTGAACCTGCGCGTGGCCGCCGACACCGCGGCCAAGCACCGGCGCGCCGCGCACGCGTTGGGCGTGAACGCCGAAGAGATGGCAAGCTGGCGGGACGCGGCGAAGGCGATGACGATCCCGTTCGACGAGATGCTCGGCGTGCACCCCCAGTCGGAGGGGTTCACCCAGCACCAGCAATGGGACTTCGAGAACACCCCGCCCGAGCACTATCCGCTCTTGCTGCACGTGCCCTACTTCGACCTCTACCGCAAGCAGGTCGTCAAGCAGGCCGACCTGGTCCTGGCGATGGTGCTCCGCCCCGACGCGTTCACCCACGAGCAGATGCAGCGCAACTTCGCCTACTACGAGGCGCTCACGGTGCGCGACTCGTCCCTGTCGGCCTGCACCCAGGCCGTGATGGCGGCGTGGACGGGGCACCTCGACCTCGCCTTCGACTACCTGGCCGAGGCCGCGCTCGTCGACCTGAACAACCTGGCGGGCAACTCCGACCACGGCGTGCACATCGCGTCGATGGCGGGCACCTGGACGGCCGTCGTCACCGGGTTCGGCGGGATGCAGTGCGACTCCGAGGGGCTGCGGTTCGCGCCGCGGCTGCCGCCCGCGCTGTCGCGGATCTCGTTCGGGCTCAACTGGCACGACCGGCAGCTGCGCGTCGAGATCCGCCAAGAGGAGGCGGAGTACCGGCTGGTCGGCGGCCCACCGATGCGGCTGTCGCACCACGGCGAGCAGCTCGCGTTGGCCGATGCGCCCGCGGTGCGGCCCATCCCACCCCTCGAGCCCGTCGAGCCGGTGGAGCAGCCGTTCGGACGGGCGCCGCGGGCGCGCCACCCGGGCAGCTGAGGGCGATCCGCTGGTACGGTCGTAGGTCGCTTCTTCATGACGAGACCTGCGGCGAAGGTGATCGGTGGCACTCAGCACGTCGGACGGCACGGCCGGTGAGGTGGCCGGGGACGGAATCGAGCACGAGCGTCGATACGTCGCCATGCTCTACGGACGGCTCGACCGCCGTCGCGCCGAGACCGCGCGGCGGCTGGAGGAGGTGCTGCACGACGAGACGGTCGGCACCCCACAGGCGCTGACCGAGCGGGACATCGCGGCGGGCATCTACACCGACCGGCTCGCCGCGCTGCGGGCGGCGGAGCACGGTCTCGCGTTCGGCAGGCTGGACATCGATGACGGCGAGGTTCGCTACGTCGGCAGGCTCGGCCTGCTCGACGAGGAGAACGAGTACAACTCCCTGTTGATGGACTGGCGCGCGCCCGCCGCCCGGCCCTTCTACACGGCGACGGCCGCGTCGCCCGAGGGCATCCGGCGGCGACGGCACCTGCGCACCCGCCGCCGCGAGGTCACCGGCATCGACGACGAGATCCTCGACCTCGACGCCGCCCGCGCCGCCGGGACCGCCCAGGCGAGCGGGCTCACCAGCGAGGCCGCGCTGCTCGCCGCGGTGGGGGCGAGCCGCACCGGGCACATGGCCGACATCGTGGCCACGATCCAGGCCGAGCAGGACGAGATCATCCGGTCGAAGCCGTCGGGCGTGCTCGTCGTGCAAGGGGGGCCGGGCACCGGCAAGACCGCCGTCGCGCTGCACCGCGCCGCGTACCTGCTCTACACCCACCGCGACCGGCTGGCCCGACGCGGCGTGCTCGTCATCGGGCCCAACCCCACGTTCCTGCGCTACATCGGGCAGGTGCTGCCGTCGCTGGGCGAGACGAGCGTCGTGCTGAGCACGATCGGGCAGCTCTTCCCGGGCCTGGACGCGCGGCGACCGGAGCCTGCCGCGGTCGCCGAGGTCAAAGGCCGGATGGAGATGGCGGGCGTCATCGCGGCGGCGGTGCGCGACCGGCAGCAGCTGCCGCGGCGGCCGGTGCGGCTGGTGGTCGAGCAGCAGGAGGTGCGGGTCGACCGCGACGTCGTGGGCGCGGCCCGCACCCGGGCCCGCCGCTCCCGCAAGCCGCACAACGCCGCCAAGCGGATCTTCCACCAGGAGGCGATCCGGCTGCTGGCCGAGCAGGTCGCGCGCTCGATCGTCCCCGGAGGGCGGCGGCTGCTCGACGCGGGCGACCTCGCCGAGATCCGCGACGAGCTCCGGGAAAGCCGCGAGCTCACCCGTGAACTCGACGCGCTCTGGCCCACCCTGTCGGCCGAGCAGCTCCTCGGCGACCTCTACGCCGACCCGCGCCGCCTCGCCGCGGCCACCCGGCGCCTTCCCGCCGCCGATCGGGAGCTCCTGGCTCGGCCGTGGCCCGGTGAGGACGTGCCGCCGGGCCTGCGCTGGACCACCGCCGACGTCCCGCTGCTCGACGAGGCCGCCGAGCTGCTCGGTGACGACGGCGCCGAGGCGGCCGCCCGCGAGGCCGCCGCGTTGCGCGAGGAGGTCATGTACGCCCAGGGCGTGCTCGACGTGCTCGACCTCGAGGAGGACCTCGATCCGGAGCTGCTGCGCGCCACCGACGTCATCGACGCCGACCGGCTCGCCGAGCGGCAGGCCGTCCGCCGTTACGACTCGACGGCCGACCGGGCCGCCGCCGACCGCGAGTGGACCTACGGGCACGTGATCGTCGATGAGGCGCAGGAGCTGTCGGCGATGGCGTGGCGGCTGGTGATGCGCCGGTGCCCCACGCGGTCGATGACGTTGGTGGGCGACATCGCCCAGACCGGCGACCTGGCGGGCGCGTCGTCGTGGGACGCGGTGCTCGCCCCGTACGTGGCGAACCGGTGGCGCCTGGCCCAGCTCACGGTGAACTACCGCACGCCCGCGGAGATCGCCGCGGTGGCCGACGACCTGCTGGCCGTCATCGAGCCGGGTCTCGCGCCGCCGCGGTCGGTGCGGAGCACCGGTGTGCTCCCGCGGGCGGTCGTGGTGCCCGCCCCGGCGCTGGACGAGGAGGTCGCCAAGGTCACGGCGGAGGAGGCGGGCGCCGTGGGGGAGGGCCGCACGGCCGTGCTGGCCCCCGCGGCGCGGGTCGCGGGCCTGCGGGAACGGCTGATGGGCGCGGTGGAGCCGGGGCCCGACACGCCTGACGGTCCGGCCGACCCCGAGGTCGACCTCACCTCCCCGGTCGTCGTCCTGCCGATCGGCAAGGCCAAGGGGCTGGAGTTCGACGCGGTGGTGCTCGTGGAGCCCGCCGAGGTGCTGGCCGAGAGCCCCCGCGGCGCCAACGACCTGTACGTGGCCCTCACACGCGCCACCCAGCGGCTGGCCGTCGTCCACGCCGAACCCCTGCCGGAGGTGCTGGCCCGCCTGTGAGCGGTAACGAGTGCTGGAGCACTCGTTACCGCTCACAGGGGGGTGACGTAGGCCCCGGAGATCCCGCCGTCGACCAGGAATGTGCTCGCGGTGATGAAGCTAGCGTCGTCGCTGGCCAGGAACGCGACGGTGGCCGCGATCTCCTCGGCCCGGGCGAAGCGGCCCATCGGGATGTGCACCAGTCGCCGCTGCGCGCGCTCGGGGTCGGCGGCGAACAGCTCCTGCAGCAGCGGCGTGTCGACGGGGCCCGGGCACAGCGCGTTCACCCGGATCCCCTCGCGGGCGAACTGGACGCCCAGCTCGCGGGTCATCGCCAACACCCCGCCCTTGGACGCCGTGTAGGAGATCTGCGAGGTCGCCGCGCCCAGCACCGCGACGAACGAAGCCGTGTTGATGATCGCGCCCCGCCCCTGGCGCCGCATGTGCGGCAGCACGGCGCGGCAGCAGAGGTACACCGAGGTCAGGTTGACCTCCTGCACCCGCCGCCAGGCGTCGATCCCGGTGGTGAGGATCGAGTCGTCCTCCGGCGGGGAGATCCCGGCGTTGTGGAACGCGACGTCGACCGCGCCGTACGTGTCCACGGCGGCCGTGAACAGCGTCTCGACATCGGCCTCGGCCGTGACGTCGGTGCGCACGAAGAGCCCGTCGACCTCCTGCGCCGCCGCCGCACCGGTGTTCGTGTCCACGTCGGCGACGACCACGCGCGCGCCCTCGGCCGCGAGCCGCCGCACCGTCGCGCGGCCGATGCCGCTGCCGCCGCCGGTGACCACAGCCGTGCGCCCTTCGAACCGGTTCACTGCACCTCCACGCTTACTGCACTTCCACGCGGGAAGCCGCCACGAGGGCGGCGAACAGCCGGGGATCGTCCTGCTCGGGATGCCACTGGACGCCGACGACGAACGGGTGCGCGGCCAGCTCCACGGCCTCGACCGTGCCGTCCCCGGCTCGGCCGGTCACCACGAGGCCCTCGGCGAGCCGGGCGATCGCCTGGTGGTGGTGGCACTGCCCGGTGACCGACCGGCCCAGCGCGGCATGCACCCGCGAACCGGTGTCGAGCGCGATGACGGTGCGCCCGAACACACCCGGCCGCGGGTTGTGCCCGGCGTGTCCCACCGACTCGGGGACGTGCTGCACGAGCGTGCCGCCGAGGGCGACGTTGAGCACCTGCAGGCCCCGGCACACCGCGAGGACCGGGCGGCCCAGCTCCAACGCCCTGGCCAGGATGGCCAGCTCGGCGGCGTCGCGCTCGGTGCGGGGCGCGCCGGTGCGGGGGTGGGGCGCGGCGCCGTAGCGGGCCGGCTCGACGTCGGGGCCACCCGCGAGCACGACGCCGTCCAGCCGGTCGACGGTCGCCGCCGCCTCCACCCGCGGCGCCAGCAGCACCGGGAGCCCGCCCGCCGCGAGCACCGCGTCGGGGTAGGTGCGGGGGAGCAGCACCGCCTCGTGCTTCCACACCCCGTAGGCGGCCTCCTCCCCGTACGCCGTGATCCCGATCAGCGGCGTCACAGCCGCTCGAACCCGCGTCGTCGCTCCCAGTCGGTGACGGCCGCGTCGAACGCCGTGAGCTCGACGCGGGCGGCGTTGGCGTAGTGGTCCACGACGTCCTTGCCGAACGCCTCGGCCGCCACCTCGGACGCGGCGAACAGCTCGGCCGCGTCGCGCAGGGTCGACGGCACCCGCGGGGCGTCGGCGACGTAGGCGTTGCCGGTGAGCTCGGGCGCCAGCGGCAGCTCGCGCTCGATGCCGTGCAGCCCGGCCGCGATCAGCGCGGCCACCCCGAGGTACGGGTTGACGTCCCCGCCCGGCACGCGGTTCTCCACCCGCAGCCCAGCACCGTGCCCGACGACCCGCAGCGAGCAGGTGCGGTTGTCCATCCCCCACGCGACGGCCGTCGGCGCGAAGCTGCCTTCGGCGAACCGCTTGTAGGAGTTGATGTTCGGGGCGAACAGGTAGGTCAGCTCGCGCAGGCACGCCTGCTGCCCGGCGAGGAACCGGGCGAACAGCGGCGAGAAGCCGTGCGGGCCGTCGCCGGGGAACACGTTGCCGCCGTCCTCCTCGCGCAGCGAGATGTGGATGTGGCAGGAGTTGCCCTCCCGCTCGTCGTACTTCGCCATGAAGGACAGGGCCATCCCGGCCTGGTCGGCGATCTCCTTGGCGCCGGTCTTGTAGATGGAGTGGTTGTCGCAGGTGGTGAGCGCGTCGGCGTAGCGGAAGGCGATCTCGTGCTGGCCGAGGTTGCACTCGCCCTTCGCCGACTCGACCACCATCCCCGCCCCTGCCATCTCGTTGCGGATGCGCCGCAGCACCGGCTCGACGCGGGCGGTACCCAGCATGGAGTAGTCCACGTTGTACAGGTTGGCGGGCCGCAGGTCCCGGTAGCCCTTCTGCCAGGCCGCGTCGAAGGAGTCGGCGAACAGCAGGAACTCCAGCTCGGTGCCGACGTCGGCGACGAGCCCGTGCGCGGCGAGCCGGTCGAGCTGGCGGCGCAGGATCTGGCGTGGCGAGGCGGCGACAGGCGAGCCGTCGCCCCACTCCACGTCGCAGAGCACCGAGGCGGTGGCCTCGTGCCAGGGCACCATCCGCAGGGTCGTGAGGTCGGGCCGGAGCACGAAGTCGCCGTAGCCGCGCTCCCAGCTCGACATCGCGTAGCCGCCGACGGTGTTCATCTCGACGTCGACGGCCAGCAGGTAGTTGCAGGCCTCCGCGGCGTGCGGCGCCACCTCGTCGAGGAAGTAGGTGGCGGCGCAACGCTTGCCCTGCAGACGTCCCTGCATGTCGGTGAACGCGACGAGCACGGTGTCCACGGACCCGTCCTCGACGCGGGCGGCGAGCTGGTCGAGCGTGAGCATCCCCCCGCGGGACGGCATCAGCGCGCCATCCGCTGCTCGATGGTCTCCAACTCGGCTTCGGAGCCCGCCTCACGCACCGGGCCGGTGAACCACCTGCGGGCCGAGAACAGGTACCAGCCGCCGAAGAGGATCAGCGCGCCCCCGACCGTCAGCGGCGCGTAGTTGACCACCGTCCAGTCGAAGTCCGGTCCCGGGATTCCCTTGGGCGACACCGGGAGCAGGAACAAGATGCAGATCAGGATGATCCAGATCACGGCCAGCGGCGAGATCCACTTGTAGTGGTTGCCGAGGCTCCACGCGCCGTGCTCGAAGCGCGCGCCCGCCCGGATCCTCAGGTAGATCGGGATCGCGAAGGCGATGTAGAGGCCGATGACGGCGATGGAGGTGCCGACGAGGTAGCCGATGGCGGCGTTGAGCAGGGTGGGCAACATCAGTGCCCAGGAGAGCGCCACGATCGCGGTCACGGCGTAGACCGGCACCCGCTTGGTCGAGACCCGGCGCCAGATGCCGGAGCCGGGCACGGCCCGGTCGCGGGAGAACGCGAACATCATCCGCGACGCGGACGTGACCGACGCCGTGCCGCAGAAGAACTGCGCCACCACCGCGATGAGCAGCAGGATCTCGGCCCACGTGTCGCCGAGCGAGGTGGTCCAGATGTAGACCACGGCGTTTGCGACGGCGTCGAGCGTGCCCTGCACGTCGGGCACCGCGAAGGTCACGGCCACCAGCAGGATGAAGCCGAACACCACGGAGACGACGACCGACATCACCATGCCCCACGCGGCCGACCGGGAGGCCAGACGCGTCTCCTCGCTCATGTGCGCCGAGGCGTCGTAGCCCGTGATCGTGTACTGGGCCATCAGCAGGCCGAGGCCGAAGACGAGCCAGAACGGGGCGCCGTCGAACCCGGAGTTGTCGATGGTCTCGCCGAACACGAACGCGGCCGACTGGTGGTGGTCGGGCACCACGAAGAGCACGACGACGATGACCAGCACGCCCACCATGTGCCACCACGACGAGACGTTGTTGAGCAAGGCGAGCAGGTTGACGCCCAACAGGTTCAGCGCCAGGTGCAGCGCGATGATCACCGTGTAGGTGATGAAGATCGCGCCGGCGTCGGTGCCGATCGCGTCGGGGAACCAGAGGTTGAGCAGCGCCGTGGTGAAGATCGCCGCCCCGTAGTCGATGGCCGCGGTCACGGCGATCTGGCCGATGAGGTTGAACCACCCGGTGAACCAGCCCCACGCGGGGCCGCCCAGCTTGGACGACCAGAAGTAGAGCGCGCCCGCGGTCGGCATGGCGGAGGCGATCTCGCCCATGGCCATCGCCACGAGCACGCAGAAGGCCCCGACCAGCAGCCAGCCCCAGGTGATCGCGACGGGGCCGCCGTAGTTGAACGCGATGTAGTAGGAGGTCAGGCAGCCCGCCAGGATCGAGATGATCGTGAACGAGATGGAGAAGTTGGCGAAGCCGCCCATCTCCCGGTAGAGCACCTGGGCGTAGCCGAGTCGGTGGAGCACGGCTTCGTCGTCGGATCGTGTGGACATCACGCCTCCTTCTCGGGCGCACGTGCGGCGCGCAGCAGCGCGTCGAAATCATCACTGTCGAACTCCGCCGCGGCGCGGTCGTACTTCTCCATCCCCCAGGACCAGAAGTCGAAGTCCATGGGGCTGCTGCCGTCCTGGATGGACGCCCAGAGCGTCCAGCCGTACTTCGCCAACGTGCCGAAGAGCCGCGCCCGGGCGACCTGCACGGGTCGGGGATGTCCGTGGTAGGCGGTGACGAGCACGTCGAGCAGCTCGGGCGGCAGCGCGGCCTCGCTCCAGATGTTGCCCAGCTCGAAGGCGGCGTCGTTGTTGCCCGCGTACTCGTAGTCGATGAGCCGGACACGGGTGCCGTCGTCGAGCATGTTCGCGGCCAGGAGGTCGTTGTGGCAGGGCACCGTCACCCGCGGGCCGAGCGCCGCGCGCATCGCGGCGACGGCGGGCACGTAGTCGTCGTAGCGGGATGGCAGCCGGAAGCCGTGCTCGGCGACGACGCGCCGGTAGCGGGCCTGCACCTCGAACATGTCGAAGTCGTTGGCGAAGCGCGGTCCCGCGTGCAGGCGTCGGCAGGCCGCCGCGACCCGGCCGAGCACGGCGGGATCGTGCAGATCGTCGTCGGAGAGCGTGCGGCCGGGCACGAAGCCGACGGTGAGCCCCTCACCGGGTCGGTGGTGCAACACGGGGGCGCCGACGCCGGTGGTGGCGGCCGCGACCGTGTTCGCGTACTCGTGCGCGCGGTCGATCCCGAGCAGGTCGTGCTCCTCGACGCGGAGCCGGACGATGCAGACGCCGTCGGCGTTGGTGACCTTCAGGTTCCGGTTGGTCAGCCCACCGGGGAGCTCCTCGACGGTGCGGGGGTGACGGGCCGTAGCGGGGATGGCGTCCAAGAGGGACGTCACGTCCCGATCGAGGTCTCCCACCTGCACCCTCGCGAGGGTAGGGCTCGCCCGAACGCAGAGGAAGATCGTAGGGTCGCCGTCGTGGCCGAGCTGCCGGACCGTGCCCGTATCGTGATCGTCGGAGGCGGGGTGGGCGGGGCGAGCGTCGCCTATCACCTGGCCCGGCGCGGGGAGACCGACGTCCTGCTCGTGGAACGGGCCGAGCTCACCAGCGGCTCCACGTTCCACTCCGCGGGGCTGGTCGGCCAGCTGCGCTCCGATCCGGCGCTGACCCGGATGAACGTGCACTCGGTCGCGCTGTACCGGGAGCTGGCGGCGGGCGCGCACGATCCGGGCTGGACGGAGTCGGGGTCGGTGCGGCTGGCGTCCTCGCCGGAGCGGCTGGTGGAGATCCGCCGTCAGCACGGCTGGGCGCAGCGCGCCGGGCTGCCGCTGGAGCTCGTGTCAGCGAAGGAGGCGCGGGAGCTGTTCCCGCTGATGGCGACGGACGGGGTGCTGGGCGCCGCGTACACGCCCACCGACGGCCAGATCGACCCGGCGCGGCTGTGCACCGCGCTGGCGGCCGGGGCCCGCGCAGCGGGGGCGCGGATCGCCCAGCAGACGCGGGTCGTGGGGTTCGCCACGATCGCCGGGCCGCACGGGCGGCGGGTCGTCGGCGTGCGCACCGACCGGGGTGCGGTCGAGTGCGAGGCCGTCGTCGTCTGCGGCGGAATGTACGCCGCCGAGATCGCGGCGCTGGTGGACGTGCGGATTCCGGTGGTGCCGATGTCGCACCAGTACCTCGTCACCGCGCCCCTGCCTGCAGGCGCGCTCCCCGGGCGGCCGCTGCCGTCGCTGCGCGATCCCGATCTGCTCGTCTACTACCGGCAGGAGATCGACGGCCTGGTGATGGGCGGCTACGAGCGCGAGTCCGCGCCTGCCTGGCCGGGGCTCGTGCCGCCCCGGGACTTCAACGGCAAGCTGCTGGCGCCGGACTGGGACCGGTTCGGCGAGATCATGGCCAACGCCCAGGTGCGGGTGCCGATGCTGGCCGACGTCGGCGTGCAGTCGATGATCAACGGCCCGGAGGGGTTCACGCCGGACAACGAGTTCTGCCTCGGGGAGACCGAGGTCGCCGGGTTCTTCGTCGCCGCGGGGTTCTGCGCGCACGGGATCGCGGGCGCGGGCGGGATCGGCGACGTGATGGCGAACTGGGTGCTCGACGGCGACACCGGGATGGACCTGTGGCACATGGACGTGCGCCGGTTCGGCCGCCACTACCGCTCGCCGGGCTACACGCTGGCGCGCACCCGGGAGAACTACGAGTCCTATTACGACGTCCGCTACCCGGGCGCCGAGTGGACGGCGGGGCGGCCGTTGCGGGTGTCGCCCGTCTACGCCTGGCACGCCGCGCACGGGGCGACCTTCGGGGAGAAGGCCGGGTGGGAGCGGGTGAACCACTACGCGACGCCAGGGGACGAGGCCCTGCGCCCGCGGGGGTGGGCGGGGCGGCACTGGTCCCCGTGCGTCGAAGCGGAGCACCGGGCGGTGCGCGAGGCCGCGGGTCTTTTCGACGAGACGTCGTTCGCCAAGATCGAGATCACGGGACCGGACGCGGCGGGCTTCTGCCTGCACGTGTTCGCGGGACAGGTCGGGCGGCCGCCCGGCGCGGTCGTCTACACGCAGGCGTTGAACGAGCGCGGCGGCATCGAGATGGACGTGACGGTCTCACGCCTGGCCGTCGATGCGTTCGTCGTCGTCACGGGTACGGCGTTCGGGCCGCACGATCTCGGTTGGCTACGGCGTCAGGCCCGCCTGACCGGCGCAGACGTGCGGATCGCGGACGTGACGAGCGCCTGGGCGTGCTTCGGGCTGTGGGGGCCACGGGCGCGGGAGTTGCTGGCGCCGCTGACGCCCGCGTCGCTGGCCAACGCGGACTTCCCGTACCCGTCGCTCGCCGAGACGACCGTGGCGCACGTGCCGGTCCGGGCGCTGCGCGTCACCTACGTCGGCGAGCTGGGGTGGGAGCTGTACTGCCCGACGGAGTACGGCGCGGCGCTGTGGGCGGCGCTGGCCGCGACGGGCGCCACGCCGGGCGGGTACCGCGCGATCGAGAGCCTGCGGCTGGAGAAGGGCTATCGGGCGTGGGGGAGCGACATCGGGCCCGAGACGACGCCCGCCGAGGCCGGACTGGCGTTCGCCGTCCGGCGTGGGGGCGGGTTCGTCGGGGCCGGGGCGGCGCTGCGCGAACCGGCGCGGCGGCTGCGGTGTCTGACCCTGGCCGATCCGCGGGCCGTCGCGCTGGGCGGTGAGCCGGTGCGGGTCGGCGAGACGGTGGTGGCACAGGTGACCTCGGGCGGCTACGGCTTCACGGTCGCCCGCTCGATCGCGTACGCCTACCTGCCGGTGGGCGTGGGGGAGGGCAGGGGGACAGCGCAGGGGAAGGTGCGGCGGTGGCGGTGGACGGCGAGTGGATCCCGGCCGAGGTCGCACAGCTGCCGCTCTACGACCCGCGTGGCGCGCGCATCCGCGCCTGAGCCCGCCACCCCCCGGTGAGTCCCGCATCTCGCCACGGCAAGTCGCGCATCTCAGCAGGGTGAGTCGCGCGTTTCGCCCCGGTGAGTCGCGCGTTTCGCCACGGCAAGTCGCGCGTTTCGCCCCGGTGAGTCGCGCGTTTCGCCCCGGTGAGTCGCGCGTCTCAGCAGGGTGAGTCCCGCGTTTCGACACGGCGAGTCGAGGTTTCGGGAACGGCACGCCGGCCCCTTTGCACTAGCAGCCCGGCTCGGCGGCGCGCTGGGGCTCAACTCCGCAGGATCGGTCCGGTCAGGGAGTGATCGCAGCGAGCGTGTCGAGCACGGCCTGGCCGTGGCGACCGAGCTTGGCCTCGCCGATGCCGCTGATGCGACCGAGCTCGGCGAGCGTCGTCGGACGGCGGGTGGCGATCTCCCGAAGGGTGGCGTCGTGGAAGATCACGTAGGCGGGCACGCCTTGCTCCTTCGCCGCCGCGCCGCGCCAGGCCCGCAGCTGTTCGAACACCGGCGCGACGCCGTCGGGCAACGCGGCGGCGGGGGCACGTGACGAGCGGGTGCGTGCCGTCTTCACCGGGTCGCGCCGGAGCAGCACCGGACGCTCCCCGCGCAGCACCGGTCGGCTGGCGTCGGTGAGCTGGAAGGTCTGGTAGCTCCCCTCGACCGCGAGGATGCCTCGGGCGAGAAGCTGGCGGACCACCCCGCGCCACTCGCCCTCCGAGAGCTCTGTGCCCACGCCGAACACGCTGAGCTCGTCGTGCCGGAACTGCTCGACCTTCGGTGTGCGCTTCCCGAGCAGGATGTCGATGATTTGCCCGGCGCCGAAGCGCTGGTGGCGCTCTCGGTCGAGCCGGAACACGGTCGAGAGCAGCTTCTGCGCGGCGACCGTGCCGTCCCATGACTCCGGCGGCACCAGGCACGTGTCGCAGTTGCCGCACGGCGACGCTTCTTCACCGAAGTACGCGAGCAATTGCACCCGGCGGCACTCGACGGTCTCGCACAGCGCGAGCATCGCGTCGAGGTGCTGCCCGAGCCTGCGCCGGTGCTCCCGATCGCCGGGGGAGTCGTCGATCATCTTGCGTTGCTGCACGACGTCAGCGAGGCCGTAGGCGAGCCAGGCGGTGGACGGCAGACCGTCGCGGCCCGCTCGGCCGGTCTCCTGGTAGTAGCCTTCGATCGACTTGGGCAGGTCGAGGTGGGCGACGAACCGGACGTCGGGCTTGTCGATGCCCATGCCGAAGGCGATCGTCGCGACCATCACGACGCCGTCCTCACGCAGGAAGCGGGTCTGGTGGGCGGCGCGGGTGGGGCCGTCGAGCCCAGCGTGGTAGGGCAGTGCCGGGATGCCCTGCGAGACCAGGAATTCAGCGGTCTGCTCGACCGACTTGCGGGAGAGGCAGTACACGATGCCCGCGTCGCCGACGTGCTCGCTGCGCAGAAGCTCGAGAAGCTGTCGGCGTGGCTCGTTCTTCGGTGCGATTCGGTAGGTGATGTTGGGTCGGTCGAAGCTCGCGACGAACTGCCCGGCATCGGCGAGCTTGAGCCGCTGGGTGATCTCGGCGTGGGTGGCACGGGTGGCGGTCGCCGTGAGCGCGATGCGCGGCACGTCCGGCCAACGCTCGTGCAGCTCGGAGAGCGCGAGGTAATCGGGCCGGAAGTCGTGGCCCCACTGGGCGACGCAATGCGCCTCGTCGATCGCGAACAGGGCGATGCGGCCGCGTTCGAGCAGGCTCGTGGTGGCCGGGACCCGGAGCCGCTCGGGCGCGAGATACAGCAGATCCAGCTCTTCGGCGAGGAAGAGCGCCTCGACCATGCGACGTTCGTCGGGATCCTGCGTCGAGTTGAGGAAACCCGCGCGAACGCCGAGGGCGGTGAGCGCGTCAACCTGGTCCTGCATGAGCGCGATCAGCGGCGAGATGACGACGCCGACGCCCGGGCGCACGATCGCCGGGATCTGGTAGCAGAGCGACTTGCCGCCGCCGGTCGGCATGAGCACCACCGCATCGCCGCCCGCGCAGACGTGCTCGACGATCGCGGCCTGTTCGCCACGGAACGCGTCGTAGCCGAACACGCGCCGCAGGACGTCCAGTGGGGCGGGCGCGGTGTCGGGGAGCACGGGCTCGATGGTAGGCGCCGGCGGGTGGGCCACCGGGCGCCGCACCGGCATGGCGGTGCCCGCACCGGCATCGCGGTGTCCACATCCCACAGCGGTGGAGGCTCACCGTGCCGGAAAGCGCGACTCACCGTGGCGGAGTGCGGGACTCACCGTGGCGAGGTGCGGGACTCACCGTGGCGGAATGCGGGACTCACCGTGCCGGAATGCGGGACTCACCGTGGCGAGGTGCGGGACTCACCGTGGCGAGGTGCGGGACTCACCGTGGGAGGTGGAGGCTGGCGCGCCAGGCCGCGTGCAGCTCGGTGAAGGCACCACCGGCGGTCATGAGGGCGGCGGGGGGACCGTCCTCCACCACCCGCCCGTCGGCCATGACGAGCACGCGGTCGGCGATGAGCACCGTCGAGAGCCGGTGGGCGATGATCAGCGCCGTGCGGTCGGCCAGCACCGTCTCCAGCGCGGCCTGCACCGCCCGCTCGCTGGGCACGTCCAGCGACGAGGTGGCCTCGTCGAGCAGCACCACGGCCGGGTCCGCGAGCACCACCCGGGCCAGCGACACGAGCTGGCGCTGGCCCGCCGACAGCCGGCCGCCGCGCTTGCGGACGTCCGTGTCGAACCCGTCGGGCAGCGCCTCGACGAAGCCCCGCGCCCCGACGGCCTCGGCCGCGGCGACGACCGCGGCCCGCGGCGCGTCCGGCCGCCCCAGCGCGATGTTGTCGGCCACCGAGCCGGAGAACAGGAAGGACTCCTGCGTGATCATGACGAGCGCGGCGCGCAGCTCGGCGTCGGCGACGTCGCGCAGGTCGACGCCGTCCAGGGTGACCGCGCCGTCGGTCGGGTCGTAGAACCGGGCGGCCAGCTTGGCCAGCGTCGACTTGCCCGCGCCGGTCGCCCCCACCAGGGCCACGGTCTGCCCGGCGGGCACGGTCAGCGACAGTTCCGGCAGCACGGCGCGCCGCCGATCCGCCCGGTAGGCGAACCGCACCGCCGCGAAGCGCAGCTCCCCGCGCACCGGCGACGGCAGCGCCACCGGCGCCACCGGCTCGGGCACGCCGGGCGGCGTGTCGAGCACCGCGGCGATCTTCTCCAGCGCCGCGGCCGCGGACTGGTAGGCGTTGAAGAACTGGGCGAGCTCGTCGAGCGGGTCGTAGAACCGGCGCAGGTAGAGCAGGAACGCGGTGAGCGCGCCCAGCTCCAGCACGCCGCCCGCGACGCGCAGCCCGCCGACGGCGAGCACCAGCGCCAGCGTGAGGTTGCCGATCCCGCGCAGCGACCCGACGTACCACGCGACCGTCCGGATCGTGTCGGCGTTGGCGTCCCGGTAGGCCGCGCCCAGCCGGTCCATGATCTCGTCGTTGCGCTGCTCCCGGCGGTAGGCCTGCACGGCGCGGATGCCGTTCATCGACTCGACGAACTGCACGATCAGCCGGGCCACCGTGGTCCGGGAACGCCGGTAGGTGGCCCGCGAGCGACGCTGGAACCAGCGGGTGAGCAGCAGCAACGGGACGAAGCCTGCGAGCACGATCACCGCCAGCACCGGGTCGAGCCACACCAGCAGCACCGAGATCCCGACGAGCGAGAGCACCGCGCCGCCGAAGCCGTCGAGCCCCTTCTCCAGCAGGTCGTTGAGCGCGTCGACGTCGCTGGTGAGCCGCGAGATGAAGCGTCCGGACGTGAACGACTCGTGGAAGTCGAGCGACAGGCGCTGGCCGTGCGCGAACAGCCGCCGCCGCACGTCGAGCAGCACGTCCTGCCCGACGCGCCCGGTGAGCAGCAGGAAGCCCGCGCGCAGCCCGGCCGCCGCGGCCGCCGAGCCCGCGTAGCCCGCGATCGCCCACACGAGCGGCGTGACGTCGCCCGCCACCGCGGCCGGGATGCCCGTGTCGATGGCCGATGCGACGAGCAGCGGCCCGGCCAGCTCGGCGAGGCTCTGCCCCACGAGCAGCAGCATCGCCGCTGCGACCGCCCGCCGGTGCGGCCGGATGAGCGCGCCGAGCAGCTGCCGCGCCCGCGTCTGCAGGCGCAGTCCGGCCGTGGTCGGATCGGCGTCCTCGGACTCGTCGGCGACACCGCGCCAACCGTCGTCGACCGCGGTCACGTCCCCACCTCCTGCTCGGCGCCGGACAGGAGCGCCCGGTAGTCCGGGTCGCCCGCCAGCAGCTCCTCATGCGTCCCCACGGCCGCGACCACGCCCTCGCGCAGCATCGCCACCCGGTCGGCCAGCTGGACGGTCGACGGGCGGTGGGCCACGACCAGCGCCGTGACGCCGCCGAACACCCGGCGCAGGGCCGCCTCGACCTCGGCCTCGGTGTGCACGTCGAGCGCGGAGAGCGGGTCGTCGAGCACCAGCACCGGTGGACGGCCCAGCACCGCGCGGGCCAACGCGAGCCGCTGGCGCTGCCCGCCCGAGAGCGACAGGCCCTGTTCGCCGATCCGGGTGTCCAGCCCCCACGGCAGCGCGGCGACGAACCCGTCGGCGCTCGCCACCCGCAGCGCCGCCCAAACCTCCTCGTCCGGCGCTCCGGGCAGGCCGAGCGCCACGTTCTCCCGGACGCTCGCGGAGATCAGCACCGGGTCCTCGAACGCCGTGGCGACCACCCGCCGCAGCTGGGCCAACGCCACGTCGCGGACGTCGACGCCGTCGATGCGCACCTCGCCGCCGGTCACGTCGTACAGGCGCGGGACGAGCGCCGTGAGCGTGGTCTTGCCCGAGCCGGTGGCGCCGACCAGCGCCATCGTCTCGCCCGGGCGCACGACGAGGTCCACCCCGCGCAGCGTGTCGCGGTCGGCGCCCGGGTAGCGGAACCGGACGCCCGCCAGCACGAGCTCGCCCCGCACCCCGCCCAGGGCCACCGGCCGCGGCGGGTCGGTGATCGCGGGCGGGATGTCGCGCACCTCGAAGTAGCGCATGGTGGCGCCCGCCGCGTTGCTCGCCTCGGCCAGCAGCCAGCCCAGCGACTCCACCGGCCAGTACAGGTAGGTGACGACGGTCGCGGCGGCGACCAGCGTCCCGAGCGTGAGCGTGCCGTCGGCGACGCCGTAGGCGCCCAGCGCGAGGATGACCGCGATCGCGGCCTCCGGCACCAGCACGACCACGGTCCACAGCGCGGCGAGCAGCCGCACCTTGGTCAGCTCCGTGCCGCGCAGGCCGCGGGCGTCGGCCAGGAACCGGGCCGTGAGCCTGCGTCCGCGGCCCAGCGACTTCAGCACCCGGACGCCGAGCGCCGACTCCTCGACGACGGTGGCCAGGTCGCCCACCTGGTCCTGAGCCCGGCGGGCGGCGCGCGAGTACCGGCGCTCGAGGGCGAGGGTCGTCACCGTGAGCGGTCCCGCCATGATCGCGATCACCAGGCCCAGCCACGGCGAGAGCCACACCAGCACGCCGACGCCGACGACGACGGTCAGCGCGTTCACCACGAGGAAGATCCCGGAGAACATCACGAACCAGCGGATCGTCGTGAGGTCGGAGGTCGCGCGGGACAGCAGCTGGCCCGAGGCCCAGCGGTCGTGGAAGGCCACGGGAAGCCGCTGCAGGTGCGCGTAGAGGTCGGCGCGCATCGTCGCCTCGACCTGGTTGGCGGCGCCCGCGACCAGCATCCGGCGCAGGAGGATCAGCCCGGCCTCGACGGCGCCGAAGGCGAGCACACCGAGGACGAGCCACGGGAGGCTGCCGAGGTCGCCGCGCGCGACGGGACCGTCGACGATCGCCCTGGTGACGAGCGGGATCGCCAGGCCCGCCAGGGTGGCGACCAGCGCCGCGACCCCGCTGCCGATCAGGGCGGCGCGGTGCGGACGGACATAGGGCAGCAGACGACGCAGCGCGCGCAGGGGTGGGGCGGGTGGCCGATCGCCTGCCGTGAGGGCTTCGCTCATGGCGCGAAGAACGGTAGGCGCCCCGCTGCGGCAGGTCATCCGAGTTTCGGCGGCGGAACGCGGCCCGGGCCGGCAGGCTGTCGCTCATGACGTTGCGGATCGGGTACAAGGCGTCGGCGGAGCAGTTCGGCCCGCGTGAGCTCGTGGAATACGCGGTGCGCGCCGAGGAGGTCGGCCTCGACAGCGCGGTGGTGTCCGACCACTTCCTGCCGTGGCGGCACGTCGGCGGCCATGCGCCGTCCGCGCTGGCGTGGATCACGGCGGTGGGCGAGCGCACGTCGCGGATCCAGCTCGGCACGTCCGTGCTGACCCCGACCTTCCGCTACAACCCCGCCGTGCTCGCCCAGATGTTCGCCAGCCTCGGACTGCTGTACCCCGGGCGGGTCATGCTCGGCGTCGGCACCGGCGAGGCGCTGAACGAGATCGCGGTGTCCGGACGGGAGTGGCCGGAGTTCAAGGAGCGCTTCGCCCGGCTGCGCGAGGTCGTGCGGCTGATGCGGGAGCTGTGGACGGCCGAGGACGTCTCGTTCGAGGGCGAGTACTACACCACGGTCGACGCGACCATCTACGACAAGCCCGAGCAGCCGATCCCCGTGTACGTCGCCGCGGGCGGCCCGGTCGTCGCCAAGTACGCGGGCCGCGCGGGCGACGGCTTCATCTGCACCTCCGGCAAGGGCATGGACCTCTACACCGAGAAGCTGATGCCCGCCGTCGCCGAAGGCGCGCAGGCCGCCGGACGGGACCCGGCCGCGATCGACAAGATGATCGAGATCAAGATGTCCTACGACCGCGACCCGGATGCGGCGCTAGAGAACTGTCGCTTCTGGGCACCGCTGTCGCTGACCGCCGACCAGAAGCACAGCGTGGACTCCGCCGTCGAGATGGAGCGCCTCGCCGACGAGCTGCCGATCGAGCAGGTCGCCAAGCGGTGGATCGTGGCCTCGGACCCGGACGAGGCCGTCGCGCAGATCAAGCCGTACGTCGACGCGGGCCTCAACCACCTGGTGTTCCACGGGCCCGGCGCCGACCAGGAGCGCTACCTCACCCAGTTCGCCGAGGACGTCCTGCCGAAGCTGCGGAGCCTGGCGTGACCGCAGCCCCGACCGTGCCGACGTCCGGAGACGCCGTGACGCGTGCCGGGCGGGTGCTGCGGCTTCGGGTCGCGCGCGGACGGCACGGCACGCTCGACGGCGATGCGCTGCCGATGATCGCCGAGGCGCTGAACACGGCTGACCCGGCCGAGATCGGCGCGGCGGTGATGGTCAGCGAGGGCGCGAGCTTCTGCACCGGCGGCGACGTGCGCGCGTTCGCGGAAGCGGACGACCGCGGCGCGCACGTCGGGGCGTTGGCCGAGGCGTTCCACGAGATGGTGACGGCGATCGTGACCAGCCCGGTGCCGGTCGTCGCGGCCGTTCCCGGCTGGGCAGCGGGGGCGGGGATGTCGGTGGTGTGCGCGGTGGACCTGGCGGTGGCCGGGCGCTCCACGCGCCTGCGGCCTGCCTACCCGGGCATCGGCCTGTCCCCGGACGGCGGCATGAGCTGGACCCTGCCGCGCCTGGTCGGGGCCGGGCGCGCGCGGCGGATTCTGCTCACCGACGAGGTGCTCGACGCGGAGACCGCGGCGGCGCTCGGGATCGTCGCGGCGGTGGTGGACGACGCCGACGTGCTCGCCGAGGCCGAGCGGCTCGCCGCCCGGCTCGCGGACGGTCCGACGACCGCGCTCGGGCGGATCAAGGCGCTGCTGGCGGGCTCGCCGGAGGCCACGCTGTCCGAGCAGCTCGCGGCGGAGGCCCGGGCGATCGGAGCGAGCGCGGCCGGGCCGGAGGGCGCGGAAGGGTTGACGGCCTTCGTGGAGAAGCGCGCGCCGCGCTTCCGTTAGCGCGACCTAGCGCGGCCTAGTGCGGGTGGCCGGGGGCCGAGCCGCCCGCCACGAGGCGCCTGCCGCCGCGCGTGGCCCGAACGCCGCCGGGCAGCTGGACCGCCGAGCGCGGCATCAGGCTCCGGGCGCGCAGCACGGGCCAGGCGGGCGTCGTCGGGAAGAGGCCCTCCAGGCCGTGCGCGACGGGGCCGCCGAGGCTCGAGCGCAGCAGCTCCTGGTACTCGTCGTACTCGTTGACGGCGGCGGCGAGATCACCCTTCGCCACGTAGGCCTCGATGAGCGCGCGGCGGGCGCTCTCGCGGCTCGGCGCGGTGCGCACGGCCACCTTGGCCATCGCGACGGCGTCGTCGAAGCGGCCCGCGGTGATCAGCCGCTGGCTGCGCTCCTCGATGGCGTGCAGGCGCAGCTGGCGGAACCGCTCGCGCTCGATCTCGATCCACGCGGCCGTCCACCCGGGCAGGATGTCGGCGGTGAGCACGGTGGTGTCCACCTCGGTGCCCGCGGGCAAGGTCGGCAGGATGCGGATGAGGCGCATGGCGTCGGCCAGGTCGACGGAGACGCCGTCGGCCAGCGCGAGCGTCTCGGACGCGCTCTCGGCGAGCAGCCCCGGTACGTCGACGGCCGCGATGGCTTCGGCCAGCAGCCGGTCGGCGGCGGCCACCCCGGGCCAGAGGTCGGCGGCGAGCGCGGCGCGGGCCTGTGGGCGGGGGTGTACCGCCAGATAGGCGACCAACCTGCGGGCGTCGACGCTCAACGCGACGGGTGCCCCGTCCACCGCGAGGGTGAACGCGCCCAGCACCGTGATGCGGTGCGGGAGCGCCTGAGCCGTGCGAGATCGTCGCTGATCGTCAGACATGGTCGTCCCGTGGAAGAGTTGTGCTCGTCAATTTCGGCCCGCGCATGGTCCGCCGAGTCCGTCGAAGAGTGTTCTCCGCTGGACGCGGCTTGGGAAGGGACTGATTCGTCACACTTGGCGGAACCTCACGGCGCACCCGGTGACGGTCGGTAGCCCTTCAACCTGCCGGTGATCTTAGCGTAGGTCACGGAGCGGCGCGCAGCCGGACGTGCGTGCCGTCACGGTCGGCCCAGACGTGCAGGGAATCGCAGAGCTGGCGGGCGATCCAGACCCCGCGGCCGCGGGGCTCGGCCGAGTGCGGCGCGATGAGGCCGGGCAGCGGGTTGTCCAGCACACCGCGGTCGTGCACCTCGGCGACGAACCCGTCGGCGTCGGACCACAGGCAGATCTCGGCGTCGCCCGGCCCGTGCTCGACGGCGTTGGTGCTGATCTCGTTGACGGCGAGCACGACGTCGTCGGCGCGGTCCCGGCCGAACCCGGACGCGTCCAGCATCGCGCCGACGGCGGCCCGGACCTCGTTCAGCGCCCACGCGCCGAACACGCGGCGCACGTCGGGCGGCCCGAGCACCAGCGGCGCAGGCGCGGGGGAGGCCAGGAGGACCTCCTGCGGGGAGAGGTAGTCGGCGTTCTCGGCGAGCTGCCCGCGTCGCAGCACGGTGCGGTGGTTGCGGCGCGCGCCCGAGAGGACCGCCTCGTGGAGGGGGTAGGCGGGGTAGAAGCAGGTCATGGCGACCGGGAGATCGGAAAGCGCCACGTTCGCGGCGGCGTCCAGCTCGGTCCAGAAGCCGCCGTCGGCGCCGTCGAAGGCGTCCCAGTGCTCGGTGACGACACAGACGGTCTGGTGTCCGGACGGGGTGAGCGTGCGCAGCTCGCGCGCCCACCGCGCGGCGAGCGTCTGGCCCGACGGGCCGTCCGGGCCGTCCGGTCGGGTCAGCGCGACCGCGTCGGACAGGTCGCACGACGGCTGCCCCCGCAACGCCGCCTCGGTGGTCGGCCGCAGCGCGAGCGCCATCGGCTCGCCCGCGCGCAGCGCCGCCTCGACCACCGGTACGAGCTGGGCCATCAGGTCGACCTCGGTGTCGTAGAACGCCACGCCGTGCCGCAGCCGGGTGGCGGCGGGCGGACTGGTGATCCTCACCGGACCTCCTCGCGGGGAACGACCTCGAGCCGGGCGGCGAACGGGGCGCCGCAGCGGTCGAGGACGCGGTGGACGCCGGGGCGCGCGCCGACGAGGACCAGCCGGTGCGTTTCGGGGAAGGACTCGGCGGCGTGGACGAGCTCGACCGCGCTCGCGACGTCGATGAACCGCAGCGACGCCAGGTCGATGGTGATGTCGGTGGTGGCGTGGGGGGAGCGCAGCGCGGAGTCGAGCGCAGTCTCGAGCACGCGCCGGACCTGCGGCCGGTTGGAGAGGTCGATCTCACCCGCGAACCGGAGGGCGGTGGCCGCCGACCCGGTGACGCGCAGCAGGGTGTCATCGTAGAGCGCGGGCGTGACCAGCTCGCTGGGGTGGATCTCGCGCATCGCGGCCACGGCCTCGTCGTCGAAGAAGCGTCGGTCGAAACGACAGAGCATGCCCGCGTTGGGGTGCGCGGACAGCAGCACGTCGACCGCCGTCTCGTATTCGACGACTTTACGCAGCCCGCCGATCGGGAGCAGCTCACGGGACTCGCCCGCGAGCCGGATGCCCGGCCACCCGGCCGTGTCGGCCTCGAGGATCTGCTGGCGCATGAGCTCGACGATGTCGGCCACGGGGAAGGCGCAGACCTGGCGCGTGCGCTCGGTGGGGACGATGACCAGGTCGCCGTCGGCGAGGGCGTCGGTCACCGACACCTGGTCGTCGGCGAGCCTGCCGAGCAGGACGTCGGCGGTGCCGTTCTCGAAGTAGACGACGCGCTGGCCCGCCGCGAGGCCGCTCGCGACGTACGCGGCGGTGGCCTCCCAGAGGTGGTCGTCGCTGTCGGGGACGAGACAGGCGTGCCCGACGCGACCAAGGTCGTCGATCGTGCTGATCCCCGTCATACGCACTCTCTCGGCGTTTGTGTCGGGCTCCCCGGTGCCCTACCAGCCGCTCCCCACCGGAAAGAGTACGTCGGCGGTCCAGGCGAGGCGCCGGGACGGATGGGGAGCCCCGCGCCGAGGCGTCGCCCGGGCGCGGCGAGCGGGCGGTCTCAGGCGACGACAGGCGGTACCACTGCCTCGATCAGGTGAGGTCCGGCTTCCGCACCGGCCCGGCGCAGGGCGTCCGCGAGCCCGTCCGCCGTGTCCACGGAGGTGGCGGGCACGCCCATGCCCGCGGAGAGCGCGACGAAGTCGAGTCGGGGCGCGGACAGGTCCAGCAGCGAGCGGGCGCGCGCGCCGTCGCCGACGACGAACCCGGCCGCGCCGACCTGCTGCAGCTCGGCGCGCAGGATGGCGTAGGCGCTGTTGTGGTAGACGACGGTCGTCACGTCGAGACCCTCGCGCGCGTGCGTCCAGAGCGCGGAGATCGTGTACATCGCGCTGCCGTCGGCCTCCAGGCACCAAACGGGCCGCTCCGGGCAGGCCAGTGCCGCGCCGGTGGCGGCGGGCAGGCCGTAGCCGATCGCGCCGCCGGTGAGCGTGAGCCAGTCGTGGCGCGGCGCGCCCGCGGTGGCCGCGGGCAGGCCGACGCCGGAGGTGTTGGCCTCGTCGACGACGACCGCGCCCTCTGGGAGCAGCGCCCCGACCACGGCGGCGGCGCTCGCGGCCGTCAGCGGGCCGCTCGGGAGCTCCGGTCGCCCGGCGGCGGCGAGCGTGGGCGGTGTGTCGGGCGCGACGAGGTCGGCGAGCTCCGCGGCCGCCGCGGCGGCCCGCCCGTGCTGGGGCGCCACCGCGTGCACCGTGCAGCCGTGTGGGACGAGGTCGCCGGGCTTGTCGGGGTAGCCGAAGAACGCCACCGGCGAACGGGCGCCGAGCAGCACGAGGTGGCGGATGCCCGCGAGCTGGTGCTGCGCCTGCTCGACCAGGTAGCCCAGCCGCCCGACGGGCGCCACTCCCGCGCCGCGCTCCATCCGGGCCGGGAACGTCTCGGCGAGCATCCGCGCGCCGGTGGCGGCCGCGACCCGGCTCGCCGCGGCCAGGCCCTCGGCGCGGCAGGCGTCGCCGCCCAGGAGCAGCAGGGTGGGCTCGCCGCCGCGCAACGCGTCGGCGGCCGCCGCCAACGCGGCGGGGTCGGCGCCCGGACGGTCGGGCACCGCAGCGGACGGCGCAGGCACGCCGCCGTCGGACCAGCTCACGTCGGCGGGCAGCACGAGCGTCGCGAGCCGGCCCGACCGGGCGGCGGCCACGGCGTCTGCGGCGTCCCGGCCGATGTCGGCGGGGCTCGCGCTCGTGCGGAGCCACCCCGATACCGAGCCCGCGACGGCCGCGATGTCCGACTGCAGCGGCGCGTCGTACCTCTGGTGGCCGGTGGCGTGCTCGCCGACGACCGTCACCACCCCCGAGCCCGCCCGCCGGGCGTTGTGCAGGTTGGCCAGGCCGTTGCCGAGGCCGGGCCCGAGGTGCAGCAGCACGGCCGCCGGGCGCCCCGCCATCCGCGCGTAGCCGTCGGCCGCGCCGGTCGCGACGCCTTCGAACAGCGTGAGCACCGGCCGCAGTGCGGGCACCCCGTCCAAGGCGGCGACGAAGTGCATCTCCGACGTGCCGGGGTTGGCGAAGCACGTGTCCACGCCCGCGTCGACGAGGGTGCGCAGCAGCGCGTGCGCACCGTTCACGGCGTGACCACGTGCACCGACGTCGACGGCGACTGCCGGATCGTCTGCAGGACGACGCAGTACCGCTCGGTCAGCTTGATCAGCGTGGCGAGCCGGTCGGCGTCGGCGTCCGTCGTCAGGTCGAACGCCAGCCGGATGTCGCGGAACCCGACCGGGGCCGTCTTGTCGACGCCCAGGGTGCCGCGGAAGTCCAGATCGCCCTCGGCGTGCACCGAGCCCGCGACGTCCAGCCCCAGGGACGTGGCGACGGCCCGCAGCGTGACGCCCGCGCACGCGACCAGCGCCTCCAGCAGCATGTCGCCCGAGCACAGCTGGGTGCCGTCGCCTCCGGAGGCCGGGTGCAGGCCCGCCTCGGCCAGGGCGGACGCGGTGCGCACCCGGCACGCCACCCCCGTGCCGGACAGCTCACCCTCGGCCATGAGGGTGACCACCGCGCTCGTCGGGTCGTCGCGGTACCGCTGTTTGAGGGGCGCCTGCTTCTCCTTGAGAACAGCGGCAGCGTCGGGGGTCGTCGCGTCGGGGGTCATGGCCGCATCGTGCCACCACCTCTACCCTCGCGACGTGGTCGAAGGCACGGACGAGCAGGCCGAGCGGCGGGTGCTGACCGTCCCCAACCTGCTGTCCGTGCTGCGCCTGCTCGGCGTTCCGCTCTTCCTGTGGCTGCTGCTGGGTGGGCACGGGGCGCCGGAGACCGACATCTGGGCGATCGTCGTGCTCGCCGTCGGCGGGATCAGCGACTGGGCCGACGGCAAGCTCGCCCGGCTGTTGAACCAGTACAGCAAGCTGGGGGAGCTGCTCGACCCGGCGGTCGACCGCCTCTACATCCTGGCTGCGTTGCTGGGGCTGGGGGTGCGGGGGGTCGTGCCGTGGTGGGCGGTCGGGGTGCTCGTCGGCCGGGACCTGCTGCTCGCCGCGTGCCTCCCGCTGCTCCGCCGCAGCGGCTACGGCCCGCCGCCCGTCGTCTACCTCGGCAAGGCGGCGACGTTCCTGCTGCTGTGGACGTTCCCGCTGCTGCTGGCCGGGCTGCAGACCGGCTGGTTCGCCGATCTCTGCAGGCCGACGGGGTACGCGTTCGCGATCTGGGGGAGCGCACTGTACCTCTACACAGGGGTGCTCTACCTGGTCCAGATCGTGCTGGCGCTCCGCACGCCCCGCGCGCAGCGGGCCGAACCGCCTGGCTAGGCTCCCGCCGTGATCCCCGACGACCTGCGCTACACCGATGCCCACGAGTGGGTCCGCGACCTCGGCGAGGGCGTCGTGCGGATCGGCATCACCGACTACGCGCAGACCCAGCTCGGTGACGTCGTGTTCGTCCAACTGCCCGACGAGGGTGCCGAGGTGCAGGCGGGTGCGGCCGTCGGCGAGGTGGAGTCGACCAAATCGGTCTCGGACCTTTTCGCGCCGGTCAGCGGTACTGTCGTCGCAGTCAACACAGCGCTGGCCGACACACCCGAACTCACCAACTCGGCGCCGTACGAAGACGGCTGGATGCTGGACATCAGGGTGACCGACACGCCCGACGGGCTGCTCGACGCGGCTGCGTACGGCGAGCTCGTCGGGGAGTGACCGGGCCCGATGCCCGACACGCCCGCGCGGTAGGTTTGTCCGGCACCGCCACGCTGATCTATCCGGACTTGTCCGCAGGAGGAGACCCCGAGGTGACCATGAATGACGGGCCCGGCGTGCCCCCGGAGCGCGCCCCGGAGACCACTTCGGTCTTCCGTGCGGACTTCCTCTCCGAGGCGGAGCCGCCGGCACAGGACCCGGGCGTCTCGGGCGTGGACGCGCTCCCCGAGGGCGCAGCGCTGTTGGTCGTCAAGCGCGGCCCCAACGCGGGATCGCGGTTCCTTCTCGACCGGGCCGTCACCAGCGCGGGGCGCCATCCCGACAGCGACATCTTCCTCGACGACGTCACCGTCTCCCGCCGTCACGCCGAGTTCCGCAGCGACGCGGGGGAGTTCGTGGTCGTCGACGTCGGGAGCCTCAACGGCACCTACGTCAACCGCGAACCGGTGGACACCGCGGTGCTCGTCGACGGCGATGAGGTGCAGATCGGCAAGTTCCGCCTGGTCTTCATCACCGGCCCGCGGGGCTGACGCTCCGGCGTCGGCGACACGCTCGGGCCGCCCGTCCGGAGGCGCGCGCGGGCGGAGTGCGCCGTGTAGCGTCGGGAGGCAGCAGGACCGTCAGGAGGAGGAACCGCATGAGCGAGATGCGTGTGGTGGGGGTCCGGGTCGAACTCCCCGCGAACCAGCCCATCCTCCTCTTGCGGGAGACCAGCGGCGATCGTTACCTGCCCATCTGGATCGGGTCGGTCGAGGCCACCGCCATCGCCTTGGAGCAGCAGGGCGTGAAGCCCGCGCGGCCGCTCACCCACGACCTGCTCAAGGACGTGATCGCGGGCCTCGGACGGCGGCTGGAGCAGGTCCGGATCACCGACCTGCAGGAAGGCACGTTCTACGCCGAGCTCGTCTTCGACGGCGGCGTGAAGGTGTCCGCCCGCCCGAGTGACTCCGTGGCGCTGGCCCTGCGCACCGGCGTCCCCATCCACGCGGAGGAGCGGGTGCTCGCCGAGGCGGGGCTGATCATCCCGGACGAGCAAGAGGACGAGGTCGAGAAGTTCCGGGAGTTCCTCGACAGTATCTCCCCCGAGGACTTCCGCGGCGCCCAGCCGTAGCGGGCTTCCGTTGCGCTCGGTGCCGTCGCGTCGACCCTGTGAGGACTTCCGCGGCGCCCAGCCGTAGCGGGCTTCGCAGCGCGTCGATCCGCCTGCTGCGCGCCTACCGGCGCACCGTTACCTCGCCCGAGCGTGTTGCGTTGACCCTGCGTCGACAGGCGCCTACGGTCGAAGAACCAGCATGTGATTCAGGGGAAGGGGGCACGGTGGACGAGCCGCCGTCCACGCCCGAGCAGGGCGAGCTCTTCCCGGATCCCCTCATCGGGTCCGGGCTTGATGGGCTGCCCGACCAGCTCGTGGGCTTCCGCGGCCCCACCGCCTGCCAAGTCGTCGGCATCACCTACCGGCAGCTCGACTACTGGGCCCGCACCGGCCTGGTCGTACCCTCGATCCGCAGCGCTGCGGGCTCCGGCTCGCAACGGCTGTACTCGTTCAAGGACATGCTCGTCCTCAAGGTCGTCAAGCGGCTGCTCGACGCCGGGGTGTCGCTGCAGAACATCCGCGTCGCCGTCGAGTACCTGCGCCGCCGCGGGGTCCGGGACCTCGCGGGCGTCACCCTCTTCTCCGACGGCACCACCGTCTACGAGTGCAGCTCGCCCGAGGAGGTCGTCGACGTGCTGCGCGGCGGCCAGGGCGTCTTCGGCATCGCCGTCTCCGGCGCCATGAAGGAGATCAGCGGCTCGATCAAGGACTTCCCGGTGGAGCGCGCCGACGGCGGATCCGTCGACGACGCCCCCGAGGACGAACTCTCCCGCAGGCGAGCCCGGCGCGCCATCGGGTAGCAGTTCCACGTTGTAGGACTAGAGTGGGCCGCGCAGTCGCCGAACCAGCGCGGGAGAGTCCCGGTGAAAGCCGGGCGCCGAAGGAGCAAATCCTCCCCGGAATCTCTCAGGCCCCAGGACCGCGCCGGTGAGACGCCTCTGGAAAGCGATCGCCGCGCCGTGGCGGCGATCCGCCGACGGGGAAAGCCCTGGCCCGACCGGGGTGAATCTCTCAGGCGCCCGCCCCGCGCGGGCAGAGACAGAGGGGGAGGGCGTTCCGCTCCGCCCAGTCCTGCCTGGAGGCGCTATGACCGAGCCGGCTGTGACCGACCGCCCGTCGCTGGTTGACCTCGAACGCGGTGTCCCGTTCGCCGAGCGGCACATCGGCCCCCGCGAGAGCGAGCTCACCACCATGCTCGCCGCCATCGGCGCCGCGTCGCTCGACGAGCTGGCCGACACCGCCGTGCCCGCCGTCATCCGCGACACCGAGCCCGTGCCCTCCACCCTGCCGCCCGCCGGGTCCGAGACCGAGGTGCTCGCTGCGCTGCGCGCGCTCGCCGCCCGCAACACCGTCACCGTGCCGATGATCGGGCTCGGCTACCACGGCACCGTCACCCCGCCCGTGATCCGCAGGCACGTGCTGGAAAACCCCGCCTGGTACACCGCCTACACGCCCTACCAGCCGGAGATCAGCCAAGGCAGGCTGGAGGCCCTGCTCACGTTCCAGACCACGGTCGCCGACCTCACCGGCCTCCCCGTCGCGGGCGCCTCGCTGCTCGACGAGGCCACCGCCGCCGCCGAAGCCATGACGCTGCTGCGCCGCGCCAACCGCTCCACCAGCCCCCGCTTCCTCGTCGACGTCGACACGCTCCCGCAGACCCGCGCCGTGCTGGCCACCCGGGCCGAACCCCTCGGCATCGAGCTCGTGCCGTTCGACCCGGCCACCGGCCTCCCCGACGGCGAGTTCTACGGCCTGCTGCTGTCCTACCCCGGCGCCTCCGGGGCCGTACGCGACTTCCGCCCGGTCATCAGCGCAGCCCATGAACGCGGCGCGCTCACCGCCGTCGCCGCCGACCTGCTCGCCCTGACGCTGCTCACCCCGCCCGGCGAGCTCGGCGCCGACGTGGCCGTCGGCACCACCCAGCGGTTCGGCGTGCCGCTCGGGTACGGCGGCCCGCACGCGGGCTACCTGTCGGTGCGCGACGGCCTCGCCCGCCAGGTGCCCGGCAGGCTCGTCGGGCTCTCCCACGACGCCGACGGCCGTCCCGCGCTGCGGCTGGCCCTGCAGACCCGCGAGCAGCACATCCGCCGTGAGAAGGCCACCTCCAACATCTGCACCGCACAGGTGCTGCTCGCCGTCGTCGCCGCCTGCTACGCGGTCTACCACGGGCCCGACGGGCTGGCGCGCATCGCGCGGCGGGCCCACCGCATGGCGGCCGTCCTGGCCGCGGGCCTCCGCGGAGGTGGCGTCGAGGTGGTCCACGACGCGTTCTTCGACACGGTCCGGGTCCGCGTGCCGGGCCAGGGCGCCGCGGTCGCCGACGCCGCGCACGCCGCCGGGATCGCGCTGCACCGCGTCGATGCCGACACGTTGGGCGTCTCCTGCTCGGAGCTGACCACCGTGGCGCATCTGGAGGCGCTGTGGGCGGCCTTCGGTGTGGACGCCGATGCCACGGCACTGGACCGGGCCACGGCCGACACGGTGCCCGCCGACCTCGTCCGCACCAGCGACTACCTCACCCACCCCGTGTTCCACGAGCACCGCTCGGAGACCGCGCTCATGCGCTGGCTGCGCCGCCTCGCCGACGCCGACATGGCGCTCGACCGCACGATGATCCCGCTCGGCTCGTGCACCATGAAGCTCAACGCCGTGGCCGAGATGGAGCCGATCACCTGGCCGGGGTTCGCCGATCTGCACCCGTTCGCGCCCGCCGAGGACGCCGCGGGCACCCTCGAACTGATCGCCGACCTCGAGCGCTGGCTGGCCGAGCTCACCGGGTACGCGGCGGTGTCCCTGCAGCCCAACGCAGGCAGCCAGGGCGAGCTCTCGGGCCTGTTGGCGATCGCGGCCTACCACCGCAGCCGCGGCGAGAACCACCGCGACGTCTGCCTCATCCCGGCGTCGGCGCACGGCACCAACGCGGCGTCGGCGGTGATGGCGGGCCTGCGGGTGGTCGTGGTGGCCACCGGCCCGACCGGCGACGTCGACCTGGACGACCTGCGCGCCAAGATCGACCAGCACCGGGACGCGCTGGCCGCTCTGATGATCACCTACCCGTCGACGCACGGGGTGTACGAGGTGGCCGTGCGCGAGGTGTGCGACGCGGTGCACGCGGCGGGCGGGCAGGTCTACGTCGACGGCGCCAACCTCAACGCGCTCGTCGGCGTCGCGCGCCCGGGCGCGTTCGGCGGTGACGTCAGTCACCTGAACCTGCACAAGACGTTCTGCATCCCGCACGGCGGCGGCGGCCCGGGCGTCGGACCGGTGGCCGTCGCCGAGCACCTGGCGCAGTTCCTGCCCGGCCGCGGGGTGGTCGGGCCCATCTCGGCGGCGCCGCACGGCAGCCCGGGGGTGCTGCCGATCCCGTGGGCCTACCTGCGGCTGATGGGGATCGACGGACTGCGCCGGGCGACGCTCACCGCCGTCGCCGCCGCCAACTACGTCGCGACCCGGTTGGCGGAGCACTACCCGGTGCTGTACGCGGGCACGGCGGGCCGGGTGGCCCACGAGTGCATCCTCGACCTGCGGGGGATCACGAAGGCGTCCGGCGTGACCGTCGACGACGTCGCGAAGCGGCTGGCCGACTACGGCCTGCACGCGCCGACGATGTCGTTCCCGGTCGCGGGCACGCTGATGGTGGAGCCCACCGAGAGCGAGGACCTCGCGGAGATCGACCGCTTCGTCGACGCCATGATCGGCATTCGGGGCGAGATCGGCCGCGTGGCGGCGGGGGAGTGGCCGGTGGACGACAACCCGCTCCGTGGCGCCCCGCACACCGCGGCCTGCCTCGCCGACAAGTGGGACCACCCGTACAGCCGGGATCTGGCCGCGTACCCGAGCGGCGCCACACCCGGGGTGCACGACCGCAAGGTATGGCCGCCGGTGCGGCGCATCGACGGGGCCTACGGCGACCGCCATCTGGTCTGCAGCTGCCCTGCCCCGGAGGCGTTCGCCTGATCCGGGGCAGGGCCGCGCGGACGGGCGGCCCCACATCCCCTCCGAGTGTCGCCACCCGCCCGCTGTCCTAGGAGCACGCAACAGCGCTCCTGATACGTCGCACCGCAAAGAGTTTTCGTCCCTCGATGTCAAGCATTCATTGACGCCATCGGATCGCCAATCAATCGACGACAACAAACCGCCACGAACCGACGGTGGGGCCGGGCTCAGAGGAGCGCGGTGCAGAGGCCGATGAGGCGGTCGCGCAGGGGAGCGGCCCGCTCTGCTGCGTCCGCCTGGGCGCGCACATACGCGGCGCGACCCGCCGGCGTCTCGACGGGCACGGGTGGATAGCCGAGCGCGGTGAGGTCGTAGGGGCTTGCGCGCATGTCCAGCTCGCGGACGTCCGCGGCGAGCTCGAAACACGCGGCCACCAGGTCGGATGGCGTGGCCGGGGCGAGCTTGTAGGCCCACTTGTAGAGGTCCATGGTGGCGTGCAGGCAGCCGGGCTGTTCGTGCTGCACCTGGTCGGAGCGCCCGGGCGTGACGGCGTTCCGCGGCCGGGCCGCCGGGGTGAAGAACCGGAACGCGTCGTGGTGGGTGCAGTGCACGGGGAGGGACTCGACGACGGCGTCGGTGCCCGCGGCGCCGAGGCGGAGCGGCACAGAGGTGTGCCGCGGGGTGGGGGAGCGGTACACCATCGCCCACTCGTGCAGGCCGAAGCAGCTCAGCCGGGGTGGGCGGGCCGCGGTGGCGGTCAGGAGGGTGCGGACGAAGCGCGCGGTCGGCGCGAGCCGGGGGAGTGCGCCGGGGTCGAGGCGCACGCTGCCCGGCGCGTCGGCGGCCCGGTAGCCGGGTCGGCCGAGGTACTCGGCGGCGCCGAGCAGCACGGCGCCCGGCCCCGGATGCCACTCCTCCAGCCGCGCAGGCCGGTGGGAGTAGTAGGTGAAGAGGAAGTCGAGCACCGGGTGCGCTTCGCCGCGCTGCTGACGCGCCCGGTGCGGCGCGGTGAAGCGCCGGATGCGGTCCCGGTGCGCCGCCGCGCGGGGCCGCCATTCGGCCTCGGCCAGCACGATGGGGACGCCGTCCACCGCGGTGACGTTACGCGGGCTCCGCGCGTCCCGAGGCGACCGCACCGGCGTTGCCGTGCTCGCACCGCCGCCGCGACGCCGGTGCGACCACCGCGATGCCGGTGCGAGCACGCGGCGGCTGCCGCGGACCCCGGCGGCCCCGACGGAGGTGCCACGGGCGTTGGCGCCGACGTTCGCGGTGCTCAGCCACGACGTGCCACCGACCGTGCGGGCCGCGGGCGCGCCCTCCTCGATCCCGTACGCGAGGATCCGACGCGGCCGGATTCGGATCACGCCCGGCGCGGCGCCCTCGAACGCCCCGACCGGCACCACGTCGGGCAGCACCTCGGCGTCCCCGCGGATTTCGAGGGCGCGCGGCTGCCACGGGGGCAGCACGTCGTCGATGACCAACGCCACCCGCCCGTCGCGGGCGACGTTGCGCCACTTCTGGGTGCTCGGGTTGCGTAGCCCCGCGATGTCGATCGTGCCCGCCGCCGCGTCCACCGTGAACCCGACGGGGCGCACCTGCGGCGCGCCGTCCGGACCGAGGGTGGCCAGCCGGGCGAGACGGGCGTCGCGAAGGAACTCGAGCTCGGCGTCGCTGAAGATGCTCACGCCCCGAAGCTTGCGACCTCAACCCGAGTGCAGGTCAAGCGGGCTCCTCGCGCGCGTGGGTGGCGTCGCGCACGGTGCCGACGTAGTGCTCGATGAGATCCTCCAACGTGACCAGCCCGGCCGTGGCGCCCCCGGCGTCGACCGCCCGGCCCAGATGCGCCCCGGCGCGGCGCAGCACGGCGAGCGCGACGTCGAGCCGATCGGTCACCCGGATCTGCGGCAGCCGCCGGATCCGCTCGGACGGCACCTCGGCGCCGGGGTCCTCGGCGATGTCGAGGATGTCCTTGACGTGCAGATAGCCCGAGAAGCCCGCAGCGGCGCGCACCGGGAAGCGGGAGAAGCCGGTGTCGGCGACGGCCCGCGCGACGTCGTCGACGACGGGTCGCTGCGGCAGCGACACCAGCTCGACCGGGGCCACCAGCACGTCCGCGACGGTGTGCCCGGCCGAGGACAGCGTGCGGGTGAGGCGCCGCGAGCCGTCGTCGTCGAGGAGGCCTTCGCGGCCGGACTCGGCGATCAGGTCGGCGAGCTGGCCGGACGTGACCGCCGTCTCCAACTCGTCCCGGGGCTCGACGCGCATGAGCCGCAGCACACCGTTCGCGGCGTGGTTGAACAGGCTGATGAACGGCCGCAGCACCGTGGTGAACGCCAGGAACGGCGGCACCAGCCAGAGCGCCGTGCGCTCCGGCCCGGCGATCGCGATGTTCTTCGGCACCATCTCGCCGATCACCATGTGCCCGACGACGACCACGACCAGCGAGATCGTGAACGCCACCGGGGCCAGCATCTCGATGGGCGCACCGAGCCAGGTGAACGGCCGCTCGATGAGGTGCGCGACGGCGGGCTCGCCGAGGCGGCCGAGCAGCAGCGAGCAGATCGTGATGCCGAGCTGGGCGGCGGCCAACATGCGGGACAGGTCGGCGCCCGCCCTCAGCACCGCGGACGCGCCCGGGGTGCCTGCGCGGGCCATCGACTCCAGCCGGTCGCGGCGGGCGGAGATCAGCGCGAACTCCGCGCCGACGAAGAACGCGTTGGCCAACAGCAGGAGGATCGCCCCGGCGAGGGCCAGGAGGTCGCTACTCACCGACGGCCTCCGGCACGGGCGCGGTCACGCGCAGCTCGGCCACCCGGTTGCGGTCGCGCCGGGTCACGGTGAGGTGCCATCCGTCGACGTCGACGTCGTCGCCGACGTCGGGGATGCGGCCCAAGCGGGCCAGCACGAGCCCGGCGAGGGTTTCGTAGTCGCCGTCGGGCATCGTGAAGCCGGTGGCCTCGGCGACCTCGTCGTCGCGCAGGAGACCGGACACCAGCCAGCTGCCCTCGCCAAGCGGGCGGACCCGCGCCTGCTCGCCCGCGTCGTGTTCGTCGCGGACGTCACCGACGATCTCCTCGATAAGGTCCTCCAGCGTCACGATGCCCGCGGTGCCGCCGTACTCGTCGACGACGACGGCGAGCTGCAGCCCCGAGGCCCGCAGCCGGGTGAGCAGGGCGTCGCCGCTCAGGGACTCGGGCACGGTCGGCACGGGCAGGGCCAAGCTCCGCAAGGACACCTCGGCCCAGCGCGGCGCGGGCACGCCGAACGCCTGCTTGACGTGGACGACGCCGACGAGCGCGTCGGGGTCGCCGCCGTCGTCGACGGGGAAGCGGGAGAACCCGGTGCGCTGCGACTGTGCGACGAGCCCGGCGACGGTGTCGTCGGCGTGGAGGGACGTCACCCGCACCCGCGGGGTCATGAGCTCCTCGGCGACGCGGTCGGTGAAGCGCAGCGAGCGGTCCAGGAGTGTGGCGGTGCCCGCGTCGAGCGTGCCGTGCTCGGCGCTGGCGCGCACGAGTGAGCTCAGCTCCCCGGGCGAGCGCGCCGAGCGCAGCTCCTCGGCGGGCTCCACGCCCAGCCTGCGCACGATGGCGTTGGCCGCGGTGTTGAGCGCGCTGATCAGCCAGCGGAACGCGTTCGCGAACCCGCTCTGCAGCCAGACGACGGCGCGCGCGGTGCGCAGCGGATCGGCGATCGCGAGGTTCTTGGGCACGAGCTCGCCGAACACCATCGACAGCGCCGTGGCCAGCACCAACGCGAGCACGGTCGCGGTGCCTGCCGCCGCGCCCTCGGAAAGGCCGAGCGCAGCGAGACCGGGCACGAAGAGAGTGGCGATCGCGGGCTCGGCGATGTAGCCGGTGGCCAGCGTGGTGACCGTGATGGCGAGCTGGCTGCCCGACAGCTGGAACGACAGGCTGCGGTGGGCGCGCTGCACGGCGCGGGCGCGCCGGTCGCCCTTCGCGGCGGCGTGCGCGTCGACCTGGCTGCGCTCCAGCGCGGTGAGCGCGAATTCGGACGCCACGGCCACCGCGGTGCCGAGGGTGAGGACGACGACGGCGAGCACGCCCAGGAGGGACAGCAGGACGGTCATGACGGCGCCGGCCGTGCGATGTGGGTGACGCGCCGGGGCAGGCCCGGCGTCCTACTGCAGCCCGGCTCGCCGGGACGTGCGGTGGGCACGGTGGCAACTCCTCCAGAGGGGTGGGAGCCAGTCTACCGGCGGGTCGTGCGCACCCGCCGAGGGCGAGGACCTGCTCCCGGATCACGCCGCGTCGGGTGAGATCGGCAACTCGCGCGGCGTCCGGCGGGTGTGCGCCGTCTACGTTTCTGCGCATGGCGCACTCGCCCTACCTCGACCTCGATCGCGGAGCGTGGGCGAAGTTGGGGGAGCACGCCCCGCTGCCGCTCTCGGCCACCGAGCTCGACGGCCTGCGCAGCCTCGGCGATCCCGTGGACCTCGACGAGGTGCGCGAGGTCTACCTGCCCTTGACGCGGCTGCTGGCCCTGCACGTCGAGGAAAGCGGGCGACTCTACGAGACCTACCGCGCGTTCCTGGCCCCCGCCGAGGAGCCGCCCGCGCGCACCCCGTTCGTCATCGGGATCGCGGGCTCGGTGTCGGTGGGGAAATCCACCATCGCGCGGCTCCTGCGGCAGCTGCTGGGCCGCCTGCCCGACCATCCGCGCGTGGAGCTGATCACCACCGACGGGTTCCTGCATCCCAACGCGGAGCTGGAACGACGGGGGCTGATGGCCCGCAAGGGCTTCCCCGAGTCCTACGACCGCGGAGCCCTGCTGCGCTTCGTACGCGCCGTCAAGGCGGGCTGCCCCGAGGTCGGCGCCCCGGTGTACTCACACCTCATCTACGACGTCCTCCCGGACGAGCAGACGATCGTGCGCAGCCCCGACATCCTCCTCTTGGAGGGCCTCAACGTGCTGCAGCCCGCGGGCCGGGCCGCGGTCGCGGTGAGCGACTTCATCGACTTCTCCGTCTACGTCGACGCGGCGAGCTCCGACATCCGCCGCTGGTACGTCGAGCGGTTCCTGCGGCTGCGCGAGACGGCGTTCCGCAGCCCCGACTCCTACTTCCGGCGCTACGCCGCCCTGAACGAGCAGGAGGCCACAGCACGGGCGGAGGGCCTCTGGGCGCAGATCAACGAGCCCAACCTGGAGCGCAACATCCGGCCGACCCGCGGCCGGGCGAGCCTGGTGCTGCGCAAAGGTCCGGACCACAACGTCACCGGCGTGCGCCTGCGCAAGGTATGACGGCCGAGGTGGCACGATGGACAGATGGAGGGCGCAGGAAGCACTGCTGTGGCGGGCGAGGACGTGGACACAGCCGTGGCCGGATCCGGCGACGAGCTGGCCACGCGGCTGCGGCTCGCGGTCGGCCGCCTGAGCCGACGGGTGCGGATCGACGGCGGCGAGTCGGTGCCGCCGCTGCAGCTGTCCGCGCTGGTCACGGTGGAGGAGCACGGCCCGCTGCGGCTGTCCGAGCTGGCCCGCCGCGAAGCCGTCACCGCGCCGACGATGAGCCGGGTGCTCAGCGCCCTCGACGAGCAGGGCCTCGTCGTCCGTTCCCCGGATCCCCAAGACGCGCGGGGTGTCCTCATCACGCTGTCGCCGGACGGCGCCCGGCGTCTGGACGAGGTCCGCACCCAGCGCACCGCCCTCATCGCGCGCAGGCTGGGCCGCCTCGACGACGCGCAGCGCAGCGCGCTGACCGCCGCGTTGCCCGCCTTGGAGGCGCTGCTCGTCGATGACGACTAGTGCGGTGTCCACAAACGTCCACCGGGCCGCTCACGCGCCCAGACGACGACGGGCGTCCGCCCTCGCGAATACGCCCGGTATGAGCTTCGGGCGGCGCCTTGCGAGTCGCCGCCTGGATCACGCGATCGACCCGGCAACGTTCGTGGACACCGCACTAGCGACGATTTGGCGACGATTGGCGCTGCCGGGTGACCGACCAACCGAGTCCGTACGCGGCTGTTGTCCATCTGTGACCTTCGCGGTGCCATAGTGGTGTGACGTGAGGCGCCCCCGGCGGGGCTCCGGGGAGGGGGTCGGAGGGCGTGGACGGGGTCACCGCGGTGATCGCGGGCCTCCTCACGGCGCTGCACCGCTCGGTCGCGCCCGATGTCTGCCCCGGCGGATGGCCGTGGGCGGTCTCGCTGCTCGGCGTCCTCGTGGGGCTGCTTCCCGCGGTGGGCGCGCTGCTCGTCGCCATGCTGCGCAAGACGGCGGGCAACTCCGCGTCCGTGGTGTGCGCCGCGATCGGTTTCGTCTTCGCGGGCCTCGCGCCCCTGTTGGTGTTCACGGCGACCGGGCGCATCTTCGCGGCCGCCGCGTCGGGCACCGCCGTGTCCGGGCTCAGCCGCGCAGGCCTGCGCTCGGACGCCTGCTTCGCCGCGCTCGGCAGCCAGGTCGAGTACCTCGGCCGTGGCACGGTCGGGCAGAGCTTCATGGGCTCGAGCCCGCTGCGCCTCGGCGTCGGCCTGGTCGGGCTCGGCCTCGTCCCGGTGATCGTGGCGACGCTCACGTTCCTCCAGGCCCGGATCGCGCTGCGGCGGGGGCCACGCTGGCCCGCGGCGTTCTTCTGGCTCTCCACGCTCGGCGTGGCCCTGCTGAGCATGGGCGTGCCCGCGCTCACCGCGGCCCATCTGTGGCTGGGCGCGGGCGTCGGCGCGCTGCTCGGCCTGCTGCTCCCGCTCTTCATCGGGCCGCCGCCGTGGTCGGTGCTCGGCCGGGGCACGCAGCCCCCGGCCCGGAAGGAGCGCGCCGAGCCCGTACGCACCCCCGCGCGCACGGCCACCCCCCACCCCACGAGGGTGGCCCCGGTGCCCGCCACGGCCCCGCCGCCGCAGGTTCACCGGCCCACGCTGGTGGCCCAGGCGCCGTCCGGCCCGGTGCGCAGCGGCCCCCGGTTCCGGCCGATCCGCAGGCTGGGGTCGGGCGGGTTCGGCCGGGTGTGGCTCGCCCAGGACAACAAGCTGGGCCACGTCGTCGCGCTCAAGGCCGCGCACGCCCCCGACGCCGAAACCGAGAAGCGCCTCGAGCGGGAGGCCCGCGCCCTCGCCGCCGTTCGGCACCCGAACTGCGTGCGGATCTACGACCTCGTGCCCGCCCGCAGCGACCCCGGCCTCTCCGACCTCGACGGCATGGTCATCGTCATGGGCTACGTCGACGGCATGTCGCTGGGCGACCTGGTGCGCGACCGCGGCGTGCTCGACGACATCGCCGCCGCCCGCGTGTGGGTCAACCTCGCGGGCGCGCTGGACGCCGCGCACTCGCGCGGGGTGATGCACCGCGACGTCAAGCCGGGCAACGTCGTCGTGGACCCGCAGGGCGTCGCGCACCTGATCGACTTTGGCATCGCCCGCAAGACCGGCGACGCCACGATGACCCAGACGGGATTCGTGCTCGGCACCCCGGACTTCCTCGCCCCGGAGATCGCGTGCGGGGAGCGCGCCTCGGCGGCGTCGGACGCCTGGCAGCTCGCCGCGACGATCTCCTACGCGCTCACCGGGCACCCACCCCGCGGCGGCCACGCGGACGCGGTCTCCGGCCTGCGGGCCGCGGCCACCGGCGCGCCGCTCACCCACCTGCCCCGCCGCACCGCGCACCTGGCGCTGCTGCGGGCGGCGTTGGACAACGACCCGGCGCGCCGCCCCGCGCTGCGCGACGTCCAGCGGGCCCTGGAGGACTGGCTGCGGCGCACCGCCACCGCCGGGCGCGGCCAGCCTGCGGCGGCGCCGCGTTAGCGGCTACCAGGCGCCTACGGCGAGCACGGTGGCCAGTCCGAGCCCGGCCAGTGCGATGCCCACCCGCAGCGCCGTGGGAGGCAGATGGCGGGCCACCACCGGCCCGAGGCGTGCGCCCAGCAGCGCACCCGCGGCCAGCGGCAACACGGCCCACCAGTCGACCGGCGCGAAGAGGGCGAAGCCGATCGCCGCGATCGCGTTCGACATACCGAGCAGCACGTTCTTGATGGCGTTGCCTTGCAGCAGCGAGACCGGCAGCGCGACCAGCAGCAACGCCAGCAGCATCACGCCCGCGGCCGCGCCGAAGTAGCCGCCGTAGACGCCGACGGCCAGGATTCCGGCGAGCACGAGCGGGCCGCCGTGGTGGTCCTCGCCCGCCCTGCGCAGGACGGCCGCGCGGATCCGCGGCTGGAAGAACAACACCGCCGCGGCGCCCCCGATCAGCACTGGCACCACCTTCTCGAACGCGCCCGGCGGCGTGATGAGCAGCAGCCCCGCCCCGAGCGCCCCGCCGAGCGCGGTGAGGAGGGCGAACCGCCGGACGGTCGGCCACTGGCCGGTGAGTTCCGGGCGCGACCCGGCGGCGGCGCCGACCGCCGTGAACGTGAGCGCCACCGTGTTCGTGACGTTCGCGGCGACCGCGGGCAACCCGGCGGCCAGCAGGGCGGGGTAGGAGAACAGCGAGGCCAGCCCCGCCATCGTGCCGGAGAGACCCGCGCCGAGACCGCCCGCGAGGAGCAGCAGGAACGTGCCGACGTCAGGCACGGACCTGCCTGCTCCGGTGCCCGACGGGCGTCGCGACGTCCTCGCTCACGCCGTCTCGATCCGAAACACCGGGCAGCGGCCCGCCAGCCGCGCGAACGACTCCGGCGTGAGGTCGGGCACGACGCCCGCACCGCGCATGACCTTCGCCCCCTGCGGGATGCGCGCAGGCCAGAGGCGCAGGATCGCCCGCGCAGCGGCCTCGTCCAGCTCGACGAGCCGCACGGCCTCGGTGCGCCTGCCGACCGCGATCGTGGCCCGACCCTCCGCCGCGCGCACGTTGCGCGGCCACTCGGCGCTCGGGTAGCCGGCGAGCAGGTAGCGCTGTCCGGCGTGGTCCAGCACCGACACCGGCACGCGCCGCGCTACGCCCGATCGGCGCCCGGCGACGGTGAGCACGGCCCCGTTCTCGACGACCAGCCCGAACCGGTTCAGCGCAATGATCACCTTGTTGACGGGCCTGAGCCAGCGCGGCGGCGAGCCGGTCTTCGTCATGGTCGCCAGGTTAGCCGTGGCGCGGTGATCACCGGTTCGGTGCGTATCCGGCCGGATCTGGCACGGTTTCGCACCGAACCGGTGATCATGGCCGGTGGAGTGGATCGGGGGTCTGATGGGACGGCAGGCATACCGCGCCGCACTCGCGTTGGTGGCGGCCTCGGCAGTGGCGTGCGGCGGATCGACGGCGGGCAACGCGGAACCATCACCCGGCGCGGCGCCGTCCACGACGTCGGCCGCCGGGCCGACGTCGGGCCCCACGTCGGCGACCGTCGCCCCCACACGGCCGGGCGGGACGCCGAACTGCGGCGCAGGCGAGCTGCGGGGCTCGCTCGGCGCGGCCGAAGGTGCGGCGGGCTCGGTGTTCGTGCCGCTCGTGCTCACCAACGTCGGCGGCCGCACCTGCGAGCTGCGGGGCTTTCCCGGCGTCTCGTACGTGGCGGGCGACGACGGGCACCAGGTCGGCCCGGCCGCCGCGATGAGCGGGGCGCGCGGGGGAGAGGTCGTGCTGCGGCCGGGCGCCGCCGCGGCGGCTCAGCTGCAGCTCGTGAACGTCGCCAATTTCGACGCGGCGGTGTGCAGGCCGACCGCGGTGCGTGGCCTGCGGGTGTACCCGCCGGGCGACACCGCTTCGCTCTACGTCGAGCGGGCGGGCACCGGCTGCGCGGGCACGCCGCCGGGCGACCAGCTCAGCGTGCAGACCCTGAAGCCCGCCTGACCCCCCAACAGTGAGTCCCGCATCCGGACACGGTGAGTCCCGCACTCCGACACGGCGAGTCCCGCATCCCGACACGGCGAGTCCCGCATCCCGACACGGCAAGTCCCGCATCCCGACACGGCAAGTCCCGCATCCCGACACGGCGAGTCCCGCATTCCGACACGGCGAAACGGCCGGTCATGCCCTCAGCGGTGCAGCTGCGCGCCCTTGATCGTCTTGTCGACGGCGTTGCGCGGCCCGTGCACCGCGATCCCGACAAGGTCCAGCCCGCCACGCGGCACCGCTGCGACCGCGGCCCGGTTCGCCTCGTCGTAGCCGGTGCCGAACAGCTCGGCGGTGAAAACCGCCATCGGCAGCCCGCGCGCCATGGCCCGCTCGTGCGCGGCGGTCAACACGGCCTTGTCGGCCTCGAAGACCAGCACGGGCTGGCGGAACATCGGCGTGTAGAGCGTGCCGTCGGCGTCGGTGTACGGCTCGCCGAGCAGCTCGGGGTTGGCCGCCATGCCGCTGGCCAGGAACGCCGCGACGTTCAGCTTCTGCCAGGTCTCCAGGTCGTCGCGGAGCACGATCACGATCTTGGTATCGAAGCGCACGAGCCGATCGTGGCACCCCGGCGCAGCCGGATTCTTGTACGTTCGACGCATGCCGAACCGGGTGCGGGCATGGGCTCCCGGCGTCCCCGGGATCGTCGAGGCACTGCACGCCCGGTTCACCGACCACGCCTACCCGGAGCACACCCACGACGCGTGGACCCTGCTCCTCGTCGACGAGGGCGCGGTGCGGTACGACCTGGACCGCCACGAGCACGGCGCGCTGCGCCCGGCGGTCACGCTGCTCCCGCCGCACGTCGCGCACACCGGGCGCCCGGCCACCGCGGACGGGTTCCGCAAACGCGTGCTCTACCTCGACACCGACGTGCTCGACGAACGGCTCGTCGGCGCCGCGATCGCGCGCCCGAGCCTGTCCGACGACCTGCTGCGGGTCCGCGTCGCCCAACTGCACGCCAGTCTGGCGGAGCCGCTGGCGGCCGAGAGCAGGCTCGCGCTGGTCGGTGACCGGCTCCGCGCCCACCTCGGCGGCACCGATCCCGCGCCGCCACCCGACCGCCTCGCCGCCGACCTGCGAGACCTGCTCGACGCCCACCTGATCGACGGGCTCACCCTCCGCGCCGCCGGACAGGCCCTGCACGCTCACCCCGCGCACCTCGTGCGGCGCTTCACCGCGACCTTCGGCCTGCCGCCGCACCGCTACCTCACCGGGCGGCGCATCGAGACCGCGCGCGGGCGGCTGCTCGCCGGACAACCCATCGCCGACGTGGCCGTCGCAGTCGGCTTCCACGACCAGGCCCACCTGCACCGCCACTTCTCCCGGCTCGTCGGCACGACGCCCGCCCGCTTCGCCCGGCACGGGGCAAGATGGCGCGATGACCTTCCTCGCTGACCCGGACCGGTACGACACCGCCGCCTCCGGTGCCGCCTTCCGCCGCTGTGGGCGGAGCGGGCTCGACCTGCCCGCGATCTCACTCGGCCTGTGGCACAACTTCGGCGACGAGCGCGCGCTGGACACCCAACGGGCCATCCTGCGCCGCGCGTTCGACCGCGGCGTCACCCACTTCGACCTGGCCAACAACTACGGCCCCCCGTACGGGAGCGCCGAGCGCAACTTCGGCACGATCTTCGCGCAGGACTTCCGCCCGTACCGCGACGAGCTGATCCTGTCCACCAAGGCGGGCTACGACATGTGGCCGGGCCCGTACGGGCAGGGCGGCGGGTCGCGCAAGTACCTCCTCGCGAGCCTGGACCAGTCGCTGGCCCGGATGGGCGTGGACTACGTCGACATCTTCTACAGCCACCGGTTCGACCCGGACACCCCGCTGGAGGAGACGATGGGCGCGCTCGACGCGGCCGTCCGCGCGGGCAAGGCGCTCTACGCGGGCATCTCGTCGTACTCGGGGCCGCGCACCCGGGAGGCGGCCGCCATCCTGCGCGAGCTGGGAACACCGCTGCTGATCCACCAGCCGTCCTACTCGATGCTCAACCGCTGGATCGAGGAGGACCTGCTCGACGTGCTGGGGGAGACGGGCGTGGGCTGCATCGCGTTCTCCCCGCTCGCCCAGGGCATGCTCACCGGCAAGTACCTCGACGGGATCCCGGAGGGTTCGCGGGCGGCGCGCGACGCGTCGCTCTCGCCGGACCTGCTCTCCGAACAGACGCTCGCCCACGTGCGCGCGCTCAACGAGATGGCCACCGCGCGGGGCCAGTCGCTGGCGCAGATGGCGTTGGCGTGGGCTTTACGCGACGAGCGGGTGACGTCGGTGTTGATCGGCGCCAGCAGCGTCACGCAGCTCGACGACAGCCTCACCGCGCGCGAGTCCGCGCCCTTCACCGCCGACGAGCTGGAGCAGATCGACAAGCACGCGGTGGATGCGGGCATCAACCTGTGGGCCCAGTCGAGCGCGTCCTGACGCGTCGCGTACCCGAATGCGTACGCTTTCGGGTACGCTCCCGGGTCATGAGAACGCCGGAGGTGCTGTCGTTCCGCGAGTTCCGTGCCGGATTGGCCGCCACCCTCAAGCGGGTGCAGGGGGAGGGGCCGGTCTTCGTCGGGTCGCACCGCAAGCCCGAGGCCGTGATCATGTCGGTGGCGCATTACCGGGACCTCGTCACGATCTCCGAGCGCCGCGCGGCCGTCGCCGAGGCGCTCGCGTCCGTGCGGGCCGAGGGCCTGGAGCCCAGCGAGGTGGGGATGCGGGCCCTGCAGGAGATCTCGTCCGGTCAGATCACCGAGGACGATGCGATCGCGTTCCTGCGCGAGCGCCACCGTCAGCGCCGTTCGTGACCTGGGATCCCTACCTCGATCTGCGGTCGGGGGTCCTGCGCAACCTGCTCGGCATCGACGACCCCAAGGCGTTCCGACGGGCCGAGGCGGACTTCACCGCGGTGCGGATCGCCCAGCTCATCCGCCGCCCGATCCCCGGCGGGTACGACCTCACCCACCTGCGGGACCTTCACCGGCACCTCTTCCAAGACGTCTACGACTGGGCGGGCGAGCTGCGCACGGTGTCGATCGGCCGGGCACGGCTGTTCAGCCTGCCCCAGCATCTCGAGGCCGACGCCGACGAGCTGTTCGCCTGGCTCGCGCGCTCCGAGCACCTGCGCGGCCGCGACCGCGACACGTTCGTGGACGGCCTCACGGAGCTCTTCGCCGACCTCAACGCGCTGCACCCGTTCCGCGAGGGCAACGGACGCACCCAGCGGGCGTTCCTGGGGCAGCTGGCCGTGGAGGCGGGCCACCCGATCCACTGGTCGGGCATGGATCCCGCCGAGAACGTCGCCGCGTCCAAAGCCGCGCACGAGGGCGACAACGACGCGCTGCGGGTGCTGCTCGACCACCTCGTGCACCGCCGCTGACGTCGCCGGATCAGAGCACGATACGGTCGCGTCGTGACGGAAGGCGACCCGCTGCTCAACCTCGCGACGACCCGCATCGGCTCCGCGGCTGTGGTCACCGTGGAGGGCGAGCTCGATCTGCACACCGCCCGCACGCTGATGGGCACCGTCGACGACACCTTGACCTGGCCCGAACTCACCGCGATCGTCATCGACTTGTCCGCAGTGACGTTCCTCGGGTCCTCGGGCCTCGGCACGTTGGCCGAGCTCGCCACCCGTACGCCCGCCAGCCGCCCGTCCGACGCGCAGCCCGTGCCGGTGCGGCTGGTCACGCCGCCGGACAACCGCGCGGTGGTGCGCCCGTGGGAGGTCATGAAGCTGGAGCCGATCTTGCCGCTCTTCCCGGACGTGACGAGCGCGCTCGACGCTCGCTGACCCGGCGGCGGGGTCACCAGGCCGTCTCTGCCGGTGGGGGCGAGCACCACCTCTCCGCCGTCGCAACTGTCATAACTTCGATTATCGGCTTATCGGGGGGGAGCCGACGTACTCGGCGAGATGCTCGCCGGTGAGCGTCGGTCGCGCGGCGACCAGATCGGCGGGTGTGCCCTCGAAGACGATCCGGCCACCGTCGTGACCGGCGCCCGGGCCGAGATCGATGATCCAGTCGGCGTGCGCCATGACCGCCTGGTGGTGCTCGATGACGATCACCGACTTGCCCGCGTCGACGAGCCGGTCGAGCAACGCCAGCAACTGCTCGACGTCGGCGAGGTGCAGGCCGGTGGTCGGCTCGTCGAGGACGTAGACGCCGCCCCTGTCACCCATGCGGGTGGCGAGCTTCAGCCGCTGCCGTTCCCCGCCCGACAGCGTGGTGAGCGGCTGGCCCAGGCTGAGGTAACCGAGCCCGACATCGGTGAGCCGTTCGAGGATCTTGTGCGCGGCGGGCGTGTGGGCCTCGCCCTCGCCGAAGAACTCGGCCGCCTCGGTGACCGACATCGCCAGCACCTCGCTGATGTCGCGGCCACCGAACGTGTATTCGAGCACGTCGGCTTGAAAACGCTTTCCTTCGCACTCCTCGCAGGTGGTGGCGACGCCCGCCATCATCGCCAGGTCGGTGTAGATGACGCCCGCTCCGTTGCAGGCGGGGCAGGCGCCCTCGGAGTTGGCGCTGAACAGCGCGGGCTTCACCCCGTTCGCTTTGGCGAACGCCTTGCGGATCGGGTCGAGCAGCCCGGTGTAGGTGGCGGGGTTGCTCCGCCGCGAGCCGCGGATCGGGGTCTGGTCGACCGACATCACCCCGTCGCGGCCGGACACCGAGCCGTGGATCAGCGAGCTCTTGCCCGACCCTGCTACCCCGGTGACCACGACGAGCACACCGAGCGGGATGTCGACGTCGACGTTCTGCAGGTTGTGGGTGGCGGCGCCGCGCACCGCGAGCGTGCTCGTCGGCGTGCGCACCGACGGCTTGAGCGACGCGCGATCATCCAGGTGCCGCCCGGTGAGCGTGCCGCTGGCCCGCAGCCCGTCGATCGTGCCTTCGAAGACCACCTCGCCGCCTGCGGTGCCCGGGCCGGGGCCGAGGTCCACGACGTGGTCGGCGATCGCGATGGCCTCGGGCTTGTGCTCCACGACGAGGACCGTGTTGCCCTTGTCGCGCAGCTGCAGCAGCAGGCCGTTCATGCGCTGGATGTCGTGCGGGTGCAGCCCGATCGTCGGCTCGTCGAACACGTAGGTGACGTCGGTGAGCGAGGAGCCGAGGTGGCGGATCATCTTGGTGCGCTGCGCCTCGCCGCCCGAGAGCGTGCCGGACGGCCGCTCCAGCGACAGGTAGCCGAGCCCGATCTCGACGAACGAGTCGAGGGTGTGGCCCAGCGACTCCAGGAGCGGCGCGACGGACGGCTCGGCGAGGCCGCGCACCCACGTGGCGAGGTCGCTGATCTGCATCGCGCAGGCGTCGGCGATGCTGATGCCCGCGATCTTCGACGAGCGCGCCTCCGCGGACAGGCGGGTGCCGTCGCACGCGGGGCATACGGTGAACGTGACCGCCCGCTCCACGAAGGCGCGGATGTGCGGCTGCAGCGCGTCGACGTCCTTCGCCAGGAACGACTTCTGGATCTGCGGGATCAGGCCTGCGTAGGTGAGGTTGATGCCCTCGACCTTGATCTTCGTGGGCTCCCGGTAGAGCAGGTCCTGCAGCTCGCGCTTCGTGAACTTCTGGATCGGCTTGTCGGGGTCGAAGTAGCCGCATCCGCGGTAGATGCGCCCGTACCAGCCGTCCATGCTGTAGCCGGGAATCGTGAGGGCGCCCTCGTTGAGCGACTTGCTGTCGTCGTACAGCTGGGTGAGGTCGATGTCGTTGACCGCGCCCCGGCCTTCGCAGCGCGGGCACATGCCGCCGGTGATGCTGAAGCTGCGGCGTTCCTTCACGGTGCGGCCCGCTCGCTCCAGGGTGACCGCGCCCGCGCCGCTGATCGAGGCGACGTTGAACGAGAAGGCCTGCGGCGAGCCGATGTGCGGCCTGCCGAGCCTGCTGTAGAGGATTCGCAGCATGGCGTTGGCGTCGGTGGCCGTGCCCACCGTGGAGCGCGGGTCGGCACCCATCCGCTGCTGGTCGACGATGATCGCGGTGGTGAGCCCGTCGAGCACGTCGACCTCGGGGCGCGCCAGGGTCGGCATGAAGCCCTGCAGGAACGCGCTGTAGGTCTCGTTGATCAGCCGTTGCGACTCGGCGGCGATCGTGTCGAACACCAGCGAGCTCTTGCCGGAGCCGGAGACGCCGGTGAACACCGTGAGCCTGCGTTTGGGCAGCTCGACGCTGACGTCCTTGAGGTTGTTGACACGCGCACCGGTGACGCGGATCAGATCGTGGCTGTCGGCGAGGTGCGGCGCAGCCGGCCGCAGGTCCGTCTTCGTGGCCGTGGTCATCGTGGGCGCAGCTCCTGGATGCGGACCATGTTGCCCCCAGGGTCGCGGAAGGCGCAGTCGCGGACCCCGTAGGGCTGCTCGGTGGGTTCCTGGACGACCTCGGCGTCGCCTGCCTGCAGCCGCTCGAACGTCGCGTCGAGGTCCTCGGTGGCCAGGATGACCGTGGCGTAGGTGCCCTTGGCCATCATCTCGGTGACGGTGTGGCGCTCCTCGTCGGTCATGCCGGGGCCGGGCGGATACAGGACGATGTTGACGCTCGGCTGGCCTGCAGGGCCGACCGTGATCCACCGCAGCCCGTTGTAGCCGACGTCGCCGCGGACCTCGAAGCCGAGCGTGTCGCGGTAGAACGCCAGCGCGGCATCCGGGTCGTCCTGCGGGAGGAAGCTGGAGTGGATGCTGATGTCGGTGCTGTTCATGACGATCACGCTAGGTGCGGCTCGGGGACACGTGCTTCTCGATTCCTGACCGGTCTGGTGATCTGTTTCGCCACGCACGACGGCATGCCCGCGGTCGCGTGCGCGGCATCTCGCCGATAGACGCTGGGCGCCACCCCGACCAGCTCGGTGAAGCGCGTGCTGAACGTGCCCAACGACTGGCAGCCGACCGCGAAACAGACCTCGGTGACGCTGAGGTCGCCCCGGCGCAGGAGCGCCATCGCGCGTTCGATCCGCCGCGTCATCAGGTAGCCGTAGGGCGATTCGCCGTAGGCCGCGCGGAACTCGCGGCTGAGGTGCCCGGCGGACATGCTCGCGCCACGGGCGAGCGCCTCGACGTTGAGCGGCTGCGCGTACTCCCGGTCGATCCGGTCGCGGACACGGCGCAGGCGCGCGAGATCACGCAGGTGCTGCGCCGCGGCGGGTCTGCTGCTCACCTCCGCGATCGTGCCACGTCGCACCGACACTTCGGCGCGGAGGGCAATCCGGGTCAAGCTGCCCGCCACCTACACGGCCGCCTCGGGATCCGCCCCGCACTGCCGCCGGTGACGGTTCAACCGGGCGTCGGCGGCTGGTCGACCAGCTGGGCCAGGTAGAGCTGCTCGCCGAGCTTGGCCATCAGCTCGAGGTTGGTCTCGATGTAGTCGATGTGGTGCTCCTCGTCGGCGAGGATCTCCTCGAAGAGGTTCGCCGTGGTGGCATCGCCCTTCTCGCGGCACATGATGATGCCCGGCCGCAGCCGTTCGACGACGGCCAGCTCGACCGCGAGGTCCGCCTCCATCTGCTCGCGGACGGTCTGGCCGATCCGCAGGGTGCCCAGGCGCTGGTAGTTGGGCAGTCCTTCGAGGAACAGGATGCGGTCGGTGATCTTCTCCGCATGCTTCATCTCGTCGATCGACTCGTCACGCGTGTACGCGGCGAGCTTCGTCAGACCCCAGTTCTGCTGCATCTTCGCGTGCAGGAAGTACTGGTTGATGGCGGTGAGCTCGCTGGTGAGCTGCTCGTTGAGAAGGGCAATGATCTCGGGGTCGCCACGCACGTCAGGACCCTAGCGCCCGCACCCGATCGGGTGTCAGGCAGCCAACTCGGACGGTGCCGTTGTGGCGAGCAGGAAGATGTCGATCTGGTCGTGACACGAGCCGCAGCCGGTGCCCGCCGCGCAGGCGTCTCCGACGTCCTCGATCGTGCGGGCGCCGCACGCCACCGCCGAGCGGACCTGGTCCTCGGTCACAGCTTCGCAGATGCAGACGTACATCAGGCAGCCCTTCGTTCAGGTTAGGCTATGCTCGCATCGGGTCCGGGGATGAGGCAAGACACCGCTACTGTGATCTGGTGCCGCTGGAGGAATACCGCCGCAAGCGCGACGCGGCGCGCACGCCCGAGCCGGTCCCCGAGGCCGACCCCGCCCCCGGCTCGGACGACCGCTTCGTGGTGCAGGAGCACCACGCCCGCAGCCTGCACTGGGATGTGCGGCTGGAGCGCGACGGCGTCCTCGCGTCCTGGGCCGTGCCCAAGGGTCTGCCCACCGAGCCGGACACGGTGCGGCTCGCGGTGCGCACCGAGGACCACCCGATCGAGTACCTGGAGTTCTCCGGGGAGATCCCGGCGGGTGAGTACGGCGGCGGCCGCATGACGATCTGGGACACCGGGACGTACGAGACCGAGAAGTGGAACCCGCGGGAGGTCATCGTCCGGCTGCGCGGACGTCGGGCCGACGGCCGCTACGTGTTCATCCGCACCGGCGACAACTGGATCCTGCGCCGCTCCGATCCGGCGCCCGAGCGCGCGCCGCTCCCCCGTGACACCCGGCCGATGGAGGCCACCCCCGGCCCGCTCCCCCGCGGCGAGAACTGGTGGCTGCAGGTGGGCTTCGGCGGGCGACGCGTGATCGTCCGCGTGGACGGGGGCCGCGCCCGGATCACCGATGCCGACGGCACCGAGATCGAGGCGCCGACCCTGCGGGAGCTCGGCCCCTCGCTGGGCGCCACCCCCGTGCTCCTGGACGGCGAGCTGGTCGGCGGCGACCTGTGGATCGGCGACCTCCTGCACCTCGACGGCCGCGACGTCGCCCACCTCCCGTTCCGTGAGCGGCACGCGCTGCTGGAGAACCTGTCGCTCGCGGGCCCGCACTGGCGTCCGGCCCCGGTGTTCCCGGGCGGCGGGGCGGCGGTCGTCGCCGCGGTCCGGCAGCAGCGCCTCGGCGGGGTGATCGCGAAGGACGCCGACGCACCCTACGAGCCGGGCACCCGCAGCCCGGCGTGGGTGGCCGTGGACGCCCCCGCCGCGCCCGCGGCGGCCCCCGCCGCCGTCGGCCGGGCGAAGCTCACCAACCCGCGCAAGGTGCTCTACCCGCTCACCGGCACCACGAAGTCCGACGTGCTGGCCTACTACCTCGCGGTCGCCGACGTGATGCTGCCGCACCTGGCCGACCGCCCCGTCACGATGGTCCGCTGGCCCGACGGCGTCGAGAAGCCCTCGTTCTTCGAGAAGGACGTCTCGCGGCACGCGCCGTCGTGGATCCGCACCGCACGGGTCGGCACCCCCGGCGGCCGCTCGGAGAACGCCGACTTCCCGGTCATCGAGAACGCGCAGGGCCTGGCGTGGGCGGCGAACCTCGCCGCGCTGGAGCTGCACGTGCCGCAGTGGCGGCTCGGGCCACGCGGTGCCCGGCACAACCCCGATCTCATGGTGTTCGACCTCGACCCCGGCGACGGCACCACCGTGGTCGACTGTGCGCGGGTCGCCGAGCGGATCGCCGAGCGCCTGGGCGCCGACGGCCTCACCTGCTACCCGCGCACCAGTGGCGGCAAGGGCATGCAGCTCTACCTCCCGGTCAGCGTGAGCAAGCCGGAGCGGACGTCGGAGTTCGCGAAGGCGCTCGCCGAGGAGCTCGCCGCGGAGACCCCGCGGCTCGTCACCGCGGTGATGGCGAAGGCCCGCCGTCGCGGCCGGGTGTTCGTGGACTGGAGCCAGAACAACCCGCACAAGACGACGATCGCGAGCTACTCCCTGCGCGGGCGGGCCCGGCCGACCGTCGCCACGCCCGTCACGTGGGACGAGGTGCGGGCCGCCGAACGGCCGGAGGACCTGGTGTTCACCGCCGCCGAACTGCCCGCCCGCCTGGCCGAACACGGCGACCTGCTCGCCCCCCTGCTCGCCGACCCGCAGCGCCTGCCCCGTTCCGGCTGACCCGCCGCTGGCCCGCCGGTTCGCCGGGCCGGCACGATCCGGGCCGTGCACCCTTACCTCGCCGGGCCCCGCCCCCGCGCGTACGCGCACCGCGGCTGGCACACCGGCGACCTCGAGGGCTGTGAGAACACGCTCGCCGCGTTCACCCGCGCCGCCGATGAGGGCTTCGGCTACGTGGAGCTGGACGTGCACGCGAGCGCCGACGGCGTGCCCGTCGTGCACCACGACGTCATGCTGGGCCGCACCACGGACGGGACGGGTCGGCTGTCCGAGCACACGGCCGCCGAGCTGGCGAAGGTGCGGGTGCGCGGACGGGAGCCGATCCCGCTGCTGGCCGACGTCCTGGACGCCCTGCCCGACACGCGGTTCACGATCGAGTTGAAGTCGGCCGCCGTCGTCGCGGCGACGCTGGCCGCGGTGGACGCTGCGCAGGCCTGGGACCGGGTGTGCCTCGGCGCGTTCGAGCAGGCCTGGCTCGACGCGGCCCGCCGCGGCGCGGGCGAACGGCTGTGCACGTCCATGGCCAAGCGCGACGTCCTCGCCCTGCGGATGCGGGCGTGGCTTGCCGCGCTGCCCGGCCCGCTGGCGGCGCTCCCGTCGCTGCCGCTGGCCGGGGACGTCGCGCACGTGCCGGTCAGCGCGGGCCCGATCCGCATCGTGGACGCGAGCCTGCTGCGCACCGCGCACGCGCACGGCCGCGAGGTGCACGTCTGGACGGTCGATGCGCCCGCGCAGATGCGGCGGTTGCTCGACCTCGGCGTCGACGGGCTGCTGTCGGACCGACCCGACCTGCTGCGCGAGGTGCTGCGCGAGCGCGGACAGTGGCCCACGTGAGGACGGTCGACCGCGGCCGGGTGCTGGCGTGGGGTCTGTGGGATTGGGGCTCGTCGGCCTACAACGCCGTCATCCTCACGTTCGTCTTCTCCGTCTACCTCACCGACGCGGTCGGCAAGGGGCTGCCGGGCCCGATCAGCGCCGGGGCCTGGCTGGGCTACGCGATCGGCGCGGCGGGCCTGCTCATCGCGCTCGCTGCGCCGGTGCTGGGGCAGCGCTCCGACGCGGCAGGGCGCCGCAAGTTCGCCACCGGGGTGTGGACGGCCTGCACGGTCGCGACGATGGCCGGCCTGTTCGCCGTGCGCGAGGACTACCGCTGGCTGTGGCTGGGCCTGCTGCTCCTCGCCCTGGGGTCGATCTTCTACGAGCTGGCTTCTGTCTCCTACAACGCCATGCTGGTGCAGGTGTCGACGCCCGCGACGATCGGCCGCATCTCCGGCTTCGGCTGGTCGATGGGCTACTTCGGCGGCATCGTCCAGCTGCTGGCGGTCTACGTCGGCCTGATCGCCGGTGCGGGCGGCGCGCTCGGGGTGAGCACCGCGGACGGGTTCAACATCCGGCTGGTGGCGCTCCTGGCCGCAGCGTGGTTCGCCGTGTTCGCGGTGCCGCTGCTGGTCGTCGTGCCGGAGCTGCCCCCCGCCGACCCGGGCGCCGTGCGGCTCGGGGTCGTCGGCTCCTACCGCAAGCTCGTCCACGACCTGCGCGACCTGTACCGGGCCAGCCCGCACACCGTCTACTTCCTCGGGGCCAGCGCCCTGTTCCGCGACGGGCTCGCCGCGGTGTTCACGTTCGGCGCGGTGCTCGCGGTCACCGTCTACGGGATCGACAAGGGCGACGTGCTGATCTTCGGGGTGGTGGCCAACGTCGTGTCGGCGGCGGGCGCGCTGTCCGGGGGCGTGCTGGAGGACCGGATCGGCCCGAAGGCGGTGATCATGATCTCGCTGGTCGGGCTGCTGGCCGCGGGCGCGATCCTGCTCTTCGTGTCCGGCCCGACCATGTTCTGGATCTTCGGGCTGTTCCTTACGCTGTTCGTGGGGCCCGCGCAGTCCTCGTCACGGACGTTCCTCGCGCGGCTCGCGCCGCCCGGCCGGGAGGGGCAGCTGTTCGGCCTGTACGCCACGACGGGGCGCGCGGTGTCGTTCCTGGCCCCTACGCTGTTCGGGGTGGCGATCACGGTGTTCGGGGCGCAGCGGGCAGGCATCGTCGGCATCCTCGTGGTGCTCGCGGCGGGCCTCGCGGCGCTCGCCCCGGTTCGGGCGCCGGGTAACGCGCATCCTTCGCCGGTGTGAACACTGCGTCGCGCGCGGTGACATAAGTCACAACGGCGTGACACGTCACTTCCGGATGTGCGGCGGAGGGAAATGAGGGACACTAACGAATCGGGGCAGCAACCATCGGTGGCCTTCGCGTGCCCAGGCCACCTGGGGTTGTCGTCCTTCGGCGGGGAATGTGCGTCAGTGCCTCTGACGTTACACCTCGGTAGTGACCCGGTCGGGAGTGGCTCCCGACCACAGGAACGGGAGGATGACGCATGGCCGACCGCGTGCTCCGTGGCAGCCGGCTCGGGGCTGTCAGCTACGAGACCGATCGCAACCACGACCTCGCGCCGCGGCAGTCGATGCGCTACGCGTGCCCACGGGGTCATGGGTTCGAGGTGCCCTTCGCCAACGACGCCGAGCCGCCCGCCACCTGGGAGTGTCGCCTGCACGGCAGCATCTCCCGTCTGGTCGACGGCAGCGAGCCCGAGCAGAAGAAGGTCAAGCCGCCGCGCACCCACTGGGACATGCTGTTGGAGCGCCGCTCCATCGCCGACCTGGAAGTGCTGCTGGCGGAGCGCCTGGAGCTCCTGGCCGATCGGCGCGCCGAGATCGCCTGACGCGCACACCGAAGCCGGGCCGTCCCTTGAGGGGACGGCCCGGCTTCGTTATGCGTCGAGCACCTGGCCGTCGCGCTGGACGACGGGCGGGAGCGTCGACCACGGGAAGTTGATCCACCGCGCCGTACGCCGCCACACGTACTCGGAGGTCACGGTGCTGTGCGGCTTCTCGTACACCACCGCGCAACGGACGTCGGCGACGTGGCCCGCGCAGAAGTCGCGGACCAGCTTGAGGGTGGCCCCGGTGTCGGCGACGTCGTCGGCGATCAGCACCTTCTGCCCGGACAGGTCCACGACGTTCGGCATCGGCGGCAACATGATCGGCATCGGCAGCCGCTCGTCGACGCCGGTGTAGAACTCGACGTTGGTGACGTGCAGGTTCTTGACGTCCAGCGCGTAGCCCAGCGCGCCCGCCACGAAAAGGCCACCGCGCGCGATCGACAGGATGATGTCGGGCCGGTAGCCGTCCGCGGCGACCTGCTGGGCCAGCTCGCGCGCCGCGATCCCGAACAGCTCCCAGGACAGCTCCTCGCGCTCGCTCATGCGCGGACCGGGCCGTTGGAGGGCGCCGCGGACCGGCGCAACACGCGGGCGGCGCCCCAACAGGTGACCCGCCACAGCGCCTCGGCCACGATCGCGCCGCTCATCTTCGACGCCCCCCGCTCGCGCTCGGTGAACGTGATCGGCACCTCGCGCACCCGGAAGCCCGCCAGCACGGCCCGCCACGCCATGTCGACCTGGAAGCAGTAGCCCTGCGAGGACACCGAGCCCAGGTCCAGCTCCTCGAGGACCTGGCGGCGGAACACCCGGTAGCCGCCGGTGATGTCGCGGACGGGCACGCCGAGCGCGAGCCGCGAGTAGAGGTTGCCGGTGCGCGAGATCCACCACCGGTGGGCGGGCCAGTTCAGCACCCGGCCGCCGGGCACGTAGCGGGAGCCGAGCACCAGATCGGCGTCGGCGGCCGCGTCGAGGAGGGCGGGAAGGTCCTCCGGGGCGTGCGAGCCGTCGGCGTCCATCTCGACGACGAGCTGGTAGCCGCCCTGCAGCGCGCGGGCGAACCCGGCGAGATAGGCGGCACCGAGCCCGTCCTTCCCGGGGCGGTGCAGCACCCGGATGCGGGGGTTGTCGGCGGCCATCTCGTCGGCCAGCCGTCCGGTGCCGTCCGGGCTCGCGTCGTCGACGACGAGCACGTCGGCGTCGGGCACGGCGGCCTGCAGGCGCGTCAGCACCGGCCTGAGGTTGTCCCGTTCCTGGTAGGTCGGGATCACCACGAGCACCGGCCCGAGCTCAGCCATCCTCGTCCTTTCCTGCCGTCCGCCGCCGTCGTGACACGGCGACAGCCACCGCCCCTACCCCCAACGCGACCAGAACCCATTCGGGTGCGGCGCCCAGCCGGGTGGCCAGCGTAACGGTGTCGCGCAGCACCGTCCGGTTGACCAGGACGGCCGGGGTGAACTGCGTCGTGCTCTGGGTGACCGTACCGTCCGCGTCGATCGTGGCGCTGACCCCGCTCGTGGTCGCGATGATCGAGGTGCGGTCGTGCTCGACGGAGCGCACCTGCGACATGGCCATCTGCTGGTAGGTCATCTGCGTGAAGCCGAACGTCGCGTTGTTGCTCGGCACCGCGAGGACCTGGGCGCCGTTGTCGACGGAGGCCTCGACGAGGTCGTCGAATGCCACCTCCCAGCAGATCGTCACCCCGACCTTGGTGCCCGCCATGTCGACGACGCCCGGGCCGGTGCCGGGCACGAAGTACCCCGCCCGGTCGACGTAGGAGGAGAACAGCCGGAAGAACGAGCGCCACGGCATGTATTCGCCGAAGGGCTGCACCCGGCGCTTGTCGGCCCGCTCGACGACGCCGACCCCGGCCTGCCAGACCAGCGCCGAGTTGCTGGTGGTGCGCCCGTCGGGGTTCTGCAGCACCGCGCCGACGAGGATGGGCACGCCGACGGCCTGCGCGGCCCGCTCGATCTGGGCGGCGGCGTCGGGGTTGCGCAGGGGATCGATGTCCGACGAGTTCTCCGGCCAGATCACCAGGTCTGGCTTGGCGAGCTTGCCCGCGGCGACGTCGGCGGCGAGCGCTTGCGTCTCCTTCACGTGGTTGTCGAGCACGGCGCGGCGCTGGGCGTTGAAGTCCAGGCCGAGGCGGGGGACGTTGCCCTGGACGGCGGCGATCGTCACCGTGTTGCCGGGACCACCCGACAGCGGCGGCACGAGGGCCGCCAGGGGGCCTGCCGCCAGGGCCGCCAGGCCGATGACGAGCGGGACGGCGAGCGCACGGGGTCCCGGCCGGGCCGCGGAGGAACCGTCGGGCGCGGTCCGCGTCGCGAGGCGCCACACGACGGCTCGGCGGACGAGCTCGCCGAGCGCAAAGCCCGCCAGCGCCGTGACGAAGGAGAGCAACGGCTCACCGCCGAGCGCCGCGACGTGCACCAGCAGCCCGTCGGGCTGTCCGAAGCCGACCCGGCCCCACGGCAGCCCACCCCACGGCACCCGGGCCCGCAGCGCCTCGGCGGCGACCCATACGGCGGCCGACCACACCGGTGCGGCGGGCAGCCGCGCGACCAGCGCCATGCCCGCGCCGCCGAGCCCGAAGAACAGCGACTCGAGCACGACGAGCGCCACCCACGGCACCGGCCCGACCAGCGCGCTGATCCACGTGAGCAGCGGCAGCAGGAACCCCATGCCGAAGAGGAACCCGTAGCCGAAGGCCGCCCGGGGCCGACGGCCGTGGACGACCACGCCGAGCACGGCGAGCGCGGGCAGCGCGAGCCACCAGAGGGGCCGAGGGGGGAAGCTCGCATACAACAGCAGGCCTGCTCCGGCCGCCGCGACGACCCGCGTGAGCGTGGGGACCGAGGGCCTGCGGTGACGCGGGGGCGCCGGAGCGGGATCGGCGGTCGGTGCGGCCACAACCAGAGCCTACGGTGTGCGCCGCGCGGTTCGACCCGGCGCCGGCGCCCTCCCCGCGCCGCCGGCCAGCCCCGCAGCCAGCCCCGCAGCCAGCCCGGCAGCCAGCCCGGCAGCCAGCCCAGCGGCGGCGCGCTCACGCGCCACGCCGCCGTCACCGCGCGCGCCACGACTCCCACCGGCATCACCGGGCCCGCACCGGCATCACCGGGCCCGCACCGACATCACCGCGCCCGCACCGGCGTTCCGGCACCGGTGCGAGCACAGGAACGCCCGTGCGGCCGCGTCGGCCCGCCAGGGCGGCGGCGGCAACAGGCCACCGCAGCCCGACCCGGCGGCGAGCTCACGCGCCACGCCGCCGTCACCGCGCGCACCACGACTCCCACCGGCATCACCGCGCCCGCACCGGCATCACCGCGCCCGCACCGGCGTTCCGGCGCCGGTGCGAGCACAGGAACGCCCGTGCGGCCGCGTAGGGCCCCGCCAGGGCGGTGTGGGCGGCGGCCGCGTAGGCCCCCGCCAGGGCGGTGTGGGCGGCGGCCGCGTCGGCGCCCGCCAGGCGGCGGCGCCCGTGTAGGCCTGGCAGCGCGGCCGTCGCGGCCAACCCCGCCGTCGCTGTCCGTCAGCGGTGGGCAGCGGCGAAGATGTGGGCGTTGCCGAGCGCGTCGAGCGCGCCGGGCGGGCCGGAGCGGCGGAACCACTCCAGGCCGTAGGCGTCGGCGAAGCCGTCGGCGGGCACGTCGGCCGCGGCGACCTGGCTCGCGTGCGCGGTGATCGCGGCCCGCTTGGTCGCCAGCTCCTCGGCCGTGCCTGCGATCGCGAGCGGGATCTCGGCGGTCATCCGGCCGAACGGCACGGCGGCGGCGCGGGCGGCGCCGTGGACGAGGTGCCGGTCACGGGCGCTGATGTGCAGGTGTTCGCGGTCCACCGTCATCCGGTACGCGCTCACGCCGAGCAGCTCGGCGGCGGTCGCGCCGATCCGGAACGTCGCCCGGTGGTCGGGATGGCCGTAGATGCCGTGCTCGTCGTCGTGGACCACCGTGGTGGCACCCTCGTCGGCCGCGATGCGCGCCACGGTGGCGGCCATGCGCAGCGGGTCCGCCGCGGCGAGCGCCCGGGCGTGCGTGCCGCTCGCCCAGCCCGGCAGCCCGGAGTCACGGCAGCCCAGCAGGGCCAGTCGGGACACGCCCAGCAGCGCGGCGGCTGCTTCCAGCTCGGCGATGCGCCGCTCGGGCACGGTCTCGCCGACCCGCAGCGGTACGCGGGACGTGCCCAGCTCCCCCGCGGTCGCGACGACGAGCACGGTACGGGCCCCGACGTCGGCGAGGCGGCGCAGCGTGACCCCGGTGAAGATCGCTTCGTCGTCGGGGTGGGCGTGCAGCACGAGGACGGTGTGACCGCGCAGATCCGGCAGAGCGGGAGGGAACACGAGGAGATCCAGGGGGTGAGCGCCGCGGTGGCGGCAGACGGACGGGCCGGAGGGTCAGCTGCGACAGCAGCGACAACACTCCGGACACAGCGCCCATGTGCTCACGGCGCAGATGATGGCACACCGGCCGCCGCCGCCGTCAGCCGCCATCAGAGCGTGTCGTACAGCACACGCCCGTCCTGGACCGTGCGCAGGCAGCGCGGTGCGTCGCCCGGCTCCCACACCGCATAGGAGGCGGGCGCGCCGGGCACGAGCCGTCCCGCGAGAGGCGACCGGTCCCCCGCCGCGCGGTGCCCACCGGTCGTGTGCGCGGCGAGCGCGACCGCCTGCGGCACGCCCGACCCCGCCGTCCGGTGCGCGACGGCGGCCCGGACCGCCGCCCACGGCCCGAGCGGGGTCACCGGTGCGTCCGAGCCGAATGCGAGCCGCACGCCCGCGGCATGCAGGGCGGCGAACGGGTTCATCGCGCGCGCCCGGTCGACGCCGAGCCGATCGACGTACATGCCGGACGGCCCGCCCCACCAGGCGTCGAACACCGGCTGCATGCTCGCCACGACGCCCAGCTCGGCGAGCACCGCCGTCTGCGCCGCGTCGACCATCTCCAGGTGCTCGACGCGGTGCGCCCGGGCCCGCACCGCGGCGTGCGAGGTGCGCCGGGCTGCCCGGCACAGGCCGTCGACCAACGCGTCAGCGGCGGCGTCGCCGATCACGTGGAACCCGGCCTGCACCCCGGCCTCCGTGCACGCGGCGACGTGCGCGCCGACCTGGTCCGCGTCGAGGTAGGGATGCCCGTGGCAGCCGGGGGCGTCGGCGTAGGGCGAGCGCAGGGCGGCGGTGCGGGAACCGATGGAGCCGTCGACGAACAGGTCGCCCGCGAGGCCGTGCGCGCCGGTGACGGCCAGCAGCTCGCGCGCCGCGGCAGCGGTGGCCACCGCCTCACCCCAGTAGGGCACGACGCGCGGAGCCCGCGAATCGGCGCGGGAGCGGGCGACGAGCGCGGCGAGGTCGTCGACCGAGGAGATGTCGGGACCGGCGCACTCGTGCACCACCCCGATCCCGACGGCCGCGGCGGCGCGCAGGAAGGCCTCCTGGGCGGCGGCGCGCGTGGTGGGGTCGACGGCGGCCAAGGCAGCCCGCCGGGCGTGGTGGTGGGCGTCGGCCGACAGCGGGCCGTCCGACCAGCCCGCGGCGCCGACGGCGGCGGGGGCACGGCCCAACAGCGCGGAGGAGACGAGGGCGGAATGGACGTCGACGCGGCTGAGGTAGACGGCGCAGCCCGCCGCGGCCCGGTCCAGCGCGGCCCGGCCGGGTACCGCCCAACCGAGGTCTTGCCATCCGTGGCCCCAGATGAGCGCGCCGGGCCGGGCGCGGGCCCGGGCGGCGACGGCGTCGAGCAGCGCGTCGGATGACGGGCATGCGGCGAGGTCGAGGCCGTCGACGAGCAGCCCGGTGGCGGTGGCGTGCACATGGGCGTCGACGAACGCAGGCGTGACGACGAGCCCGTCGTGCGCGCCCCGGCCGGACGCCCTTTCGAGCGACAAGACCCGGCCGTCGCCGGATCCGCAGCTCGGCCGAGCCTTCGGGGGCGGCGGGATCGAGGACCCGCGCGCCGGTCAGTACGGTGTCGACACCGCTCAGTATGGGGCCTTCGGGATCAGCACCCACAGCACCAGGTAGATCACGAACTGCGGCCCCGGCAGCAGGCACGACAGCAGGAACAGCAGCCGCACGACGTTCGCGTTCCAGCCGAACCGTTGGGCGAGCCCCGCGCACACGCCCGCGATCACCCGTCCCTGCTGGGGCCGGGTCAGGGTCGTCGTGCTCACATTGCTCTCCTTCGTCCTCGCGGCGGATCTCGCCGCTCGTCGACCAGTCTGCGCCCATCGGCGGGCCGGTCACTCAGGGAACGTCCGGAGTCGACCCCGGGTTGACGTTCCCGGCCGGGTGACGGGGGTCGCGCAGCGTGCGGGCCGCTGGGCCGTCCAGGCGGATGCGGGCGGACCATGGTCAACGCCGACCGGCATTCCCTACGGTGCTGCCGTGCCCCGCCGTGCTCCCCGCACTCCTGGCCGTCCTGTTCGCAGGGTCTCTCGGAGCCGCGGCAGCCCGCGGTCGCCGCCCCCCAGGCCGCCGTGGTGGCGCTGGGCGACAGCGCGGCCTCCGGCGAGGGAGCGGGCGACTACGCGCCGGGCACCCGCGGCGAGGGCGGCGACTGGTGTCACCGCTCGCCGCGCGCCTACATCCACGCCACCCGCCTGGCGCCCGGTGGCGATCGACCTGGCCTGCTCGGGGGCCGACACCGCCGACATCGCGGCCGGGGCGGCCAGTACGGCGAGCGCCCGCAGGTCGCGCAGCTCGCGGACGTCGCGCGCCGGTACCGGGTGACGACGGTGGTGCTGCAGATCGGGGCCAACGACGACGCCGCGCTCGTCGCCACCGGCGTCACCTGCATCCGGGCCTTCCTCGACGTGCTCACCCCGCCCTGCCGCCAGACGGTGGGGCCGCTCGTACCGCAGCGGATGGCGGCCACCGCGGCGAAGGTCGAGCAGGCCGTCGGGGCCGTCGGGACAGTGATGCGGCGCGCGGGCTACGCGGACGGGGCATGGCGGCTCGTGCTCGCCTCCTACGCGGCGCCGGTCACCGAGCGCATGGTCCCGCTGAACGCGGTGCAGGGCTGCCCGTACAGCCGCGCCGGACGCGCGAGTGGGGCCGCACGGTGCTGTTCCCGGCGCTGTCGGACGCGCTGCGCGGGGTGGCCGCCCGCACCGGCGCGACGTTCCTCGACCTGCTGCGCGCCACCGAGGGCCGCGAGGCGTGCACGCACGAGGACGCGGCGCAGGACTGGCAGCGGCGGGTCACCGTCGACCCGCGCGCGCTGGTCTACGGCGGGCTCGACGCGGTCGGCTACCACCTCGCGCAGGAGTCGTTCCACCCGACGGCCGCGGCGCACGCCGCGATCGGCGGCTGCCTGGCCGCGTTCGTGCGCTCCGGCGACGGCGACCGGGGCCTGCGTGCCCGGCCCCGGCACGGGCAGCCTCGGCTGCCTGCGGCTCGGCGCGGAAACAGTTCTGGCCACCCTTCCGCGCAGAGGGGTCAGCCCAGCACGACCAGGTCGCGCGGGCGGTGGTTGAGCCGCTCCACGCCGTCCGCGGTGACCACGACGATGTCCTCGATGCGCGCGCCCCACTCGCCGTCGAGGTAGACCCCGGGCTCCACGGAGAACGCCATGCCCGGCTCCAGCGGCCGGGTGTTGCCGCCGACGATGTAGGGCTCCTCGTGCACGTCCATGCCGATGCCGTGCCCGGTGCGGTGGATGAACCGCTCCCCCAGCCCGGCCTCGGTGATCGCCCGCCGGGCGACGGCGTCGACCTCCTCCGCCGTCACGCCGGGCCGCACGCTCGCCACCGCCCGCTCCTGGGCGTGCTGCAGCACGGCGTAGGCCTCGCGGATCTCGGCGGACGGCTCGCGGCCGACGGCGTAGGTGCGGGTGGAGTCGGAGTTGTAGCCGCTCGGCAGCGGGCCGCCGATGTCGATCGACGACGACGTCGCCGACCTCGATCACCCGGTCGGAGACGTCGTGGTGCGGGCTCGCGCCGTTCGGGCCCGAGCCGACGATGACGAACGCCGCCTCCGCGTGCCCCTCCTCGACGATCGCCGCGGCGATGTCCGCCCCGGCCTGCGCCTCGGTGCGGCCCGCCTTCACGAACTCCGCCATCCGGGCGTGCACGCGGTCGATCGCGGCGCCCGCCGCGCGCAGCTCGTCGACCTCGGCCGGCGTCCTTGCGCATCCGCAGCTCGCGCAGCACCGGCCCGGCCAGGCTCGCGGCGGCGTCGGGCAGCGCGTCCTGCACGCCGAAGACGTGCGCGGCGGGCATCGTGTCGGCGACCGCGATCCGGGTCGGGACCGCCCGCGAGGTCGCTGACCAGCAGGTAGGGGTCCTCGCCGTCCTGCCAGGTGACGACCTCCACGCCGAGCGCCTCCAGGGCGAGGTGCGCGAACCCGGGCGCCTCGAGGCGGGGCACGACGAGCGCGGGCGGCGCCCGGTGGCCCGCCGCGGGCAGCGACGAGGCAGGTGAGCCGCTCGTGGGTGGCCGTGTCGGCGCCGATCAGGTAGCGCAGGTCGGTGCCGGGGGTGACGAGCAGCAGCTCGACGTCGAGGTCGGCGGCGACCTCTCCGGCCCGGCGGATGCGGTTGGCATGCAGGTCGGGGAGCCCGGGTGTCATGGCGTCCAGGGTATTCGGGCAAGCTCGGGCCTGTGACCGCCCCCGCGCCGCTGATGCTGCTGGACTCCGCGAGCATGTACTTCCGCGCCTTCTACGGCGTGCCGGACACGATCACCGCGCCGGACGGCACGCCGGTGAACGCGGTGCGCGGCTTCACCGACATGATCGCCCGGCTGGTCACGGAGCAGCGACCGGCGCGGCTGGTCGCCTGCCTCGACCTGGACTGGCGCCCGGCGTTCCGGGTGAAGGCGCTGCCGTCGTACAAGGCGCACCGGGTGCCCGGCGAGCCCGAGACCGCGCCGGTCGGGGTGCCCGAAGAGGTGCCCGACAAGCTCTCGCCGCAGGTGCCGATCATCCTCGACGTGCTCGCCGCCGCCGGGATCGCGACCGGCGGCGCCGAGGGCTACGAGGCCGACGACGTGATCGGCACCCTGGCGGCGAGGCGAGCGCACCGACCCCGTGCTCGCCGTGTCCGGCGACCGGGACCTCATGCAGATCGTGCGGGAGGAGCCGGTGCCGGTGCGGCTGCTGTACGTCGGGCGGGGGCTGGCCAAGGCCGAGCACCTCGGGCCCGCGGAGGTCGCCGCGAAGTACGGGGTGCCGCGCGACCGGGCGGGCGAGGCGTACGCGGAGATGGCGATGCTGCGCGGCGACCCCTCCGACGGGCTGCCCGGCGTGCCCGGCGTCGGCGCGAAGACCGCGGCGACGCTGGTGGGCCGGTTCGGCTCCTGGCTGGAGCTGTGCGAGGCCGTGATCGACCGCTCCGACACCCGGCTCGCCCCGCCGGTGCGGGCGAAGCTGGCCGCGGCGGCGCCCTACCTCGCGGTGGTCGAGCCCGTGGTGCGGGTGGCGGTGGACGCCCCGGTGCGGCTCGACCGGTCGGACACGCTGCCCTCGGCGCCCGCGCACCCGAAGAAGCTGGCCGAGCTGTCCGAGCGGTGGGGGCTGGGCGGCTCGGTGGACCGTCTGCTGAAGGCGCTCGCCGACCGCTAGCCCGCCATGATCACCGGTTCGGTGCGTTTCCGGCCGGATATGGCCGCCTTCGCACCGAACCGGCGATCATGGGCCTCAGAACATCGTGCCGCACCAGGGGACGGTCGTCGTGGCGAAGGCCGCGTCGGCCCGTTCGAGCGCGCGCGGGTCGTGCACGGTCCACCAGCCCGCGGCGGCGAGCTCGGCGGGGCGGCGGTCGCCGAGGTAGGCCATCGCGAGCGCGGCGACGTCGCACTCCAGCTCCGGCGCCACCGGCCCGCCGAGGGGTTCGACGCGCTCCGCGGTGCCGCCCGCGATGCGGTAGACGCCCGCGTTGTCTTCCCGCAGCGGGTCATGCACGCCCAGCAGCACCGGCCCGACGTCGGCGAACGTGCGGGCGGCCAGCGCGGCGGGCACGTCCACGAGCCGCAGCCACAGCTCGTCCTCGACGCCGGTGACGCTCAGGTCGTGGGGGTCGGCGAGCAGCAGGTCGAGCGGCTCGTCGAGGGGGCGTGCCCACGCGCTGACCTCGGCGATCAGGTCGACGTCGAGCAGGAAACGCCAGAGCGCTGCGGCCGCGGCCACTCCGTCGGCGTGCAGGTCCTCGATCCGCAGGGCGCGGTCGGTGAGGTCGCCCTGCCCTGCGGTCGCGACGACGAAGCCGTCGGCGCCGTCGGCCCCTGTGTGGACGGCGGCCAGGAGCCGACCGCTGGTCGCGGCGGGCGCGTTCGGCGGGCGAACGCCACCACGTCTCCCCGCGCGTGATCATTCCCGGTCGGGTCGAGGGCGATCCGCTCGTGCACCGCGGCGGACACCGGGTCGAGCTCGTCCGGCCCGAGCACGCGCACCTCCCCCGAGCGCGGCGCGGTGGGCCGCAGACCGTGCCCGCTGCGCCGCACCCGGACCGCCTGCGCGCGCGTCGCGACGCCGTAGCCGAACCGGCCGTAGATCCGCGCCTCGGTCGCGTGCAGGGCCGCGAGGACCTCCCCGCGGGCGGCGACGTCGTCGAGCTGCGCCCGCATGAGGGCGGTGAGCAGGCCGCGCCGGGTGTGGTCGGCGCGCACCCCGACCTGGGTGACGGCGGCCGTGTCGAGCACGGCGCCGCCCGGCACCGCCATCCGGCACGCGTAGGACGTGGCGGTGCCCACGAGCGTCTCGCCCGCGTGCACGCCCCAGGTGCGGTCGGGTTCGTAGGCCCGCGGCGGCGCGGGTCCCAGCGGTCGTCGTCGAGCGGGTGGGGACAGCAGCGCGCCGAGGAACAGGTCGCGGGCGGCCCGAAGCTCGTCGACGCCCAGCGTGCGCGGCTCGTGGCTCAGGTGGGCCTGCCGACCTCGTAGTCACCCGCGCTGGAGGTGACGCGGACCGGCACGGTCACCGGCTTGCCGTCGACGTTCGCGGAGCAGGTGAACGTCGCGCCCTGGGTCACCTTGACGTTCTGCCCGCAGTTGACGCCGCTGACGTTGGCCAGCCCGTAGTCCTGGGTGAGGATCTTCGTGACGCCGGTCTGCAGCGCGGCGCTGTCGAAGACCTTCGTGACGAAGAACCCGGGCTTGTAGAAGCCGAGCACGCCCACCGCGATGGCGACGAGCACCACGACGATGCCGAGGATGAGCGGCAGCTTCGACTTCTTCGCGGCGGCGGGTGCCTCCGGCAGCGCCGGGTAGCCGGATCCGGCACCGCCCGCGCCGGCCTCGGCCCCCGCGTAGCTCGGTGCGCCGTAGCCTTGCGACCCGTAGTTCTGGGCCCCGTAGCTCTGGTCGCCGTAGTGCTGGTCACCGGGGTTCTGGTCGCCGTAGCCCGGGGCCGGGGGCTCCTGGCCGCCGTAGCCCTGGCCGCCGTAGTGCGGCGCCCCGTAGCCCGGGGCGCCTGGTCCGGCGCACCGTAGCTCCGGTGGCGCATAGCCCTGGGCCCCGTAGCTCCTGGCCCGCGTAGCCGTTGGCGGGCCGTACTCCTGGCGGCTACGCGTCGGGCCCGCCGTAGCCGGGCGCAGGGCCGGCCGTGCGCCCATCCCGCCTGCGGGTCGTTCCACTGCTGGTTCGGCGGCTGCTGGCCCCAGTTCTGCTGCGGCGGCGGCTGACCGGGCGCGCCCCAGCCCTGCTGCGGCGGCGGCGGGTTCCATCCCTGCGGGGCCTGCTGTGGCGGCGGGCCGCCATACGGTGGCGGCTGCTGGCCGTACTGCGGCGGGGCTTGCTGGGGCGGCGGGCCGCCGTAGGGCGGCTGGCCGGAGAACGGCGGTCCGGCGGGTCCGTGCCCGGCCGGGCCACCGTAGCCCGGCCCACCGCCGGGCGCCTGACCACCGGGCCCTCCCGGGCCTTGGCCACGGAACGCCCGTTGGTCGACGGCCTGGGTGCGGTCGTCATCCTCCTGGGCGGCCTGCAAGGTGCGCGGGTCCACCCGCTGCGTCTCGTCGTCCTGCGACGGGGGCGCGCCCCAGCCGCCTGCAGGTTGCTTGCCCCATGCGGGCGGCTCGCCGTGCGAGTCGGCCCGGGGCCCCTCGGGCTCGCTCATGCGTCGTCCCCCTCGTCTCGATGGGGCGATCCAAGCACACACGGCGGCGCCCGGCACAGAAATAGCCCGCTATGCGGTGCCCACGGCGACGACACCGCGCCGGATCGCGGTCACCGCGTCCGCCGCCGCTCTGCCGACGCCGTCGGCCCGACCTGCGACGTCGGCGACCTGGTCGAGCAGGTCGACGACCTGGCGACACCAGCGGACGAAATCGCCCGCGGAGAGCTCGGCGCCGTTCTGTTCGGCGGCCGTCAGCACGGCCGCCAGCGACTCGCCACGCGCCCATCGGTGGATCGGCCAGGCGAACCCGAGGTCGGGCTCGCGGGTGCGCTCGACCCGGTGGCGGCGCTCGTCGGCCTCCAGGCCGGACCACACCCCGACGGTGGCGGTGAGCGCCGTCGAGACGGCGCCTGCGGGCACCCGCGGCATCGGCCCGATGTCCCGGCGCGACTCGTAGACCAGCGCGGACACGACGGCGGCGAGCTCGGCGGGGGCGAGCCCGTCCCAGATGCCGTGGCGGAGGCATTCGGCGGCGAGCAGGTCGGACTCGCCCCACAGCCGGGCCAGCCGCTCGCCGTGGGCGGTGACGGTCTCGCCGTCGAGGTAGCCGCGCTCGGCGAGCAGGGCACGGATCCGGTCGAACGCGCGGGCCAGCGAGTGGGTGGTGGCGCGGACCTTCTGGCGCAGCTGCTCGGTCTCCCGCTCCAGCCGGGTGTACCGCTCGGCCCACCGGGCGTGCGCCTCCCGGTCGTCGCAGCCGTGGCAGGGGTGCGCGCGCAGCGCCCGGCGCAGCGCGGCCAGCTCGGGATCCTCGGCCGCCCGTCCGCCGTTCCCGCGCCGCCGCCCGGGCGTGGGCGCGACGATGCCGGTGCTCCGCAGCGCCGAGGCGAGATCGCGGCGGACGCGGGGCACGCGGTGATCGACGCGCTTGGGCAACCGCATCCGGCCCAACGCCTCGACGGGCACGGGGAAGTCGGCGGTCGACAGGCGCCCGGCCCACCGGTCCTCCGTGAGCACGAGCGGACGCGGATCGGCGTCACCGGCGATCCCGGGGTCGAGCACCACGGCCAGGCCTGCGCGGCGCCCGACCGGCACGGCGATCACGTCGCCGGGCTTGAGCTGGCGCAAGGCGCCCGCGGCGGCGTCGCGGCTGTCGGCCACGCCCTGGCGGGCCAGCGCCTTCTCCCGCTCGGACACGCGGCGGCGCAGGGCGGCGTACTCGGTGAAGTCGCCGAGGTGGCAGTGCATCGACGCCGCGTACCCGGCGAGGGTCTCCCCGTTGCGGTCGATCCGCCGGGCCAGGCCCACGACGGAGCGGTCGGCCTGGAACTGGCCGAACGACTGCTCCAGCAACTCGCGCGCCGCCTCGACGCCGAGCCTGCCGACGAGGTTGACCGCCATGTTGTAGCCGGGCCGGAAGGAGCTGCGCAGCGGGTAGGTGCGGGTGGAGGCGAGGCCCGCGACCTGTTCGGGGTCGACGCCGGGCTGCCAGATCACCACCGCGTGGCCCTCGACGTCGATCCCCCGCCGCCCGGCCCGCCCGGTGAGCTGCGTGTACTCGCCCGGGGTGAGCTCGGCGTGGCTCTCGCCGTTGAACTTCACCAGGCGTTCCAGCACCACGGTGCGGGCGGGCATGTTGATGCCCAGCGCCAGCGTCTCGGTGGCGAACACGGCACGGACGAGGCCGCGGACGAACAGCTCCTCGACGGTCTCCTTGAACGCGGGCAGCAGGCCCGCGTGGTGGGCGGCGATGCCGCGCTCCAGCGCCTCACGCCACTCCCAGAAGCCGAGCACGGCGAGGTCGGCCTGGGGCAGCTCGGCGGTGCGCCGGTCGACGGTCGCCCGGATCAGCTCCACCTCGTCGTCGGTGGTGAGCCGCAGCCCGGCCCGCACGCACTGGCCGACGGCGGCGTCGCAGCCCGCGCGGCTGAACACGAACGTGATGGCGGGCAGCAGGCCGTCGCGGTCGAGCCGGTCGATGACCGTGACCCGTGAAGGCGGCCGGAAGCGGGTGTCGCGCCTGCCGGGTCCCCGGCCCCGACCGCGGTCCCACACGACGCTCTGCCGCTCGAGGTCGGCGGTCTGGCGGACCAGCACGGGGTCGACGACGAGCGCGCCGTCCGCGGACTCGCCGAACATGTCGAACAGCCGGGAGCCGACCATCATGTGCTGCCACAGCGGCACGGGCCGGTGCTCGTCGACGACGACCGTGGTGTCACCCCGCACGGTGACCAGCCAGTCGCCGAACTCCTCGGCGTTGCTCACCGTGGCCGAGAGGCTGACCAACGCGACGTGCTCGGGGAGCTGCAGGATCACCTCCTCCCAGACGGCCCCGCGGAACCGGTCGGCCAGGTAGTGCACCTCGTCCATCACGACGAAGCCGAGCTCGCCCATCTGCCTGCTGCCCGCGTAGATCATGTTGCGCAGCACCTCGGTGGTCATCACCACCACCTGTGCGTCGCCGTTGACGGCCGTGTCGCCGGTGAGCAGCCCGACCGCGGCCTTCCCGTGCCGCTCGACGAGGTCGGCGTACTTCTGGTTGGAGAGCGCCTTGATCGGGGTCGTGTAGAAGCACTTCCGGCCCTGGGCGAGCGCGAGGTGCACCGCGAACTCGCCCACCACGGTCTTGCCCGCCCCGGTCGGTGCGCAGACCAGCACGCCGTGTCCGCCCTCCAGCGCCGCGCACGCCCGGCGTTGGAAATCGTCGAGCGTGAAGGGCAACAGCGCGGCGAACTCGGTCAGCCGAGGCTGCGCGGCGCGCTCGCGCGCTGCTGCATAGGCGTCCGCCGGAGATAGCGCGGTCGACGCCTGGGTACTACGGGCCACCCCTCCAGGTTGACACACCGCCCGCGGGCGCCGGTCAGGTGACGTCGTCCAGGCGGTGCGCCGGGTCCGGCGGCGCGATCGGGCCCGGGGTGGTGTCCAGCGCGCTGGGCACGGCGTCGAGCGCGCTGGGCGCGGTGTCGATGGGGCTCGGCTGGTCGGGGTCCCAGTCGTCCCAGCCCTCCGCGGCACGCAGGCGGGCCTTGCGGCGGTCGTGCACCCGGGCGATCTGGATCGCGATCTCGAACAGGCCGGTGAGCGCGAGCGCCAGCGCCGTCATCGAGATCGGGTCCTGCCCGGGGGTGGCGATGGCGGCGAACACGAACAGGCCGAAGATCAGCCCGCGGCGCCACGCCTTGAGCCGCGCGTAGGTGAGCACACCGACGGCGTTCAGCATCACGACGAGCAGCGGCAGCTCGAAGCTCACCCCGAAGATGATCAGCAGGGCGATCAGGAACGAGAAGTAGGAATCGCCGGACAGGCCGGTGACCTGCACATCCGAGCCCACCTGGAGCAGGAACGACAGGCCCTGGGCCACGACGAAATAGGCCAGCACCGCGCCCGCGACGAACAGCACCGCCGCGCACGACACGAACGTGAGCGCGTACTTGCGCTCCTTCGCGTACAGGCCGGGGGTGATGAAGGCCCAGATCTGGTAGAGCCAGATGGGGCAGGCGAGCACGACGCCCGCGGTGGCGCCGACCTTGAGGCGCAGCGCGAACTGGTCGAACGGGCCGGTGCCGAACAGCACGCACGCGTTCGGGTCGGCGGTGAACACGGCGCGGGAGGAGGCCGGGATCGAGCAGTACGGGGCCTTGAGCACCTCACCGAGCGCGGGCGCGCCGAACATCGGCACGCCGAACCAGATGTAGCCGAAGACCGTGGTGATCGCGATCGCGACCAGTGCGATGGCCAGCCGATTGCGCAGCTCGTAGAGGTGCTCGACGAGCGTCATCGTGCCGTCGGGGTTGTGCGCTCTCCGACCGCGCGGGCGAAGCGGGATCCGGACCACGACCGTGCGGTGCTACGGCGCGGCCGGACCCGGGGTCTCGGGACGTGTCGCGGGACGGCTCTCCGGCGGCACATCCGGGCGGGGGGCCTGCTCCCGGCCGTTGTCGACGGCCGTGTCGTCCTCGCGCAGGCCCTTCATCTCCCCCTTGAACACGCGCGCGGACTGGCCGATCGAGCGCGCCATGTCCGGCAGCCGCTTCGCGCCGAAGAGAACGACGAGCACCCCCAGAATGATCAGGATCTCCCAGCCTCCGAGGCTGCCCATGGTCGCTCCTTCCGGTTCCCCGCGCCGTCTTCTCGGGCCAGCTTACGCGGGCGCCCGGCCGGGGCGTCCCTTCCGGGCGCGGCCTGCCGCCAGCAGCCGCAGGCGCGCCACCCGCGGCGCGATGTCGGCCGTTGCGGCCACGCGCATCCGGCCCAGCCTGCGCACGTGTCGGCCCAGCAGCGCGGCGAGCACGACCATCACCAGCACCCCCAGCACGAGCAACGCCCATGCCCACACCTCGGCGTCCATCCCCACCCCTCATCCCGTCCCGCCGGGCACGACCCCGGACACATCCAGGGCCTGCCGCGCCCGGTCCAGCACGGCCGCCGCCAGCTCCGGTGGCTCGACCACCCGTGCCGCGCCGCCCAACCCCAGCACCAGCCGCACGAGCCACGCCGGGTCCGCGTAGCGCATCACGACCCGGATCGCGTCGCCGCCCGGCTCCTCGAGGATCTCGTCCACCGGGTAGTACTCGGCCACCCAGTGCGCGTCGGGCGCCAGCACGAGCACGGCGTTGCGGTGCTCCGGCGCGGGCTGGAACAGCCCCGCCGAGAGGTCCGTCGGCTCGGCCTCCGGCGGCGGGGCCGCGGGCTCGTCGAGCACCGTGACGTCCTCCACCCGGTCCAGTCGGAACAGCCGCACCGCCTCCGCGCGGCGACACCACGCCTCCAGGTAGCCGCGCCCGGACACGATGAGCAGCCGCATCGGGTCGATCGTGCGCTGGGAGACGGCGTCGCGGCTCGCCGTGTAGTACCGGATGCGCAGCGCCCGGCCCGCCGCCAGCGCCTGCTGCACCGTCGCCGTGGTGGCCTCCTCCTCGCCCGACCGGTCCGGAGCCTGCGCCGTCGTGCCCGCGTCCCCGACCGCGCGTTCGATCTTGGCCGTGGCCCGCCGCACCGCCGCCGTGTCGACCACCCCCGGAACGTCGGCCAGCGTGCGCAACGCCATGAGCAACGCCGTGGCCTCCGCCGTGGTCAGCCGCAGCGGACGGCGCATGCCCGCGTCCTCGGTGACCGTCACCGTGTCACCCGCGAAGGAGAGGTCGATCAGATCCCCGGGCCCGTAGCCGGGCAGGCCGCACATCCACAGCAGCTCGAGGTCGCGCCGCAGCTGCCGCTCGGAGATGCCGAAGTCGGCCGCCGCCTCGGCGACCGGGATGCCGGGACGGGCCAGCAGGTAGGGCACGAGCGACAGCAGCCGGGGAAGGCGGTCGGTGACCCCGCCTGTGTTCACGCCGCCTCCGCGGGAGGGAGCACGTCGGCGGGGTTCACGCCGCCTCCGCGGGAGGGAGCACGTCGGCGGGGTTCACGCCGCCTCCACGGGAGCACACCTGCGGGCGCCCGCGGGATGCACCCTTGCGGGCGCTCATGCCGACGCCGCAGGCGCTGCGGAGCCCGCGTGGGCGGCCGCCGCGGCTTCCCAGTTCGCCCGGACCCGATCGGACAGCGACGGGGGGCCGAGCACCGCGATGTCCGCACCGTGGCCCGCCAGCCAGCGCGCGACCGTCTCCAGGCTCCGCAGCTCCAGCTCGAGCTCCTCGCCCGGCCTGCCCGCGTACACGCGCGGCCCGACCACCCGACCGAGCCGTCGCAACCCGTACGCCCGACCCTCGGCCACCCACACCCGCGCCGTGCCGACCACCGGCGGCGGCTCGACCCCGCCCCGCACCATGGCGAGGAGGTCGACGTCCGACGGCACCGTGACCGCCCCCGTCGGGCCGATCGGGCGCACCGGCCCGACGATGCGCGACACGCGGAACGAGCGCGGCGCCCGCCGGTCGCGGTCGTGCCCGACGACGTACCAGCGGCCCCGCCACGACACGACACCCCATGGCTCGACCGTGCGCCGCGCGACCTCACCGCCCGGGCCACCGCGGCGGTAGTCGAAGGTGACCGCCCGCCCCGCCTGCACGGCGGCGAGCAGCGGCCCGAACGCGGGCTCCCCGCCGCGGACCCGCGGCTGCGCCCGACCCTGGTCCTCGTCGACCTCGACGCCCGCCGCCCGCAGCTTCACCAGCGCGCCGTGCGCGGGTCCGGCCAGCTCCGGGGACTCCCACAGGCGCGCGGCGAGCGCGACCGCGGCCGCCTCGTCCGACTCCAGGTCGATCTCGCCCAGCTCGTAGTCCTGGCGGGCGATGCGGTAGCCGTCGGCGGTGTCGATCGCGCGCCGCCCGCTCTCCAGCGGCACGCCGAGCTCCCGCAGCTCGTTCTTGTCCCGCTCGAACATCCGGAAGAACGCCTCGTCGTTCGGCGCGTCCGCGTAGCCGGGCACGATCCCGCGGATCCGCTCGGCGGACAGGAACTGGCGCGTGGACAGCAGGCAGAGCACCAGGTTCACCAGACGCTCTGCCCGTGCGGAGGACACGTTCGGCATCGTACGGCGGGGGCGACGGGCCCCGTGGGCGGCCGGGCGAACCGGACCGGCGTCTCACCTTGCGACACCTGCGGGGCGGTGACTTGACCGGGCCGACGCGGAGTCCGAGGCTCCGGGGATGGCCGAGCAGGAGACGTTCAACCCGTGGACCGTCGTCAACCTCGTGTTCCACCACCTCGCCGACCACGGGCTGCACCCGGTGCTCGGAGATGCCGGTGACCCGGCCGTTCCCGCGGCGGCGTTGCTGCGTTCGATGGGCATCGAGCCCGGCCGCAACGACGAGACCGTGAGCTCGCCGTCGGTGCAGGACAAGCTCGCCGAGATCCGCGAACGGATGCTCGGCGAGGCCTAGCAGGCCTGTGCGCGGAAACGAGTGCTGGAGCACTCGTTTCCGCTCACAGGCTGGCGATCAGTCGGTCGACGCGCTCGTCCACCGACCGGAACGGGTCCTTGCAGAGCACGGTGCGCTGCGCCTGGTCGTTGAGCTTCAGGTGCACCCAGTCGACGGTGAAGTCGCGCCCGGCGGCCTGCGCCGCGGCGATGAAGTCCCCGCGCAGCTTCGCCCGCGTGGACTGCGGCGGCGTGTCCTTGGCCAGCTCGATCTCCCCGTCGTCGGTGACGCGGTCGACGAGGCTCTTGCGCTGCAGCAGGTCGAACAGGCCGCGACCCCGCCGGATGTCGTGGTAGGCGAGGTCGAGCTGGGCCACCCGGGGATTGGCCAGGTCAAGGCCCGCGCGGGCGCGGTAGCGCTCGACCAGCCGGTGCTTGATCGCCCAGTCGATCTCGCGGTCGATGAGCGCAAGGTCGCCGGTGTCCACCGCCTGCAGCACACGGCCCCACAGCTCGACCACCCGGGCCATCGTGGGGTCCTCGCTGCCGCGGGCGGCCAGGTGCTCGACGGCCCGCGCGTGGTATTCGCGCTGGATGTCCAGCGCGCTGGCCTCGCGGCCGCCCGCGAGCCGCACGGTGCGCCGCCCGGTGAGGTCGTGGCTGATCTCGCGGATCGCCCGGATCGGGTTGTCCAGCGTGAAGTCGCGGAACTGCACACCCGCCTCGATCATCTCCAGCACGAGTGTTGCCGACCCGACCTTCAGCAGCGTCGTGACCTCGGACATGTTCGAGTCACCCACGATGACGTGCAGGCGCCGGTAGCGCTCGGCGTCGGCGTGCGGCTCGTCGCGGGTGTTGATGATCGGCCGCGAACGGGTGGTGGCCGACGAGACGCCCTCCCAGATGTGCTCGGCGCGCTGGGAGAGGCAGTACACGGCGCCGCGCGGGGTCTGCAGCACCTTCCCCGCACCGCAGATCAGCTGGCGCGTGACGAGGAACGGCAGCAACACGTCGGCGATGCGGGAGAACTCGCCCGCCCGGGCCACCAGGTAGTTCTCGTGGCAGCCGTAGGAGTTGCCCGCGGAGTCGGTGTTGTTCTTGAACAGGTAGATGTCGCCGCCGATGCCCTCGTCGACCAGCCGCCGCTCGGCGTCGACGAGCAGGTCCTCCAGGATCCGCTCGCCCGCCTTGTCGTGCGCGACGAGCTGCGCCAATGAGTCGCACTCGGCCGTGGCGTACTCGGGGTGGCTGCCCACGTCGAGGTAGAGCCGGGCGCCGTTGCGCAGGAACACGTTGGACGAGCGCCCCCAGGACACGACCCGGCGGAACAAGTAGCGCGCCACCTCGTCCGGGGACAGGCGTCGCTGGCCGTGGAAGGTGCACGTGACCCCGAACTCGGTCTCGACACCGTAGATCCGCCGCTGCATCTGCCTAGCGTAAGCGGAGAGCGGGCCCTCGTGTCACGCCTGTGACGCCGGTTCGCGCGGCGTGCGCAGCCGTCCACCCCTAGGGTGCACGCCGTGACGCATTGGTTCCGCCGCCGCGCCGACGACGTGAACGACGTCGACCGTGCGATCTCCCGCGCGATCTCCTCGCTCCCCCCGACCCCGCTCGACACGGTGATGAAGCGCCTGTCCGGCGCGGCCAACCACGGCGTGCTGTGGTTCGGCGTGGCCGCGCTGCTCGCCCTGCGCAAAGGGACCACGCGCAAGGCCGCCATGCGCGGTGTGCTGGCCATCGCCCTGACCAGCCCGACGGCGAACGGCGTCCTCAAGCCGCTGCTGCCGCGCAGGCGCCCCGCCGCCGCCGAGCTGCCCGCCTACCAGACGATCGCCAACCCGCCCACCTCGTCGTCGTTCCCGTCCGGGCACGCGGCATCGGCGGCGGCGTTCGCGACGGCGGTCGCGCTGGAGAGCCCGCGCACGTCCCTCGCGGTGATCCCGATCGCGGCGGCCGTCGCCTACTCGCGGATCCACGTCGGCGTGCACTGGGCCTCCGACGTGCTCGTGGGGGCCGCGGTCGGCACCGGAGCGGCGCTCGCCACCCAGCGCTGGTGGCCGGTGCGCGAGCACGACGAGGCGCGGGCCCGCCCGCTCGACGCGGTGCCCGAGCTGCCCGGCGGCGCCGGACTGGTGCTGATGTCCAACCAGCAGTCCGGCGGCCCCGGCTACGACCCGGCCGACGAGCTGAAGGCCGCGTTCCCGGAGGCGGTGATCGTGCGGGCAGACCCGGACCGCGAGCTCGACCAGCAGCTGGACGAGGCCGTCGAACAGGCGGGGTCCGCGGCGCTCGCCGTCGGCGTCGCGGGCGGCGACGGGTCGGTGGCCGCCGTGGCCGCCGTGGCCGGGCGCCGCGGGCTGCCGCTCGTCGTGATACCGACCGGCACCCTCAACCACTTCGCCCGCGACGTGGGCGTGTACGACCTGCAGGAGGCGGTGGACGCCGCAGGCACCGGGCAGGCGGTGGCCGTGGACCTCGCGCTCGTGGACGTCCATCCCGGACGCGGCGACGACCCGGAGTCACCGGCGGTGATGCGCCTGCGCTGCTTTCTCAACACGGCGAGCATCGGCTCCTACCCCGACCTCGTGCGGCTGCGCGAGCAGTGGGAGCCGCGGTGGGGCAAGTGGCCCGCGTTCGCCGCAGCGCTGCTGACCGTGCTGCGTCGCGCCGAGCCCGTGCGGGTCAAGCTGGAGGGCCGGTGGGTGAAGGTGTGGTTCCTCTTCGTCGGCAACGGCCCGTACACGCCGCGCGGCCTGGTGCCCGCCTGGCGCCCGTCGCTGGACTCCGGGCTGCTGGACGTGCGCTGGCTGCGCGCCGACCTGCGCTTCTCGCGGCTGCGCGCCGTGGTGGGCCTGCTCACCGGCGCGCTCGGCCACAGCCGTGTGTACGGCGAGCGCCAGGTGCCCGAGCTCGACGTGGAGCTGGCCGTGCCCGGGATGCTCGCCACCGACGGCGAGGTGGTGGAGAAGGCGGGCCGGTTCACCTTCCGCGTGGCGCCGCGCCCCATCCCCGTCTACCGCCGCGACGAGCGCCAGTGGACCGACCGCGATCGGCCCTACCAGCGCGTCTAGCGGAGCCTCCCCGAGGCGGGGCTACTCGGTGGCGCCCGCGCCCGCAGGCGCTTCGTCGCCGCCCGCCGGGTCCGCCGACGCCGGAGGCGCGTCCACCGCCTGGTTGGCCTCCGGGAGCAGTCCGCGCAGCGTGGCGCCGGTGATGCGGCGGAAGGTGCGACGCGGCCGCGCCCGGTCGAGCACCGCCACCTCGAGCGCCGACACGCCCAGCACCCGCGCCGACGTGCCGTTGCCGCCCGGGGCCGGACCCGCCTGGAGGCCATCGACCGCGATCCCGATCGCCGCGGCCAGATCGAGGCCCGTGCGGTAGGTGTCCTTCAGCTTGGCGCTGATCGGGTCGGTGGTGCCGCCCATCACGACGAACTGGGGCTCGTCGGTGATCGACCCGTCGTAGGTGATCCGGTAGAGCTCGTCGGTGTCGGCGGTCTCGCCGACGCCCGCGAGGCACAGCTCCACCTCGTAGGGCTTCTGCTGCTCGACGAAGGTGCTGCCGAGGACCTGGGCGTAGAAGTTGGCCAGCATGCGCCCGGTGACGTCGCGCCGGTCGTAGGAGTAGCCGCGCACATCGGCCATGCGGATGCCCGCGTTGCGCAGGGTTTCGAACTCGTTGTAGCGCCCGACCGCGGCGAAGCCGATCCGGTCGTAGATCTCCGAGACCTTGTGCAGGGTGCTGGACCGGTTCTCGGCGACGAACAGCACGCCGCCGGTGTAGGTGAGCACCACGACGCTGCGCCCCCGCGCGATGCCCTTGCGGGCCAACTCCGACCGGTCGCGCAGGAGCTGGTCGACCGATGAGTAGAACGGCATGGTCATCGGTCAGCCCTCCGGGTTCTCGGTGCGGGCCGCCACGACCTCGCGGACCACGGCGCCGATCTCCTCGTCGAGGTGGCGGACGGCCCCCTCGGCCGCGGTGATGCTCACGACCACCGGGTAGATCTTGCGGGTGAGGTCGGGCCCACCGGTGGCGGTGTCGTCGTCGGCCGCGTCGTAGAGGGCCTCCACGGCGTTGCGGATGGTGGTGGGGAGATCGGCGTCGACCCGGTGCAGCTTCTTCAACGACGACTTCGCGAACACCGATCCGGAGCCGACGGCGTGGTAGCCCGACCACTCGTCATAGCGGCCGCCGGTGGCGTCGTAGGTGACGATCCGACCCGCCTTGGCGGGCTCGGCGTCGGTGTCGTAGCCGACGAACAGCGGCACCACGACAAAGCCCTGCAGGGCCGCCCCCAGATTGCCCGCGACCATGCCCGCCAGCTTGTTGGCCTTGCCGTCGAGGGAGAGCGGAACGCCCTCCATCTTCTCGTAGTGCTCCAGCTCCACGGTGTAGAGCCGCACCATCTGCAGCGCGATTCCGGCGGCCCCCGCGATGCCGACCGCCGAGTACGAGTCGGTGATGAACACCTTCTCGATGTCGCGTTGGGCGATCACGTTGCCCGCGGTGGCTCGCCGGTCGCCCGCGATGACGACGCCCTCGCGGAACACGAGCGCGACGATCGTGGTGGCGTGCGGCACGCCGAGCCCGGCCGGACCCGTCGCACCGCGGCCTCCCGCATCCTCGGGGACACGGCCGGGCAGCAGGTGCGGGGCGTTGGCGGTGACGAAGTCGGTGAACGACGACGGGCCGGGCGCCAGGTAGGCGCTCAGGCCGGGTGGGGGAACCGGCGGCCGGAACTCCATGGTCAGGTGCGTGCCTCTCTCCGTGCAGGGGCCCGCGTCGGGGTATCGCGGGGTGAAGCGGGGTGCCGGGCGGACCGGCGGGCGGGGAGGCTACTCGCCGCCCTTCTGGACGTAGGCGCGGACGAAGTCCTCGGCGTTCTCCTCCAGCACGTCATCGATCTCGTCGAGGATCGTGTCGACATCCTCCCCGAGCTTCTCGCGCCGCTCCTGGCCTGCCGCCGCGGCGTCGCCCGCCTCGTCGTCGTCGCCGCCACCGCCGCCCTGGCGCTTGGTCTGCTCCTGCGACATGACGCCTCCTGTCGTTGTCGTGCCACTCAACCCTAGCTCAGAGCGCCGACAGAAATCGTGCGATCGACCTCGCTCAGCCGCGGGTCAGCGCCTCGACCAGCTCCTCGGCCGTGCGGGAGTTGTCGATGAGCTCGCCGACGTGTCGCCGGGTGCCGCGCAAGGGCTCCAGCGTCGGGATCCGCACCAGCGACTCCCGACCCAGGTCGAAGATCACCGAGTCCCACGAGGCGGCCGCGACCTCGGCCGGGTAGCGCTCGAGACAGCGGCCGCGGAAGTAGGCGCGGGTGTCGTCCGGCGGGGCGGCCATCGCCGCGGTGACCTGGTCCTCGCTGACCAGCCGTTTGATCGAGCCGCGCGTGGCGAGCCGGTTGTAGAGGCCCTTGGCCATGCGCACGTCGGTGTACTGCAGGTCGACCAGGTGCAGCCGCGGCGCGTCCCAGGCCAGCCCGTCGCGCTCGCGGTAGCCCTCCAGCAGCCGCAGCTTGGCCGTCCAGTCCAGGCGGTCGGCGGTGGAGAGCGGGTCGCGGGCGAGGTCGTCGAGCACCTGGCCCCAGATCGCGAGCACCTCGGCCGTGGCCTCGTCGACGTCGGCGCCGAGCGTGTTCTCGACGTGCTTGCAGGCCTTCTCGTAGTAGGCCCGCTGCACGTCGAGCGCGGTGAGCTTGCGTCCGTCGGCCGTGTCGACCAGCAGCTTCAGGCTGGGGTCGTGGCTGATCCGGTGTACGGAGCGGACCGGCTCGGCCAGGCGCAGCTCGTCGAACCGGACCCCGGCCTCGATCATGTCGAGGACCAAGGCCGCGGTGCCGACCTTGAGCAGCGTGGAGTACTCGCTCATGTTCGCGTCGCCGATGATGACGTGCAGGCGGCGGTACTTGTCGGCGTCGGCGTGCGGCTCGTCGCGGGTGTTGATGATGCCGCGCTTGAGGGTGGTTTCCAGGCCGACCTCGACCTCGATGTAGTCGGCGCGCTGCGAGAGCTGGTAGCCCGCCTCGTCGCCGGACGCGCCGCGGCCCACCCGGCCCGCGCCGCAGACGACCTGGCGGGTCACGAAGAACGGCGTGAGGCCCGCGACGATCGACGGGAAGGTCGTCTGGCGGGCCATGAGGTAGTTCTCGTGCGAGCCGTAGCTCGCACCCTTGCCGTCCACGTTGTTCTTGTAGAGCTGGATCCGCGGCGCCCCGGGCACGGTGGCCGCGCGCATCGCGGCCTCCTCCATCACCCGCTCCCCCGCCTTGTCCCAGATCACGACGTCGCGCGGGGCGGTGACCTCGGGCGTGGAGAACTCGGGGTGGGCGTGGTCGACGTAGAGCCGGGCGCCGTTGGTGAGGATGACGTTGGCCGCGCCGAGGTCGTCGAGCTCGGAGTCGACCGGGTTGTGCAGGGTGGGCGCGGACAGGTCGAACCCGCGGGCGTCGCGCAGTGGCGACTCCACCTCGTAGTCCCACCGGGCCCGCCGCGAGCGCGGGATGTCGGCCGCGGCCGCATAGGCGAGCACCACCTGCGTGGAGGTGATCACCGGATTGGCGGTGGGGTCGCCGGGCACGGAGATGCCGTACTCCACCTCGGTGCCCATGATGCGGCGCGCGGTCATGGCCTGAGCGTAACCGGCCAGAATGACGCCCGTGAGCGCTGCCGACGAGCGAGTGGCGGTGTACGACGCCGCGGGCCGGGTGACGGGCGCGGCCCCGCGCGGCGAGGTCTACCGGCGGGGTCTGTGGCACGCCGCCACCGGCGTGCTGGTGCGCAGCGGCGACGGCGAGCGCGTCGTCCTGCACCGGCGAGCCCCGGACAAGCTCGTGTTCGCCGACACCTGGGACTGCTGGGCGGGCGGCGTGGTCGGCGCGGGTGAGGAGCCCGCCGACGCCGCCGTCCGCGAGCTCGCCGAGGAGCTCGGGATCACCGGCGTGGAGCTGGCCCCGCTCCCTCGCGCGACGTACGACGACGGGAGGGTGCGCTACCACGCGTTCCTGTTCGAGACGCGCTGGGACGGCCCGCTGCGGCCGGAGCCCACGGAGATCTCGTGGGTGGGCTGGGTGAGCGTGGCCGAGCTCGTTGAGCGGCTCGCCGACCCGATCCGGTGGCCCTTCGCGCCGGATGGGCGGGCGGGTGTCGAACGCTGGCTCGCCGGGCTGTCGGGCGCCTAATGTGACCCTGATCTCGCGGGCACGGCGAGCACGACCTACCGGGGGGCCGAATGACCACGACGCGCACGACGTCTCTGCGTGAACTCACCGTCCGGAGCGTCGTGCTGGGCGGCCTGATCACGTTGATCTTCACCGCCGCCAACGTCTACCTCGGCCTCAAGGTCGGGCTGACGTTCGCGACCGCGATCCCGGCCGCCGTGATCTCCATGGCGATCCTGCGCTACTTCCGCGAGCACTCGATCCTGGAGAACAACATCGTCCAGACGATCGCGTCGGCCGCGGGCACGCTCGCCGCGATCATCTTCGTGCTGCCGGGCCTGATCATGATCGGCTGGTGGCAGGGCTTCCCGTACTGGACGACGGTGGCGGTGTGCGTCCTCGGCGGCACCCTCGGCGTCATGTATTCCGTGCCGCTGCGCCGCGCCCTTGTCACCGGGTCCGATCTGCCCTACCCGGAAGGCCGCGCCGCGGCCGAGGTGCTCAAGGTCGGCGAGCACTCCGAAGAGGGGGCCGAGGAAAACCGCAAGAGCCTGCGCGCCATCGTGGTCGCTTCGCTGGTCGCCGCCGGGTTCTCCCTGCTCGCGGCCCTGAAAGTGATCAGCAACGAGGTGTCGACGGCGTTCCGGGTCGGGGCGGGCGGCTCCACCTTCGGGGCCAGCCTGTCGCTGGCCCTCATCGGGGTCGGGCACCTGGTCGGGGTCACGGTCGGCATCGCGATGATCATCGGCCTGCTGATCTCCTACGGGATCCTCCTACCCACGCTGACCTGGGGAGACGTCCCCGCAACCGGCGACATCTCGGACGTGGTGTCCAGCACGTTCGGCACCGAGGTCCGGTTCGTCGGTGCGGGCGCCATCGCCGTCGCCGCCGTGTGGACGCTGCTCAAGATCCTCGGCCCGATCGTGCGGGGCATCCGCGCCGCCGCGGTGTCGGCACGGGCGCGGCGCACCGGCGGCACGGTGGAGCTCACCGAGCGGGACCTGCCGATCGGCATCGTCGGCGGCACCATCCTGGTCAGCCTGATCCCCATCGCCGCCCTGCTGTGGATCTTCCTGGCCAGCACACCGGTGACCGACAACATCGGGCTCACCATCGCGGTCAGCCTGATCTACATCGTGATCATCGGTGCGGTGATCGCGTCGGTCGCCGGGTACATGGCAGGCCTCATCGGCTCGTCGAACAGCCCGATCTCCGGCGTGGGCATCCTGGTCGTGCTGGGCGCATCACTCGTGCTGGTCGCCGTGCACGGCCGGGGGGGTGATCCCGAGCGCACGACGGCCCTCGTCGCCTACGCGCTCTTCACCACCGCGATCGTGTTCAGCGTCGCCACGATCTCCAATGACAACCTGCAGGACCTCAAGACCGGGCAGCTGGTCGGCGCGACGCCTTGGAAACAGCAGGTCGCGCTGGTCATCGGCGTGGTCTTCGGCTCGGTGGTGATCGCGCCCGTGCTCGACCTGCTCAACGTGGCGTTCGGCTTCGCGGGCGCACCCGGTGCGGGCGAGAACGCATTGGCCGCGCCGCAGGCCGCGCTGATCTCGGCGCTGGCGAAGGGTGTGTTCGGCGGCAGCCTGAACTGGGGCCTGATCGGGCTCGGCGCCCTGATCGGCGCGGTGGTGATCGTGATCGACGAGCTGCTCGGCCGATTCACGCGGCTGCGGCTGCCGCCGCTGGCCGTGGGCATGGGCATGTACCTGCCGATGTCGCTGACCCTGGTGATCCCGATCGGCGCCCTGCTGGGCCGGTGGTACGACAGGTGGGCCGAGCGGACGGGCGACAACGTCGAGTTCAAGAAGCGCCTCGGCGTGTTGATGGCCACCGGCCTGATCGTCGGTGAGAGCCTGTTCGGGGTGGTCTTCGCGGGCATCGTGGCCGCCTCCGGTACGGACTCGCCGCTGGCGGTCGTCGGGGACAGCTTCGAGAACTGGGCGATCGGCATCGGGGTGGTGCTGTTCGTGGCCACGGTCATCGCCCTGTACCGGTGGACCCAGCGGGCATCCGCCCGCTGACGTCAGCCGGTGCCGTCGCCGAGACCGGCGGTGATCGCGTCGCTGATCTCGCGCAACGCGCGCTGCTGGTCGGGGGTCAACACGTCGAACAGGAGGGCGCGCACCTCCTCGACGTGGCCGCGCGCCGCTGAGTCGAGCCGTTCGAAGCCCGCCGCGGTGAGCTCGGCCAGCTGGCCGCGCTTGTCGGTGGGACACGCGCGGCGGCGCACCCAGCCCGCCTCCTCCATGCGCGCGACGGCGTGGCTGAGCCTGCTGCGCGAGGACATCGAGCTCGTGGCCAGCTCGCTCATCCGCAGCGTGCGGTCGGGGGCCTCGGACAGGCGGACCAGGATCTCGAAGTAGGCGTGCGGCAGCCCGGCGTCCTGCTGCAGCTGCCGCTCGATGCGCTCGAAGAGAAAGCGGTTCGCCGCGAGGAAGCTGCGCCACGTCCGCTGCTCCTCGTCGTCGAGCCACCGGGTGTCTTCCACGTCACCATCCCCACGAAATAGTTGAACTCTCAACACGTTGATACTACTGTCACTCTCAACACCTGAGAGTTCAACTAACTTGGAGGCTTCCAATGACCGCCGCGACCCTCATCCCGAGTTACATCGCCGGTACCTGGGACATCGACCCGGTGCACTCCGACGTCTCCTTCAGCGTTCGGCACATGATGGTGAGCAAGGTACGCGGTCGTTTCGGCTCGTTCAGCGGACAGATCGCGACCGGCGAGGACATCACCGGTTCGAGCGTCACGGCGACGATCGACGCCACGTCCATCGACACCAACAACGAGCAGCGCGACAACCACATCCGCTCGGCCGACTTCTTCGACGTCGGCAACCACCCGACCTGGACCTTCGCCTCCACCGGCGTCCGCGCCGACGACGGCGACCTGTTCCTCGACGGCGAGCTCACGATCAAGGGCGTCACCCGGCCCGTGACGTTGTCGCTCGAGGTCGAGGGCTTCGGACCGGACGCCTTCGGCGGCACCCGCGCGGGCTTCTCCGCCACCACCACGATCAACCGCAACGACTTCGGCGTCGACATCGCGATGCCGCTCGACGGCGGCGGCGTGGTCGTCGGCGACAAGGTCACGATCACCTTGGAGATCGAGGCCGTTCTGCGCGCCTCGTGACACCCGGCACACGGTGAACCGGCCCCCGGCATTCCCGGGGGCTGTTCCGTTTTCGGCACACGGCGCCCGGGCCGCGACGGCCTGCGCTCGACGGGATTCTGTCGGGATCAGGCGTTACCGTCGGGTCCATGACCTACCGCGAGCTGCGCGCCCCGCCCGCGCTGGTCGGGCTCGTGGAGTGCGCGCTGGGTCGATTCGGCGGCCGCCGACGCCGCGCACGAGGTGCTGCCCGACGGCTGCATGGATCTGGTGTGGACGGGTGCCCAGCTGCTCGTGGCGGGGCCCGACTCCGTGGCCCAGCACGGTCGGCGCACGCACGGGGTCACGGTGGCGGGCCTGCGTTTCCTGCCGGGTGCGTTGCCGTCCTTGCTGGACGTGCCCGCCGCGCCGCTGCACAACCGGCGTGTCCCGCTCGCCGAGCTGCTGCCCCGGCCGGGCCGCGAGGCGCAGGCGCGGCTGGAGGCGGGCGAGGAGCCCGTCTCCGTCCTCGCCGCGCTCGCCGTCCGGCTTCCGGGAGCGCCGCCGGACCGCTCGGTGGCCGCGCTGCGCCGCGCGCTCGCCCCGGCGGGCGAGGCGACCGCGGGACGTCCGGTCCAACTGGGCCCTCGTCCCGGGGCCGTGCCGGTCGCCGCGCTCGCCGACACGCTCGGGTGCACCCCGCGCTCGGTGCACCGCCGCTGCCTCACGGCGTTCGGCTACGGCCCGGCGGTGTTGCGGCGGGTACTGCGGTTCCGCCGGGCCGCCGCCCTGCTCCACGCGGGCGTGGCGCCCGCCGAGGTCGCGGCCGCGGCGGGCTACGCCGACCAGCCGCACCTGTCCCGGGAGATCCGGGCGCTGGCCGGGGCGTCGCCCGCGTCAGCTGGCGAGCGGGGCGAACAGGTCCACGCCGTTGCCGTCGGGGTCGAGCACCACGGCGTAGCGCTGGCCCCAGCACGGCGTCGAACGGTGCCAGCTCGCTCGGGTGCCCGGCCGCCACCAGCTCGGCGTGCAGCGCATCCACCCCGCCCGCATCGGGCAGCGCGAATGCGAGGCCGGTCCGCCCGCCGCGCGTCGGCGTCCAGCCCGGGTGGAAGGAACGGATCACGTCCTCGGTGTCGAACAGCAGCCGCAGCCCACCGGGCAGCGCCGACCTCGACGTGCTCCTCGCCGTCGGCCGACGGCCGGCAGCGTCCAAGCCCAGCTGCCGGTAGAAGGCCAGCGCCTTCGCCATGTCCGCCACCACGATCCCGATCGCGTCCAAGCGCGCCTGAATGCTCATGGTCGGTGAGGCTAGGCACGGCGGTGGGGCACGGTCGTGAACGGATCGGACACCGCCGCGGCGGCTCAGCGCCTGCCGGACAGCGGCTGGGGCCCGTCGGGTAGTCGTCGCGCACGGTGGACGGCCTCCCACGCGCGGCGCCGCTCCGCTGCGACCTGCCGCCAGCGCGGGCGCGGTCCGCGCGTCGACCACGCCGACCACAACAGCCAACGCGAAGATCAGCAGAATGCCGGCAACGGCGACGACGTCATCGTGAAGCCCAGTTCCTTCCCCTCTCGCACTACAACCGGTAGAACTCCGGCGGCTCACGGACGCGGTTCCCCGCTGCGGCTGTGTCGAGGTCCACGCCGGTCCGACGCAACCTCGGCCGGGTTCGACGTGCAGACGACGAACGGCGCCGCGGACCGGAGGTCCGCGGCGCCGTTCGGCCACGCGTGCCTACAGGTACTGGCCGGTGTTGCTCGCCGTGTCGATCGCCCGCCCGGCCTCGGCGTTCTTCCCGGTGACGAGCGTGCGGATGTAGACGATCCGCTCGCCCTTCTTGCCGGAGATCCGCGCCCAGTCGTCCGGGTTGGTGGTGTTGGGCAGGTCCTCGTTCTCGGCGAACTCGTCGACGATCGCGTCGAGCAGGTGCTGCACGCGCAGGCCGGGCTGGCCGGTCTCGAGCACCGACTTGATCGCCGCCTTCTTCGACCGGTCGACGATGTTCTGGATCATCGCGCCGGAGTTGAAGTCCTTGAAGTAGAGCGTCTCCTTGTCGCCGTTGGCGTAGGTGACCTCCAGGAACCGGTTCTCCTCCGTCTCGTCGTACATCCGCTCGACGATCCGCTGGATCATCGCGTCGATGCACGCCTTGCGGTTGCCGCCGAACTCCGCGATGTCGTCCTCGTGGATCGGGAGGGTGTCGGTGAGGTACTTGGAGAAGATGTCCTGGGCCGCCTCGGCGTCCGGCCGCTCGATCTTGATCTTCACGTCGAGCCGGCCCGGCCGCAGGATCGCCGGGTCGATCATGTCCTCGCGGTTGGAGGCGCCGATGACGATGACGTTCTCCAGGCCCTCGACGCCGTCGATCTCGGCGAGCAGCTGGGGCACGATCGTGGTCTCGACGTCGGACGACACGCCGGACCCGCGGGTGCGGAAGATCGAGTCCATCTCGTCGAAGAACACGATCACCGGGGTGCCCGCGCTGGCCTTCTCCCGGGCCCGCTGGAAGATCAGCCGGATGTGCCGCTCGGTCTCGCCGACGAACTTGTTGAGCAGCTCGGGGCCCTTGATGTTGAGGAAGAACGCGCGGCCCTCGTTCGGGTCGTCGCCGCGCACCGCGGCGACCTTCTTGGCCAGCGAGTTGGCCACCGCCTTGGCGATGAGCGTCTTGCCGCAGCCGGGCGGGCCGTAGAGCAGCACGCCCTTCGGCGGGCGCAGCTCGTACTCGCGGAACAGCTCGGCGTGCAGGAACGGCAGCTCGACGGCGTCGCGGATCTGCTCGATCTGCCGGAACAGGCCGCCGATGTCGGAGTAGTCGACGTCGGGCACCTCCTCCAGCACGAGGTCCTCGACCTCGGCCTTGGGCACGCGCTCGTAGGCGTAGCCGGCCTTGGTGTCGACGAGCAGCGAGTCGCCCGGCTTGAGTGGACGAGGTCGGGGTCGTCGGTCGTCGAACAGCGGCGCGGCGAGCCACACCACGCGCTCCTCGTCGGCGTGCCCGACCACCAGCGCGCGGCCGGCGAGACCGTCGGCGGTGGGCTCGGCCAGCACCTCGCGCAGGCGCGCAGACCTCGCCGATGCGCTCGAAGTCGCAGCGCCTCGACCACGGTGAGCGCCTCGTTGAGCCGCACGGTCTGGCCGCTGCGTGAGCGTCGCCGTGTCGACCGCGGGCGAGACCGCGACGCGCATGCGGCGACCCGAGGTGAACACGTCGACCGTCTCGTCGGGGAACCGCGCGAGGAAGACGCCGTAGCCGCTCGGCGGCTGCGCGAGCCGGTCGACCTCCTCGCGGAGGGCGACGAGCTGGCCGCGCGCCTCCTTGAGCGTCTCGGTCAGCTTCTCGTTGCGGGCCGAGAGCTGGGCGAGCCGGCTCGCGGACTCGGCCAGCCGCTGCTCGAGCACGCGGGCATGGCGTGGCGACTCGGTGAGCTTGCGGCGGAGCAGGGCGACCTCTTCTTCGAGGAAGCGGATCTGCGCGGCGGCCTCCGCCGGGATCGAGCCCGCCGTGGCCACCCGAATCACGCTCTGCCGGGACCGTCGTATGGGTTCACGGCATCCTCCCTCCGTGTTCCGTTTCCATACGGTACCTGGCCGAACGCGCGGTACCGCGGTGCGGCGAACCGGTGATCCACCACTCAGTGGCGTTGCTCGATGCGCGAGCGTCGCTCATCCGGACGGCACCTTGACGGTGCCGCGGTTCGCCGTTCCGTGACAGGCGAGTCGCGCGCGTGGTGCCGGATGGCGTCACCGACTGGTCGGGTCGGCGCTGCGGACGGGGCGGCGACCACACCGTCGGCGAGCCGCCGCGCCGTCACCAGGAACGCCGTGTGACCCTGCATGCGGTGGTCGGGACGGACCGCGAGCCCGACGACGTGCCACGGCCGCATCAGGCATTCCCACGCCTGCGGTTCGGTCCAGCACTGCGCTGTTCGCGCAGGTCCTCCACGAGCCGGGAGAGCTGCGTGGTGGTGGCCACGTAGCCGACGAGCACGCCGCCGGGCACGAGCGACTTCGCCACGATGTCGAGGTGCTCCCACGGCGCCAGCATGTCCAGCACCACCCGATCGACGGGCTCCGCGACGCCGTCGTGGGTGTGAAGTCGGCGACGCGCAAGGTCCAGTTGGGTGGGCATGTCGCCGAGGAAGCCGCTCGACGTTGCTTCACCGCGTGCTCGGCGTGGTCGGCGCGGACCTCGTAGGAGAGCACGCTGCCCTCCGGCCCGACGGCCCGCAGCAGCGAGCAGGTGAGCGCGCCCGATCCGGCGCCCGCCTCCAGCACCCGGGCGCCGGGGAAGACGTCGCCCCACATGAGGATCTGCGCGGCGTCCTTGGGGTAGATGACCTGGGCGCCGCGGGGCATCGAGAGCACGTAGTCGGCGAGGCGGGGCCGCAGCGCGAGGTAGGGCGTGCCGGTCGGCGAGACGACGAGGCTGCCCTCCGGCTGGCCGATGAGGTCGTCGTGGCGCAGGCCGCCGCGGTGGGTGTGGTACTCGGCGCCCGCCTCCAGGGTGACGGTGTAGTGGCGGCCCTTGGGGTCGGTGAGCTGGACGCGGTCACCCGCGCGGAACGGCCCGCTGCGCGGCGGGTCGGGACGTCGGACACGGCGAGGACGTTAACGGTCACCGCGCGGTGACGGCGGGTCGCCCTCGCCGACGGCGGACAGCGGGCCCTCGGGCGCGGATGGCGCGCACGATGCGCAGGATCTCGCTGAGCAGCCGGTGTGCCGGTCCAGAGTGATCGCGGTGTGCTGATCCAGGATGGCCGTGTGCTGATCCAGGACGGCCGTGTGCTGATCCAGGACGGCCGAGTGCTGGTCGACGGTCTGTTGAAGGCCGTCGACCCGGCGCTGTGAGGTCGTCCATGCGCCTGGAGAGACTCCGGACGTCCTCGGTGAGGTCGACCGAGCGTGTCGCTGATCGCCCGCAGCGACTCGTCGTGGCCCGTCGACGCGAGCCGCGAGCGTCTCGAGGTCGGGTGCGGGCATGGCGGGAGGGTAGCGGGCCCGAGCGACCCGCGGTGGCCCGATTCGGCGAACTGCTTCCCCGGTGCGGCGACGGTGGCACGCTCGCGGCGGGACTGTCGGTGGGCTCGCCTACCCTCGCGACCATGACGGACAGCGCCCGGCGCGCCTGGCCGCGCCCCGCCGGAGGCCGCCGAGGCCACCGGAGGCGCCCGCGGCGCGCCTGCGCTCTCCCCGTCCCGCGCGGCCGACTTCAAGCAGTGCCCCCTGCTCTACCGGTTCCGCGCCATCGACCGCCTGCCCGAGCTGCCCTCCCGCGCCCAGGTGCGCGGCACCCTCGTGCACGCCGTTCTGGAGCGGCTCTACGACCTGCCCGCCGAAGAGCGGCGTCCCGCGGCCGCCCGCGCACTGGTCGCACCGGAGTGGGCGCGCGCTGTGCCGCGAGGCGCCGGAGCTGCTCGACGCGCTCTTCGCGGGCCCGGACGATCCGGAGCTCGCCGAGTGGCTGGCGTCGGCGGAGCCGCTGCTCGACACGTACTTCCGAGCTGGAGGATCCGCGCAGGCTGGAGCCCATGGCGCGGGAGCTGCTGGTCGAGACCGAGCTGCCGTCGGGGCTGCTGCTGCGCGGCTACGTCGACCGCCTCGACGTCGCCCCCGGCGGGCAGGTCCGGATCGTGGACTACAAGACCGGCGCGGCGCCCCGCCCGGTCGCCGAGGCCCGGGCGCTGTTCCAGATGAAGTTCTACGCGCTGGTGCTGCTGTACCTGCGCGGCGTGGTGCCCGCCCAGCTGCGCCTGCTCTACCTCACCGACGGCGAGTCGCTCACCTACGAGCCCGACGAGGCGCAGCTGCACCGGTTCGCGGGCACCCTGGAAGCGATCTGGGCCGCGATCCTCGCCGCCGGCGCCGACGGCGACTTCCGGCCCAACCCCGGCCGATTCTGCGAGTGGTGCAGCCACCGGCCGGTGTGCCCGGCGTGGGGCGGCAGTCCGCCCGCCTACCCCGGCTGGCCGGGCGACCCGGCGGAGGAGACGCCCGCCGACCGCGCCGGGTGAACCGAGGAGAGCGGCGAGCAACAACCGGGCGGCATGATCAAGGGCGTGCCCGAACCGTTCTACCTACCGCTCGACGGCCCCGACGGCGAGCGCTTCCACGCCACGGCGGCCACCACCGGCCCCTGGTTCGCCGACGCCCAGCACGCCGGGCCGCCCACCGCGCTGCTGGTGCGCGCCCTGGAGCGGTGCGCGCCGCAGCCCGACACCCAGATCGGCGCGGGTCACCGTCGACGTGCTCGGGCCGATCCCCGCGGGCGAGGTCACCGTGCGCGCGCACGTCGAACGGCCGGGCCGCTCCGTCACGCTGCTGGCCGCCGAGACTGATCGCAGGCGGCCGCGTGGTCCTTCGAGCGCGCGCGTGGCGGCTCGCCGTCGGGGACACGGCGACCGTCGCGACCGGGCCCAGCGACGGGGCCCCGGCCCCGCTCCCGCCGCCCGCCGACGCGCGCGCTGCGCACCGAGCGCCCGCCGGGGTGGCTGCCCGGCTTCATCGACGCCTTGGAGTGGCGCTGGCTGCGCGGCTGGCTGGGCGACCCCGGGCCCGGCACGGTCTGGGCGCGTCAGCGGGTGCCGCTCGTCGCCGACGAAGAGCCGTCGTCCCTGCAGCGGCTGATGCTGGTGGCCGACTCGGGCAACGGCGCCGCTGCGCCACTCGACATCCGCGAGTGGCTCTTCGTCAACACCGAGCTCACGCATCCACCTGCACCGGCCGCCGGCGGGCGCGTGGATGGCCGTGGACGCGCAGACGATCGTCGGTCCCTCCGGCCTGGGCACCGTGACGGGCCTGCTGTTCGACGAGCACGGCCACGTGGGCCGTTCCGCGCAGTGCCTCACGGTGCGCAGGCGTTGAGGCGTCTACCGCCGTCCGTCGACCGCCCGGCAGGACCGGATCTCCGAGGTCAGGATGGCCCGTGCGCCGACCGACGCCAGCTCGTCCATGATCCGGTTGGCCTCGCGCTTGAGCACCATGGTGCGGACGCCGTACCAGCCCTCGTCCTGCAGCTTCGACACGGTGGGCGCCTGCATGCCGGGCGCGACGGCCTTGGCCGCCTCCAGCGCGTGCTCCGGGCAGTCGTAGTCGACCATCAGGAACTGGCGGGCGTAGACGACGCCGCGCAGCCGCTCGGTGAAGATCGCCTTCTCGGCCTTGGTCTCGACGGTCTCCTCGCGGTCGGGCCGCGGCTCGCGCTCGATCAGCGTGGCCTCCGACTCCGCGATGGGGTCGCCGAACGCGACGAGGTTGTGCTGGCGCAGCGTGCGGCCGGACGAGACGACGTCGGCGATCGCGTCGGCCAGGTTGAGCTGCACCGAGATCTCGACGGCGCCGTCGAGCTTGATGATGTCGGCGCGGACCCGGCTGCGGGCGAGGTGGGCCCGCACCAGCCGGGGGTAGGAGGTGGCGATCTTCTTCCCCTCCAGGTCCTCCAGCTTCCACTCGCGCCCGTCGATGCCCTTGTCCGGGGCGGCGAAGCGGAACTTGGACTGGCCGAAGCCCAGCGCGATGACCCGCCTGACCTGGCTGCCCGACTCGTCCATCAGGTCGGCGCCGGTGATGCCCAGCTGCAGGTCGCCCGAGCCGACGTAGGTGGCGATGTCCTTCGGCCGCAGGTAGAAGAACTCGATGTCGTTCTCCTCGTCGAGCATCGAGAGGTCCCGCGCGTCATTGCGCTGGCGGTAACCTGCCTCGCGCATCATCGTGGCGGCGGGTTCGGCCAGTGTGCCCTTGTTGGGCAAGGCGATGCGGAGCATGCGCCCTCCTCGCTCGTACTGCGACTTCCTACAGGAACTTGTACACGTCCTCGAGCCCGAGACCGCGGCCCAGCATGAGCACCTGCAGCCGGTACAGCAGCTGCGAGATCTCCTCCGCCAGCGCGTCGTCGGCCTCGTGCTCGGCGGCGAGCCACACCTCGCCCGCCTCCTCCAGGACCTTCTTGCCCTGCGCGTGGACGCCCGCGTCGAGCGCGGCGACCGTGGCCGAGCCTGCCGGGCGCGTGGCGGCCTTCTCGCTCAGCTCGGCGAACAGCTCGTCGAAGGTCTTCACCGCTCGTCTCCCCTCACAGCTCTCAGTTTGATGCGTCGCACCCGATCACGACCGCGCGCGTCCGGTCGCCTGCTGCACCCGGCGCCGATCCTGCGCCGAGAGGAAGAGGCCATACCGACGGTAGTCCCGTTGCGAGCCGAGCGGATCACCTGGCACGTCCAGCGGTCTTACGCCGCGCGCTCACCTCGTGCCTCTGCGTAACAGGACCGCAGGTCGTCGAGCGTCAGGCCGACGAGTGACGTCCGTACGGCCCGCCCCGGTCCGGCGGGCACCGCCACGTCGCAGGGCACGGCGAGCACGGGGGCGCCCGCCCGCTGCGCCGCCAACGCTCCGTTCGGCGAATCCTCGACGGCGAGGCAGCGCCCCGCCGCCAGCCCGAGGAGCTCCGCCGCGCGCAGGTACGGATCGGGGTCGGGCTTGCCGCGGGCCACCTCGTCGGCGCACACGCTCACCGTGAAGTGCTCGCGCCCGATGCTCTCCAGGGCGGCTTCGGTGAGCGCCCGCGCGGTGTTGGTCACCAGTGCCGTCGGCCAGCCGAGGTCGTCGACCAACCGCAGCGCCTCCTGCGCGCCCGGCCGCCAGGGCAGACCGTCGGTGAACAGCTCGGCGGTCCGGTCGGACAGGAAGCGTCCCGCGGCCGCCATCCGCGCGGCGTCGCGCTGCAGGTCGAGGTCGTCGAAGAGGAGCACGAGCGTGCGGTCCAGGTCGGCGCCGACCATCGCGTCCCGGGCCGTCTGCGACAGGCTGCCGCCGAGCCACCGGGCGGTGTCGTGCAGCGAGACGGTCCAGAGCTTCTCGGAGTCGACGAGCGTGCCGTCCATGTCCCACAGGACGGCATCGGGACCCGACCAACTATCCGGCATTGAAGTACTTCGCCTCCGGGTGGTGGGCGACCATCGCGTCGGTGGACTGCTCCGGATGCAGCTGCAGCTCTTCGGACAGGGTCACGCCGATGCGGTCCGGCCGCAGCAGATCGACGATCTTCACCCGGTCGTCGAGGTTGGGACAGGCGCCGTAGCCGAGCGAGTAGCGCGCGCCGCGGTAGCCCAGGTCGAAGAACGCGCGGACGTCGTGGGGGTCCTCGGCCGCCACCGCCGCGCCTTCGGCGAACCGCAGCTCCTCCCGGATCCGTCGGTGCCAGAGCTCCGCGAGCGCCTCGGTGAGCTGCACGCCGAGGCCGTGCACCTCCAGGTAGTCGCGGTAGGCGTCCTTGGCGAAGAGCTCGTTCGCGTAGTCGGCGATCGGCTGGCCCATCGTCACCAGGTGCAGCGGCAGCACGTCCACCTCGCCGTGGGCCACGGCCAGCTCGCGCGGGCGCCAGAAGTCGGCGAGGCACAGGTGCCGGTCGCGCCGCTGGCGCGGGAATGCGAGCCGGTAGCGCTCGAGCGCGTCGGGCTTGGGCTCGTCCAGGACCACCAGCTCGTCGCCCTCTGCGACGGCCGGGAAGTAGCCGTAGACGACGGCGGCGTGCGCCAGCACCCCCTCCGTGGACAGCCGCTCCAGCCAGTAGCGCAGCCGGGGGCGGCCCTCGGTCTCCACCAGCTCCTCGTAGGACGGGCCGGACCCGCCGCGTGCCCCGCGCAGGCCCCACTGGCCCAAGAACAGGGCGCGCTCGTCGACCATCCCCGCGTAGTCGGCGACCGCGACGCCCTTGACCACCCGGGTGCCCCAGAACGGCGGCACCGGGATCGGGTTGTCGGTCGCGACGTCCGACCGCGCGGGCATCGGCCCGGCCACCTCGGCTTCGGCGGCCTTCCGCTTGGCCGCGATCCGCCGACTGCGCTCGTGGCGGGTCTTGCGCTCCGCGCGCGCGGCCTCCTCGGCGGGGTCGACGGCGAGCGCGCCGCCGCGACGCCGGGCCATGGTGGCGTCCATCAGCCGCAGGCCCTCGAACGCGTCGCGCGCGTAGGAGACGCGGCCCTCGTAGATCTCCGAGAGGTCGTTCTCGACGTAGGAGCGGGTGAGCGCGGCCCCACCGAGCAGCACGGGGAGCTCGGTCACCCCACGCGCGTTCATCTCCTGCAGGTTCTCCTTCATGATCACCGTGGACTTCACCAGCAGCCCCGACATGCCGATCGCGTCCGCGCGGTGCTCGGTCGCGGCCGTCAGGATCGTCGAGATCGGCTGCTTGATGCCCAGGTTGACCACGGTGTAGCCGTTGTTGGTCAGGATGATGTCCACGAGGTTCTTGCCGATGTCGTGCACGTCGCCCTTGACCGTGGCGAGCACGATCGTGCCCTTGCCCTCCCCGTCGGACCGCTCCATGTGCGGCTCCAGGTGGGCCACGGCCGCCTTCATCACCTCGGCCGACGCCAGCACGAACGGGAGCTGCATCTGGCCGGAGCCGAAGAGCTCGCCGACGGTCTTCATGCCCGCCAGCAGCGTGTCGTTGATGATCTCCAGGGCGGGCCGGGACTCCAGCGCCGCGTCCAGGTCGGCCGCCAGGCCCTGGCGCTCGCCGTCGACGATCCGGCGTTCCAGGCGCTCGAACAGCGGCAGCGCGGCCAGCTCCTCGGCCCGCCCCGCCTTCGCCGACGACGCCGAGACGCCCTCGAACAGCTCCATGAACCGGTTGAGCGGGTCGTAACCCTCGCGGCGGCGGTCGTAGACCAGGTCGAGCGCCACCGAGCGCTGCTCGTCGGGGATCTTGGCCATCGGCAGGATCTTCGCCGCCGACACGATCGCGGTGTCCAGGCCCGCGTTCACGCATTCGTGCAGGAACACCGAGTTCAGCACCTGCCGCGCGGCGGCGTTGAGGCCGAACGAGACGTTGGAGACGCCGAGCGTGGTCTGCACGTCGGGGTGGCGGCGCTTGAGCTCGCGGATCGCCTCGATGGTCTCCAGCGCGTCGCGGCGCACCTCCTCCTGCCCCGTCGTGATGGGGAAGGTGAGCGTGTCGACGACGATGTCGGACTCGCGCATGCCGTGGTTGTTCGTGAGGTCGTCGATGAGCCGCTCGGCCACCCGGACCTTCCACTCCGCGGTGCGGGCCTGGCCCTCCTCGTCGATGCAGAGCGCGACGACGGCGGCACCGTGCTCGTCGACCAGCTCCATGGCGCGCTGGTAGCGCGAGCCGGGCCCGTCGCCGTCCTCGAAGTTCACCGAGTTGATGATCGAACGGCCGCCGAGGCGCTCCAGGCCCGCGCGCAGCACCTCGGGCTCGGTGGAGTCCAGCATCACCGGCAGCGTCGAGGCCGTCGCGAGACGCCCGGCCAGCTCGGCCATGTCCGCGACGCCGTCGCGGCCCACGTAGTCGATGCACAGGTCGATCAGGTGCGCGCCCTCGCGGGTCTGCTCGCGCGCGATGCCGACGCAGGCCTCCCAGTCCTCGGCCAGCATGGCCTCGCGGAACTTCTTCGACCCGTTCGCGTTGGTCCGTTCGCCGACCATGAGCACGGACGTGTCCTGGCGGAACGGCACCGGGGCGTACAGCGAGCTGACCCCCGGCTCCGGGCGCGGGTGGCGGGCGGGCCGATCGAGGTCGCGCATCGCCTCGACCAGCGTCGCGATGTGCTCGGGCGTGGTGCCGCAGCAGCCGCCGACGAGGACGGTGCCGTACTCGTTGACGAACGCGGTGAGCGCCGCGGCGAGCTCGTCGGGCGTGAGCGGGTAGACCGCGCCGTTCGGGCCGAGCTCGGGCAGCCCCGCGTTCGGCATCACCGACAGCGGGATCCGCGCGTGCTTGGACAGGGTGCGCAGGTGCTCGCTCATCTCGGCGGGCCCGGTGGAGCAGTTCAGGCCGATGAGGTCGACGCCCAGCGCCTCCAACGCGGTGAGCGCGGCACCGATCTCCGACCCGAGCAGCATCGTGCCGGTGGTCTCGACCGCGACCTGCGCCACGATCGGCACCCGGCGGCCCTCGGCGGCCATCGCCCGGCGCACGCCCAGGATGGCCGCCTTCGCCTGCAGCAGGTCCTGGCAGGTCTCGACGACGATCGCGTCGGCCCCGCCCGCGACGAGGCCGCGGCCGCACTCGGCGTAGGCGTCGCGGAGGCGGGCGAACGTCTCGTGGCCCAGCGTGGGCAGCTTCGTGCCGGGCCCGACGGAGCCGAGCACGAACCGCGGCTGCTCCGGGGTCGCGATCTCGTCGGCCACCTCGCGCGCCAGCACCGTCGCCTTCTCGGCGAGCTCGCGGATCCGCTCGGGGATGCCGTACTCGGCGAGGTTGGGCAGGTTCGCGCCGAACGTGTTGGTCTCGACCGCGTCCGCGCCCGCCTCGAAGTAGGCGCGGTGGATCGCGCGGACCACGTCCGGGCGGGTGTCGTTGAGGATCTCGTTGCATCCTTCGAGGCCCGCGAAGTCGTCGAGCACCAGGTCGGCGGCTTGCAACATCGTGCCCATCGCGCCATCGGCGACGACGATCCGTTCGGAGAAGGTGTCCAGGAACGGGCTTCTGACGGCTTCGACGGTGTGCGGCTGCACGGTGTCCTCCTCGGCGACGGCTTGATCCCCCACGGTAGTCGTTGTGGGGTGGCGATCCGTCACAGTTGCCCTCACGGCCGTACGCTTGACCGATGACCGAACGCGACCCGGAAGCCGAAGCGGAGACCACCCACCCCCGCCTCGTCGAGCCGGTGATGATCGCGGCGTTCGAGGGCTGGAACGACGCCGGGGAAGCCGCCAGCACCGCGCTGGAGCACCTGGAGCTGATGTGGGACGCCGAGCCGCTGGCCGCGATCGATCCCGAGGATTATTACGACTTCCAGGTCACGCGACCGCACGTGCGGCTCGCCGACGGCGTCACCCGCCGCATCGAGTGGCAGACCACCCGGTTGTCCTGGGCGGCCCTTCCGGGCACCGAGCGACACGTCGTGCTCGTCAACGGCATCGAGCCCAACCTGCGGTGGCGCGCCTTCTGCAGCGAGCTGCTCGACCACGCCGAGCGGCTCGGTGTGACCAAGGTCATCACGCTCGGCGCGCTGCTCACCGATACCCCGCACACCCGGCCGACCCCGGTGAGCGGCACGTCCTACGACAAGGCGTCGGCGGCCTCGATGGACGTGGAACCGTCCACCTACCAGGGCCCCACCGGGATCGTCGGGGTGTTCCAGCAGGCGTGCGTCGAGGCGGGGATCCCCGCGTTCTCGTTCTGGGCGTCGGTGCCGCACTACGTGTCCCAGGCCCGGGTGCCGAAGGCGGCCGTGGCGCTGCTGCACCGGGTCGAGGAGGTGCTCGACGTCGAGGTGCCGCTCGGCGCGCTGCCCGAGCAGGCCGAGGAGTGGGAGCGCACGGTCTCGGAGATGGCCGAGGCCGACGACGAGGTGCGCGAGTACGTGCGGCAGCTGGAGGAGCAGGCCGAGGAGTCAGAAGGCGCCCCGGAGGCCGACGGCGACACGATCGCCGCTGATTTCGAGCGCTACCTGCGCCGCCGCGGCGCCGGGGGCGCAGGCCACTGACGCGGCCCGCGCTGCGCCGCCTCGCCGTCGCCGGGCTCTACGCGGGCGCGTTCATCGGGCCGTTCGGCGGGGGCGTCACCGTGGCGATGCTGCCCGAGCTCGGCGCGTCGTACGGGGTCGGAGCGGCCGACGTCGCGGTGTCGGTCACGGCCTACCTGCTGCCGTTCGCGGCGCTGCAGGTGGTGTCGGGCACGCTGGGCGAGCGATGGGGCCGTCAGCGGACGGTCCGCGTCGCCTACGTCGTGTACACGGCGGCGTCGCTGCTGTGCGCGCTGGCGCCGACGCTCACGCTGTTCCTCGGGGCACGGGCGCTGCAAGGCGTCGCGAACGCCTTCACGACCCCGTTGCTGTTCGCGGCGCTCGCGAGCTCCGTGCCGCCCGAGCGGCTGGGGCGGGCGTTGGGCTGGTTCGGCTCGCTGCAGGCGGCGGGCCAGACCTTCGCGCCGCTCATCGGCGGTGCCGCGGCCGAGATCGACTGGCGCTGGGCGTTCGCGGTGTCGGCGGTGGTGAGCGCGTTGCTGGCGCTCGTCGGCATCCCGGGGGCCCACGAGCGGCCCGACCGGCCACCCGGCCTGCGGACGGCGTGGCGGCGCGACGTGCTGCGCGTCGGCGTGGTCGCGGCCGTCGGGTGGGGCTGCGTCTCCGGGCTGAGCTTCCTGGTGGCGCTGCGCCTGGAGGACACCTTCGGGCTCTCCGCAGGCGGGCGCGGCCTCGTGCTCACCGGGCTGGGGGTGGCGGGCCTCGCCACGGCGCGCCTCGTCGGGGCGGCGGCCGACCGCATCGGCCCCCAGCGCAGCGTGCTGCTCGGCGCCGCCGCGGGGATCGTCGTGCTGGTCGGGGTCGGCCTCGGCCCGACGGTCGGGGTGGTCGCGGCCGCGTGGGCGCTCGGGGGGATCGCCACCCAGCTCGTGCTCGTCGGGGTGAGCCTGCTGGTGCTGCGCTCGTCGCCGGTGAACCGGGGCGGGTCGATGTCGCTCGTGCAGGCCATCCGGTTCGGCGGCGGCTCGCTGGCGCCGGTCGTGTTCACGCCCCTCTACGACGTCACGGTCGCGGGGGCGTTCCTGCTCGCGGCGGTGCTGTTGGCAACGGTGATCCCGGTAGCGCTCCCCCGCTCGTGACATCCGGCGAATCTTGTGACGTTCTGCGCGCCATGACGACCGCAACCGCACAAGATCCGCCGCGGGGGTCAACTCAGGCCTGCGAGCACAGCGCGGGCGTAGGCGCACTCCGCGTCGATGTCGAGGTGGCGGGCCGCCCGCCCATCCTGTTCGACCGTGACGGCCCAGCCGTCGCCGATCGGCTCCAGGCGGCGGAAGGCGGGCCCGAGCGCGGCGCGCAGTTGCGCCTCGTGCGGCAGCCACACGACGGCGGCCTGCTCCACGCTGTCGAGCGCCCACTCGGTGGTGCCGTTGAACTGGAACATCGGTCCCGTCGGGGTCTCCCGGACATCGATCGTGAGCTGACTGACCACGAACACCTCGGCGTCCATGTCGCGGTCGGTGATGACGAACCGATCACCCGGCGCGGGCTTCCAGTGCAGCCCGGCGTCGCGCAGCCGCCGGGCCAGGTCGACGGAGATCACGTCAGAGTGCCACCCCCAGCAGCGCGTCGACCGCCGACCGGACGAGCAGGGGCGCGTCCGGATCGGCGCCACGCCGCGCCGAGGCGTCCCTTGCCCACGCGTCGACGGCCGCGAGCGCGCCGGGCGTGTCGAGGTCGTCGGCGAGGTGGGTGCGCAGGCGCAGCACGAGATCGGCCGCGGGCGGCCCCGTCGGCAGCGTCACCGCGTCGCGCCACCGGGCGAGCCGCTCCTGCGCCACGGCGAGCAGGTCGGCGGTCCACTCGCGGTCGCCGCGGTAGTGCCCGGCGAGCAGCGCGAGGCGGACCGCGTTGGGGTCGACGCCCTGCGCCCGCAGCTTCGAGACGAACACCAGGTTGCCCCGCGACTTGGACATCTTCGCGCCATCCAGGCCGATCATGCCGGTGTGGGTGTAGTGGCGGGCGAAGGGATGCACGCCGGTGAACGCCTCGGCGTGCGCGGCACCGCACTCGTGGTGCGGGAAGATCAGGTCGGAGCCGCCGCCGTTGAGGTCGATCTGCGTGCCCAGCCGGTTCAGCGCGATCGCGGCGCACTCGACGTGCCATCCCGGCCTGCCCGCCCCCAGGTCCGACTCCCACGACGGCTCGCCGTCGCGCGCCATGCGCCACAGCAGCGGGTCGAGAGGAGAGCGCTTGCCGGGCCGGTCCGGGTCGCCGCCCCGATCGCGGGCGTGGGCGAGCATCGTGGCCTCGTCATAGTTGGACTCGTAGCCGAACCGGCCCGTCGCGGCGGCGTCGAAGTACACATCGGGGTAGTCGGGGTCGTCGACGCGGTAGGCCGCGCCCTGCGCGAGCAGCTTGCCCACCAGTTCGGCGATCTCCCCCATCGCCTCGACCGCGCCGACGTACTGCCGCGGCGGCAACACCCGCAGCGCCTCCATGTCCTCGCGGAAGAGCGCCGTCTCCCGCATGCCCAGCACCACCCAGTCGTCGTGGTCGCGGGCGGCCCGCTCCAGCAGGGGGTCGTCGATGTCGGTGACGTTCTGGACGTAGTGCACGTCGTGCCCGAGGTCCCGCCACAGCCGGTGGACCAGGTCGAACGCCAGGTACGTGGCGGCGTGGCCGAGGTGGGTGGCGTCGTAGGGGGTGATCCCGCAGACGTACATGGTGGCCGTCGGGCCGGGGGTGGTCGGCCGGACCCGCGCCGTCGCGGTGTCGTGCAGGCGCAGCGGTGGCCCGCTCCCCTCGAGCACGGGAACGTCGGCGGGGGCCCAGGTGTCCATGTCATCCAGACTAGGTGTCGTGCGCCCACCACTCGGGTGCGAGCTTCGCCTCGATGTCGCGCAGGTGGCGGCGCGCGCACCCGGGGCACAGCAGGCGTGGCGCCGACCCGGGCTCCGGGCCGGGCTCGTGCACCCACGCGAGCGCCGTCGCGGGGTCCGCTCGGGCCCCGCACAGCGCGCACGTCATCGGCGATTGCGCAGGTAGTCCGCGA
>CAWIOI010000020.1:0-198993 GCA_963837575.1 uncultured Actinomycetota bacterium
GACCAACCTGCCTGCCGCGGTGGCCGACTACCTGGCCATCCGACGCCGCCTGGCTTCGCACTAACCGTCACGGGGTCTTGCTCGCCGAGTTCATCGCCTACCTGGACGCCGCCGACACCGACCATGTCACCACCGAGCACGCGCTGGCCTGGGCCCTGCAGCCGAAGGAGGCCAATCCCGCTGGTGGAGTGAGCGCCTGGGGATCGTGCGCGGCTTCGCCCGCCATCTCAAGAGCATCGATCCGGCCACCGAGGTTGCCCCACCGGGTCTGCTGCGCTGCCACCGACACCGGGTGGCGCCGTATCTGTACTCCCCGGCCGATATCGCCGCCCTCATGGCGGCGGCCGCCGACCTGAACCCCGGGTGGCGGGCGGTGACCTACCAGACGCTGATCGGGCTGCTGGCGGTCACCGGTCTTCGCCTCGGGGAAGCCCTCGGGCTGGATCTGACTGACATCGACCTCGCCGACGGCCGGCTGCTGGTGCGCCGGGCCAAGCTCGCCAACCAGCGTGTGGTCTTCCTGCACCCGACCACGATCGACGCGCTGCGCAGCTACCTGGGCGTGCGCGGGCAACGTCGGCCACAGCCCGCGACGTCGGCGTTGTTCGTCTCGGTGCGCGGCGCCCGGCTCGGCGCGGGCACCGTGCACGACAACTTCCGTGCCCTGGTGGCGGCCGCGGGCCTGCAGGGCCACGACCACGGCGACCACGGCCGCATGATCTGCGCCATTAGGTGGACGGCGGGGTTATGCGCCCTGCCGGGTTGTTTCGGCTGGTGGGGGCCGCGTCGGTCGTGTTCTTCGTCCGCATAATCCCGGCGGTCGGCGTCACCGCGTCAGCGAGTCGAGCCAGCCGATCAGGGAGGTGTCCGAGGTCCAGTCGGGCAGGACGTCCGGGGTGAGTGGCTCGTAGGCATTCTCGATCGCTTTGCGTTTGGTTTCCGCGTCTGCGCGGGCGTAGATCTCGGTGGTGGACACGTCGGCGTGGCCGAGCAGGTCGCGGATGTAGATCAGGTTGACGCCGGCCTGGATCAGGTGCATCGCCCGGCTGCGCCGGAGGGTGTGGGGCGTGACCGGCAGTCCGGGAGCCCAGCCGGGGTCGCGGGCCCGGACGGCTCGCACGTGGCGGGCCAGGAGTTTGGCCACCCCGGACCGGGTCAACCTGGAGTGGTTCGGTCCGTGGAACAGCGGGTCCGCGTCGGCGCCGAGGCCGGGGTGCGGGTCGCGGTGTTCCAGGTAGTCGGCGACGAGCCGGGCGGTTGGGTCCATCACGGGCACGTATCGGATCTTGGATCCCTTCCCGCGGATCGTCACCGTCATCGGTTTGTCGCGGCGGATGTCGGCGACGTTGAGGTCGCAGAGCTCTTGGACGCGGGCGGCGGTGTCGTAGGCCAGGGCGAGCAGGACGGTGTCCCTGACGGCGCGTGCGCTGGCCGTGCCGGGTTCGGCGAGCAGCGCCTTGACCTCGTCCCCGGTCAAGTGCCCCAGGTCGGGGGCCGGGGTGTTCTTCTGCCGGATCGCGAGGACTTGGGTGACCTGGTCGAGGTGGTCGGGCTGCTCGACGGCGGTGTAGCGGCAAAACGACTTGATCACCGCGAGGCGCTGGTTGCGGGTGGCCGCCGAGCAGCACCGCTCGGTTTCCAGCCAGTCCAGGAACCGCAGGACCCGGGGCCGGTCGATGTCGGCCAGGCGCAGCTTCTCGGGCGGTATGCGCTCTGCGTCTTTGAACCAGGTGAGCAGCAGCTTCATCGCGTCCCGGTAGGAGGCGACGGTCCTGGGAGAGGCTGCGCGCTCCCCGGCCAGGTGATCGGTGAAGAACTTCGCCAGCCAGCGCCCGGCCAGATCCGGGGGCGGCGCGGCCGCGGGGTCACGACTCGTCCTTGGGCGGGGCGGGGATGACGTAGCCGAACCGGATTTGGGCTTTGGCCATCACCTCGGGGTAGGCGTCCGCGGTCAGCCTCAGGTAGTACTGGGTGCCGCGAAGGTCGGCGTGGCCCATGTAGCAGGCCAGGTAGGGCAGCATCACGGCCAGGTCCGCGTCATCTGCGGCCCATCGTCGCAGGTTGGCGACGGCGAAGCCGTGGCGCAGCGAGTGCGGATGGGGGCCGCCGGTGAAGTGGGGGATGCCGGCGTCGGCCAGGTAGCCGCGGAACCGCATGTAGACGGTCGCCTGGTTGATCGGCCTGCCCGCAGCCCTGCTGTAGAACACGTAGTCGCTGTTCTCGGGGGCCGGGTGCGCGGCCGCGATGTAGGCGTCCAGGGTCGCGGTGAGTCGGCCGGTGATCGGGACGGTCCTGCCCTCACCGTTCTTCGAGTCGCGGATCCGCAGCGTCCCGGCGCGCGTGTCCACGTCCGGCAGGGTCAGGTTCAGCGCCTCGGAGACCCTCAGCCCGGCGCCGTACAACACCCTGAACAGGACCGGGTCGACCAGCGCCTTGTTCGAGTAGCAGGACATGGCCTGGGAGTCGATCGCGGCGAACAAGCGGCGCACCTCATCGTCGGTGAGCACATACGGCGGCTGGTGACGGACACGGACGCGAGTTGTCGCGGCCGGGGTGTAGGCGTCCCAGCCGAAGGCTTGGGCATGCTCGGCCAGTTGACGCAGTGCCAACTCGTTGCGCCTGACCGTGGAGGACCGCAGGTGACGGCCGTAGAGGAACCCGTCGACCGCTTCTTTGGTGATCGACCCGTCCGGGTAGCCCTCCCGCCGGCAGTGGTCGGCGAACTGGCGCAGGACCCGTTCCTGGATTTTGAACCTGTATCCGCCGGCGTGGCGCATGGCGACCAGGTCGGCGACCAGGTCCGGCAGCGTCGTCTCAGGCATCGCGCTCACCCGCCCCGGCCCGTTCGATGACGTCTTCGACGTCCAACGCGCAACAGCGCAGCCGCTCGACGTCGAACCGCAGGTAGTAGGCCTGGGTCGTGTCGCTCGAGGCGTGTCCCAACACGGCCGAGACCACCGGCATCGACGCGCCGTTGCCGATCATGGCCACGGCCAGCGCGCCGCGCAGGGAATGCATCCCGCAGACCTGGCCCGGCGGGAACGTGATCCCGGCGCGGGCAGCGTGCCGCGACAGCCGGGAGGCGACCGACGAGGCGCCCCCGAACGTGTCGAACGGGTGACGGTGCTTGACGAACACCTTCGGGCAGGCCGTCTCGGGGCGGCCGGCCCGGACGTAGTCGATGATCGCCCAGCCGACGTCGTCCAGCAGCGGCAGGCTCAGCGACCGGCCCGTCTTGTGCTGGACGATCGTGATTGTCTTCGCCCGCCAGTCCAGGTCGCCCAGCTCGAGGTGACGCAGATCGGAGATCCGCAGGCCAAGCCGGGCGGTCGTCAAGATCATCGCGTAGTCGCGTTTGCCGGTGGCGGACTGACGGTCGATCACGGCCAGCACCCGCCGGATCTCATCCGCGGTCCACAGGTGCGGCTCGGACTCGTGACGGACGTGCCGGTGCGGCGGCAGCCGATCCGCCAGACTCTGCGGTGTCCGGCCCGCGGCGGCCAAGAAGTCCAGGAAGTCGGCCAGACATGACCTCATGGCCGCGACGGTCTTGCGCCGCAGGCCGACGTTGGCGCAGCAAAAAGCCCGACAAGTCCCGCACACCCAGCGCCGCCAGATCATCGACGCCCACCTCGTCCAGGTAGCCCAAGAACCGGCTGGCCGCCCTGTCTTTCGCGACCACGGTCGCCTCGGCGTTGCCGCGTCGACGGCACGAGGCAAGGTAGTCGTCCCGCAGCGGGCGGAATCCCACGGACAGCCGTCCTTGACCGGGATCACCGTCCGGTCAACTTCGACCGCCCGGCCGGCCAGCATGTCTGCCATCAACACCACCGGCCGACGAACCGCCTGCGACAGCCCTGTCCGTGACCGGTTCCCGCAACGACCCCAACCTGACCCCGGTCTGGTTCGCGATGAAGTCGATGCACACGCCATCGCTCGCCGTGTCCAGGCCCCGCCCGGTCAAGAAGGCGCGAACCGGTCCAGCACGACCTGTTGGCGACGGACCGTGCCCTCGGCCCTCCCAGCCTCGCGCAACACCGCCAAGACCCGGCCGACGCGACCCTGACATCTGTCCCTCCCATGAGAATCACCTCTGCATCCGGTAGCGGAATGAACAGACAGGTGATTCTTCGCCGACACGGGCGGGCGCCCAGCCGCGCTGCGAGCCAACCCGCCGCCGTTCCTGATCAGCTGGCTCGACTCGCTGACGCGGTGACGGCGACCGACCGGGTTATGCGGACAAGAACACTACCGACGCGGCCCCCACCAGCCGAAACACCCCGGCAGGGCACATAACCCCGCCGTCCGCCTAATGCCGCTTATGCGGAATTCCGCATAATCGCCACAGCTTCGCGGTGACCACGCTGCTGGCCTGGTACGGGACGGCGCCGACGTGCAGGCCCGACTGCCCGCGCTGTCGACCTACCTCGGCCACGTCGATCCCGCCGCCACCTACTGGTATCTGCACGCCGCACCCGAGCTGCTCGCCCTGGCCGCCGAGCGGCTCGAACCGGCCCCGGCCGGGGCCGCCGATGACCGCGCTCGCCCCGACCCTGGAGGCGTTCTTCACCGAACGGCTGATCCAGCAGCGCCAGGCCAGCCCGCACACCGTGGCCGCCTACCGCGACACGCTGCGGCTGCTGCTGCGCTTCGCCCGGCCACGACTCGGCAAGCCCCCGTCCCAGCTCGACCTGGCCGATCTCGACGCCGCCGCTCGTCGGCGGCCTTCCTGACCCACCTCGAACACGAGCGGGGCAACAGCGTGCGCACCCGCAACGCCCGGCTGGCCGCGATCCACTCGCTGTTCCGCTTCGCCGCGCTGCGCCATCCCGAACACGCCGCGCTCATCCGCCGGGTCCTGGCCATCCCACCCAAGCGCTGCGAACGCGCCGAGCGTCGCTTCCTGACCCCGACCGAGATCGACGCGCTGCTCGCCGCCCCCGACCGCAGCACCTGGACTCGGCCGACGCGACCACGTCCTGCTGTGCTGGCCATCCAAACCGGACTACGGGTCTCCGAGCTGACCCGGCTGCGCCGCGCGCGATGTCGCACCTCAGCGCCGGACCCCACGTCCGCTGCCACGGCAAGGGCCGCAAAGACCGCGTCACCCCGCTGACCGCGCCACACCGCTGCCGTCCTGCGGGACTGGCTGCGCGAACACGCCGGCGACCCGACCGATCCGCTGTTCCCCAGCCGCCGACGCGGCCCGCTCAGCCCGACGCGGTCGGCCTGGCTGCTCCGCCAAGCACGCCGCCGCGGCCGCGCGCGCACTGCCCGTCACTGCACGACAAGACGATCACACCGCATGTCCTCGCCACACCAGCGCCATGCTCCTGCGCACGCCGGCGTCGACATCTCGCGTGATCGCCCTCTGGCTGGGCCACGAAAGCATCGAGACGACCCAGATCTACCTGCACGCCGACCTCGCGATCAAGCAGCGGGCGCTCGACCGCACCACCCCCATCGGCGCCGACACCGGTCGCTACCGGCCACCCGACGCCCTGCTCGCCTTCCTGGACAGCCTGTGATTATGCCGAGCAGCCCACCACCCGAAACCAGCTGACCAGCACAAACACCGAAACCATCGGCCAACTCGGCATAATCCGGGGCTCGGGATAATCCGCGTTATGCCGAATTCGGCATAACGCGGATCAGCGAGTACCGGAACAACCCGACCGCGCGGGCTCGTTCGGCCCGGACCTGCTCTTGCTTGTCATGGCCGGCGGCCATGGCGCCTGCTCGCGCTCGCTGTGGGGAACGGACACGAGTCGCGAGACTTGTTGATCAACCGGCCGCGCCCAAGAGCCGGCTCGTGTGATCCGCTCGCGCCGGGCCGGTCGGGGCGAGCAGCCGCCCGCCGGAAAGCGCCGAGGCCTGCTGCCACGCCGACACCGCGCCGATCACCCCCAACCGGCGACGGGCCGCCGCCGCGCACGCACCGATCACCTCCACCGCATCGGCGAACACCGACCCGGCCGGCTCCAACGACGCGGCGAGGCAGTCCAGCTCGACCAGCAGCCCGGTGCACAGCGCCCGCACCGCCTCGGCGTTCCCGGCAAAGGCGCGCAGCCAACCGCGCACCGTCGACGCCGGCCGTCCCAGCCGCGCCGCAATCGGCCGATGCCCCTCACCCGCCGCCTTGGCCCGCAACGCGGCACCGATCACCTCGACCGCGTCGGCGCGGCGGACCAGGCACGAGACCGCCAACAGCACATGCGTCACCCGGCACGCCCGCACCTGGCCCGCCGCGGACGCAGCACACCGACCCCACGCACCGTCCGCGGCCGCGCGTGACCCCACCGGCGCAGCCCGCCCCCGCACGGACACACCAGCTCACCGGCGCCCAGCCGCTGTTCGACCCGGGCCGAGTCGCTCCCTACCATGACCACGGGTGCCTCCCACAGCACCAAGGAACGGCCCTCCCGTCCGGCCAAGGAGCAGGGAGGGCCGTTGCGCGTCCAGAACGTGATCAGATTGTCGTCGCACACCACCCACAGACCACCCACCAGCAGTCTCCGCGATCATCATCGCGCTCGGTGTCGCGCTCCCGCCGCCACATCCTCAACCAGAGCGTCGTTCAACACCCCTCAGCCGGGCGGCGCCGCGCGGTGCACGCGCTGATCTTCACGGCGGTGTTCTCCCGGCACATGTTCGTGTGGCTGACCTTCGCCCAGACCCTGGACGCGGTCGTGGCCGGGTGCGAGGCGGCGTGGCGGTTCTTCGGCGGCGTCTTCGCGGTACTCATCCCGGACAACGCCTCGGCGATCGTGGCCAAGGCCGACGCCACGAAACCGCAGTTCACCGTGGGCTGGTTGGAGTATGCGCAGGCCAGGGGCTTCGCTACGGACGCGGCGAGGGTCCGCTCGCCGCAGGACAAGGGCTTGGCTTCACACTGCACCTCCTGTGGACGGTTCGAGCGAGGTTCGGCGGCTGAGGCGGCGACCGTGGTGCTTGACCAGGCAGGGGTCGCCGGGGACGGGCGGCCGGAGAGCCGCTCGTTCTTGTCGTTGGCCTGCCGTGCGATGAGAAGCCCGGCGTGGTGCCATGCCTTGATCGTGCTGGTGCTGACGGCGAGTTGGGTGGCGATCTCGCCGAGGGTGAGCATGCCGGCGGCGCGCAGCCGCTCGGCGTGGCTGGGCAGTTGGTGCGCGCGGCGTAGGTGCAGCACGATCCGGGCGGTGAACGGTCGGTCCTCACCGGAGCGGTACCCGGCAGCGTTGAGCCGCTGGGCTGCCTGGGCGTCGGTGTGCTCGTCGAGCAGCCGATCGAGCGCGGCGAGGGCGTCGGGGCTGGTCTGGCGGGCCTGCCAGGCCGGGGGCGGGATCGGGACGGTCAGGCTGGCGGTCTGTCCGCCGCGGAACCGCACGTGCAGCTGGATGCGGTCGGTCTTGACCAGGGTGACGTCGTCGAGGAGCAGCCGGGTCATGCGCTTGCGCTCCCGCACCGGCGTGGCTGGGTCAGACCACAGCGTCGGGAAGTCGGCGGCCAGCGCCCGGATCCGGGTCTTGTGTTCCTCGGTGAGGGCGGCGGCTGCGGAGCTGCCCCGTTCGTAGTCGTCTTCAGCGGCGCGCAGGGTGCGCAGCGCATCGTTCCAGTCCGCCTCCAGGGTGTCGGCGACCAGCCGGTTGTCCGGGTCGACGGCCAGGTAGCGGCGGCGGGCCAGTTCGGCGCGGTGGCGGGCGCGTTCGACGTGGCTGCGGCGGAGCTGGTCGGCCTGGTCGGCGCGGGACTCGAGCTCGGCTTGCACGTTGAGCGCGACCTCGAGCGCGAGTGGGGTGACGCTGTCGATCAGCAGCTGGCCGATGGCGGCGTCGACGGCGGCGCCGGGCACGGTCTGGCAGCGTGGGGCGCCGTCCTGGATGGCCTCGCGCAGGCACTGGTAGTCGGGCATTTCGACGCCACGACGGAGGTGGTAGCGCACGGTCATCCGTCGCCCGCACCGCCCGCAGATCACCAGGCCCTGTAACAGCGCCGGGCCCTCCCGGGCCGGGCCGGCGGCCCGGTCGGCACCGTGGGCCTGGGCGTTGGCCGCCAGCAGCTGCTGGTTGATCTCGAACTGTTCCCAGCTCAGGTAGCCGGGATGGTGGTCGGGGATCAGCGCGACCCACTGCTCGCGGGGCAGGGTCTGGAAGGTCTTCTTGCCGTTGGCGCTCGTGCGTTCCCGGCGCCGGCCGTAGGCGAATGCGCCCGCGTAGCGGGGGTTGTGCAGGGTGCGCAGCACCCCCCAGTGACGCAGCGGCGTCCAGGCCAGTTCCCCCTTGCGGGCACCGGCGCGGATCCGGGCCGGAAACAGCAGGTGCTGCTCGCGGAAGGCCGCCACGACCGCGCGGGCAGAGCCGGTGCGGGCGAAGGTGGTGAACAAGAGCCGGATGGCCTGCTGTACTGCGGTGTCCGGGTCGAGCACGACCCGCCCGGCCGGGTCGTAGACCAGCCCGACCGGCAGCGCCATCGCCAGTTCGCCGCGGCGAGCCTTGGACAGCTGCCCGCCGCGCAGCCGGGCCCGGATGAAGTGCAGCTCGGCCTCGCTCATGGTGCCCTTCAGCCCGAGCAGCAGCCGGTCGTTGAAGCAGCCCGGGTCATACAGCCCGTCCTCGTCGCAGATCAGGGTGTCGGTCAGCGCGCAGATCTCCAGCAGCCGGTGCCAGTCGGCGCTGTTGCGGGCCAGCCGGGACACCTCCAGGCCCAGCACGATCCCGGCCCGGCCGACACCGACCTCGGCGACCAGGCGTTGGAAGCCCGCCCGGTCCGCGGCCGAGGCCCCGGACTGGCCCTGGTCGGTGTCGATGGTGACGATCTGCTCGGCCGGCCAACCCAACGCCACCGCGCGCTGCCGCAGCGCGTACTGCCGGGTCGCGGACTCGGTGTTGGTCAGCACCTGGCGCAGCGTGGACTGCCGCACATACAGGTAGGCGGTGCGGGCCAAGTGCGCGGCAGTCACCTTCGACGCCGCGGCCGGGACGTCGGTCATGCTCATGGCCGCGCTCACCGCCGATCACCGGCCCAGGCAGGCCAGCGCCATCCCGGCGAGCACGCCGACCAGCTCCTCGACCGCGGGACCGTGCAGAGATGCAGCCGCAGCCATCGGCGATGTGCCAGCCCGCCCCGCACCGCTCGGCGTGCCCGCTGCGCGAGCCGTCGGATCAGTGGTTGCGGTGGTGGTGACCCGACCGCCCCAGGCGCGTAGCCAACCGGCCACCCCGCGGTGCTGCAGCACGCCCAGCCCGAGGCGGAACCCGGCGACGTCTCCGTCAAGGAAGCGGGCGCGCAGCTGCTCGTAACGTTCGACGTCGCCGCGGTGCCCGGCCGCGACGCCGTCACCCGCATCGCCGCATCCCTCGCGATGGTCGTCGCGGATCTCATCGTTCGGGTCCCCTTTTCGGTGAGGTGGACCGGGCCAGCGCCCGTTCCACCGACCGCGGGTGCACCCGGACCCCGTACCGTTGCTCGATCGCCTCGACCAGCTGCGCCGAGCGCAGCGCCGGATCCGTCGCCCGTAACCGGGCCGCGAACCCGACAATCTCCTCGGTGAGCTTGTGGGCCCGCCGCGGCCCGGGCCGGGCTGGCACCAGCGCGGCCAGCCCACCCGCCCGCACGGCCGCGGCCGCCTCGTAGAACGACGGGCGGGAAAACCCGAACGCGGCCGCGGCCGCGCTCACCGTCTGCCCATCCACCTGGACCCGCCGCACCATCTCGTACTTGACCTGCACCAGATCCCGGGCATCGAAGAACTCCGATCCGGTGAATACCGCGTCGGTGACTGCCTCCGGCCGCGGGTTGAGACACCGCTGGGCGCGCAACGCCTCCGCCTTGGGATCCCAACTCTCAGTCACCGGTCCTCCGAATCACATCCATGTAAGGATCATTATGCCGTCGTCTTATCCGAACAGTGGGAGGCTGACTCCGACACGCCGCAGACCAGTCAGAAACCAAGCACAGCTGAGGCAAGTCCAACCTAGGCGGCATAATCAAGTTTACACTGGCGGCAGAATCGGCCTTACAGATCGGTCGGGTCGTCGTGCCCGATCGCGCGGCCCGACCGCTCGATCAACTCCGCCAACCCGAGCAGGTCGACGACCCGGAACCGACTGCGTCCAGCGGCCATCGCCACGAACACGTCCGGCTCAGCGATGTCGGTCCAGCCGCTGGGCAGCGATCCCAACCGACCGTCGTCCTCCAGGAAAAACACCCGATCCTCGCCCCACGTCTGACGGACCGCGACGAACATCAACTCTCGCCCCGACCACGGATGGAACGGATGAGTCACCCGGACAGTTCGGGACCCAGCGTCGGGATCAGGAGTAGTCGACGGCTCGGGATAAGCCGCGGGTGGAGCGGGCGGTGCAGTACGTGCGCGGCAACTTCTTCGCCGGCGAGACATTCGTGGATCTGACCGACGCGCAGGCCCGCGTCGAGCAGTGGTGCGCGCAGAAGGCGGGGCTGCGCATGCACGGCACCATCCACGCGCGATCTCGGCGTTGGGCAATCCCTCGGCGGCCAGCAACACGATCCGCGCCCGCGACACCAGCCCCGCCCGGATCGACGTCGACCGCGTCAACGCCTCCAGCCGGGCGCGATCACCCTCACGCAGAACCAGCGGCGCAGCAACCGACATGGCTCATTGTCCCGCACCACCGACCGTAAACACAGTTACGACACGCGACACTAGTAGTACTTTGTTAGGTGTGTCGTTACCGTTGATCCGGCACCTGCTGTGATCTTGTTGCGGGTGTGACTCCGGAGGAGATGGAGCAGGTCAGGCCGCGATTGCAGGCGTTCGCGGCGGAGATGTTCGGCGGGCTGGCGCGGTCGGATCAGCGGGCCAAGGGCGAGTTGTACCTGCGTGGGTTGCTGTTGGACGGCAAGCGCAAGTCGATGCAGCCGATGGCCGGGCGGCTGGGTGTGGATCATCAGCAGTTGCAGCAGTTCGTCACGTCTTCGTCGTGGGACCACGTCGAGGTTCGGAAGCGGGTGGCCCGGTGGGCCGATGAATTCGTCGGTCCCGAGGCCTATGTCATCGACGATAGTGGTTTCCCTAAAGACGGATCGGACTCGCCCGGGGTGGCGCGCATGTACTCGGGAACGTTGGGTAAGGTCGGGAACTGTCAGATCGGGGTCAGCGTACACGCGGTCACCGATGTGGCGTCGGCAGCGATCAATTGGGCACTGTTCATCCCGGAGTCCTGGGACGATACGACAGTCGCTGACGCGGATACGGTTGCGCAGATCCGGCGGCGCCGGGCCCGGTGCAAAATTCCCGATGACGTTCGGCATCGGGAAAAGTGGAGGCTGGCCCTGGACATGCTCGACCAGATCATCGGGCCGCCGGACGCGGGCGAGATCGCGGGCGAGATCGCGGGCGAGATCGCGGGCGAGATCCCGGGCGGTGGTTGGGGGCTGCCCTCGAGACCCACGGTGGCCGACGCCGGCTACGGCGACATCACCGGATTCCGGCTGGGCCTGCAGCGGCGCGGGCTGCCCTACGTGGTCGCGGTGAAGGGCACCACCAGTGCCTACCCGGTCGACGCCGTCCCGGCGGCGCCGGTGTACTCCGGCCACGGTCGGCCGCCGAAACCGCGCTACCGCGACGACCCGACCAACCTGGCCGGACTCGCCCTGGCCGTCGGCCGCAGCGCGGTGCAGTCCATCACCTGGCGCCACGGATCCCGCAGGAACCCGGCAAATCCCGTCGCCGCGATGCGCTCACAGTTCCTGGCGTTGCGGGTACGGCCGGCTAATCGTGAAATTCCCCGCGGTACCGACGGAAGCCTCCCGGACTGCTGGCTTATCGCCGAGTGGCCACCCGACAAAGCCGAACCCACCGACTACTGGCTGTCGAACCTGTCCGCCGACACTCCCTTGCCAGAGCTGGTCCGGCTGGCCAAGATCCGCTGGCGGATCGAACACGACTACCGCGAACTCAAAGACGGACTCGGACTGGACCATTTCGAAGGCCGCAGCTACACCGGCTGGCACCGCCACGTCACACTCACCGCCGTCGCCCAAGCATTCTGCACCCAATTGCGCAACGACCCAAAAGCCCCTGTGCCGGCCTGACGCTCTACGGCGTACTCCGAGAGCTCCAGACGCTGCTCGGCACCTGGACCGGCCTCTGCAACGTCTGCCTGCAACCCGTCCCCTGGCGTCGACCCGAACTCGTCGACACGACCTAACAAAGTACTACTAGTGCGGTGTCCACGAACGTTGCCGGGTCCGCCGCCACGCGCGGACCGACTTCGGGATCACCCGCAACCGGGCGGCGATCTCGGTCGAGGCCACGTCCCGCTCGAACATGTCCGCGGCCTGCCCACGTACCCGCTCCCGGTCGGCGCGTTCCCGAGCGGTCAGGCCACCACCATCTGCGTACCTCATGCCCTCGGCGTAGACCTCGCCCCGTCCGCGATCACGCAGGCACGCCGGGTGTGATCAACAAGCCAAACCCCAGCACTTCAGTTTCTGTACCCGCGCACTTCGCGATCGGGGAGTCCGCGCTCTCCGGCCTGACGACGGTCAACGCGTCGACCGTCCTGGTCGCCTTCGCGGCAGGGGTCGCGGGAATGCTCTCGCTCGAGACGCGGGCGAGCTCTACCGTCGGGGTGGCCATCTCGATCACCGCGATCCCCGCCGCGGCGTATCTCGGTGGGGCGGCTGGCGTCCGTGAGGTGGACGAAGCGTTGGGTGCGCTGGCCGTCCTCGGGGTCAACATCGCCGTACTGGTGCTGGCGGGCGCGCTGACCCTCACTGTCCAACGACTGCTGGCCGCACGGCGCGCAAGCTAGCGCTGTCCGCCACCGCGACCGGAGCGGGTGCGCCGCGCCCGCCGCCACCCTCCAGCGTCGCCGTCGCGCCGTGATCCCCCGGGCCGGTGTCCCCGGCAGAACCGCGATCCAGGGGCACCGCTCCCCGCCGTCAGTTCGGGAACGGTCACGGCCGGCAATCGCTTGGCCCGTCACCCTTCGCAGGCGATGCGCATGCAGGGGTGTCACTGAAGCCTCGGTAGCACCGCCACTCACTGGCCAAGAGATGACGACTAACGGGGAGTTCGCCATGGTCGCTCCAGCGCGTCAGACCGATCCATCGTTGCAAGATGTCCCACGTGGGATGCTCGCCGCCGCCGCGTTGCTGATCGGGCTGGCCAGCTTGTTGGGGCTTGCAGGCCTGGGAACCCTTGCCGCCGCGCTCGCCACCGCATGCAGGCGTTGGTACAGCCGAGCCGACCTGGCACCCACAGACCTGGCCCGGCTCAAGTGGGAGCAGGTCAAGGCGGCCGCAGGCGCGGGCGGCGGAGCGTGGCGGGAAACCGAGCTGGCCAAGTACGCACCTCGCAGCGCAGGCGTCGCCCGCTGAGGTCGAGGGGTCCGCAGCGTCGTGAAGAGCCACCGACCTCTGGTGCCGCGATCTCGACGCTCACGAGGCCCAAATCCCCATGCCGCAGACGCGGGACCACAACGTGCTAAAGGGAGGGTGATCGAATGCCGGATCGAGCAGCGGCCCATGGGCCGATCGACTTCATGTTGTTGGAGTTCCCTGAGGAGGCGGACACCAAGGGGTGTGCTGACGCGATCATGGATCAGGTTCGACGGGACGTGATCCGCGTCTATGACGTCCTGCTTATCCGCAAGGCGCTTGACGGCTCGTACTCCGGGGTGGATCTTACGGATGTGAGCTCCGCCGGAGTGGGCGGGTTCACGGTCTTCGAGGGGGCCCGCTCGGGGTTGGTCCATGACGATGACGTGCGAGAGGCAGTCGAGGTGGTGCAGCCGGGCACCATGGCGGCGCTGATCGTGTTCGAGAACAGGTGGGCGGCGCCGTTCGTCAGCGCCGCCATCGACGCGGGTGGGGAGCTGATCGCCAGCCAGCGGATCCCCGCGCGGGATGTGATCGAGGCGCTGGAGCGGCTCGAAGCGGGCCAGAGCAGCTGACGAGGGCGGAGGAGATCATGCCAGGATTGCTACGCGGGATCATGCGGACCGCGGTTGTTGCCGGCACGGCCAGTGCGGTTGCCGGACGGGTCCAGCGTCACCAGGCGCGCAAGTTCGCCGACAGAGATGCGCAGACCGCCGCCGATCAGGAGCAGGCCTACGAGGAGCAAATGGCTTCCCGTGAGCAGGCGGCTCCGCAGGCGCAATATGCGGAGCCGTCGCCCGCCCCCGCGCCCCAACCGGACATGATCGGGGAGCTCAAGCAGCTTGCCGAGCTCAGAGATCAGGGCATCCTGACCGACGAGGAGTTCAACGCCCAGAAGGCTCGGATACTCGCATGAGCAGGGCCACGCCGCTGCCTCGGTAGCGCACCGATGCGACCAGATCACCGCGGGCCATGAGGGTACAGGCCGACCGCGGAAGGGGCCGTCCGGAACGGACGCCACATCCTCGTGCCCGGGCATCGCCGAGTGGGGCTTGGTCCGCGCCTATAGTTCCGACACCGCCCGCCTGGGATGGCAATCACCTATACCGAGTCGCAGCGGGTACCAGCGTCCGGAGACTTCCAATATGACTACATCGGGCTTGGGCGCGGATGCGCGCTGGCCGCTGCCGCGTGGCCTGATCGTCGTGCTGAGCATGACCGGGCTACTGGTTTCGGTGCTGGCGCTGAAGCAGTTTGCAGGCATCATCGCACCGGTCCTCCTCGCGCTCATCCTCGTCATCAGCTTCCACCCACTGATCGGGATCCTGCGCCGCCGCGGTGCGCCGCAGTGGCTGGCGGTCACGATCACGCTGCTCGCCTTGATCGCGGTGATCCTGGGCATGGCCATCTCGCTGGGGCTGTCGGTAGCCCGCCTCGCGACGATCCTGCCCAGCTACCAGGCCCAGTTCGAGCAGCTGGCCAACGAGCTGCGAGCCTGGCTGGGCTCCCTCGGGGTGGGTCAGGACCAGGTCAACGAGGCCCTAAATAAGATCAACTTCTCGAGCGTGGCCGGATTGCTGGGTGATTTGTTGGCGGGTCTGGCCGCAGTCTTCTCCAACCTGCTGCTGCTGTTGTTCGTGGTCGCGTTCATGGCCCTGGACGCCGTCAGGTTCTCCCGGCGGCTCGCGTTGGCCCGGCCGGAGCGCCCCGAGATCGTCGGCGCGCTCGACAGCTTCGTCGCTGGTACCCGCACCTACCTGCTCGTCTCGACGATATTCGGGCTTATTGTGGCGGTCATCGACACCGGCTTCCTCTGGCTTGTCAATGTGCCGTTACCGGTGCTGTGGGGAATGCTCGCGTTTATCACCAACTACATCCCCAACGTTGGATTCATCATCGGTATCGTGCCGCCTGCCTTGTTGGGGCTGCTCCAGGGCGGCCCGAAGCTCTTGGTCATCGTGATCGTCGGCTACTCATTGATCAACTTTGTCATTCAATCGGTCATCCAGCCGAAGGTCATGGCCGATGCGGTCAACCTCTCGTTAACCCTCACTTTCGTCTCGCTGATCTTCTGGACTTTCGTGATCGGCGCAATGGGTGCAATTCTGGCCGTACCGCTGACGCTGCTCACGAAAGCGCTGCTGCTCGACGTGGACCCGAGCACCCGGTGGATGTCCGGCCTCATCACCGGCGGCCCCGCCCCGCCCGAGGATGCGGCGGACGATGTGGCAGCCACCCGCGCCGCGCCGAAACCGGCCTCGGAGGAAGTCGCCTCACAGGGAGCCGCGTCGCCCTCGCAGGCGACGGGTAGGACCCCCACTCGTAGCCCCATTGACTGAACGCCACAGTCAGACCGAACTGGTGAATGCAGGGGACAGCGGGAGATCGGCGGTGCCGACCCTGCGGTTGGGCAGATGCTGATGCGCTCGGGTGGACGACGGCTGCAGGCGAGCACGCGAATCGAAGAGTCAGTGATCGTGGTGGCGATATGAGCGGGCGTCTGCTCCTGGAATTCACCGTGTCGATCGCCTACGGCGTGTTGTCATCGCTGATCCCGATCTTCAACAGCGAGATCTACATCGTGGCGTCGCAGGTGGGGGGTTTCAGCGAGGAGGCGACGACGGCGATCGGCTGTGCGATCGGGCAGGGCATCGGCAAGGCCGGCCTGGTCCTGGCGCTGCGTCGGGGGGTGAACTTCAAGTTGGCGCGGCGAGTACGGGATCGCCCCCGGAAGCCGGCTGGGAAGTTTCGGACGAAGGTGCGCGGCTGGTCGGATCGCATGCTGGGGCTCCTCGGAAATTCCCATTGGGGAGTGGTGATCGTCTTTCTTTCCGCTTCCGTGTACGTTCCGCCGCTGTACCCGGTGACGTTCGCCGTGGCAGAAACGCGGATGTCGGTCGTCCCATTCGGCATCGCTGTCATCGTCGGACGGACGTTGCTGTTCCTGGCCATAGCATTCGGGGTCTCTGCTCTGGCCCACTGAGGCCGGCTACACCCTCGGCCAGGGATGAGGATTCCACCTCGCGGAGACCACGCGGTGTGTGCGGCACCCAGCCCGCTGCTCGTCTCACCTGATTTGTGGGAGCCCGTCCGGCGGCAGGAGTGCGAGCCTCCGGGATGACACCAGCCCATCCGAGTGGAGAACCTGACCATGTCCACAACCGCCGCCGCTCTTCCCTTCGGGGACACCGCCGATCTCGACGCCGCCGAGCGGGGGTTCATCGCGGCAGGCAAGTCGGTTATCCGCAACGATCGCGGCGAGGCGGTGTGGGACAACGGGTCCTACACCGACTTTCTCACCGGCGATGCGCCTGACACGGTGCACCCGAGCCTGTGGCGCCAGTCGATGCTGGTGGCCAAGCAGGGCCTGTTCGAGGTGACCGAGGGGATCTACCAAGTCCGCGGTTACGACCTGTCCAACATCAGCTTCGTCGAGGGTGACACCGGTGTGATCGTCATCGACCCGCTGATCTCGACGGAGACCGCCGCGGCGGCGCTGGCGCTATATCGGCAGCATCGTGGCGACCGACCCGTGCTCGCGGTGATCCACACTCACAGTCACGTCGACCACTTCGGCGGCGTGAAGGGGGTCACATCGCAGCAGGAGGTGGACACGGGTGCGGTCCAGATCATCGCGCCGGAAGGCTTCGTCGAGCATGCGATCGCGGAGAACGTCTACGTCGGCACGGCGATGGGCCGCCGCGCGGGGTACATGTATGGCGCAGCGCTGCTCCGCAGCCCGGTCGGTGGCGTCGGCGCTGGGCTCGGGCAGACGACCTCGACGGGCACCGTAACGCTGATCGACCCGACCGTCACGATCACGACCACCGGTCAGGAACTGACCGTGGACGGGGTGCGGATGGTGTTCCAGATGGCGCCCGGCACCGAGGCGCCAGCCGAAATGCATTTCTACTTCCCCGACAGGCGGGCGCTCTGCATGGCGGAGAACGCTACGCATACCCTGCACAACCTGTTGACGCTGCGCGGGGCACTGGTGCGTGACCCGCACATCTGGGCGCATTACCTCACCGAGGCGATCGAGCTGTTCGCCGACAAGTCCGATGTGGTCTTCGCGTCCCACCACTGGCCCACCTGGGGGACAGAGAACATCCTGGAGTTCCTCGGCGTGCAGCGTGATCTGTACGCGTACCTGCACGACCAGACACTGCGGCTGCTCAACCGCGGCTACACCGGACCCGAGATCGCCGAGATGATCGAGATGCCCCCGGCGCTGGAAGGGGCCTGGCACACCCACGGCTATTACGGCTCGGTCAGCCACAACGTCAAGGCGATCTACCAGCGCTACCTCGGTTGGTACGACGGCAACCCGGCCCGACTGTGGAAACTCCCTCCGGAGGATGGCGCGAAGCGCTACGTCGAGTTCATGGGCGGGGCCGACGAGGTCGTGAAGAAAGCGCGGCGTTCCGTTGCGGCGGGCGAGCTGCGCTGGGCCGCCGAGGTGCTGGACCACGTGGTATTCGCCGCACCGGACCACACCGAGGCCAAAAACCTGCTGGCCGACGTGTTCGAGCAGCTCGCCTACGGCTCGGAGAACGGCACATGGCGCTGCGAGTTCCTCTCCGCCGCGACCGAGCTGCGCACCGGAAACTTCGGCACACCGGTCAGCGCCGTGTCGGCCGACATCGTCTCCCACCTCAGCCCGGAGATGCTGTTCGACGCCCTCGCCATCCAGGTCAACGGGCCGCAGGCCTGGGACCTCGACCTGGCCATCGGCTGGCGGCTGCCCGACCACGGCCTGTCGTATCGCATGACCCTGCGCAACGGCGTCCTCACGTATGTCAACGAGAGCAACAAGCCGGTCAACCTCACGCTCACCGTCCCAGCGCAGGCACTCATCGCCCTGGCGGGCGGTGACATGGACGCGGCTCGCGCCTGCGGGCTGACCGCCGACGGCGATGAGAGCCAGCTGACTACGCTGTTCGATGTGCTGCAACCCGGCGATCCGGACTTCGACATCGTCTTGCCATAGCGGGCGTTCAGCCCTCGGCGTGCTGGTCGGCCGAGCGGCGGCCCGCGATCCATTTCTCGGCTCGGCGAGCGCCTCGCGGCGGTCGCGGGGCTACCCCGTCGTCGTGCAGGACCGTCACCGCGTAGCTGGGAGTCACGTCGACTCCTCTGCCACCGGCCAGGCGCCGGACGGCCGAGGCCATGCCCTCTGACAGGCCGGGGGACCGACCCCGCCACAACACTGCGGCCGGTCACCCGCCGAAGCCGGTCCTGCCGGTCACAGCGAACCGAAGCCCTTGCCGATCAACATCGCGCCGATCACCAGGATCAACACCGCCATCACGGTGGCGTTGTTGGTCTGCAGCCACGCCTTGGCCTCGTCCAGCGGTTTACGCATCCTGTTCTCGGCGACCGCGTGGGCGACGACCGGGACCGCCACCGTGCACCCGGCGATCACCGTGAAGATCGCGATCGCGACGATCGCGCTGCCCGAAGGCGGCGGACCCGATCGCGAGGCCGGCCGCGACCGCCATCAGCAGATTCTTCGGGTTGATCGCCGAGAGCGCGAAACCAAGTCCCAGGGCCTGCCCGAAGCCCATCCGGTCGATCACCGACATCCACTTCGGGGGGCCGTGCTGCTCGTGCCGCCCGCGCCATTGCCGGCTGCCGACTACCACGAGCAGGACACCGAGCAAGATCTTCGTCCACCCCACCCAGGCGGCCTGCGGGCCGTCACCTCTGATGCTGCCAGCCAGCGCTGTGAACAGCGCTACGGCGACGACGATCCCGGCGATCCAACCGACCAGGAACCCCGAGCTCGTGGGGGCCGCGTGCGCGGAAAAAGAGCATGAGGATGGCGGCAATGATCGGTATGGGTGAGATCGCCACACCGACCGCCAACGGCAGGATGTCGCCGATCACGCCGTTCATGCGAGCAATGCCCAGGTCATCCGTCGTCGCCGCGCCGAGAACGACCGGGCAGCTCCTCTGATATCCGCCGCACTCGATCAGCGTCGCGGGCCGCCGCCGAGGCCGCATCGTCTAGGCGGGGTGATCCAGCGACTCAGCGTCCCGGGCGCAGCGCTGCGCTCCGATGATCTCGACTGACGCGATAACAATCTACTTGAGACCCACAGTCTGTGCCCGGCTATCCGGTCCCGCTCCTACCCGAGGGGGCTGGCCGGTCGGTGAGCGTTCACGTCGTATTCGTCGACCTTGGCGGTCTCATGGCGCTGCCGGAGAGTCGGCGGGCTGGGGTCGGTCGAGGGAGATGTGCGGGATGTCTTGGTCGTCGTCGCCCCAGGCGATGCGTTGGGGCATGGACGACGCTTCGACCGTGGCGGCGTGGTCGCGGTCGAAGTAGTCCCAGGCCCAGGTCAGGAAGGCGTCGGCCTTGCTGTGGGTGCCGCTCAGGAGCATGGCGTGGACACCGAGCCAGGCGGCGAACGCGAGGGGCCCCTCGACCTGGTGACGATGCTTTCCGACCTCGGCGATGGCGGCGTTGCGGCCGATCATCGCCATGATGCCTTTGTCTTTGTACCTGAACGGCTTCGTCGATTGATGCCCGAGCTCACGCAGGATGTTCTCGGCCGCCCACCGGCCCGACTGCTGCGCCACCGAGCCCAACTGGGGCAACGTCGGCGCGCCCCCCTGACCCGAGGGGATGTTCGCGACGTCGCCTACCGCGTAGACACCCGGGTAGCCCTCGACGGTCAGGTCGGGCCGAACGTCGACCCGTCCGCCGCGGCCGAGGACCGGCCCGGCCGTCTGGGCGACTGCCGAGGCGGATTCGCCGCCTCCCCACACGACGGTACGTGCAGGGATGGTGGTGTTGTCGTCGAACTCGACCCGGTCGGGGTGAACGGCGGTGACACCGACCTCGAGCTTGACATCGGCGCCGACTTCGGTGAGTTTGCGCAGGGCGTAGTGGTGGGCCTTGCTGGAGAACTGTCCGAGCAGCGTCGGCGACCGATCAACGATGGTGATCTTCCCAGCGGGGTTGAGACGGCCGGTGGTCTGCAGAGCCTGCATCAGCTCGGCCAATGCACCGGTGGTCTCGACCCCGGTCGGGCCGCCACCCACGACCACGACGTCGAGCGCCCCTGACGCAGCGCCGCCGTCCCCGTCCATGGCCTCCTGCAGGAGATCCTGCAGGTGTAGGCGCAGCCGCTCGGCGTCGGCCACCGAGTACAGCGGGAAGGCGTGTTCGGCTGCCCCGGGCACACCGAAGAAGTTCGGCCGGGCACCCGCGGCCAGCACCAGGTGAGTGCCGGTCAGGGTCTGTCCGTCCGCCAGCACCACGCTGCGCTCGGAGAGCTTGACGGAAGCCACGTGCGCGGTGACGAGCGTCACCGTCGGGTAGTCCGCGAAGATCGTTCGATGGGGCCTGGCGATGTCCTCGGCAGGCAGTTGTGAACTGGCCACCTGGTAGAGCAACGGCTGGAACTGGTGGTAGTCGTTGCGGTCCACCAACACCACGTCGATCCCCTCGTCGCTCAGCTTTTGCGCACAGGCGACGCCTGCCATTCCACCGCCGAGGATGAGCACCCGCTCGGCGATCGCTTCGGTCCCGTTCATCCCGTCCACTCCTCGAGGCGGTCGGCGAGGATGATTCTGCCTGCGGCTTCGATGAGGGCGAGGTGGGAGAAGGCCTGGGGGAAGTTGCCGAGGTGGCGAGCGCGATCGACTTCGAATTCTTCGGCGTAGAGCCCGAGGGGGGAGGCGATGCGCAGGAGCCGTTCCATGAGGTCGGTGGCTCGCCGCATCTCGCCGACGATGGTGAGCGCGGACACCAGCCAGAAGCTGCAGATGAGGAAGGTGCCTTCCTTGCCGGATAGGCCGTCGTCGGTGTCGTCGGTGACGTAGCGCAGCACGAAGCCGTTCTCGGACAGCTCCGAGGCGATGGCGTCGACGGTGTTCTTCATGCGCTCGTCGGTGCCGGGGAGGAAGCCGAACAGGGGGGCGAGCAGCGTGGAGGCGTCGAGCGCGTCGGTGTCGTAATGCTGGCGTAGGACGCCGCGGTCGCTGACGCCGTGCGCGAGGATGTCGGCGCGGATCTCTTCGGCGGTCTCGCCCCAGGTCTGCTGCAGGGTGGGCTCGCCGCGGATCTCGGCCAGTTTGGCGGCCCGGTCCAGGGCGACCCAGCCCATCAGTTTCGAGGACACGTAGTGCTGGGGTTTCCCGCGAGCTTCCCAGATCCCCTGGTCCGGCTCACGCCAGGCCGCGATGGCGCCCTCGGCCTGAGATCGCACGAGGGGCCACAGGCGGCGTGGCAGGTGTCGGCTACGGCGGGTGTGCAGCAGGATGGAGTCCAGTACCGCGCCGAAGACGTCGTTTTGACGCTGGTCGAATGCGCCGTTCCCGATCCGTACCGGGCGGGCGCCCTCGTATCCGGACAACTCGTCTCGGGTGGTCTCGGTGAGGTCGCGCCTGCCGTCGATGCCGTACATGATCTGCAGGCTGCCGTCCTCGGTGGGTTCGACATCGGCGACGAACTGCATGAATTCGTCGGCCTCCCAATCCAGCAGCAGGTAGTGCAGTGCCTGGAGGGTGAAGGTGCTGTCGCGCATCCAGGTGTAGCGGTAGTCCCAGTTGCGCTCGCCGCCGGGCGTTTCCGGCAGTGAGGTGGTCAGCGCCGCGATGGTGGCGCCGGTGGGCATGTACGTCAGCCCCTTGACCGTGAGCGCTGATCGCTCGAGCGGATGCCGCAGCGCGTGGTCGGGGACCCGCGCGCGGGCGAGCCAGTTTCGCCAGAACAGGACGGTCGTCTCGATGCGCGCGGCGGCGTCGGCGACGTCGGTGGGGGAGGCGAGCCCGTCGGCCCACGACAGTGCGCAGAAGGCCCGCCCGCCCTTGGTCAGCACATGACGGGCGCGGGCGGAGCCGCCCTCGATGCCGATCGATAGGTCGGTGCTCAGCCGCACAGTTCGCCCGGCGCCGGTGGCGTCGGCGGCGTGGCCTGCGTCATCGACCAACGTCCACTCGGCGGGTTCGCGGCCGTAGTCGAACGCAGGCTCGCAGACCACTTCGATCTCCACGGATCCTTCGAGGCACTCCACCGTGCGCACGAGGACGTGCTCGGCGTCGTCGTCGGTGGGCGGTCTGGTGTGCGGGGTGACCGTGTCCGGTCCCTTTCGTGGCCCCATCGTCAAGGCGTCGTGGACGAGGAGCCAGCCACCGGGGGTGTGCCAGGTGGTGGTCACCACGTTGGTGCCGGGCACATACGACCGCGCGGTCGGCGTATTGATGCCGTACGGGCCGAGCCGGAAGGAGCCGGCGCCGCGGTCGAGGAGGTTCCCGAACGCACTCGGCGAGTCGAAGGCAGGCACGCACAGCCAGTCCACCGAACCGTCCGGCGCGACCAGCGCCCCGGTGTGACAGTTCGACAGAAACGCGTAGTCGGCGATCGGCGGGAAGGGCGATGTCGTGAAGCTCATGTGCCTGACTCCTTCAATGGTTTTCGGTTACCGAGCGCGCTGATCCAGCACGCGATCAGCCGTGTGATCGGCGACGTCGTCGACACCCTCCTCGGGAAGCAGACCGCGCTGATCGAGGACGTAGAGCAGGACGAAACCGGGGAGCACGACAAGGGCCGCGAGCACCACCACGATCAGTACCGCCGTCAACGTGCCGGGCGGGGATGCGGCTGCGGCGAACGTCAGGCTCTCCGGCAGGATGTAGGGCCACTGCGCGATACCCCAGGCGACGACCGCGGCGACGACCGCGATCAGGGCGAGGGCTCGTGCGCCGCGGGTGGCGTCACGCACGAGCAGCAGCAGAGCGCCTGCGCCGCAGACGCCGCTGAGGATGACCACCGGCAGGGCGCGCGAGGTGAGACCGTCGAACAGGTAAGTGGCGTCGGCGCGGAGCACGAACGCGCCTGCGGCCGCGATCACGGCCACGGCGATGGCGGAGACCACTGCCCTGCGGCGGAAGTACTCGGCCATGTCCGTCTCGTCGAGGCGTCGGGCGTCCCACACGAGATAGATCGCCGACAGGTAGGCGACCGCAGCGACGGCGAGGACCCCGCCCGCCACGGAGGTCGGGTTGATCCAGCTGTCTACCGGATCTCCCGCCCTGCCGCCCGCAGGCACTCGTCCCGAGGCGATCCCGCCCACGATCGCTCCCATGCAATACGGGACCAGCACCGAGGAGAGGGCGAACGCGGCTCCGAAGACGCGCCGGTTTCGGGCGGTGACGACGGCTTTGCGGAAGGCGAAGCTCGCTCCGCGCAGCACGATCCCCAGGGCTGCGATCATCAGCGGCACGAACAACGTCAGCGTGATCGACGCGTAGGCCTCGGGGAACGAGGTCCACAGGATGACAAAGATGAAGATCAACCAGACGTGGTTGGCTTCCCACACGGGCCCGATCGAGTGTTCGATGACGGCGCGTGGGCGTGCGCCGCGTTCCGGTCCGCCCGCGGTCAGGTCCCAGAACCCGGCCCCGAAATCGGCGCCTCCGAACACGGCGTACGCCACCACCGCCAGCAGTAGCACCACAGCGACCGCGGAGCTCACCGGACCGCCTCCTCCGGCTGTGGGGAAGTCCCCTCGGGCGGCCCGTTCGGGGCGTAGGGGGCGTCGTGGTCGGTGAAGCCGCCTGCTCGGCGGAACCGTCTACTCATGGCGCGGAGGACGAGGATCGTGGTGACGCCCACAGCGAGGTAGAGCACGACGACCGCGATGAAGGAGATCCAGACCGCGGTGTTGGCGGTGACCGCGTTCTCGACCTTCATGATGTTGTAGACGATCCACGGCTGGCGGCCGACCTCGGTCACGATCCAGCCCGCCTCCATGGCGATCACGGCCAGGACACCCGAGGCGGCCGCCGCCCCGAGGAACACCTTGTTCGTGGGCATCCTGCGCCGGAAGATCCAGCTGAGGCCGTACCACGCGGACAACAGGAACAGCAGTGTTCCCAGGCCGACCATGGCGTCCCAGGCGAGATGGACGATGTTGACCTGGTCGACGGTCGGTTCGGTGTTCGCGGGCACCGCGTTCAGACCCTGCACGACCGTCGAGCGCCCGGTGCTCGGGTCGGACAGCCACGAGGCCAGCCCCGGGATCGGGATGCCGCCGCTGACCGTGTCGTTGTCGTTGAGCTGGCCCAGGAGCGTCTCGGGGACGTCGCTGGCGGTGGTGGGCACGAGCTCGATCGCGGCGAACTTGACCGGCTGGTTGGTGTAGACCCAGCGGGCCAGCGAGTCTCCCACGCCCATCTGTATCGGTGTGGCGACCGCGGCGACGCTGAACGCGATGATGAACCCCAGTCGGTGGTAGCGGTCCACGCGCCCGCGCAGCATGGCCGTGGCGTACACCGAGGCGACGAGGAAGCCACCGACCAGATAGGCGGCGACGAGCATGTGCGCGGCCTCCAGGGGCATGGAGGCGTTGAAGATCACCCCCAGCGGGTCGACGGCGATCACGGTGCCCTCGGCATTCTGAGTAAAGCCCGAGGGTGCGTTCATCCACGCGTTGGCCGCGACAACGGACATACTGCCGAAGATCCCGGCCAGCACGATGGGCACACCGGTCCAGAAGTGCGCCCACGGCGTCAACCGGCGCCAGCCGAAGATATAGATCGCGACGAAGATCGCTTCGGTGAAGAAGAAGACACCCTCGAATCCGAAGGGCACTCCGAAGGCCGCACCCCACTGGCCCATGAACCGCGGCCACAACAGGCCGAACTCGAAGCTCAACACCGTTCCGGTCACCGCTCCCACCGCGAACGTCACGGCCATGTACTTCGACCAGCGCTGGGCCAGCATCAACGCATCCCGGTCACGGTGCTTGACCGCCCGATAGTTGGCGATCAAGGTCATGAAGGCCCACGACACACCGAGCGGCACCAGGATGATGTGGAACATCAAGGTGAACGCCATCTGCGCCCGGGCCCACGGAACCGGATCCACAGCGGCGAGCACCGCTAGCCCATCGACCATCGCGACCACGTTGACCACAGCCTCCCCACGGAACGCTCCATACACCCGATCGTCATGAGAAAAGTCGTTCGGTGATCGACTCGTCGCGGTAGGCGATGGCTACCTCTGTCATGACTCCTCCAGAAAGCGGCACGAAACCCGCCCCATGGCGCCTCCCGGCCGCCGTCGTCACCTTCGCCGGGACCGAGGAGCCGGCGCATCACCCGCAACGGACGACTCCCAGCCGCTATCAGCACGGCACCGGGTGGCGAGTGCGGGTAGTGCTGTGCTGTCGAATGGTGACGCTGCGCAAGCCCGCCAGACGGGTCGCGGAGATTCGGCCGCGGTGCCCGAAGGGTTGGCTCGCCATCGCTGCTGTCCAGAGGCTCAGCGATGGGACCGGCCTGGATCACCGGGCGCAAGGTGCCGCCACGTCCCCTGGTCGGGGTCGTACTCTTCGCGTTCGAAGACGTACATGTCGTCACCAAGGAGGATGAGCGAGTACGGGCTGGGACCCGAGCCGAGGACGTGGCCATGGTTGTGGACGTCGCCGGGTGGGGTCAGGGTTGCGACGTCACCGCGGTTCATGGCGCGCTCATCGGCAAGGCGCAGGTCCGCTCGGCCGCCCTCGTGGCGAACGGCATCCCACCGTTGATGGGTCTCCACGCCGCGGACCGGAGTGATTGCGACCCAGCAATGGTGGGAGTGGGTGTAGGCCATCACCCCCTCGGGCCGGTGGAACAGCACCAGACGGGGACCTCGTTCGGGCTTGACCAACCACCTGCCTCCGGCCGATTCCGAGGGGATCTCGGCGATCAGCGGACCGAGGTAGTCCTCGTCGGCGGCCAGGTCCACCAAGAGCCGTCCCACGCGGTCCATATCGATGGTGTTTTCGGAACGCAGCTCATCCAGCCGCGTCAGAAAATGGCGGAGCGGGCTCGGGAGATCGTCACTGTTCACCGTCGGGGCCCCTACCGTCCTTCCGCGACTCGGTCTGTCCGAAACCTGTCGCTGAGCGCATCCGTCATGGCAGCGGTCTCTTTCCTCGATGCCTGCCCGAGTGCTGCAGTCCGCAGCGCCGGGCCGAACCAGTCTGCAGGTCAGGTGTGGCTGAAGCCCTGCGGTGCGGTGGAGATCCGCGGTGGGTTGGCGGTCAGGTAGTCGGTTGCGCTGCGCAGGGCTGCGAGCAGGTCGTCGGCGAGGTCGTAGCTGAAGCCTTCGCGGATCACGACGCGCATGATCGCCTCGTCGGTGGCCGCTTCGGGCATGGTGTAGGCGGGTACCTGCCAACCCTCGGTCCGTAGCCGCTCGGAGACGTCGAAGACGGTGTAGGGCGCGGAGTCGACGAGCCGGAACGAGAACACCGGGATGGCGCTGCCGTCGCTGATCAACTCGAACGGTCCCAGCGCCGCGACCCTGCCGGAGGCATGCAGGGCCAGGTCGCGCAACGACTCCATCACCTTTCGATACCCGGAGCGGCCCAGCCGAAGGAAGTTGTAGTACTGGCCGATGATCTGGTTGCCCGGCCGGGAGAAGTTCAGTGTGAACGTCGGCATGTCCCCGCCCAGATAGTTCACGTGGAACACGAGGTCCTCGGGCAGGTCTTGCGCCTGGCGCCACACCACGAAACCCATTCCCGGATACACCAGCCCGTACTTGTGCCCCGACACGTTGATCGACTTGACCATCGGCAGGCGGAAGTCCCAGGGCAGGTCGGGATGCAGGAACGGGGCCACGAAACCACCGCTGGCCGCGTCCACGTGCACCGGCACCTGGTGACCGGTCGCCTCGTTGTGCGCGACCACGGCGTCGTGGATCTGCTGGATCGGTTCGAACTCGCCGGTGTAGGTGGTGCCCAGGATGGCGACCACCCCGATGGTGTTCTCGTCGATCCGGGCGACCACCTCGTCCGGGCTGATCACATATCGGCCGTGTTGTATCGGGATGTAGCGGGCCTCGACGTCCCAGTAGCGGCAGAACTTCTCCCAAACCACCTGCACGTTCGCGCCCAGGATCAGATTGGGCCGGTCGGTGGCCTCGCCTGCCGCTGCCCGGCGTGCCCGCCACCGCCACTTCAGCGCCATTCCGGCCAGCATGACCGCTTCGCTCGACCCGATTGTCGAAGCGCCGACCGCGTCCCCGTCCTCGGGGGCGTTGAACAGATGAGCGACCATGTTCACGCAGCGGCGCTCGATTTCGGCTGTCTGCGGGTACTCATCCTTATCGATCATGTTCTTGTCGAACGCCTCGGCCATCAACCGGTCGGCCTGCGGCTCCATCCACGTCGTTACGAAGGTGGCCAGGTTCAGCCGCGAGCTCCCGTCCAGCAGCAACTCGTCGTGAATCAACCGGTAGACGGCCTCTGGATCAGCGCCCTGCTCGGGCATCCGGTACTTCGGGATCGGCTCGAGATCCAACCGGTGGGTGTAGGCCGGAGCGATGGCCGAGTCCGCTGCCGGATCCTTGCGCGAGACATGCCGATGAACCATCAGATCCTCCTACGTGACACATGGCTGCGATCACGAACGTCTTGCCACCCGCGGCGGCGCGGGCCGTCACTTCCTCCCCACCGTGACGGCCCGCCTCAGCCCCGAGGAACACCCGCTTCGGGTGACAGCGGCCGGGGGCCGCCGAACGTGCGCACGGTCAGGAGGGGCAGCAGCACGTCCCGCCGCCGTTCGACCGCCGTGGTGGGGTGTTGCTCGGGCCTGGCACTACGCTCGGCAGCCCGCCGTCGCGCACCACGCCGAGAGCCGCAGATCATTCCTGCGCATCTCCGTGGTCGGTTAGCCGGTGGGGTCGTGCCAGCGGTCGCGATCGGGCAGCAGCCGATCAGCCTCGGCCGGTCCCCAGCTGCCCTTCGGGTAGGGGTGGACCGGTACGGCGTCGCCCAGTATCGGGTCCACGATCTTCCAGGCCGCCTCGACGGTTTCCTGGCGGGCGAACAGCCAGCGCTCTCCCTCCAGCGCGGCACCGATCAGCCGGTCATACGGGCGCTCGTCGCCGCCGGGTCGCTGGGCGAAGGTCAGCTCCTCCATCTGCGGCTCCCAGCCTGCACCCGGCTTCTTGCCCGCGAGCGTCAGCGTGAGCGCGGTCTCCGGCCATACCCGGAAACGCAGCTCGTTCCGGCGCGGCAGCGGGGCAAGGTTGAACATGTCCCGCGGTGGGTGCCGGAAACGGACCGTCACCTCGGTCGCGGTGACCGGCAGGCATTTGCCTGCCCGGATCACGATCGGCACGCCCGCCCACCGCCACGAGTCCGACTCCAGCCGGATAGCGACGTAGGTTTCCACGGTCGAGCGCGGAGCGACGCCCGCCACGTCGTGGTAGCCCTCGTACTGGCCGCGCACCGCCCGCTCCGGCGTCAACGCGGTGAGCGAACTCACCAGTTGCGCCTTGGCGTCGCGCCAATTGCTCAGGCCCGCCCCGGCAGGCGGATCGGCCATCACCGTGGCCAGCACCTGCAGCATGTGGTTTTGCACCACATCCCGGATGGCACCGGTCCGGTCGTAGAACGAGCCCCGGTCGGACACGTCGAACGCCTCCGCCATCGTGATCTGGACGCTCTCCACGTAGGTCCGGTTGAGCAGTGGCTCGATCACCCCGTTGGCGAACCGGTCGAACAGGATGTTCTCCACGGGTTCGAAGGCCAGCCAGTCATCGACCCGGAAGATGGCCTCCTCGGGGAAATACTGGTGCATGGTCTCATTCAGCTGCCGCGAACTGGCCAGATCCGCGCCGAACGGCTTCTCCACCATCACCCGGGCACCGGCTGCCCTCCCCGCGGTGGCGATGCCCTGGGCGATCCGCCCGAACAAGAACGCAGGCACCTCCAGATAGAACAGCAGCCGCTCGCCCGGGCCCGCCGCCTGCGACATCGCCTGGTAGGTGGCATCGTCGCCGAGATCGCCATCGACGTAGCGCAGCAGGCTCAGCATCTTCGTGGCCGCCGCGCTACTCGGATCCATATCGTTGAGCTTCAGCGAGGCCGCGGCGTAATCGCGGAACTGCTCCAAACCCCAACCGCTCTTGGCCACCCCCACCACCGGAAAGTCCAACACACCCCGCTCGACCAACCCGACCAGCGCGGGAAAGGTCTCCAGCTTCGCCAGATCCCCGGTCGCTCCGAAGATCACCAGCGCGTCGACGCGGTTTTCTACCATGCCCGCTCCTCCCACCACCTCGTCTCACCAGCAGATCCTCATCGCCGCCGCAGGGCATCACCCTGGAGGGATGGTAATGGGAGTCCGAGGCGCCGGAGCTTCCCATCGGTGTGCGCCTTTGGCCATCCGTACGACTAGGCTCAGGGCGCGAGCCGCTGGGCGATGTGCTCGCCGACCCGCATCGCGTTGGCCATCGCCGTCAGGGCCGGGTTCACCGCGCCGATGCTCGGGAAGAAGCTGGTGTCCACCACGTACAGGTTGTCCAGCTCGTGGGTCTTGCAGTTGACATCGAGCACCGACGTGGCGGGGTCGGTGCCGAACCGGCAGGTCCCCGCCTGATGGGCACACCCGGCGAGGGGGATGCTCATGTCCATGTAGAAGTTCTTGCGCAGCACGTGGTGCTCGGCCATCCCGCTGTGGTTGAGGATCTTCTTCAGCTCCGCGTACAGCCGCTCGGCCTCGGCGTCGTTGGTCGAGGTGTAGGCCAGGTGAACGTTGCCGTCGCCGTCGGTGGTGACCCGGTTGTCGGGCTGGGGAAGGTCCTCGGTGGTGAGCCAGAAGTCCACGGCGTGCCGGGCGACATCCGACAGCGCCCATTCCGGCGAGAGCATGGTGAGTTTCGGCTTCTCACCCCGCATGGCCTCCGCGTTGGACTTGCCGATCATCTGGATGTTGCCCATCGGCCACTCGTAGTCTTCGGTGGCGAAGTAGAAGTCGTTGATCCCCAGCGTCTTCTGGAACACCGTGTCGTTCGGTTCCTTCGACAGCGCCACGACCGCCTTGCAGTTGTGGAACATGTAATTGCGTCCCACCTGGTCCGACCCGTTCGCCAGCCCCCGCGGGTGGGCGTCGGTGGCCGAGTTGAGCAAGATCTTGGCGCTGTTCGCGGCACCGGCGCAGACCGCCACGATGTCGGCGCTGTAAACCACGCGCTCACCGTCGCGGGTGACGACAACCCCGGTGACGCTGCGCCCGGAGGGGTCGGTCTCCAAACGGGTCACCTCGGCCCGCGTCAACAAGGTGATGTTGTCCCGGCTGAGCACCGGCCGGACCGCGATCACCTCGGCATCCGACTTCGCGTGCACCAGACAGGGATAACCGTCGCACCACGTGCAGCGGATACAAGTGCTGCCGGGCCGATCGGCTTCGTTCAGCTGGATGCCGCACGGGGCGTGGAACGGCCGCCAGCCGCCCGTGGCCAGGCCATCGGCGATCTGCTGGATTCGGTCCTCGTGTGACACCGCGGGCCAGGGATAAGGCGCCGACCGGTGCCCCTCGGTCGGGTCCTCGCCGCCGTTGCCGTGCACCTGATACAGCTGCTCGGCCTTGGTGTACCAGGGCTCGAAGTCGTCGTAGGACAGCGGCCAGGCAGGCGAGATCCCGTCGACGTGCTTGAGCTCGCCGAAGTCTTGCGGCCGCAACCGATACAGGGCCGCACCGTACATCTTGGTCGCCCCACCCACGAAATAGTGCACCTGCGGCTGGAACGGCTTGCCCTCCTGGTCGAACCAGGTGTCCTTGGAGACGTACTTCCCCTCCACGAACACCGGCCGCGGATCCCAGTTGTCCATCTCCCGAGGCAAGAAGTCCCCGCGCTCCACCAGCAGAATGCGCCGACCCGATCCCGCGAGCGTGTGCGCCAACGTCCCGCCGCCCGCTCCGGTCCCGATAATGATCACATCGTAGTGCTCGGCCATGACCCCTCCATCCTGTCGCCCATACGGGCGCGCCGCGGGCGCCGGGCGCCGCCAATGAGCCAGGCGCGACCCCTGCCGCCAGCCATGCTGCGCGGCCGTCCCGGCCCTGGCATCATCTCGAGCGGGCGGCTCGACGGCGGAATGTGGCTTTCGTGACGCATCATGGCTGGTCCGCCGCGACCAGGGTTGCGAGCCGCGTCAGTCGATGCCCGCTTCCTTGTGGCGCGGCCGATGATCAATGGGCAGACCGATCCGAGGCCGACATGCCCAGGGATCGGGGCGGTCATCGCCGCGAACGCCGCCCGCACTCGGACAGGACCGACGCCGTGGGAACCCCACCGCGTCGAACTCCGCCCGCCGATCGGCCGTACCCCGTCCAACACCTGTGGCGACATAGCTGAGCAAGACCTGCAGGTCATTGTCCCGGCATCCACCAACACCCACGCAACCACCGGGCGAGTAGCGCGCCCGGTCGACTGCGCCGCTCCGTCGTTTCCCATATCACTCAGGGCGGCGGCTACGCGGTGAGTACTTGGCCAGTTCGGTCTCCCGCCAGGCTCCGCTGCTGGCTCCCGCAACCGCCTTGGCCTGCTCCCACTTGAGCCGGGCGAGATCACCGGGGCTCAGGTCAGCCCGCCTGTACCAGCGCCTGCCTGCGGTGGCGAGAGCGGCGGCGCCCATAGCCAGACCTGCCAACCCGAGCGCGCTGCCCACTCCGATCAGCACCGCCGCGACCGCGAGCAGTTCCCGAGGAAGGTCCGCTAGAGACGGGTCGGTCGGCCGGGACGTAGTGACCATGAGGTGCTCCCCTGACTCCTTATCGTCAACGCAGCGCCAGATACGCCGCCTACGCACGCTTCCGTCGAATCGATGACCGGGCATCCCCCAAGACAGGTGAGTGTCGTCGGCGCGGCGCTCGCCGTAGCAGACACGGCGAGCGCCGCGCCGGGCGATCGATCAGGTGTGGCGATCCGGTCACCCAGGCCGTGGTGCGATGCGGCGACCAGCGCCCACCGCACGCCGCCGCATCGCGCTCGTGGCGCGACAGCGTCGGCCTCGATGCCCTGCAGGCGTCGCCGACCGGGTCCGCGGGTGTCGGGGAGGAGTTGGTCTGCGCCGTGCAGGAGGGCCGGGGACGGTAGTGTGCCGAATCCAGCCAAGCACGGCCGCCACCCTGGGCTCCACCCGCACCGGGTGAGGACACACGGATCGGAGATGGCCAGGATCCTCCCGGTGGGCGAACCCTTCGCGTCCGGCCGATCGTGCGACGGACGGAGCCGGATGAGCAGATCACTCGTGCCCCCTTGGCCCGGCCGGCACTACCGGTGCCACGCCGTTCATCGTGCTCGCGGGATATCAAGTTCCCCGTGGCCTCTGCCCTGCTCACGCTCGGGTAGAACGGGACATGCCTGCGGACGGCCGACTACACCGCCGACCACGATCGGCCGACTACCCGCGACCGCCGAAGGCTCCGAGTCACGCGACAAGGACGAGCGCGCGGGGCTGCGGCGGTACAGGTCGCGGTACCGGGCGGTTCGATCTGCGACAGCGAGCCCTCCGGGCCCAGGGACGCGCCTTAGGGCTCGGTCGGGGAGCCAGGTACTGGCGGCGGTTGGGCGGAATGGTCGCGTCGGCGGCTGGTTCGCTTCATGAGCGCTACGTCCGAGCCCGCGAATTCACCGCCGTACACGGAGCAGCGGGAGTTCTGGGTGCTCATGGGATACGCGGTGGCCCTGGGCGTGTTCGGCGCGTTCGTCGCTCTGGTGTTCATGGGAGTGATCGGGTTCGGGGGCAGCTGGTATGCCGATGCGAACCCGGGCTGGTTCGGCGGGCAGTGGTGGTGGGTGGCGGTCACCGCCGGGGCCGGTGTCGTGGTGGGGTTGTTGCGCCGGTTGATGCGCCTGCCCGAGGAGATTCCCGGGCTGATCCCCGATCTGCAGGAGGGTCACGTCGACCCACGGTTGGTGCCGGGGATCGCGGTCGTCTCGGCGGTGTCGTTGATCGGCGGCGCCAGCTTGGGCCCGGAGAAGGCCCTGGGCGCCCTGGGCGGCGGCGCAGGCAGCTGGATCGCCCAACGACGCAGACTCAGCCGGGAAGACGCGCAGCTGTGCACCTTGTCCGGCTTCGGTGGCGCGTACGGCGGCCTGTTCTCCAGCACGGTCATCGTGGTGATGTTCATCCTGGAACTCGCGCGCCCCGGTGGCCACCGGTTCGCCAAGGCCCTCGTCGGCCAGATCGTGGCCTCGAGCGTCTCGTTCGGGATCTACTTCGCCATTGCCGGGGCCGTGTTCCTCGACGCCTATCAGGTGCCGCAGTACGCGTTCGAGGATTGGCAGCTGCTGGCGGGGATCCCGCTGGGCCTGCTCGCGGCCCTCGTGGTGACGTTGCTGGTGGTGCTCGTCAAAGGGGCGACGCGGCTGTTCGCCCTGGTGAAGCTCGAGATCGTGCGCACGACGCTGGGCGGTGTGGTGTTCGGCGTGGTCGGGGTGGCCTTGCCGCTGACGATGTTCACCGGTAGCGATCAGCTCAAGACCGTGCTGGATGGTGCGGGAACCCTGGGCGTCGGGCTGCTGGTCGTCCTCGTGATCGCCAAGCAGTGCACGTTCGCGGTGAGCCAGGCGAGCGGGTTCATCGGCGGGCCGATCTTCCCGGCGTTGTTCATCGGGGGAACCGTCGGGGTCCTCGTGCATGCGGTGCTGCCCGGGGTGCCGTTGGGTTTGGCGTTCACCTGCCTTCTCGCCGCCGTCCCGGGGTCGCTCGCGGCCGCGCCGTTCTCGATGGTGCTGCTCGCGGCGTTCCTGACCCAGGTCGGCGCGCTGCAGACCGCGCCGATCCTGATCGCCGTCGTGACCGCGTTCCTCACCATGGAGGCGGTGAAATACGTCGTGGCACGCCGCAGGCAGGCGCGCGCAGCCGCGGAGAAACCAGCAACACCAAACTGAGGTGCTTGAGGTCGATCTGGGCGAGGATCGTCGCGGCGCCGACGCGGTGGCCGAATGTGACCAGCTCGCCCTGGATTCTGGCGGCCGGCTCGAATCCGAAGATCTGCTGGGAGATCAGGTACAGGAACGTGCGCCACGAGGCGCTGTTGTGGCGGATGGAGGTGAGAGACCTTCGGTGCTCTGCCGTCGTGGCGGTGGGGTGAAGCTGGCGGCAGCCGATCCGGGGATCGCCGGGGTAGGTGGGAGCAGCCGCGACAAAGTCGGGTCGGTTCAGGACTGCCGGATGGGTCGGGCCTGGAGGCTTATTCATAGGTCGCAAAGAAGAATAGTCCGATGACCGCTTTGATCATGCTTGGGTACTTCTCCAGCGGAGCTCGGTAGCGGCCGCCTTCTTCGCTGAGCATTCGCCATGTCTTGAGGTGCGCGATGGCATGTTCGACGGCGGCGCGGGTTTTGCTCAGCGAGGTGTTGAACGCGACCTGGCCGATGTTGAGATCGGTGCCGGGGAATCGCTTGTACCGGGACGGTGGCGATGCCCTCGACGCCGACCCTGACAATTCATAGCGATCTTGCGGGGAGTGTGTCGGAACGGAGAAAGGTGCCCCTGACCTGGGAGAATGAGGGTGTCTGAAGCCCAGTTCTGCCGAATCGAGGAGCACCTTTCAGGTGGATGAGCTTACCGCGTGGTCGCGGGATCTGACCGTGGAAGTCGGCGGGCACGGGGTCGTGTCGCACACCGGGTCCGCGGCGCTGCGGCTGCTGGCCGACCGGACCGGGCTGACCGGGGCGCTGTCCAAGGCGTTGCGCCGGCGCGGGTTCACCCCGGTGCACGACCGCGGCCGGGTGCTGGCCGACACCGCGGTGTTGATCGCCGACGGCGGCCGGGTGATGTCGGACCTGGCGGTGCTGCGGGATCAGGGCGAGCTGTTCGGGTCGGTGGCCTCGGACCCGACGCTGTGGCGGGCGCTGGAAGAGATCGGCCCGGACCAGCGGGAACGGATCGCGGCCGCCCGAGCGAGGGTCCGCCGGCACGTGTGGGGGTTGATCGAGGCCCGGCACGGGCGGATCCCGCCCTCGCGCGGTGGCCGACCGCGACCTCGGGGAGACGATCGTGATCCGGCATGGATGCCACGATCCAGATCGCGCACAGCGACAAACAGCAGGCGGCCGGGCACGTTCAAGGGCACCTGGGGTCATCATTCGTTGACCGCGTGGTGTGACAACACCGTGCGCCACGAGGCGCTTCAGATTCGAGTGGAGGTGAGAGGACTCCGCCTGCCGGTCGTCGCAGCGGCCGGTTGCAGCTGGGGGCAGCCTGATCCGGGAGGTGCCGGGAAGGGCGGCAAGCAGCCCCGACGAAGTCAGGACGGTCCGGAACTACCAGACGGGCCGGGCCTGGTGAGCGAGACGAGACGGCGTACGAGAGAAACCAGTGCCATAACGCTCCTCAAGCGCAGACACCACCTCAAACCTGGTGGATAGGGGGTGGGAGCGGTGCGTCCCCGCGCGGTCAGCGGTCAGGGCCGGGGTGGGGAACTCCTGGGCCGGCTTGTGTTGTCGGCAGGGAGGCCACGGTGAAGGACTGCGGCGTAACCGTGGCGAGGCCGCAGGGGCACAGCTGGGCGCCTCACTCGTCGATCGATCTGAAGTGAACGTGGGAACCGTCCGGTCCTGCCCTCGCCCGTGCGGCCAGCGCGGCGGCAGGGCAGGCGCACCGTCAGCCGATGGGGCCGGTCGGGGCGGAGACCCCGTAGTAGTCCGAGCCAGGGAAAGCCTGCGCACATGGCGAAGGGGGTCAGCAAGTCGGCAGCGGACGCGGATGGAAGACCAGGAGGTATGTCGCCGGTGAATACCGACGAACTGGAAGCGGCCCTGTATTGGGCCGAGCGCCGGGTACTGGAGATCCAGGCCAAGCTGCACCGTTGGGCGATCGGCGATCGTGAACGTCGGTTCGATGATCTGTTCAACCTGGTGGCCGATCCGGCGTTCCTGCTGGTGGCGTGGGATCGGGTGCGGGGAAACAGGGGCGCCAGGACGGCGGGGGTGGACGGCCACACGGCGATGTCCATCGTGCTGGGGACGGGGGTCGAGGAGTTCCTCGACGCGCTGCGGGGCTCGTTGAAGCAGCGGGGTTTTCGTCCTCTGCCGGTCCGGGAGCGGATGATTCCCAAGGCGAACGGCAAGCTCCGTCGTCTGGGGATCGCCACCATTACCGACCGGGTGGTCCAGGCGTCCTTGAAATTGGTGCTGGAGCCGATTTTCGAGGCGGATTTCGACCCATGCTCGTATGGGTTTCGCCCGAATCGCCGGACACATGACGCGGTGGCCGAGGTGCGCCACTACGCGACCCACTCTTATGAGTGGGTCGTCGAGGGCGACATCAAAGCTTGTTTCGACGAAATTTCGCATCCGGCCCTCATGGATCGGGTGCGGAAACGTGTCGGGGACAAACGTGTCTTGGCCTTGGTGAAGGCGTTCCTGAAAGCAGGAATCCTCGGCGAGGATCGCCTGCTCCGGGAAACCAGCGCTGGGACCCCGCAAGGGTCGATCCTGTCCCCGTTGCTCAGCAACGTGGCTCTCTCGGTGCTCGATGAGCATGTCACCAGGGCACCGGGCGGGCCGGCTACTTCCCCGGTGGAGCGGGCGAAACGTCGTCGGCACGGGTTGGCGAATGTCAAGCTGACCAGGTACGCCGATGACTGGTGCCTGCTGGTGTACGGCACCCGCGCGGACGCCGAAAAGTGGCGGGACGACATCGCGGAAGTCTTGACGCCGATGGGGCTGCGCCTGTCGCCGGACAAGACTCTGATCACCCACATCGACGAGGGTCTCGACTTTCTCGGCTGGCGCATCCAGCGCCACCGAAAGCGAGGAACCGGCAAGCGATACGTCTACACCTACCCGGCCAAGAAATCCTTGTTGGCCATCACGGCAAGGGTGAAGATGATCTGCCGGATGAGCAGAAACAAACCGTTAGCAGCCCTGATCCACCAGCTCAACCCGGTGTTGAGGGGCTGGTGCGTCCACTTCCGGCCCGGGGTGTCCAGTCGGACCTTCGCTTACCTGCGCAAGGTTGTGTGGCGCCAGGTCATGCACTGGCTACGCCGCAAGCACGGCAACGGACTCCAGGCCGCCTGGAAGGACATCCGCCGACGCTACTGCGACGGTGGATGGTGGCCCCACGATGGCGAGGTGAAGCTCTACAACCCGGGGCGGGTGCACACCACCCGCTATTCCTACCGGGGAACCAAAATTCCCTCACCATGGCCTGACGCGGCGTGACGACGCCCCACCCAACGGGGCTTGTGGAGAGCCGGTTGCTCGGAGACGGGCACGGCCGGTTCGGAGGACGGGTCAGGGAAACGGACCGGGTGAAAGCCCGACACCGCGCCCTGACCCGATCCTACAGCGAGTCGTTGGCGTTTCGGCTGCGCCCGGGCAACGCCGGCTCCAACACCGCGGTCGATCACATCGAGGTGCTCGGACGAGGCGATCGCGCAGCTCCCGGCCCGGTACCGGCGGAACCTGCTGATCACCTGCGACGGTGCGGGCGCCACCCTGGACCTGGTCCGCCACATCACCACGCTGAACACCGCCCCCGGGCGGCGGGTGCACTACTCGGTCGGGTTCGACCTCGACACCCGCGGCCGCACCGCGATCGGCCAGCTCGCCGGACGCCGACTGGGACCAGGTGCTGGATCACCGCGGCCAGCCCCGCGACCCCGACGACGCCGGCGTGGCCGAGCTGACCGGGCTGCTGCGCCGCTCCGTCGGCGGGGACCGGCTGGCCAACTGGCCGACCGACATGCGCATCATCTGCCGCCGCGAACGGCCCTCGTCCGGGGCGCAGCTGTCGCTGATGGAGGAAGCCGACGGCTGGCGCTACCAGCTGATCGCCACCAACACCCCGACCGGGCACGGCCCAGTTCCTCGAGGCCCGTCACCGACCGCATGCCCGGGTGGAGGACCGCATCCGCACCGGCAAGAACACCGGCATCGGCCATTTGCCCTCGAACTCGTTCGCGCTCAACCAGGCCTGGTGCGTGGCCGCGACCATCGCCTGCGACCTGCTGTGCTGGCTGCGGCTGCTGTGCCTGGACGGGCCGCTGGCCGGGGCCGAACCGAAGACCCTGCGCTACCGGCTGCTGCACACCGCCGCCCGACTGGTCCGCGGACAACGCAAACGAAAGATCAAGATCCCGGAGACCTGGCCCTGGGCCCGGGAACTCGAAGCCTGCTTCCTGACCATCTTCGCGCTACCACGCACCGACCTGACCCCCCGTACCCGTCCGACCCCCGACCCAGCAGCCCCCGGCCCGTGGAACCGGCGCCCGCCCGAGCGACACCGGGCGCCCCGGCCTGACCCCCACCCAAACAAGATCAGAAACGGAGGTGAAGATCACCAAAGCCACGGCCGGAACCGAACCTGCAACCCCCGTGAATGATCAAGGCTAAGGGTCCTGTACGAATTCTTTTACATCGACAGCTACCACCACATAGAGAAGATTGGGTTCAAAGGCATGGTCCGCGGAATCAGCCCAATTACGGGTCGTTCCGTCCGGCCAACCGTTGTTTCATACCGCGTGCTTGACCGCTCAGATTTTCTTGACCGCGAGTTTCGGCAGGTCGACGCATACAAGCTACTGCGGAGCCTGCGGGCGAACATTTCAGATGAGCCTACTGAACTAAAAGCGGTTCCGCTAATCATAGAGTTTGACATCAGCGATCCTCGACTGATCGAAGAGGAAGACGTCCTTTCCAAGATGGATGACCGCGAGGATAATCTGCTCGATCTGACCCCGGCCCAGTTTGAGACTGTTATCACGAACCTATTCAACAAGATGGGCTACGAAGCCTTCCCTACCGTACGGGCGAAAGACGGTGGGGTCGACTGCATTGCCTACTTCCGCAACGCAGTTAGCGTCTTCAAAGTTGTCATTCAAGCAAAGCAGTGGACCATTCCGGTTGGCGTTAGCGCTATACGAGATCTTGCTGGCGCTATGGACCACGAGCGAGCCAGCCAAGGAATACTCGTCACCACCTGCCGAGTTACTCCAGCTGGCTGGCAGTTCGCCGAGGGCAAGCCTATGCAGATTAAACGATCGAGCACGCTCTGGCCTGGGCCACGGCTCTGTCATAGCGGCGTTATGTCCGGGTTTGCATTGGTAGTGAACAGGCCTGTGACGCGTTCGGCTGTGGCGTTGGCGGCCCAGCGCCTGGCTTTGGCGATGTTGGTGGCGCCGGCCAGGCGGAGGGCGGCGATGATGGTGTTGCGGATGACGGCGAGGGTGACGGGCAGGGTGCCGGTTCGGGCGTGGGAGGAGTCTTCGCGGAAGGTCACGTCACGAACATGGTGAAGGGCCTCGACCTGCCAGTGCCCGCGGGCCAGGGCGGACAGGGCCGGTGCCCCGGCTTGGTCGTGGGTCAGGTCGGTGATGGCGTAGACGACGTCCTTGGTGGTGCGCTGGCCGTCGAGTCCGCCGGTGTAGCGCACGATCCGGATGATCTGGGCGGCGCCCGGGAAGTCGATCTGGTCGGTGACGGCCTCGTCGGTTTCGGTGATGGTGCGGGCGGTGAGGATGCGTTCCTCGGTGCGCCCGTGCCCGCGGTTGGTGCTGCTGTGCCGGTCCAGGTCCTTTGGGTCGGCGGTGGAGAGCAGCCCGGCGCAGCGCGTGTACAGCTCGGCCCGGTTCCGTTTGACGATCATAAGGTAGTGCCCGCCAGCGGCGAGGATCTGCCGGGCGGTGTCGCGGACGGTGTGCAGCGCGTCCAGGGTGATCACCGTCGATCCCAGGTCCCACCCGACAGCCTGCAGATCGGCGAGAAGTGTTGCGACACAACGGATTTCGCTGGTCTTGTTCGGGATCTGGCGGTGCGCCACGACCATCGGCTGATGGTGGGTGGCCGCGGCCATGAACATCGGTCTGGACCCGTCGGCGCGCCGCGCGCCGCGCGCGCACTTGCCATCCATCGCCAGCGCCTTGAGCTGTGCGGCCATCCGCTGGCCCCGTCCCCGCGCCCGGGTTCGGGCCTGCTCGTCGGCGTCCGGGCGCAGATGCGCCAGAGTCCACGCCACGCAGGCCCGGGTCAGCGCGTCCGGGTCGAGCCGAGTCAAGATCGTGCGGATCGTCGGCTCGGACGGCGGGTAGACGCGCCCGTCCAACGGGTCCGGCCACGCCCCCAGCGCCAACAACTCTCGGCGTGAGCGGGCCGGGTCGGTGGCCCACTGCGCCGTCCCGGCCAGCGACTCGAACCCGGGCAGGGTGAACGCGGTGAACACCACCGCGAGTACATACCCCAGCGGATGGCGCCGCCACCGTGTCCGACGCGGGTCCGGCAGCCCGTCGAGCAGCGCGAACAGATCACGGCTGCTGCTGGCTGTCACCTGCTCGTCGACGGGGCAGAATACGTCCACGGGTGCGGCTCCTTGATGATCAGAAGGCTTCGAGAACCTCGATCATCTGCGGGGTCGCACCCGCCCCCGCTCAATCCAGCGGACTAGGCGATTCTACACAAAACACACATAAGGCCCAGACCTGACCAAACCGCCGCTACGACAGCGCCGTGGGCCTGGGCGGTCGCTCCGAGCGCAGCGGACCCGCGTTGGTGGGCGGCGCGGCTGTCGACGGTCCGTGGCTTCGCGGTCCATCTGCATGCGCTCGATCCCGCCCACCAGGTGCCGCCGCGCGGGCTGATGCCCAGCGGTTCCCGCCGCAGCGTCGTCCCCTACCTCTACACCGACCAGGAGATCGCCGCTCTGATCCGTGCGGCCGGCGAACTGTCGGGCCCGTTGCGGGCCGTGACCTACCAGACCTTGATCCGGCTGCTCGCGGTCACCGGAATGCGGGTCGGGGAGGCAATCGGGCTCGACCGCGACGGACCTTGACGAGCAGGCCGGTGTGCTCACCCTTCACGGCACCAAGTTCGGCAAGTCCCGCCAGCTACCGCTGCACCCCAGCGCCGTTGTCGGTCTGCGCGGCTACCTGGACCTGCGTGACCGGCTACAACCCGAGCGGCGGACATCGGCGCTGCTGGTGTCGACCCGCGGATGCCGGCTGCGCTACAACCGAGTCTGGGTGATCTTCCATCGGCTGCTGGTCCAGACCGAACTGACGACCCAGTCACCGGGCCGCACTCCGCGGATTCACGACCTTCGCCACAGTTTCGCGGTCACCTGCCTGCTCGGCTGGTATCGCGACGGCGCCGACGTGACGGCCATGCTGCCGCGCCTGTCGACCTACCTGGGCCACACCGACCCGAAGCACACCTACTGGTATCTGTCCGCCGCCCCGGAGCTGCTCGCGCTCGCCGCCGATCGGCTCACCGCCCACCAGCAGGGGCTGCGGTGACCACTCTCGCCCCGACCCTGCAGGCGTTCTTCACCGACCGGCTGGCCCGGCACCGCCAGGCCAGCCCGCACACCATCGCCGCTTACCGCGACGCGCTGAAGCTGCTGCTGATCTTCGCCGCCGGGCGCACCGGCACCCCGCCGTCGGACCTGCAGATCACCGATCTGGACGCGCCGTTGATCGGGGCGTTCCTCGAGCACCTGGAAACCGAACGCGGCAACAGCGTCCGCACCCGCAACGCCCGATTGGCCACGGTGCACTCGCTGTTTCGGTTCGCCGCCCTGCACCATCCCGAGCACGCCGCGATCATTCAGCGCGTCCTGGCGATCCCACCCAAACGCTTCGACCGCCAGCTCGTCACCTACCTCACCGAGTCCGAGGTCACGGCGCTGCTCGCCGCCCCCGACACCGACACCCCGACCGGGCGTCGCGATCACGCCCTGCTGGTCCTGGCCATCCAGACCGGACTACGGGTCTCCGAACTCACGGCGCTGACCTGCGCGGACGTCCGTCTCGGCGTCGGTGCTCACGTGAACTGTCTGGGCAAGGGCCGCAAGCAGCGGATCACCCCGCTGACCGCCACCACGACCGCGGTCATCAGCGCCTGGCTGGCCGAACGCCGCGGCGAGCCGGGCGACCCGCTGTTCCCCAGCCGCTACGGCACCACCATGAGCCGCGACGCCCTGGACAGGCGGCTGGCCACACACGCCGCGACCGCCGCTCGCGTCGCACCAACCCTGGCCGAGAAGAAGGTCTCACCGCACGTGCTGCGCCACACCGCCGCGATGCGCCTGCTCGCCGCCGGCGTCGACAGCACCGTCATCGCGCTTTGGCTGGGCCACGAGAGCGTTGCGACCACCCAGATCTACATCCACGCCGACCTCGCCCTCAAAGAACAGGCGCTTGCCCGAACCGCCCCGATCGAGACAGCCGCCAGCCGCTACCAACCCTCCGACGCCGTCATGGCCTTCCTCGACAGCCTCTGAACAATGCCGACCTCACAGTCCAGGTCGCCGCCACCACCAGCAGCGCCGGCCAGCACATCGGCATAACCGCGACGTCCTCATAAGACGCGTTATGCCGAGCTCGGCATAAAGCGTCGGCGGTGATCACGATGTTCGACGGGTCCACCCCGGCCGCGGCCAGGCCGCTGATCAACGGTGTGAACTGCGGGATCTCGTTGGATTTCACCCCGACCTGGATCTGGCCGAGGACGAGTTGCTCGCCGTGGGTGGCCGCGGCGAGCAGATGGGTCTGCTCGCCGCCGGCTCCGACCGCGCCGCGCACGGCTTTGCCGTCCACCGCGACCCCGACCAGCGACGAGCCTTCCGCGCCGGGCGAGGTGTCGGGTTCGCCGAGCGGCTTCTCGGCGTGCTCTGCGATGTTCTCGACGGTGTTCTCGACGGCGTGCTCGACGGCGTGCTCGACGGTGGTCCGGTCGGCCTGGGTCAACAGCCACGCGCCGATCGCGGCGTTGACCGCGGCCGGGTCGGCGCCGGTCAGCACCCGCCACACCGTGGTCTTCGACGGGAACGACGCGATCTGCCGGTCCTGGGCGGTCGGGCCGGCGGCGCCGCGCCGGTAGAGCATGTCGAGCAGCGCCACGGGCACATCGGCGACCCACCCGGCGATCGCGGTGAACGACCGCATCCCACCCAGCACCGCCGCGGCGCACAACACGAGCACGACCGCGACCGGGTCATCCCGGCCTTGATCTTTCCGCCCGTCAGACACCTCGGCGAACCGTTGCAGCAGGTCAACGTCCCGCAACGCGGACAACGGAAGATCAGTGTCGGATGAGTCGGCCGCCGCGGGGGCCTCCAGCGCTGTCGCACACGACTCGGCGATGACAGGATGAACCAGCAACGAAGCTCCGGTGGTGCGAGGAGTCTGTGAGAGGACCGCTCGTCCTATCGGAGCTTCGTCTGCCTTACCGGCGTGACACGCCGAAGATCACCACGCCATCCAAGTCATGATCGCCACCTTGAGCCTCAGCATAAGTCGATCTTGGAACGACCGTGCAACCTAAGCCATCCGCCACCTGTTCGATGCGTCGTGGCAGCGCCGCATCCGCTATACGACGGCAAACGTCATGGCCGTCACTCCTAAGGCGTCTTGGCCTCAAGGGCAAGGGAGGCGCTCCTGATGCCGAGTAGTCACAGTTTGCAGCCCCGCGCGGGTAGACGTGGTTAGACCTCTTCTGGTGGCAGAAACATATGCAACGCGGATGCCTGCAATACGCGTGCCCGTTGCCATTGCATTCAAGAGAAATGACTGGGCGAGACCGTGTATTGCGACTACCTCGATGGCTTGTTCGGCAGTGTTCAATCATGGCGCTCAACCATGTTGCCAAGCCGCAGTCGCTGGCCATCGCTGCTATCAACGAAGCCCCAATCCACGAGAAGCTTGACAGCGCGGTATGCCGTTCCGACTGCTACCTTATGCATGCTCGCAATTTCCTTATAAGTGGGTACGCGGTCACCTTCTGCCAGGTAGCTGTTCAGCCTGAGTGATGGTCGGCGGCGTGTCGGCGACGATCGGCACTGGTGATCCACTACGGTTTTGATCATGGGGTCCGGCCGGGAGGCAGCACACGACGATGTTGTGTCGTTGGTGGCCGCCAAGGACGCCGAGATCGCGGCGTTGCTGGCGCGGGTGACCGAGCTCGAAGGTTTGGTCGCGGCGCTGCACGCCCAACTCGGTCGGGATTCCTCCAACAGCGGCAAACCACCGTCGTCGGATTCGCCGTTCACCAAGAAGCCCGCGCCGAAGCGGTCGGTACGGACGCGTTCGGGCAGGTCGCAGGGCAAGCAGCCCGGTGCGCCCGGCGCCACGCTGCGTCTGCTCGACGATCCCGATGACACGATCACCCACACCCCGCCGGTGTGCGCCGGATGCGGAAACGACCTGGCGGACGCGGAGATCTTCGGTGTGTGCCGCCATCAGGTGTTCGACGTCGCACCGCCCCCGCCTCGGCCCTATGTGACCGAGCATCGGGTGCAGTCACGAACCAGCGCCGGGTGCGGCACCGTCACCGCGGCCACCGCGCCCGGTGTCGCGTCCGGCCGGGTCCAGTACGGGCCCGCCCTCACGGCTCGGGCAGCATGGCTGACGTGCGCGCATTTCCTGCCGGTGCGCCGCGCCCGGCGGGTGCTCAACGCGTTGCTGGGGTTCACCGTGTCCGACGGGTGGGTCGCCGGGCTGCGCGCCCTGGCCGCCGGGCTGCTGGCGACCCGGTTCCTGCCGCAGGTGCGGGCGTTGATCGCTGCCGCGCCGGTCGCCCACGCCGATGAGACCACCGCCCGCGCCGCAGGCACGCTGAGCTACCTGCACGTGGCCGCCACCGCGCACCTGACCGCAATGCACGTCGGGGACCGCAGCAAAGACACCATCGACGCCGCCGGAATCTGGCCGGCGTTCACCGGAGTCCTGGTCCGCGACGGCTACGCCGGCTACGAACACCTCGACCAGATCGAACACGCCTGGTGCGGTATCCACCTGGTCCGCGACCTGCACGCGGTCCACGACCCCGACCCGCAGGGTCAGTCCTGGGCCGAGGCAATGGTGAACACCTTGCTGCTGGCCAACGACACCGCGCACGCCGCCCGCGCCGAAGGCCGCGCCACGCTCACCGACGTCGAACTATCCACGATCCGCTCCCGCTACGCCGGGGCGATCGCCCGCGGCCGGGACGAGAACACCACCGGCCGCGACCCGCTGCACCAGCAGGCCCGCACGCTGCTGCGACGCTTCCAGCGACATCGGGACATGATCCTGCGGTTCACGGTGAACCTGCACGTGCCGTTCACGAACAACACCGCCGAGTTGCCGGCCAGATCAGTGAAGGTTCAGCAGCGGACCTCCGGCGGCTGCTGGCGCACCCTGCAAGGACTGATCGACTTCGCCGTCGTGCAGTCCTACCTGTCCACCGCGACCAAATGGGGTCTCGACACCCTTGACGCGATGACCCAACTGTTCACCACCGGTGCGTGGCTCCCGCCTGCCCTCACCCCCGACACCGCCGCCGCCGCGTAATCACCCCACCAAGGCTGAACAGCTACTCTGCCAGAGTGCCGGTCATAATCTGAGAGCGAAGATCCGCAGCGACGAGCTCGTAGAGATGGTGGGAACTTTCCGTGCCAAGCGGGGTGCCCGGTTCGTAGTCGGGACGTTTGGGCACGCGAGCCAGTAGCCCAGTTGCGGCTCGCTGGTCTGCCTCGGACACCCAAGCTGCGTAGACCTTGAGCGTCGTCGTGCCTCCACCACCGTGGCCGAGTCGGCCTGCAACCGTGCGGACGTCGACACCTGCGGCGATCAGCTCAGTGGCGGAGTAGTGGCGAAGCTTGTGAATGGTCGTCTTGATGCCCAGCCGGGCCGCTCGCCGCGCGTAGCGCTGGCCGACCGACTCCGGGTTGAGGTGTTGGAGCTGTCTGGCGCCGCTGAGAACACGAAGGCGTCGGGCGATAGCTCGGCGTCGACCATCGCGGCCTGCTCCGCGCACCGCATCTTGTAGCTCGTCAGGAGCGCGAGTCGTCTCCGGGTCCAGCGCAAGGCGACGGCTGCGGTGGGTCTTGGTGTCCTTCTCCCACTTCTGCGAGCCGTGCTGAGAGATGGCTCGCTCGACCGACAGCACACCGCCGTCAAGGTCGACGTCACGCCACCGCAGCCCGCACAGCTCACCGCGACGCGACCCAGTGACCATCGTCAGCCAGACCAGCACGGCCCAATCTGGGTCGCGCCAAGCGTCGTTGAGGATCCGCGCGGCCTCGTCGGCTGTCGGCGGCCGCGGCTGCGCGATCGGCTGCGGCGGGGCCTCGGCGTGCTCGATGGGGTTGCTCGCGATCCAGCGCCACCGCACAGCCCGCTTCAGCGCGCCGCTGAGGATGACGTGGATCTGCCGGACCGTCGACCGCGACAGCGGACGGCAGGTATGCATCCGGCATCGCTCGTCGCAGTCGTGCTCGGCCGTGGTGCGGTGGTCGACATGTGGGCGACGGTCGCAGTGCGCTCGGCAGCGGCGCAGCTCGGCGTAGAACGCGTCGAAGACGTTCGCGCGCAGCTCCCCCACCTTGACCTTGCCCAGCAGCGGGACGATGTGCCGGTCGGCGAGGCTGCGGTAGGTGATGAGGGTCTTCGGCTCGATCTCCAGCAGCTCGAAATGGCGCTCCAGCAGCTGCGCGACCGTGGCGGCGGTGCGCGGGTTCCGCTCCTCGTCGATCTCGACGACCATCCGCCGCAGCGCCTTCTCGGCCTCGGCCTGCGCGGTCGGGCCCGCGGGGATGAGCTCGCGCTGGTAGAGCCGCCGCTTGGTCAGCGGGTCGCGGCCACAGAAGACGATGACGCGCAGCGATCCGCTCGGCAGGACCTCGATCCGTCCCCGAGAACGAGTGGTGCGACGCGCTGTCGAGCGGGCCATGGTGCGAGCGTACGACCGCCTTGCACCACGTCCGGCACCACGAACAGTAGGTCAGAGACCTGGAAGCCAGCGTTTCCGCTGTTCAGAGTGGGTGGAGCTGAGGGGATTCGAACCCCTGACCCTTTGACTGCCAGTCAAATGCGCTACCAACTGCGCCACAGCCCCTTGCCCGGCCAACGGTACACGAGGCCGTCGGCCGGGCGGCAGCCGGGCCTCAGCCGGTGATCGCCTTGAGCCAGTTGGAGTTGTTGAGGTCCACGATCGCGCCGTTCGCGACGACGGTGGGTGTGCCGAACACGCCACCGGTCTGCAGGGCCGGGTCGGCGACCGCCTTCTTCGTCTCCGCGGTGACGGCCGAGGCGTTCTTCGCCCCCGTCGACGCACGCGGCGAAGTCGCCCTTCGCGCCCAGGTCCGTGCCGAACTGCACGAGCTGGTCGTCGGTCAGGCCCGCGCTGCCTTCGGAGGGCTGGCTCGCGAACAGCTTCTGGTGGTACGCCGGGTAGATCCCGGCCGGGACGGCGCACAGCGCCGCGTTGGCCGCCCGGGTGGAGTAGCCCGCCGGGTTGGCTGCGCGAGTCGAGGATGGCGATCGAGTGGAAGCGGACGGTCAGCTTGCCCTCGTTCAGCGCGGACACGATCTCGTTGCCGTACGACTTCTCGAAGATCTCGCAGTTGGGGCAGAGGAAGTCCTCGTAGACGTCGATCGACGGGCTTGCCGGTGCCCGCGGTGACGACGGCGCCGGAAGCGGTGGCGGTGTAGGTGGGCGTCACCGCGGCGCCGCTCGCGGAACTGCGCATGTAGAGCACGACGCCGCCGACGAGCACCGCGACGACCACCACCGCGATCACGATCAAGAGCGACGTGTTGGAGCGCTTCTGCGGCACCTGGATCCCCGCCGCGGCGAGCCGTTGCGCGGCCGCATCCTGGCGCCGCTTGCGCTCGCCTCGTGACGCTCCACCCATGTCAGGTCCTTCCCGCGGTCAGCCGTGCATCCATCGAAAGCAGGGTGTGCGGTCGGACGATGAGCCACGCGGCCAACGCGAGGAACCCGACGTCGCGCACGATCTCCTGCAGGTAGGCCGTCGTCGCCGGGGTCCACGGCGCCGCCGCCGCCGAAGCAGCCGCAGTCGATCGACAGCCCGCGCGCCCACGCCTGGGTCACGCCCGCCACGAACGCCAGCAGCAGCACCGCGGCGACGACGGCCACCAGCCGCGTGCCGACGCCGAGCAGCAGCAGCAGGCCGAGGGCGATCTCCAGGAACGGCAGGACGGCGGCGACGACGTCCACCGCGGCGCGCGGCAGCACGTCGTAGGCGCGGACGGCGACGACGGTCTGGTCCAGGTCGATCGCTTTGAGCGTGCCCGACACGAGCCAGACGGCGGCGAGGCCCAGGCGCGCCAGCGTGCCGACCAGATCGAGAACGTGCGCCCGACTCACACGTTCAGAGTAGCGAGCCCCCCTGAGAGCCCCGTCAGAAGATCTCCCGAGCCGACTCCTGCTCGAGCGACGGCGTCCAGGTCGGCCAGCCGTTCCATGCTCGCGACCGCCCGCGCCGTGCGGTGGTTGGCCGCCAGCAACTCGCGGTGGCGGTGCGTCCACGCCCAATAGCCCGCGGTGAACGGGCAGGCGTCGTGGACCGAGCCGTTTGCGCGGGTCGAACGCGCACTCGCCGCAGTGGTCGGACATCCGCGCGACGTACGCGCCACCTGCGCTGTAGGGCTTCGTGGCCATCATCCCGCCGTCGGCGTGCTGGCTCATCCCGATCACGTTGGGCGGCATGACCCATTCGAAGCCGTCGACGAACGCCTCGCGGAACCAGTCCGACAGCTCCGCGGGCCGGTAGCCCCGCTGCAGGGCGTGGTTGCCGAGCACCATGAGCCGCTGGATGTGGTGGGTCCAGCCGCGATCGCGGACGCCCTCCAGCGCGACGCGCAGGCACCGGGCGGTCACGGCGTCGGCGTCGAGCGCACGCCACCAGTCGGGCAGCGGCGTGTGGGCGCGCAGGGCGTTGCGCCGCAGGTAGCCGCGCCCGAAGCGCCAGTACAGCTGCCAGACGTACTCCCGCCACCCCAGCACCTGCCGGACGAAGCCCTCTGTACTGGCGATCGGCACCGCGCCCGCCCGGTGGGCGTCCTCGGCCGCGCGCACGACGTCCAGCGGGTGCAGCAGGCCCAGGTTGAGCGGCACCGAGAGCAAGCGAATGCGCCATCGCCCAGTCGGCGGTGAGCATCGCGTCCTCGTGCGGTCCGAAGTGCGGCAGGCGGTGGTCGACGAAGTGCCGGAGCGCCTGCTGCGCCTCGGCGGCGGTGACGGCGAACCAGCGGGGCCCGTCGCGGCCGACGGTCGGCAGGTCCATCCGATCGAGGTCGGCCCGCACCTCGGCGTCGATCGCGTCCTCCGACGGCTGCCACGGCCCCGGCACCGGCAAGGTGGTCGCTCCGCGGGGCGGGGGTTCGCGGTTGGCGTGGTCGTGGTTCCACTTGCCGCCCAGCGGATCGGGGCCGTCCATCAGCACGTCGAAGCGACGCCGTTGGGCGCGGTAGAACTCCTCCATGCGGAAGGTGGTGCGCTCGCCCGCCCAGTCGGCGAACTCCGTGCGGGACAGGGCGAACGTCGGGGTCGGCAGGACCTCGGCGACGAGCCCGTCCTTGCGGAGGCGTTCGACGAGGTCGGCGGCGGCGTGGGAGGTCGGCTCGTGGACGAGCACCGGCCGTCCGACCTGCTCCAGCGCGTCGCGGTAGGTGTCGGTGCGGAGACAACGCGCGCGGTCACCCAGCTCCGCGGCGAGGTGGCGCATCCCGGAGAGGATGAGGTGCAGCTTCTGGCGATGGAACGGCCTGCGGCGCAGCACGCGGGCCGACTCCACGAGCACGACCTCGCGGTCGGGATGGCCGCCGTGGACGTGCGGCCCGAGTTGGTCGGCGAAGATCCACAGCGGGGCGTCGGCCATCGGGTCATTTTGCGGCGCATCGCCCGTCCGCGCGCGGCGGCTTAGGCTCCGCGCCATGAGCGAATCCCCGATCGCGCATCACCACGCGGACGTCTCCGGCGGCTGGCTGCGCGCCGGGGTGTTCGGGGCGATGGACGGGCTGGTGACGAACATCGCGCTGGTCGCGGGCGTCGGCGGCGGCGGCGCGGATCGGCACACGATCATCCTCACCGGCATGGCGGGCCTCGTGGCGGGCGCGTTCTCGATGGCGTTGGGCGAGTTCGCCTCGGTCGAGACGCAGAACGACGCGGTGGCGCACGAAGTCCGCGTCGAGCGGGCCGAGATCACGCAGCACCCCGACGGCGAGATGGCCGAGCTCGCCGACATGTACGTGCAGATGGGCCTGACGCGCTCGACCGCGGAGGCTGTGGCGCAGGAGGTGCACTCCGACCCGGAGCTCGCGGTCAAGGTGCACATCACGCAAGAGCTCGGCATCGACCCGGACGACCAGCCGTCGCCGTGGACGGCCGCGGTCAGCTCGTTCGTCGCGTTCTCGGTCGGGGGGATCTTCCCGTTGGTCTCCTACCTGCTCGGATCGGCGTCGCTGGTGGTGGCGCTGCTGGTCGGGGCCGTCGGGTTGTTCGTGGCGGGCGCGATCACGTCCCGGTTCACCACGCGCTCGTGGTGGCTCGCGGGTCTGCGACAGCTCATGTTCGGCGCGATCGCGGCGTGCGCCACGTACCTGGTCGGCTCGGCGATCGGCGTCTCCGCGTCGTGATCGCCGCCCGAGAGCGTCTTGGGCGCCGACCTGATCCCGGCGGATCGAGATCGGGCAGCGCCGTGGCGGCGGCCGCCGGGGTCGTCGCGCTGCCCGGCCCGGGTGTGCCGCGTGGGGGCATCGTCGCCGTCCGCACGGGCGGGCCGCGATCGAGGTCCACGACGTGCCGACGGCCGTGCTCGGCGACCTCCTCACGGCACTGCCCGCACCGCAGGCGCTCGGGCGCATCCACCTCAGCGAATGATGCGGTGGACGTCAGAGCCCGGGGCAGCCTGCCCGCTTACATCGCGGCCGCAGACGCCGGCGGCGTGTCAGGGTAACCTGACGAGCATGGACGGGCTGCGCTGGTCGGACGGGTACGAGGCGTGGAAGCGGCTGCGCCGCTGGCATGAGCGAGGCACGGTCGAGGGCGACGCGGCCCTAGACGCGCTGTCCGATGTCGGCGCGCTGCGTCGGCTCCTCGACCAGGCCGAGCTGGCCGCCGTTCGGGCCGCCCGGGGCCGGGCGAAGAGCTGGGCGGAGATCGCCACGCGGCTGGGGGTCACGCGGCAGTCGGCCTGGGAGCGCTGGCGCGACCTGGACGACGTCCCGCCCGTGGCGCGCCCGTCCGCCGAGGATGTGGCCGCAAGCCTGCGGGAGGCCACCGAGGAAGCGGCGACCGAGCTGATGGAGGCCGCGCTGGACGGGCCCGCCGCGCGGCTCGTCGTCGTACCGGACGTGGTCGGGCTGGAGTGGGACACCGCCCGGCGGGTCCTCGGCTCGGCCCGGCTGGTGGCGGTGAGCGCCGACCCGGACGGCCCGCCGCTGCCCGCTCTGGCGACCGACGGCCAGGTCGTCATCGACCAGAAGCCTGTGGCGGCCGAGCGCGTGGAGCCGGGATCCTCGGTGCGGCTGTGGTTGGGTCGCGGGCCGGGCTCCGCCGGAGTGCGCGAGCCGCTGCACCCGCGGCCGACTCCCCGCGCGACCGGCGGCGCCATCGACGAGGCGACGGGGAGGGCGATCCCGTAGCGCGGCCACCACGGGCATGATCGCCGGGTTCGGTGCGGGAGGTGCGCAGGTGCACCTGCTGCACCGAACCCGGCGATCACGGCCCGGTGGGACCCGGCCAGTACCGCAGCGGGCGCCGCGCAGGTTTCCGGCGCGGGCACAGCAACACCGGCGTGGCGCCGCCCTCAGGCCAGGGCGGCGCGGACGGCGGGCACGACCTCCTCGGCGAAGCGGACGAGCTGGCGCTCGTGGTCGTCGGCGGGCCAGTACACGAAGCCGTTCATGCCGAGAGCGTGGACGGCGAGCAGCTGGTCGGTCCACTGCGTGACCGTGCCCCGGAACGGCTCGCTCGTCTCCGGGCCGATCAGGCCGGAGATGTTGTAGACCTTCCGCAGCCGAGCGGGATCGCGGCCCACGGCCTTGGCGGCGTCGTCGATGCGGGCCAGCGCAGGCGGCAGCTCGTCCACGCCCAGGAATGCGTGCGAGGGCAGCCAGCCGTCGGCGGCGGCGCCGGTGAGGGCGAGCATCCGCGGCCCGTACGCGCCGAGCCAGATGCCCAGCCCCGGTCCCGGCGGCGGCCCCGGGTGCACGCCCGCGACCCGGTAGTGCGCGCCGTCGACGTTGATCGAGCGCTCGTCGCTCCACATCGCGCGGATCACCGCGATCGCCTCCTCCAGCGCCGCGACGGCCTCCCCTGGCGAGCGCCGCGGGCCGCCCATCGCGACGATCGCGTCCCAGAACGCGCCCGCCCCGAGCCCGAGCTGCACGCGCCCGCCCGTGAGCAGGTCCAGCGAAGCGGCCGACTTCGCGAGCACGGCGGGCGGCCGCAGCGGCAGGGTCGCGACGGTCGGGAGGAACGTGATGCGCTCGGTGCGCCCGGCGAGGTAGGAGAGCAGCGTCCACGTGTCGTAGAACGCAGCCTGGTAGGGGTGGTCCTGGATCGTCACGAGGTCGAGGCCGCGGCGCTCCGCCTCCATAGCGTGCCGGACGGGGAGGTCGGCGGGCTGCCACAGCGGGTCGACGTTGGCGCCGAACAGCACGGGAAGGGTCATGCGCGCAGCGTGGCACGCCGGGCCCGCAGGAACGCCACCTCGGCGGCGTTGGTCGTGCGCTCGGCCGCCGCGGCGTAGGCCGCATCCGCCTCGTCGGTGCGGCCCAGCCTGCGCAGCAGGTCCGCGCGGACGGCGTGGTAGACGTGCAGACGGTCCAGCGGGAGCGGATCGACGAGGGCGAGCGCGGCGGCGGGGCCGTCGACCTCGGCGACCGCGACGGCCCGGTTCAAGGCGGCCACCGGCGTGGGTGCGAGCGCGAGGAGCTGGTCGTAGAGGGCCACGACCTGCCGCCAGTCGGTGGCCGCGTCGGTGTGGACGGCCTGGATCGCCGCCTGGATCTGGTACGGGCCGGGTTGGCCGCGGCGCAGGCACCGCCGCACGAGCGCCCGGCCTTCGCCGACGAGCGCGGCGTCCCAACGTGCGCGGTCCTGCGCGGGCAGCGGCACGAGCGCGCCGTCGCCGTCGGTGCGCGCGTCTCGCCGCGCCCCGGCCAGCAGCATGAGCGCGAGCAGGCCCACCGCCTCGGGCTCGTCCGGCATGAGCTCGACGAGCAGGCGGCCGAACCGGACGGCTTCCCGGCACAGGTCGTCGCGCACGAGCTCGGCGCCGTCGCTGGCCGTGTAGCCCTCGTTGAAGATGAGGTAGACGACGGCGAGCACGCCGCGCAGCCGCTCCGGGAGCTCGGCGTCACTCGGCACCCGGTAGGGGATGCGCGCGGCCCGGATCTTGGCCTTCGCCCGGACGAGCCGCTGCGCCATCGTCGCTTCGGGGACGAGGAACGCGCGGGCGATCTCGGCGGTCGTGAGGCCGCCGAGCAGGCGCAGGGTGAGCGCGACGCGGGCGGCCGGGGCGAGCGCCGGGTGGCAGCAGGTGAAGATCAGCCGCAGCCGGTCGTCGGGCACGGGTCCCTCCTCGGGCAGCGGGTCGCGCTCGGCGAGCCGGAGCGCCTCGGCCTGGCGCTCGTCGCGGAGGGCTTCGCGGCGCAGCCGGTCGACCGCCCGGTTGCGGGCCGTCGTGATGATCCAGCCGGCCGGGGCGGGGGGCACGCCCTCGGTGGGCCAGCGCGCGACCGCCGTCGCGAACGCCTCCTGCACGCACTCCTCGGCGAGGTCGATGTCGCCGAAGGCCCGGACGAGCACGGACACCGCGCGGCCGTGCTCGTCCCGGAAGATCTCCGCAATGGTCATCGCGAGCTCACCGGAAGGGCTGCACCTCGATGGGCAGCGTCGTCGCCTTCGCGAAGCGGCGCGCCCAGCCCAGCGCGGCGTCAAGGTCCTCGGCCTCGATGATCGACAGCCCGCCCAGGTACTCCTTGCCCTCCAGGAACGGGCCGTCGGTGAGCAGCACCTCGTCGTCGGCCGCGCGGACCACGGTGGCGGTGGCGGGCCCGGCGAGGCCGCCTGCGAAGACCCACGAGCCCGCGGCCCGCAGGTCGGCGTGGATCTCGGCCAGGTCGGCGGTGATCCGCTCCAGCACCTCGGGCGGCGGCCGCTCCTCCGTGGCCGGCTGGTAGATCGACAGCAGGTAGCGGGTCATCGGACGCCCTCCCGTGCGTACTGGCTGATCAGGACGCCTGCGCCGGTCGGGGTGACGTCCTCGAGGCGCAGCCTGGCATGCGGACCGTCGCCGGCGAACAGCCGCTGCCCTGCGCCCAGCACGATCGGGTGTACGAGCAGCAGCAGCCCGTCGACGAGGTCCTCGGCCAGCAGGGCGCGCAGCAACCGCCCGCTGCCGAGCAGGGTGAGGCCGGGGCCGTCGGACAGCGCCTTGACCGCGCCGACGTCGGGAAGCAGCACCGAGTTGGCCCAGATCAGCGGCTCCTTCAAGGTGCCCGAGACGACGTACTTGCGGCCCGCGTCCAGGCGTGGCGAGAACGGGTTGTCGGTGCGCCCGGCCCACGAGCGGTAGAAGTCCTCGTAGGTGCGTCTGCCGAACAGCAGGTCGGACTCGCCCCGCATGTGGCCCGCCATCACCTGGCCCTGCACGGGGTCGGCGGCGTAGGGAACGGCCCAGCCGCCGTGCGTGAAGCCGCCGCGCTCGTCCTCGTCGGGGCGGCCGGGGGCCTGCATGACGCCGTCGAGGCTGACGGACTCGACGGCGCTGATCTTCCTCATGGTGTCCCTCCTCGGGGGTGGTTTCACCGCTTATACGAATCGGCGCCGCCCGGATCGACACCCCGTCGCTCGTCCCTCCCTGTCCGAATTGCGGTCGGTCGGGAGCGTGCCTGCGGCGTCTCCGCACCGTCATTCCGGCGTCGAGAGGGGCGGCGCGATAAGGGCCGATCGCGGCGGGTAAGGCTTCGCCCAGGACGGCCGGAATCCGCGCGAAATCGTCGGGGTCCGACGCTAGCGTCGACGCCGTGACCGCCACTCATCCCGTCGCTGTCGTCGCCGATGCCGATCCGGCACCCGTCCGCTCCGGCGCCCTGCTCGCCGTCGTGGTCACGGTGCTGGCGTGGGCCTCGGCCTTCGTCGCGATCCGGGCGGTGGGCGCGCATTACGACCCGGGCCCGCTCGCGTTGGGGCGGCTGCTCGTCGGCACGCTCGCGCTCGGGGTGTCGGTGCTGGTGAGCCGCCGGTGGGTCACGCCGAGCCGCCGCGAGTGGGTGCTCATCGCGCTGTGCGGCGTCGCCTGGTTCGCGGCGTACAACCTGGCGCTCAACGCCGCGGAGCAGCGGGTCGACGCGGGCACCACCGCGATGCTCGTCAACGTCGGCCCGATCCTCATCGCGCTGTTCGCCGGGCTGCTGCTGGGCGAGGGCTTCCCGCGCTGGCTCGTCATCGGGGCGCTCGTGGCGTTCGCCGGGGCCGTGCTGGTGGGCGCAGCCACCGCGCAGGGCACGTCCGACGTGTGGGGGGCGGTGCTGTGCCTGGTCGCGGCCGTCACCTACGCCATCGGGGTGTTGGCGCAGAAGCCCGCGGTGCGCAGGTTGCCCGCGCTGCAGGTCACGTTCCTGTCCTGCGCGATCGGCGCCGCGGTCAGCCTGCCGTTCACCCCCGGGTTGGTGCGCGACGTCGCCGCCGCGCCCGCGTCGGCCACCGGCTGGCTGATCTACCTGGGTGCGGTGCCCACCGCGCTGGCGTTCAGCACGTGGGCCTACGCACTGGCGCGCATGAACGCGGGGCGGCTCGGCGTGAGCACCTACGCCGTCCCGCCGATCACCATCGGCCTCGGCGCGGCCCTGCTGGGCGAGGTGCCGCCGCTGTTGGCCATCGTGGGCGGGGTGGTCTGCCTGGTCGGCGTCGGGCTGTCGCGCCGCCGGTAGTGGCGCACACGCGAACGCCCAGGTCGGTGACCTGGGCGTTCGGGGAAAGGTCGGCTCAGCGGCCGGTGACGTCGCGAACCAGCCGCCGCGTGCTGTCCCGGCGACCCCACGCGAGCACGGCGGCCAGCACCAGCACCACCGCCGGGATCACGGCCAGCACCCCGCCGCCGATGGCCAGCGTCATCGTCACCGCACCGATCATCAGTGCGACGAAGCAGGTGGCCGCCAGCCCGGTCAGTCGGGGCACGAACATCGCGATCGCACCGGCCAACTCCAGCGATCCGATGATGTACATCCCGGTGTTGCCCAGCCCCATGGCCTGGAACCCAGCGACGTTCTGGGCCTCGGCGCTCAGCTTGCCGAACGCCGAGAACGCGTAGACCACCGCGAGCAGAACCTGCAGCGTCCACAGACCGACGTTCGCGGCGCGCGAGCGGGTGCGACGGGGAGCGGCGGCGGTGGCGGTGGCGGTCGTGGTCATCGTGGGCTCCATCCCTGCGGTGTGGCGCGCTGTCATGAAGTAAGACCACGCGCACCGCGGGAACTCATCGCTTTCCACGGCGCCACCCCGGGCGTGGGGTGACACTTCGGTGAAGTCAGGCCGCGGCGAGCGCGGCGTCGACCGCCCGCGGCGAGAGCACCTCGGCCAGCGCCATCGCCGCGCAGCCTGCGATCCCCGCACCCGGACCCAGCACGCTCTGCTCGATGGCGAGCCCCCGCGTCGCCGGTACGACCGCCCGCCGGTAGACCTGCTCGCGCACCCCGGCGAGCAGCGGCTCGAACGCCTCGGCCAGATCACCCCCGAACACCACCACCTGCGGGTTGAGGAGGTTCACCGCCACCGCGAGCACCTCGCCGATGCGCCGCCCGGCGTGCCGCACCAAGGACACGGCCTCGGGGTCGCCCGCGCGTACCAGGGCGACCACGCCGGGCACGTCGGCGACGTCGCGGCCGCCCGCCCGGAGCGCCGCGACCAACGCCGCGCCGCTCGCCACCGCCTCCAGGCAGTCGAGGTTGCCGCACCGGCACACGACGCCGCCGCCGTCGGCGACCGGGTTGTGGCCGATCTCCCCCGCGGCACCGCGCGCGCCCCGCTGCAGCACGCCGCCCGCGATGATCCCGGCCCCGATCCCGGTGGACACCTTGACGTGCAACAGGTCCGACACACCCGGCCGGACGGCGCGCTCGGCGAGGGTCAGCGCGTTCACGTCGTTGTCGACCAGCACGGGCACCCCGGGGAAGCCGAGCCCGATCGGCACACCGCCCCACCCGGGCAGCAGCGGCGACTCCACGACGGTGCCCGCCGCAACGTCCACCGGCCCCGGGAGGCACACACCGACGCCGCGGACCGGGCGGTCGGCCTTGTCCCGCAGGCGCTCCAGCCGGTCGCCCACCGCGCGCAACACCGCATCCGGGCCGAGGGTCGTGTCCAGGTCCAGCCCGGTCTCCGCCAGCACCTCGCCCCCGAGGTCGCAGACACCGAGCTTGGTCTTGCTCGCGCCGATCGAGGCGGCCAGCACCACACCGCCCGCGGGGTTGACGCGGAGCCTGGCCGCCGGGCGCCCCCCGGTCATCGCGCCCGCCGCATCCTCGACGACCAGCCCGAGCTCGACCAGCTGACGCACCCGCGCGGCCACCGCGGTGCGGGACAGATCGGTCCGTCGGCCGATCTCGGCCCTGGTGTGCACCAGCCCGTCGTGGATCAGGGCGAACACGTCACCCGCGCTGGTCCCGGCCCGATCCCGCCACACCGCGGGCCTCCTTCCGGCTCGTGAGGTGCGCAACAACTTTGACTTAGGTACTTAAAGTACCGAAGATCGCCTGTTAGCGTGAGTAAGCGTCAGCAGGTCGACGACGAGGCCGACCAGAACGACTGCCCATCTGGAGGCGGCTTTGCCGCACCTATCCCCCGTCGCCCCGTGCGACTTCCTGGTTTTCGGCGGCACCGGCGATCTCGCCATGCGCAAGCTGTTGCCCGCCCTGTACCTCCGTGATCGTGACGGCCAGTTGGCCGACGAGACCCGCATCTTCTCCATCTCCCGCGCAGGCCTCGACGACGCAGGCTTCCGCGACAAGGTGGACTCCGAGCTCTCACGGCACGTCGGCGACGCGCCGGACGCGACCCGGACCCGGTTCCTGGCGCGGCTGCGCCACGTCTCGCTCGACGTGATGGCCGAGGCCGACTGGTCCGTGCTCACCGCGACCCTCGGCGACGCTGCGCCGATCCGCGTGTTCTACCTCGCCTGCGCGCCGCGGCTGTTCGGCCCGATCAGCGCGCGCGCCGCAGCGAACGGCCTGGTCGACGCCGCGTCCCGGGTCGTGCTGGAGAAGCCCATCGGCCACGACCTCGCCTCGGCCCGGGCCATCAACGACGAGGTCGGCGCGGTGTTCACCGAGGAGCAGATCTTCCGGATCGACCACTACCTCGGCAAGGAGACCGTGCAGAACCTGCTCGTGCTCCGGTTCGCGAACGCGCTGCTCGAGCCGCTGTGGAACGCCGGGCACATCGACCACGTCCAGATCTCGGTGGCCGAGTCCCTCGGCGTCGGCGGCCGCGCGGACTACTACGACGGCTCCGGCGCGCTGCGCGACATGGTGCAGAACCACCTGCTGCAGCTGCTGTGCCTGGTGGCCATGGAGCCTCCGGCCACGCTGGACCGCGAGGCCGTCCGGGATGAGAAGCTGAAGGTGCTGCAGTCGCTGCGCCCGCTGACCGGCCCCGCGGCGCTCCGGAAGACCGTGCGCGGCCAGTACGGCGCGGGCCTCGTCGGCGGTGAGCCGGTGCCGGGCTACCTGACCGAGCTGGACCGGCCCAGCCACACCGAGACGTTCGTGGCGCTGAAGGCCGAGGTGGCCAACTGGCGTTGGGCGGGCGTGCCGTTCTACCTGCGCTCGGGCAAGCGGCTGGCCACGCACGCGTCCGAGATCGTGGTGCAGTTCCGCAAGGTGCCGCACTCCGTGTTCCCGGGCGTCGACGACGAGCTGATCACGCCGAACCGGCTGGTGCTGCGGCTGCAGCCCGACGAGGGCGTGCGCCTGCACCTGGTGACCAAGCAGCCCGGCCCGGGCGGCATCCGGCTGCACCCGGCGGAGCTGAACCTGAGCTTCGCGGAGACCTTCAAGTCCCGCGTTCCCGAGGCCTACGAGCGGCTGCTGATGGACGTCGTGCAGGGCCGCCCCAGCCTGTTCATGCGCCGCGACGAGGTCGAGACGGCTTGGGCCTGGATCGAGCCGATCCTGCGGGCCTGGGACGAGCACGGCCACGCCCCCAAGACCTATCCGGCAGGCACTGCCGGACCCCCTGCGGCCACCGCGCTCATCGAGCGCGACGGTCGCACCTGGCACGAGGAGATCGCATGACCCACCCCGTCGTCACCGACGTCACCCGACGGCTCGTCGAACGCAGCGCCGACACCCGCGCCGCCTACGTCGACCGCGTCCACGCCGCCGCCCGGCAGGGCCCGGCCCGTGGCGGCCTCGGCTGCGCCAACTTCGCCCACGGCTTTGCCGCGAGCGGCGCCGACAAGGACGAGCTGAAGCGCGCGGCCACGCCGAACGTCGCGATCGTGTCGAGCTACAACGACATGCTGTCCGCCCACCAGCCGTTCGCCGAGTTCCCCGCGCAGATCAAGGCCGCGGTCCGCGACGCGGGCGGGGTCGCCCAGTTCGCGGGCGGCGTGCCCGCCATGTGCGACGGCATCACCCAGGGTCGCCCGGGCATGGAGCTGTCGCTCTACAGCCGCGACGTCATCGCCATGGCCGCGGCGATCGCGCTCTCGCACGACATGTTCGACGCCACGCTGATGCTCGGCGTCTGCGACAAGATCGTGCCGGGGCTGGTGATCGGCGCGCTGTCGTTCGGCCACCTGCCCACGCTGTTCGTCCCGGCGGGCCCGATGACCTCCGGCCTGTCCAACGCGCTGAAGAGCCAGGTGCGCCAGCGGTACGCGACCGGTGAGATCGGCCGCGACGAGCTGCTCGCCGCCGAGGCCGCCGCCTACCACGGCCCGGGGACCTGCACGTTCTACGGCACGGCCAACTCCAACCAGATGCTGATGGAGCTGATGGGGCTGCACCTGCCCGGCGCCAGCTTCGTCAACCCGAACACGCCGCTGCGCACCGCGCTCACCGAGGCCGCGGGCCGCCGGGCCGTGGAGCTGGACACCCCGATCGCCGACATCGTGGACGAGCAGGCCGTCGTCAACGGCGTGGTCGCGCTGCTGGCCACGGGCGGCTCGACCAACCACACGATGCACCTGGTCGCGATGGCCCGGGCCGCGGGCATCGACCTGCGCTGGGACGACTTCGCCGACCTGTCGGCCGTCGTGCCGCTGCTCGCCCGGATCTACCCGAACGGCAAGGCCGACATCAACCACTTCCACGCCGCGGGCGGCACCGCGTTCCTCGTCCGCGAGCTCGTGGGCGCGGGCCTCATGCACCGCGACGTGCACACGGTCGTCGGGAGCGGGCTGGCCGCCTACATGACCGAGCCGACGCTCCGCGACGGGCAGCTGACGTGGCGCGACGGCCCGACCGAGAGCCTCGACCTCGACGTGCTGCGCCCGGTCGACGACCCGTTCGACAAGGACGGCGGCCTGCGCATGCTGGCGGGCAACCTGGGCCGGGCCGTGATCAAGACCTCGGCGGTGGCGCCGGAGCAAAGGCTGATCGAGGCCCCGGCGCGGGTGTTCGGCGACCAGTCGGAGTTCCAGGCCGCGTTCGAGGCGGGCGAGCTCGACGACGACCTCGTCGCCGTCGTCCGCTACCAGGGCCCGAAGGCCAACGGGATGCCGGAGCTGCACAAGCTGACCCCGCCGCTGGGCGTGCTGCAGGACCGCGGCCACCGGGTCGCGCTGGTCACCGACGGCCGGATGTCCGGCGCGTCGGGCAAGATCCCCGCGGCCATCCACGTCACGCCCGAAGCCGCCGCCGACGCGAGCCCGATGGCCCGCCTGCGCGACGGTGACCGGGTCCGGCTGGACGCCGACGCGGGCACCATCGAGGTGCTCGTCGACGCGGCCGAGTTCGCCGCGCGGCCGTCCGCCGCGCCGCCGGACCGCCCGTTCACCGGCACCGGCCGGGAGCTGTTCGAGCCCTTCCGCCACGCCGTCGGCCCGGCCGACGCGGGCGCCAGCATCTTCGGAGAGGTCGCATGAGTTCGCTGCTTGACGTTGCCCCCGTCGTCCCGGTCGTCGTCCTGAAGGACGCGACGCAGGCCGTGCCGCTCGCCCGGGCACTGGCCGCAGGTGGCTTGCCGATCATCGAGCTGACCCTGCGCACGCCTGCCGCGCTGGAGGCGGTCCGGCGGATCGCGGCCGAGGTGCCCGAGGTGCTCGTCGGCGCGGGCACGATCCTCGGCGCCGGGCAGGCGCGCCAAGCCGCCGCGGCGGGCGCGCAGTTCCTCGTCAGCCCGGGCAGCACGCCCGCCCTTTTGGACGCGATGGACGGCACCGGTCTGCCCTACCTGCCGGGCACCTCGACCGTCTCGGAGATGCTGGCTGTCGCCGAACGGGGGCACACCGCGATGAAGTTCTTCCCGGCCGAGGCCGCGGGCGGGGCGCCGTACCTGGCCTCGCTGGCGAGCCCGCTGCCGCGGCTGCGGTTCTGCCCGACCGGTGGGATCACGGCGGCCACCGCCGAGCGTTACCTGCGGCTGCCGAACGTCGGCTGCGTCGGCGGCTCCTGGCTGACGCCCGCCGACGCCCTCGCCACGGGCGACTGGGCCCGCGTCACGCGGCTCGCCGCGGAGGTGGCCCTCCCGGTCGCCGCCTGACACGTGGGCCGCCGGGCGGTGTCGCACACGCATCGCAGTGCCCGCACAAGCGTCGCGACGCTTGTGCGGGCACTGCTTCGTGTGCGCCGACCGGTCGGGCTCCGCGCCCGGTAGGAGTTTCGGCAAACGGCCACGGAACCCGGACGGGCCGGCTACCGTCGTACGGCATGGATGTGCTGCCCGGGGTGCACTCACCGGTCGGGGTGCAGGGGGTCGACGAGTCGAGCGCGGTCGCGGTCGTGCTCGCCGCCGACGGGCTGCCGGAGCGGATCCTGCCGCTGGTGCACTGGGCCCGGGCGGCCGGTGCGGGGCGGGCGGGCGCGGCGATCCGGGAAGCGTTCGCGGCCGCGCACCGCGCCTACCTCGCAGCGGCCGCCGCGGAGGCCGTCGCCGCCGCGGAGACGCTCGCGCGCAAGCCGCCACCTTCATCGGCGGGCGAGCGGCGATCCGTGCAGGAGCTGCTGGAATTCGGCGAGCGCGCCATGGCCGAGCTCGGGTCGGGGCCGCCGGTCGGGGTCGGCCGGTCGACGTCCGCGCCGGTCACGATCACGCTGGCGCGACCGAGCACGCTGCGCTGCACGCTCGACGAGCGGTGGGCGGCCGCTTTCGGCCCCGAGCACACCGAGGCCGCGCTCGCCGAGGCGCTGGCCGCCGCCCGTCGCGATCTGGCCGCCGCCGCCCGTGCATCGACGGCCGCGGCGCTCCCCGAGCTGACCGCGGCGATCATCGACCGGCTCGACGCGCTGCGCGGGCGGCCGTGATGGCGCCCACCGCGCACGACATCGCCGTGGCCACCGGGGCGCTGCGCACGGAGGCGGACACCTGGTCGGCGCAAGCAGGCGTGCTGGAGGGCGTGAGCGCCCGGGCGGGGGCGCTGGCGTTCGATCGGGTGCAGGCAGGCGTCTTCCAGCTGATCGTCGCCACGCACGCCGACCTCACCGCGGCGGTGGCCGCACGCTGCGCCGAAGGGGCCGGGCAGATGCGGCAGATCGCCACCACCCTGCACCACGTCGCCGACGTGTACGACGACGAGGAACGCCGCCACGTGCACGCCTTCCGCCACCTCTACTGACGCGCCTCACGGCGCACCGGGGGCCGTCCTCACGGCTGGAACCAGTCGGTGACCAGCCGAGTGGTAGGCGTTTCGCAACGCAACCGGATCGCGCCCTCTGTCACCCGGGGAAGGATGAAGAAGCCCAGGTCGTCGGCCTCGGCGCGGGCCTGGGCGCCGTCCGCGGCCTCAAGGGTGATCTCGCCCGCACCCGGCGGGACGATCTGGCCGACAATGCGATCGAACTGCAGCTCCACCTCGATCGCCAACGGCGTCGAGTGGAACACCAACACCCGTTGTCCGCCCTCTTGATCCCGGCTCTGGCCCGAACTCTGCAAGGTGGAGTCGAAGCTCAGCGTAGCCAGCAGCAGGTCGCTGTCGACCGTCCGCCAGGCCAGCGCGCCGCGCGCCTGCTGCACGATCCGCGGCAACAGCGGAGCGACGTCCCGCATGGCTTCCGCGAGGTCGGCAAGCAGTGCCTCGTCGTCGTCCCAGCGATGCCGGTCCATCCCGCTCACCCCCGCACCTGCGCAGCAGACTTCTGGCAGTCAGACTCGCAGGCCACGATCGACAAGCATGGACGGTGTGCGGCGGAGCTTTTCGAGGGCCCGAGCCCGCGTTGGGCCGATACCCCCGATCGGGATCCCGGTGCGCCTGCTGATCTCCGCGTAGGTCGGCAGTGGATCTTGAAGGAACAGCAGCAGCAAGTCCCGCTCGCGCTTCGTGAGCTCGGCGAGTCCGGCCAGCAACGCCTGCTTCCGCTCGGAACGGACGAGCACGTCGTCCGGCGTCTCTCCGCTCGCAGGCCGCCGCGTCCACTCACCCGTTCCCGGATCCTGTACCTGTACCCGACGGTGGCTCGCCGCCTGCCGCCATGCCTCGCGGCGTCCCGTCGTGATGATCCACATGGGTAGAGCCCGTGCCTCTCTCAGCTTGTCGAGGTTCTCGACCAGCCGCAGCCAGACCGTCTGCGCGACGTCCTCCGCATCGGCGCGGGCCAATCCGCACTGATGCAGGACCGCCGCCAGCAGAGGGCTGAACCGATCGACGATGTCATTCCACGCCGCTTGGTCACCCTGTGCGGCCGCCGTCACCGCCGTGGTGATGGAGAACCCGTCATCGCCCATCCTGACCCCTCGTTGCCGCAGGTCGACGCGTCGGGGATACCGTCCACGGCTTTCTCCCCGTACGGAGCACCGAGAGGCCGCGGTGATACATCCGGTGGACAAGATTTTTTTCGCACGACCTCGCGGGGACGTGCGCTGCACGCCGGGCACCGCGTTCCTAGAGCTCAGCGAGCGCCTGATCGGGATAGAGGACCGGACCGACGCCCGGAATCGCTTGCGAACGAGCAACCCGCAACAGATGTTCGGCGGCCTGCTGACCGTTCTCGCCGGTGGCCGACATCCGCGCCGCGATCATGCCTGCGACGAGCGGCGTGGCGAAGGACGTGCCGCTCCAGCGGGCCATTCCGGTGAACTTCCTCTTCTCACCTTTGTTCGGCGCTTCCTGACAGGTGTACGTGCCCGTCGCGTACGCGTTCACCAGGTCTTCACCCGGCGCGAACACGTCGACCCAACCGCCCCAGTTGGAGAATCCCGCCTTGGTCTGCCACGTGGTCGACAGCGCTCCCACCGACACCACCCACGGGTATGCGGCGGGCCACATGACCGTACGTTCGCCGTCGTTGCCTGCCGGGCAGAGGAACGCGAGCCCCTTTCGATTTCGGATGAGGTTGTCGTACAGCACTTCGAAGCCGAGCGGGGCGAGGTCCTCCCGGGTACGGGTGGTGAAGCTGAGCACGACGATGTCGGGGCTGCGCCGCAGTCCCTCGGCCAGCTGGACAACGATGTCGGATTCGAACGCGGCGCCTGCGCTCGCCAAGCTGGCCTCGATGAAGATGTCCGCGTTCGGGGCAGTCGACCGCAGGCACCCGGCGACGAACGTGCCGTGGGCCTGCTCATACTTGATCACTCCTTCGGAGATCACGTCCGGATCACCGCGCACACCCTTCAACCACCAGTGTTGCGCCTCGGCCTCCGCGATCCAACCGGTGTCGACGATGCTGACCAGTACGTTTCTTCCATCCGCCTGCGTCGCACCCGCGCGGCCCCGTGCCGCCACCGGGAACGGATCGAACGTCCATCTCGGAACCTGGTACGGCTCGACAGCCGAGCACGCGCGGCCCGCCGTGTGGAAGACGTAGTCCAGGTCGACCGTCCGGCTGCCTCCTCGTCGATCCAGGTCCTCCACCAGTGCCGGGGCCTGCGGGCGCGCGTCCTGCGACGGAGGGCGGTACCACAGCCGGTGCAAGCCCACGGGGAGGTGCTCGCTCAGGTAGCTGCCCTGCGGAACCTCGCCCGACGCTCGGATCGCCTGGACCGCCTGTCGGGTATCCCCGTCATCGGAGTGCGGGTCGAGCGGGGCGAGGTGCAGCTGGTCGGCGACGAAGCCCGTGACACCGGCGGCGTCGGCGCCGCGCGTCAACAGGCAACCCTCTCGGTAGAGGCACCTGAAGTCCTCGTCGTTGGCCTCCCAGTTCCCGGGGTGGGCCCGCATGGTGGGCAGCGCGTCCCGCACTACCGCGTGTTGATCGACAATGACCTGGTCAACCATCCTGGCCTCCGATTTCTCAACCTGGGTCGACGCTCATGTGGGCGGCTATTACTGTCCGTTGCGTGTCCGCGATCCCCCAGGGGCTGGTTCGGGACGACGTGGACGGGCTGCTGGCACTGGCGCTCTCCCGGCCTGCCGAGGCCCTGGCGCACGCCCGCAAGATCCTGGCGGCGGGCCCACCCCCGGGAGTGGCGTCGATCGCTCATCAGGCCGCCGGGATCGTCTTGCGGGAGTTCGGCGACATCGATCAGTCGATCAGCCATCTGCGCGCGGCGGTCCGGTCCGCGCGGCTCGCCGACGATCCGTACCGGGTGGACGACGTGCGGGGCAGCCTCGGTGTCGCGCTGGCGATGGCAGGCCAACCGCGTCGGGGCCTGACCATGTTGGATTCCGTGGTCAGCGGCAGCAGTGGGGTCGCCGGGGCCCGCAACCTGATCAGGCGCTCGCACATCCTGTGGTTGCTCGGGCGCTATCGCGAAATGCTGGACGATGCGCGTCGGGCGGTCATCCTGCTGCGCGACACCACTGAACTGGTCTGGCTGGCAAGGGCCTACAACCACCGTGCCATGGCGCACATCGGCATGGGCGCCCTCGACCTCGCCGACGCCGACTACGCCCGCTGCGAGGCGCTTTACACGCACACCGGCCAGCAGATGGAGGTGGCGATCGTCCGCCAGGAGCGGGGAGCCGCCACGTTCTCGCGGGGTGATCTGCCTGCGGCCCTCGCCATGTACGCCGACGCCCTCCGCCGGATGGACGAGCTCGACATCTTCGACCCGGAGCTGCATGCGAACAGGTGCGAGGTGCTGGTCGCGGCGGGCCTCGCGCGGGAGGCCCTCGCCGAGGCCGACGTGGCCGTGCACCGGATCGAGACGATGCGCGGCTCGGCAACCCGCCGCGCCGAGCTGCTGCACTCGGCGGCACTGGCCGCCTACGACTGCGGTGCGCTTGATGTCGCGCAGCGCCGCTGCCTCGACGCGCTGCAGCTGTTCCGGCGTCAGAAGCGCGCGGCTGTGGGCCGCTCGCGCCGACCTGCTGCTCGTACAGTGCCGGGTCGCGGGCGGGGAGCGCAGCCCGGCCCTCCTGCAGCGGGCCCGGCGGGTCGCCACCGACCTGGCCGAGCTGAGCCCGGAGCGGGCGGTCGACGCCCGGCTGCTGGCCGGGCGGCTGGCCCTGTCCCGCGGCCGGTCCGGCGAGGCGCGCGAGCACCTGCGCTCCGCAGCGCGAGCCCGGCAGAAGGGCGGTCGTCCGTCCGCCGCGAGCTGGCTGGCCCGGGCCATCGTGTGCGCCGAGGACGGGCGCTGGCGGGCCATGCTCTCGGTCTGCGACCGCGGGCTGCGCGCCTTGGAGATCCAGCTCGACACCGTGGGATCCACGGAGCTGCGGGTGCTCGCCACGGCGCAACGGGCAGAGCTGGTGCAGATGGCGCTGCGGTACGCCGTGCGCCGCGCCGACCCGCAGTTGCTGCTCAGCTGGGGAGAGCGCAGCCGAGCCAGCGTGCTCGCGGTCCCACCGGTGCGTCCACGGCGCGATGGCGGGCTGGTGGCCGACCTGACGGCGCTGCGCAGGGTGGTCCGCCGCCTGGAGACCGAAGGTCTTCCCGAGTTCGCCGTGGCCGCGCTGCACCGGGAACGCCGTCGCCGCGAGGCCACCGTGCGCGAGCACGTGCTCCAGACCCCGGGGACCGCGATCGGCGAGGCGCAGCCGTTCGACGCCACCGAGTTGCTCGACCAGCTCGGTGACACCGACTTGATCGAGCTGATCGACGTGGACGGACAGCTCTACGCCGTCGTCGCAGGCGGCCACCGGCTCCGGCTCTGCCCGGTCGGGCCGACGGCTGCCGCGGACCACGCACTCGCCCGCACGTTGTTCGCGCTGCGCCGAACCGGCACTCGAGCGACGACGGACAATCCGCTCGATCTGGATCTCCTCGGGGCCCGGCTGGAGGCCGACCTGCTCGGCGCGGCACCGGGCCTGCTGACCGGTGCGGCGGTGGTCGTGGTCCCGACCAGCCGTTTGCACTCGGTGCCGTGGAACCTGCTGCCCGCGTTGCGCGGCAAGCCGACCACCGTGGTGCCCTCGGCCGCCACCTGGCTGCGCGCACGCCGAGCGGTGCCGCCGCCGAATGGACGGGTGGTCCTGGTGGGCGGCCCGAACCTGTCGACCGGCGCCGAGGAGGTGCACCAACTCGCCCGCCAGTACCCGGAGGCCGCGGTACTCACCGGAGGCAGCGCGACGGCCGAGCGCGTGATGGCCGCCCTCGACGGCGCATGGCTCGCGCACATCGCCGCGCACGGCACGTTCCGGGCCGACAGCCCGTTCTTCTCCGCGTTGGAGCTCGACGACGGGCCCCTGACCGTCTACGACCTGGAACGGCTCGACCGCGCGCCGCACCGGGTGGTGTTGTCGAGCTGCAACACCGCGGTGGGCCTCCCGTCCGGAGCCGACGAACTCGTCGGGCTGGTCAGCGCCTTGATCTCGCTCGGATCGGTCGGCGTCGTCGCCAGCGTCGTCCCGGTCGACGACGCGGCCACCGTCCCGCTCATGCTCGCGTTGCACGCGCAACTGCAGACGGGCGCGACGCTGGCCGAGGCCATGTGCGCGGCCCGCGCGGCGGCGGGCGGCGAAGCCCGGGCCCGAGCGGCCGCCGACGCGTTCATCTCGCTGGGAGTGTGAACCGATCACGGCCGCAGCCCGACGGTCACCAACCGGGCGGCAGCGGCCCGGTCGGTCTGCAACTCCACCTCGATCGCGTGCTCGGCAACGCGCCCCGCGAGCGGCACGACGTCGCGCATCGCCGCGGTGAGGTCGGCCAGCAGGGATGCGTCGTCGTCCCATCGCTGCCGTCCCATCCCGCTCACCCCGTCGCCCGGGTCGTGGATTCGGGACGGTCTGTCTCGATCGCCCGGACCGCCTGCGTACACCGAAGCTCGCCCAAGGCGCGAGCTCGGCTCACGCCGATCCCGCCGATCGGGATCCCGGTGCGTCTGCTGATCTCCGAAGAGCTCGGCGGCGGGTCCTCCATCAGCAGCAACAAGAGATGTCGATCACGGCTTCCGAGCTCGGCCATTCCCGCGAGCAGCGCGTGCCGCCGCTCGCCCCGCAGCAGCGCTTCCCTCGGGAGGGCTGCGTCGGATGGCCATTCGCCCGACGCCGGGTCCCGCAGCTGGACCCGGCGGCCCGTCGAGGCCTGGCGCCACGCCTCGTGTCGTCCGGTCGTGACGATCCACCGGGAGAGGGCGTGGGCATCCGCGAGCGTGTCGAGATGCTCGACCAGCTGCAGCCAGACGGTCTGCGCGACGTCCTCCGTCTCGGCCGCGGTCAGCCGACATTGCCGCAAGACGCCCACGAGAAGGGGGCTGTACCGGTCGACGATGTCATTCCACGCCGACTGATCCCCGCGGGCGGCCGCCGCCACGAGTGCGGTGATGGAGAACTCGTCATCAGCCATTCCGGCCCCTCGTCCCAGGAGGCCGCAGCGCTCCCCTGAGCACTGGGAGCGTCGGCGGACGGCAGTGATACGTCGTCAGCCGAGGAGAAGGCCCGACGCTCACAGATTGCTGTTCTCGGCCGAGTCGAATTAGACCAAAAGGGCGACAAGGACGGCCGCTCAACGGTCTTCATGGCGACGGGGGCTACCGGCCGTGGGCTAGCTGCGGGGCAGCGCCGCGCAAGTGTCGAGCGCGTGCAGCGTCGCGTCGGTGCCCCGGCCGTCGGCGCCCGCATCGCCCGCGTCCACGGCGTCGGGCAGCTCGAAGAGCAGCCGGTCCACCCCCGCCTCGGCGTAGGACACCACCGCGTCCGGCGTCGCCACCGCGCCGTACACCGTGACGGACGGACGTGGGCGGTCTGCGTCCGCGGCCCGCGTGCGCAGCTCACCGACGCGCGCGGCGAACGCGTCCAGCCCCGTCAGCGGAACCCGTAGCGGGATCCAGCCGTCGCCGTACTCCAGCACGCGGTCGAACACCGTCGGGCCGCTGCCGCCGATCAGCACCGGCGGCACCCGCAGCGGCTTGGGCCACGACCAGCTCGGCGAGAAGTCGACGAACTCACCGTGGAACTCCGCCGCTTCCTCGGCCCACAGGGCGCGCATCGCGAGCACGTGCTCGCGCATCCGGGCCGTCCGCCGCGACGTCGCGCCGTGGTGGGCGGCCTCTTCGGCGTTCCAGCCCGGCCCGACCCCCAACTCGAAGCGCCCGCCGCTGATCCGGTCGACGGTCGCGACCGTCTTGGCCAGCACGATCGGGTCGTGCTGGGCCACCAGCGACACCCCCGTGCCGAGCGCGATCCGCTCGGTGACGACGGCGATCGCGGCCAGCGCGGCGAAGGGGTCGAACGTGTGCGCGTAGCGCTTCGGCAACGACGCGCCGCCCGGCCACGGCGAGACGCGACTGGTCGGGATGTGGGTGTGCTCGGTCAGGAACAGCGCCTCCAACCCGCGTTCCTCGACCGCGCGACCCAGCGTCAGCGGCTCGATGCCGTAGTCCGTCAGGAAGGTGACCACGCCGTGCTCCATCTGGGCAGCCTCCCACGGATCCGGCGCTAGTCGGCCAGGGCCGCGAGCCGATCCACGGAAGCCCGGAGCCGCTCGGACGTCGTCGCCCGGGCCCGCTCGAAGCGCTCCGGGTCGGTGAGCGCGCTCCAGTCGTACGTGTGGCGGACGAGCGTCCGCCCGTCCTCGAGCGGCTCGAGCTCCCAGCGCCACAGGTGACCGGGCGGCGGCTGCCCCGGCTCGGCGGGGCGCCAGGCGATCCGCCGCCCTTCCTCGAACTCGACGACGTGGTTCTCCCGCACCTGACCCCGCGTCAACGTCATGACGAACACGTCGCCGACGCCGCGTACGCGCTGCTCGTCGGCCGCGGCGGCGAGGTTGTCGTTGCCATCCCACCGCGGCTGGGCCGCCGGATCCGCGATCAGGGCGAAGACCCGCTCGGGCGGGGCCTCGACCACCCGCTCGTACGCGACCACCCGAGACTCCTCCGCCGCCGTCATCCGGCCATCATGCCGCGCGCGGGGCGGCGGATCACCCGGCGGGCACGGTCGGCCGCCCGAGCATGGCGACGATATGGCGGGACGGCGCTCACCCTTCCCGATGCGCGCGACCACTTCGCCGCTGGAGCACCTGGCCGAGCTTCCCCGTACGCTCGTCGGGAAGGTCGACAAGAGCGGCTCGCCGCCGACATCGCCACCAAGGTGGGCAACCCGTGATCACACATCGGATCGGTCTGGTCGTCCCGAGCTCGAACGTCACCGTCGAGACCGAGGTGCCTGCGCTGCTCGCCCGGCACCCGGACACGTTCTCGTTCCACTCGACCCGCATGCGCATGCATCAGGTGTCGCCCGAAGCGCTGCGGGAGATGAACGCCCAGCGCGCACGCTGCATCGACGAGCTCGCCGACGCCCGTGTCGACGCCGTGCTCTACGCCTGCCTCGTCGCGCTCATGGCGCAAGGCCCCGGCGAGCACCGGCGCACGGAGGTGGCGGTCACCGACCAGCTCGCCGCCGCGGGCCAGTCCCCCGCCGTGATCTCCAGCGCGGGCGCGCTGGTCACCGGCCTGGCCGCGTTGGGTGCGCGCCGGATCGCGCTCGTCACGCCCTACCTGCGGCCGCTGGCCGAACAGGTCGTCGGCTATCTGGAGTCCGAAGGGTTCGAGGTCCTCGACTGGGCCGCGCTGGAGGTCGGCGACAACGCCGAGGTCGGCTGCATCCCCGGCGACCGGGTCATGGACGCCGCCCGCGGCCTCGACATGCACAACGCGGACGCGCTCGTCATCTCCGCGTGCGTGCAGATGCCCTCGCTCGACCTCGTCGCGCCCGCGGAGAAGGAGTTCGGGCGGCCCGTCCTCTCCGCGGCCACCGCCGGGGCGTACGCCCTGCTGCGCGGGCTGGACCTCGCGCCGCGGATCCCGGACGCCGGGCGGCTGCTGTCCGGCGCCCTACCGTCACCGGCATGACCCCGCGCCGGCAGCTGGTGGAGAACGAGTTCTACGAGCACGCCACGCGGCTGCGGCCGAGCGCCCGCCGCGGAGGAGATCCGCGAATGGCTCGGCAAGCGCGTCGAGCTCACTCCGCCGAGGTAGGCCACGGCCCGCAGCGGCGTGCCACCCGCATCGCCAGCACCTCGTGACCGGTGTCCCAGAGCAGGCTCGTGTCGTTCCGCATCGGACGCCCCGGACGGGAACCCCGGCCTGCGCCCGCGCAGGCCGCTCGAGGAGACGACCCGATGAGGGACGAGGCCGAGGGGCCCGCGGTCGGTTGCGCTGTCGGCGGGCCGCCCCCGCGGTGGCTGTACGGTGGGCGGGCACCGGCCGATGCCCGATCCACTCCGTGCACCCCCTACCGCCCTGACGGGATGTGCTGCTGACGATGAGCCCGGACGGTGGTCGGCAGGGCGTCGGGGACACCTGATGGCCGAGCTGGGCGTGGTCACCCGAGCCCTGCTGGCGATCGCCAGGGACAGCTCCGATGACTGGTCCCTGGCCTCGCGGATCTGCCAGGCCTGTGTGGACGGGCTCGACGTCGACGGCGCGGCGATCTCGCTGATGACCACCCGCCCGCACCGGCAGACCCTGGCCGCCACCGATGAGACGGCGGAATTGCTGGAGGACCTGCAGTTCAGTCTGAACGAGGGTGCGTGCATCGAGGCCGCGACGACCGGTCGCCCGGTCCTGGTCCCCGACATCCGGGAAGGGACGGAGCTGGCCCGGTGGCCGGTGTTCGCGGCCGCGGTCATAGAACGGACCGCGGTCCGCGGCCTGTTCGCGCTGCCGCTGCAGTGGGGTGTGGTTAACCTCGGTGTCCTGGACCTGTACCGGGCCACGTCGGGAGCGCTGCCGCAGGCGCAGTTGTGGGATGCGACGAGCGCCGTGGACGCCGCGGCGCTGATGATGCTGGGCCTGCGCACCGATCCGGGCGACGGCGGCGGCGGGTGGCTGGACCATGCCGTCGGGCACCGGGCCGAGATCCACCAAGCGACCGGGATGGTGCTGATGCAGCTCGGGGTCGGCGCGGATGAGGCGCTCGCCAGGATGCGGGGATACGCCTTCGTCCGCGGCAGCCTGCTCATCGACGTCGCACGCGAGGTCGTTGCCCGCGAACTGATATTCACCGACGATCCGAGGTAGTGATGAAGTCGTATCGGTCATACGGAGGGTGCGCGCGATGAGCTCGCCGGACATCGAACGTGAGGTGTCGGTGAGCCGCGCCTTCGTCGCGCTGGCCGACACACTGGTCGACGACTACGACATCATCGATCTCCTGTACCGGCTGGTCGGGTTCTGCGTGCAGCTACTGCCCGCCCAGGCCGCGGGCATCGTGCTCGGCGACGCGCGTCACGAGCTGCGGGCGGTGGCGGCGTCCAGCGAAGCAGCGCAGCTCATGGAGCTGCTGCAACTGCAGAGCAACGAGGGTCCCTGTCTCGACTGCTTCCAGACCGCGGCGCCGGTGAGCATCGCCGACCTGGCCGAGGCCATCGACCGGTGGCCTGCCTTCGTCGCCGCCGTCCAGCAGCGCAGCGACTTCCGCTCGGTCCATGCGCTGCCGCTACGGCTGCGCGACCGGGCGATCGGCGCGCTCAACCTCTTCCACAGCCAGCCCGGTCCGCTGCCGGATGCCGACCTTGTCCTCGCACAGGCGTTGGCCGACGTCGCGACCATCGGCATCTTGCAGGAACGGGCGATCCGCCGCGGCGAGGTGCTCACCGAACAACTCCAGGCGGCCCTGACCAGCCGCGTCGTCATCGAGCAGGCCAAGGGCGCCATCGCCCAGCACTCCGGGCTTGATCTGGACCAGGCGTTCCAGCGGCTCCGCAGCTACGCCCGAAGCGGCAACCTGAAGCTCGGCGACGTGGCCCGCGACATCGTCCGACGCACCCTCGACCCCGCCGCGCTGTCCGCGTCCCCCACGCGTCGCGATCGCCACACCACCCCCTAGCAGTGGCCAGGCCCTTTCCTTCACTCCGGGCCCAGCATGCTGCGGCCATCGGCGCTACCCTCGTAGGGCGTTGCTCCGGACCCCGGTGACGTCACTCCTAGAAGTATGGAAGCGACTCTCCGTGGGGACGACGTGACTGAGCAAGAGGCCGCCCGGGATGCGGCCCGATCCATCCAGCTCACGTGGCCTGCGCACCCGGGCAGGCTGGCGGAGCTGCGCGGCGCGGTGCGCACATGGCTGGGGCCGCTCGGGTTCTCCGACGAGACCGCCGAGGACATCGTGCTGGCCGTCAACGAGGCGGCGAGCAACACCATCGATCACGCGTATCCGACCGGCAACACGGGCAACACCGTCAAGCTGAACCTCTGGATCAGCGACTTCACCGCCCACCTCGAGATCGTCGACCACGGGCGGTGGCGGCCTGCCCGAGTTGGCGTGACGGATCGCGGCCTCGGAATACCGATCATGCGACGACTGATCGACAACGTCTTCATCCACCACGGGCCGAGCGGAACCGCCGTCCTGCTCCGACAGCCGCTACCGGTCACCGAGCGGTGATCGACGTTCCGCGAACCTCCTGGCGTCGCCGCACTTCACCAGGGGCTGAGGCGCCCTTCTTCGGTGCGATCGGACGGATCGAGGCCGAGAATGGACAACAGGAGCAAGCAGTCTCCGGCGTCGCGCGCCTCGCGGGCGACGGTGCGCGCCGCCAGTGCTCGTTGCAGGCGGACGTGCTCGTCTTCCGCGGCCTTCGCGCGGTCGTAGTCGCCGTGGCGGTGCAGTGAGGTCATCGGAGCCGCGCCTGCGCCGGTGGCGCGGAAGTGCGTGGGAGCGGATCGTTGGCGGGTTTGCGGCGGTGACTCCGGCCCGACCTCATGTCGGTGCTCCCGTCCGCGGCCACGGACGGCCGCCATGATCGTCCGGAACGACCCCGCTCTGACGCGTCGTCGAAATGCTCCTGGACGCGGACGACGCTACACCCCCGAAACCGACACCGGGGCGCCTCGCGGCGGCGTGCCCAGGCACACATCCATCAGCACGTCGGCTCGCTAGGGGGTCCTCAATTGGGCAGATCCATCCAGGACGGGGCAGGCGCACCGGCCGGAGACACCGACCGACACCTGGGCCGACATGGCACGCGCAGCCAGTTCGCCGTGCTGCTCGCCGAGGTGCGGGCGGCCGGGCTGCTCGAACGCCGCCCGGGGCCCTACATCGCCCGGATCGGGTTGCTCGCCGCGCTGTGGGTCGGCGGCTGGGCCGCCTTCGTCGCGGTCGGTACGTCCTGGTGGCAACTCGCCGTCGCCACCGGGTTGGCCATCGTGTCCACGCAGATCGCGTTCCTCGGTCACGACGCGGGGCACCGGCAGGTCTACGCGACCCGGCGCAACAACGACCTACTCGGGCTGCTGGCCGCGAACCTGGTGGTCGGGCTGAGTTACGGCTGGTGGATCGACAAGCACACCCGCCATCACACCCATCCCAACCACATCGGCGTCGACCCGGACATCGAGGGTCGCGCCGTCGCGTTCACGACCGACGCCGCGTCCACCCGCACGAGCCGCGCGGCGCGGTGGTTGGCCCGACACCAGGCCGGGCTGTTCTTCCCGATGCTGCTCGGTGAGGGCTTCTCACTCCGGCAGGCCAGCATCGTCGCGCTCTGGCGGCGACCCCCCGGCCGGACCCGATCCGTCGAGGCGACGCTGCTGGCCACCCATCTGTGCAGCTACCTGGCGGTCGTGTTCCTGGTGCTGCCGCCGCTGCAGGCGATCGGGTTCATCGCGTTGCACCACGGTGTGTTCGGGCTCTACATGGGCAGCACCTTCGCGCCCAACCACAAGGGCATGCCCCAGTTCCGGCCGGGCGACCCGAAGCCGGACTACCTGCGCAAGCAGGTGCTGACCTCCCGCAACATCCGAGGCGGGCTCGGGATGGCGGTGTTGCTGGGCGGGCTGAACTACCAGATCGAGCACCACCTGTTCCCCAGCATGCCCAGCCTCAACCTGCGCCACGCCCGACCGCTGGTGCTCCGCTTCTGCCGCGACCACGGCGTGTCCTACTGCGAGACCAGCCTGATCGAGTCCTACCGACAGGTCTTGCAGTACCTCCACGCCGTCGGCGCGGAAGCAGGTTCGACGCCCCCGACCGCGGCACCCGATGGTCAACGGCATGCTTCTGCCGATCGAACAGCAGATCCGTGCTGTTGATCAGCGGGCGCCCGTCGCCGTGAGCCGGTGCTGCGCGCTGCGTCACCACCTGGCCCGCCGGGCGCCCAGGTCGCGCCCCGCCGGGGCCCCGGCCCTCATCCCACGGCGTTAATTACGTCCGTGCGATTCGCCTCCACAGCGTCGACCCGGCGACACCCGTCCGCAAACTACCCACGTGTAATTGTCAGTCGATGGAGGAGCCGTTTCCGGCCCTCCTAGGCTTCTCATCAGCCGCGATGGCCCGGCGCGCAGCAACGGAAACGCACGTCACTGCGAGCAGCGTCGTCATGATCGGTTGCCCATTCTCGGAACAGACCGGAAGGATTTCCATGCCCGCCCTCCTCACGCTGCAGGCCGAATCCACCACTCGGGCGGAGGCCATTGCCGATACACCGATCTTCAACGCGCTCGCCGCCACGACTCCCCTCTTCTCCGCGGTTGCCGCCCACGACGCGACCCGGCGCCCGGCGGCCCACCGCGCGCCGGCGTCGTTCAGCCGCTCGTGCGTGATGCCGCGCAGCCCGATGGGCGGCAGGCACCGCCGGTCGTCCGCCGAGCACACGCCCAGCACCGGTCGGCATCACCTCGTCACCCCCGCCTACGCCTGAGCGCGCACCGAAGATCACGTCCGACGGCGGCGCCATCGATCGATGGCGCCGCCTCCGCGTCAGACGGCCACGCGGCGGACCACGGGGCTGCCTGCGGCGATCCAGGTGCCGAGCCGCTCGCGGGAGAAGAGCTCGTCGACGACCATGAACGCCGCCCCCCGGAGCCCCGCCTGCCCCTCCGGCGCCGATCGCAGGATCTGCAGCTCGCGGGTGGCCAGGGGAAGTGACCGCCGGTAGACGGCCTGCCGCACCGCGGCGAGCATGAGATCGCCCGAGGCGCCGACGCTGCCGCCGACGAGCACCATGCCGGGGTTGAAGAAGTTGACGAGGGCGGCCAGCGTCTCGCCGACCAGCGATCCCGCGCGCTGGAGCAGCTCGACCGCGAGCGCGTCCCCGAACTGCGCCGCGCGCACGACGTCGGGCCCGGTGAGCGTTCCCGACTCGGCCAGCCGTGCCGCCAACGCCGTGCTGCGGCCTGCGCTTGCGGCGACGGTGGCATCCCGCGCCAGCGCGCCGCCGCCCGCAAGAGCCTCGAGACAGCCCGTCTTCCCGCACCGACACACGACCTTCGCCGCGCCCGGCACCGCGCCGCCGAGCGAGATGTGCCCGATGTCGCCCGCGCAGCCCTGCGCGCCGCGGTGGAGCCTGCCGCCGGACACCAGTCCGGCCCCGATCCCCATGCCGATCTTCACGTAGATGGCGTCCGCGACCCCCCGGGCCAGCCCGCTGCGCACCTCGCCCAGCGCCATGACGTTCACGTCGTTGTCCACCCACACCGGCGCGCCGTAGCGGTCGGCGAGCCGCTCGCGGACGGGGTAGCCGTCCCAGCCCGGCATGATCGGTGGCGCGACGGGGCGGCCGGAGGCGAACTCGACGGGCCCGGGCAGCCCGATGCCCACCCCCCAGACGGCGCGGCCCCGGCCCTCGGCGCACAGCGCGTCGAGCAGCTCCTCGACCGTCGCGAGCGTCGCATCGGGGCCGCGGGCGATGTCCCAATCGACGCGGCGGTGGTCCAGGAGCTCGCCTGCGAGGTCGGAGACCCCGGCGGTGATGCTCGTCGCGCCCATCTCGGCGACGAGCACGACACCCGCCTCGGCCCGGAAGCGCAGCTCCCGCGGGGCGCGGCCGCCGGTGGAGGGGGCCAGCGCGCCTTCTTCGACCAGCCCGCCCGCGATCAGGTGCCCGAGCCGCTGCGTGACGACGGTGCGGCCCAACCCCGACCGGCGGGCGAGCTCGGGTCGGGTGCGGGCCGCCCCTGACCGCACGAGATCGAGCACCGTGACCAGACCGTCGAGCTGGTCCGGGGCGATATCGGCGTCGACCGGCACAGTTCTGAGTGTAGAGCATTGACTTCTGTTTGCCACAAACATTAGTCTGCTCGTACAGGTCGGAAGGAGGAACGATGAAGCTCGGATACCACTCGATCACCTGGGGCGGGGTCACCGGTGAGGCCACGGGCGTGACCAGCGTCAAGGACCTCGTCTACCGCGTGCCCGGAGACATGCACCAGGCGCTGCGGGACATCGCGGCCGCGGGATACGCGGGCGTCGAGATGTTCGACGGCAACGTCGCGGAGTTCGCCGGGCAGCCCGAGGCGTTCCGGGCCCTGCTGGACGAGACCGGGCTGGACCTGGTCGGTGTCTACACCGGCGCCAACTTCGTCTACACCGAGATCCTCCCCGACGAGCTGCACCGCATCCGGACCGCGGCCGCCAACGCCGCGACGTTCGGCGCCGAGCACCTCGTCGTCGGCGGCGGGGCCCGACGGGCCGCGGGCACGCCCGAGGAGGACTACGACCGCCTCGCCGCAGCGCTCGACACCGTCACCGCGATCGCCGAAGAGCACGGCCTGGCGGCCTGCTACCACCCGCACCTGACGACGATCGTCGAGGGCCCCGACGAGATCGAGAAGATCCTTTCCCGCTCGCGGATCGGGTTCTGCCCCGACACCGCCCACCTCGCCGCGGGCGGCGGCGACCCCGCCGCCCTCATCCGCCGTTGGCCCGACCGGGTCCGGCACGTCCACCTGAAGGACCTCCGCCGCGAGCCCTTCGCCTTCCTCCCGCTCGGCGAGGGGGAGATCGACCTCGCCGACGTTCTCGACGCCGTCGCCGAAGCAGGCTTCGACGGCTGGCTGATGGTCGAGCTCGACACCTACGACGGCGACCCCGCGCACGCCGCGCGGCTGTCCAAGGCCCACCTGGACGCCCTGCTCGCCGACTCACCCCTCGCCCGAACCCTGGAGACCCACCGATGAATGCACGTGTTCGTGTGCTCGCCGCCACCGTGGCGACGGGCCTGACCCTCGCGCTCGCCGCCTGTGGCGGCGGCACCACCGCCACCGGCACCGCCGACCCCGCCGTGACCAAGAAGGCCGACGCCGCGCTCGCGGAGCTGTCCAAGTCCGTGCTCAGCAAGGGTCCGCACGGCGAGACCGCGGCCGCCGCCGACACGATCACCCTCACGCCCGACGAGCAGGCGAAGGTCAAGGCGATGAACGCCTCCGCGGCCATCGTTCTGCACTACGGCGGCAACGACTGGTCGCAGGCCCAGGTGGAGGGGCTCAAGAACGAGTTCGGCGCGCTCGGCATCAACATCCAGGCCGTCACCGACGCCAACTTCAAGCCCGACAAGCAGGTCTCGGACCTCGAGACCGTCATGTCCCGCAAGCCCAACGTCATCGTCTCGATCCCGACCGACCCCGTGGCCACCGCCGCGGAGTACAAGAAGGTCGCCGACGCGGGCACGAAGCTCGTCTTCATGGACAACGCGCCGCAGGGGCTCGTGGCGGGCAAGGACTACACTCAGCGTCGTCTCGGCCGACAACTGCGCCAACGGCGTGGCCTCCGCCCACCTCATGGCCGAGGCGCTCGGGGGCAAGGGCAAGATCGGCGTGATCTTCCACGAGGCCGATTTCTTCGTCACCCAGCAGCGCTACGACGGCTTCACGCTCCACCCTGAAGTCGGACTACCCGGACGTCCAGATCGTCGAGGAGAAGGGCATCGCCGGGCCGGACTTCGCCGGGGACGCGCAGAGCCGCGGCCAACGCGCATGCTCACCAAGCACCCCGACCTGAACGGCATCTGGGCGGTCTGGGACGTGCCCGCCGAGGGCGTGCTCGCCGCTGCCCGCTCCGCGGGCCGGTCCGACCTCGTCGTCACCACGGAGGACCTCGGCAAGAACGTCGCCATCTCCCTGGCGAAGAACGACCTGGTCAAGGGCCTGGGCGCGCAGCGCCCGTTCGACCAGGGTGTCACCGAGGCGCGGCTGGCCGCCGACGCGATGCTCGGCAAGCAGGCCCCGCCCTACGTCGCGCTGCAGGCGCTGCCGGTGACCCACGCCAACGTCCTCGACGCCTGGAAGCAGGTCTACCACGCGGATGCCCGCGACCTGCAGATCCTTCGCCGTGACCCAGCTCGATCCTCGCGCAGCCTGATGCGCGACCGGCTCGCCCGACTGGCGTCAGATGCACGGCATCGAGAAGTCCTTCGACGGGGTGTCCGGTCCTGGGCGGCGTCGACTTCGCGTTGCGCAAAGGCGAGGTGCACGCCCTCGCGGGCGGCAACGGAGCAGGCAAGTCGACGTTGATGAAGATCCTCCAGGGCGTCTACCGGCCCGACGCGGGCGAGATCCGCATCGACGGCAGCGCGGTGGCGTTCGGCTCCATCCACGACGCCCGCGCGGCGGGCATCGGGATGGTGTTCCAGGAGTTCAGCCTGGTGCCGACGCTGACCGTCGCGCAGAACGTCTTCCTCACCCGCGAGCCGCACCGCGGTGGGCTGCTCGACGACCGGGCCGCCGTGGCCCGCGCCCGGGAGATCTTCGCCGACATGCAGGTCGACGTGGACCCCCGCGCGGAGCTGGCCTCGCTGGGCACCGCCTACTGGCAGCTCACCGAGATCGCCAAGGCGCTCGCCCAGGAGGCGTCCGTGCTGATCATGGACGAACCGACGGCGGCGCTGGCCAAGCACGAGGCAGACGCCCTGTTCGAGCTCGTCGACCGGCTCCAGCGAGCGCGGCATTGTCGATCATCTACATCTCCCACCGCATGGACGAGATCTACCGGATCGCCGACCGGATCACGATCCTGCGCGACGGGGCGCTGGTGGTGACCGCGCCGTTGGCCGAGCTCACCTCCGAGAAGATCATCGAGCACATCGTCGGGCGCCGCCTGGAAGGCACGATGACGTGGCACGAACGGGCCGTCGACCGGTCCGGGCCGCCGCTGCTGGAGGTCGACGGGCTGCGGCCGGGACCCCGCGTGCGCGACGTGTCCTTCGCGGCTGTACCCGGGCGAGATCCTGGGTCTGGCCGGTCTGATGGGCAGCGGCGCGCACCGAGCTGGCCCGAGCGCTGTTCGGCATCGACAAGATCGAGGCGGGCGGGGTCGCCGTGCGCGGGAAGGCCGTGCGCCTGCGCGGCCCGCGCTCGGCGATCGCCCGCGGTCTCGCGCTCGTGCCCGAGGACCGCCGCGCGCAGGGCCTCGTGCTGGACCATCAGCGTGCGCGCCAACCTGCTGCTGCCTCAGCTGCGGCGGATCCGCCGCGGACCCTTGCTCGACGACCGGGAAGGCGCCTCGATCGCGGCGGGCCTCGTCGACCGGCTGCAGATCAAGCTCGCCTCCGACCAACGGCCGGTGCGGCTGCTCTCGGGCGGCAACCAGCAGAAGGTCGTCATCGCCAAGTGGCTCGGCACCGACCCGGACGTGCTCGTGCTCGACGAGCCGACCGCGGGCGTCGACATCGGCACCAAGACGGAGATCATCACGATGATCCGCGCGCTCGCCGACGAAGGAAAGGGCGTGCTCGTCATCTCCTCGGAGATGGCCGAGCTGCTCGCGGTCAGCGACCGGATCCTCGTGCTGCGCGACGGCACCGTCGACCGCGAGCTCGCCCGCGCGGACATCCCGGACGAGGAATCACTCCAGCTCGCGGTCCAGGGGGTCGCATCGTGAACCAGCAACTGCTCACCAGCCCGACCACGACGGCCGCGGCGCCGACGAGCCTCGGCGAGCGCCTGCGCGCCGTCGACTGGCCGCGCTACGTCATCTACATCGGGTTCGTCGTCGTCTTCGCGCTGTTCGCGGTGCTCCTCGGCGACTCGGGGTTCCTGTCGGGCAACAACCTGCTCAACATCTTCCGCCAGACCGCGACGATCACGGTGATGGCCGTCGCCGTCACCTTCGTGATCTCGGCGGCGGAGATCGACCTGTCGGTCGGCTCGGTCGCGGGCCTCTCGTCGGTGGTCGCCGCCATGACGGTCGCGCAGTTCGGCCTCGTCGCCGGGGTGCTCGCCGGGCTGGGCGTCGGCGTCGTCGTCGGGGTGATCAACGGCGGCCTGGTCACGCTGCTCAACATCCCGTCGTTCCTGGTGACGCTGGGCATGCTCGGCATCGCGGTCGGCGTCGCCCAGTGGATCACCGCGTCGGCGCCGCAGCCGATCCTGAACGACACGTTCAACTTCGTCTTCGGCGGCGGCAGCCTCGGCCCGATCCCCGTCCTCCTGCTGTGGACCGCGGCATTCGTGGTCGTCGGCGCGGTCGTGCTGGGCAAGACCGCGTTCGGCAGGCAGGTGCTCGCCACCGGCGGCAACCGCATCGCCGCGGACTTCTCCGGCATCAACACCGCCCGCATCAAGTTCTGGGTGCTGCTGGGGTCGTCGGTGGCCGCCAGCGTCGCCGGGATGCTCTACGCGGGGCGACTGGAGTCGGGACGGTTCCAGTGGGGCGCGGGCGACGAGCTGTCGGTCGATCGCCGCGGTCATCCTGGGCGGCACGAGCCTGTTCGGCGGCCGCGGGACCGTGGTCGGGACGCTGTTCGGGGCGCTGCTCATCGGCCTGATCAACAACGGCCTGATCCTGGCCGGGCTGGACGTCTCCCAGCAGCAGATCGTGCGCGGCGCGATCATCATCCTGGCCGTCGCGCTCGCCAGGCGGAAGTAGCCCGAGCCATGGCCGACTACTTGCGCGCCGGGATCATCGGCGCCGGATTCATCGGGGCGGTGCACGCGGACGCCGTGCGCGCCGCCCGCGGGGTGGTGAGCCGGGTCGCGGCCTCGTCGCCGTCCCGCGCCGCGCGAGGCCGCGGACCGGTTGGGCGCGCTGGCGCCCGCGACGGCGGCGAGGAGCTGATCGACGCCGACGACGTCGACGTCGTGCACATCTGCACGCCCAACGCACCGCACGTCCCGCTCGCCGCGCCGCGCGTTGCGCCGCGGGCAAGCACGTGGTCTGCGAAAAGCCGCTCGCCACGACGCTCGGACGACGCCGCGCGCGCTGGTGGATCTGGCCGCGCGAGGCCGGAGTGGTGGCGGCCGTGCCGTTCGTCTACCGCTACTACCCGACCGTGCGCGCGGCGCGGGCCCGGGTCGCCGCCGGGGAGGCCGGGGCCCTGCGGCTGCTGCACGGCCACTACCTGCAGGACTGGCTGGTCCAGGGCGCCGACACCGACTGGCGGGTGGATGCCGTGCACGGCGGGGCGCCCGGGCGTTCGCCGACATCGGCTCGCACTGGTGCGACCTGGTGGAGTTCGTCACCGGCCACCGCATCGCTGCGTTGCGTCGCCCACACCGCGGGCGGTGGCGCGCAGAGCACCGTGCTGTTCACCACCGACCGCGGCGCCTCCGGGTCGGTGGTGGTCAGCCAGGCCTCGCCGGGCCGCAAGAACTCCCTCGTCGCGACGTTGGACGGCGACGACGCGAGCTTCGGCTTCGACCAGGAGCAGCCCGAGAACCTGCGCATCGGCACGGTCGCGGAGAACCGCGGTGGTGCTGCGCGGAGCGTCGGACTCGGCCGCCGCCGCGCGCTCTCGGTCCTGCCGCCCGGGCACCCGCAGGGCTACCAGGACTGCTTCGCCGCATTCGTCCGCGACTGCTACGCCGCCATCCGCGGCGAGCGCCCCGACGGGCTCCCGACCTTCGACGACGGGCGCGGTCCGCCGCGCTGCTCGACGCCGTCCTCGCCTCGAGCGCGTCCTCGACCTGGGTGGAGGTACCCGCATGAAGCTCGGTTTCCTGACCGCGTGCCTGCCCGACCGTCACGCTGCCCGAGATCGCCGCGTGGGCCGCGGCGCACGGCTACGAGGCGCTGGAGGTCGCGGCCTGGCCGCGACCTGGGCGCCCGCCCGTTCACCGCCACGCACCTCGACGCGGCGAACTTCGACGCCCGCGCGGCCGACGCGACCCGTGAGCTGTTCGAACGGCACGGCCTGACCCTGTCGTCGCTCGCGTTCTACGAGAACAACCTCCACCCCGACCCCGCCGAGCGCCGGGCGATCAACGAGCACGTCGCGGCGTGCATCGACGCGGCCGCGCTGCTCGGCTGCCCGACCGTCGGCACGTTCGTCGGCCGCGACCCCGGCCGCTCCGTCGCGGAGAACCTCGCGCGACGCCGAGAAGGTGTTCGCCCCGCTCGTGGACCGGGCCGGGGAGAAGGGCGTCCGGCTCATCATCGAGAACTGCGTGATGGAGGGCTGGCACCCGGACGGCTACCCGGGCAACCTCGCCTACTCCCCCGAGCTGTGGGAGTGGATGTTCTCGATCGGCCTCTACCTCAACTACGACCCGTGCCACCTGGTGTGGCTCGGCATCGACCCGGTCGCGGCGCTGCGGCCCTACGTCGACCGGATCCCGCACGCGCAGGCCAAGGACGTGCAGCTCGTTCCCGGAGCGCCGCAACCGCTACGGCTGGCCGGGCAAGGCCGTCGTGCGCGAGGACCCGTGGGACGTCGGCTGGTGGCGCTACCGCGTGCCCGGACTCGGCGACGTCGACTGGACGCCGTCGTCGACACGCTCTACGAGGGCGGGTTCGACGGCGTGCTGTCCGTCGAGCACGAGGACCCCGTCTGGGGCGGCGACCGAAGACAAGGTCCACACCGGTCTGCAGGTCGCCCACCGCACGCTGCGCCCGCTGATCGTCGCCTGACACATCGAAGGAGAAACCCATGGGACAGCTGGACGGCAAGGTCGCGGTCATCACCGGCGGCGGCCGGGGGCAGGGCCGCTCGCATGCGGTGCGCTTGGCCGAGGAGGGCGCCGACGTCGTCGTCTGCGACATCGTCGAACAGGTCGCCTCGGTGCCGTTCCCGACCGGGCGCCCCGGCGACCTCGAGGAGACGGTGGCGCTGGTGGAGAAGGCGGGCGGCCGCTGCGTGGCCGTCGTCGCCGACGTGCGCAGCACCGCCGATATGAAGGGGCTCGCCGACACCGCGATGCACGAGTTCGGCCGCATCGACATCCTGCTCGCCAACGCGGGCATCCTCAGCCTGTCGGACACCACGTGGGACCTCACCGACGAGGCGTGGGACGACATGATCGACATCAACCTGACCGGCGTCTTCAAGGCGTGCCGGGCCGTCGTCCCGCACATCCGAGGTGGCGGGCGGGGCGGCTCGATCGTCATCACGTCCTCGATCGCCGGGCTGCGCGCGGTGGCGGGCTGCACCCACTACACGGCCGCCAAGCACGGCATCGTCGGCCTCATGCGCACGCTCGCGCGGGAGCTCGCGCCGGAGTCGATCCGCGTGAACACGATCCACCCCACCGGGGTCGCGTCGCCGATGTCGAACAACGACTTCTTCCCGCAGTGGCTGACCGAGCACGAGGAGCTCGGCAACGCCATGCGGTTCAACCTCATGCCGGTCGACGCCATGCCGGAGAGGGACGTGTCCGACGTGGTCGCCTTCCTCGTGTCCGACGCGGGAAAGTGGATCACCGGGTCGACGGTGCCGATCGACGCAGGCTTCATGCTGAAGTAGCCCGGCCTGCTCAGACCATGGTGCGTGGGGCGTGCGCGGCGGTGTCGTCGGTCGCAGCGTCGTCACCGGCGGCGACCCTCGTCCGCACCCGACGGCCCAGGCGGCGCTCCAGCCATTCGGCGAACCGGGACAGCAGCAGGTTCACCACCACGTAGATCAGCGCGACGATCAGGTAGGTCTGCACCAGCAGGTGCGTGTAGCTGGTCAGGTTCGTCGCCTGCTTCATCAGCTCGGGATAGCTCACGACGTAGCCGAGCGTGGAGTCCTTGAGCAGCGCGACGAGCTGGGTGACCAGCGCCGGGATCACGTACCGGATCGCCTGCGGCAGGATGACCGCGCGCATCGCGACCCCGTTGGGGAGGCCGAGCGCCGCCGCCGCTTCGAACTGGCCGCGGTCCACCGACAGGATGCCTGCCCGGAAGACCTCCGCCAGCACCGCCACGTTGACCAGGATGATCGGCACCACCAGCTTCCACAGGATCGGCAGGTTGATGCCGAAGCGCGGCAGCGCCAACAGGAACGCGTAGATCAGCAGCAGCAGCGGGATGCTGCGGAACAGCTCGATGTAGCCGGTCGAGAGCCAACGCACCGGGCGCACCGTGGAGAGCCTGCCCAGCGCCAGCACCACGCCGAGCGGGAACGAGACGATCGCGGACAGCACGGTCGCGGTGATCGTCCCGACGAAGCCCTGCCCGAGGAACTCCAGGTAGGGCAGCTGGGTGAACGGCAGCCAGCGGCTGCGGCCGAGCTGCCCGCTGCGCGCGAACTGGTACAGCGCCAACGCGATCAGCCCGGCCAAGAGGATCACAGCAACCACGGTGAACAACCGGATCCGCGCCCGGCCGCGTGGCCCCGGGTCGTCGAACAGCACCCGGGACGCCGACGCGGTCATCGGGCGATCCCCAGGCGGCGTTCGAGAGCGCCGCCGACGGTCCCGCCGAGCAGCGCGACCACCAGGTAGAGCACGCCGCTGACCAGGAACAGCACCACCGCCTCCGCGGACTGCAGGTTGAGCACCTGCGTGCGGTTGGTCAGCTCGCTGACCCCGACCGCCGCGGCCAGTGACGAGCTCAGCACGATGCCGATGAAGATGTTGACCAACGGCTGCACCATCCGCCGGAACGCGGGCGGCAAGATCACGTAGAGCAGCGATTGGGTGAAGGTGAGCCCGAGCGAGCGGGCCGCCTCGGCCTGCCCGACCGGCACCGTGTTGATGCCGCCGCGCACCGCCTCGCAGACGAACGCCGCCCCGAACGCGGCCAGGCAGACAGCGGCCGAGGTGAACAGCGAGAAGGTCAGCCCGATGTCGGGCAGCCCGAACACCACCAGGATCAGCAACGACAGCAGCGGCATGTTGCGCAGCACTTCGACGTAGACCGCGCCCGCCACCCGCAGCGGCGGGATCGGGCTGACCCGGAACACGGCCAGCACGGTGCCCAGCAGCAGCGCGCCGACGAAGCCGATCACCGTCAGCTCCAGGGTGACCAGCAGGCCGCCGAGGAGGAATCCGATGTTGTCGGTGACGACGTGCACGGTGTGCGGCTCAGGAGCCCGGGACGGAGCCGAGCTTCGGCGTCGCGGGCGGCTCGCCCTTCACGACGGTGCCGATGGTGGCCTTCCAGAGCTTGGCCCAGCTGCCGTCGGCGTAGATCTTCGTCAGCCAGCCGTTGACGAACTGTTTGGCGCTCGCGTCGTCGTGCGGCAGGCCGATGCCGTACGGCTCCTGGGTGAAGGGCTCCCCGACCACCTTGACCGCGGGGTTCGTGCTCGCGTCGGAGAGCAGGATGGACTGGTCCAGCACGTAGGCGACGGCTCGGCCCTGCTGCACGGCGGCCACGCACTGCGCGTCCTCCTGGAACAGCAGCGGGGTGGCCTGCGGGGCGTACTTCTGCAGGGCGAGCGCCGCGGTCGAGTTGGCCTCGGTGGCCACCGTCTTGCCGTTGAGGTCGTTCACCGTCTTGATCGACTCGTCGTCGGCCTTGACCATGATCGCGTCACCGGAGTTGTAGTACGGCCCCGCGAACGCCACCTTCTGGGCCCGCGCCGGCGTGATCGTGTAGGTGGCGAACACCGCGTCGACGGTGCCGTTCTGGATCAACGTCTCGCGGGTGTCCACCGTGGTGGCCACCAGGTCGACGGTGTTGTCGCCTGCCTGGCCGGTGATGTAGTGCGCCAGCATCGCGGCCAGCCCGGCATCGAATCCGGTGACCTTGCCGGTGGCCGGGTCCTTGAGCGAGAACAGCGGGCCGGAGTCGGTGCCGCCGCGGATCAGCTTGCCGCGTTGCTTGATCTTGTCAGCCCACGAGCCCGGCGCGATCGAACCCGGGTCGGCGACCGGTGACCCCGCGATGACCTGGTCGTACCCGCTGGTGTCGGCCTGGCCGGGCAGCGCGGGCGGGGGTGCGCTGCCGGAGTCGGCGCAGCCTGCCAGCACCATGGCCGCCACCGTCAGCGTGGCCGCCACCAGCCGCCCGGGTTGCCTCGTGGATCCGAACACACCCACCTCCACCGTCGACGTCGCCGAAGCCTGGCAACTGCCGACCCAACCGGCAACCGCAGGCGACGGCCCGGGGCCGAACGGCCTGCGCACACACCATGATCGACGAGTTCGGTGCCCGAGGTGCGCTGATGCACCACAACCACCGAAGCCGGCGATCACGTCTCCCGGTCACGGCGGCGGCGGGATGACGACGTTGCCGGTGGCGAACCGGCCGTCAGGGTCGTAGCGGCGTTTGATCTCGCGCAGCCGCCGGTGGTCGCTCGGTGACCAGGCCTGGTCGACCTCGTCGGGGCTGCGCAGCGCGTGCGGGAACTGGATGGGGACGTCCGGCGCGGTCCAGGGGGCCACAGCGTCCAGGACGCCCTGGCCCGCCGCGGGTACCACCTCCCGCAGCGGCGGCGGGACGGGCCCGACCACCGACGAACAGTCCCGCGTGCCTGCCGTTGACCGCGTTGGGCGGATCCGGACGCCTGCTCGCGGCGCCGCCGAGGTGGCGCACCTCGACGTTGGTCAGCGGCAGGTCCCGATCCGGGCCTGCGACGGCCAGCAGCGCACCTCCCCATCGCTGACCACCCGACGCGGACAGCCGTCGCCTCCCGCCGCGGTCAGCGCACCCTCGCCGGTTGGGGCTCACTCACCGAGGCCGCCGCACGCCGCTTCGCCCAGCCGTACTGGGAGGCGAAGCACGGGTTGTCGCTGAACGCCCGTCCACCGTTGATGCCCACGATGCCGAACACACCGATCTCCGGGAGCGTGCGGCCGCACTGCGGAGTGGACAGGTCGTGCCCCACCGCTCCGGGAGCGGCCGACGGCGCGGCAGACGCCGTGGCGGCGGCGGAGATCCCCCATCCCGACAACAGCACCACGACGGCGGCCAGCAGCCCGACGAACCGCGCCACCCGCCGTCGGGGAACGGGCGCGGCGCGGTGGCGAGCACGCATCGGACGAGCGAACACGAGAGGACCTCCATGACGTCCGGCCCGGCGGGGAGCGTCACGGGCCACGCATGGTCATCGGCGGAGCACTGCGACCGTTAGACGTTGCGGAGTTATGTCACCACTGTGGGTGACAGAGCTGTCGGCGGCTCATCGCCGCGCGCTCAAGTCCACGCTCACCACGCCCGATGAGTTCCGCGCGTCTCGCGGGTCTTCGTTGCATGAGCACCTCGACCACCGCATTGCCCGGCCGCCCGCCCGTCGTCGACCTGGCCACCTGGCAGGCCGCCCGCGACGAGCTCCTGGTCCGCGAGAAGGCCCACACCCGCGCGGGCGACGCCCTCGCCGCGGCCCGCAGGCGTCTGCCGATGGTGGAGATCGACGGCACGACCGAGGTCGTCGGCGTCGACGGCCCCGTCCCGTTCCTCGACCTCTTCCAGGGTCGCGACGAGCTCGTGATCTACCACCACATGTGGCACGACGGCGTGCCGCACCAGGGGCAGTGCGCGGGCTGCACCTTCAACGTCTGGCAGATGAAGGACACCGTCTACCTCAAGGCCCGTGGCGTCTCGTTCGCCGTCCTGACCTCGGGCCGGTGGGACGAGGTGGCTCCCTTCGTCGCCTTCATGGGTTACGACCAGCCTTGGTACTCGGTGCGGGACGTGGAGGCGCCGATCGCCACGGACGAGGGGCACATCGTCTGCTACCTGCGCGACGGCGACCGCGCGTTCCTCACCTACCGCACGACCGGCCGCGGCAACGAGGCCGCCGACGGGAACGTCGGCCTGCTGGACATGACGCCCTACGGTCGGGGCGAGGCGTGGGAGGACAACCCCGAGGGCTGGCCCGAGGGACACCACTCCTGCTGGTACTGGGCTACAGACGCGGACGGGACCGCCACCTGGGGCCCGACCAGCCGCCCCGCGCCGCAGTGGACCCGCCCGGGCGCGACCCCCGTGGAGGGCCCCGGCCAGCAAGGGTAGGCACGGCCTATCGGCCAGGCGTCGCCGCCGCTTGGTGTTTCGTGCGTGACCGGCACGCCGAGGATGGTCGCGCCGAACGGCGAAGCGAGATTCATGGTCAACAGCATCGACCTGCTGTGAGAGCAACACATTCGCGCTGGCGACCATGAGACAGCTGCTCGTGCCACGTCCGGCTCGAGCCAACATCGCCGCGTCGCGAGCCGCAATGGGCTAACATCCTAGCTAAGGAGGTGGCCGATGACCGCCGAACCACACGCCGACGCTTACAACATCCACGACGCGAAGACCAACCTGTCACGGATCATAGACCGCGTCGAGCACGGCGAAGAGATCGTCATCAGCCGCGCGGGCACTCCGGTCGCCAAGCTGGTCCCCCTCAACCCACGCGCCGAACGCACCGCCCGTGGATCATTGGCCGGGCGACTCCACCTCGCCGAGGACTGGGACGCGCCTGCCGTTAACGACATGATCGCCAGCGACTTCGGCCTCACCCCGCCGTGAGCCTGCTGCTGGACACCCACGTTGTGCTCTGGTGGCTGACGGACGCGCGCGAGCTGAGTGATGACATCAAGCAACAACTCGACGACGAACCGGCGGTGTACCTCAGCCCGGCCACGGTGTGGGAGATCACCATCAAGCAGTCAATCGGCAAGCTGACCGACCCGGAGAACCTCGCAGAGATCGTCGTCGACGCGGGGTTCCGACCCCTGCCGATCACCGCCGAACACGCCGTCGTTGCCGGTCGACTGCCGCTCCTTCACCGTGACCCGTTCGATCGAATGCTGATCGCGCAGGCGCGCTACGAAGGATTCACCCTCGTCACCCGCGACCCACAGATCCGCCGGTACGACGTCGCGCTTCTCCAGGTATGAGCCGACTACACCTGCTACCCGCTACTCGCACGCCCCGAGAAGACGAATGCCCGGGTCGGTGACCTGGGCATTCGTCGGTGGAGGTGCTTGCTGCTTACTCGCACACCATCACAAGACGGAGAGCCCGTCGCGGCCGTCGTGTCTGCCGACGTAGCGGCGGCAGGCGCCGCAGCGATCGAAGCTCTCGAAGACGCGGCCGACCTGCGGGTCGCGCGCGCCTTGCGCGACGAACCAGGACCGACCATCCCCCTGGCCGACATACTCGCCAAGTACAGCGACGACCTTGCCGCGTACCCGGCCGAGCAGTGAGCCGCCACTCCATCGAGTTCCGCCGATCGGCCGAGAAAGAGTTGGCAAGCTGGATGGACCCATCAGGGCTCGCATCCTGCGCGCCATCGTCGCGCTTGGGGACGACCCGCGGCCAGCAGGTGTCAAGGCGCTCGTCGGCGAGGCCGGGCTATGGCGCATCCGGGTCGGCGACTACCCCGTCGTCTACGAGATCAACGACACCGAACTGATCATCTTCGTCGTCCGCATCGCCCATCGCAGTGACGTCTACCGACGACGCTGAACCGAAAGCCGCACCCTTACTCGCACACCCGACAAACATGAACGCCCAGGTCATAGACCTGGGCGTTCATGATCTTGTGGAGGTGCTTGTCGCTTACTCGCACACCGTGCAAGCGGCTTGACCACCGCAAACCCTCCCGACCGACGTGCTCAAGCACGGACAGCCCGGTAGTCCGTGCTCACACCGCCACGACCGGGACCGGGACGCCGCGTTCGCCGAGCAGCACCCGCAGAGCGCAGGCTCCCACGGTCGTCCGGGTGCAGATCTTGTGGCGTTTCGAGGGCCATAACGCCGAGATCGCAACAAGATCGGTTCGCGGAACGACCTGCACGGCGCACCGAGCTCCGCTCAACATTCTGACCGGGCAGTGCGTACGAGCTCAGGCGCGCAACCGCTACTGACGCCACGCCTGCCGCCGGCTACTCGCACGCCCGTCAACGACGAATGCCCAGGTCAACGACCTGGGCATCGTCGGTGGAGGTGCCGGGAATCGAACCCGGGTCCTCCGTTGCTTCACGAGGGCTTCTCCGTGCGCAGTCCGCTCTGCCTCTACTCGGATCCACCGGTCATGCGAACGAGCCGGTGTGACGATCCCAGTCGCTGTGTGATGTCCCTGCCCACCCCGCGACCGGGCGGACAGGTGAGTCCCCTAGATGATGCCGGGATCCGGAGCGGGAACGCCTCCGGTCCGACAGCCACTTTAGGTCAGCCCGCGAGAGCGAACTGAGACCGCGTGGCAGTGCGCTTATCAGCGGCACTTATTGGTTTACGACGCATGGTTAACGAGATCATCGTCGTCTTCCTCGGCACGCTTCCCCTCGATCGACATCCGGAGTCGAAACCGTTCACCCCCTTCGGCGCCCGTGTGGGCGTCCGCCGAGGATAACGCCTCGCCCGGCGCGCGTTCATCCCGGTTCGCCCAACAGCCTGGCGGGCGCGTCGTGCAGCACCGAGCGCAGGAACGGCGCGCCGAGCCGCTCGTCGGCCGCCGCCCACCCGGCGATCGCCCGCAGCTGCTCGGCGTAGGCGTAGGGGATGTTGGGGAAGTCGGTGCCCAGGACGACGCGGTCGGCGACGGCGACCAGTCGGGCGGGCCAGTCGTCCGGGAGCGGGCCGTAGGACGCGGCTGAACGGGACGCCGACCATCGTCGTGTCCAGGTGCACGCGCTCGTAGCGGTGCACGAGGTCGAGCGCGCCCACGAAGTCGGGCATACCCGGCGTGCGCGAGCACCACCGGCAGGCGCGGGTGCGCGGCCAGCACCTCGCCGAAGACGTCCAGTCCGGTGTGCGCGCCGCGCCGCGGGACCGTTGCCGCAGTGGACGACCGCGGGCACGCCCGCCTCGGCGAGCAGCCCCCATGCCGGGCGCAGCAACGGGTCGCGCGGGTCGAACCCGCCGACCTGCACGTGCACCTTCACCAGCCGCGCACCCGCCGCGACCGCCGCGCCGAGGTAGTCGACCACGTCCGGCTCGGGGAAGAGCGTGGCGGTCGGGACGGCGCCCGGGGTGCGCGCGGCGAAGTCGGTGACCCACTCGGTGAGCCACCGGCCCATGCCCGGGCTTGTGCGGGTAGACCAGCGGGGCGAAGGTCTGCACGCCCAGCTTGTCGAGGGTGACCAGGCGCTCGGCCACCGACGTGCGGTAGTGCACGGGCCACGGCATCCCGTAATGCGTCTCGGCCGCGTCGAAGAACGCCCAGACCTTGTCCATGACGCGGTCGGGCAGGAAGTGCGTGTGCACGTCGACCAGCCCGGGCAGCCCGAGCGCTTGCGACGAACCGCGGGACGTCGGCGTCTGCCTCCGGCGGCGCCGGGATCACCGCATCTCCCGGGCCCGCCCCTTGGCCGCACGCCCGTAGGCCCGCTGGATCTCCCGGTTGGCGTCGCGCTTGGCGAGGTCGGCGCGCTTGTCGTAGGACCTCTTGCCGCGCGCCAGGGCCAGCTCGCACTTCACCTTGCCGTCGCTGAAGTACAGCGACAGCGGCACGAGCGTGAGGCCGCCCTCGCGGATCTTGCCGATGAGCCGCTCGATCTCCCCGCGGTGCAGCAGGAGCTTGCGGGTGCGGCGCGGCTCGTGGTTGGTCCAGCTCCCGAGCGTGTACTCCGGGATGTTGCAGCCCGCGCAGCCACACCTCGCCGTCGTCGACGGTGGCGTAGGCCTCCACGAGCGACGCCCGGCCCAGCCGCAGGCTCTTGACCTCGGTGCCCACCAGGGCGACGCCCGCCTCGTACGTGTCGAGGATCGCGTAGTCGTGACGTGCCTTGCGGTTCTGCGCGATCAGCGAGCGGCCCTTCTCCTTCACCGGACCAGCCTACGCGGGGCGCTCCTAGAGGCGGACGTACAGGCGCAGGGTGATGTAGCCGGTGACCGCCGCGATGCCGCCGCCGATCATCACGAGGATCGGCGAGACCCACAGCACGTCACTGACCTGGATCGGGGGCACCACGCCGTTCGACACGATGCCCGAGAGCAGCTCGTCGATGAACAGGAACTTGCCCACGAACAGCCCGACCGACGCGATCACCGCACCGATCACGCCGGTCACCACGGCCTCGATGAGGAACGGCAGCTGGGTGTACCAGCGGGTGGCGCCCACCAGGCGCATCACCCCCACCTCGATGCGGCGGGTGAACGCCGAGACCTGCACGGTGTTGGAGATCAGCAGCAGCGCCGCGATGGCCTGGACGAGGGCGATCGCGAACGTCACGTTGCGCACGCCGCCCAGGAAGTCGAAGAGCTTCGCGACGACGTCCCGCTGGTCGATCACCGTGCGCACGCCGACCTGGCCGTTCATCGCCTGCTTGACGGCGGCGGCGCCCGCCGCCTGGTCGCGCAGCTTCACCCGCAGCGTGGCGGGCAGCGACTGCGGCCGCACGACGTCGGCCAGCGACTGCCCCGCGAACAGCTGCTTGTAGCGCTCGTAGGCCTCCTGCTGGCTCTCGAAGCGCACGGACTCCACCAGCGGCGAGTTCTTCAGGGTCGTCATGAGGCCCTGGCAGATCGGCTGGCTGCAGTCGGTGTCGTTGGCCGAGACGTCCGAGGCGAGCGCGACCTGGACCTCCACGCGGTCGCTGTAGAGCTCCTCGGTGCGGTCGATGGTGCGCACGGCGAGCAGCCCGGTGCCGACCAGCGCGAGCGAGATCGCCGTGGTGAGCACCATGGCGATCGTCATGGTGACGTTGCGCCGCAGGCCGTTGAGGACCTCGTGCCGCGACGAAATCGGAACGCATGCCTAGCGACCGACCCCGTAGACCGCCCGGGCCTCGTCGCGCACGACCTGGCCCATGTCCAGCTCGATCACCCGCCGCCGCATCGAGTCGACGATGGAGTGGTCGTGCGTGGCCATGAGCACCGTGGTGCCGGTGCGGTTGATCCGCTCCAGCAGCAGCATGATGTCCTGGCTGGTGTCCGGGTCGAGGTTGCCCGTGGGCTCGTCGGCCAGCAGCAGGAGCGGCCGGTTGACGAACGCGCGCGCGATCGCCACGCGCTGCTGCTCGCCGCCGGAGAGCTCGTTGGGCATGCGGTCGGACTTGCCGTCCAGCCCGACGAGGTCGAGCACCTCCGGCACCACCTTGCGGATCGTGTCCGCGGGCTTGCCGATCACCTCGAGGGCGAACGCGACGTTCTCCCCCACCGACTTGTTGGGCAGCAGCCGGAAGTCCTGGAACACGCACCCGATGCGCTGCCGGAGGCGCGGCACGCGGCGGCGCGGCAGCTTGGCCACGTTGAGGTCGGCCACGGTGATCGTGCCGCGGGTGGGGACGTCCTCGCGCAGCAGGAGCCGCAGGAACGTGGACTTGCCCGAGCCGGACGGGCCGATGAGGAAGACGAACTCGCCTCTCTCGATGTCCGCCGAGACCCGGTCCAGCGCGGGGCGCGTGGAGGTCTTGTACATCTTGGTGACGCGGTCGAGGCGGATCACCGGCGCGGAGGCTACCGGCGGTCGCGACCGAACCGTGACCCGGGGCGCCGCGTGTCGCGCTCGACTTCGATTCAGCCCTGGTTGCGCCGCCAGCGGATGCCCGCCTCGATGAAGCCGTCGATGTCGCCGTCGAGCACGGCGGTGGGGTTGCCGACCTCGTACTCGGTGCGCAGGTCCTTCACCATCTGGTAGGGGTGCAGCACGTAGGAGCGCATCTGGTTGCCCCAGGACGTGCCCGTGTCCTTGAGCGAGTCCAGCATCGCCCGCTCCTCCTGGCGGCGGCGCTCCAGCAGCTTGGCCTGCAGCACCAGCATCGCCGACGCGCGGTTCTGGATCTGGCTGCGCTCGTTCTGGCAGGAGACGACGATGCCGGTGGGCAGGTGGGTGATCCGCACCGCGGAGTCGGTGGTGTTGACGCCCTGGCCGCCGGGCCCCGAGGAGCGGTAGACGTCGACGCGCAGGTCCTTCTCGTCGATGTCGATGTGGTCGGTGGCCTCGACGACGGGCGCCACCTCGACGCCCGCGAACGACGTCTGGCGGCGGCCCTGGTTGTCGAACGGCGAGATGCGCACGAGCCGGTGGGTGCCCTGCTCGACCGACAGCGTGCCGTAGGCGAACGGGGCGTGCACCTGGAACGTGGCCGACTTGATCCCGGCTTCCTCGGCGTAGGAGACGTCGTAGACGTCGGTGGGGTAGCCGTGCTTCTCCGCCCAGCGCAGGTACATCCGCATGAGCATCTCGGCGAAGTCGGCGGCGTCGACGCCACCGGCCTCCGACCGGATCGTCACCAGCGCCTCGCGCTCGTCGTACTCCCCCGACAGCAGGGTGCGGACCTCCAGCGCGGAGATCTCCTCGCGCAGCTTGGCCCGGTCGGCGTCGGCGTCGGCGATGGCGCCCGTGTCGGCCTCGTCCTCGGCGAGCTCGTAGAGCACGGGCAGGTCGTCGAGCCTGCGCCGCAGGTCCTCGATGCGCCGCAGCTGGCCCTGGGCGTGCGCGAGCCTGCTCGTGACCTTCTGCGCGGCCTCCTGGTCGCTCCACAGGTCGGGCTGGCCCGCCTGGTCTTCGAGGTCCGCGATCTCGGTGCGCAGCGCGGGCAGGTCCGATACCGCCTCGATGCTCTCCAGGGTGCCCGAGAGCTCCTTGATGTCGGCTGCGGCGTCGGCGTTCACAACGCTCCAGGTTACGCGGTGTCCTCCGCCGCGGTCGGGATGGCGTCGAGCAGCGTGAGCATGGCCTCGAGGTGCGCGACGGTGAACTCCGCGACCGCGCGCTCGCACGGGTCCGCCGCCGCGGCGGCGACCTCCTGCGCGTCCTTGAGCCGGTCGGTGTAGGCGCTGCGGCTGGCGGCCACCAGCTCGGGCGCGGTCGTCGACGGACAGCGCGCCCGCGTACAGCAGGCGGAGCACCAGCGGGCTGCGCAGCGCGTCCGCCCCGCCCGGCCCGGCCAGCCACGCGCGGAACGAGCGCTTGCCCGCCGCGCTGATGCGGTACTGCTGCGACGCCCTGGCGCCCAGCTTGCCCAGCCGCAGCAGCCCGGCCTCGGCGAGCGCGGGCAGCTCGCGGTAGACCTGGCTGCGGGTGACGGAGAAGAACCCGCCGAACCGCTCGCCCGCGGCCGCCACGAGCTCGCCGCCGGTCATGGGGCCGTCATGGAGCAGGCCGAGGATGGCGGCGGCGGTGGCGTTCACGGGGATGGGACGGGCGGGCATGCCCCTAACGGTGCCATCGACACGGCCGAGTGTGCAGGATGGACGGTCTCATCCTCCGATCGTGAGCTCCGCGATGCGGGCGCGGTGGGCTTCGGCGTCGCCCCACTAGCCCGGCCAGCCGCTTGGCGCGCTTGTAGAACAGGTGCGCCTCGTGCTCCCACGTGTACCCGATGCCGCCGTGGTACTGGATCATCGCGCCGGTGCTCGCCACCGCCACGTCGCCCGCCTTGGCCTTGGCGACGGCCACGGCGAGCGCGGCGCATCGCTCGCGCTGCCGGCGTCGACCGCGTGCGCGGCGTAGAGCACGGCGTGCTCGGCCATCGTGACGGCGACGTGCAGGTCGGCCAGCGCGTGCTTGATCGCCTGGAAGGAGCCGACCGGCACGCCGAACTGCTTGCGGTCACGGTCGTAGGCGACGGTGCGGGTGATCGCCTCGCGGGCGATGCCGACCAGGTCGGCGGCGACGAGGACGGCGGCCCGGGCCCGGATCTCGGCCCCGACCTCGGGGGTCGCGCCGGGCAGCGTCCTCGACGGTCTCCGCGGTGACGTCGGCCAGGCGCACCGTGCCGTCGTACGAGCCGCGCGGCGTGCTCGACGCGCCCGTGACCAGCTTGCCGCGTCGGCGCGACGACGACGTCGGCGATCGCCCCGTACTCGACGGCGGGCAGCAGGCCCGGCGCCGTGCCGCGGCTCGCGAGCGCCCCGACCGCATCGCCCGCGGCCAGCCGGGGCAGCCAGGCCGCCTTCTGCTCGTCCGAGCCCGCCGAGCCGGATCGCCTCGGCCGCGAGCACGGTGCCCCGCCACGGACCCGGCGCCACCCCCGCGCCCAGCGCCCGGGCGATGACCTGCGCCTCGACCAGGCCGAGCCCCAGCCCGTCGTACTCCTCGGGCACGGTGACGGCGAGCCAGCCCTGCTCGCCCGCGGCCTTCCACAGCGCCGCCGGGTTGCCGTCGCCGTCGGGTCTTCGACGACCCCGCGGACGGCGGCCAGGTCGAACCGCTCGGCGAGGTAGCCGCGCACGGCGGCGCCGAACTCCTGCTGGTCCTCGGTGAGTGCGAAGAACACCGCGGCCCCCTACCGCGGCAGGCCGAGCACGCGCTCGGCGGTGACGTTGCGCTGGACCTGGCTGGAGCCGCCCCAGATCGTGACCGAGCGCGACCACATGGCCTGGGCGTGCAGCGGCCGCAGGTCGACGCCGTCCACCTCGTCGAGGGTGGCGTCCTCGCCGAGCAGGTCGTCGTAGACCTCCCAGAGGTCCTGGAACGTCTCCGACCAGATCAGCTTCGTCATCGACGCCTCGAACCCCAGGTCGCGGCCCTGCTCCACCTGGGTGAGCACGTGCATCGAGTGCAGCCGCAGGCACTCCAGGTCGGTGAGCACGCGGGCGAGCCGGTCGCGCAGCACCGGGTCGGTGTGCGCGGCCGAGCTTCCGCGCGAGGTCGACGATCGCGTCGTACTGGCGGCGGAACTCGGTGTACTGGCTGATGCCCGACGCGCCGCGCTCGAACGACAGCAGCAGCATCGCGGTGCGCCAGCCGTCGTCGATGCCGCCGAGCACCTCGGTGGCGGGCACGCGCGCGTCGGTGAAGAACACCTCGCCGAACTCGCTGGCCCCGCTCATCTGCTTGAGCGGCCGGGCGTCGACGCCGGGCTGGTGCATGTCGATGAGCAGCATCGAGATGCCCCGGTGCCGTTCGCGAACCGGGATCGGTGCGGACCAGGGCGAAGATCTTGTCGCCGTGCACGGCGTTGGTGGTCCACACCTTCTGGCCGTTGACGACGAAGTCGTCCCCGTCGCGGACGCCGCGGGTGGCCAGCGCCGCGAGGTCGGACCCGGCGCCGGGCTCGGAGAAGCCCTGGCACCAGATCACCTCGTTGCGCAGCATCGGCCCGATGATCTCCTTCTTCTGGGCGTCGGTGCCGATCGCCATCACCGTGGGCGCGAGGAACGTGAGGCCGAGCGGGTTGACGGTGCGCGGCGCGTCGGCCAGCACCATCTCCTCGTCGTAGATCGCCTTCATGCCGGGGGTGCCGCCGCGGCCGCCGTACTCGACGGGCCACTGGATGCCCGCGAACCCGGCGTCGGCCTTGGCGCGCTCCCAGTCGCGGCGCAGCGCGGAAGCTCTCGTCGTCGGGCAGCGACGCCCAGAACCCCGGCCGCCGCCACTCCTCCGGCACGTTGGCCGCGAGCCATGACCGCAGCTCGGCGCGGAACTCCTCCTCGGCCGGCGGTGTAGGTGAGGTCCATGCCTCCACCTTGGCATACCGACGGGTAACCTGGGACCCACCGACCGGGGACGGTATTCTGCCGCCCATGCGCAGCGAGCGGGTCACGGTGAGCCTGCCCGCCGACCTGATGGCCGAGATCCGCACCGCGGTCCGGCACGGGTCGGCGGCGAGCATCTCCGCCTACATCGCCGAGGCGGTCGCCGCCCGGCAGCTGCGCGAACGTTCGCTGGCCCGGCTCGCGGACCTCTACGGCGGACCCCCACCAGACGACGAGCTGGCCGAGGCGCGCCGCGCGCTGCGCCTGGTGCCGCCCGCCGCCGCGGTCTAGACATGATCGCCGTGATCGGCGGCCGCGTCCTGGACAGCACCGCGCTCGCCGCGTTCGCCGTCGGACGGCCGGTGTACATGCGCGCACTGGTGTGGGCGGCGGTGGAGGCGAACATCGTGCTGGCCGTGCCGAGCGCGGCGCTCGGGCGGGCCTGGGGCCTGCTGGAGCAGGAGCACCACGACGCCCTGCGGGTGCTGCTCGACCTGCCCAACACCGTGATCGACGAGCTCACGCCCGCGTCGGCGCACGAGTCCGGGCTGCTGCTCGCCGCCGCGGGTCAGGACGACATCGCGGCGGCGCAGGTGGCGGCCTGCGCGCGGCGGCGGGGATGGCCCGCGGTCACGGGCGAGCCCGGGCGCCCTGCGCAAGCTGGACACGGCGGTCACGATCGAGGAGCTGCCGTAAGGCCTGCCCCGGGCTCGCAGCAGGGGCACCCTGCTGCGACTCAATCGGAGCCGGGTGCCCCTGCTGCAGCGTCGCGGGGCGTGCGCAGGCGCGTGCGGAGCCGGTCCAGCGCCGCCTCGTCCAGGCCGCGCTCCACCAGCCAGCCCGCCGCGCCGCCGTGCTCGTCGTCGAGGCGGGCGAGCACCGCCTCCATCACCTCGGCGCGCGGGTGGTGCGGCCGCAGGTCCTCCGGCGCGGGCATGGGCTCGCCCGACGCGGCCGTCCAGCGGCGGAACAGCGCCTCGATCTGCGCGCTGGACTGGGCGTAGTCGTCGACGACCGCGGCCCGCTCCACGCCCGCCACCTCGAGCACCATCGCCACCAGCACGCCCGGTGCGGTCCTTGCCCGCGGCGCAGTGCACCAGCGCGGGCCCGGCGTCGGGCGCGGCGAGCCGCCGTACCGCCTCGACGACGTTGGCGGGCTGGTCGTCGAGGTAGCCGAGGTAGTTGCGCAGCAGCGGGTCGGTGTCGTCGCCGGTCTCGGGCAGCTCCCGGCTCGGCGCCGACGAAGTTCAGCGCGACGGTCTCGACGCCCGCCGCGGCCACCGGCGTCGGCCCGTCGCGGTCGATCTCCCGCGGCGTGCGCAGGTCCAGCACCAGCCGCAGCCCGAACTCGTCGACGAGCCTGCGGACGTCGGCGGGGGTCGCCCAGTGCAGCGCGGCGCTGCGCAGCAGGACGCCCGACCGGGTGGTGCCGCCGTCGCGCAACGGGAGGCCGCCGACGTCGCGCACGTTGTCGAGACCCTCGAAGCTGCACCCACCGGTCGATCACCAACCGATCGTAAGCGCCCATCCTGCGGCGTTCCGTGCGTCTGCGAAGCGGACGACGGCAACGCGGCGTACGGAGCAATCGCGAGCACCCCGTAGGCTGCGCCGAGGAGAGTGACCGCGGCACCGCACCCCGAGTCGACCCCGAAGTCGAGCTCCGTCGCCGGTCGTCGAGAGCAACCCGAGGAACCGATGACCGATCCCCGCACCAGCCTGATCCGCCAGCAGCTCGCCGAGCTGGGCCGCAGGCACGCGGCAGCCGCGAACGCAGGCGCCGTGACGCCACGCGCCGCCCGCGTGCTCGTGATCGGGAACTTCGGCAACGGCAACACCGGCGACGAGGCGATGCTCGCCCGCACGCTGCAGGAGCTGCCCGAGGGCCACGAGGTCAAGGTCGTCTCGCGCAACCCGCGGATGGTCGAGGCGCTGCACCACGTGCCCGCCGTGCCGATGGAGGGCGTGGCGTTCGTCAAGGCGCTGCACTGGTGCGACGGGATCGCCGTCGTCGGCGGCGGCCTGTTCGGCACCGGCGCCTCACCGCTGGTCAAGATCCTTCCCGCGGTCGTGTGGGCCACCACGGCGCGCGGGCCGCGACATCGCCTACGTCGCGATCGGCGTCTACCCCGGCACCCCGGACCGGGTGCTCGACCTGCTGCGCCGTTCGGTGCGCAAGCCCGGGCGGATCACCGTGCGCGACGAGGTGTCGGCGGCCACGCTGGGCGACAACATCGTCGCGCCCGTCGTCGGCGACCTCGCGATGGGCCTCGCCCCCGCCCCCGCCGCCGAGGCGAAGCGCGCGCTCGCCGCCGCGGGCCTCGACCCGACCGTGCCGCTGCTGCTCGTCGCGCCCAAGGCGCTGCCCAACCCGATCCTGCTCGACGCGCTGCAGGAGGCGGCCGAGAAGCTCTCCCGCCGCTGGCTGGAGCGCGGCGGCGCGGTGGCGGGCCTGGCCATCGGCACGCACGCCGACTACGGCCTGGGCCTGCGCCCGCCGCGACGCGGTGCTCATCGAGGAGCTGGGCGAGCGGCTGGGCCGCGAGGTCCCCGTGCTCGGCCCGCAGCTGCCGCCTGCGCTGGCCAAGGCCATCGTGGGCGAGGCCGACGCGCTGTTCGGCCTCCGCCTGCACGCGCTGATCTTCGCCGTGTCCACGGGCGTGCCCTGCCTCGGCGTCGGCTGGGAGGAGCGCACCACGGCGTTCCTCGCCGAGCACGAGCAGTCGGCGATCAGCACCCGGCCGCCGGACGAGGACCTCATCGCCTGGGTCGACACCACGCTGCCCGCGCGCTGGTCGGCCCGCCCCCGCCTCCTGAGCAGCTGACGCCGTGCGCGGAAACGAGTGCCGGAGCACTCGTTTCCGCGCACGGGGTCAGTCGGTCGCGATGAACACGTTCTTCGTCTCGGTGAACGCGTCGAGGGCGTCGGGTCCGAGCTCGCGACCCAGCCCCGAGCGCTTGAACCCGCCGAAGGGCGTCCAGTAGCGCACCGAGGCGTGCGAGTTCACCGACAGGTTGCCGCTCTCGACCCCGCGGGCCACCCGCAGGGCCCGGCCGACGTCACGGGTCCAGATCGACCCCGACAGCCCGTACTCGGTGTCGTTGGCCTTCGCGATCGCGTCGGCCTCGTCCTCGAACGGCATCACCGCCACGACCGGGCCGAACACCTCCTCCCGCCAGATCCGGTCGGCCGCCGAGCGAGGCAGCACGACCGTCGGCGGGTACCAGAACCCCGGACCGGTCGGGGCGTCGCCGCGGAAGGCGATGTCCACCGGCTCGGTCGCCTCCTCCACGAACGAGCGGACGGTCGCGCGCTGCCCGGCCGACACCAGCGGCCCCATCTCCGCGTCCGCCTCGCCGGGCGCGGTCACGCGCACGCCCCGCACGGCGGGCTCCAGCAGCTCGAAGAACCGGTCGAACACGTTGCGCTGCACCAGGATCCGTGACCGCGCGCAGCAGTCCTGGCCCGCGTTGTCGAACACCCCGTAGGGCGCGGTCGCCGCCGCCTGCTCCAGGTCGGCGTCGGCGAAGACGATGTTGGCGCTCTTGCCGCCCAGCTCCAGCGTGACCCGTTTGACCTGCGCGGCACACCCCGCCATCACCTCGCGCCCGACCGCCGTCGAGCCGGTGAAGACGAGCTTGCGCACGTCCGGGTGCTCGACGAACCGCTGCCCGACGACCGAGCCCCGGCCCGCCAACACCTGGAACACGTTCTCGGGCAGCCCCGCCTCCAGCGCGAGCTCGCCGAGGCGCATGGCGGTCAACGGCGTCAGCTCGGCGGGCTTGAGCACGACCGGGTTGCCCGCGGCGAGCGCGGGCGCGAAACCCCAGCCCGCGATGGGCATCGGGAAGTTCCACGGCACGATCACGCCCACGACGCCGATCGGCTCCTGGAAGGTCACGTCGACGCCGCCTGCCACCGGGATCTGACGGCCGAAGAGCCGCTCGGGCGCGCCCGCGTAGTAGTGCAGGACGTCCCGGACGTTGCCCGCCTCCCAACGGGCGTTGCCGATCGTGTGCCCGGCGTTGCGCACCTCCAGCGCGGCCAGCTCGTCGATGTGGGCGTCGACGGTGTCGGCGAACCGGCGCAGCAGCCGGGCGCGGTCGCCGGGGCTCACCGCCGCCCAGCTCGCCCGCACCGCGGCGGCCCGGGCGATCGCGGCGTCGGCGGCGTCGGCGTCCACCTGTGTGACGGTCGTGACCGTCTCCTCGGTGGCCGGGTCGAGCACGTCGTACAGGACGGTCATGGCTCTCGTCCTACTCGCTATCGGCCCTCGGCGGGAGTGCGGCGCAGCAGGTCGGGCAGCAGCCGCGCGCCCGCGCCGTCCTTGGCGACGCGGTCCCGGGGGTTGTAGAGCCCGCAGCGCTTCAGGGAGAGGCAGCCGCAGCCGATGCACGAGTCCAGCCCGTCGCGCAGCGCCACCAGCGCGTTGATCTGCTCGTCCAGCCGTGCCCCGCCAGGCCTTCGACAGCCGCGTCCAGTCGGCCTTGGTGGGCGTGCGGCCGTCGGGGAGGCGGTCGAGCCCCTCGCGCACCTCGTCGAGCCCGACGCCGAGCGTGCGCGCCGCCCGGATGAACGCCAGGCGCCGCAGCACCGACCGCTCGTAGCGGCGTTGCCCGCCCGACGTGCGCGTGGCGCGCACGAGGCCTTCGCGCTCGTAGAACCGCAGCGCCGACTGCGGGAAGCCGCTGCGGTCGGCCACCTCCCCGATCGTGAGGAGATCCTTCGTGTCCATCGCCTTGACCTCAACCTGACTTCAGCTTGCACGGTTGTCCCATGACTACCACAGCCATCGTCACCGGCGCCGGAACCGGCTTCGGTCTCGCCCTCACCCGCGCGCTCGCCGACCGCGGCGCCGCGGTGATCGCGTGCGCCCGCGACGCCGGGCGGCTGCGCGCCGCCGTCGCCGACCTGCCGGGCGTGCGCGCCGGTGCCCGGCGACGTCAACGACCCCGCGCTGCCGCAGCCGCGCTGCTCGCCGCCGCGGGCGAGCGGATCGACCTGCTCGTGCACAACGCGGGCGAGCTCGGCCCGTCGCCGCTGCCGACGCTCGCCGCCTACCCGGCCGACGCCCTGCGCGCCGTCCTCGAGACCACCCTGCTCGCCCCGCTCGCAGCTCACCCAGCTCGCGCTGCCCGCACTGCGCGCGGCACGCGGCACGGTGGTGACGCTCAGCTCCGACGCCGCCGTCGAGGCCTACCCGGGCTGGGGCGGCTACGGCGCCGCCAAGGCCGCGCTCGACCACTTCGCGGCCGTGCTCGGCGTCGAGGAGCCCGACCTCGCCGTCTACGCGTTCGACCCCGGCGACATGCGCACGGCCATGCACCAGCGCGCGTTCCCCGGCGAGGACATCTCCGACCGGCCCGAGCCCGAGACCGTCGTCCCCGCGCTCCTGCGGCTGATCGACGAGCGGCCCCGCTCCGGCCGCTACCGGGCCGCCGACCTGGTCGTCGGGCGGTGCCGCATGAGCGCTGCCTTCACCGTGCCGCCCGAGCTGTCGGCCGACGCCCCTCCCGAGGCTCGTGGGGTGCCTCGGGACGGGGTGCGGCTGCTCGTGGCGCGCCCGGGACGCCCGCTGCGACACCTGACGTTCACCGGGCTCCCGGGCGTGCTGCGCCGGGGCGACCTCGTCGTCGTCAACGACTCCGACACCGAACCCGCCGCCGTCGACGGGCACCGAGCCGACGGGCGGCCGGTCGTGCTGCACGTCTCGGGGCCCGTCGAGAGACGAGTGGGTCGTCGAGCTCCGCACCCCCGACGGTCAGCGGGTCGGCGACGGCGCCGCGGGCGAGGCCGTGCGCCTGCCCGGCGGCGTGACGGCGTTCCTGCTGGCCGCGCACCCCGACCCGCGCTCGCCGCACCGGCAGCAGGCTGTGGCGGGCGCGCATCCCGGTCGCGGGCGGGCTGCCGCAGTGGCTCGCGGCGTTCGGCCGCCCGATCGCCTACTCCTACCTGCGCGGCCCGCGGCCGCTCGCCGACTACCGCACGCTGTTCGCCCGCCGTCGACGGCCACGGGTTCGCCTCCGCCGAGATGCCCAGCGCGGCCCGGCCGTTCACGCCCGCGGTGCTGTGGCGCGCTGCACCGGCGCGGCGATCGGGGTCGCGCCGCTGACGCTGCACACCGGCGTCGCGTCCCTGGAGGCGGGCGAGGAGCCGCTGCCCGAGCGCTACGCCGTGCCCGCCACGACCGCCGCCGCGGTGAACGCGACGCGCGCGGCGGGCGGGCGGATCGTCGCGGTCGGCACGACCGTGACGCGCGCCCTGGAGACCGTCGCCGACCCGGACGGCACGCGTGCGCGTCGGCGCGGGCTGGACCGACCTCGTGCTGGGCCCGGACCGGCCTGCCCGCGTCGTGGACGGGCTCATCACCGGATGGCACGAGCCCGAGGCGTCGCACCTGCTGCTGCTGGAGGCGGTGGCCGGGCCGGATCTGGTGCGGCGGGCCTACGCCGCGGCGCTGTCACGCGGCTACCTCTGGCACGAGTTCGGCGACTCCTGCCTGCTGCTTCCCGGCCGCTTGACGCGCGGCCTGACCGCTCGTCGGCGGCGGACCGTCGAGAGACGGAGAGCCGAACGGCCCGTGAGCAGCGACGACAGGCCGGGACGCGCCCTTGCCCGAATGCGCCGTGATCTCGTAGGTTGCTCGGCACGCGTCACGATCCCATCACGAGCGCGAGCGAGCCGGGACTCCCCACCCGGCTCACCGGACCCCGAACCGGTAGCGCGCTGTGGGCGGATCGCTCCCCAGCGCCGAAAGGTCAGGTTCGTGGCAGGACACCGCTCCCCGCGTGGTCGCCATGCGCGCCGAAGCTCCACGATGGTGCCTGCGCGCCATCTCATCGCGGGCCCTCCCCCGCCGTCCGGGCCGTCGCTGCGCACCACGGTGATCGCGTCGGCGGCGGCCGTGGGCGCGGTCGCCACCGGCTCCGTCGCGGCGTTCTTCCCCTCCGGCTCGGGGGCGCCGACCGCGGCCGCCGACGAGGCGCCCACGCTCGGGTCGCTGTCGGCGAGCACCGCCGCGGTGCTGCGCAACCCCGACCACCCACGCGGTCGGCACGCTGGCCCCGGTCACGCTCGACGGGTTCGCCGCCGCCGACCAGCACCTCGCGGTGCTGGGCAAGGCCACCGACATCGCGGCCCGCATCGCCGAGGCCCACCAGAAGGAGCTCGACCGGGCGCGCATCGACGCCGTCGTCGCGAGCGGCGGACTCGACAGCTGGATCGCGCAGGCGCTGCAGGTCCTCGACCTCCCGCAGTACCTCGCCCCCGGCGTCAAGAAGATCATTATGGCGGAGTCGGGCGGCAACCCCCACGCGATCAACCTCACCGACTCGAACGCCCGTCGCGGCACGCCGTCCCAGGGCCTGATGCAGACGATCCCGACGACGTTCCGGCACTACGTGGCCCCCGAGCTGGCGAACCGGCCGATCACCGACCCCGTCGCCAACATCACCGCGGGCGTCAACTACATGGTCGAGAACTACGGCATCGACCACCGTCGCCGCGGGCGGGCGCAGCAACGCGGCGGGCAGCTACATCGGGTACTGACCATCCGTCAGGATCGAGGCCATGCTGCTCGATCCCGACGTCGAGGAATGGCGGGCGCTCGCCACGTCCGTCGTCGACTACCTGACCACCGTGCTCCAGGATCTCCCGGACGCGCCTGCCGCCGACTTCGACCACGTCGAGGCGGTGGTCGCCGACCCGGAGCTGCGCAGGCCGCCACCCGAGGCCGGACGGCCGTTGGCGGAGGTCCTGGGCGTGCTGGATCGGGCGGCGAGCGTCGGGCTCAACCCGTCCAGTCCCGGCTACCTCGCCTTCATCCCCGGCAGCGGGCTGGTCAGCGCGGGTCTCGCCGGGCTGATCGCCGACGTGCTGAACCGCTACACCGGGCTGGCGTTCCCGGCCCCGGCGCTGGTCGCCCTGGAGGCCGACGTCCTGCGGTGGCTGGCCGACCTGTTCGACCTGCCCGCCACCGGCGGCGGCCTCTTCACCTCCGGCGGGTCACTGGCGACGTTCTCCGCGCTGGTCGCCGCCCGCAGCGACCGCCTACCCGAGGACTTCCTACGGGGCACGCTCTACGTCACCGACCAGGTGCACCTGTCGGTGGTCAAGGCGGCGCGCCTCGCCGGGTTCCCGCCGACGGCCGTGCGCGTCGTGCCCGAGGACGGTGCGCAGCGCATGGACGTCGAGGCCCTGCGCAGGCTCGTCGAGCGCGACCGCCGGGACGGCCGCCTGCCGTTCTGCGTGGTCGCGAACGCGGGCACCACCAACACCGGCGCGATCGACCCCCTCGACGAAGTCGCCGACCTGTGCGCAGGCGAGCGCCTGTGGCTGCACGTGGACGGCGCCTACGGCGCGGCGTTCCAGCTCACCGAGCGTGGACGACGCCGTCTGCGCGGCATCGAACGCGCCGACTCGATCACCCTCGACCCGCATAAGGGCTTCTTCCTGCCCTTCGGCACCGGATGCCTGCTGGTGCGCGACGCCGCCACCCTGCGCGCGGCGCATTCCGGCGACGACGCCCACTACCTGCAGGACATCGGCGCCGCCGACCTCCCGGACTTCGCCGATTACGGCCCCGAGCTGACCCGCGAGTTCCGCGGGATACGGCTGTGGTTGCCCCTGCACCTGCACGGCGTCGCGGCGTTCCGCGCGGCGCTGGACGAGAAGCTCGACCTGGCGCAGTGGGTGTACACCGCGCTGGCGGACGAGCCCGCCCTGCACGTCTACGGCGTCCCGGCGCTGACCACCGTCACGTTCCGGTGCGCCGCCGATGACACCACGGCGGAGCTGCTTCGCCGGGTCAACGCCGAGCGCAGGGTCCACCTGTCGAGCACGCGGATCGACGGCCGGTTCGTCGCCCGGGTCACGATCCTGAACCACCGGACGGACCGCGCGCGCGTCGAGGAGGCGGTGGCCGCGATCCGCCGCCACGCGAACGACCTCACGTCGGGAGCAGGCGCACACGATGGCGTCCGCAGGCACAGGACTCGTAGACGACGACGCCCTCGCTCGTGACGTGGGTGGAGCGGACCCGCCAGTGGTGGTTCACGCTCCCAGTGTGCTGTAATGACATTGTGCATCTCAACCCTTACGGGCAGGACGCCGTCGCGCTCGCGGTCGGGCTGGCGAACGACCCGCCCGCGTCGGCCGCCGACCTGGAGCGCCGCTGCGTTGCCGCGGGTTTGGTGCTCGGCAGGCCGATGAACGACGCCGACCTCGCCACCGCGGAGGGCTTCCTCCGCCGGTGGACGGCCGTCGCGGACGCACCCACCACGGCCGTCCGGGCCGAGCGGCTCAACGCGCTGCTGGCCGCCGCGACCGCGCACCCCCGGCTGACCGATCACGACGGGACGTGGCACCTGCACTACCGCGACGACGGTCTGCCGCCGTCGGGGATCCTGGCGGCGATCGTGGTGGCCGGGACGGCGTTGCACCTCGTCGGGCGCGGGATGAGCAGGTTGGGGCGCTGCGCCGAGCACGGCTGTCGACGGATCTACGCGGACACCAGCCGCGGTGGAAGGCAGCGCTACTGCTCGCCCGCGTGCGCCAACCGCGACGCCGTGCGCCGCCATCGCGCCCGGGTCACGGCGAGCAGCTGACCCGGCCTCCGGGCAGATCCCGGCAAGGTTCAGGGTTTCCCCGGTGCCGCGCGGTGCGCCGTCGCACCACGCTGGTCACCATGTCCGACGCCGCTCGCGCCCTCCCGTCGCTACGAGTGCCGCGCCTACGCGCCGTCGGGCTCGGGTGGCTGGCGCTGTCCGCGCTGGCCATCGCGGTGTTCGCGCCGCTTCCCTACCTCGTGAACCCGCTGCACGAGCTGGCCGCGAACGGCGGTGAGATCGCGGCGAACTACGCGCCCCGCGCGGGCTGGCTCCGCGCCGCGTTCGCCGCACACGTCGTTTTCGCCGGTCTCGCGCTGCTGCTGTCTCCGCTACAGCTGTCGGCCCGCCTCCGCGATCGGGTCCCCCGGCTGCACCGGGTCACCGGCCGGATCGTGCTGGCGTCGATCGTCGTCGCGGGCACGGCGGGCTTCGTGCTGTCGTGGGTCAACGTCGCGGGCCCCGTCGGCACCGCGGGCTTCGGCGCGCTCGCCGTGCTCTGGATGACCTGCGCCCTGACGGGCCTGCGCGCCATCCTGCGGGGCGACGTCACCGCCCACCGCCGCTGGATGCTGCGCACCTTCGCCTTCACCTACGCGGCGGTCACCCTGCGCCTGTGGCTGGGCGTGCTGATCCCGCTGTTGGGCGACTTCCGCAGCGCCTATCTGCTGGTGCCGTTCCTGTGCTGGGTGCCCAACCTCGTCGTGGTCGAGCTGCTGCTCCGCCGACCGGAACCGCCCTCCGGACGATCTGCCGCTGGGCAAGGTGATCACGTCGCCGGTACTGTGCGCGATCATCGGCGTGATCGACCGTCGTAGGGGAGGCATGCCTGCACCACGCCCTGCTGCGAAGAGCCTTCGACCTGCCGCGGCGCCCGCGATACTGATCCAGAACGCCGCGGGAGGCCGTCACCCGGCTGCCGGGTCGGGCGATCGCGTGCTGCGCACGGACCGCGGCGAGGTCTCATCCGCTTGCGCGAGGCGGTGCAGCGCCTGCGCCCCGCGATCGGGACGCCGGACCGCCGCTCAACGGATTCCGAATGTGCTGACGATCACGGGAGAGTCGAGGAGCGTGTGCGGCGCGATGGCGTGGTAGGCCCAGACATGGGTCCAGGCGTTGCCCGTGCGCACGGTCAGGAACGTCTTGAACATGCCCGGCCCCGCGTAGAACAGCAGAACGTAGAGCGCCGAGAGCAGGGCGTCCGCGGGCGTGCCGAAGTCGGTCCAGCCGTCGGCCAGGTGCAGCAGTGCGTAGGTCAGCCCGCCGAGGATGACGGTGGCCGGGACGGACCCCGTCAGCCTGAGATAGCGCGGCGCCAGGATGCAGAAGATGAACACCATCGTGGGCAGCACGGTGCCTGCGAACCCGAGCGCGAACGTGAGCGGGATGCCGACGAGCGCCTGGTGCGGGCTGAGGTCCAGGACGGACGGGCTGGTCACGGCAAGCTGGACCGCCGACTCCATGGCCAGCACCACGCCGATGACCAGGAGGTCGGCGCGACGGTTCGCCGAGCGCAGGCTCAGCTCTTCGGTGGAGTAGCGGCGGCGGAACAGCGCATAGGGCACCGCGGCGAAGGCGATCAGGTTGTAGCCCGCCCAGCACAGCGCTTCGGCGGGCACCACGGGCCGATCGGTGCGGACGACCATGTTCTCGAGGTGGAACCCGAAGGCGTGCCAACCCAGCGCGGTGCCGAGCACCGCGCCGCCCGCGCTCGCCAGGACCCCGTACCCCAGCACGGCGGCCGTCTCCGCGCGCGCCCGGGGCCTCGCGGGGGCGCGGGCGGCGAGGTCCGGGACGGCCCGCCGCCGCGTGAGCAGGTGCACGACGACCATCAGGGCGGCGATCTCGAGGAGCATCGCGTCGGTCCGCATCACCGCCGAGATCGTGGGTGGATCGGTCAGTGACGACGCGTGGAACGGCAGGTGCCCGCCGGCCAGGACCAACAGCAGGACGTGGGCGGCGACCCATCCCACGACGGCGAGTTGGACACTGCGCCTGCGCAGCAGGGCGACGAGCACCCGGGCCGGGCGGACGTCAGGTGCGGGTGGCGTGCGGGTTCCGGTCGAGTCGGCCATGCCCGGCTACCATACACTCGTATGATACGATCGTATAGTACGAGTGTATGATGGGTCCGTGACCGACGATGCCCGGCACCGCCTCCTCGACGCGCTCATGACCCTCATCGCCGAGAGGGGACTCGACCAGGTGAGCATCCGCGAGGTGGCTGCGGCGGCCGGGGTGTCGATCGGGACGGTCCAGTACTACTGCCGCAGCAAGGACGAGATGCTGCGGATGACGTTCGAGCACGTCATCGGGCGGATCCTGGAGCGCGCCACCGGCATCGAGCGGGCCGGTGACGTCGGCGACGTCCTTCGCCGGGGACTGCTCGAGTTCCTCCCGCTCGACGGGACGCGCCGGACCGAGTCCCGGGTCTACCTCGCCTTCGCTGCCCGCGCAGCCGTGGCGCCGAACCTCGCCGCCGTGCAGCACGCCCTGATGAGCGAGTCCCGGGCCCTCTGCTCGCAGGCTTTCCAGCTCGCCCGAGACCGGGGGCAGGCCCGCGCCGACCTCGACGCGGACGCCGCCGCCGCGGCTACCGTGGCGATGGTCGACGGGCTGCTCCTGCACATGCTCACCGACCCCACCGGGATGCCTGCCGACGTCGCCGTCGCCGTGCTCGACGAGCACCTGCGCCACTACCTCGACCACGGCAGCTTGCGGGCCTGAGAACGGAGATGAGGTCCCCGATGTCCCTCGCGCCTGCCGATGCGCTCTCGGACGCGACGGTGGCAACCCGGCCGCGGCCGGGGTCTCGAAACCCCGCGGAGCTCGTCATCCTCGACGGTTTCGCCGAGCCCCTGGGCAAAGCCTGCAGCCGCGTCGTGGATCGGCCCTTCCGCGACCGCGCCGCCGAGCCGGATCACGCGCTGACGGAGCACCGGGGCGAGTGACCACGAACCGGCAGCCTCCTCCGGCCCCGTCGTCCCGATCGCGGGTCCTCACCGTCCTGCTCGTCCTCGCTGTGGTCACGACCGCGGTCGCAGGCGGGCTGGCCGCCCTCGGGGCGGTGGCCGTGCTCGTGGCCGTCCCATGGGTGTTCCTGGGCGCCGGTGTGCTGTCCTTCCTCGCTCTCGACCTGGCTGGGGCGGCCTGGGTGGCGCGCAGGCGGGCCACGCCCGAGCGGCGCCGCCGCGCCCGTCGGGCACTGTTCGCCTCGAGCGCGACGCTGCTGCTGGCCGCGTTCGCGGTCACCACCCTGGTCCCGCCGGCAGGCGATGTGCCTGCCAGGGCGACGCTGCCCGGGGAGCAGGAGGTGGCCGTGGCCACCGGATCCCGGCTCGCCGTGGTGCACCTGCAGGCTCGCGGCCCGGCACGGCAGCCGCCGATCGTCGTGCTGCACGGCGGGCCGGGGATCCCGGACCTGGCTGCCAACGCGCGCGCCTTCGCCCCTCTCACCGGGCTGGGCGCCGATGTCTACCTCTACGCCCAGCTCGGCACCGACGCCTCCACCCGCCTCGCCGACCCGCGCGGCTACGGCCGGGACCGCGACGTGGCGGACCTCGAGGCGCTGCGCGCCCGGCTCGGCCTCGACCGGATGACCCTGCTCGGGCACTCCTACGGCGGCGCGCTCGCCGCCGCCTACCTCGCCGCCCACCCCGAGCGCGTCAGCCGCCTCGTGCTCGTCTCCCCCGGGGCCCTCGACCCCGCCGACACCAGCGGTGATCGGGCCACCGCCGGGCTCGACACCGGCCAGCGAGTGCGTCTGTACCTGGCGCTGCTGGAGCCGCGGGCGCTGCTGGGCTACGGGCTCCTCCAGCTCGATCCGGCCGCGGCCCACGCCTTCCTCGACGACCCGGAGGCCGACGACCGCAACGACACGATCGTCACACTCGGCTCGCCCGGGCTGCACTGCCCGGGCGCCCCGCCCGATCCGCCGACCCGGGGCTCGGGCTTCTACGCCATGCAGTACCCACAGTCGGCCACGGCGCCACCGCCTCGGGATCCGCGCGCGGCGCTGAACGGGCTGCCCACCCCCACACTGATCGTCAAGGGATCCTGCGACTACCTGTCCTGGCACTCGGCCCTCGACTACCGCCGCGCCCTGCCGCACTCCCAGGTGATCGACCTTCCCGGCGCCGGGCACAACATCCAGCACGACCACCCCGCGGAGTTGCTCGACGCCGTCGCCGCCTTCCTCCAGGACCGGCCGCTCCCGCTCCCCCCGGTCGTCGGCGAACGGCCGCCGCCCGGCTATCGAGGGCCGCCCTGACGGGTCCGCTCCGCGCCGCGCCGGGTCAGGACGCGAGGCCCAGGACGCCGAACGCCTGCCGCGCCAGATCTCGCGGCGCGCTCCTCGAGATGGCGCACAGGTCCGGTCGGACCGTCCAGTGGCGGCCGTCCGCCAGGCAGCCAGCGGTGCCGCCGCCCACGTCCTGCTCACAGCAAATGCCCGAGGCCTCTCCAAAGATCAAGTTGAAGGGCCCATGACGCACAAACGAAACGGCCCTCCGGATGATCTCCGGAGGGCCGTTTCGGCTGGTAGCGGGGGTAGGATTCGAACCTACGACCTCTGGGTTATGAGCCCAGCGAGCTACCGAGCTGCTCCACCCCGCGTTGCTGTTGTGTCTCCAACTGTACACGCGCGCGGAACGTGGCCGCGGGCGGGGGGTCGGTCACCGAGCCCCAGCACGACACCGGCGTCGACGTGTCCGCACCGGCGTCGCGGCGCCGGTGCGAAAACCGCAACGCCGGTGCGAGCACCACCGCCGACGGCGCAGGCGGGCGGGATCAGCCCCCGCCGCCGGTCGCCTGCTGCGCGGCCTGGAACTGCTTCACCGCGGCGTCCAGGGCGGCGAGCGCCTGACCCTGGGCGGCGAAGTCACCGGAGGCCTGGGCGGCCTTCAGTTGCGTGATGGCCGTCTGTATCGACGCGGCGGCCGCCGCGACCTGCGGGCTGGCCGCGGCGCCACCTGCGGCGGGCGCGGTGTTGGGTTGAGCGGCCGCCGGGGCCTGCCCCGCCCCCGCGGTGCCGTTGCCCGCGCCCGCGCCGAACACCTGGTCCAGCGCCTGCTTCAGCGTGGGGGCGTAACCGATGCGGTTGCCGTAGTAGACGAGCACCTTCGCCAGCTGGGGATAGCTCGACGATTGGCCGGTGCGCTCGATGTAGATCGGCTCGACGTAGAGCAGGCCGCCCGCCACCGGGAGCGTCAGGAGGTTGCCGTAGTCGACCGCCGTCTGCCCGCGCGAGAGCAGGCTGATGTTGGAGCTGACCGTCGGCGAGCTGATGAACTGCGACTGCACCTGCTGTGGGCCGAGCGTCTGCGTGTCCGACGGCAATTGCAGCACCGTGATCTTCCCGTAGGTCGCCGGGTCGGAGCTGGCCGACACGTACGACGAGAGGATGTCGCGGTTCTTGAACACCAGCGCGGTGGTGAGCTGGAACGTCGGCTGGGTGGCGTCGGCGGCCCCGGGCGGCCCCGCGAGCACGTAGTAGGGCGGCTGCGCGGCCCCGGCGGCGCCGGACTGCACGGTCGGGTCGGTCGGGACGTCCCAGAACGACACGCCGCCGTAGAACTCGCTGGGGTTGCCCACGTGGTAGCGGGTGAGCAGCTCGCGCTGCACCTTGAACTGGTCCTCCGGGTACCGGAAGTGCGAGCGCAGGCTCGGGCTGATCGCCGAGCTGGGCTGCACGGTGCCCGGGAACGCCTTCATCCACGTCTTGAGCACCGGGTCGGAGTCGTCGAACGCGTAGAGCGTGACGTTGCCGTTGTAGGCGTCGACCGTGGCCTTCACCGAGTTGCGCAGGTAGCTGATCGTTTGGTTCTGCCCCGGCTGGGCGGTGTTCTGCGCGTCGGTGGTGGCCGACCCGAACGCCACCTCTTCGGCGTAGGGGTAGTTCGGCAGCGTGGTGTAGCCGTCGACGATCCAGGTGAGCCGCCCGTCGACCACCGCTGGGTACGGGTCGGAGTCGGTGGTGAGCCAGGGCGCGACCTCCTGCACCCGGTCCTCCGGCTTCCGCACGTACATGATCTTCGAATCGGCGTTGATCGAGCTGTTGAACAGGATGTTCCGCTCTTGGTACTCCAGCGAGAACACCAGCCGGTTGAACAGGCTCCCGATCGGCACGCCGCCGGTGCCGGTGTAGGTGTAGTTCTGCGAGTCGGAGTCGTACTCGCGCGGGGTGGCACCGCTCTGGCCGCCGACGATCGAGTACTCGGTGTTCAGCTCGCCGTAGTAGGTCCGCGGTTCCTTGATCTTCAGGCTGTCCGGGATCGAGGCGTCGTTCGCGGCGACGGTGGTGTCGATGCTGGTGAACTTCGGCAGGCCGCCCTGGCCGCCGCCGGAGTCGTCCAGCGGGGCGTTGATCTGGTTGGCCGGGGCGACGACCAGCCCGTTGCCGTGCGTGTAGACGAGGTGCCGGTTGATCCAGTCGGTCTGGTTGCCGGTGAGCCCGTTCGAGTTCAGCTCGCGCGCGGCCACGATGTAGTCCTGCACGGTGCCGTCGTTGGCCGCGTAGCGGTCGATGTCCAGCTTCGACTCGAAGCCGTAGAACGTGCGCCGCTGTTGGAGCTGGGTGAACGTCTCGGAGATCTTGACGGGGTCGAGCAATCGGATGTTCGGCACGGTGGCCTTGTCGTTCGAGACCGCCTGCGGCGACGCCGTGGACGTGCCGGAGTACTTCACGTAGTTCACGCTGTCGGGGCCGATGCCGAACGCGGCACGCGTGGCGTCGATGTTGCGCTGGATGGGCACGGACTCGCGGTCGTTCGCGTTGGGGGCGACGACGAACTGCTGCAGCACCTGCGGCCACGCGGCGCCGATCAGCACGCTGGACAGGATGAGCAGCACGGTGGCGATCGCGGGGAGCTGCAGGTTGCGTCGGAACACGGCCGCGAAGAACGCCGCCGCGCAGATGATCGAGATGAACAGCAGGATCAGCTTGGCGGGCATCACCGCGTTGAGGTCGGTGTAGGTGGCGCCGTAGAAGATGTCCTGGCGCCGGTCGGAGAACAGCAGCTCGTACCGGTCGAAGTAGTACGCCACCGCCTTGAGCAGCACGAACACGCCCGCGAGCACCGCGAGCTGGGCCCGCGCAGCGCCGCTGACCTGGCCCGCCCGCCCGGTGAGCCGGATGCCGCCGAACACGTAGTGGGTGACCAACGCGGCCACGAAGCTGATCGCCACCGCGACGAACAGCAGGTCCAGCACCGACCGGAAGAACGGCAGCTGGAACGTGTAGAAGCTGACGTCGATGTTGAAGACCGGGTCGGTGACGCCGAACGGGGTGGAGTTGAGGAACATCTGGACGGTCTGCCAGTTGCCCTGCACGGCGAGGCCCGTGATGAAGCCGATCACCACCGGGATGCCGATGCCGAACAGGCGCAGCCGCTGGATGATCACGGTGCGGTACCGGGCGATGGGATCCTCGGGGCCGCTCACCGGCACGAACACCGGGCGCGAGCGGTAGGCGATCCACAACGAGAGTGCGACCAGGCCGCCCATCACGAGGCCGCCGATGACGAACAGCAGCACGTGGGTGAACAGCACGGTCGAAAAGACGCTGCGGAAGCCGACCTCGCCGAACCACAGCCAGTCGACGTACAGGTTGAGCAGTCGGGAGCCACCGAGCAGGAGCAGGATGATGACCGCTGCGACGATCAGCAGGATCCGGGTACGGCGGGACAGCGTCGGGGCTCCCACCGGGGGCCGCATGGCCACAGGGCACGCTCCAAATGTTTCTTCTCTGCGGGCGCCGGACGACGAACCGTCGGCCCGGCGCAAGGTGAAACGGCGGCCCGACGGCGCGCCCTGCTGTTCCAACTCTACGGACGGGGTGTGGGGTTCCCGTTCGGGCCCCGAATGCCGGAAATGACCGATTTTACGAGCAACCCGCGGGGGTGCGTCCGGCGTTGAGGTCGTGCAGCGCGGTGACGGCGTCGTGCAGCGTGGCCGCCTTCACCAGTTGCAGGCCGGACGGCACGGCGGGCAGCGCCGTCGCGCACTCCCCCACCGGCAGCAGGAAGACGGTGGCGCCCGCGGCCCGGGCCGCGGCCATCTTGAACTGGATGCCCCCGATGTTCTGCACCGCGCCGTCGGCGGTGATCGCCCCGGTGCCCGCGATGAAGCGACCGCCGGTGAGGTCGCCGGGGGTGAGCACGTCGACGATGCCGAGCGAGAACATCAGCCCCGCCGACGGGCCGCCGATGCCGCCGAGGTCGACGGTCACCGTGCCGTCCTTCGGCAGCCGCGCCAGTACGACGCCGAGCACGCCGCGGGGCGCATCGGGGGCCGAGCCCAGCGCGACCGTGACGCTCTGCGCGGCGCCGTCGCGCATGAACCCGACGGTGGCGGGGTCGCCGGGCTTCGTTCCTTCCAACACCCGGTTGACCGCGTCGGGGTCGGCAACGGGGGTGCCGTCCACCGTGGCGATCCGGTCCCCCGCCTTGAGCTTGCCGTCCGCGGCCGATCCGGCGACGACGTCGGCCACCGCGACCACGGAGGGCAGCCCGAGCTCCAGCACGGCGGCGGACTCGGCGTTGATCTCCGACGTGGTGAAGTCCTCGGCGTTCTTCTCCTGCACCTCCTCGTCGGAAAGGCCCGGCGTGAAGATGACGGAGCGGGGCACGACCTGCCGGTCGGGCGCCGCCCACTGGCCCAGCACGTTGACGAGCGTGAGGTGGTCGGTGACCGAGACCGTGGTCAGGTTGAGGTTGCCCGACGGTGGGTAGGTCGGCAGCCCCTGCACGGCGATGACGGGCTTGTCCTCGACCTTCCCCAGGGTGTTGAAGGTCGGGCCCGGTCCCAGCGCGACGAGCGGCACCGGCACCACGACCGCGAGGACCACGAGCCCCGCGGCCAGCATCCCCGCCGCGAGCAGGGTCGAGATCCGGCGGCGCATCGGTGGAGCGTAACGGGCGGGTGATCACCCGCCGACGTTCGTAGCCTGGGCGTCGGCCGCGTACCGTAGGGGCATGAGTGATGTGCCGTTCGGCTTCGGGCCAGCAGGCGGTGGTGACGACCGTGACCGGCCGGAACGGCGGGACGAGCCGCAGAACCCGTTCGGTTTCGGCGCCATGCCGGGGGGTGGCGCGTTCGACGTCAACCAGCTGGGCCAGATGCTCACCCAGCTCGGCCAAATGCTCAGCCAGGCGCAGTCGAGCGGCGGCGGCCCGGTCAACTACGACCTCGCCGCGCAGATGGCGCACCAGCAGCTCGCCGCCACCACGTCCTCGTTGACGGCCAGCCAGCGCGCTGCGGTGAGCGATTCGGTGAAGCTCGCCGAGCTGTGGCTCGACGCCGCCACCGATTTCCCCGCGGGCGCTACCGAGGCGAAGGGCTGGTCGGCCACGGAGTGGGTGGACGCGAGCCTGCCCACGTGGCGGCGGCTGTGTGATCCGGTGGCGCAGCGGGTCGCCACGGCCTGGGTCGAGGGGCTGCCCGAGGAGGTCCGCGCACAGGCCGGGCCGATGATGGCGATGCTCGGCCAGATGGGCGGCCTTGCGTTCGGCAGCCAACTCGGCAACGGGCTGGCGCAGCTGGCCGCCGAGGTCCTCACGTCCAGCGACATCGGCATCCCGGTCGGTCCGGACCGGGTGGCCGCGCTGCTGCCGGAGAACGTCGAGAAGTTCACCAAGGACCTCGACCGGCCCGCCAGCGAGGTCATGATCTTCCTGGCCGCGCGCGAGGCGGCCCACCACCGGCTCTACACCCACGTGCCGTGGCTGAAGGAGCGGCTGCTGGGCGCGATCGAGCAGTACGCCCGGGGCATCCGGGTGGACAGCTCACGCATCGAGGAGCTCGCCCGCGGCATCGACCCGAGCAACCCGGCCGCGATCCAGGAGGCCATGCAGTCGGGCATGTTCGAGCCGGAGACCACGCCTGAGCAGAAGGCGGCCCTGGCGCGGCTGGAGACGTTGCTGGCGCTCGTCGAGGGATGGGTGGACGCGGTCGTCGCCGAGGCGGTGGGCGACCGGCTGCCCGGGGCCGACGCGCTGCGCGAGACCCTGCGACGCAGGCGCGCCTCGGGAGGGCCCGCCGAGCAGACGTTCGCCACCGTGGTCGGGCTGGAGCTGCGGCCGCGGCGGCTGCGCGCGGCGTCAGAGCTGTGGCGGCTCCTCACCGAGCAGCGCGGCGCCGCAGGCCGGGACGCCCTGTGGGCGCACCCCGATCTCGTCCCCACTGCGGACGACCTCGACGATCCGGCCGCATTCGTGTCCCGGGCGGAGGGCAGCGACCCGATCGCCGAGCTGGAGAAGCTGGCCAACGAGGAGAAGTCCCAGCCCGAGAAGAAGGACGACGCGGCCGACGAGTAGCGGTCACGCGCGATCGACGTGTGCGGGGGATTCGCGGCGGCGGGACCCCGCTCATGTCCCTCTCGGGCCGTGCGCTCAGACGTCTTCGCCGTCGACGCCCGCGAGCCCCAGCCCGGCGGCGGCCGAAAGCCCCTCCAGGTAGCCGATCGCCCGCTCGGAGCGGGGGAAGCGGTGCACCCACGCCCAGAACCGCTCGTCGTGACCGGGCTCCAGCAGGTGGGTGAGCTCGTGGACCAGCACGTAGTCGAGCACCCACGCGGGCACGTCGCGCAGCCGCTCGCTGATCCGGATCGTGCCGTCGGCCGGGGTGCAGGACGCCCAGCGCGTGCGCATCGGCGGCACCCAGCGCACCGACGTGGGCACGGCCCGACCTTCCAGATGACGGCGCGACAGCTCGGCGGCCCGACGGCTCAGCGCATCGTCGCCCGCGCGGGCGGGTGAACGGCGGCGCGCTTCGCTGCGCTCCAGCCTGCGCACCATCTCGTCGACCCAGCGGCTCTCCTCCGAGTCGCTCATCCACCCGGGAATGAAGACGACCACCGTGTCGCCCTCGCGCCGGGCGCTGACCATACGTCTGCGGCGATCACTGCGTCGGACCTCGACGACCGCGGGGTGCGCCATCGGTCCACCCTAATCCACGGCCCGATCGCGTGAGGAGTTGTCCACAGGCTTGCTCGCCCTGTGGACAACGGCCGACGGCTGTCGGTGCCCCGCCGCATCATCGGGTTATGACCGCCGTCCCGCCCGCCGCCCGCCCCGCCACCGCCCCGCCTGCGGCCGCACGGCCGCCCGCCGCCCCTGCGTCCACCGCCGACGACTCACCCGATCCATTCGCCTGCGTCCCACTCGCCGCCGGTGCGCCGGGCACCGTCGCGCAGGGGCGGGCGCTGCCTGCCGCAGTGCGACTCGCCCGGCACCGCAGCGTCCTGCCCCTCGGCGGGGGCGCCCGCGTCGTGGGGCTCGATCCCGACACGGCGCTCGTCGTCGACGGGCTGCCGCCGCCGGTGGCCGCGCTGATCGACCGGTTGGACCGGGCGGCAGGCACCCACGAGCTAGTGGCCTCGGCCGCGGCGGGCGGGGTCCCGGCCGACGTCACAGAGGACCTCATGGAGCAGCTGATCGAGGCCGGGGCGCTGGTCGATGCGGCAGGGCCGGAACGGGCGGCCCGGGCGCGAGCGGCCGGTGTGGTCAGCGTGCGTGGCCGCGGCCCGCTCGCGGTCGGGATCGTCACCGGCCTGCTGCACAGTGGGATCGGCACCGTGCACACCGACACCGGCGGTGCCGTCCACGGCGCCGACCTCGGCACCGGCTACACCGACGTCGATCGTGGCGGCGAGCGGCTGGCCGCCACCCAGGCCGCCGTGCGTCGCCTGCTACCGGACGCCGTGACGCGGGCGCCGCCGTTGCGGTCGCGGCCCGACCTGGTCGTGCTGGCCGACGAGACGCCCGACCCGGCGACCGTGGACGGCCTCCGCGCGAGCGGGGTCGCCCACCTCGCCGTGCGCCTGCGCGACGGGGTCGGCATCGTCGGGCCGCTCGTCTACCCGGGACGGTCGGCTTGCCTGGGCTGCCTCGACCGCACCCGCAGCGACCTCGACCCCCGTTGGCCCGCGGTGGCCGCCCAGCTGGCCGGGCGCGCGGGCACGGCCGACCCGGCCGCGGTGACCGCCACCGTCGGGCTCGCCGTGGCCCAGGCCGTCGCGGCGATCGAGAACGGGCATCCGGCGACACTGGGCGCCACGCTTGAGCTCGACGTCACCGACGGCGGCCTGCGCAGGCGCCTGTGGACCGCCCATCCCGAGTGCCCCTGTGGTGCCTGCGGCCCCGTAGAACGCGCATCCCCCTCCGGAGGAGAGACAATCATGAGGTGAGTGACATTCCACGGCGCACTGCGGCGCGCACCGCCAAGCTCGCCAGCCTGCCCCTCGGGGTGGCCGGGCGCGCGGTGGGCGGCTGGGGGCGCAGGCTGGTCGGCGGCGACGGCGACGAGATCTCCGCGCAGCTGATGGCCAAGAGCGCGGAGCAGCTGTTCGCCGTACTCGGTGAGCTCAAGGGCGGCGCGATGAAGTTCGGTCAGGCGCTGTCGGTGTTCGAGGCCGCCATTCCCGACGAGTTCGCCGCCCCGTTCCGCGAATCGTTGGTGAGGCTCCAGACGGCCGCGCCCCCGATGCCCACCACCGACGTGCACCGCATGCTCGCCGAGCAGTTCGGCCGGGGCTGGCGTGCTCGGTTCCTCTCATTCGACGACACCCCCGCGGCCGCAGCCAGCATCGGCCAGGTGCACCGGGGCGTGTGGCACGACGGACGGATGGTCGCGGTCAAGGTGCAGTACCCGGGCGCCGAGGAGGCGCTGCGGTCGGACCTGCGGCAGCTGTCGCGCATGAGCCGCGTGCTGCAGCCCCTCGTGCCCGGTCTGGAGATCAAGCCGTTGATCTCGGAGTTGCGGGAGCGCATGGAGGAGGAGCTGGACTACCGCGACGAGGCCGCCAACCAGCGGGCGTTCGCGACGGCCTTCGCGGGCGACGACAAGGTGTGCGTGCCGAAGGTCGTGGCGTCGGCCCCGAAGGCGATGGTCACGGAGTGGGTCACCGGCCGGAAGCTGTCCGACGTCATCCGTGAAGGCACCCAGGCCGAGCGGGACGCCGCCGCGGCGCTGCTGGCCGAGCTGCACTACTCGTCGCCCCCGCGCGTGGGCCTGCTGCACGCCGACCCGCACCCGGGCAACTTCCAGCTGCTCGACGACGGGCGACTGCTCGTGCTCGACTTCGGCGCGGTGGCCCGGCTCCCCGACGGCCTCCCCCGGCCGTTGTCGATCATGGTGCGGCTGGCGTTGGAGAACCGGCCCGACGATCTCCTCGCGCTGCTGCGCCGGGAAGGCTTCGTGCTGCCGGGCTCGGCGATGACGGGCCGCGACGCCATCGCCTACCTCGCACCGTTCACCGAGCCGCTGCGCTCCGAGGTGTTCCGGTTCAACCGGCGCTGGCTGCAACGGCAGGCCGGGCGCGTGGGTGACCTGCGCAGCCCGGACTTCCGCACCGGTCTCGAGCTGAACCTGCCGCCGCAGTACCTGCTCGTGCACCGGGTGACCATGGGCACCCTCGGGGTGCTCTGCCAGCTCGACACCGACGTCCCGCTGCGCGGCATCGTCCGACACTGGCAGCCGTGGATCTTCAGCGACGCCGACGACGAGGTCGACGACCCGGCGGACGAGGCCGCGGGCAAGCCGACCTGACACGCGAAGTCGCCGCGCATCGCACAGCACGCCGGTGGTGAGGTGCCTGGTGTGCGGTTCGCGGCGATCTTCGGATGGGCATACGACGGCGCCCCGGCCGCGGGAGAACCGGGGCGCCGCCTTCTCGGGGCAGCGCGCTCGAGAACCGAGCCGGTGATCCCGGAGCGGATCACCGGAGCCGCTGCCGGTGGCTTTCAGGTCGTGCGACGACGATCGGCGCGGCGGACGTGGGCCGGAGCGAGATGCCGCGTATCGAGTGCGCCGCCGCAGCGGGACCGGTGGCCCCGTGCGGCGCCGCGGTGCGGTCAGGCCCTTACGCGCTCGGCCGCGGCGCCGGAGCGCTCGGCCGCGGCGGCGGACTTCGCCACGGCGCGCCGCTGCGCGAACCGGGCGAGCATCTGCCACCGCCGTCCGGCAGTGACGGCGCGGACCAGGGCGTACTCGCGCGCGGCCTGTTCGGCCTCGCGCATTCGGGATCTGGCCAGGGCTTCGTGGAGCAACATCGCGGTTCCCTTGTTCGGTACGGACCGGGCCGGCGTGGTGATCAGGAAGTTGGTCAACGGAATCTCCTTCTGGGCGGGTGGTCCTCGAGGGACCGACGGCGAGGGTCAGGCGGACTTTGCTTCGGCGTAGGCCCGGTCGCGGGCCAGGTCGGCCTTGCTGGGACGACCGCGGGGCCGCTTGCGGTGGATGACCGCCCCGTGTTCGAAGATCTGGCCTCCCCACACGCCCCAGGGCTCGGCGCGGCGCAGCGCGCCCGCCAGGCACTCGGCCTGGATGGGACAGTGGCCACAGAGCGCCTTGGCCCGCTCCAGCTCGGCAGGAGCATCGGCGAACCACAGGTCGGCGTCGCCCGAGCGGCACGGGAGGTCCAGGCCGGTGCGGCTGGCCGCAGTCAGCACGGAACCCAGCGCCCCGGCGGCGCCGCCGAGTTGCTCGGGATGGATCACTCCGCCGTCCAACGGAACTGATCGGACTAGCACTTCTACCTCCGCGAGAGAGATGGTTCTTGCGGGACAAACAAAAAGGCCGCGGATCCCGGTGGGGTCCGCGGCCTTGCTCTTGGGCCGGAGGCGTCGCCTAGGTATGGCGATACCTCCGTGCGGACATTTCTCTGTAGTTGTCGATGGCCCGGTGCGCGAACGGCGCCACGCGCAGCTTCTGGGCACGCGGGTCCGTCCAGACGGGAAGGGAGGCTCCGGAGACGCGGGTGCCCGCGATCGTGCGCATCGTGGTCGTGCTGGTCATCGGGCACCTCCTCCGGAAGGATCGTGACGGGCATAACAGTCCGTGCGGAACACGGTAGGGACCCCCCACGGGGGCGGGCAACCTATTTACGGGAAAGTTTCGCGACCCGGCCGCGGCTCACTCCACGTCGGCCACGAGCGCCAGGACGGCCGGGCCGTAGCGGTCGAGCTTGCGCGCCCCGATGCCGGGGATGCCGACGAGCGCGGCCCGGTCGGCGGGGCGCTGCTCGGCGATCGCGGTGAGGGTGGCGTCGGTGAAGACGACGTACGCGGGAACCTGCTGGTCACGGGCCTCGTCGCTGCGCCAGGAGCGCAGCCGGTCGAGCAGTTCGGTATCCACATCGGACGGACAGTCGCCACAGCGCCGGAGCTTCAGCGCGTCCACCCCGATCAGCGGCGAGCCACAGACCCGACAGCGCGGCTTGGCCCCGCCCCGTTCGCCGACAGCGATCCGCGACGCCGGGTGGTGCTCGGGCACCAACCCGTAGAGGAAGCGGCTGCGCCGCCGCCGCCGCGCCCCGCCTGCCTGGCGGGCCAGCGCCCAGGACAGCAGCACCTGGTGCCGCGCCCGGGTGATGCCGACGTAGAGCAGACGGCGCTCCTCCTCGATCGCGTGCTCGTCGCCGTCGGCGTGCTGGATGGGCAGGGTGCCGTCGACGAGGCCGACGAGGAACACGACGTCCCATTCGAGGCCCTTCGCCGCGTGCAGCGACGCCAGCGTGACGCCTTGCACGGTGGGCGGGTGCGCCGCATCGGCCCGGGTGTCGAGCTCGGCGGCGAAGCGGCGCAGGTCGGCCTCCGGCTCGACGCCCGCCAGCTCCTCCGCCAGCTCGACGAGCGCGAGCAACGACTCCCACTGCGCCCGCTGCGCCGCGCCGCCGGGCGGCTCCGGGGTGAGGCCGACGGGCGCGAGCACAGCCCGGACGTCGTCGACGAGCCCGCGCCCATGATCACCAGTTCGGTGCGAATGCGTGCCATATCCGGCCGGAATTGCGCCGAACTGGTGATCTTGGAGTGGGGGACGGGCCATGCGGATCACGCTCATGGCCCGCCGGATCTCGGGTCGGTGGAAGAACCGCTCGCCGCCGCGCACCTGGTAGGGGATGCCCGCGTCGGTGAGCGCCTGCTCGTAGATCTCGGACTGCGCGTTGACCCGGAACAGCACGGCGATCTCGCTCGGCGGAACGCCCTCGGCGACCATGCGCCGGATGCGCGTGGCGACCGCGGCGGCCTCGGCGACCTCGTCGTCGTGCTCGGTGAAATCCGGATCGGGGCCGGGCGGCCGCTGGCCGAGCAGCCGCAGCCGGGTGCCCGCGGGCCGGTCGCGGGCCGCGCCGATGAGCGTGTTGGCGCACGAAACGACCTGGGGGGTGGAGCGGTAGTCGCGCTGCAACCGGACGACGGCGGCCTCCGGGAAGCGGCGGGCGAACTCCAGCAGGTAGCGCGGGCTGGCGCCCGCGAACGTGTAGATCGTCTGGTTGGCGTCGCCGACGACGGTGAGATCGTCGCGCTCCCCCAGCCACGCGTCGAGCACCCGCTGCTGCAGGGGGGTGACGTCCTGGTACTCGTCGACGACGAAGCACCGATAGCGGTCACGGAACTCCTGCGCGATGTCGCCGTGCTCCTCGAGCGCGCCCGCGACGTGCAGCAGGAGATCGTCGAAGTCGAGCAGCTCGGCCGCTGTCTTGGCCTCCTCGTAGCCCGCGTAGACGGCCGCCACCTGCTCGGCGGGGCCGGGCACGTCGCGGCGCAGCCGGGCCACCGCGGCCGGGTACTCCGCGGGCGTGACGAGGCTGGCCTTCGCCCATTCGATCTCACCCGCCAGGTCGCGCAGCGTGGCGGCGTCGGTGCCCATCCGCGCCCGGCCGGCCGCGTGCCCGACGATGCGCAGCTTGCCTTCGACCAACTGCCACTGCGGCCCGCCGACGACGCGCGGCCAGAAGTAGCGCAGCTGGCGCAGCGCCGCGGCGTGGAACGTGCGCGCCTGGACACCCGCGACGCCGAGCGCGCGCAGCCGTGTGCGCATCTCCCCTGCCGCCCGCGCGGTGAACGTGACCGCCAGCACCTGCCCGGGGGCGACGTGGCCCGTGCCCACGAGATGCGCGATGCGGTGGGTGATCGTGCGGGTCTTGCCGGTGCCCGCACCGGCCAGCACGCACACCGGGCCGCGGGGGGCGGTGGCCGCGGCGCGCTGGTCGTCGTCCAGTCCGTCGAGCATCACACCGTCATACTGGCAGCCGGGGATGACAGTTCCGGCAGCCGTGGTTGATCCGGTCATGCTGACGATGTACTCGACGACGTGGTGCGGCTACTGCCGCAGGCTGAAGCTCCAGCTCGACCAGGCAGGCCTGCCCTACCGCGAGGTCGACATCGAGCGCGACGCCGACGCCGCGCGTTTCGTGGAGGGCGTCAACGGCGGCAACCAGACCGTTCCGGTGATCGAGTTCCCGGACGGCCGGACGGCGACGAACCCGTCGCTGGCGCAGGTGCGGGAGGCGCTTGCCGCCTAATCGGCGGCGGCCCAGCTCTCCAGCATGCTGCGGGCGATGCTCACCCTGCCGGGCAGGAGCAGGGGCGCTTCGGTGGCGCCCCAATCGCCGGCACGCAGGGCCGCCCGCAGGTCCGCGCGGGTCACCCACATCGCCTCGGCGATCTCACCGTCGGCCGGGGCGAGCGGGGCGTCCGGGTCGGCGACGGCCTCGAACGCCACCATCAGCGAGCGGGGGAACGGCCAGGCCTGGCTGCCGAGGTAGCCGACGTCGCGGACGTCGACGCCGACCTCCTCGTGGATCTCCCGCCGCACGCACCACTCCAGCGACTCCCCCGCCTCGACGAACCCGGCGAGCACGGTGAACCGCCCGATGGGCCAGACGGGCTGGCGGGCCAGCAGCACGCGGGCCGTGTCGCCCGAGCCGCCGTCGTGCACCAGGCAGATGACGGCCGGGTCGGTGCGCGGGTACTCCTCGTGCCCGGCCGCTTCGCATCGGCGGTGCCAGCCCGCCGCGTCGACGTGGGTGGGCGAGCCGTCGCGAGCGCAGTAGCGGGCGGTGTCGTGCCAGTTCAGGACGGCGACCGCGGTGACGAACAGGCCCGCGCCCATCCCGTCGAGGATCGCGCCGGTCATGCGCAGGTCGGCCCAGTCCGCCGCGTCCTCGCCCGCGAAGACGTCGGGCTTGCCGCGCATCGCCCAGTACGCCACCCCGTCCTGCTCGCCGAGCAGCACCGCGCCCTCGATGGGGCTGGAGCCCTCGGTGGCGCGGGTGCGCAGGCGGGCGCTGCCGCCGCGGTCCCAGCTGCCCGCGTCGCCGACCTCGAATCCGCCGCTCGGCGCGTCCGTCCACTCGACCGGGGTGCGGCCCTCGCCGTCGACCACGACCAGCCGCGCGCTCGCCCAACCCGCCTCCTGCCGGGCCAGATCGGTGCGCAGCGTCTCGTCGCGGAAGACCTCCGAGCGCGAGAGCACCGCGGGGGTCGTCAGCCGGAACGTCATGCCACGCCGCCCAGCGCCCGTAGGCCCGGGCCGATCACGTCCGCGTCGCCGACGATCACGCCGGTGACCGCCGTCGGCGCGAAGTAGCGCAGCGCCGCGGCCGCGACCTCCGCCACCGTGACGGCGGTCAGGCGGGCGGGGTGGCTGCCGAGCCAGTCCAGGGTGAGCCCGTCGGCGGCCAGTGTGGCGATGGACGAGGCCAGGCCCCCCTGGCTGTCCAGCGAGATCGCCAGCGACCCGATCGCGTACGCCCGCGCCGCGTCCACCTCCTCCGGCGTCGGCGGCACCGCGACGATGCGGCCCAGCTCGTAGCGGGTCTCCAGGAGGGCGGCGGCGGTGACGTCGCTGGCCACGTCGGTCTCCAGGCCCAGCACGCCGCCGCCGGGCACGAACTCGACGCCCGAGTGCGCGCCGTAGGTGTAGCCCTTGTCCTCGCGGATGTTCTCCATCCAGCGCGAGGAGAAGTAGCCGCCGAACACGAGGTTGGCCAGCTGCAGGGCGGTGTAGTCGGGATGGGCGCGGCCGACGGCGGGCGCGGTGAGCCGCAGCTGGGACTGCACCGAGCCGGGCCGGTGCACCAGCTCCAGGTCGTCCGCGATGATCGGCGGCGGGGACGTGAGCTCCCGGGCCGCGTGGTCGGCCGTCCAGCCGGCCAGCAGCTTCTCGACGACGGCGAGCGCGGCGCCCGGTTCGACGTCGCCCACGAGCGTGAGGATCGACCCCCGCGGCACCAGCGAGGCGCTCTGCAACGCGCGCACCTCGTCCGCGGTGACGGCGGCGACCGCCGCCTCCGTCGGCATCTCCCGGGTGATCGGATGGGTGCCGAACCGCTTGCGCTGCAACGCTTCCCGCGCGATCGTCCGCGGCTGGGCACGGGCCATCACGATGCGTTCGGCGAGCCGGTCGCGTTCGCGGGCGACCTCGGCGTCGGGGTGGGTGGCGGCGGTGAGCACGTCGGCGAGCACGCCCAGCACGTCGGGCAGCCCGGCGGCGAGGCCGGAGCCGGACACCTGTAGGCGCTCGGGGTCCACGGTGACGCCGAGGTCGGCGCCCACGGCGGCCAGCTCGTCGTCGATCGTGACGCGGTCGCGGGTCGCGGTGCCGGTGAGCAGGGTCTCGGCGAGCAGCTCGGCCACGGCCGGGTGCTCGGGCGTGTCCCCGGCGAAGGGCACCCGCAGGCGCAGCTCGACCATGGGGATGCCCGGCCGGTGCGCGGCGAGCACCCGCAGGCCGTTGGGCAGGGTGCTCTCGACGACGTCGGGCAGCGGGACGTCACGGGTGGGTCCGAGCGGGGGCAGCGAGCGGGGCCCGGCGGCCGTGCGGCCGATCTCGTCGGCGGTCCTGGTCATGCGGCACCTTCCGTGGTCGTGAGCGGAAAAGCGTGCTGGAACACTGTTATCCGCTCACGGGCTCCAGCAGCAGCACGCCGCGCCCGCCGCCGCGCACCGCCGCCGCGGCGGACCGCACCTGCTCGGCCGTGACGGCGGCCAGGCGCTCGGGCAGCTCGGCCGCGATCTCGGCGCGGCCGTAGAGCAGCTCGCGGGCGCCGAGGCCGAGCATGCGGTACATCACCCGGTCGTTCTCCTGGTACAGCCCCGCGGACCAGCGCGCGACCTGCCGCTGCAGCTCCTCGTCCGTCGGACCCTCGGCGGCGAGCTTGTCCAACTCCTCGTCGAGCGCGCCGAGCACCCGGTCGGGGTCGACGGCCGCGGGGTGCACGGCGGTGACCGTGAACGTGTCGGGATCACGGGCGTCCAGCGGACCCATCAGCCCCGCGCCCGCGGAGACGTCGGTGACCAGGCCGTCGGCGTGCACGAGGCGGCGCTGCAGCCGGGCGGCCTCGCCGTCGCCGAGCACCGATCCGAGCAGCGCGTGGCCCAGGTAGCCGTCGAGGTCGGCCGCCGGATCGGGCAGCCGGTAGCCGACGGCGAGCGCGGGCAGCGGGGCGTGCGCGTCGGTCACGGCCACGCGGCGCTCGCCGCCCGGTGGCGGTTCGGCGAACGACGGGCGGGTGGGCGTCGCGCGGGCCGGGATGTCGCCGAAGTGCTTGTCGACCAGGCGCAGCGCCTCGTCGACGTCCAGGTAGCCCGCCACGGTGACCTGCGCGTTGCCCGGCGCGTAGTAGGTGTCGAAGAACGCCGCGGCGTCGTCGAGGGAGGCCTGCTCCAGCTCGGAGAAGTCGCCGTAGCCGTTGTGCGCGTTGGGGAACGTGTCGTAGAGGACGGGCGGCAGCAGGATCCACGGGAAGCCGCCGTAGGGCCGGTTGAGGACGTTGAGCCGGATCTCTTCCTTGACGACGTCGATCTGGTTGCGCAGGTTCTGATCGGTGAGGGTCGGGGCGCGCAGCCGGTCGGCCTCCAGGAACAGCGCCCGCTCCAGCGCGGCGGCGGGCAACACCTCGAAGTAGTCGGTGTAGTCCTGGTGGGTGGAGCCGTTGAAGACGCCGCCGGAGCTCTGGACGAGCCGGAAGTGGGCGAGCTTCTCCAGGCTCTCGCTGCCCTGGAACATGAGGTGCTCGAAGAGGTGCGCGAACCCCGTGCGCCCTTCCGGCTCGGAGCGGAACCCGACGTCGACGTGCACCGCGACGCCGACGACGGGGGTGGCGGGATCGGGAACGACCAACACGCGTAAGCCGTTCGCCAGCGTCGCACGATGCAATTCGGGGGGCACCTCACGAATCTAACCCGCGAACACCGCGCGCCTCTCCTCGGCGCGGGACGCGAGGATGAAGCAGCCGATCGCGCGCAGCACGCCGTGCGCGATCCGCAGCGCCGGGCAGGCGAAGAACTGCGGCAGGAACAGCGCCATGCCCAGCGCGAACACGGCGCCCACGCAGTGCTCTCATTTTTCGGGCGGGAGCACCACGAACTGCCGCAGCGAAAGGTCGACGTACGTGACCGGGCCGCGCGGGCCCGGCGTGTGGTCGACGTTGATGCCCGTCTCGGGTAGTCCCAGCAGCTTGTACCCGTCCAGGAGGCGGGTGGTGGTGTTCCAGAAGACCCCGGTGCCGGTGTAGGCGTCGACGAACGCCGTGGCCGCGGCCTCGTCGGCGGCGCAGACGCAGGCGGCGAGGCCGGACGTCTCGCGGGCAGCGGTCTGGGCGGCGTCGACGGGCCCCGCGACGGTCGCCACCGTGACGTGCGCCTCCGCGCCCGCGTCGAGCGCCCACTCGTGGCCGAGCGGATGGCTGTGCGGGGGCAGGCTGGGCTCGATGCCCCGGGCGCGGAGGGCCTGCTCGGCGACCGGCCAGAGGCGGTCGTAGGCGGGCGCGTCGATGAGCAGGAGGTTGAGCCGGTTGCAGACGCCGAGGCGGTCGGTGGAGTCCGTGACGAGCCGCGTGACGTCGGCCTCGGCCGCGCTGGCGTCGAGGTAGAGCACGCCGCCGCCGTCGGCGTGGGCGAGCACGCGGGTGCCCGCGGCGGCGCCGAGGGCCGACAGTCGCCGCGTGACCTCGCCGCTTCCGCGCACGACGACGAGCGGGACGAGATCGGGCAGGCCGACCAGGGCGTCGGCGCCCGCGTGGCCGGGGGTGGGGACGAGTTGCACCGCGTCCGCTGGTACACCGTTGGCGGCGAGCGCCGGGGCGATCACGTGCTCGACGAGCGCCTGCGCGCTGCCCAGCGCGGCCGCACCGGTGCGCAGGACGGCGGCGCTGCGCGCCTTGAGCACCTGGGACGCCACGTCCACCGTGACGTTGGGCCGCGCCTCGAACACCGCGCCGATCACGCCGACGGGCACGCGGCGCTCGTAGACGCGCTCCCCGGTCGGCAGCGCGCGGACGAACACCTGCAGCGGCGGCTCGGGGGTGGCGGCGAGGACGTCGAGCTGGGTGGCCATGTCGGCGAGGCGCTCGGGGGTGAGGCGGAGGCGGTCGAGCAGGCCGTGCGCCATGCCGCCCGCCTCGGCGGTCTCGACGTCGCGGCGGTTGGCGGCGAGCAGGACCTCGGAGCGCTCGCGCAGGAGCCCGGCCGCCGCGCGCAGGGCGGCGTCGATCGCCGGTCCCCCGGCCGCCCGCACGCCGGGCGCGGCGGCGGCGGCGCGGCGGGCCGCCGCGCGGACGGCGGCCTGTTCGGGGGTGTGCTGCTCGGGGGTGTCGACGACGACGGTGCTCACGGGCTCAGCCTGCCACGCAGCGGCACCCACCCGGGCAAGGCCGGTCGCATGCGCTGTCCCCGCCGACCGGACCGCACGGCGGGGGTCAGAAGCCGGCACCCCGCCTGCCGTGATCGCCGAGTCGGTGCACATGCGGCCAGAAATGACCGCTTTCGGCACCGAACTGGTGATCTTGGCGCGCGGGGTGGCGGTGGGCGGCCCGGCAAGGCGGGCAGGAGCGGGACGAAACGGGCTTGACCTGAAGTCGGGTCGAGGTCGGATCCTGGTGCGGTGACCACGACACCGAGGACGCCACCGACGACGACCCCGACGACGCCGTCTGTCCGCGCCGAGCTGTTCGGGCCGGAGCGGAGGACGACGACCGTCGGGCTCGTGCTCCTCATCAGCCTCGTCGCGTTCGAGGCGATGGGAGTCGGCACAGCGATGCCCGCGCTGGTGGCCGACCTCGGCGCGGTGACGCTGTACTCCTGGCCGTTCGTCACCTTCATGGCCGCGTCGGTGCTCGCGACGGTGATCGGCGGACGCTGGTCGGATCGGTCGGGGCCGCGGGCGCCGATCCTCGTCGGACCGCTGCTGTTCGGGGTGGGCCTGCTCGTCGCGGGCACGGCCACCGCGATGCCGCAACTCCTGCTCGGTCGCGTGCTGCAGGGCCTCGGCGCGGGGGCGCTGGCCGTGGCGACGTTCGTGGTGATCGCCGCCGTCTACCCCGAGCGGGTGCGGCCCGCGGTGTTCGGGCTGATCTCGTCGGCGTGGGTGCTGCCGTCGCTGCTGGGACCGCCGGTGTCCGGGCTGGTCACCGAGACCCTGTCGTGGCACTGGGTGTTCCTCGGGCTCGTGCCGCTGGTGGCGGTCGCGCTGGCGCTGGTCGCGCCCGCGGTCCGCAGACTCGGCCCGGCCGCGGAGCGACGGGCCGCCCGGCGCGGCACCGCCGCGGCCGCGGTGGGCGCCGCCGTCGGGGTGGCCGCGCTGAGCTGGGCCGGGCAACACACCGACGTCGTCGGCGCGGTGGTCGCGGCGGTTGCCGTGGTGGTGCTCGTGCCATCCCTGCGGGTGCTGCTGCCCCGCGGCGTGTTCCGCGCGGGACGGGGCATCCCGACGGTCGTGGCGTCGCGCGGGCTGCTCGCGGGCACGTTCTTCACGGTCAACGCCTACCTGCCGCTGATGCTGCACGACACCCACGGCTGGTCGCTGGCCGCCGCCGGGATCCCGCTGGTGGCGGGGTCGCTGTGCTGGTCGGCGGCGTCGGCGTGGCAGGGCCGTCGCCCCGACATCCCGCGCGCGCGGCTGCTGCGGGCCGGGTTCGTCGCGGTCGGCATCGGGGCGGCGGGAATGCTGCTCGTCGCGCCGACGTGGGGCATCGCCTGGCTCGCCGTGCCGTTCTGGATGGTCGCGGGCGTCGGGATGGGGCTGGGCTTCGCCTCGGTGTCGTACCTGGTGCTGGGCCAGTCGCCGCCGGGGACGGTGGGCTTCAACTCGGCGGCCGCGCAGATGGCCGACCAGCTGTCGGTCGCGACGATGGTCGGAGCGGGCGGCGCGCTGCTGGCCCTGCTCGGCACTCCGGCGGTCGCGCTGCCGGTGCTGGTCGCGGTCGTCGTGGCGCTGGCGGCGCTGGGCGTGGCGGCGGCGGGCCGGGCGGCGGCCTAACGCGCCGGGTTCGACGGCGGCGGCACGACCGGGCCGATGTCGCCGTCGCGCGCCTCGTCCAGGTCGACGATCACCGGCGCGTGGTCGCTCGGCCCGGATCCTTTCCGCGCCTGCCGGTCCACCCACGTGGCGGCGACCCGCCCGGCCGGGTCGGCGCCCGCGAGGACCAGGTCGATCCGCATGCCCTTGTCCTGGTGGAACCGGCCCGCCCGGTAGTCCCAGTACGTGAAGATCCGCTCGCCGGGCCAGCGCTCGCGGAGCACGTCGCGCAGCCCGGCCCCCTGCAGCTCGGCCAATGCCTTCCGCTCGGCGGGCGTGACGTGCGTGGAGTCGGTGAACAGCGCGGGGTCCCACACGTCGGCGTCGGTGGGGGCGATGTTCATGTCACCCGCGACCACGCTCGTGGCGGGCGCGGTGACCGACTCCCGCAACGCCGCCAGCCACTCCAGCTTGTACGCGTAGTGCGGGTCGTCGGGCGTGCGCCCGTTCGGCACGTAGACGGAGGTGACGCGCAGGCCGCCGCAGGTCGCCGTCACCGCGCGCGCCTCGACCGTGCCGGAGAACGCAGGCGCGTCCGGCAGCGCGCGCGCCACGTCGTCGAGCCCGACCCGCGACAGCAGCGCCACCCCGTTCCACCGACCCTCGCCGACGTGCGCGTAGCCGTATCCGCGCTCGGCCAGCGGCCCGTCGAACGTCTCGGCGAACGCCTCGTCGGACAGCTTCGTCTCCTGGAGGCAGACGATGTCGGGCGCCCGCTGGTCGAGCCACGGCAGCAGCCGCGGCAGCCGGGAGAGGGCGGAGTTGACGTTCCAGGTCGCCAGGCGCACGGTCGTTGAGGCTACCGAGCGCCCGCGTCTAGCGTTGGCGGCATGAGCCTGGTAGCCGGGATCGACTCGTCGACGCAGTCCTGCACCGTCGTCATCCGGAACGCCGCCACGGGCGAGCTCGTGCGGTCCGGCCGGGCGCCGCACCCGCCGGGCACCGAGGTCGACCCGGCGGGTTGGTGGGACGCCCTGCAGGCCGCGCTGGCCGCCGCTGGTGGCCTGGACGGCGTCGCGGCGATCGCGGTGGCGGGCCAGCAGCACGGCATGGTGTGCCTGGACGCCGACGGCGCCGTCGTGCGGCCCGCGTTGCTGTGGAACGACACCCGCTCCGCGCAGGCCGCCGCCGACCTGGTGACCGAACTCGGCGCGCAGGAGTGGGCGGACGCCACGGGCACGCTGCCGGTCGCGGCGATCACGGCCGCGAAGCTGCGCTGGCTCGCGACCCACGAGCCGGAGAACGCCGCGCGGACGGCCGCGGTGTGCCTCCCGCACGACTGGCTCACGTGGAAGCTGCGCGGCACGGACTCCCTGGACGATCTCGTCACCGACCGGGGCGACGCCTCGGGCACCGGCTACTTCTCCCCCGTCACCAACACCTACCGGCTCGACCTGCTGGAACGGGCACTGGGCCGCTCCGACGTGCTGCTCCCGCGCGTGCTCGGCCCGGGCGAGGCGGGCGGGCGCACCCCCGACGGCCTGCTGCTCGGTCCCGGCACCGGCGACAACGCGGGCGCGGCGCTGGGCCTCGGCGCCGGGCCGGGTGACGTCGTGGTGTCGCTGGGGACCTCCGGCGTCGTGTCGGCGGTGAGCCCCACGGAGACGGCCGACCCCACCGGCATCATCGCCGGGTTCGCCTCGGCGAGCGGCGAGTACCTGCCGCTGGTGTGCACGCTCAACGCAGCGCGCGTGCTCGACGCCGGGACGAGACTGCTCGGCGTCGACCATGCGGGCCTGGCCAAGCTCGCCCTCGACGCCCCCGCGGGCGCGGGGGGCCTGGTGCTCGTGCCGTACCTGGAGGGCGAGCGCACACCGAACAAGCCGGACTCGACCGGTGCCCTGCACGGCCTCACGCTCCACACCTCCACGCCCGCGCACCTGGCCCGCGCGGCCGTCGAAGGGCTGCTCTGCGGCCTGGCGGACGCCGTGGACGCCCTGCTCGCGGCGAACGTGCCGGTCGAACGGGCCATCCTGGTGGGCGGGGCGGCGCGGTCGGAGGCGGTCGCCCGGATCGCGCCCGCGGTGCTCGCGCTCCCGGTCGACCGGCCGACGCCCGGCGAGTACGTCGCGGACGGCGCGGCGCGGCAGGCGGCCTGGGTGCTGTCGGAAGCCTCAGCGCCGCCGGAGTGGGCGGCGGCAGGCCAGGAGCGGTTCACCGCCGACCCGACCCGGCACGTACGGGAGCGCTACGCACAGGCCCGCGACCTCACGGTGCCCCAGGTGTCGTGAGTGGTAGTAGTGGTCAGAGCCACTATTTCCACTCACGACTCGTCGGGCGGGCTGGCCTTACGGACGTAGAGCAGCCGGTCGCCCGGCTCCAGCGCGTCGACGGCCGAGGAGTCCACGCGGTGGAGCTCACCGCCGCGGACGACGCCGAGCACGATGTCGGCGAGGTGCCGCGGCGAACCGCCGACCTCGGGGTCCTCCACCTCCCGCTCGCTGATCGCGAACCCGGCGTCGGGGGTCAGCAGGTCTTCGATCACCTCGACGACCGCGGGCGTGGTGGTGGCCGCGCCCAGCAGCCTGCCCGCCGTCTCCGCCGAGACGATCACCGAGCTGGCCCCGGACTGCCGCAGCAGATGCACGTTCTCCGACTCCCGCACCGAGGCGACGATGCGGATGGCGGGCGCCATCTCCCGGGCCGTCAGGGTGACGAGCACGGCGGTGTCGTCGCGGTTCGTCGCCACGACGATCGCCTTGGCCAGCGGTAGGCTCGCCATGCGGAGCACGCTCGATCGCGTGGCGTTGCCCGCCACCGTCACGAGGCCCGCGGCCGCGGCGGCTTGCAGCTGAATCGGGTCGGTGTCGACGACGACGATCTCGGTTGGCGTCGCGCCGTCGCCCAGGAGCGTCTCGACCGCGGCGCGTCCCTTCGTGCCGTAGCCGACGACGACGATGTGGTCGCGCACGCGAGACCTCCAGCGCTGGATCCGGAACGACTGCCGCGACCGCTCGGTGAGCAGCTCGACCGTGGTGCCGACGAACGTGATGAGGAAGATCAGCCGCAGCGGCGTGACCACGATGGTGGTGATCAGCCGGGCGGTCTCGCTGACCGGGACGATGTCGCCGTAGCCGGTGGTGGAGACCGAGACGGTGGCGTAGTAGAAGGCGTCGGCGAGCGTGAGCGGGGTCGCGCCGTTGGCGTCCTTGTAGCCGTCGCGGCCGAAGTAGACGATCAGCGCCGTGATCACGAGGGCGCCCAGGGCGATGGCCAGCCGTCGCAGGAGGGACGCCAGCGGCGAGACCCCGGGCTCGGGTATCCGGACCACGCCCACCGGCGACGGATCCACGCGCGGACGTCGTCTCACGCCGCGGAGCGTAGCCCGAGCGATGATCGTGGACCGGCGGGCGGGCGACTACGCCTCGACGACGATCCCCGCCTCGGCCGCGCCCTTCACGACCTCGTCCAGCCCGAACGCCGACACCGCGTCGAGCGCGCCGACGCCCGCGACGCCGTGCTCGGCGGCCCGCCCGGCGCCCCAGGCCAGGAGCTCCGCGGTGATCGCGTACGGCTCCGGCGCCCGCAGCCGGGTGCGGGCCAGCAGCGTGCCCGCGGCGTCGAAGGCCTCGGCCACCACGTGCACGGTCGCGCCTGCCAGCGCCTTCTCGGCAGGGGCGGCGGGCACGCGGCGGGTCGCGTAGTCGGCCAGCAGCCCGGTGACGAGGCGGGTGCCGCGCACCCGTCCGACCAGCGACGTCACGCCCGAGGTGGCGTGCAGCGCCCCGGAGGCGGCCCCGAACCAGCCCAGGTAGACGTCCACCGTGCGCAGCTGCGGCGCGAGCCGCGGCAGGGCGAACTGCTCGCTCGCCCCGATGCTCACGCCCGGCCGCGGACTGCCGTCGACGGCGAACGTGCGCATGCGGGCCCCGGTCGGCTCGTCGCGCAGGTCACCGCGGCGGTACGCGTAGCCCGGCTCCAGCGCGATCCCGAGCAGCGAGTGCAGGGTGCCGCGGGAGAACAGCCGTCCCCGGCCGCTGACGAAGTAGCCGACGTCGACCCGCTCGGCCGCCGCGCCCGCGTCCCGCAGCACCAGCGCGCCCGCCAGCACACCGGGCACGTAGTCGTGGCCGAACGCCGTGAGCAGCGCGGCCCCGGTGCCGTCGGCCTCCGGCCCGAACCACTCGTAGACGCTGCGGATGAACGGCGGCTCGCCCGTCGAGTCCAGGTAGATCGCGCCCGCGTCGACGGCCGCGCGGATCGCGACCCAGCCCATCTTGTGGAACGGCCCCACGGTGCTCACCAGCACGTCGTCCTTCGCGATCACCTCCATGACGGACGTGCGGTCGGCGACGTCGGCGTAGTCGGTGTCCAGCCCGCCGAGGCGCTCGGCGAGGACGGCCAGCTTGCCCTGGTCGCGTCCGAGGAGGACGGGCCGCAGACCGCGCGCGACCATCGCCGCGGCGACCCGGCCACCGGTGTAGCCGGACGCCCCGAAAAGCACGATCCTTCGCATGGCGCCCACGGTAGGCTCGCCGGGTACCGCACCGGTGGCGGCATCCAGCCCGACGAGCCGGGATGTGCCATGCCACCGATTGTGATCCGCCCCTTCCGCCGCAGCGACCGCGACCAGCTCACCCGTCTGGTCAACGCGCACGTCGAGGCCGTGCTGCCGGGCGTCACCGTGCCGCCCAACGCCGTGTTGGGCCAGTTGGAGCGCGAGCCCGGCGAGTACGTCGTCGACCCCTGGGTCGCGGGGCGGCACACGCTCGTCGCCGTCCAGCGGGAGCGGATCGCGGGCGCCGCGCACCTGCTGCGCTACGCCGACGACGAGCGGGTCGGCGCCGAGCACCGCGGCGCGGGCGACATGCGCTGGTTCCTGGTCCGGCCCGGCCAGAACCCTTCGCAGGCCGTGGAGTCGGCGTCGGTCGCCGATGCCTTCGCCGCCGCGGCGCTCGCCCACCTCCGCGGCGCTGCCCGGATCGGCGCCGACTTCGGCCTGCCCGTCCCCGCCGTGTACGGGCCGGACGGGCACCTCTGCGTTCCTGCGCCGCGTCGGGTTCCACGAGCTCACCCACCACCCGGGGCTGGGTTCTGCAGTAGCCTCCCGCCGTGCCCCGGTACGCCGTCCTGCTGCGCGCCATCAACCTCGGGTCGACCAACAAGATCGCGATGGCCGACCTGCGGGAGCTGCTCACCGACGCGGGCTTCGCGGACGTCCGCACGCATCTGAACAGCGGCAACGTCGTGCTCACCGGCCCGTCCGCGCCTGCGAAGACCATCGAGAAGGCGATCACCGAGCGCACCGGGCTCACGGTGCCCTGCGTGGTACTCACCGAGAAGAAGCTGCGCGCGATCGTCGACGCGCATCCGTTCCGCGACGTCGCCACGAACGGCTCGCGGATGATGGCGCACGTGCTGGGCGGCCCGCCCGACGCCGACAAGCTCGCCGCCGCCCTCGCGCGCGACCCCGACAACGCCCGGCCCGGGCCAGGCGTGATTTACCAGTGGTGCCCCGACGGCCTCTTGCAGGCGCCCGCGGTGACGGAGAAGCTCGGTGTGCTCGTCACCGCTCGCAACTGGAACACGATCGCCAAGCTGCACGCGCTGATCAGCGCGTAGGGACCGACTCCAGGAGTGCGCGCAGGCCGTCGGCGTCGAGGAGGTCGGCCGGGCGCAGGGTGACGTCGGCGCGCACGAAGTGGAACGCCGCCCGCACCCGCTCGGGCTCCACCCCGGCCAGGTCGGCCCAGGCCAGCCGGTAGGCGCCGAGCTGCACGGCGAGCGCGGGCATGCGGGTCTCGTCGGGCAGCGGGCCGGTCTTCCAGTCGACCACCGTGAACCCGCCGTCGGGGTCGGCGAACACCGCGTCCATCCGGCCGCGCACGGCGACGCCCGCGACGACCGTCTCGAACGGCACCTCGGCCTCCACCGGGCGCCGGTCGGCCCAGTCGCTGGCGAGGAAGGCCTCCTGGAGGGCGGCGAGGGCGTCGTCGGAGGCGGCGCCTTCGTCGGCGGCGCCGGGCAGCTCGTCCAGGTCGAGCAGCTGCGCCGCCCCGAACCGCTGCTCGAGCCAGGCGTGGAACGCGGTGCCGCGGCGGGCGTGCGGGTTGGGCGGCAGCGGCAGCGGGCGGCGCAGGCGGGCGGCGAGCCCGGCGGGGTCTGCGGCGAGCTCCACCAGCCTGCTCACGGTGAGCTGCGCAGGCAGCTCGGCGGCAGGCCGGGCCCGGGCGGCGGCCCGTTCGGCGAGCAGCAGGTCGACGTCGACGGCCCAGCCCTCCGGGTCGTCCTCGTCCGGCTCGGGCGGCGGTTCGACGTCGAGCAGGGGAAGCTGCGCGCCGGGGTCGACAGCAGCGGCACGGGCGTCGATGCGGGCCCGTAGAGCGGCGCGGACGAGCTCGGCACCCGCCTGGACGTCGGCGGAGCGGGCGCCGAGCGGGTCGGCGGGCCAGAGCGCGGTGGGCTGCTCCAGCGTGGCCGGGTTGACGGCGTCGGCGGGCGGCTCGTCGGCCCAGACCTGCGCGCCGTGCGCCTCGGCGGCCTCGACCAGGAACTCCGAGGGCTGCCGCGGCTTCTCGCCGGTCGCGGGCCAGCGGTGCCCGGACAGCAGCAGCACCCGCTCGGCGCGGGTGACGGCGACGTAGAACAGCCGTCGCTCCTCGACGAGCCGCCGCGCGTCGAGGGCCTCGGAATGCGCTTTGACGGCGTTTTCGCAGGCCCGGCGGTCGCCGCCGTCGGGGAGGACGAGGTGGGGCAGGTCGAGGACGTCGCCGCGCAGGGCGACCGGCAGCTCGGCCGGGCTGGTGAGCCAGGTGCCGCCGATCTTGCGGCCGGGGAACACCTGCGCCACCAGGTGCGGCACGGCCACGACCTCCCACTCCAGGCCTTTCGCGGCGTGCACCGTGAGCACCTGGACGCGGTCGGGCGTGACCTCGACCTCGCCCGGGGACAGCCCGTCCTCGGCCTGCTCGGCGGTCTGCAGGTAGTCGAGCAGCGCAGGCAGGGTCGCCACCTCGGCGCCGCTCGCGAACTCGGCGACGACGTCGGCGAACGCGTCGAGGTGCGCGCGGCCCACCGGGCCGGGGCGGGCGGCAGTCTCGGCGTCGAGCAGCAGCACGCGTTCGGCGTCGGCCACGAGGTCGGTGAGCGGGGCGCCCGCGCGGGAGCGGAGCCAGCCCAGCTCGCGGGCGAGGCGGCTGATGCGGGCGAAGCCGTCGGGCGAGTAGGCGGCGGCCGGGCCGGGGTCGTCGACCGCGTCGACGAGGCCCGCCTGTTCGGCCTGCTCGCCGGGCAGCGCGCCGAGCGCGAGGTCGGTGGGGGTGCGCGCGCCCTTGGGCTGGGGTGGTGGGACCAGCTCGCGGGCCCGGGCCCACAGGGCGGCGAGGTCGGCCACGCCCAGCCGCCACCGCGCGCCGGTGAGCAGCCGGACGGCGGCGGGCCCGGCGAGCGGGTCGGCGACCAGCCGCAGCGCGCTGACCAGGTCGCGCACCTCGGGGGTGTCCAGCAGGCCGCCCAGCCCGACCACCTCGACGGGCAGGCCGCGACCGCGCAGGGCGGCGGCGATCGGGTCCATGTCCACGCGGCGGCGCACCAGCACGGCCGACGTGGGCGGCGGCCCCTCGCGGTCCCACTGCTCCGCCACGGCGTCGGCCATCCAGTCGATCTCGGCGGCGACGTCGGGCAGCAGCGCCACCCGCACGTCGCCCGCCGGGGCCTCGGGCGCGGGGCGCAGCTCGCCGACGTCGACGTGCACGGGCCCGCCTCTCCCGTCACCGCCCACCGCACCGCCGCCCGCCGCACCACCTGCCGTTGCGCCGCCGCCGATCGCACTCCCGCCCGCCCCGCCCACCGCACCGACGCCCACCGCACCGACGCCCACCGCGCTGCCGCCCACCGCGCCGCCCACCGCGCCGCCGCCCACCGCACCGGCGCCCACCGCACCGCCGCCCACCGCACCGGCGCCCACCGCACCGCCGCCCACCGCACCGGCGCCCACCGCACCGGCGCCCACCGCACGGGCGCCAGCCACGCTCCTCCCCCGCGTCGGAGGGAGGGGCCCCTGCTGCGACTCAGTCGGAGGAAGGGGCCCCCGCTGCGACAGCCCCGGCCTTCGCAGCGGGGCCGAAGCCGTGTTGGCCAGCCGCAGCACGTCCGACGGGTTGCGGAAGCTCGTGAGGAGGCCGTACTGGTCGGCGGGCCCGTCGGGCGCCGGGAAGTCGGTGCGGAAGCGGGCCAGGTTGCCCGCGCTGGCCCCGCGCCAGCCGTAGATCGACTGGCAGGGGTCGCCGACGGCCGTGACCGTCGGCCCGTCCGGACGCACGGGATCGCCCGGGCGCGTGCCGAACAGCGCCCGCAGCAGGATGCGCTGCGCATGGCCGGTGTCCTGGTACTCGTCGAGCAGCACCGCGCCGTAGGTGGCGCGCTCGCTCTCCCCGACCTCGGGATGGGCGTCGGCCACGCGGGCCGCGATGGCGAGCTGATCGGCGAAGTCGACCGCACGCTCGGCCCGCTTCCGCGCGACGAACGCCTCCACCAGCGGCAACAGCGCCACGCGTTTGCGCTGCGTCGCGATCCAGCGCTGGTAGGTCTGCGACGGCTCGGCGCGCTGCCCCTTGCCCCGCGGCGCAGCTTCCAGGACGGCTGCCAACCGCTCGGCGTGCACCCGCACCACGTCCGGTTCGACGAGGTGCTCCCCCAACTCGCCCGCGAGCGCCAGCAACCAGGTGGTGACGGTGGCGGGCTGCACGTCGACGTCCAGCTCGTCGGCCCACGTGCTGACCACCCGGTGCGCGAGCTGCCAGGACGCGGTCTCCCCCAGGAGCCGCGCGGCAGGCTCGGCGGGCAGGCGCAGGGCGTGCTCGCCGACCAGGCGTCCTGCGTAGGCGTGGTACGTCGCGACGGTCGGCTCGCCCGCCAGCAGCGCAGCCCGTCGCTCCCCGCTGGGGTCGAGCTCGTCGAGCAGCCGGGAGCCCGCGAGCCTGCGCAGCCGTGACCGGATCCGCGCCCCGAGCTGCTGAGCGGCCTTGCGGGTGAACGTCAGGCCGAGGACCTGCTCGGGGAGCACCGCGCCCGTGGCCACCAGCCAGACGACGCGCGCGGCCATCGTCTCGGTCTTGCCCGCGCCCGCACCTGCGACGACGAGCGCCGGGCGAGCCGGGGCGGCGATCACCGCAGCCTGCTCCGCGGTGGGCGGGGGCAGGCCGAGCGCCGTGGCCAGCGCGCGCGGTGTGAGCTCCACGAGGCGGTTCTACCGGACGCGGCCGACGGTTCCGCGCGGGCGGGTCAGCCGCGCGTGGGTTTGGTCGACGTGGGCGTGGCCGGCTTCGGGGGCGTGGCGCTCGGCGTCGCCGTCTTCGTCGGCACGGGCGCGCCCGCCCACGAGTACACGTGCACCCAGTCGACCTGCAGCCGCACCTGGGGTGGTGTGGTGGCGTCCGGCGCGAGCATCCAGTCCTTCACCGGACCCTGGTCGAGCTGGATCGCCAGATGCATCGGCTTGTTCGGGATGCGCGACCGGTCGGTGACCATGAACTGCGCCCGCCCGTCGACGTACCAGGTGATGCGGTCGGGCAGCCAGTCGACCGCGAACGTGTGCCACTGGGAGAAGTCGCCCACCATGTGCGATCCGTTGAGCGTGTCGCCGCCCGCGCCCGAGTGCAGCACGAAGTGCGCCTGGTCGCGTTGCTCGGCGGGCACCTCGGCGATGTCGATCTCGCCGTCGTTGAGCTTCTCCGAGTCGGGCCACAGCAGGATCGCCGAACCGAAGCCGCGACCGTGATCGGTGCGGGCGCGGAACTCCCAGCGGCCGTAGGTCTGGCCGAACGAGTCGTCCATACCGCCGGACGTCTTGCCGGTGGCCGTGATCACCAGGCTGCCGCCCGACTGGCTGATGGCGCTGGGCCTGCGCAGGCCGTTGCCGAAGCCGCCGATGCTGTCGTAGAGCCCCCACTTCGTGCGGTCCGGCGACGCCGAGTTGAACTCGTCGCCACCGATGGGTTTGAAGCCGGGACCCGCGCCGACCAGCGGGGCGGTGCCTGCCATCCCCGGCCGGACGGAACGGCGGCCGGGCTGCGCACCGGCGGGCTTCGGCTTCCCGGTCGCGGCCGGGGCGGTCGTCGTCGTGGTGGCCGCGGGGGCGGGGAGGGGCATGGTGGCGGACGGGGAGGGCAGGGTCTGGATGTCGGGAGCCTTGTGCGTGTCCGGGACACTGCCGCAGCCGGCGAGCAGGCCTGCCGTGAGGACGCAGGCGCGCAAGGCGCGGGCAGGCCGTCGGACGCGGTACAAGGGGCCTCCTGGCACGCCGGGTCGGAAGCGCGGGGGGAGCGCCAGCGTGCCGAGAACGGTACCGGGCCTGCGCGCAACGCAACCGCGCGGGCGACGATCACGGCCCACCATCGACGCAGGGCGCCCCTCGCGTCAGGCATCCGGCACCCCCCGACCGGCCCCGTGCGCCGGGCACGCGGTGCGGACCGGGCATCGATCGCAGTCGGGTCCGACCCGGGCGACGAACACCGCCCCGGAGGTGTCGGCGGCGCAGGTCTGCAGCACCTGTTGCCAGTGGGCCACCCCGTCCGCGTCCAGGGGGGGCTGGACCGGCTCCTTGGCTTGGCCATCGGCGCGCTGGTCGGCGACGTACACCAGGCGGGCCCCGCCGGGCGGCGCCCCACGCTCCACCAGCGTGCCGAACGCGCCGAGCGCGGCCGCGAGTTGGTAGAGCGCGAGCTGGGGGTGCTCGGCCGCCGTGCGCGCGCTGACCGCGGTACGGCCGGTCTTGACGTCGACGACGACAGGGCGCCCTGCCGCGTCGACCTCAAGCCGGTCGACCCGGCCCCGCAGCCGCAGCGCCGGAACCCCGCGACGGGCGGCGACCTCGTCGACCAGGTCGAGCTGCACGGGCTGCTCGACCGCGACCAGCCGCAGCCCCTCGGCCCGGCTGGCGCGCACCCAGCCGTCGAACGCGCCGAGCATGCCGCGCACCCGGGCAAGCTCACGGCGGGAGAACCACGGGGCCCCCGCGTCGAGCCGCGCCCAGGCCGAGCGCAGGGCCGCGTCCAGCTCGCCTGTGGCCGCGCCCGCTGCCTCGGCCTGGACGAGCGCGTGCACCAAGGCTCCCGTGACCGCGGCGAGCGCACCGGCGTCACTCCCACCATGGCGCTCCAACACCCACCGCAGCGGGCAACGCATGATCTTCTCGACGTCGGAAGGGGACACCGGGACGACCGCGTCGGCCGGGCGCAGCGGCGTGGCGGTGGACAGAGGGGCGGCGCCGTACCAGTCGTCCGGGTGGGCGCCGGGCACGCCGGCCTCGGCCAACCGGGCGAGCTGCGCCGCGGCCCGGGCGCGCCGGGCCGCGGTGGCGGCCGGGTCCGGCCCGTCGGGGGCGCAGGCCGCGCGGCGCAGCTCGCCGACCAACTCGGCCAGCACCAGCGCGCGACCCGGGCGGTAGACCGGCCGATCGGCCTGCCCCGCGGGGAGCGGGTCGAGCTCGTCGAGGAAGCGGGAGGGCTGCTCGTCCTCCCCTTGCACGGCACTGACCAGCAGGGTGTGCCGGGCCCGGCTGCAGGCGACATAGAACAGCCTGCGCTCTTCGGCGAGTAGCGGCGCGACCCGCGACACGGTGGCGCCTGCGGGCTCCGCGACCCCGGCGAGGAGGTCGACGAGCCGCTCGTTTCCCAACAGGCTGCCCCGCAGGCGCAGGTCGGGCCAGGTGCCCTCCTGCACGCCCGGCACGGCGACGACGTCCCACTCGCGGCCGCGGGCGGCGTGCGCCGTGAGCAGCTCGACGGCCTCGCGGCGCGGGGTGCGATCGGCCAGCGAATCGGCCGGAAGCTGTTGCTCGGCGAGGTACTCCGCGAAGGTGGCCAGGTCGGCGCCGGGGAGCCGGTCCGCGAACCTGGCGGCGGCGTCGAAGAGCGCGAGAACGGCGTCGAGGTCGCGGTCGGCCGCAGCGCCGACGGGGCCGCCGCGGGCGCTGGCGTCGCTCCACCGGCGGTCGAGTGCGCAGGCCTGCCAGACCCGCCAGAGCACCTCCTCGGCGCTCTCGCCCGCGCGCGCCGCATCGCCCGCGATCGCGAGCAGGGCGCCCACCCGGCGTAGCGGAGCCGTCTCGTTGGCGGGCAGGGCGTCGAGCGGATCGGGCCGCCCTCCCGCGGCAGCGCGCAGGGCGTCGACCAACAGCGGGTCGCTCCCGACCCGCTCGGCCTCGGCCGGGGTCGGACGGGGCTGGCCTGCGGTGTCCGCGTCCGCTTGCCCCGCCGACGACGCGGCCTCCTCCGTTCGCCCAGCAAACGACCCGGCGGCGGCCGCCCGCGTCCCGGAAGGGGCGCCCCCCGCGGGCGGCGCTGGCGCTCCGGCCGCGTCGGCATCTGGGTCGGACCCGTCGGCCGCCTGCAGGCGGAGCAAGCCGCGGCGGAGGCGGCGCATCCGGAGGGGATCGGCCGAGCCGAGGGGGGACGTGAGCAGCGCCGTCGCGGCGTCGGCGTCCAGTTCGCCGGGCCGCGCGGCGTAACGGAGCACCATGAGCAGCGGCACCACCGCGGGCTGGCGGGCCAGCGGCAGCTCGTCAGGCGGCGCGGCGATCGGGACGCCCGCGGCCAGCAGCGCGCGCCGCAACGCCGGGAGCGCCCGCCGTGCCGAACGCGCGAGTACCGCCATCCGCGACCACGGCACACCGTCGGTGAGATGGGCGCGACGCAACTGGTCGGCGATCCAGCCCGCCTCCTGTGCGGCGGAGGTGAACACGCGCACGGCCACCCGCCCGTCCTCGGCCGCTCCCGCTCCCCCGTCGACCGGGCCGGACCCGCCATCGACTGCCGCATCCGATGACGCCGAGCCCGACCCCACCGGACCCGACCCCACCGGACCCGACCCCACCGGACCCGACCCCACCGAGCCCGGCTCCCCGGCGCGAGAGGTGCCGACCAGCGGAGCGTCCGGGTCCGTGGTTGGCCCCATCGTTGGATCAGGTGGGCCGAGCCGGTGGCGTCCCTCCCCCACCCCCGGCAGCCGGGCCGCGATGGCCGCACCGGCCGCGCGGACGGCAGGCGCGCCGCGGCGATCCACGGTGAGCACGACCGTCTCCGCCTCGATGGCCTGCATGCCCGCCGGGTCGGCGCCGCGGAAGGTGAGGACGGCCTGGTCGGGATCGCCCGCGAGCAGCACGGTGGCCGCGCTGCGCCCGAGCACCCCCACCAGCTCCATCTGCTGCGGATCGAGATCCTGCGCATCGTCGACGACGAGGTGCCGCACTCGCGCGCGCTCGGCCGCCAGCAGCTCGGGATCGGCCGCGAGCGCGTCAAGCGCCGCCGCCACCAGCTCGGCCGCGTCCAGCGCGGGCGCCGTGGCCTGCGGCGCGCCTCGTCCCGCGGCCCCGCGAAGCAGCGTGACCTGCTCGTAGCAGCGGAAGAACCGGCCCGCCGCGGCCCACTCGGCGACCTCGTGCCGCGCACCGAGCTCGCCCAGCTCGTCCGGGCCGAGGCCCCGCTCGGCGGCCCGCAGCAGCAGCTCGCGCAGCTCGGCGGCGAACCCCGGCACGACCAGCGCAGGCTCGATCCGCTCGGGCCAGCCCGAGCCCGGGACGACGCCGTCGACTTCACCGCCCAACAGGTCGCGGACCAGCGCGTCCTGCTCGGCGCTCGCGAGCAACCGTGGCGGCGGATCGCCGTGGCGCGCGGCGTGCAGGCGGAGCACGCCGAAGGCGTAGGAGTGGACGGTGCGGACCAGCGCCTCGCGGCTCGTTCCCCCATCGTGCGCGCCGAGGCGCACCAGGCGCTCCCGCAGCTCCGCCGCGGCGCGGCGGCTCCCGACCAGCACCAACGTGCGCGCGGGATCCTCGCCCGCGGCCAACCGTCGGGCGACCGCGGCGAGCAGCAGCGTGGTCTTCCCCGTGCCGGGGCCACCGACGATCCGTAACGGCCCCGCCGTGTGCGCGAGCACGCGCCGCGCCGCCTCGTCCCAGATCCGCTCGGGCTCCGGGGGCCGGGCGCGCCGCACGAGCGAGGGAGCGAGCGCTGCGGTCATGCGGGGGATGCAACCACGCGCCCCCGACAGTTCCGCGCGGGACACGGGTTGGCATCGCTGCGGGACCAGCCCTCGGCGCACCCCCTTTGATCGCCGGTTGGGTGCGCCTCCGGCCGGAATTGGCCGGTCGAGAGCCCGAACCGGTGATCATGCCCGGAGCAGCGAGGCGGACGGCGAAGTTGTGGCGAGCCCGGCAGCGGCGGAGGCGGGCGGGGACCCGACCGGGGCCGCAGCCGGCAGGATCGGGCTGGTGAGCGCTCTTCACGTCCACCACTTCGGCCCCGACGACGGTCGACCGGTCGTTGCGCTGCACGGCGTCACCGGGCACGCCCGCCGCTGGGCCGGGCTGGCCGAGCAGCTGCCCGAGCTGCGGCTCGTCGCCGTGGACCTCCGCGGCCACGGCCACTCCCCCAAGGCCCCGCCGTGGGGGTTCGAGCAGCACGTCGTGGACGTACTCGCCGTCATGGACGACCACGGCCTCGACCGCGCCCCGCTGCTCGGCCACTCGTTCGGCGGCGCGATCGCCCTCCACCTGGCCCGGACCGCACGGGAGCGGGTCGAGAAGCTGGTGCTCGTCGACCCCGCCCTCGGCATGGACCCGGACGTGGTACTGGAGACCGCGACCGAGGCCTGCGCGGGCGAGTCCTACCCCGACAAGGCCGCGGCCCGCGCGGCCCGCGCGGAGCGGTGGGAGGGCGTGCCGGATGCGCTGGTCGACGCGGAGCTGGAACACAACCTCGTCGAGGACAACGGCCGGTGGCGGTACCGCTGGTCGACCCCCGCGGTCGTGGCCGCGTGGAGCGAGATGGCCCGCCCCGCGATCACGCCGCCGCCGGACCTGCCGACGCTGCTCCTGCCCGCGGCGAAGGTCGACTACGTCAACCCGGCCTGGGTCGAGCGGGTGCGCGCCGAGCTCGGCGACCGGCTCGTCGTCCAGGAGATGGCCACCGCGCACATGGTCTACCTGGAGCAGCCGGTCGAGACGGCGGCCGCGATCCGGGCCTTCCTCGACTGATGGACGAGGCGACGTTGGAGGCCGTGCGCGCGGCGGTGCGGGCGATCCCGCCGGGCGAGACGTCGACGTACGGCGACATCGCTGCGACGGCGGGCATCCCCGGCCGCGCCCGCCTCGTCGGCCGAATCCTCGCCGAGGACGGCCACGACCTGCCCTGGCACCGCGTGCTGCGCGCGGACGGCACGTGCGCCCCGCACATCGCCACCGAACAGCTGGCCCGCCTGCGGGCCGAGGGCGTGATCCTGCGTCACGGCCGCCGCTGACGGTCCCGGATTCGGCGGCCCCGATCGCTGATCATGGCGCCCGCAGCCGTCCATCGGGCCGAGATGCCGGCCCCACCGCGGCGAGATGCGCGACTCACCGCGACGACATGCGCGACTCACCGCGGCGAAACGCGCGACTCACCGCGACGAAATGCGCGACTCACCGCGGCGAAACGCGCGACTCACCGCGACGACATGCGCGACTCACCGGGCGAAATGCGCGACTCAGCGTGGCGAAACGCGGGACTCACCGTGCGGGGGGCTACGCCACCGAGGTGCGGCCCGCCAGGGCCGCCGTGTAGCGCGCCACCACCAGCCCGGCCACGGCCTCGTGCGTGGCCAGCGGCTCGGCCACCACGTCGGCGCCCGACTCCGCCAACGCCTGCTGGAACAGCCCCGGCGCCAGCAGCCACGACGCGACCGCCACCCGCCGCGCCCCGTCGGCCTGCAGCCGCGCCACGGCCTGCGGCACCCGCGGCCCGCCCATCGCGACCGTGGCCAAGGTGACCGGCGCGCGCAGCTCCCGCGCCAGCCGCCGGGCCGCGGTGGCCCCGTCGGCCTGCGCGTGCGGGTCGCTCGACCCGACCGTGGCCAGCACCACCGCGTCGCCGTCCCGCATCCCGGCCGTCCGCAGCCGGGCCGCCGCGGCGGCGACGAGCGCCGGATCCGGCCCGAACGTCTCGGCGAGCGCCACGTCGGCACGCCCGGTTGCGGCGAGCTGCGCGGGCACGTCGACGCGCACGTGGTATCCCGCCGCGAGGAACATCGGCACCGCGACCACCGGCCCCGGCAACCCCGCGAGCGCCTCGGCCGGGGTCGGATGCCGGACGTCGGCGTAGCACACCTCGACCCGCACCCCGGTGAGCCCGCGCACCTGCGCGGCCACCACCTCGGTGACCGCCGCCCCCGCCGGGTCCCGGGTACCGTGCGCGACGAGCAGCAGCGCCGTCACCGCACGTCCCCGTGCAGGCAGTGGCCGCCGACCGGAACGGGGCCTGCCGCCGGGTCGAGCGCCAGCCGATACCCCCGCTTGACGACGGTCTGCACCAGCTTCGGCTCGCCGAGCGCGGCCCTCAGACGGGTCATGGCCGTCTCGACGGCCTGCTCGTCGACGCCCGCGCCGGGCAGCGCCCGCAGCAGCTCCGCGCGGGTCACCACGCGCCCGGGGCGCCGCGCGAGCACCCGCAGCAGCGCCATGGACGCGGGCGGCACACTGCGCAGCTCACCGTCCACGACCGCGGCCTGCCCGCGCAGCTCCAGCCAGTGCCCGGCCACCGGCAGCCGACGGGCCCGGGCGGGCATCTCGGTCTCCAGCCGCCGCACCATGGCGCCCAGGCGGGAGCGCTGGGGCTGCACGGTCGGCACGTCCGCCGCCTCCAGCGGCGCCGCCGTGACCGGCCCGACGCACAGCGCCAGCACCGGCCCGCGCAACGCCCGCAGCAGGTCGTCGAGCATCTGCCGTTCCCGGGCCCGTGCCAGCAGGCTCGCCGCCGCGGGCGCGCTCGTGAACGCGACGACGTCGACGCCGCCCGTGAGGACGGCGTCGAGCAGCCGGTCGACGGGCGTGATGTCGGCGGGCGGCATCCACCGGTACACCGGCACCTCGACGACCTCGGCCCCGGCCAGACACAGCGCCTCGACGACGTCGGGCAGCGGCTCGCCGTGCAGCTGCACCGCGATCCGGAGGCCCTCCACGCCCCGTGCCAGCAGGTGCTCCAGCACCTCGGCCGACGACTCCGACGCTGGTGACCACGCGTCCGTGAGGCCGGACGCTCGGATGGCCCCGCGCGCTTTGGGCCCGCGCGCGATCAGCTCGCCCGCGCCCAACGCGCGCAGGAGCTCCTCGCCGAGGCGCCAGCCGTTGGCGGCGTCGATCCAGCCGCGAAACCCGATGCCGGTGGTGGCGACCGTGATGTCCGGCGGCCGCGCGATGAGCTCCTGGGTCGCCGCGAGCAGCTGGGTGTCGTCGGCGAGCGGGACGATCCGCAGCGCGGGCGCGTGCTGGACGGTGGCGCCGCGGCGTTCGAGCATGGCGCCCAGCTCGTCGGCGCGGCGCGCGGCGGTGACGCCGACGGTGAAGCCCGAGAGCGGCGGCACGTCTGGGAGGGTGGCGGCGGTGGTCACGGTGCCCCCCACGGTAGTCCGACCCCGACCGCATCGCCCCCGGCGCGGGCCGGACAAGTGGGCACCCTCACGCCCGGATCACACCCTCGCGTAGGCCGGCCGCGGGTCGGCGGCGGGAGCGGGCCGCAGGTAGTGGGCGAACTAGGAACGCCGCGTTACCGCGACGCCCGTTCTGTGTGACGACGACGCAAGAACGTGCTCCCTAGAGGAGGCTGCTGGCCAACCCCGCCGCGCGCTCCAGGCCCGCGAGCGTGCGCGGCGAGGCGTCCGGGTGCTGGGCGTGCAGCGCGAGCCGGTGCAGCACCGCGCGCAGCACCATCTGCGGCCATTCGTCGAGGTGCGACCAGCGGTGCAGCAGCCCGACGTCGGCCCCGCCCCACGCCAGCGCGTCGACGACGATGACGGCGGCGGCCCACTCCTTGGGCCGCCAGCACGGCGTGAGGTCGACCACCACGGGCACGTCGTCGGCGCCGAACAGCACCGACCCGAACAATTCGGGGTGCACGACCTGCGGCGTGAGGTGCACAGGGGTGCGGTACGCGGCGAGCTGGGCGTAGAGCGCGCCGCCCACGTTCGGTTCGAGCGCCAGCTTCCGTTCGCCGAACGCGCCTGCCGCCGAGCGGGTGAGGACGTCGTCGCGGCTGTCGAGCAGGCGCGGCCGTTCCACCCGCGCGGTGGCCGCGTGCAGGGCGACGGCCGCGGTGACCACGGCGTCGTAGCGGGGCTCCAGCGTGCCTGCGACGTACCGGCACGCGGCCCAGCCTGCGACGATCCACCGCCCGTCCGACGAGCGCACCGGCTGCGCCACGCGCACGCCCTCGACGTGCAGCCCGTCGAGCACGCCCGCCGACCACGCCGCCACCACGTTGTCGGGCACCGGCCGGATCAGCACCTCGCCGCAGCGCCAGGCGGGCCGCCCGGCCCACATCACCGGCCGAGGCGCGACGTCCTTCACCCCGAATGCGGTGCGGACATGCGGCGGAAGCTCGGCCGCACGCGGGGCGGTCGCGGCGGGTTGGAGCACGGGCACGCTGGGCACGGCCGCACCGTACCTGCGCCGTCCGTCACATCGGCGCAGGCTCGCCGGCTACCCCTCGGTGGGATCTTGTTGCGTTTCCGGCGTCATGACGCCGGAAACGCAACAAGATCGCTAGTAGGTGGGGAGGCTGGGGTCCACCTGCTTGGCCCACGCCAGCACCCCGCCGCCGACGTGCACCGCGTCGCGGAAACCGGCCTGGTGCAGGGCCGCGAGCGCCTCGGCCGAGCGCACCCCGGACTTGCAGTGCAGCACCACCGGCTTGTCCTGGGGGATCTCCGCCAGCGCCTCGCCGGACAGGATCCGGTCCTTGGGGATCAATACGGCCCCCGGGATGCTCACGATCTCGTACTCGTTCGGCTCGCGGACGTCGATCAGGGCGAAGTCCTTGCCCGTGTCGATCATTTCCTTGAGCTCGAGCGGGGTGATCGTGTGGCCCGCCGCCGCGCGCTGGGCGTCATCGGACACCACACCGCAGAACGCGTCGTAGTCGATCAGCTCGGTGATCGGCGCGGACGCGGGGTCCTTGCGGATGCGGATCGTGCGGTACGACATCTCCAGTGCGTCGTAAACCATCAGCCGACCCAGCAGCGGCTCGCCGATGCCGGTGATCAGCTTGATCGCCTCGTTCACCATGATCGAGCCGATGGACGCGCAGAGCACACCCAGCACCCCGCCCTCGGCGCACGAAGGCACCATGCCGGGCGGCGGCGGCTCGGGGTAGAGGTCGCGGTAGTTGAGGCCCTGGCCGTTCGGCGCGTCCTCCCAGAACACCGACGCCTGGCCCTCGAACCGGAAGATCGAGCCCCACACGTAGGGCTTGCCCAGGAGGACGGCGGCGTCGTTGACCAGGTAACGGGTGGCGAAGTTGTCGGTGCCGTCGAGGATGAGGTCGTAGTCGCGGAAGATGTCCAGCACGTTGGACGATTCGAGCCGCACCTGGTGCAGCCGCACCTCGACGAACGGGTTGATCTCCCGGATCGAGTCACGGGCCGACTCGGCCTTCGGACGCCCGATGTCGGACTGGCCGTGGATGACCTGGCGCTGCAGGTTCGACTCGTCGACCTCGTCGAACTCCACGATGCCCAGGGTGCCGACACCTGCCGCAGCCAGGTAGAGCAGCGCCGGGCTTCCCAGCCCGCCCGCGCCGACCACCAGCACCTTCGCGTTCTTCAGCCGCTTCTGCCCGGTCATGCCCACGTCCGGGATGATCAGGTGACGGCTGTAGCGGGCCACCTCGTCCTTGCTGAGCTCGGCCGCGGGCTCGACGAGCGGCGGTAACGCCATGTTCTCTGCTCCCTGCTGGTGTGCGCGTGTCTTCTCGAGCGGCAACGCTCGGATCAGCCGCCATCTTCCCAGCGGTCCAGGCCGTCCCACAGACCGGCGACCCCGGCGGCGACGGCCTCGGGCGCCTCGATCTGGGCCACGTGGCCGACGCCGGGCAGCATCAGCAGCCGCCCGCCCAGCACCTGCGTCGTGCGGACGGCCAGGCGGGGCGCGACCAGCCGGTCGCGGTCACCCCAGACCACCAGCGTCGGCACCCGCACCCGCGCGGCCACCGCCCACAGCGACTCGCCGCGCCACCAGCTGCGCAGCATCGCCTTCGCGGTGCGGTCGAACGCGTCGGGGGCCCAGGGCTGGCGGCTGCGGGCGTCGAGCTCCGCGACCGCCTCGGCCAGCCGGTGCTCGGGGGCGAGCGTGGGGTCGCCGAAGCACAGTCGCACGACGCTGTCGATGCGCTCGCGGTTGGTCATCGCCGCGAGCCGCTCGCGCGCCCGCCGTCCCGCGCGCCCGGGCAGCGACGCGACGAGCATCCACGGATCCGACACCCGCCGCGGGTCGGGCCTGCGGTCGGGCATCGCGGGTGACACGAGCGTGAGGGAACGCACGAGGTCCGGCCGCCGGGCCGCCACCATGATCGCGATCGCGCCGCCGAGCGAGTTGCCCAGCAGGTGCACCGGACGCCCGCGCCCGGCGAGGAAGGCCGCCAGCGCGTCGGCGTGGCCGTCCGGCGTGTAGTCGGGCGCGGCAGGCGGCCGGGTGAACCCGAATCCGGGCAGGTCGATCGCCAGGCCGGTGGCCCGCGGCGCGAGCATGCCCGCGAGGTCGGTCCAGTTGGTGCCCGAGCCGGACAGCCCGTGCACGTAGACGGCCTCGTCAGGGGCGCCCGGCGTCTCGCGCACGTGCAGCGTCACGCCGCCCGCGGTGATCTCCCGGCCTGGCCAGGGGCGGGCGTGGAGATCGAGGGGCGGCAGCGTGGCCGGGTCGGCCAGCGGGGCGACCGGCGTCGCGGACCGGGGCCGCGACACGCGCGTGACGAGCGGGCGAACGGTGAACGACGACAGCGCGATCACCCGACGAGCATGACCCGACCGCCCCCGTCCGCGCCACCGATCACCCGGCCGCCTATACCCCCACATGGTATGAAGAGGAAGCGAGGGCAACCCCGGGCGCGGCCTGCCGTTGAACCCAGGGACGGAGGTGACGGCATGGGTATCGCGGTACGGCTGGCGGCGTACGCGTGCATCCTCGCCCTCGTCTGCGGCCTGGCCTGGGCGGCGGGCAGGCTCGTCGGTCCCGTGGCCTCCGCGACCCCGGCCGTCCCGGGTGGCGCCCCCGGCGTCAGCGACCAGTGCGCCGATGGCGCGAGCGCCGCCGCCGGGATGAGCGGGCCGGGCGCCGATCACGCGAGCGACGCCGCCGCGGTGGCAGGCCGCCCATCTGACCCCGAGAGCGCGGTCGCGACCGACGGGCTCGCCTCCGTCGCCGCGGGCTACCGGCTCGCCGTCGCCGACCCCGCGTTCGTCCCCGGCACCCGCGCCGAGCTGCGGTTCGTCGTGCTCGGCCCCGACGGCCGGGCCGTCACGGCGTTCGCCGCCACCGCCCGCGACCCGAGCCCGTTGCACGCCGTCGTCGTGCGGCGCGACGCCGCGGGCTTCCAGCGCCTCGACCCCACGATGGACGCCGACGGCACCTGGCGCGCCCCGCTCGTCCTGCCTGCGCCCGGCGTGTGGCGCGCCTACGTCGACACGACCCCGGCGACAGGCCCCACGCTCGTGCTCGGCGCCGACCTCTTCGCCGCGGGCCCGTTCGCCCCGTTCACCTTCCCGCCGTCGCGCACGGCCGACATCGGCGGGTTCCAGCTCCGCCTCGACGGCGACCTGGTGCCCGGCGCGGCGTCGCAGGTCTTCGCCACGGTCAGCCGCGACGGCGCGGGCGTCACCGACCTGCAGCCCTACCTCGGCGCGTTCGGCAAGCTCGTCGCGCTCCGCGAGGGCGATCTGGCCTACACCGCCGCCGTCGCCGGAAGCGGCGCGAGCCCGGCCCCGACCGATCGCGCGGGCCCCGCGGTCGCGTTCACGGCCAAGGTCCCGAGCGCCGGGACCTATCGCCTCTTCCTGCAGTTCCGCGTGGCCGATGTCATGCACACGGCCGAGTTCACCGTGCCGACGAGGAATCCATGACCACCCAGATCGATCTGACCATCGGCGGCATGACCTGCGCGTCGTGCGCGAACCGCATCGAGCGCAAGCTCAACGGGCTCGACGGCGTCGTCGCCACCGTGAACTACGCCACCGAGAAGGCGCACGTCAGCTACCCGCACGGGCTCGACCCGACCGCTCTCGTCGCCGAGGTCGAGGCCGCGGGCTACACGGCCGTGCTGCCCACCGCGGCTGCTCCCGAGCCGCCGGACCCGACCCGGGCGCTGCGCGACCGCCTTCTCATCGTCACGGCGCTGGCCGCACCGGTGATCGCCCTGTCCATGGTCCCGGCCCTGCAGTTCCCCGACTGGGAGTGGATGGCGCTCGTGCTCGCGGCGCCCGCCGTCGTCTGGGGCGCGTGGCCGATGCACCGCGCGGCCGCGGCCAACCTGCGCCACGGCACGGCCACCATGGACACGTTGATCTCGCTCGGCACGCTCGCGGCGCTGGGCTGGTCGGTCGTCGCGCTGCTGCGCGGCGAGGGCATGACCTACCTCGAGGTGGGCGCGGGCGTCACCGCGTTCGTCCTGCTCGGCCGCCTCCTGGAGGCGCGCTCCAAGCGTCGCGCGGGCGCCGCCCTCACCGCGCTGCTCGACCTCGGCGCCAAGGAGGCCTCGGTGCTGCGCGGCGGCGTCGAGGTGCGGCTGCCCGCGGCGATGCTGCAGGTGGGCGACCGCTTCGTGGTCCGCCCCGGCGAGACGATCGCCACCGACGGCGTGGTCGACGACGGCAGCTCCGCGGTGGACACGGCGATGCTGACGGGCGAGTCGGTGCCGGTCGAGGTGCGGCCGGGCACCGCGGTCGTCGGCGGGTGCACCAACGTGGGCGGTCGGCTGGTGGTGCGCGCCAGCCGGGTCGGCGCCGATACCCAGCTCGCCCGGATGGCCCGCCTCGTCGAGGACGCGCAGAGCGGCAAGGCGGCGGTGCAGCGGCTCGCCGACCGGGTGTCGGGCGTGTTCGTGCCGGTCGTGATCGCGTTCGCGGTGGCCACGCTGGCGTTCTGGCTGGGCACCGGGGCCGGTGCGAACACCGCGTTCACGGCCGCGGTCGCCGTGCTGATCATCGCGTGTCCCTGCGCGCTGGGCCTGGCCACGCCCACGGCGCTGCTGGTCGGCACCGGTCGCGGCGCGCAGCTCGGCGTGCTCATCAAGGGCCCGGAGGTGCTGGAGTCCACGCGCCGGGTCGACACGGTGGTGCTCGACAAGACCGGCACCCTCACCACGGGCCGGATGACGCTGCACCGGGTCGTCGCGACCGAGGACGAGGTCGAGGCGCTGCGGATGGCGGCCTGCGTCGAGCAGGGCTCGGAGCACCCGGTCGGGCGCGCGATCGTCGCGGCCGCCCGCGAGCGGGTCGGGGCACTGGCCGACGTCGCCGAGTTCGACAACGCCCCGGGGCTCGGCGTGCGCGGGGTGGTGTCGGAGCTGGCCTGCGACGTGATCGTCGCCCACGCGGTGCTGGTGGGGACGCCCGCGCTGCTCACCACCCACGGCATCACGCTCCCCGCCGCGCTCGCCGATGCGGTCGACGCCGCACGCGCCGACGGCCTCACCGCCGTCGCGGTCGCCTGGGACGGGGTGGCCCGGGCCGTGCTCGTCGTCGGGGACATCGTGGCCCCCGACAGCGCCGCCACCGTCGCCCGGCTGCGGCGACTCGGCTTGCGCCCGATGCTGCTCACCGGCGACCACCGCGTCGCGGCCCTCGCCGTCGCCGCGCAGGTCGGGATCGCCGACGAGGACGTCATCGCCGAGGTGCTGCCCGAGGACAAGGTCGCGGCGGTGCGGGCGCTGCAGGCCGACGGCCGGGTGGTCGCGATGGTCGGCGACGGCGTCAACGACGCAGCGGCGCTCGCGGTCGCCGATCTCGGCGTCGCGATGGGCACCGGCACCGACGCCGCGATCGAAGCGAGCGACATCACCCTCGTCCACGGTGGATTGCCCCGGGCCATCGACGCGGTCCGGCTCGCCCGGCGCACCCTCGCCGTGATCAAGGGCAACCTGTTCTGGGCGTTCGCCTACAACGTCGCCGCCCTGCCCCTTGCCGCATCCGGGCTGCTCAACCCGATGATCGCGGGTGCGGCGATGGCGTTCAGCTCGGTGTTCGTCGTGACCAACAGCCTGCGATTGCGGCGATTCGCGGCGTCAGACGGCGCGGAAGCTGCTACCGGCGGGTAAGGTGTGCGCCGCCGACGAGCGGAGGGCGGCGAGGATGAGCGAGACCACGGTGCAGCGCGGCAGGCTGTCGCGCAGCGCCCGGCGCGCCCAGCTGTTGCTCGCGGCGCGCGACGTCTTCGCCGCGCAGGGCTACCACGCCGCCGCCATGGACGACATCGCCGAGCGGGCGGGCGTCAGCAAACCCGTCCTGTACCAGCACTTCCCCGGCAAGCTGGAGCTCTACCAGGCGCTGCTCACCACCTACGCCGACGAGCTGGTCGGGCAGGTCGAGGCGGCCCTGGCGGCCACCGCGGAGAACGAGGAGCGGGTGCAGGCGGCCGTCGCGGCGTACTTCGACTTCGTCGCGGGCGACGGCAAGGCCTACCGGTTGATCTTCGGATCCGACCTGCGGGGCGACGCCGCGGAGGTCGTCGAGGGCGCGATGAACCGCTGCATCGAGAAGGTGGCCGATGCCGTCACCACCGACGCGGGCCTGGATTCCGCCCGGGCGCGGCTGCTGGCCGTCGGGTTGGTCGGGCTGTCGCAGGTGGCGGCGCAGTACTGGCTGGACTCCGAGCAGACCGTCGACCGGGACGAAGCCGTGGCGCTACTGGCCGGCCTGGCCTGGCGCGGCCTGGCGGGCTTCCCCCTGGTCCACCCCTCGTGAGTGGATGACGTCTAGTGCGGTGTCCACGAACGTTGCCGGGTCGATCGCGTGATCCAGGCGGCGACTCGCAAGGCGCCGCCCGAAGCTCATACCGGGCGTATTCGCGAGGGCGGCAACGCCGCGAGTCGTCGTCTGGGCGCGTGAGCGGCCCGGTGGACGTTTGTGGACACCGCACTAGCCACTGTTTCCACTCACGAGGGTGTCCAGGCGCGCGGCGACGGCGGCCGTCCGCTCCACCGGCAGCATGTGCCCGGCGCCGGGGAACACCGTGAGCTGCGCCGACGGTAGCGCCTCGACGATCTTGCGCGCCATCGGCCCGGGGTGAGCCGGTCGCGGGTGCCCGCGAGCACCACGGTCGGGGTGCTCGCGAAGGCGGCGAGGGCGGGGTGCCGTCGGCCGCGGGGACGTCCATCAGACCAGGTGCGCCTTCCGCCAGAGGACCTCGGTCGGACCGCCGATGATGCCCTGCTCGCGCAGGAACGGCACGAGCTTGCGCGCCGACCAGCGCAGTGACTCCTGCCAGTGCGGGTTGGCCAGCGCCGCCTGGTGGCCGACGGCGGGGTCGATCCCGACGCTCGCGTAGACGTCGGGGTGCACGAGGTTGCGCCCCACGGTGTAGGCGATGCGCGCGGTGAACCAGCGGGCGGCGGCGCGCTGCGCGCGGTTGGTCTTCGGCATGATCCGGGTCAGCTCCTCGCGGGCGTACCGGACGTGCCGCGACTCCTCCGTCACATGGATCTTGTTGACCGTGCGGGTGAGCGGCTGGACGGTCGCGTCGCGCATCGACTCGCGCTGGAACTGGTCGAGGACCTCCTCGACGAACAGGGTGCCCGCGAACATCGCCGGGCCGGTGCCGACCGTCTTGAGCAGCCTGCCGAGCAGGTGGGTCAGCGGTCGCGGTGCGTAGTCGGGCACGCCGTAGCGCTCGGTCATCTTGGCGAACATGATCGAGTGGCGGCACTCGTCGGCGATCTCGGTGAGCGCGTACTGGATGTGGCTGCGGCGGGGGTCGCGGTCGTAGGCGTACCGCAGCAGCATCTGCATGAGGATCATCTCGAACCACAGGCCCATGCGGGCGACGGCGCACACCTCGTGGATCGTCAGCGTGCGCCGCTGCTCCTCGGTGAGGCCGTCCCAGAGCGCGGTGCCGTAGAGCGAGGAGCGGTGCTGGGGGATGCCCCAGAGACCGTCGACGAGGGGCGCGTCCCAGTCGACGTCGATCGCAGGCTCGTAGGAGTGCTCTCGCGACGAGCACAGGAGCCGCTCGGCGGTCGCCTCCCGGTCGGCGACGGACTTGGCGGACGCGGGCACGGACGCGGGCGCGGGCATCGGGCGACTCCCCTCCTGCTGTTACCGATGGTAACTGTTACCCCTGGTACGGTGCACGCTGCACCGCTCGCTGTCAACCCGGAGGACGATCAGACGATGGAGGGCAGACAGCAGCGCCGGGCCGAACGACGGGCCGCCATGGTCGTGGCCGCGATGGACGCGGTGCGCCGACACGGGCCCGCGGTGTCGGTCGCGGAGATCGCCGCGGCGGCGGGCATCACGAAACCGGTGCTCTACCGGCACTTCACCGACCGCGCCGACCTGCAGCGCGCCGTCGGTCAGGAGGCCGCCGCGATGCTCATGGCCCGGATCGCGCCCACGCTGGCGGCCGACGGAGAACCGCGGGCCGTCGTCCGGGCGATCCTCGACGCGTTCCTGGGCGGCATCGAGGACGAGCCGGAGCTGTGGCGGTTCGTGGTGCACCACCCGGTCGAGCGGACGCCCGGCGCCGAGATCGTCGACGACGCCCGCGCGGAGATCGCCCGCATGCTCACGACGGTGCTGACCGAGCCGCTGCGCGCAGCGGGCCGCGACGCCGCCGGGGCTGCCGTCTGGGCGCAGGGGCTGGTCGGGATGGTGCAGAGCGCGGGCGACTGGTGGCTGGAGCGACGCCCGATGAGCCGGGCCGCGCTCACCGACCACCTGACCGCGATCATCTGGGGCGGGCTGGCCGCCGTGCTGGACGAGCCCCACGGTGAGTCTCCCGTCCTGGCACGGTGAGTCCGCGTTTTCGACACGGCGCGTCAGGATTTCCGGCACGGCGAGTCGGGATCGTCACGCGCCGCCGGGGCCGGCCTCAGCCGATGGCGAAGCCCACCTTCCGCCCGTCCTCGGGCGCGATCTCGACGTAGGAGATCTGGCTGGCGCGGACGACGTACCGGCGGCCCTTCTCGTCGACCAGCCGGAGCAGGCCGTCGCCGCCTGCCAGGGCGGCATCGACCAGCTCCGACACCTCGTCCGCGGACTGGTCGCTCGACACCACGAGCTCCCGCGCGCTCTCCGCGATGCCGATCTTGACCTCCACGGGGGACCTCCTGGTCGTGATGATGGGACGAGCGCGACCCAGGCTAGTCGAGCGCGGCGGACGGGGCCGCCACCGGGCGTCCGCCCTCGGCGAAAGCGCGCGACAGGTCGATGACCCGGGGCCGGGGCGCATCCCGCCCGGCGGCGGCGGTCAGTTCAGGCCGAGCTTCGCCATCCGCTTGCCGTGGTTGGACTGGACGCGTTTGAGCAGTGACGCGATCCCGGACAGGTCGCCGCTCCCGGTGATGATGAACGCGGCGAGCTCGTCGCGCTCGGCGACGATCTGCTGGGCCTGGGTCACCGCCTCCCCGAGCAGCCGCCGCCCCCAGAGGGCGAGCCGGTCGCGCGTCCTCCGGTCGGCTTGGCACGCGGCGTTCACCTCGCGCTCGGCGAAGGCGCTGTGCCCCGTGTCGGCCAACACGCGCTGCACGAGCTCGCCGGTGGCCCCGGGCAGCCAGCCGGAGATCTCGCGATAGAAATCGGCGGCCAGGCCGTCGCCCAGGTAGACCTTGACGATCGACTCCAGCCAGCTCCGCGGCGCGGTCGACGCGTGGTAGGAGTCCCACGCGGCCACGAACGGCACCATCGCGTCCTCGACCGCCATGTCCATGCCGCGCAGGTGCTCCTCCAGCAGGACGAAGTGCCCCATCTCCGCCGCCGCGATCTTGGAGAGGGCCGCGCGGCCCGCCAGGGTGGGCGCGGCCCGGGCGTCCTCCGAGATCCGGTCGAACGCCGAGAGTTCGCCGTAGGCCAGCACGCCGAGCAGGTCGACGGTGGCGCGCGCCGCGCCCGGCTCGTCGATCCCGTCCGGTGGCGCGGCAGTCGTCATACGCCGGAGCCTAGATGAGCTGCGGGGGGAAGGCCCTTCGCGGCGAAGGCCGCGGCACCGCACTCACGCCCAGTTCGCGAGCCGTCCGCGCACCTGGCCGGGCAGGAATGCGCCGAGGCGTGGCGACGATCATGTGACCGGACTCGCCGGGTTGCGCTCTGACGTCCGCCGACCCGGCCGGGTATGATGGGGTGCAGCGCGCCGCGAGCGCGCCTTGCCGCGGTTCGCCGGAATTCCCCGGAAGCCGCACACGACCTGGTGCGTGCAGCGCCTCGTCGGCTCTCCTGCCCGGCTGGCAACGGCTACGGGCGGTCGATGAGCCGGCCCCGGCTCCTGTGCGCGGAGAGAGGCGATCACCCTGTCCGTTCCAACCGAAAACTCCCCCGAGATCTCCACAGAATCCCCCGAAGACGCCCCCGAGGACGTGCAGGCGCACCCCCTCCAGGCGGGTGCCTCCGTCCGTGAAGACTCCCCCACCTTCGCCGAGCTCGGCGTCCGCGCCGAGATCGTGCAGGCGCTGGCCGACGCGGGCATCGTCCGCACGTTCGCCATCCAGGAGCTCACGCTGCCCCTCGCGCTGGCGGGCGAGGACATCATCGGCCAGGCCCGCACCGGCATGGGCAAGACGCTCGGGTTCGGCGTCCCGCTGCTGCAGCGGCTCGTGCCGCCCGCCGAGCGCCCCGCCGCCACGGCCGACGGCGAAGCCGCCGACCGCACGCGCGACGTCCCACAGGCCCTCGTCGTGGTGCCCACCCGCGAGCTGTGCGTGCAGGTCGCCAAGGACCTTTCCGACGCGGGCCGTCACCTCGGCGTCCGGGTCGTCGCGATCTACGGCGGCCGGGCCTACGAGCCCCAGCTCGCCGCCCTGCGCAGGGGCGTCGACATCGTGGTCGGCACCCCGGGCCGCCTGCTCGACCTCACCGAGCAGCGCCACCTCGCCCTCGGGCGGGTCAGCGCGCTGGTGCTCGACGAGGCCGACGAGATGCTGGACCTCGGCTTCCTCCCCGACGTCGAACGCATCATGCGGATGCTGCCCGAGCAACGCCACACCATGCTCTTCTCCGCCACGATGCCCGGCCCGATCATCGCGCTCTCCCGCGCGTTCCTCAGCCGCCCGACGCACATCCGGGCGGAGGAGTCGACCCAGGGTTCGGTGCACGAGCGCACCCGCCAGCTCGTCTACCGCGCGCACGCCATGGACAAGGTCGAGCTGCTCACCCGCGTGCTGCAGGCCGAGGGCCGTGGCCTCACCATGATCTTCGCCCGCACCAAGCGCACCGTGCAGCGGGTCGCCGACGACCTGGCCGAGCGCGGGTTCGCCGCCGCCGCCGTCCACGGCGACCTCGGCCAGGGCGCCCGCGAGCAGGCGCTGCGCGCATTCCGCTCGGGCAAGGTCGATGTGCTGGTGGCGACGGACGTCGCGGCCCGTGGCATCGACGTCATCGACGTCACCCACGTGATCAACTACCAGTGCCCCGAGGACGAGAAGACCTACGTCCACCGCATCGGCCGCACCGGCCGGGCGGGCAAGGAGGGTGTGGCGGTCACTCTCGTCGACTGGGACGACATGCCCCGCTGGAAGATGGTGAGCGACGAGCTCGGCCTCGGCATCGACGAGCCCGCCGAGACCTACTCCACCTCCGAGCACCTCTACGCCGATCTCGGCATCGCGACGACCGCCACCGGGCGGCTGCCGCTCGCCAAGCGCACCCGCGCGGGGCTCTCGGCCGAGTACGTCGACAGCGAGGGCGACGTCGGCGGCCGCAAGCACGGCCGCACCCGCTCCCGCGGCGAGCACGCCGAGCCCGCCACGCCGGTCCGCGCCCGCAAGCCGCGCTCCCGCACCCGCGGCGGACGCACGTCGACCGACACCGCCGAGACCGCACCGACCACGGGGCCCGAAGCGGTCGCCGAGACCGAAGACAAGCCGCGTCGCCGTCGCCGCCGCGGAGGTGCTCGGCGCCGTGGGTCGGCCCAGCCGGTCGCGGACACCGAGACGCCGGACGCCGCCGCGAGCTAGTTCCGGTGACGAGCGCCCCACCCGACACGCCCACGCCGTCCCGTCGCCGGATCGCCCCCGAGCGACGGCGTCGCGGCGACGTGATCGCGGCGGTTGTGCTCGTCGTCCTGCTGGCCTTCACGGCGCTCGTCGTGTGGCGCACCAGCCCGGAGGTCGCCACCGTCGACACGCCGGACACCACGCCGCTCGCGGCCCCGAGCCCGCCCGGTGACGTGCCCGCGAACTTCGTCGAGGCGTGGCGCGCGTCGAGCGGTGTCACGCGCGCGCCCGTCGTGGCGGGACCGGCCGTGGTCACCGGCGAGGGCGGCACGGTGGCAGGCCACGACGCCGAGACCGGCGCCGTCGCCTGGAGCTACACCCGCGACCTCACGCTGTGCACGATCGGCGCAGGCTTCTCCGGCAGCGACGACGGCGACGGCCACGCCCTGGCCCTCTACGCAACCCGCTCCGGCTGGTGCAGCGAGCTCACCGCGCTCCACCCGAGCAGCGGCAAGCGCGCCGACGCGAGCAATCCCGACATGCGCCCCGGCGTCCAACTGCTGGCCGACGGCTCGTACGTCACCGCCACCGGGGCCGACTACCTCGAGGTGTGGCGCTCCGATCTCGTGCGCACCCTGGAGTACGGCGATGTGCCCACGCCCGTCCAGCCGGGCAAGCAGCCGCGGCCCAACTGCACATACGGGTCCACGGCGGTCAGCAGCGACCGCATCGGCGTCATCGAACGCTGCCCCGCCGCGCCCGCCGACCGGCTCACCGTGCTCACCCCGGACGGCGCGAAGGGCGCTGACACCCCCGACGTGCAGTTCTCCGTCGAGCTGCCCGCCACCGGCGCGGTGCTGGTGGCGCTGGCGGGCGACCGGGAGGCCGTCGCCGTGCCGGGGCCGCCCCGGCTGATCGTGCTCGACCGGGCCGGGCTGCAGGTCACCCGGATACCCCTCGATGTCCCCGACGCCGCGCTGGCCACCGCACCCGCTGGCGCGCCCGCCACCGTCACCACCGACGGGTCCCGTGTCTACTGGTGGGTCGGCGGCACCACCGTCGCGCTCGACGCGTCCACGCTCACGCCCGCGTGGACGCTGCGCGACACCCTCGGACCCCCGGTCGCGTACGGCACCGGTCTCCTGGCGCCGGTCCGCGACGGCCTCGCCGACCTCGATCCCGCCCGCGGCACCGTGCTGCGCACGCTCCCCGTGCCCCGCGCCGACCCGACCGCCCCCGTGCGGCTCGCCGCGGCGGGCGAGATGCTGCTCGAGCAGCGCGGCACCGAGGTCGTCGCGCTGCACCCCGCCCGTTAGACGATCCACTCCACGGTCAGCACCGCCACGACCGCGACGATCACGCCGAGCGCGGCCACCGCACCCCGGGGGCCGGGGGTGCGGTCGGCGTACACCTGGGCGAGCATCGCCGCGGCCGCCGCGACGGCGTGCACGAGCAGCGTGCCCGCCCCGGGACCCGGCGAGCCCGCCTGCAAGGCCACCACCCACGCCACGACCAGGCCGCCGACCAGCGCGACCATCCCGGCCGCGAGCACTCCGGAGAAGCCGCGCAGGAGCCCCCGCCGCGGCGCTCGATGCCGGGTCCGGCTCGACGGTTCGCTCACGGGGCCAGCTGCGCCCACGGGTCACTCTCCGGTGCCGCGGCGCGCCCCGCGGGGCAGTGCCGTCGGACGTCGCAGGCGCCGCAGCGCAGGGCGGGCCGCGCCGGGAAGCGCGCCTCCGGGTCTGCGCCCGCCGCCAGGTCGCTGGCCGCCGCGGCCAGCGCGGCCGCGGAGCGCTCCGCCGCGGCGACGTGCGCGGACAGCGTCGCCCGGTCGTGGCGCCACCCGGCGACCTGTCCGCTCGGCAGGTGGTGCAGCTCCACCTCCACGCAGCGCCGCCGCAGTGTGCGCTCCACCCCCAGCGCGTAGAGGGCCAAGGCGCGCGACGCGCGGGCGTCCTCGGCGGTGGGCGCGCGGCCGGTCTTGTAGTCGACGACGACCAGCTCGTCGCCGCGGCGGTCGATGCGGTCGACCCGGCCCTCCGCGACGATCCCGCCGACCGCCACCGACACCCACTGCTCCAGCCCCACGGCGTCGACCTCGGCCGCGCCCTCGGCGTAGTCGGACAGCCAGCCGCGGGCGCGCTCCCGGTAGTGGTGGGCCTGCTCGGCGTCGCGGAAACCCTCGCCCGTCCAGTGCCGGTCCACCAGCCGGGCCGCCGCCTCCGGGGTGCGCCGCTCGGGCGGCAGCGTGAAGAGCGACCGCAACGCCAGGTGGACGACCGCGCCGAGCGTGCTCGCGGCCCGCGCGCCCGACCGGACCGGCGCGGGCCGGTCCAGGTAGGTGAGCCGGTAGCGGCGGGGGCAGTCGTCCCACGTGCCGAGCCGCGCGGGGGTGACGCGCACCAGGCGGGGGGCGTCGAAGTCGAGCCCGAGCTGCGCGCCGGTCATGGACTCCACGGTAGCGGGGTCATCCGCCGACCACGTCGACGCCCGACGCCCGTTCCAGCAGCGCGTCGAGCGCGTCGGGGGCGGTGCGCTCGGCGGCCAGCGGGGTGGTCTTGTTCGTGCCGTGGTAGTCGCTGGACCCGGTGGTGACGAGGCCGTGCGCGGCCGCGAGATCGCGCAGGAGGTCGCGGTCGGCCTGCGCGTGGTCGGGATGGTCCACCTCGACGCCGTCGAGGCCGATGGCTCCCAGGTCGGCGATCACCGACGGCTCCACGACCCGGCCGCGGCGACGGGCGAGCGGATGGGCGAACACCGTGACGCCGCCCGCGGCGCGCACCATGTCGATCGCCCGCTCGACGGGGGTGTCGGCCTTGGGCACGTAGTAGGGGCTGCCGTTGTGCAGCAGCTTGGCGAACGCCTCGTCGACCGACTCGACCACCCCGGCCGCGACGAGCGCCCGCGCCAGGTGCGGCCGTCCGGCGCTGGTCCCGTCGGGCACGAGCGCGAACACCGACTCGACGTCCACGGGATACCCGTCGGCCGCCATCTTCTCGGTGATCCGCGCCAGCCGGGTGACGCGCTCGTCCCGCAGCCGCGCCTGCTCGGCGACGATCGCCTCGTGCGCGGGGTCGAAGAGGTACCCGAGCAGGTGCACCGACACCGGACGCTCCGCGCGGCCGGTGGGGCTCACGCACGAGAACTCGGCGCCGCGGACCAGCCGCATCCCGGGCGGAAGCGCGGCGGCCGCCGCGGCCCAACCGCCGGTGGTGTCGTGGTCGGTGATCGCGAACACGTCGAGACCCGCCCGCCGGGCCGCCGCGACGAGCTCGTCGGGCGTGTCGGTCCCGTCGGACGCCGTGGAGTGGGTGTGCAGGTCGATCAGCGGTGGCGACACCTAGGGAGGCTACGTGATCAGAGCCGCTGTCAGCGCCGCCACCGTGGCCGGGCCAGCAGCCCGGTGGCGCGGGTCTTGCCCTTCTCCCCGAACACCAGCTCCGAGAGCGCCTCGTACACCTCTTCGGGCCGCGGCATGAAGTCGATGCGGTTGAGCGCCTGGATCTGCCCCGCCGACTCGACGATCAGCGTGCCGTAGCCCAGCATGCGGCCGCCGATGCTGCGCTCGAACGTGAGGTCGGTGACCTTGGACAACGGCATCATGCCGACCTTGTGCACGATGAAGCCCTGGGCGAGCATCACCCGCTTGTCGGTGATCACGATGCGCTCGATCCACCACAGGATCGTGAGCACGGTGAACCGGGCCACTGCGACCAGCGCCAGGTAGAACGTGACGTTGTCGACGAGGATGCCCGAGGGGAGGTAACGCTGCGCCACCACCATCAGCAGCAGGAAGAGCGCCGTCTGGAAGACGTTGCTCCACATGTAGGCCCAGTGCTGGCGCACGCGGATGACCCTGCGCTCGGTGGGCAGGAGGTACTCGTCGATCTCCCTGGGCGCCAGCATCGGTCAGATTATACTGTTGAAGAAGTGGGTGATGTTCGTAGCCGCCGTCTCCAGGATAGCCGCGATGTTCTTCAAGATGTTGGCCGCCGTATCCGGCTGCGTGAGGATCAGCCACACGATCAGCGCGAGGAAGAGGAACCCAACAATTCTCCTGAGATTCACCGACAACCACCGTTCCGCGCCGGGAGGAGGGACCCTTGACCCCTATTTGTACCGCACCGACCGGATCGGCGGTATCCGGCGCGCGGGCAGGCACCGGGTTGTGTGATGACCGAGGGTAACCCGCTGGTCCGCTGTGTGGGGGGTCTCACATATGACGCCGACGGCAGGCTGCTCTTGATCCGCCGCCGCAACGATCCCGGGCGTGGACTGTGGTCGGTGCCCGGCGGCCGCGTGGAACCGGGCGAATCGGACGCCGAAGCCGTCGTGCGGGAGATGGCGGAGGAGGCCGGGCTGGTCGTCGAGCCCGGCCCGCTGGTCGGGCGGGTCCGCCGCGGGCCGTACGCGATCGCGGACTACCGGTGCGCGGTCGTCGGCGGAGCGCTGCGCCCGGGCGACGACGCCACCGACGCCCGCTGGTGCGACGCCGCCACGCTCGCCGACCTGCCCCTCGTGCCGCTGCTGTACGACACCCTCCGCGACTGGGACGCGCTGCCGCACTGATCCGGCCCGCCCAACTCCGAAGATCACCGGTTCGGTGCGAAACCCTGCCATATCCGGCCGCTTGTGCACCGAACCGGTGATCACGGCCGGGTGGGGGTAGGACGGCCGGGCTGCTCGCCGCCGCGCGCGTCGCCGTAGGACCGCTTGGGCACCATCACCTTGCGCCGGAAGGTGCAGACCACCGTGCCGTCCTGCTTGTACCCGCGGGTCTCGACGTAGACGACGCCGCGGTCGTCCTTCGAGCGGGACTCGGTCTTGTCGAGCACCTCGGTCTCGCCGTAGATCGTGTCGCCGTGGAAGGTCGGGCGGGTGTGCTTGAGCGACTCCACCTCGAGGTTCGCGATCGCCCTGCCCGACACGTCGGGCACCGACATCCCCAGCAACAGCGAGTAGATGTAGTTCCCGACCACCACGTTGCGGCCGAAGTCGGTCGTCTCCTGCGCGTAATGGGCGTCCATGTGCAGTGGGTGGTGGTTCATCGTGAGGAGGCAGAAGAGATGGTCGTCATACTCGGTGACCGTCTTCCCTGGCCAATGCTTGTAGACGGCGCCGACTTCGAACTCCTCGTAGTACCGCCCGAACTGCAACGCCGTCGCCTCCATCGCCGATAGTCCCTGCGAAGAGGTAATCTATCCCGTGGCCCGCCGATCATGGCGTGGCCGCGACCACACGTCAGGAGGTGAGCGCGGTGCCGACGGCACCCGGATGCAGTAGTCGCCGCGCCCCGGGCGACGAGGATGGCCGACCGGACTCCTGAGCACCAGGGGCGCGTGATTCATCACCGCGCGTGAGCGCGCCCGCACGCACTGGAGTCCCTCGATGGCCACGCTGTCCAAGAACGCCCTGTCTTCGATCCGCCCCTCCTTGCTGAGCTCTCGCCGCCCCGGCCGCGAGAGCCTGCTCCCCAAGCTGCACGTGCCGCTGTCGGCGTACGTCGTCGACTGCGCCGTCTACGTCGACGGCATTCGTCTCGACGGTCGCTTCAGCCACGACCAGGCCATCGACGAGGTCCGCGACCGGGGCGAGGGATTCGTGTGGATCGGGCTGCACGAACCCACCGACGAGCAGCTCACGGCCATCGGCGAGATCTACGGCCTGCACGAGCTGGCGGTCGAGGACGCCGTCACCGCCAAGCAGCGGCCCAAGCTGGAGCGCTACGAGGACTCGCTGTTCATGGTGCTCAAGACCGTCACCTACGTCGAGCACTACGAGCCCACCACCGCCACCGAGCTGATCAAGACCGGTGAGGTCATGGCGTTCGTCGGGCCGGACTTCATCGTGACGGTCCGCCACGGCGAGCACTGTGGCCTGCACCGCCTGCGGGAGCGGCTGGAGGCCGACCCGGAGCAGCTCGCGCTCGGGCCCGCCGCGGTGCTGCACGCGATCGCCGACCACATCGTCGACCAGTACGTCGCGGTCACCGACGCCATCGAGAAGGACATCGACGAGATCGAGTCCGAGGTGTTCGAGCCGCGCTCCGCGATGGACTCCGAGCAGATCTACGTCATGAAGCGCGAGGTGCTGGAGCTGCGCCGCTCGGTGGTGCCGCTGGTGGGGCCGCTGCGCAAGCTCACCGAGGGCTACTCCTCGCTCGTGCCGCACGAGGTGCGCTCCTACTTCCGCGACGTCGACGACCACCTCTCCACCGTCACCGAGCGCGTGACGGGCTTCGACGAGCTGCTCACCACGCTCGTCGACGCCGTGCTCGCGAAGATCACGCTGCGGCAGAACAACGACATGCGCAAGATCACCGCGTACGCCGGGCTGATCTCGGTGCCGACCATGGTGGCGGGCGTCTACGGCATGAACTTCGACTTCATGCCCGAGCTGCACTGGCGGTTCGGCTACCCGGTGATCCTCCTGCTCACCGGCCTGCTGTGCCTGGCGCTGTACCGCAACTTCCGCCGGAACCGCTGGCTCTAGCCGCCACCAGCACGTTGCACGCCCACGGCCGCACGGTGGTGGTCGCGGTGACCGCGAGTCCGGGCACCGCGGCCAGCAGGGCGGACAGCTCGGCGCGGTCCATGAACCGGGCCTGCCGGTCGCCCGAGACGTAGCGGTCGGCCACCGCCCCCAGCACGTAGGCCGGGTGCCGCCCGCGGGCCCACTCCTTCACCAGCAGGGTGCCGCCCGGGGCGAGCAGCGCGACGGCGTCGGCGAGCAACGCCGCGCGGTCGCGGTGGTCGTGCACGTGGTGCAGCACGTCCACGACGAGGACCAGGTCGAACGGCGCGGGGTCGGTCGCGCGCAGCTCGGCCGAGGTCATCGTGGCGAACGTCGCCCGGTCCGGCGGCCCGGTGTAGCGGCGGCCGGGGGCGGCGCTGACGTCGATGCCCAGGTAGCGCGCGTGTGGATGGGTGCGGGCGACCCGGTCGGCGACCGAGCCGTCGCCGCAGCCGATCTCCAGGATCCGGGCGGCGCCCGGCACGGCCGCGCCGACCTGCCGCGCGAGGTCGTCGAGGTTGATGAACAGCGCCCGGTAGGCCTCGGCGGCAGGCTGCTCGAAGCGGCCGAGACGGGCCCGGACGGCGGTTCCGATGCTCATGGCGGTCCAACGGGTCGGTTCGGGCCGGGTGACGCCCGGTCGGAAAGCGCGGATCACCCTACCCTGGGTGATGTGAACGACCGCCGGATCAACCCGCTCCGCCGCCTGCGCCGCCCGGCCTGGGCCGACCAGCCGCCCACGTGGGCCGCCGCCAAACCCGGACTGATCCGGGCCGCGCTGCACCGGGCCCTCGCGCGGCCGTCGGGGGGCTGGTTCGTGATGGCGGCGAGCCGCGAGGTGCGTCCCGGGCGGGCGTTCGGGCGCACGGTCGCGGGCCGGGAGCTGGTGGCGTGGCGCACCACCGACGGCACGCTCGCCGTCGGGCCCGGCGCCTGCCCGCACCTGGGCGCCGCGCTCTGTGACGCCCCGGTGCACGACGGCAGGCTGGTCTGCCGCTGGCACGGGCTCGCCCTCGGGCCCGCCGGGCGGCCGGGCTGGCGCACGCTGCCCGCGTTCGACGACGGCGTGCTGGCCTGGGTGCGCCTCGACGACCTCGCGGACGGGCCGCTCACCGACGCGCCCGTCCTCGGCCCGCGCCCGCCCGCGGACGCCGCCTTCGACGCCGTCGCCACGGTGATCGGCCACTGCGAGCCGGAGGACGTCGTCGCCAACCGGCTCGACCCCTGGCACGGCGCGTGGCTGCACCCCTACTCGTTCACCGCGCTCAAGGTGCTCTCCGCCCCGCCGCTCGACTGCCCACCCGCCGAAGACCGCTTTCTCGTCGAGGTGACATTCACCCTCGGCCGACGCCTGGGCGTGCCCGTGCACGCCGCGTTCAGCTGCCCCGACCCCCGCACGGTCACCATGGAGATCGTCGACGGCGAGGGCACCGGCTCCGTCGTCGAGACCCACGCCACCCCGTTGCGCCCCGACGCCGCGGGCCGACCCCGCACGGCGGTGATCGAGGCCGTGGTGGCCTACTCCGACCGCCCCGGCTTCGCGCTGACCCGGCGGGTCGCGGGCGCGGTGCGGCCCCTGGTCGCCCACGCCGCCGCCCGGCTCTGGCGTGACGACATCGCCTACGCCGAGCGGCGCCACGCCGTGCGGACTACTCCGCGGGCGGAATGACCTTCCGCAGGCCCAACGGCGGCGTCGACGGCTCCTCCGCGCGCTTGCCGAGGAACGTGTGCACGACGTGCTGCTGCCACCCGGGGAACGTCTGCACCCGTACGTCGACGAACCCGGTGGCGTGCATCCGCGTGGTGAACGCCTCGACGCCGTCGAAGTCCAGCACGCTGCGCCACAGGTAGCGGTACAGGTCGGCGGAGCCCGAGCGGAGCTTGCCCATCGGGATGATCACACCCCAGCAGACGGCGGTCCAGATCAGCTTGCTGCGGGCGGAGTCGGCCACCGAGTACTCGTGCACCGCCAGCGGGGCGCCGGGCTTGAGCAGCGCGTGGAACGCCCGCAGGGCCGCGTTCGGCTCGGCGAGGTTGCGCATCAGGTACGCGGCGAGGATGCCGTCGTAGAGACCGGTGACCCCGACGCTCGCCAGCTCGTCGACGTTCGCGTGCACGAACCGCACCCCCGGCGGCCAGGTCTTCGCGCGGGCGATCGACAGCATCTCGCTCGACGCGTCCACCCCGATGATCTCGGCCTCCGGCGCAGCGTCCAGGAGCGCCTGCGTCGACGCGCCGGTGCCACAACCCAAATCCAGGAGCCGCAGGCCCGCGCCACGGTCGCGCAACCCCATGCGGCGCGCGGTCAGTCGCAGGTGCTCGTGGTAGGTGCGGTTGGCGCCGACGAGCCGATCGTAGCTGCGGGCATGCTCGTCGAACGCGCGCGCCACGTTCGAGGGGCCGATCCGGCCGGGCTCGGGCTTCGCGGGGCTCACGCCAGGCATCCTCGCGCATTCCCCCGCGCGACGCCCGTAGGCTCGGCCCCGTGGTGACCGCCCTGGTCGTGAGCGACGAGGAGGACCGCGGTCTGCAGGCGGGAGCGCGGCCGAACGGCATCGACCTCATCGTCTCGGCGGGCGATCTGGACTTCGACTACCTGGCCGATCTCGCCGACCGGCTCGGATGTCCCGGCGTGCTGGTGCCCGGCAACCACGACCCGGACCTCACCGGGTTCCGGGAGCGGCGCGGCATCTGGTTCCGCGACGGGCTGCCCGCGTCGTGGCCGGGGCCCGCGGGCTTCGACGACGCCGACGGCCAGGTCGTCGACGTCGCGGGGGTCCGGTTCGTGGGCCTGGGCGGCTGCGTGCGCTACCGCCTGGGGCCCAACCAGTGGACCCAGCGTGAGCAGACCCGCCGCGCCCGGGCGGTGGTGCGGGCGGCCCGTCGACGGACCCGCCGTGACGGACGGCCCGTGGACGTCGTCCTCACCCATGCGCCTCCGCGTAAGCTGGGAGATCGCGACGACGCGCCCCACCACGGATTCGAGTGCCTGCACGAGGTTGTGGCGGCGCTGCGGCCGCGGCTCCTGCTGCACGGCCACATCCACCCCTACGGCCAGCCCGTGCCGGACCGCGTGCTCGGGGATACGCGGATCGTCAACGTCGTCGGGCGGCGGACGATGGAGCTGTGACGAGAGCGATGGTCGACACCGGATATCCGCACGCCGACGCGCAGAGCGACTTCCAGCGGCAACGCCGTCGCCAGGTGCTCTCCCAACTCGCCGCCCGTCTGCGCCGCGAGCCCGACGACGTGTCGGAGGTGCTGCCCTTCGACGAGGTCATCGCCGCGCTCGGCTACCTGGGCGAACGCCCGCTCGGGCTGCAGGCGATCCCGCTGGACGCGATCGTCGGCAGCGTCAACCGGGCCGCCGACTTCGACCGCTGGTTCCGCCCCAGGTCACGGGTGTCGCGCGAGCGCTGGGAGCGGCTGGACCGGGTGCTGCGCGAGGGCGAGGGCCTGCCGCCGATCGACGTCTTCCGGATCGGCGAGCTGTACTTCGTGCAGGACGGCCACCACCGGGTGTCCGTCGCCATCGCCTTGCGGCTGCGGACGATCGACGCCTACGTCACCGAGGTGCTGACGAAGGTGGACGCCACCGGCATCGCGCACCGCGGCGACCTCATCGCCAAGGACCTGCGCCGGGTGTTCCTGGACCGCGTGCCGCTGCCGGGCCCGGCGCTGTGCACGATCCTCGTGTGCTCGCCGTGGTCGTACGCGGTGCTGAGCGAGACCGTGGAGGCGTGGGGCTTCCGCCTGATGCAGCAGGAGGACCGCTACCTCGACCGCGCCACGGTGGCCCGGCGCTGGTACGCCGAGGAGTTCCAGCCCGTGGTGCGGATGCTGCACGCGGCCGACCTCGTGGGCGAGCGCACCGACGCCGAGGCCTACCTCGACCTCGCCTGCCAGCGCTACCGGCTGATGCGCACGCACCGCTGGGACGACGAGGTGGTCGAGCGACTGCGGGCGACGCGCGACGGCGACCACTGACCCCGTGCGCGGTAACGAGTGCTGGAGCACTCGTTACCGCGCACGGGCAGGCTCACTCGGCGGTGGTGGTCGCCCCGCCCGTGCCCATCGCGAGCTTGGCCAGCAGCTCCCGCGCCTTCTCCGCGCTGCGCGGCTGGCACAGCACGTCGTAGCGGCCCGCCACCATCTGGCTCTGGGACGTGAAGTCCCGCCGCCCGCGGGTGGCGCCGTAGCCGACGGCCGCGAACACGGCGAAGAACACGATGCCGGAGACGAGGCTCGTGAGGATCGCTCCCAGCCCCGGGCCCTGGGAGAAGAAGCTCAGCAGAAGGCCGATGAACAGCCCGAACCACGCGCCGGACGCCGCCCCCGAGGCGATGACGCGCCCCCACGTCAACCGTCCGATCACCCGCTCGACCAGCATGAGGTCGACGCCGACGATCGTCACATCGCGGACGGTGAAGTCGGAGTCGGCCAGATGGTCGACGGCGCGCTGCGCCTCCTCGTAGGTGGCGTACGACCCGACGGGCCATCCGGTGGGCGGCGTCGGCAGGTTGGGCAGGCCGGGCACGGAACGTGCGGACCCACCGAACGGGGTGGTCACGGGGTCTCCTTACGCGAGCGTCATCAATCCGTCAACGGTTCAACCCGCCGCGAAGTGCCCGTAATTCACCTGGACCGGTAGTCGCGCAGCAGCCCCCGGCTGATGATCGTCTTCTGGATCTCGCTGGTGCCCTCACCGATCAGCAGGAACGGCGCCTCCCGCATGAGCCGCTCGATCTCGTACTCCTTCGAGTAGCCGTAGCCGCCGTGGATGCGGAACGACTCCTGCGTGACCTCCGCGCAGTACTCGCTGGCCAGGTACTTGGCCATGCCCGCCTCGACGTCGTTGCGCTCGCCGGAGTCCTTCAACCGCGCCGCGTTGACCATCATCAGGTGCGCGGCCTCGACCTTCGTGGCCATCTCCGCCAGCTTGAACGCGATCGCCTGGTGCGCAGCGATCGGCTTGCCGAACGTCGAGCGCTGCTGCGCGTACTCCACCGCCAGCTCGAACGCCCGGATCGAGATCCCGCACGCCCGCGCGGCCACGTTCACCCGCCCGACCTCGACGCCGTCCATCATCTGCGCGAACCCGCCCCCGCGCTTGCCGCCCAGGATCTGCTCGGCGGGCACCCGGAAGCCCTTGAACACCATCTCCGTGGTGTCCACGCCCTTGTACCCCATCTTGTCGATCTTCCCGGGGATGACGAGGCCGGGCGCGACCTCGCCGTAGCCGACGGGCTTCTCGACCAGGAAGCACGTGAGGTTCTGATACGGCTTCTCCGCGCCCTCGTCGGTGCGCACCAGCACGGCGGTCAGGTTGGAGGTGCCGCCGTTGGTGAGCCACATCTTCGCCCCGTCGAGGACGAAGTCATCCCCGTCCGTCACGGCCTTGGTCTTGATCGCGGCGACGTCCGAGCCGAGGTCGGGCTCGGACATCGAGAACGACCCCCGCGTCTCCCCCAACGCCATCTGCGGCAGGTAGCGCTGCTTCTGCTCCTCCGTGCCGTGCTGGGTGATCATGTACGCGACGATGAAGTGGGTGTTGATCACCCCGGAGACGCTCATCCACCCGCGCGCGATCTGCTCGACGACCAGCGCGTAGGTCAGCAGCGACTCGCCAAGGCCGCCGTACTCCTCCGGGATCGTGAGCCCGAAAAGGCCCATCTCCTTCATCCCGTCGACGATGTCCTGCGGGTAGGCGTCGGCGTGCTCCAACGCCGTGGCGTGCGGCAGGATCTCCTTGTCCACGAACGTCTTGACGGTCGCCAGGATCTCTTCCTGGATGTCCGTGAGACCGGCGGTCTGCGCGAGACGGGCCATGGCTTCTCTCCCTCAGGACTCGGGGGGCGACCAGCGGTCGCTGCGCTGCATCCCCGCCGCGCGCCCCTTGCCCGCGATCACCAGCGCCATCTTGCGGCTCGCCTCGTCGATCATCTCGTCGCCGAGCATGGCCGAGCCCTTCTTGCCGCCCGCCTCCGAGGTGCACCACTCGTACGCGTCGAGGATGTTCTCGGAGTGGTCGTAGTCGGCCTGCGACGGGCTGAAGGTCTCGTTGGCCGCGTCGATCTGGCCGGGGTGCAGCACCCACTTGCCGTCGAAGCCCAGCGCCGCCGAGCGCCCCGCCACCCGGCGGAACCCGTCGACGTCCTTGATCTGCAGGTAGGGCCCGTCGACGGCCTGCTTGTCGTGCGCGCGGGCGGCCATGAGGATCGACATGAGGATGTGGTGGTAGGCGTCCCCCACGTCGTAGCCGGGCGGCTGCTCCCCCACGACCAGCGACTTCATGTTGATCGACGCCATGAAGTCGGCCGGGCCGAAGATGATCGTCTCGACGCGCGGGGACGCCGTGGCGATCGCGTTGACGTTGATGAGCCCCAACGCGTTCTCGATCTGGGCCTCGATGCCGATCTTGCCGACCTCGTACCCCATCGTCTTCTCGATCTGCGTCATCAGCAGATCCAGTGCGATCACCTGCTCGGCGGTCTGCACCTTCGGCAGCATGAGCGCGTCGAGGTTGGCGCCCGCGCCCTCGACGACCTCGGTGACGTCGCGGTAGGTCCACTCGGTGGTCCAGTCGTTGACGCGCACCACCCGGATCTTGTCGCCCCAGCCGCCCTCGTTGAGCGCCGCGACGATCGTCTTGCGCGCCCCCGGCTTGGCCAGCGGCGCGCAGGCGTCCTCCAGGTCCAGGAACACCTGGTCGGCCGGGAGCGTGCGAGCCTTGTCGATGAACTTCTGGCTCGACCCCGGCACGGCAAGACAGGAGCGGCGGGCGCGGGTGCGGGTCGTCATCGTCCCCTCATTGTTCTGCGACTCCTCCGGATCGGATGGTGATGATGCTGACACGGATACGCCCACGTGAACGAGTGAGCTGAGCCGCTTTTCCGGGCTTGCGCGCGCCCCCGGGCTCGCCGGGCGGCGCTCACGCTCACCGACCACGGCGCCCGACTACGCTTCTGACGTGGGAACGGATCGCGTTTTCGTGGCGCGGCTCGTCGGGCTGCCCGTCTACGGGCCCGACGGCGAGCGGATCGGGCGGATGCGCGACCTCGTGGCGGGCCTGCGGGTCGACGCGAACCCGCCGCGGGTGCTCGGCATGGTCGTCGAGATGGTGACGCGGCGGCGGATCTTCGTGCCGATGCTGCGGGTCACCACGATCGACCCCGGCGCCGTCACGCTCGCCACCGGATCGGTGAGCCTGCGCCGGTTCGTGCAGCGCCCCAACGAGGTGCTCGTCGTCGGCCAGCTGATCGACGCGCCGGTACGGCTGGCCGACTCCGGCGTCGACGCCGTGGTCGTCGACGCCGCGGTGGAGCCCACCCGCGCCCGCGACTGGGTGGTGAGCAGGCTCGCGGTGCGGGAGCGCCGGGGCAGGCTGGCCCGGCGTGGGCAGGCGCAGATCGTGGCGTGGAACGCGGTCACCGGGCTCACGCTCACCGATCGGCAGGGCACGGCCGGGCTGCTCGCCGTGTTGGAGACGCTGCGACCCGCCGACGTCGCCTCGACGCTGGCCGAGCTGCCGGAGAAGCGCCGCCACGAGGTGGTCGACGCGCTGGACGACGAGCGGCTCGCCGACGTCTTCGAGGAGCTGTCGGAGGCCGACCAACGCGCGCTGGTGGCGCACGTGGGCCCCGACCGGGCCGCGGACGTGCTGGAGGCGATGGACCCCGACGACGCGGCCGACCTGCTCAAAGAGCTGCCCGCCGCCGACGCCGACCGGCTGCTCGCGCTGATGGAGCCCGGCGAGTCCGCACCGGTGCGGCGGCTGTTGCGCTACGCCTCGGACACGGCGGGCGGGCTCATGACGCCGGAGCCGATCGTCCTGCGCCCCGACGCCACGGTGGCCGAGGCGCTGGCCCGCATCCGCAACCCGGACATCCCGCCCGCATTGGCGAGCATGGTCTTCGTCTGCCGCCCGCCCTCGAGCACGCCGACCGGGCGCTACCTCGGCTGCGTGCACGCCCAGCGACTGCTCCGCGAGGCCCCGTTCGACCTGGTGGCGGGCATCGTCGACACCGACCTGGCGACCTTGCACCCCGAGGCGACGATGCCGGAACTCACCCGCTACTTCGCCGCGTACAACCTCGTGGCGGGCCCCGTCGTGGACACCGGGGAGCACCTGCTCGGGGCGGTCACCGTCGACGACCTGCTCGACCACATGCTCCCCGCGGACTGGCGCGACCACCTGAGCGACAACGGACAGGAGACCGCGGATGCCTGAGATCACGGCGCGGCGGCGCTTGGACCAGCCGCTGGTCTCCCGCCGCAGGCTCGACATCGACCCGGACACGTTCGCCCGGCTCTCCGAACGCGTGGCGCGCTTCCTGGGGACCGGCCGCTACCTGGGCATCCAGACCGTCCTCGTGGTCGTGTGGATCGCGCTCAACACCCTGGCCGTGGCCTGGCAGTGGGACCCCTACCCGTTCATCCTCCTGAACCTGGCGTTCTCGACGCAGGCCGCGTACGCCGCGCCGCTGATCCTGCTGGCGCAGAACCGACAGGACGACCGCGACCGCGTTTCGCTGGAGGAGGACCGGGCCCGGGCCGAGCGCACCAAGGCCGACACCGAGTACCTGGCGCGCGAGCTCGCGGCCCTGCGGCTCGCGGTCGGCGAGACCGTGACGCGCGACTACCTGCGCGGCGAGCTCGACAAGCTGTGCGACCGGCTCCTCTCCGAACGCGAGGCGGTCATTCGACCAGTCGACGGCTGATCCGCTGGAGCGTGGCGAGGTCGTCGGCGTCGAGGCGGTCGGCGAAGTGTCGCGCCACGCCCGCGAGGTGCGTGCGCGACGCCTGCTTGAGCCGGGCGAACCCCGCGTCGGTGATCCGGGCGGCCACGCCGCGCCCGTCGTGCTCCACCGGGCAGCGGGACACGAGCCCGGTGCGCTCCAGCCGGTCGACCAGCCGGGTGACGCCGGAGCGCGACAGCAGCACCGCGTCGGCCAGCTCCGTCATCCGCAGCTGGTGCTGCGGGGCCTCCACCAACTGGACGAGCACGTCGTAGGCGGCGAGCGACAGCGCCTGCTCGGCGACGAGCTCGACCTCCAACGCGCGGGTGATCACCGCGTGCGCGCGCAGAAATGCCCGCCAGGACGCCAGCTCCTCGCGGCTGAGCCGCCGCTTGGCCGCCGCGGTCTTGCTCGGCCCCCCGGCCGCGAGATCGGTCACCGGCGACATCCTAGGCGCGTCGCGAGTGAGCGGCACGGACGTAGAGTTGGGCCATGAGCACCACCACCGTCGAAGAGGCCGTGCACGCGGCGCTCGCGGACGTCGACGACCCCGAGATCCACAAGCCGATCACCGAGCTCGGCATGGTGAAGGGCGTCAGTGTGGGGCCCGACGGGATCGCGCACGTCGGCGTCTACCTCACCGTCGCGGGCTGCCCGATGCGCGAGACGATCACGAAGCGGGTCACGACGGCCGTCGAGAAGGTGCCCGGGATCAACGGGGTGCGCGTCGAGCTGGACGTGATGAGCGACGAGCAGCGCACCGCGTTGCGCCGCAACCTGCGCGGCGATGCGGCGGAGCCGGTGATCCCGTTCGCGCTGCCGGGCTCGCTCACCCGGGTGTACTGCGTGGCGTCGGGCAAGGGCGGGGTCGGCAAGTCGTCGGTCACGGTGAACCTGGCGGCCGCGATGGCCGCGCGCGGGCTCTCGGTGGGCGTGGTCGACGCCGACATCTACGGCCACTCGGTGCCGCGCATGCTCGGCACCGCCGACCGGCCCACCAAGGTCGAGGACATGATCATGCCGCCGCAGGCGCACGGCGTGAAGGTGATCTCGATCGGGATGTTCACGCCGGGCAACGACGCCGTGGTCTGGCGCGGGCCGATGCTGCACCGGGCGCTGCAGCAGTTCCTGGCCGACGTGTACTGGGGCGACCTCGACGTTCTGCTGCTCGACCTCCCGCCCGGCACGGGCGACATCGCGATCTCCAGCGCGCAGCTCGTCCCGAACGCGGAGCTGCTCGTGGTGACCACGCCGCAGACCGCGGCGGCCGAGGTGGCCGAGCGCGCCGGGTCGATCGCGCTGCAGACCCGTCAGCGCCTCGCGGGCGTGGTGGAGAACATGTCCTGGATGGAGCTCCCCGACGGCAGCCGGATGGAGGTGTTCGGGTCCGGCGGCGGGCAGGCGGTGGCCGACTCGCTGTCGACCGTGCTCGGCGCGCCCGTCCCGCTGCTGGGCCAGGTTCCGCTGGAGACCCGGCTGCGCGAGTGCGGCGACGGGGGCACGCCCATCGTGCTGGCCGAGCCGGACAGCCCCGCGGCCACGGAGCTGCGGCGCATCGCCGACCGGCTCGCCGTACGGGCCCGTGGCCTGGCCGGCCGCAGTCTGAACATCACCCCCGCCTGACCCCCGTGCGCGGTAACGAGTGCCAGGGCACTCGTTACCGCGCACGACCCCTGGAGGCCCTGTGGACCCGGCCGACCTCGACGCCGTCGAGCTGCTCGCCGCCTACCGCGCCCGCACGCTGTCGCCCGTCGAAGCGACCACCGCGGTGTTGGCCCGGATCGCCCGGCTGGACCCCCGCGTCAACGCGTTCTGCCTGGTCGACGAGGCCGCGGCGGTGAAGTCAGCCCGGGCGTCCGAGGCCCGTTGGGCCCGCGGTGAGCCGTGCGGGGCGCTGGACGGCGTGCCGGTGTCGATCAAGGACCTGCTGCTCACCCGCGACTGGCCCACACTGCGCGGCTCGTACTCCATCGACCCCGACGGGCCCTGGGACGTCGACGCGCCCGCCGTCGCGCGGGTCCGCGAGCAGGGCGGCGTGCTCGTCGGCAAGACCACCACACCGGAGCTGGGCTGGAAGGGCGTCACCGACGCGCCGCGCACCGGGGTCACGGGCAACCCGTGGGACCCGACGCGCACGTCCGGCGGCTCGTCGGGCGGCAGCGCGGCGGCCGTCGCGCTGGGCATGGCGCCGCTCACGCTGGGCACCGACGGCGGCGGCTCGGTGCGCATCCCGGCGGCCTTCTGCGGCATCACCACGCTCAAGCCGACGTGGGGCCGCGTGCCGATCTACCCGGCGAGCCCGTTCGGCGTGCTGTCCCACGTCGGGCCGATGGCCCGGTCGGCGATCGACGCGGCGCTCCTGCTCGACGTCGTGTCCGGGGCCGACCCACGCGACGCCTGGGCGCTCGCCCCCGCCGCGGCGACCATGGACGCGCTTGAGCCTCCGGTCGTCGGGCCTGCGGGTGGCGGTGAGCCCGACCCTGGGCTACGTCGACGTCGACCCGGGGGTCGCGGCGGCGTTCGAGTCCGCCGTCGACGTGCTCGCGACGTTGGGGGTGCGCGTCGAGGAGGCCGACCCCGGATTCGCCGACCCGATCGCCGCGTTCGAGACCCTGTGGTTCACGGGCGCCGCGGCGTCGTTGGCCCAGCTGACCGCCAACGTGCAGGCCCGGATGGATCGCGGGCTGGTGGACGTGGCCGCCGAGGGCGCGCGGGTCGACGCGGTCGGCTACCTGCGTGCGATGGCGGTGCGCGGCGAGCTGGGCGTGCGGATGGGCGCGTTCCACGAGCGCTACGACCTGCTGCTCACCCCCACCCTGCCGATCACGGCGTTCGCAGCGGGCGTCGAGGTGCCGCCGGGTTGGCCGCGGGAGCGCTGGACGTCGTGGACGCCGTTCACCTACCCGTTCAACATGACGCAGCAGCCCGCGGCGAGCGTGCCGTGCGGGCTGGCGAACGGGCTGCCGGTGGGACTGCAGATCGTCGGGCCACGGCACGCCGACGGCCGGGTGCTGGCGCTGGCCCACGCGTTCCAGCAGGCCACCGACTGGCATCGGCGCCGCCCGCACCTGGCCTGAAGATCACGTGGCGTCGTCGTCGATCGGAGGGCGTTCGTTCTTCGCCAGCGACGGCTTCTCGGTGTGCTTGGTGAGGTCGGGGCCTGCGCCGTTCGCAGCGCCGTTCGCGCTGCCGTTCGGGCCGGGCGCGAAGCCGTTGGGCTTGACGTCGGGCCCGTCGCCGAACAGCGCCTGGGTGGCGGCGATGCGCGGGTTGAAGTTGCGCAGACCGCGCAGCTCCTCGAGGGGCTTGCGCAGCTCGTCGAACTCGGGGCCGAGCTCGTTGCGCAGCTGCTCGCGGGCGCCGGTGGCGTACTGGCGGACCTGCCGGATCGAGCGGCCCACCCACGCCGCGGCGCTCGGGAGGCGCTCGGGCCCGAGGATGAACAGCCCGGCCACGATGAGGACGAGGATCTCCCCCCACCCCACGCTGTCGAACACGCCTCGACTGTACCCGGGTCAGTCCGCGGTGAGCGTGACCGAGACGGTGAGGGTGCGGCTGTCGCGCACGAGCGTCACCGGCACGACGTCGCCGGGGTTGTGCGCGCGAACGGCGACGACCAGCTCGTCCGCGCCGCCGATCGGGCGGTCGCCGACCTTCACCACGACATCACCCTCGACGATCCCGGCCGCCGCGGCCGCCCCGCCCGCCTGCACGTTCTGCACCTGGGCGCCGTCGGTGGCGGAATCGCTGACCGAGCGGGCGTTGATGCCGATCTCGGCGTGCGACACGGAGCCGGTGCGGATCAGCTCGTCCGCGATGGCCCGGGCCGCCTCGATGGGGATGGCGAAGCCGAGGCCGATGGAGCCGCCCTCGCCCTGGGTCTGCCCGAGGCTGCGGATGGCGGTGTTGATGCCGACGACGGCGCCGGTGGCGTCCACGAGCGCGCCGCCGGAGTTGCCGGGGTTGATCGCGGCGTCGGTCTGGATGGCGTCGATGACGGCGACGGTGTCGCCGGTGCCGTCCAGCCGCACCGGGCGGTGCAGTGCGCTGACGATGCCCGTGGTGACGGTGCCCGCGAGGCCGAGCGGCGAGCCGATGGCGATCACGCTGTCGCCCACGGCGAGGTCGCCCGACGAGCCGATGCTGGCCACGACAGGGTTGGCCACGTTCACCTTCAGCACGGCGAGGTCCGTCTTGGGATCCCGGCCGACGATGCGGGCGGGCACCCGTGTGCCGTCGTGGAAGACCGCCGCGATCACCGCGCCCGTGTTGTCGGCGGCCGGGGCGACGACGTGGTTGTTGGTGAGCACGTAGCCCGCCGGGTCGACGACGACGCCCGACCCGGTGCCGCCCTGGTCACCGACCTTGACCTCCACGGACACGACGGCGGGCACGGTGCGGCGGGCGATGTCGGCCACCGAGCCCACGGGGCGCTCCTTCGCCGCCACGGCCTGCGTGATCGTGGGGTCGGGCGAGGTCAGCCGGGACGCGTCCTCGGCGGTCAGCCTGCCCACGACGCCGCCGACCGCGCCGACGAGCAGGGCCACGACGGCGAGCGCGGCGAGCACCCGGGGGTGGACGCGGCCGCCGAAGAGGACTTCGCGCAGGCTCAGGCGCGCGCCGGGAACAGTCGCCGCGGGGGCGTCCGGCCGGATGGTGTCGACGGGCGGCCCGAGGCCCACGGGGCTCTCGGGATTGCGCCAGGGGTCAGCCGCCGCGCCCGTGGCCCAGAACGGGGACTCGGCGGCATCGGCGGGGCGGGGCGGGCCGGGCGGGCGCTGCAACGGCTCGGCGTCCGTGGCGGGGCGGCCGTAGGCCGTCGCGAGCGCGGCCTGGGGTCTCGCCGCCCGACGGACGGTAGCCACGCCGCTCGGAACAGCGCCGTTGGGCGCCGCGCCGTGGGAAGCCGGGCCGTGGAACCGGGCCGTGGGAAACCGGGCCGTGGGAAACCGGGCCGTGGGAAACCGGGCCGTGGGGAACCGGGCCGGGGAGCCGGGCCGTGGGAAGCCGGGCCGCCGCTGGGAACGGCGCCGTCGGGAACCGCGCCGGGCGAAGCCGGGCCGTCGGGAACCGCGCCGGGCGAAGCCGGGCCGTCGGGAACCGCGCCGTGTGAAGTCGGGGCGCCCAGCGCTGCACCATTTGGGGCCGGGCTGCCGGAAGTTGTGCCTTGGGGAGCCGCGCCGTGGGAAGCCGCGGCGTGGGGAGCGACGCCGTTCGGAGCTGCGCCGTTGGCGGGCGCGGCGAACGCGCCGTCGACCCCGTGGGGACGGCCGAACGCCGCGGCGGCCTCCGCGTCGACCTCGGGCCGCTCCAGCGGACGCGGAGCAAGCCGCGGCGGCTCGGGCCGGGTGCCCGAGCCGTCCTGCGTGTCGGGGTCCGCCGTGTGCTCGGTCATGTGCGGCAGACACTCCTGGGCGGGTGGGCGGTTTGCCGCTCAGCGTGCCTCAGGCGTGGTGAAGTCGGTGTACCGGATCAGGGCGTGCCGGGAAGCTGCAGGTGAGCGTCGATCGAGGGCGGGTCGCCGAAGCCGGACGGGGCAGGCGTGTCGCCCGCCATGATGGCGGCGCCGATCGCGAGCGCGCCCAACGCCAGCCCGGAGATCGCGGCGCCTGCCCCGACGCGGGACCGGCGGGCCTTCGCGGGTGTCGCGGCCAGCCCGGCGGGCGGGGTGAGATCGACCACCGGACGTGGCGGCTCGGGCTCCAGGGATGACACCAGCTCGCCGTCCGGGCTCATCGCGAGGCCGTTGGGCGGGCCGGGCAGCTCGGCATGGTGCGGGATCGACCGCAGCGTCGACATCAGCGACGACGGCAACCGGGGACAGCGCGCCGCCCGCAGCGCGGCCCGGGCCTGCCCCTGGGCCGCGACTTGTGCGGTGCACTCCGGGCACGCCGCGAGATGACGGGTGGCGCGCTCGAACGGGCGCTCGGCGAGCTCGCCGTCGACGTACGCCGCGACGGCCTCGGCCGAGAGGTGGTCCTGCCCCCAGTCCGGTACCTGGACCGAGAAGAGGCGCCCGCCTGCACTCACCCCGTGACCTCCTGCAACTCTCGTTCCACTCCGGCGGCCCGACGACGCTCCAAGGAGCTGCGCAGCGCCGCGCGTCCGCGGTGGATCCTGCTTCGTACAGTACCCAGCTTCACCCCGAGCGTTGCGCCGATCTCCTCGTACGACAATCCCTCGATGTCGCACAGCACGACGGCCGCGCGGAACTCCGGGGGCAGCTCGTCGAGCGCTTCCTGCAACATCGGGGTCGAGGTGGGTGTCGGAGAACACCTGCTCGGGCTCCGGGCCCTGGCCCGCGATGCGGTCGGAGTCCTCCGGGAGCGCCTCCATCCGGATGCGCGCGCGGCGGCGGACCATGTCGAGGAACAGGTTGGTGGTGATGCGGTGCAGCCAGCCCTCGAAGGTGCCGGGCTTGTAGGACGACAGCGAGCGGAACACCCGGACGAACGTCTCCTGGGTGAGGTCTTCGGCGTCGTGCTGGTTGCCGGTGAGCCGGTACGCCAGCCGGTAGACCCGGTCGGCGTGTTCCCGGACGACCTCGTCCCAGCTCGGCGGGGTCCACTCCGCGCCGTCTCCGGGCAGCACCGGCTCGGCCGACAAGGTCGTCGACGGGGCGGGGCTTGCGGCCATCGTGGGGTGGCACCTCCTGCGGCGGGTCGTACCGCCTCCGATAACGCCGATCGGGCTTCTCTCGTTCCCGCCCCGGCACCGGCCGACGACCCCGACCGATGGTGACAACGGTGCCGGATACCCGTGAACGACGGGTGAGAACCGTCTGAGAAGTGCCTGTGAAAGCGCGGCGCAGGGGGGCGACCAGTAGCCTCTGCGACCATGAACGGCCCGGACACCGCCGATCTCGTCGATTCCTATCCCGCGGAGGACGACGTGATGGCCGACGCGCGCTCCGCGGCGGACGTGCTCGGGTGCATGCCGGTGTCCGCGGGCGTGGGCTCGGCACTGCGCTTCCTCGCGGCCGCGGTGACGGCCCGCGCGGTCGTGGAGGTGGGCACCGGAACGGGGCTGTCCGGCCTGTGGCTGCTCCGCGGCATGCGCCCGGACGGCGTGCTGACCTCGATCGACGTCGATCCCGAGCACCAGCGCATCGCCCGCGCCGCCTTCGTCGCGTCCGGATACGGCCCGTCCCGCCTCCGCCTGATCAACGGCATGGGCCTGGAGGTGCTGCCGAGGCTCACCGACGGCGGCTACGACCTGGTGCTGGTCGACACGAGCCCGGCCGACCATCCTCGCTACCTGGACGAGGCGCTGCGCCTGTTGCGCCCCGGCGGGGTCGTGGCGCTGCACGGCGTGCTCGGCGGTGGCGTGCTCGACCCCGACGCCGCCGACCCGGCCACGCTCGCGCTGCGTGAGGTCACTCACCAGGTCCGCGAGGACGAGCGGCTGGCGCCCACCCTCCTGCCGCTGGGCGAGGGCCTGCTGGCCGCGATCCGGGCCTGACCCACCCGAGATCGCCGGAAATGGTGCGGGAGGTGCGCCTGCGCACCCGTCGCACCACGATCAGCGATCATGCTGCGGCGGCCAGGGCCGCACCGATCTGCGCGATCACCGAGTGCGGCGATCTGGTCAGGTCGTGCCAGGTGAACCGCAGCACCACCCAGCCCGCCCGGACGAGCGCGTTGCCCTTGCGGCGGTCGTTCGCGAAGCGGTCCTGGTCGACGTGCCACGCCCAGCCATCGATCTCCACCGCCAGCTTGGCCTCGGGGAACGCGACGTCGATCCGGTAGGGCCCGAGCGGGTGGCCGAGCACCCACCCGCCGATCCCGGCCGCCCGGAGCAGTCGTACGACGACCCGCTCGGCAACGGAGTCGGCCCGGTCCGCCGCCGCGATCAGGAGGTCGCCCGCTGAGTTCCAGCCGCCCACCGATCGGCAGTACGCGCGGTAGACCTCGTCGAAGCGAACATGGTGCTGGAGCGCCCGGTCGAGGAACGCCGACCCGTCGGGCAGCGCCACGGCAGCCTCCAGCGCCGTCAGGCCGCGGCCCGTGACGCACACCCCGCGCACGGTCGTGAGGTCTTCGCTGGGCAGATCGCGGCGGCGGAACCGCACACCGGGACACGCGCGGCGGTTCAGCGCGGCGGGGACGGTCACATCGACGACGGTCAGGCGGCGGGCGAGCATGCCGTGCCAGCACGCCGCCGCGGGCCCGGTGACAGCCGCGTGTTCGCCCGCCCACAGCCAGGCCGCCCGCACCCTCGCCGCGTCGGTCAGGCGGTGGCCGCCGACGAGGACGACCCCCGGGTGCAACCGACGCCACCGGCCCTCGCGCACGCGCCGCTGCACGCGGTCGGCGGAGTAGCCGTGCGCCGCGGCCTGGGCGAGCGACACCACGCCGTCCTGGCAGGCCACGAGCTCCTCGAACACGGCCCGAGGATGCGACATCCCGGCCCGGGCCCGTGGCCGTTCGGAGAATCTCGAGGCCGTGATCGCCGGTTTCGGTGCGTGGGGTGTGCCTGCGCACCTCCGACGCCGAGACCGGCGATCTTGAAGGCTCCTGGGGCTACTGGGCCGTGGTGCCCTTCCCGAGCACGACCACGCCGCCCTGGCTGACGGTGTAGCGCGCCCGGTCCGTCGCGAGGTCGACGCCGACGAGCGCGCCGTCGGGGATCTGGACGTTCTTGTCCAGGATCGCACCGCGCACCACGGCTCCACGGCCCACGCGCACGCCCGGCATGACCACGGAATCGGAGACCTCCGCACCGGCCTCGATCCGCACGTTCGGGCTGATCACCGACCGGCGCACGATCGCCCCGGACACGATGGTGCCCGCACCGACGATCGAGTCCTGCGCGATCCCGCCCTCCACGAACTTGGCGGGCGGCAGCGGCGCCATGGCCGTGCGGATGGGCCAGCGCTGGTTGTACAGGTTGAAGATCGGGTGCACGGACACGAGGTCGGTGTGCGCCTCGTAGTAGGCGTCGATCGTGCCGACGTCGCGCCAGTAGCCCGCGTCCCGCTCGGTGGCGCCGGGCACCTGGTTCTCCGCGAAGTCGTAGACGTGCGCGTCGCCCTCAGCGACGAGCCGGGGGATGATGTCGCCGCCCATGTCGTGGTCGGAGTCGCCGTCTTCCGCGTCGGCCTTGAGCGCGTCGAGCAGCACGTCGGTGGTGAAGATGTAGTTGCCCATCGAGGCGAACGTGACCTCGGGATCGTCGGGCACCGACGGCGGCTCGCTCGGCTTCTCCAAGAACTCGGTGATCCGCCCGGTCTCGTCCGAGGCGATGCAGCCGAACGCCTTCGCCTCGGCGCGCGGCACCCGGATCCCGGCCACGGTGACGCCCGCGCCGCTGTCGATGTGCGCCCTGAGCATCTGGCTCGGGTCCATGCGGTACACGTGGTCGGCGCCGAACACGACGATGTAGTCGGGCATCTCGTCGTAGACGAGGTTGAGGCTCTGGAAGATCGCGTCGGCGCTGCCGGTGTACCAACGACGGCCGAGCCGCTGCTGCGCGGGCACCGTGGTGATGTACTGCCCGAGCAGGCTCGACAGCCGCCAGGTCGTGGTGATGTGGCGGTCGAGGCTGTGCGACTTGTACTGCGTGAGCACGCAGATGCGATCCATCCCCGCGTTGATGAGGTTGGAGAGCACGAAGTCGATCAGCCGGTAGTTGCCGCCGAACGGCACCGCGGGCTTCGCGCGGTCGGCCGTGAGTGGCCAGAGTCGCTTGCCCTCACCCCCCGCGAGGACGATTCCCAGGACGTTGGCGGTCAGTCCACGGGACGAGGCGGGTGAAATGCGGACGCCAGTCACGGGGCCGACCCTAGTGTCCGCTTACGCCGCTGACCACCGCCACCTGATGAACTTCGGGCTGGCGCGGCGCAGCGAAAGGGCTACGGTGCTGATCGTGCGCATCGGCCTGCTCACCCGTGAGTACCCCCCGGACGTCTACGGCGGCGCGGGGGTGCACGTCGAACATCTCGTCCCCGCGCTCCGCGCACTCGTCGACGTCGACGTCCACTGCTTCGGCGAACCCCGGGACAACGCCTACGCGCATCCCGTGCCGGTGGGCCTGACCGGCGCCAACTTCGCTCTGCAGACGCTGGGCGTGAACCTCGCGATGGTCAACGCCCTCGACGAGGCCGACGTCGCCCACTCCCACACCTGGTACGCCAACATGGGGGGCCACCTGGCCAAGATGCTGTTCGGCGTGCCGCACGTGGTCACCGCACATTCCCTGGAGCCCCGCCGGCCGTGGAAGGCCGAGCAGCTCGGCGGCGGCTACCGGCTCTCGTCGTGGGTCGAGCGGACCGCCTACGAGGCCGCCGACGCCGTGATCGCCGTGAGCGACGGCATGCGCGCCGACGTGCTCGACTGCTACCCCGCGCTCGACCCGGCGCGGGTGCACGTGGTGCACAACGGCATCGACACCGACTTCTACCACCCCGACGCGGCCCGCGACGCGGTGGTGGCCAACGGGATCGACCCCGATCGGCCCAGCGTCGTGTTCGTCGGGCGGATCACCCGCCAGAAGGGTGTCGGGCACCTCATCGCGGCGGCCCACCAGATCGATCCGGACGCGCAGATCGTGCTGTGCGCGGGCGCACCGGACACCCCGGAGATCGCGGAGGAGACGGAGAAGGCGGTCGCCGCGCTGTCGGCGGCACGATCGGGGGTCGTGTGGGTGCGCGGGATGCTGCCGACGACGTCCGTGCGCCAGGTGCTGTCGGCGTCCACCGTGTTCGTCTGCCCGTCGGTCTACGAGCCGCTGGGTATCGTGAACCTGGAGGCGATGGCGTGCGGCACGGCCGTCGTCGCGTCGGACGTCGGGGGCATTCCGGAGGTGGTCGACGACGGCCGGACCGGCCTGCTGGTGCACTTCGACGAGAACGCGGTCGACGAGTTCCGCTCGGGCCTGGCCGCCGCCGTCAACGAACTGCTCGCCGACCCCGACCGCGCGAAGGCGATGGGCACGGCGGGGCGGGAGCGCGCGGAGCGGGAGTTCGCGTGGGAGACGGCCGCGGCCCGCACCGTCGAGATCTACCGCAGCCTGGTCTGACCCCCTACAGCGGACGGCACCGGCCCCGCGGGGTCGGTGCCGTCGTTGGGCCCGGTCAGCCGGCAGCGGCCTTCAGCGCGTCGCCGAGGTCGCTGGCCTCCTCGGCCGACATCTCCACGACCAGGCGACCACCACCTTCGAGCGGTACGCGCATCACGATGCCCCGACCCTCCTTGGTCACCTCAAGGGGACCGTCACCGGTCCGGGGCTTCATCGCGGCCATCTCCTGCTCCCTCCGTCGTTCTCTTACCGGTACCAGCCGTGGCAAGCGCGCAATGGGGAGCGCACGGCGGGACGCCTGCGTCCATCTTTCCCCATCGACCGGATCGGCAGGTAATCGGAGCGATCAACCGAGCGGCGTGTCACGCTGGGCTAGCTGTTGGTGGCGGCGCGCCAACAGGACCGCACATGGTCGTCGACGATGCCTGCGGCCTGCATGAGGGCGTAGCACGTGGTGGGGCCGACGAAGCGCAGCCCGCGGCGCTTCAGCTCCTTCGCCATCGCCGTGGACTCCGGGCTGACGGCAGGCACGTCGGCCAACGTGGCGGGCCGTGCGTGCGTGGCGGGGGCGAACGACCAGAGCAGCTCGTCGAGCGGGGTGTCGAGCTCCAGCACCGCGCGGGCGTTGGCCACGGTCGCCTGGATCTTCAACCGGTTGCGGACGATGCCCGCGTCGGCGAGCAGCCTCGCTGTGTCGGCCTCGTCGAACCGGGCAACGGCCGCCGGATCGAACCCGGCGAACGCGGCACGGAACGCGGGCCGCTTGCGCAGGATGATCAGCCACGACAGCCCCGACTGGAAGCCCTCCAGCGCCATGCGCTCGAACATCGCGGTGACCCCGTGCAGCGGGCGGCCCCACTCGTCGTCGTGGTAGGCGACGTACTCGGGCGCCGACGTGGCCCAGCCGCACCGCGGCCGCTCAGCCACGGTGCGCCGCCTCGCATCGCCGCGCCATCGCCGCGAGCGAGCGCGCGATCCCCAGCCGGAACGCGGGCGCCACGACCCGCCAGCCGACCGATCCGACGACGCCCAGCGGCAGGTCGAGCAGCTCCGACCACAGGAACCGCGCCCGCTCCGGGCCCAGCGGCACCACCTCGAACACGCCGTCGCCGCGCACGACCTTGCCCGTGTGCCGCACGACGCAGCGCCGCGGCGGCTCCCACTCGACGATCTCCATCGTGTCGGTGAAACCGAGCGGGCCCACCCCGGTGACGGCCCGCAGCCGGGCTCCGAGGTGGCGACCCTCGCCGCCGCCGTCGACCTCGACCCGCGTGCCGAGCATCCACTCCCCCTGCCCCGGCCAGTCGGTGACGGTCTCCCACACCGCCTCGGCCGGGGCGTTCACGTCGACGGGCACGGTCAGCTCCACGCGACTCACGGGGCCCCCTCGTGCTGCTCGACGCGCTCGGCGAGCTCGTCGCGCTCCCGGGTGAGCTGCTCGATCTCCTCCGCGAGGCGATCGAGCACCCAGTCCACCTCGGTCATCCGGTAGCCGCGCACCGCCTGCGGGAAGCGGAGCTCCCGGATGTCGTCGCCGCGGATGCCGTGCGACGGCAGCCGGGTGGGGGTGGCGTCGGGCGCGAGCGGCGCGAGCTCCTCGCCGCGCCCGAACACCAGGGCGGCGACGCCGAAGAACGCCGCCGCCACCATCGCGACGACGAGGAGGTAGAGCAGCGCGGTACCCACAGTGCCCATCCCACCACGGCCCACCGACAGTTCGCGGGCCGACGCCGCTACCGGACCCGCACCTCCCGCATCGGCGGCCGCTCGGCGACCGCCACGGGCGTGGCCGACGGCAGCCACTCGCCCCCGACCTGCACGAACTGGGTGAGGCCCGCACCGGCGTCCGGCACGCCGCAGTGGTGCAGCGCCGCCGCCAGGATCTGCCGCGCCATCACCCCCAGCTGCAGCAGCGAGCGGTTGCGGTGCTTGCGCACCCCCAGGTTGACCTGGGCGATCGCGTCCAGGCCACGGGTGGCGTGGGTGTCGAGCAGCAGGCCGATCTCCACCCCGTACCCCGCCGCGAACGGCAGCGACTCCAGCAGCTCCCGGCTGCCCGCGTACTCCCCGCCCAACGGCTGCACCACCCCCGCGAGCTCCGGCCGCAGCGCCGCGAGCAGCGGGCGCACCAGCAGCTCCGTGACCCGGCCGCCGCCGGTGTCGACCTCGGCCGTCTCCAGCCGCAGCGGCCGCCGGTAGAACCCCTTCACGAGATGCACGCCGTCCTCGACGAGCAGCGGGCCCAGCAACGCGGGCACGAACGCGGGATCGAAGTCCACCAGGTCGGAGTCGAGGTAGCACAGCACGTCGCCGGTGGTGGCGGCCAGCGCCCGCCACAGCACCTCGCCCTTGCCGGGCCACGGCTCCAGCTCGGGCACCACGTCGGTGCGCCGCACCACCCGGGCGCCCGCGGCCGCCGCGACTTCGATCGTGCGGTCCGTCGACCCGGAGTCCACGACCACCAGCTCGTCCACGAGCGGCGTCGAGCCGTGGGTCAGCGGGACGATCGCGGCGACGATCGCGCCGACCGTCGCCTCCTCGTCCAACGCGGGCAACACGACCGACACCCGCCGACCGCGCTTGGCCGCGACCAGCTCCGCCGCGGTCCACGGCGGCTCCTGCCAGGTGCGGCGGGCGAACCAGCGCTCGGTGACGTCGTCCACGGGCCTCTCCTCACGTTCGGTGGGAGCGGCCTCGTTGCCGCGCGATTCACGCCAGAGCGCGGACCGTGCGGGCGGGTGCCCGGGTGCCGACGATCGACGCGACCATCTCCACGGTACGTCGGGTAGCCGCCACCTCGTGGGCGCGAAACACCCGCGCGCCCGCCGCGGCGGCGAGCGCGGTGGCCGCGAGCGTGCCTTCCAGCCGGTCGGTGACCTCCGTGACGCCGAGCGTCTCGCCGACGAAATCCTTGTTGGACAACGCCATCAGCACCGGCCAGCCCGTCGCGACCAGCTGGTCGCAACGGCGCAGCAGGGCGAGCCCGTGGAAGGTGTTCTTGCCGAAGTCGTGCGTCGGGTCGACGAGGATCGCCCTCCCGCGGCACACCGCGCGCCACCAGGCGTTCCGCCTGCGCGGTGAGGTCGGCGATCACGTCGGCCACCACGTCGGCGTAGCGCACCCGGTGCGGACGCCTGCGCGGCACCGCGCCGCCGGTGTGCGAGCAGACGATGCCCACGCCGAACTCGGCGGCCACTTCGCCCAGCCCCGGGTCGGCGCCCGCCCACGTGTCGTTGAGCAGGTCGGCGCCCTCGGCCACGGCGGCCCGGCCGACCGCGCGCGCCAGGTGTCCACGCTGATCACGACGTCGGGATGGCGGGCGCGCACGGCGGCGACGAACGGCACGACGCGGCGGATCTCCTCGGCGAGGTCGACGTCGGCACCGGGTCCCGCCTTCACCCCGCCGATGTCGACGATGTCGGCGCCCTCGGACACCGCCGCATCGACCCGGTCCATGGCGGCGCCGTCGCCGAACGTGGCGCCCCGGTCGTAGAACGAGTCGGGAGTGCGGTTGACGATCGCCATCACCAGCGCCCGGTCCTGCGCGGGCGCCCGCGCACCGAATCGGATCATGCGGTAGTCACCCACCCCGCCTGCTCCGCAGGCTGCCGTCCCCGGGGACCGGTGCGCCGCAAGCGTCGAGCGCGGCGTCCACGTCGGCGGTGACGACGAGCCGCCGCAGCGCCGCGGGGTCCACGAAGCCCTGGGCCGCGACGTCGCGCACCCAGTCGAGCAGGCCCGCCCAATGCCCGTCGGGGTCCAGCAGCACCACCGGCTTGGCGTGCAGCCGCAGATAGCCCGACGTCCAGATCTCGAAGAGCTCCTCGCACGTGCCGAGCCCACCGGGCAGCGCGAGGAACGCGTCGGCGCGGGCCTCCATCTGGGCCTTGCGCTCCCGCATGCTGTCCACCACGAGCAGCTCGTCGGACGCGTGGTCGGCCCACTCGCGCTCGACCATCGACTGCGGGATGACGCCCACGGTGCGGCCGCCACCCGCCCGGGCCGCGGCGGCAACCGCGCCCATCATCGAGCGGCTGCCGCCACCGGACACGAGCGTCCAGCCGCGCGCGGCGACGCCGCTGCCGACCGCGGCGGCGAGCGTGAGGTGCCGCTCCGCGATGCCGTTGGCGGACGCGCAGTAGACGCACACGGCGGTCGCCACTAGTGCGCGTCCTCCCACGCCCGGTAGGCCTCGTGGACCACCCGCACCGCATCGTCGACGTCGTCGGTGACGTACAGGAGCCGCATGTCCTTCTCGCCGATCTTGCCCGCGTCGAGGACGGTCTTCTCGATCCAGTCGTAGAGCCCGCCCCAGTAGTCGCTGCCCAACAGCACCACCGGGAACTTGGTGACCTTCTTCGTCTGCACCAGCGTGAGCGCCTCGAACAGCTCGTCCAACGTGCCGAAGCCGCCGGGAAGGCACACGAACGCCTGCGAGTACTTCACGAACATGGTCTTGCGGGCGAAGAAGTAGCGGAAGTTGATGCCGAGATCGACCCAGTCGTTGAGGCCCTGCTCGAACGGCAGCTCGATGCCCAGCCCGATCGAGAAACCGCCCGCCTCCGAGCAACCCCGGTTCGCGGCCTCCATGACGCCCGGGCCGCCGCCGGTGATCACGGCGTAGCCCGCCTCCGCCAGCGCTGCGCCCAACGCCCGCCCCGTGGCGTACTCGGGGTGGTCGCGGGGGGTGCGGGCCGACCCGAAGACCGTGACCGCGCGCGGCACCTCGGCCAGCGAGCCGAAGCCCTCCACGAACTCCGCCTGGATGCGCAGCACCCGCCACGGGTCGGTGTGCACCCAATCGCTCGGGCCGCGGGAGTCCAGCAGTCGCTCATCGGTCGTGGTGGCTTCGTTGCGGCGCTCGCGGCGGAGTACCACCGGTCCACGCTGCTTCTCCTCGGGGTGCGAATCCGCCCCGTTCGTACTCATGCATCCAGCGTAATGACGGCCGGGCTCAGGTCAGGAAGCGGCGCAGCACATCGACGGCGTCCACGATGCGCCGCACGTCGACGTGCTCCTCCCGCGTGTGCGCGAGGTTCGGGTCACCCGGCCCGTAGTTGAGCGCCGGGATGCCCAGCGCGGCAAAGCGCGCGACGTCGGTCCAGCCGTACTTCGCGGTCGCCGCCGAACCCGACGCCGTGAGGAACTCCTGCGCCGCAGCGGATTGCAGGCCGGGAAGCGCTCCGGATGCGCGATCGGTGACCACCACGTCGAACCCGTCGAACACCTCGCGCACATGCTGCTCGGCCGCGGCGACGTCGCGGTCCGGGGCGAACCGGAAGTTGACCGTCACCACGCACCCGTCGGGCACCACGTTGCCCGCCACGCCCCCCGCGATCCGCACGGCCTGCAGCCCCTCCCGGTACACGCAGCCGTCGATGGCCACCTCGCGGGCGGCGTAGCCGCGCAGCCGCTCCAGGACGTCACCCGCGGCGTGGATGGCGTTCACCCCCAGCCACGACCGCGCCGAATGCGCCCGCCGCCCGCGCGTCGTGACCTCCGCGCGCAACGTGCCTTGGCATCCCGCCTCGACCGCGCCGCTGGTCGGCTCGCCCAGGAGCGCGAGATCGGCGTCCAGCCACTCCCGATGCTCACGCTCGATCCGGCCGAGCCCGTTGCGGGCCGCCTCTACCTCCTCACAGTCGTAGAACACGACCGTGAGATCGTGCCGCGGCGCCGTCACCGTGGCCGCCACGTGCGCGAAGACGGCGTCGCCTGCCTTCATGTCCGACGTGCCGCAGCCGTAGAGCAGATCACCGTCACGGCGGCTCGGCACGTTGTCCGCCACCGGGACCGTGTCCAGATGCCCCGCGAGCAGCACGCGGCGCTCCCGTCCAAGCCGGGTGCGCGCCAAGACGGCGTCGCCGCTGCGCAGCACCTCCAAGTGCGGCGCCTGCTGCCCGAACGCCTCCTCGACGAGATCGGCCAACCCGGCCTCGTCCCCGGACGCACTCGGCACGTCCACCAACGCCGCGCACAACGCGACCGGATCATTCGCCAGCTCGAGCACGAATCTCACCCAACCACAAACAAAAATGAGGGGCCCACCGTGGTGGGCCCCTCATCATCTTCGGGTTTGATGTCGGCGGTGTCCTACTCTCCCACACCCTGTCGAGTGCAGTACCATCGGCGCTGGAGGGCTTAGCTTCCGGGTTCGGGATGGGACCGGGCGTTCCCCACTCCGCCAAAACCACCGACAACACTATCCAATTGAACAACCCATTTCGAGACCCCACCGTATGTGGTGGTGTGCTCAGGGTCACACAGTGGATGCGAACAACACGTCACGACCAGCATTCATGGAAGGTGTTGTGGTAAGTCCTCGGCCTATTAGTACCGGTCAACTCCACACCTCACGATGCTTCCATCTCCGGCCTATCAACCCCGTCGTCTCCAGGGGGCCTTACCCCCACATAGGGGGTGGGAGACCTCATCTTGGAACGAGCTTCCCGCTTAGATGCCTTCAGCGGTTATCCCTTCCGAACATAGCCAACCAGCCGTGCCCCTGGCGGGACAACTGGCACACCAGAGGTCCGTCCGTCCCGGTCCTCTCGTACTAGGGACAGCCTTCCTCAAGTCTCCAACGCGCACGGCGGATAGGGACCGAACTGTCTCACGACGTTCTAAACCCAGCTCGCGTACCGCTTTAATGGGCGAACAGCCCAACCCTTGGGACCTACTCCAGCCCCAGGATGCGACGAGCCGACATCGAGGTGCCAAACCATGCCGTCGATATGGACTCTTGGGCAAGATCAGCCTGTTATCCCCGGGGTACCTTTTATCCGTTGAGCGACACCCCTTCCACCAGGAGATGCCGGATCACTAGTCCCGACTTTCGTCCCTGCTCGACCCGTCGGTCTCACAGTCAAGCCCCCTTGTGCACTTACACTCACCACCTGATTGCCAACCAGGCTGAGGGAACCTTTGGGCGCCTCCGTTACCTTTTAGGAGGCAACCGCCCCAGTTAAACTACCCACCAGGCACTGTCCCTGAACCCGATCAGGGCCCGAGGTTCAGACACCCCATCCGACCAGAGTGGTATTTCAACAACGACTCCACAACCACTGGCGTGGCCGCTTCCCAGTCTCCCACCTATCCTACACAAACCGAACCGAGCACCAATACCAAGCTGTAGTAAAGGTCCCGGGGTCTTTCCGTCCTGCCGCGCGTAACGAGCATCTTTACTCGTAATGCAATTTCGCCGAGTCTGTGGTCGAGACAGCGCCCAAGTCGTTACGCCATTCGTGCAGGTCGGAACTTACCCGACAAGGAATTTCGCTACCTTAGGATGGTTATAGTTACCACCGCCGTTTACTGGCGCTTCAATTCTCCGCTTCACCCCGAAGGGCTGACAGGTCCTCTTAACGTTCCAGCACCGGGCAGGCGTCAGTCCGTATACCTCGTCTTACGACTTCGCACGGACCTGTGTTTTTAGTAAACAGTCGCTTGGGCCTGGTCTCTGCGACCACCACCCCCCAGCCCGCAACGGGGCTTCAGAGACAGTGGTCCTCCTTCTCCCGAAGTTACGGAGGTATTTTGCCGAGTTCCTTGACCACAGTTCACTCGATCGCCTCGGTATTCTCTACCTGACCACCTGTGTCGGTTTAGGGTACGGGCCATAACGGCACGTGTCCCCGAAGGGACTCGCTAGAGGCTTTTCTCGACAGCATGGGATCACCCTACTTCGCCACACACGGCTACGCATCACCCCTCACCCCCGTCATCCAAGACAGCCACCCGGATTTACCTGGCTGGCGGGCCACGGGCTTACACCAGGACAACCAACGCCTGGCGGGACTACCCTCCTGCGTCACCCCATCGCTTGCCTACTACCGGATCGGGTCCCACGCTCCCCCCACCCCCACCCCGAAGGGCAGACAGCAGGGTTCGGATGGTCAGCATCACCGGCCTCGACACGGACGCACCACCACGGGCACGGGAATATCAACCCGTCCTCCATCGACTACGCCTGACGGCCTCGCCTTAGGTCCCGGCTCACCCTGGGCGGAACAACCTGGCCCAGGAACCCTTGGTCATCCGGCGGCAGAGATTCTCACTCTGCATTCGCTACTCATGCCTGCATTCTCACTCCCACACCCTCCACCCCTGGGTCACCCCGGAGCTTCACCGGACGCAGGACGCTCCCCTACCCAACACCACCCGACCAAGGTCGGACACGTGTTGCCGCGGCTTCGGCGGTGTGCTTGAGCCCCGCTACATTGTCGGCGCAGGACCACTTGACCAGTGAGCTATTACGCACTCTTTCAAGGGTGGCTGCTTCTAAGCCAACCTCCTGGTTGTCTCGGCGATCCCACATCCTTTCCCACTGAGCACACACTTAGGGGCCTTAGCCGGCGATCTGGGCTGTTTCCCTCTCGACCACGAAGCTTATCCCCCGCAGTCTCACTGCCACGCAAAAAGTACCGGCATTCGGAGTTTGGTTGAGTTCAGTAAGCTTGTCGGCCCCCTAGCCCATCCAGTGCTCTACCTCCGGCACCCACACGCAACGCTGCACCTAAATGCATTTCGGGGAGAACCAGCTATCACGGAGTCTGATTGGCCTTTCACCCCTACCCACAACTCATCCCCCGGGTTTTCAACCCCGGTGGGTTCGGGCCTCCACGACCTCTTACAGCCGCTTCACCCTGGCCATGGGTAGATCACTCCGCTTCGGGTCCACACCCCGCGACTCCCAGCACCACAACCACAGCTGCAGCACCAACGCCCTCTTCGGACTCGCTTTCGCTACGGCTACCCCACACACGGGTTAACCTCGCCACGGAACATGACTCGCAGGCTCATTCTTCAAAAGGCACGCCATCACCACCCCCACCCCCACCCGAAAGCAGAAAATGGAAGCATCGGCTCTGACGGCTTGTAGGCACACGGTTTCAGGTACTCTTTCACTCCCCTCCCGGGGTACTTTTCATCATTCCCTCACGGTACTATCCGCTATCGGTCACCAGGGAGTATTCAGGCTTACCGGGTGGTCCCGGCAGATTCACAGCACATTCCACGAGCGCGCTGCTACTCGGGAATCGCAACCACAACCGGTGTGATGTTTTCGCGTACGGGGCTCTCACCCACTACGGCCGCCCATCCCAGAAACGTTCCACTAACACCACACCACCGTCGTCGAAGATCCGGCAGAACCCTCACGTCACAACCCCACAACCCCGCATCCGCAACCCCTGCCGAGTATCACACGAACACGGTTTAGCCACCATCCGCTTTCGCTCGCCACTACTCACGGAATCACAATTGTTTTCTCTTCCTGCGGGTACTGAGATGTTTCACTTCCCCACGTTCCCCCCAACACCCTATTTCATTCAAGTGTTGGTAACACGTCATAACACGTGCTGGGTTACCCCATTCGGACACCCTCGGATCACAGCTCGGTTGACAACTCCCCGAGGACTATCGCGGCCTCCCACGTCCTTCATCGGCTCCTGATGCCCAGACATCCACCCTGTGCCCTACAACACTTCACCACAACAAACCACAAAACCAGACACAACAAAGATGCTCGCATCCACTATGCAACACTCAACACACCACCACACCCCCACCCACCACAACCACCACCACACCCACCCCCAGCATCAAACAGCATCAAAACTCGACAACCATCAAGACAACAAAAAGGGGAATGCGTTAGGCGGTCCGGGCCGGGAACGGCCCACCAAGAAAACCCCACCAACCACACCAACGGCAGGTGTCTCCTCAGGACCCAACAGCATGCCGAACCCCAACACTACGCTTCACGAGCCGGATTTATTTCGCCCAGCTTCCACCCCTCACTCTGCACCCCGTGCAAGGAGCCGAGAGGCCGGTGAGATGCAGAAATAACGAGAAAGGAAACCGCCCGCAAACAACAGCGGGTCCGCCCCCCCTACGGGGAAGCTCCTTAGAAAGGAGGTGATCCAGCCGCACCTTCCGGTACGGCTACCTTGTTACGACTTCGTCCCAATCGCCGGTCCCACCTTCGACCACTCCCCCCCAACAAATCGGGTTAGGCCATGGGCTTCGGGTGTTACCAACTTTCGTGACGTGACGGGCGGTGTGTACAAGGCCCGGGAACGTATTCACCGCAGCATTGCTGATCTGCGATTACTAGCGACTCCGACTTCACGGGGTCGAGTTGCAGACCCCGATCCGAACTGAGACCCACTTTAAGGGATTCGCTCCACCTCACGGTCTCGCAGCCCTCTGTATGAGCCATTGTAGCATGTGTGAAGCCCTGGACATAAGGGGCATGATGACTTGACGTCATCCCCACCTTCCTCCGAGTTGACCCCGGCAGTCTCCCATGAGTCCCCGCCATCACGCGCTGGCAACATGGAACGAGGGTTGGCGCTCGTTGCGGGACTTAACCCAACATCTCACGACACGAGCTGACGACAGCCATGCACCACCTGCACACCAACCACAAGGGAACTAGCCGCTCCGGCAGGGGTCTGGTGCATGTCAAACCCAGGTAAGGTTCTTCGCGTTGCATCGAATTAATCCACATGCTCCGCCGCTTGTGCGGGCCCCCGTCAATTCCTTTGAGTTTTAGCCTTGCGGCCGTACTCCCCAGGCGGGGCGCTTAATGCGTTAGCTGCGGCACAGAAACCGTGGAATGGTCCCCACACCTAGCGCCCAACGTTT